>NZ_WKJJ01000006.1 GCF_009674485.1 Pseudoduganella rivuli | reverse complement strand
CCAGGACGTTGATAGGCTGGGTGTGGAAGTGCAGTAATGCATTAAGCTAACCAGTACTAATTGCCCGTACGGCTTGTCCCTATAACCTTGCCGGTTATACGCATTTACTCGATGATGAGTTACCCAAATTTACTTCTTCCGGATTGCAGTTGCTGGCCATAGCCAGTGACGCGACAAGTCAAAGCCTGATGACCATAGCAAGTCGGTCCCACCCCTTCCCATCCCGAACAGGACCGTGAAACGACTCTGCGCCGATGATAGTGCTGCAACCAGTGTGAAAGTAGGTTATCGTCAGGCTAGTTATATAGAAAAACCCCGCTGAGTTAGCTCTTGGCGGGGTTTTTTGCATTGGGACTCTTCATGGAACATCTGCAATTGCGCCAGGCCGTCGCCAGCGACCTGGCTGACATCATGCGTCTCGAGCGCGCCGGCTTTGCCCCCGCCATCCAGGAAACGGAAGCCACCTTTGCCGAACGGTTGGCCGCAGGCGGCGATGGCTGCTGGGTATTAGCCGATGGCGAGCGTGTATTCGGTTACCTGTGCGCTGAATTCTGGCGCTTTGAAGAGCCGGCGCCGCTGGCGCGTTTTGCACGCGACCATCGTGCGCAGGATACGCACCGCGCGGATGGCGAAGAAATCTACGTGTCGTCGATGGTGGTCGATCCCGTGCTGCGCGGCACGGGCTGGGGCCGGCGCCTGTTCAACGGCGCGCTGGCCGCGATGCGCGAACGCCATCACCAGTTGCGCAGCGCGATACTCATCGTGCACCCGGAATGGCACGGCGCCCGCCACATCTATCGCAGCGCCGGCTTCACGGAAATCGGCGAAGTGCCCGCGTATTTTGCCGCGCCGGACGGCATCCCCCGTGCCGCCATCATCATGCGCCGCGCATGCAGCGCCATTGCAACATCGCCTACTTGAATTTTTGACATTATTGATCCGGACTGCTACTGTCGCTCCACCTGTCAATGTTGACAGTTGACAGCTTCACCACCGCACGACAGATCCCGGATTGGACATACACGACATCACTGCGGCGCTCGATGCCGCCGACGGCGAGACCGCCATGCTGGCGGTGCTGGACCAAGCCGCCCGGGCATTGGGATTCGACTACTGCGCCTATGGCATGCGCTCGCCGCTGCCCCTGTCCAATCCCCGCGTCATCATGGGCAGCACCTATCCGTCCGCCTGGCAGCAACGCTATGCGGAACAGCATTACATGGCCGTCGACCCCACCGTAGCCCACGCCTTGCGTTCCACCATGCCGCTGATCTGGTCGGAACCCCTGTTCGAACAGGCGCGCCCCTTCTGGGAAGAGGCGCGCAGCCACGGCCTGCAAGTAGGCTGGGCGCAATCGTCCTACGATGCGCAAGGCAATGTCGGCATGATGACCCTGGCCCGCGGCGGCGAAGCGCTGACGGAACAGGAGTTGCGCGCCAAGACGCTGCAACTGTCATGGCTGACGCATGCCACGCATACCGCCATGGCGCGCATCGCTGCCAGCCGTCCCCGTCCCTACAGCGTCAATCCGGTTGAACTGACAGCGCGCGAAGCGGAAATGCTGCGCTGGACAGCCGACGGGAAAACATCCGGCGAAATCGCGCAAATCACGGCGATTTCCGAGCGCACCGTGAACTTTCACCTCAATAACGCGGTGGAAAAACTGGGCGCCGCCAACAAGACGGCGGCCGCTGTCAAAGCCGCCATGCTGCGCCTCCTGTAAAGGTTGACAGTTACTTGCAAAGCGCCGCTCGCGTTTAATGCCGTCATGGCATTAAACGAGGACAGACGCTATGAATCACGCAACGATGGAACGGTGGCAGGCCGCGCAGGAAACCGTTCTTCCCTATGAAGCGGTGTCGCCGCTGCTGCAATTGCAGGACGTCGGTTATACCTATGGCAATGGACAGCGCGCCGTCAGCGGCGTCACGCTGAACCTGGCGCCCGGCATCCTTGGCTTGCTGGGGCCGAACGGTGCCGGCAAGTCGACACTGATGCGCATGCTGGCGACCCTGGCAAAGCCAACGTCGGGCGCCATCCTGTGGAATGGTGAAGACATTGCCCGCCATCCCGATCCGCTGCGCCGCACGCTGGGCTACCTGCCGCAGGATTTCGGCGCCTATCCCTCGCTGACGGCGCGCGAATTCCTGCGTTACATGGGCGCCGTGAAAAGCTTGCCGCAAACGGGGCTGGGCCGCCGTGTCGATGATTGCCTGGAACTGGTGGGCTTGCAGGACGCGGCCAACCGCCAGATCGGTTCTTATTCGGGCGGCATGCGCCAGCGCGTCGGCATTGCCCAGGCGTTGCTGAACGACCCGGCCTTGCTGATCGTCGACGAACCGACGGTCGGCCTGGACCCGGAGGAGCGGTTGCGCTTCCGTAACCTGTTGACGGATTTGGCGGGCCGGCGGTTGGTGATCCTGTCGACCCACATCGTGCCGGACATCGAAGCCTCCGCCACCACGCTGGCAGTCATGGTGAAAGGCCGCCTGTGCTTTAACGGCATGCCGGAAGCCTTGCTGCATATGGCGCACGGCAAAGTGTGGGAGTGGACGGTGCCTGCCACCGAATTGCCTGCGTTGCGGGCCGCATTCCACGTCAGCGCATCGTTGCGCCAGCCGCACGGCGTGCGGGTGCGCATCGTAGCGGACCAGGCGCCATGCGGCGACGCGCACGCCGCCACGCCGGGTCTGGAAGACGCCTACCTGTACCTGCTGTCGCGCCATGAAGGAGGGCGGCCATGACCGAATCGCTGCACCGCTTCGGCGCGCTGCTGGTGGCGGACTTGCGCCAGCGGCTGCGCAGCCAGGTTTTCTGGGTCGTGCTGGCATTGTCGATCGGCCTGACGTGGCTGTGCTTCCCGCCCGCCACGGCGAAATACATCATCGTCGGCGTCAACGGCAATCACCGTGGCGCCTATTCCAGCGCGTGGATCGGCATGGTGCTGGCCATGCTGTCGATCTGGACGTCGCTGGCCGGCTTCCAGCTGTTGCGGGGGACCGTGCGGCGCGATTTCGACACGCGCGTGTGGGAATTGCTGGAAGCGACGCCGCTGAGCCGCGCCGCCTACCTGCTGTCCAAGTGGTGCAGCCACATGGTGGTGCTGGCCATGGTGCTGGCGCCGCAAGTGCTGGTGGGGCTGGCGGCGCAAATCTGGCGCGGCGAAGACAGCCATGTTGTCATGGGCCAGATGCTGGCGCCCGTGCTGCTGTTCGCCGTGCCGTCGCTGGGTATCACCGCCATGTTCGCGATCTGGTTCGACCTGATCCCGCGCCTGCGGGGCAATGCCGGCAACCTCCTGTATATCTTCATCTCGGCCGCGTCGATTGCGGCGGCAGCGGCATTCTCCGGCAGCCATCACTGGTTCAGCGACCCGCGCGGCATCACGCTGTTCCACGAAGCGCTGCGGGTCAACCTGGATGGCGTGCTGCCTGGGCCGCTGCAAGCGTGCATCGGCTGCGGCTTCCCCCGGCGCGACGCCATGCTGTTCGACTGGCCGGGTTGGAGCATGGCGCCGGCGCAGGTATGGGGCAGAGTATTGTGGCTGGCCATTTCGGTCGGGGTAGTGTTGCTGGCGGCGCCACTGCTGGACCGCATTGCCGCCGGCGGCCGGCGGATGGCGCAGCGCGGCCATGGCGTGCGGCGTGCGGACCGCTGGCTGGCAATCGTGCTGCAGCCGCTGCGCCGCACGCACGGCGGCGCCATGCTGGCGGCGGAATTGCAGCTGGCGTTGCAGGCCAGGCCGCCCATGTGGTGGCTGGGATCGGTGGCGGCGTGGGTGTTCCAATGTTCGCCCGCCGGCCCGTGGGCGCCCTATGGCGTGATCGGCGCGTGGCTGTTGCTGGCGCCGGTCTATGGCAAGGCGCCGCTGCGCGAAGTGCGGCATGGCGCGGACGCCATCATGTTTTCAGCATCGCAGGGCGCGCGCCGGATTTTCTTTGCCCGCTGGACCATGCTGCTGATACTGGGATGGCTGTGGACCTTGCCGGCCATGGTGCAGTATGGCGCGCATGCGCCGCTGGCCGCCCTGGCCGTGCTGGTGGCGGGTGGATCGCTGGCCAGCTGGAGCATGGCGCTGGCCGCGCTGGCGCGCAGTTCCCGTCCGATGGAAATCCTGTTGTGCGGGTTCGCGTATTTCGGCTTGCAGGGCATGGCGGTGCTCCATGTGACGGCGGATGCCGCATGGACGGTCATGTTGCACATGGCCCTGCTTCCCGGCGCGGGGATGGCCTATCTGCTGAGCTGGCCGCGCCTGACCTTCGCGGCCTGACCGCGGCCCGCCTCAGGCTTTGATAGCGCCGGTCACTTGGCGATCAGCACCAGCGTGCCCCTTCCGCACAGGCCGTACGACGTGTTTTCACCGCCGATCACGTCTTCACTGCCTGGCGCACGCACCTGGTTGCCGCCTTCCGCCCAGTTGCAGGTGTCGGTGACGCGGTACCAGATCTTGCCGTTGCCCGGCCATGGCAGCACGAAATTGACGGTGCCGCTCCACGCGTTATAGGCCGTGTAAATGGCCGATGCGGTATCGCCGAATTCCGAGCCATCGATGCGCCAGGCGATCGCATGGTTGGCGGCATCGTTGAAATACGAGGCATCGGCCACCTGTCCATTCGGCTTGAACCAGCGCAGCTGTTCCATGACGTTGCCGTTATTGTCGACCGACGAATAATGGTTGGCCGGACGCAGTGCCGGATGGGCCTTGCGGAAGGCGATCATGCCGCGTGCAAACGACTGGAAGTTGCTTTGATCCGTAGTCCAGCTCCAGCTTTGCCAGTTGGCGTTGGAATCGAGGTTATAGGGGTTGTTGTTGCAGTTAAGCGAGCGCAGCGACTCGTCGCCACCCACCATCATCGGCACGCCTGCCGACACCATCATCAGCGCCATGCCATTGCGGGCCGCCTTGCGCTGGTCGGCCGCGATACTGCCCTGGTCCCAGCTGTTGTTATTGTCTTCGCCGCCGTCGCTGGCGCCGTACGGCCAGGCCTGGCTATTGTTCTTGCCGTTGCAGCTGTACAGGTCTTTCAGCGTGAACCCATCATGCGCGGTCAGGAAATTCACCGAATGCCAGGGTTTGCGGCCGTCGTCGGCATACAGGTCGGATGAACCGGCGAAGCGGGTCGCCATGGCGCCGGTGCTGACGTCTTCCAGGCCCAGCTTGTTCTGGCTTTTGCGCACCGTGTCGCGGTAGGCGCCGTTCCATTCGGCCCAGCCGGCCGGGAAGCCGCCCACCTGGTAAGAGTTGCCGCCAATGGCCCAGGGTTCGGCAATCAGGTCGACCCCGGCGCCGCCGGTGGCGGGACGGGGCGGCAATTCCTGCACGATGCGGTTGAGCGCATTCGTGCTGTCCATCTTGTCGAAGTTGTAGCAGCCATGTTCGCAGGTATTGCCCAGCACCGAGGCCAGGTCGAAGCGGTAGCCATCCACCCCCAGCGTGTCGCGCCAGTACGCCAGCGAATCGACGATCAGGTTTTGTGCAACCGGGTTGTGCGTATTGTAGTTGCCGCCCACGCCGGTGTTGTCCCACGACGATTGCATGTCGCTGGTCAGCGAGTAATAGGCCGGGTTGTCCAGGCCGCGCATGCTCATCACGTTGTAGGTGGACGTATCCTGCGCCGACCATGCGCCGCCTTCGCCCGTATGGTTGTAGACCACATCGATCAGCACCTTGATGCCGGCGTCGTGGAATGCCTTCACCATGGCCTTGAATTCGCGGGTCGGACCGCCCGGCGACTTGTCGTAAGCGTAGCGGCGGTCGGGCGCAAAGTAATTGAGGGTCATGTAGCCCCAGTAGTTATCACCCGTGGTGGAGGTGGGATCGACATCGTTGGTGTCGTTCTGGGTTTCCTGCACCGGCAGGAATTCCACCGCCGTCACGCCCAGCGAAGCCAGCCACACCGCTTTCATGCCGGCGCCCTTGTAGGTGCCGCGATAGCCGGCAGGCAGCAACGGGTCGTTCATCGTCAGGCCGCGCACATGGGTTTCATAGACGACGTCATCCTTGAACGCCCGCGTCGGCCTGGTCCCGATCGATTGCGTGTCCGCCGCCAGCACCATGCCTTTGGGCGCCTGCGCGCCATTGTCGATGTTGCGGTACAGCGGGCCGCTGGCGTAAATGGTGCCGTCCTGCATGGCCGGCGTGACCGGGTCGTGACTGAGCTCGCGCGCATACGGGTCGCTCAGCAGCTTGTTCGGGTTGAAGCGGTTGCCGGCTGCGTCGACATCACTGATAAACCCGGTGGACGATCCCTTGGCCCAACTGGCCTGGTAGGGCCAGTTCGGCCCCCACGCGCGGTAGCCATAATAGACCGTACCGGTGATGCCATAGCCGGCCAGGGATGAGACCGGTACGCTGGCGCTCCAGACATCGTTGGCGCCCCTGGTGAGCACCACGCGGGCTTTTTCCTGGGTGCCGGAAGCGGAGCTGTACAGGTACAGCTCGATACGGGTGGCCCGGCTGGAATACAGGCGGAAGGTGATGTTCGATTGCGTGGCGTCGTAGGCGGCGCCCAACTGGCTGGCGTTGATGGCGGCGGTGGCCGGTGCGGGCGCGGCCGCGCCCAGCACGCAGGCGGCTGCCGCCGCCAGCGCGAATTGGCGTAATTTCATGATGTCCCCCGTATTTTGACTACTGTTTTATATTGGTGTGGCAAGAAAATGTAATGTTCTTATGAGGTTGATGTCAATGAATATTGTTAGTTGGTTGTAGTTTCATTACAAAGCTGCGACCCGCTAGAATACGCCCATGCGCCTCCTGATCATTGAAGACAACCCGGATATCGTTGCCAACCTGTACGAATTCTTTGAGCCCCGGGGGTATGTGCTCGACTCGGCCCCGAACGGTTATGCGGGACTGGGACTGGCCACCCAGCATCAATACGATGCGGTGGTGCTCGATGTCATGCTGCCCGGCCTGAACGGCGTGGAACTGTGCCAGAAGCTGCGCAATGAATTGCACGTGTCGACGCCCGTGATCATGCTGACGGCGCGCGATACGCTGTCCGACAAGGCAGCCGGTTTCGATGCCGGCGCCGACGATTACCTGGTCAAACCCTTTTCACTGCTGGAGCTGGAAATGCGCCTGAAGGCGCTGGTGCGCCGCGCCCGCGGCATGGGGCAGGGCGCAACCGTGCTGCGCGTGGGCGACCTGGTATTCGACACCAGCACCTATACCGCCACGCGGGCCGGCAAGCCGCTGGCGCTGACCCGTACCGGCTACGTGCTGCTGCGCTGCCTGATGCGGGAAGCACCCCGGCTGGTATCGCGCGATACGCTGGAACATGAAGTGTGGGGGGAAGACCGTCCCGACAGCGATGCGCTGCGCACCCATTTGCACGCGCTGCGGCAGACGCTGGACAAACCGTTCCCGTTCGCCATGCTGCGCACCGTCCCGGGGATTGGTTACAAGTTGCTGGCGCCGGGCGATGAGGCCGCCGCGCCATGAGGCGCGCGATGGAAAGCCTGAAGCGCCGCGTGGCCATCGGCTACACGCTGTACGCGCTGGGCTTTGTCCTGTTCTTTACCTTTATCGCGGCACTGGCCGTGGAAGGCATCGAGGAACACCTGGTCAACAACCGCTTGCGCGACGTGGAAGTGTGGGCCGCGCCGCGCAGCATTGCCGGCTTGCCGGTGGAAATGCCGGCGGGGCTGAGTTTTCACCGTGGCGCCGATATTCCCCGTTCCCTGCGCGGACTGCCCGGCGGCTTGCAGGAAAAGCACGTGGATGGCGTGGGGCTGCACATCCTTGCCGGCAGCGATACCCATGGCGATTACGTGGTGGTCGACCATACCAGCGATTATGAAAAAGTCGAGCTGGTGGTGTATTCGATGTTCGCCGCCAGTTTCATCGGTTTCCTGGCGTTCTCTTGGTTCCTCGGCGGTTATGTGGCGCGCCGGCTGGTGACGCCAGTGGAGGAACTGGCGGCAGCCGTGGCCGGCGGCGCCAGGGAATTGCCGCTGCAGCAGCGCGACGATGAACTGGGCTGCCTGGCCCGCGCGTTTGCGGCCCATACGGATGAATTGCGCGCAGTGCTGGAACGGGAACGATTTTTCACGGGGGATGTCAGCCATGAATTACGCAGCCCGCTGACGGTGATCATGGGCGCGGCGGAAGTGTTGATGGCGAACAGCAGCAACCCGGCAACCCAGACAGCGGCGGAACGCATCTACCGTGCGGCGCAGGACGCTGCGGGCTGCGTCCATGTGTTGCTGTTGCTGGCTCGTGCACCGGACCTGACGCACATGGATGAGGTCGACATGGCCAGTGTGGCGCAACGTGAAGTGGATGCTTACCGCCCACTGCTGGCGAACCGGCCGGTTCGGCTGTCCTATGAAGGCGGTGCGCCATTCGGTGTCCGTGCGCCGCGCGAACTCTGTGCAGCGGCGGTCGGCAACCTGGTGCGCAATGCCTGCCAATACACGGAGCAGGGCGAGATCATGGTACGGCTCGATGGCCGCCGCGTCATCGTCGAGGACAGCGGGCCCGGCTTGCCGCCAGCCGTGCGGGCGGCGCTGGCGGGACAGGCCGCCGCGCCGCCATCGGGCGCCTCGGCCGGCACCGGTCTCGGGCTGGCGTTGGTGCGACGGATTTGTTCCTATGTCGGCGCCACGCTGGAACTGAAAGACCGCCCCGGTGGCGGCAGTATTTTTACCCTCGATTTCCACAATTTAACGATTCCTTAACGCAACGCTGACGGGGATTTGCGCGCTCGTCCGCTATCTTGCACACTCGCGCCAATGGCGGCGCACGTCTGCATAGGATAGCTTGTGAGATTTTCACCCCGTATCAGCGCCCCCCTGTTTTCCGTTGTCGCATCGTCCTTCCTCGTGCTGGCATATAACCAGGCATTCTGGCAACGCTTCCTGATGGCGACGGGTGGTTTCAGTTTCGGTAACTTGCCATTGCTGGTTGCCACGTTCGCGCTGCTGGTACTGGTATTCAACGCCTGTCTCAGTCTCATCAATTTCAAGCCTGTCATCAAGCCGGTCGTGATGCTGTTGCTGGTGGTGACGTCTGCTGCCGCGTATTTCATGAACCAGTACGGCGTACAGATCGACAAGGCCATGGTGCAAAACGTGGTGGAAACGGATACGCGCGAGGCGGCCGAACTGCTGAGTGCAAAAATGATCGCTACCATCGTCCTGCTCGGCATCTTGCCGGCGCTGCTGGTGTCGCGCCTAGAGTTGACTTATCACAGCAGCAAGGGCCGCCGTCTGCTGATCAACGCGGGCATGGTCGCGGGTTCGCTGGCGCTGGCGGCCGGTATCCTCATGCTGTTCTTTAAAAGCTATGCGCCGACCTTGCGCGAACACCGCGAATTGCGATTCCTGCTGACGCCCACCAATTACATCCAGGCGGTCAACGGCTTCGTCAAACAAAAGCTGGCGCGCCCCACCGTGGTGGCGCCACTGGGCCGGGACGCGGCGCGGGGCGTGACGTGGGCAGGCCAGCAGCGCCGCACCGTCACGGTGCTGGTGGTGGGCGAAACCGCGCGCGCCATGAATTTTTCGCTGAACCAGTACCCGCGCACCACCAATCCGCAACTGGCGCAGCGCGCGGGCCTGATCAATTTCAGCAACGTGTCGTCGTGCGGTACCGCCACGGCGGTGTCCGTGCCCTGCGTGTTTTCCGCGCTGGGTCGGGAAAATTATTCGGACGGCAAGGCGCAAAGCCAGGAAGGCGTGCTGGACGTACTGAAGCATGCCGGTCTGGACGTGGTGTGGATCGACAATAATTCCGGCTGCAAGGGGGTGTGCGCGCGGGTCGGCTATGAAGATATTTCGCAGCCGGTGGCGGGCGACCCGCTGTGCAATACCGAGGAATGCTTCGATGAAAAGCTGCTGCAGACGTTGCCGGAACGGATACGCAACGCGAAAAACGACCTGGTGATCGTGCTGCATCAGAAGGGCAGCCATGGTCCCGCCTACTGGAAGCGCTACCCGGCCGCGTTCGCCAAATTCGGCCCGGTGTGCGAGACCAACGACCTGGAAAAATGCAGCCGCGAACAAATCACGGCAGCCTACGACAACACCATCCTGTACACGGACTATGTGCTGGATAAGGCCATCGGCTTGCTGGCGCATGCCAGCGCCGAGGCGGGTGTCGATACGGCACTGATGTATTTCTCCGACCACGGCGAATCGCTGGGCGAAAAGAATATGTACCTGCATGGCGCGCCTTACATCATTTCGCCGCCGGAACAGCGCCGCGTGCCATTCATGCTGTGGATGTCCGACCATTATGCTGACCGCTTCAAGATCAACCGCAGCTGCGTGACGGCGCGCGCGGGCCAGCCGTTCTCGCACGATAACG
This sequence comes from Pseudoduganella rivuli, assembly GCF_009674485.1. Taxonomy (GTDB): domain Bacteria; phylum Pseudomonadota; class Gammaproteobacteria; order Burkholderiales; family Burkholderiaceae_D; genus Rugamonas; species Rugamonas rivuli_B. Next base: position 354,535 of record NZ_WKJJ01000006.1, on the reverse strand, counting down.
TGTTCCACTCGGTGCTGGGCATGCTGGATATCAGCACCGCCGTCTACAACCCCGCGCTGGATATCTTCAATGCCTGCACCCATGGCTGAACCGCTGCTGTCCGGCCGCTCGCTGCGCCTGTGGGCGGGCGCGCTGGTCGTGGCTGCATTGCTGATCCTGGTCGAAGGGAACAGCGGGCTGGATGTGTGGATGGCCGATGCCATGTTCGATTTCCACACGCATGAATTCCCCTGGCAGCACGCGTGGCTGACGGAGCATTTCGGCCACGGCACGTTGAAGGTGCTGTTGACGGGGCTGGGCGCACTGCCCATCGCTGCGGTGGTGTGGGATGCACTGCGGCGCGGCCGCGCGCTGACGCCGTGGTGGCGCCTGCGGGTCAGGCTGCTGGCGCTGTGCACGGCGCTGATTCCGCTGGTGGTTTCGCTGCTGAAGCGCGCCAGCCATTCGCACTGCCCGTGGGACCTGGAACGCTATGGCGGCTACCAGCCGTATTACCGTTTGCTGGAACATATTCCGCGCTGGGTCGAAGCGGGCCATTGCCTGCCGGGCGGCCACGCGTCCAGCGCCTTATGGCTGGTGGGCCTGGCTGTCTTCTGGCTGCCGCACGATGCGCGCAAGGCCGCCACGGTGGCGGGCTGGGCGCTGCTGTTTGGCGGCCTCGTAGGCTGGATGCAACAATTGCGGGGGGCGCATTTCCTCAGCCACACGCTGTGGTCGATGTGGATCGCCGCCGCCATGTTGCTGGCGCTGCTGGCCGCGCACCGTGCGTGGCTGCGGACAGCCCATGCACGCGAGGCGGCGGCACTGCAACGCATTGCAAATTGATGTTGCTGACACTGGGCAAGCCAGGGAGTTGAGTTGTATTATTCATTATTGCATCTTCATTATGAGATGCGGGATGTTAGCTACTTCTCAACTAAAAGGTGTTTTCCATGTCAGCAAATAAATATCGCCTGGTTACCCGCAGCGACTTCGATGGACTGGTCTGCGCGGTGCTCTTGAAGCACCTGGACATGATCGACGATATCCTGTTCGTGCACCCGAAGGATATGCAGGATGGCAAAATCGCCGTCAGCGACCGGGACATCACGACCAACCTGCCGTATGCCGCAGGCGTACACCTGGCATTCGACCACCACCTGTCGGAAACCATCCGCAATACGGGTGAGCGCAACAACCACATCATTCATCCGAGCGCCCCATCGGCGGCGCGCGTGGTGTACGACTATTACGGCGGCCGCGCCGCGTTCCCGGCATCGTGGGACGACATGATGGCGGCGGTCGACAAAGGCGACTCGGCCCGCTTCAACCGCGAAGAAGTGCTGAATCCGCAAGGCTGGGATTTGCTGAACTTCCTGATGGATGCCCGTACCGGCCTGGGCCGCTTCCGCGACTTCCGCATCTCGAACTACAACCTGATGATGGACTTGATCGATTACTGCCGTAATCACACCATCGCGGAAATCATGGACTTGCCGGACGTGAAAGAGCGCAAGGACCTGTATTTCGACCACAGCGAAAAATGCAAGGAACAGATCCTGCGCTGCGCCACCGTGCATAAAAACCTGGTGGTGCTGGATTTGCGCAACGAGGAAACGATTTTCGCCGGTAACCGTTTCATCATTTATGCGCTGTTCCCGGATACGAACATTTCCATCCACGTGCTGTGGGGCCTGAAAAACCAGAACACCGTGTTCGCCACCGGCAAATCCATCCTGAACCGCACGTCGAAAACCAACATCGGCGCGCTGATGCTGGAATATGGCGGCGGCGGCCATGAAAATGCGGGTACGTGCCAGGTCGATAATGAAATGGCGGAAGACGTGCTGGGCGCGCTGATCCAGCGCATTACCAGCGAAGGCTGATCCCTCCCGCATCCCAATAAAAAAGGCGCTTCAACCGAAGCGCCTTTTTTGTTGCGTGCCGCATTAATTCATTTCACGTTCAACCGCAAACGAATTAGAGTTCTTTCTCAGGCAAGGCAATAGTATTGTCCGTGCTGAACTGGTAGTCCTTGAACACGTGCTCCGCGCTCAGCAACTGGTAGTCGCCGTTTGGCAGCTTGTGCGACGTATCCTTGAGGCGGTAGGTGTAGTGGCCGCACGTCCAGCAATTGAAATTGCGCATGTGCGTGCACAGACAGGTCTTGTCCATCACGGAAATGCCCTTGTCGCTGCCGTTATTGGCCAGCACTTCGCGGTTGTACGAATTGATGTACGCGCAGTTGCCGGACGCATCGAGCAGGTAGCCATACGATTCGCAGCCCGGGCGGATGCCGGCGCCAATGGCGGGGGTGTTCTTCAGCATGCGCATCGGGTAACCGGTCGGCGACACGCCGTTGACGATGATGTCTTCTTCGCTGGCCTTGAAATATTCCTGCTTGACCTTGTCCGGCAAGCCGCATTCCTTGGTGACGGTGAAGCGGGTGGCCACCTGCACGCCGGCCGCGCCCATTTCCAGGAACGATACGGCGTCGCTGCCCGTGAAGACGCCGCCCGCGGCGATCACGGGAATGCTCAGCCCTTCTTTTTTCAGGTAGTCGAGGACTTCCTGCGTGATCACGTGCAAGTCGAATTCTTTCCAGTCATCCAGGCCGAAGCCCAGGTGGCCGCCGGCCAGCGGGCCTTCGACGATCACGTAGTCCGGCAGGCGGTCCAGTTTGGCATTTTTGCGCAGGAAGATTTGCAGCGCGCGCACGGACGACACGATGATGCCCAGTTTGGCTTCGCGGAAGCGCGGGTGGTCCGCCATCAGCGCGAACGAGCCGAAGTGCAGGCCGGCCGACAGCGTGATGCCGTCGATGCCCGCGTCCAGCGCCGCGTTCAGGCGCGTGCGCAGGGTTTCTTTCGGGCCGTTCATGGTCAGCTTTTCCATGCAGTTCACGAAGATCAGGCCGGGACCTTTTTTCGCTTCCATGGTGCGGCCGATGTGCAGGCGCTGCGCTTCAGCCAGGCGTTCCAGGTCGAACTGCACGCTGGACTTGTCCATGTTCAGGATGTTGTGCTTGTACAGCTTGGTCTTATCCTTGACGAAGGTGGTGTCGAAGCGGCGGTCCGACACGTCTTCCACCATGGCGTCCGAGATATGCCCGATGCCGCCCAGGCGGGCAGCTTCCAGCGCCAGTCCGGCCGTGGAGATATCCACGCCCATGCCGCCGATCATGATGGGCACATATTCCTTGTCGCCAAAACGCAGGCGGAAGTCGTCAACTCGTTTCATTACTGTCCTTAAACTACGTGAAGCAGCAGGGCCGCATTTGGCCCTGCTTAACGGTGCATGGAGGTGGAAAGGTTAGTCGCGGAAATTATTGAATTCCAGCGGGGTGTCCGGTACATCCTTGCGCAGCAATTGCATCGCCGCTTGCAGGTCGTCGCGCTTGGCGCCGGAAACGCGCACGGTTTCGCCCTGGATGCTGGCTTGCACCTTCATCTTGCTTTCCTTGATGACCTTGGTGATCTTTTTCGCCGTGTCGGTGTCCAGGCCGTTCTTGACCTTGATGACTTGCTTGACCTTGTCGCCGCCGATTTTCTCGACCTTGCCTTCATCCAGGAAGCGCACATCGACCTTGCGCTTGGCCAGCTTGTTGGTCAGGACGTCGCGTACCTGGCTCAGCTGGAAGTCGGAATCGGCAAACGCGGTCAAATCGTTTTCCTTTTGTTCGACGCGGGCATCGCTGCCTTTGAAGTCAAAACGGGTAGAGATTTCCTTGTTGGACTGATCGACGGCATTACGCACTTCGATCATGTCGGCTTCGGAGACAACATCAAACGACGGCATGATAAATCCTTTAATATTAATGCTGCGGCAAGAGGGCAGCCGCAAAGATGTGCCATTTTAACGGACAACGGCCCGAACGCTCGGTCGTTTTTGTTGGGATGGCACTATAATTGACCAAATTACTCGGTCAGCCATGCAAGAAAATCTCCCCATCGTTCACGCTTTTCCCCTTACGTCACTCAATACTTTCGGCATTGCCGCCCATGCTTCCGCGTATTTGCGGGTGGAGTCCGGCGCGCAATTGCAGGCGGCGCTGGCCGATCCGGAACTGGCCGCCATGCCGCGCCTGGTGCTGGGCGGCGGCAGCAATTTGCTGCTGACGGGGGATTTCAACGGCCTGGTGCTGCACATTGCGCTGCAAGGCAAGGATGTGCTGGCAGGGACGGACACCCATCACCACGTGCGCGCCGCCGCCGGCGAAAACTGGCATGGCTTCGTCCAGTGGACGATCGAACAGGGCATGCCTGGCCTGGAAAACCTGTCGCTGATCCCCGGCACCGTGGGCGCCGCGCCGATCCAGAATATCGGCGCCTATGGCGCGGAAACCAAGGATTATTTCCACAGCCTGACGGCATTCGACCCCGCCACAGGGCAATTCGTCACGATGGACCGCGAAGCGTGCCGTTTCGCCTATCGCGACAGCATTTTCAAGCAGCAAGCAGGTAAACAACTGATCATTGTCGATGTGACGTTTGCACTGCCCAAGGCCTGGACGCCGAATTTGCGCTATGCGGAACTGGCGCAGGCGGTTGCGGCGCAGGGGCTGACGGCGCCGACGGCGCGCGACGTGGCCGATACCGTGATTGCCGTGCGCCGCCGCAAGTTGCCGGATCCGGCCGACATCGGCAATGCGGGCAGTTTCTTCAAGAATCCGGTGGTGACAGCCGATGCCTGCGAGCGCCTGCTGACGCAATTCCCGGCGCTGGTGCATCACCGGCAGGCCGATGGCACGGAAAAGCTGGCGGCCGGATGGCTGATCGACCAGTGCGGGTGGAAAGGGCGCGCGCTGGGCAATGCCGGCGTGTATGAAAAGCAGGCGCTGGTGCTGGTCAACCGGGGCGGCGCCACGGGGGCGGAAGTGCAGGCGCTGGCGCGGGCGATCCAGGCGGATGTGCAGGCGCGTTATGGCGTGTTGCTGGAGCCTGAGCCGGTGTTTGTTTGACGTTGGCGGGGGCTTGGCGGCTTTGCTTGCGCAAAACCGCCCTACGGATTTTTGGGCGCGTTTTTCTGGACGGCGGTTGCCCGGCATGGGGTCAGGCTGTTGCTTCTCCTGCTGCCGCCACCTGATTACGGCCGCCGCGCTTGGCCGCGTACAGCGCGCTGTCTGCGCTGGCCACCAGGTCTTCCACACTCGATTCCGGCGTCGGCACCACGCTGGCCACGCCGACCGACATCGTCACCACGCCATGCGGCGAGCCGCTGTGCGCGATGCGCAGCTGTTCCAGGTGGCGCACGCATTCCTGCGCCACGATCCGGGCGCCCTCCAGCGGCGTATCCGGCAGCACGATCGCAAATTCTTCACCGCCATAGCGGGCTGCCAGGTCGGCGGGGCGTTTCAAGTGCTCGGTCAGCACGGCCGCGGCTTTTTTCAGGCACAGGTCGCCGCTGAGGTGGCCATACGCGTCGTTGTATTGCTTGAAGAAGTCGATGTCGCACATCAGGAGCGACAGCGGCTGGCGGTCGCGTTGCCCGCGTTGCCATTCCACCCGCATGGAATCGTCGAAACGGCGGCGGTTGGCGATCCCCGTCAAGCCGTCGAGCGCGGCAAGTTTTTGCAATTCAATATTGGCGTCCGCCAGCTGCTTCTGGCTTTCGCGCAGGAAGCGGAACGCCTGGTCGCGCTGCAGGCGGCTGATGTGCGCATTCGAGTGGTAGCGCACGCGCGCCAGCAATTCCAGCTTGTCGGGCAGCTTGACGATGTAATCGTTGGCGCCCACGGCAAAGCTGTGCGCCTTGAGTTTCGGATCTTCCTTGGCCGACAGCACGATCACTGGCACATGGCGCAACATTTCATCGTCACGGTATTGCTTGATCAGGCCAAAACCATCGATGTTCGGCATCACCAGGTCTTGCAGGATGACGGTCGGATGCAACTGGGCCGCCGCCTGGGCCGCCAGGCTGGAATCGGTCACGTAGTGGAATTCGATGTCCGCCTGTTCGCTCAGCATGCGGCGCACGGCTTCGACAATAATCAGCTGGTCGTCCACCAGCAGGACGCGGACTTTGAAAACAGTCAGGCCGGGATCCGGATCCGGCTGCAACTGTGGCGGAGGCAGCGGCTGCGGCGCGTTGCCGGGCAACGTAATGTCAGACATGTAATTCTCTTTGGTTATGCGCCGGACGCTCTTGAGCAGGTATCGGATACCCGTTAGCTGCGGCTGCCGGTCGTACTGCGTAACATCGGCCCAATCTTGTCCAGCGGCAGAACCATCTGCGCGGCATCCAGTTCGACGGCGGCGCGCGGCATCCCATATACCGCGCTGGTGGCCTGGTCTTGCGCGATGGTGGTATGACCTGCCTGGCGCATCGCCAGCAACCCTTCCGCACCATCGCGGCCCATGCCGGTAAGTAAAACCCCTACGGCATCCCCGCGAAAATGGCGCGCCACACACCGGAAAAACACGTCGACGGATGGACGATAGGCGTAATCCCTTGGTGCTGCATCGTAACCCAAGCGATAGTCTTTATCCAGTACCAGGTGGTCGTTGCTCTTGGCCACCAGCACCACGCCATGACACAGGCCGTCGCCGTCGTCGATCACGCGTACCGGGATGGTCAGCTGCTCGCCCAGCCAGCGGGCGAAATGGTCGGCAAAGTTTTCATCGATATGCTGCACGACCACGATGGCGCAGCCGGGCGGCGGCGCCCATCCCGCCAGGATTTTCGACACGGCCACCGGGCCGCCGGTCGAGGCGCCGATCGCCACCAGCCGCGTGATGCCCGGATCGCGCGGTTCCGGCGCGGCAGTGGGGCTGCGCGGCTGCATGGATTGATTGCCGCCGCTGTGGCGAATCAGCTTGTCCATGGTGCGGATCTTGGCCAGCAATTCCGTGGCGCCATCCGCCTTGCCCTGCAACATCGGCGTGGCGGTGACGTCCAGCGCCCCGGCGCCCAGTGCACGGAACACCTGGTTGACGCTGTCCTGCGGCCGTCCCGTGACCACCAGGATCGCGCACGGGCTCTGTTCCATGATGCGGCGCGTGGCTTCCACGCCGTCGAGCTCCGGCATGTTCAAATCCATCAACACCAGGTCGGGACGGTTTTCCGCGCACAGGCGCACCGCTTCCACGCCGGTGCGGGCGATCCACACCACCTGGTGTTCGGCCGTGCTGGCCACCACGCGACGCAGCGCTTCGGCGGCCATGGCGACATCGTTGGCGATTCCGATCTTCATTTGTGGGCCTCTCCGATCAAGTCCGCAACGGCGTCGAGCAGGGTCTCGTCATGGAAACTGCCCTTGGTCAGGTAATAGTCGGCGCCGGCCGTCATGCCGCGCGCGCGGTCTTCCGGCCGGTCCTTGTACGACACGATCATCACGGGCACCTTGTGCAAGTGGATGTCTTTCTTGATCAGCGATACCAGTTCGATGCCGTCCATGCGCGGCATGTCGACGTCCGTGATAACGAGGTCGTATTCGCCGCTGCGCACCACGTTCCAGCCATCGATGCCGTCGATGGCGATGTCGACTTCAAAGCCGCGCCCTGTCAGCAGCTTGCGCTCCATTTCACGCACCGTCAACGAGTCGTCCACCACCAGGATGCGTTTCATGCGGCGCCGCTCCGCGTGGCCCGCGCGCGCCAGCTGGTGCAGGGCGCCTTCGTGCAGCAGCTTGTCGATCGACAGCAGCAAATCCGGCACGTCGAGGATCAGCACCGGTTCGCCGTTGTCGAGCAGGGCGGCGGCGGAGATGTCGCGCATCTTGCCGAAAATCGGGTCGATCGCCTGCACCGCCAGGCTCTCTTCGCCCCGGATCGCGTCGACCACCATGGCAAAGCGGCGCGCACCCGTGCCGATCACCACCACCGGCAACTCCTCTTCGGCGGCGCTGCTGTCCCCCAGTTCCAGCACTTGCGACGCCGACACCAGCCCCAGGTGTTCGCCGCCGTGATCGAAGAACTGTTTATTTTCCAGCGTATGGATGGCGCCCTGCGGCACCTTGATGACGCGTTCGACCTTGACGATGGGGATGGCATAGGCTTCGCCCTTGATGTCGACCACCAGCGCGCGCACGATCGATTGCGTCAGCGGCAATGTGATGTGAGTGGTAAAGCCTTTGCCCAGCTCGGACTCGATGCGTACCGTGCCATTCTGGTCGCGGATCGTATCGTGCACGATGTCGAGACCGACGCCACGGCCGGAAATTTCTGTGGTGTTTTCCTTCAGGCTGAAGGCGGGCAGGAATAGGAACTCCATCAATTCCGCCGGCGACATCGCCTGGGCCATTGCCTGGCTGGCCAATTTGCGTTCCACCACGGTGCGGCGGATTTTTTCCAGGTCGACGCCCCGCCCATCGTCGCTGATTTCAATCGACAGCATGCCGGCACGGTGGCGCGCCTCCATCACCACGGTGCCGCACGGCGGTTTGCCGGCGGCGGCGCGGTCGATCGGCGCTTCCATGCCATGGTCGACGGCATTGCGCAGGATATGGTTCAGCGGACTTTCGATGCGGGCCAGGATGTCGCGGTCGACCAGCGTATCTTCCCCCACGATGCGCAACTGCACATCCTTGCTCAGGCTGCGCGCCAGGTCGCGCACCATGCGGGGAAAGTGCATGACGCCATCGCGGAACGGGCGCATGCGCATGGCCAGCACTTCGTCGACCATGTTTTGCGACACGTTGAGCAGCTTGCGTTCCCAGTTTTCAAATTCGGCAATGTGTTCCAACACGAATTGCTTCAGCGGCTGCGCTTTTTGCAGCGCCATCAGCGATTTTTCCTTCAGCGCCGGATCCTGGCTGACGGAGATCGCTTCATGCAATTGCTCGATCACGGAAAACAGGCTGGACTGGCTGCGCTTGAAGCGCTGCATGGCGTGCAGCAGCGGATGCATCTGGTGCGCATGGATACGCGCTTCGCTGGCCAGCGACAGCAGGCGGTCGAACGATTGCGCGGATTTCAGCGGGGCAGGGCGGCCGCCCGGCGCCTGCGTCGGTTCGTCGCTGTCGGCAGTGGGCGCCGGCGCTTCCGTGTTGCCGGACGCCGCTTCCGGCGCCACCTCGGCAGGCGCCGGCGCCGGTACAGGTGCAGGGGCAGCGACAGGCGGCGCAGCGATGCCGGACGGCGCGGCAAATACAGGCGGCAAGTCCAGCGGCTCCGGCAGGAACGCGATACCCTGGATCGCACCGAGCGTCTTCTGGAACAGCGCGCTGTTGGCGGCCAGCCAGGGCGCGACGCCGGCATCGTCGAGGCGCGACACTTGCAGCACCAGGTCGACCCCGGCCAGCAGCACGTCGACGCGGTTCGGCGTCAGCTTCAGTTTGCCATGCTGGGCGGAGACGAAGGCGTCTTCCATTGCATGCGCCAGCTGCACCACGGCATCGAGTCCCACGATGGCCGCCGCGCCCTTGATCGAGTGCGCCGCGCGCATCATCGGTTCGACCGCGGAGGCATCGGCGCCCGTGCGTTCGACCGCCAGCAAGCCGTCTGTGAGGATCATGGTTTGCGCGTCCGCTTCCATGCGGAACAGCTCCTGCATGGAAAACTGGCTCAGGTCGCCATTCATGTCCCCATGTCGTTCGTCGCTCAACGCAGGCTCCTCGCAAATTGGTGGCCCAGCAAGCCCGCATCCAGGCAGCCGATCATCATGCCATCGTGGCTGATCACGCCGGTGAGAAAACGCTGCAAACCTTTGTTGATGGTGGCGGCAGGCGCCTGCACCGTGGCCGATGCATAGCGCACGATCCCGTGCAGGTCGGACACCGGCAGCGCATACGACTGTTGTTCCCATTGCACCAGCAGCAGGCGGGCGAACGTATGGCGGCCCGTGCGCGGCGTGGTCTGTACGGCGGCAATGCCCAGCAGGTCGGCCAGTGCAATGCACGGATACAGCTTGCCGCCCACGTTGACGACGCCCGCCAGTCCCCGCGCATTCCGGTGCGGCAAGCGGTGCGGCAACGCCTGCGGCGCCACCAGTACGAACATCGAAGTGGGCAGGGCCAGCCATTCGTCGCCGATGCGAAATACCATGCCGGAACTGTCATGCAGGACGTCGCCGCCGGCCGGCTGGCTGAAATGCTCCGCCCAGGAACGCTGGTAATCATCGCCCACCGCGCGCTGCAAATTCAGTTGCGCAGCATGGGCATACACGCCGCAATTGCGGCAGTGGATATGCTGCTGCAGCAGTTCGCAACTGTGGTCGCCCCGAACACCGATGCGGTTCCAGCAATCGGTAATTGTTTCTTGCACCGTCATAGATCGGCTTTCGTTGCATTGTTGCGCTGGTAAATACGGCGCGCCCGCGCTTTCAGCGTGGCTGCGGCGTCAGGCTCGCCTTGCTGTTCGGCCAGCAGCGCCAGGTGGCATAACGCTTCATAGTGGTCCGGCTGCAAGTAGATGCAGCGGCGCCAGAATTGCTCCGCTTCCCTGGCATCCTGCGCCTGCTCGCGCAGCATGCCAAGGATGAAATACGCTTCGGCGGCGGCCGGCGATTGGGGATCGGCAGCCAGCACGGACTGGCACGCGGCGGCGGCCTGCTGGTGCTGGCCACGGTCGGCCAGCGCCCGCGCGTTCGAGATGGCCCCCGCCTGTGCCGGTGGCGGCACAGGCGGCACGGCTGCTTTTGCGCTCCGGGCCGGCGGCGGGGGCGGCACCACGGCAGGACGGCCCGGGAGCGGGATGGCCGGGGCGGCGTGTGCGGGCCGCGGCACGGCGCGCCGTTCCGGCAGCGTACGCGCCGGCAAGGCGTCGCCCGGCCGGGGCATCGTCGCATAGCGGGGCGCCGGCGCGGTGTCTTTTTTCAGTGCAAACGCAAAGCGGTGCGGCAACGGTGTAAAGCCATGCTGGGTGAAGGTAGGCACTTCCGCATAGCCGGCAAACAGCACGCCGTCATCGTCCAGCATGGCGGACAGGCGCGCGATGGCATTGGCTGTCGTGGGCTTGTCGAAATAAATCAGCAGGTTGCGGCAGAAAATCACGTCGTAATAGCCGGCGAAGGCGGCGGTGTCCATGGCCAGCAGGTTGCCCTGGTTGAAGCGCACCTGCGCCCGGACGGTATCGGCGACACGGTAGAGGTCATTGCCGAGGGCTTCGAAGTAGCGGTCGCGGAACGACAGGTCCTTGTTGCGGAACGCATTGCGGCCATAGACGCCGGCCCGCGCGCGCTCCACGCAGGCGGAACTGAGATCAAGCGCATCGATTGCGAAATTGGTGGGAGCCACGCCGGTATCGAACAGCGCCATCGCGATCGAATAGGGTTCTTCGCCGCCGGCGCATGGCACCGACAGGATGCGTACGGTACGCTGGCCATCGGCCAGCCGCGCCTGCACGTAATCGACTGCGGCTTCAAATGCTTGCGGATCGCGGAACATCCACGATTCCGGGACCACCAGCAATTCCACCAGTTCGGCCAGTTCACCGGGCGACAGCGCAGTCAGGTAATGTTCGCGGTTGACCTCGCCGGTGCGCTCCATGCGCTGGCGAATGGCGCGCTCGGCCTGTGCGCGCGAGACGTTCAATCCTGTCGCATGGCGGATCATGGCCTGTACGCTCATGCCGCCTCTCCGGGAAACAGCGCATTGCGCACGTCGGCCGGCAGCAGCCTGTCCAGCACCACCAGCTGAACCATGCCCGCGCCGCCGCCGGCCTGCGCATGCCCGTTGACCTGGCCCAGGAAAGGCGCGGCGCGCACGCCGGGATCGGTCCAATCCTTGTCACTGATTTCCTGCACGCCCTGGACCCGTTCCGCCAGCAAGCCCAGCGCGTGTATTGCCCCACCGGGCGCGCTGTAATCGGCCAGTACGATGCGGGTGTCGAAATTTTCCGCGCTCGATTCATAGCCCGCCAGGCGCGCCAGGTCGATCACGGGCACCGGCTGTCCATGTAAATTCATCAGGCCCGCCACCGCATGCGGCGCCAGCGGTACGCGCTTCAATTCCATCAGCGGCAGCACGCGCAGGATTTGCCGCAATGGTAATCCGTAGCGGTCGGGGCCGATATGGAACACAAGCAGCTTCATGCGCTCACCGCGAAGGTCGTGACGCTCGATTGCAAATCGCCGGCCGCAAATTGCAGCTGGCGTACCGCTTCGCTGGTGGATTTCAGCGAATCCACGGTTTGCTGTGTCGCGTCGTTCAACTGCATCATGGTTTCCGAGATTTGCTGGGCGCCCACGGCTTGCGACTGCATGCCTTGCAGCACGGCGTCGAATTGCGGCGCCAGCTTTTGCACCTGGCCCATCACGCCGGATAACTGTTCCACCACTTGCCGCACTTCCGTCACGCTGCGGCGGATTTCCTCGGAAAACTTGTCCATGCCCATGACACTGGCCGACACGGCCGATTGCATTTCCTTCAGCATTTGCTCGATGTCCCAGGTGGACACGGAAGTCTGGTCGGCCAGGCGGCGGATTTCCGTCGCCACCACGGAAAAGCCGCGGCCCGCTTCGCCGGCTTTTTCCGCCTCGATGGCGGCATTCAAGGACAGGATGTTGGTCTGGTCGGCCACCTTGGTGATGGTGGCCAGCACGCTGTTGATATTGCTGGCCTTCTCGGACAGGGCGGCCAGCTTGGCGTTGATGGAATCCGTGGCGGACACCATGTGCTGCATGGTCTGGTCCATGCGCTGCAGGTTGTCCTGTGCTTCGGCGGTGGCGCTGGTGGTGTAGTCGGCCACGGCGGTGGCATCTTCCATGGTCTTCAGCAATTGCTGGGTGTTCGACGAGATTTCCTTGGTGGTCGACAGCACTTCGACGCTGGTCTGTGCCTGTTCCACGCCGGTCGCTTCCTGCTGCTTGGCGGAGGCGGCGATTTCCGTGGCCGATGTGGTGACCTGGATGCCGGCTTTTTGCACGTTGTTGATCAGGGCGCGCAAGTTGTCGAACATGGTGGCCAGGCCGTTGCCCAGGCGCCCGATGGCGTCGTCGCCCGTGACGGCGACCTTACCCGTCAGGTCGCCCGAGGCCGCCTTCGATACCGTGCCGAGCAGCGCATCGACTTTGCTGCGCAAGTCATTGGCGGCAGTGATTTCGCGCTGCAAATTGTCCTGGATCGCTTGCGCCATGCGGTTGAATTCATGGCCGACCCGGCCCAGCTCATCGCTGGAAATCACATTGACGCGCACCGACTGGTCGCCGGACGCGATACGGCCGACAGCCTGGAGCAGGTTGCCCAGCGGTTCCGTCAGCGCCTTGACCAGCAGGTAAGCGATCGTGGCCGCCAGTACGACACACAGGGCGCCGCCGCCGGCCAGCACCATCAGCATGGTGTCGCGCAATTGCTCAGTATTTTTAGCACGGATATCCGCCAACCGTTCTTCTTCCTCCGATGCCTGCTGTATTGCCTTGTCCATGCCGCCGATGGCGGCCAGTGCATTTTTCATCAATTCTGAACGGCCCACCTGGTCGGACGCATCGGCCGCATTGCCCAGTGCGCGGCGCATGGCAATCTGGTTGCGTACAAAACTGTTGAACCAGCCATGCACCATGGTTTCAATCTGGCGGAAGCGGCCGTTTTGCAGTGGATTGTCGGCGGTCAGTTGGACGGCCAGGGAAGTATGGGTATGCAGTGCCTGTTCCATGCTTGGCATGGACGCCAGCAAGGCTTCGTTGCCGGTCAGGATATAGGCGCGAACAGCCCCCTGGATTTGCAAGGCGGTGGTTTCCACGCGGTCCGCGGTCTGGATCACTTCCATCGTGTGCTTGTCCAGCCGGTTGGCCTCGGACAGCCGAATGAAATTGACATAGGCAGAAGCCAGCAGCACCAGCAGGATCGCCAGGATGGCGCCGAACCCGGCATACAGTTTTTTCTTGATACTCAGGTCTCTCAGCATGATTTCTCCACCCACGTAACATGGCGATGATGTGAACCCATTGTGCCATGTGTGGCAAACGGGGCTGGTTACGTATTGATTGCAAACGTGGCCACGCTTGATTGCAAATCGCCAGCCGCAAATTGCAGCTGGCGTACCGCTTCGCTGGTGGATTTCAGCGAATCCACGGTTTGCTGTGTCGCGTCGTTCAACTGCATCATGGTCTCGGAGATCTGTTGCGCGCCGACCGACTGCGATTGCATGCCTTGCAGCACGGCGTCGAATTGCGGCGCCAGCTTTTGCACCTGGCCCATCACGCCGGATAACTGTTCCACCACTTGCCGCACTTCCGTCACGCTGCGGCGGATTTCCTCGGAAAACTTATCCATGCCCATGACACTGGCCGACACGGCCGATTGCATTTCCTTCAGCATTTGCTCGATGTCCCAGGTAGACACGGAAGTCTGGTCGGCCAGGCGGCGGATTTCCGTCGCCACCACGGAAAAGCCGCGGCCCGCTTCGCCGGCTTTTTCCGCCTCGATGGCGGCATTCAAGGACAGGATGTTGGTCTGGTCGGCCACCTTGGTGATGGTGGCCAGCACGCTGTTGATGTTGCTGGCTTTCTCGGACAGGGCTGCCAGCTTGGCGTTGATGGAATCGGTGGCGGACACCATGTGCTGCATGGTCTGGTCCATGCGCTGCAGGTTGTCCTGCGCTTCGGCCGTGGCGCTGGTGGTGTAGTCGGCCACGGCGGTGGCGTCTTCCATGGTCTTTAGCAATTGCTGGGTGTTCGCTGAAATTTCCTTGGTGGTCGACAGCACTTCGATACTGGTCTGTGCCTGTTCCACGCCGGTTGCTTCCTGCTGCTTGGCGGAGGCGGCGATTTCCGTGGCCGACGTGGTCACCTGGATGCCGGCTTTTTGCACATTGTTGATCAGGGCGCGCAGGTTGGTGAACATGGTGGCCAGGCCATTGCCCAGGCGCCCGATGGCGTCGTCGCCGGACACTGTGATTTTGCCGGTCAGGTCGCCGGCGGTGGCTTTCGATACCGTGCCGAGCAGGGCGTCGACCTTGGTGCGCAATTCGTTGGACGCCGCCACTTCGCGCTGCAAATTGTCCTGGATCGCTTGCGCCATGTGGTTAAAGGCGTTGCCGACCTGGCCCAGTTCATCGTTGGACGTGACCTGGACGCGGGCCGACTGCTCGCCGGCCGCAATGCGGCTGACTGCCTGCAGCAGCGTATTGAGCGGCTCCAGCAGCGCACGCCCCAATTGCCAGCCAATAATGGCGGCCAGTACCGCCACCAGTACGCCGCCACCGCCCAGCAGCCATTTTTGTGTCTGGTGCAATTCCTGCGTTGCCGCCGCGCGGAGCACCAGCAAGCGGTTTTCCTCCGCATTCATTTCAGTGATCAGCTTGCGCACTTCCGCAATGATTTGCGCGCCATTCAGCACATCGGCGGCCGTGGCCACCTGTTGCGACACGCCGACTTTTTTATTGAGTTCCCGCCGCTTTTCCAGCAGCGGCTTGATAATGTTTTGCACCCAATCCACCATCAGCGGCCCCATTTTTTGCAGGCGCTTTTGTTGCTCGGCATTGTCGGATGTCAGGCGCACCAGGTTGGCGTGGTGGGTGCGCATGGCCTCTTCCTCACGGGGAATATTTTCCACCAGCGATTCATTCCCGGTCAGCATGAAGCCGCGCGTGGAATTCTGGATTTGCAGCACCGCGACGGCAATCAGGTTGGTTTCCTGTAAGACTTCGCGCGTATGCCGGTCCCATTCGTTGGCTTCGGACAGGCGGTTGAAATTGTTGTATGCGATGGCAAGCAGGACCAGCAGCAAAGCAACAATTGCCCCCAGTCCAGCGGTAAGCTTGGTTTTGATTCGCAAGTCTTTCATCGTCTCTCCTTGATAGAAATCAAAGTGTAGCGCTGACGGCAACAAAATGGGGGAGAAACGATGTGGGCGGGCGCACCCGGTGAGGCGTTGCCAGTCCGGATTTTAGTAAGGGATAGTGCGAAACCGTGCGGTTTCGCGCGGTGTAGCGGTCGTTAGCGACATCGGCCCTGCGAGCCATATGACGGCAATTCAACGGTTACGTCTTGATGGGATCCTCGCGGGATCCCTGCTGGCCGAGCTGCTGGGCGAGGCCGATAAGAATGCCCTCCGGTCCCCGGATATAGCACAGCCGGTACACGTTTTCATACTGGACCACTTCGCCGACGAGCGTTGCCCCCCGCTTGATAAGCCGAGTGACCGTGTCATCGATGTCTTCCACGGTGAACATGACGCGCAGGTAGCCCAGCGCGTTCACCGGCGCGGCACGGTGGTCGGCAGCAATGGCCGGCGCCAGGAAGCGCGACAACTCGAGCCGGCTGTGACCGTCGGGCGTACGCATCATGGCAATCTCGACGCGCATGCCGCGCAATCCGGTGACGCCATCGGCCCAGTCGCCTTCAATCGGCGCACGGCCTTCGAGGTCGAGCCCGAGTTCGGTGAAGAATGCGATCGCGGCGTCGATGTCTTCCACGACGATGCCGACGTTGTCCATGCGTTTAACGGTCATGATGGTTCCTTGGGTGACAATTCATGAGCGCGCCGGCTGCGGCGCGCTCCCTGCGGTATGGGTGAGAGCTACCACCTGAAAGCATTGTTTCCTGATGTCATCGGCAGCATGGAGATATCGTTCTCGTAGAGCACCAGATAACTTCTCAGGAATGTACCCGATATCGGAAACTGCCATCAATGCAATCAACATCTCGTCGATCGCTGCCACTTTTGCAAGACCGGGACGCGGCATAACTGGCCAGAACAGTCCGAGAATCTTTGTTTTAGCAAAATACGTCGCATACACCATATCTTCGCGAGTCTGGTACAGAACCAGCGAATCAACCGCTCGCTTCCAGGCTGAAGGGAAGAAGGCAGTCATCGCCTCGACTTCTTGTCGAGTAAGTGCATGACGGACGCCATTTTGCCTCACCACTTTCATAATCGGGATGCCAAACCTGCTTGTGTTAACTTGTTCGAATTGTGTTGCACTCAGGATTGAGGATCGAACCCGAAGACGCGTAGTTCTTGCGCGCACAGGCAAGCCTTCGCTAGGCGCGCGGCCCACGCGACAGCCTCTTCGCGCGAGGGCAGGTCAAGCACGGTCAAGCCGCCGTCAAGCGGGCGCGCCCACGGGTAGCCACCTTCGGTGACCATGCGGTCGGCTGAGACGAGCACGGGCGGCACGTTTTCGTCGATGCCGCCGGCGAAGACGTAGACGCCGGCGGCCTTCGCCTGTTCGATCACGGCGTGCGCGTCGCGGCCCACCGCTTCCATCTCACCGTCGGGTACCGCCATCGCCGCGCTCGGAAAGGAGATCAGGTACTTGGCCATGGTGCGCTTTCCTTGGAGAGTGATGGCGGTTGCAAAGTGTGCGCAGTCCAACGTGCAGAATCAGCCGCGCCGCAAGGCGTCGGCTGGATTGATTTGTTGGGCTCTCTCTTCGGCTTCCCTGGCAAGCTCGCGCACTTTAGCTGCCTCGACCCCATGATTTTTCTCCGCCAAAGCATCAGCAAGGACGCAGAGATAAATATGTTCTGGTACGAGTAACTCATATCCGCCATCTAGCATTTGATCAGTGAAAACGAAGACGAGAACATAGCCAACGGGAATATGAATTCCCTCCACCTCAATCTGATATGGGTCGAGGTCTTCGGGATAGTTCACGCCGGTGCCGTTATTGCTATTGCAGTAGCCTTTCCGAAGCGTGGCAAAACCAGCTAATTGCCGAAGGCTCGACCATTCCGAAATAGCTTCACGGCACGCATTTTTTTGTTCGGATGAGGTCATCAAGTTCCGCTCGCAGCCCAACGTGAAATAGCCGCCCCAACAGGTGCGTCGTCTCCCGACAAAGCCCCGGGAATCCGCAACAGAGGCGCAGCATCTTTCTTTTATTATCAAATAGTTACTTCACTTTATCACAGCCTAATGCTAATTCCAAACGCACCACCCACCGAGCATCGCAGGAAAAAGCCGTCTTAAGGCAGCCCCCGCAGGTGGAAAGCGGTAGAGGCATCCCCGGCATGACTTCTGACCGTCAGGCCCAGTTGGGCAAACGCGGCACGCGCCAGTGCGACTTGAACCTGCCATGAAAAAAGGCCGCATCGCTGCGGCCTTTGCATGAGGCGGGGAAAGCCTTACTGGCCGCGCTTCTGGCGTGCGTTGGCGGCGATGCGCATACGCAGTGCGTTGAGCTTGATGAAGCCGCCTGCGTCAGCCTGGTTGTAGGCGCCGCCGTCTTCGTCGAAGGTGGCGATGGTCTGGTCGAACAGCGAATCGGTCTTCGAATCGCGCGACACGACGATGACGTTGCCCTTGTACAGCTTGATGCGGACCCAGCCGTTCACGGTTTGCTGCGTGTGGTCGATCAGCGTTTGCAGTGCAACGCGCTCCGGCGCCCACCAGTAGCCGTTGTAGATCAGCGAAGCGTAGCGTGGCATCAGGTCGTCTTTCAGGTGGGCCACTTCGCGGTCCAGCGTGATCGATTCGATGGCGCGGTGCGCGCGCAGCATGATGGTGCCGCCCGGCGTTTCATAGCAGCCGCGCGATTTCATGCCGACGTAGCGATTTTCCACCAGGTCCAGGCGGCCGATGCCGTGCTTGCCGCCCAGGCGGTTCAGCTCGGTCAGCACGGTGGCAGGCGACATGCGCACGCCGTTCAGGGCAACGATGTCGCCTTTTTCAAATTCGACGTCCAGGTATTCAGCCTGGTCCGGCGCCGCTTCCGGCGACACGGTCCAGCGCCACATCGATTCTTCGGCTTCCGCACTTGGGTTTTCCAGGTGGCGGCCTTCGAACGAGATGTGCAGCAGGTTGGCGTCCATCGAGTATGGCGCGCCGCCGTTCTTGTGCTTCATGTCGATGTCGATGCCGGCGTCTTCCGCGTACTTCAGCAGTTTTTCACGCGACAGCAAATCCCATTCGCGCCACGGTGCAATCACGCGCACGCCTGGTTTCAGCGCGTAGGCGCCCAGTTCGAAACGCACCTGGTCATTGCCTTTGCCGGTCGCGCCGTGCGAGATGGCGTCGGCGCCGGTCTCGTTGGCGATTTCGATCAGGCGCTTGGCGATCAGCGGACGGGCAATCGACGTGCCCAGCAGGTATTCGCCTTCGTACACGGTGTTGGCGCGGAACATCGGGAACACGAAGTCGCGCACGAATTCTTCGCGCACGTCGTCGATGTAGATGTTTTCAGGCTTGATGCCGAACTTCAGCGCCTTGGCGCGGGCCGGTTCCAGTTCTTCGCCCTGGCCCAGGTCAGCCGTGAAGGTGACGATTTCGCATTTGTAGTTATCCTGCAGCCATTTCAGGATCACGGAGGTGTCCAGGCCGCCCGAGTAGGCGAGGACGACTTTTTTTACATCGCTCATTGCTTTTCCTCTTAAAAGATTATTTGTCCAAACGGCCCAAGAGCAGGAACTCGATCAGTGCTTTCTGAATATGCAGGCGGTTCTCCGCCTCATCCCACACCACCGATTGCGGGCCGTCGATGACGTCGGCCGACACTTCTTCGCCGCGGTGGGCGGGCAGGCAGTGCATGAACAGCGCATCGGGCTTGGCGCGCGCCATTTTCGCGCTGTCGACGATCCAGCCGTCGAACGCTTTCAGGCGCGCCGCGTTTTCCGCTTCGTAGCCCATGCTGGTCCACACGTCCGTGTTGACCAGGTCGGCGCCCTGGCAGGCGTCGGACGGGTTTTCAAAGAACGTGTAGCGCTGCGTGTTGACCAGTTTCATGTCCAGGTCGTAGCCCTTCGGCGTCGACACGTTCACGTGGAAACCAAAGATTTCCGCCGCTTGCAGCCACGAATACAGCATGTTGTTGGCGTCGCCCACCCACGCCACCGTCTTGCCCTTGATCGAGCCGCGGTGTTCGTAATACGTGAAGATGTCGGCAAACACCTGGCATGGATGGTGTTCGTTGGTCAGGCCGTTAATCACTGGCACGCGGGAAAACGCCGCGAAGCGCTCGATGATTTCCTGGCCAAACGTCCGCACCATGATGATGTCGCACATGCGGGACATCACCTGGCCCGCGTCTTCCACGGGTTCGCCGCGGCCCAACTGGCTGTCGCGCGTGTTCAGGTAAATCGCCGCGCCGCCCAACTGGTGCATGCCGGCTTCGAACGACAGGCGGGTTCGGGTCGAGTTTTTATCGAACACCATCACCAGCGTGCGGTCCACCAGCGGGTGGTACGGCTCATAGTTCTTGAACTTGCGCTTGATGACGGTAGCGCGCTCGATTACGTATTCATATTCTTCCAACGACAGGTCGGAAAACTGGAGGTAATGCCGGATCGGTTTTGCGGTAGACATAATGACAACGTAGTAGGCGCCGACAGAGGCGGGGGTGCCTGTATCGCCAGCTTAGCAAAACATTATACGGCGAAATTGTAACGGTGGTGAAAATGGTGGCATATCGGTTATGTAGGGCGGTCAATGGTAAATCGCGGCCGGCCCCGCGTCTTCGTGCTGCGGTGCAGTCAACGGTAAATCCAGCGTAAACATGGTGCCATCCGTCCCGCTGACGACGCTGATCTGCCCACCCAGCAGCGACGTGACGATGTTGTAACTGATCGACAAGCCCAGCCCGCTGCCACCCTGGCCCAGCTTGGTGGTGAAGAATGGATCGAAAATGCGCGACAAGTGGTTCGGCGCGATGCCGCCGCCATTGTCGCTGAACTTGATCAGCACGCGGGCGTCGCCGTGCGCCGCGGCGCTCAGCACCATGCGCCCGTGTGGTTTGTTTTCAAACGCGTGCAGTAATGCATTATTGATAAAGTTGGCAATCACCTGGCCAAACGGGCCGGGATAGCTGTCCATCGCCAGGCCGTCCGGCACGTCGTATTCGATCGCATGGTTGGCATTGCGGATGCGGTTCATCATGGTGGCCACGATTTCATGCGTGACTTGCTGCAAATTGAACATGCGGCGCTGTTCCGTGGTGCGGTCCACCGCCACCTGTTTGAAGCTGTTGACCAGGTCGGCCGCGCTGGTCAGGCCCCGCATCACCAGTTCCGATGCTTTCCTGGCGTCGGCAATGTAATTGGACAGGTCCGAGCGGCGCAGGCCGGCGCCATTCATCCGGGTTTCGAGCTCGGCTGTCTTTTGCTGCAAGGTGCTGGCGATCAGCAAGCTGTTGCCGATCGGCGTATTCAATTCATGCGCGACACCGGCCATCAGCGAACCCAGCGCGGCCAGCTTTTCCTGCGATACCAGCTGGGTCTGCGCATTTTGCAGCTGGCGGTACGCTTCCGCATTGTCCAGCGCGATGGCGCCATAGGCGCACAAGGTGCGGAAGATCAGCCGTTCCCGTTCGCCATAGGCGCACGCCAGCAGCGATTGCACCGTCATCACGCCCAGCGTCCGCTCGCCCGCCAGCAGCGGCACGTACAGGCCGGACAGGTTGGGGCAGGTGCCGGGCGTGACCGCATAATGCTCGCCCCTGGACAAGTCTTCCACGTACACTTCGCGCCGTTCCAGCAGCGCCCGCACCGAGTACGACGTCCGGGAATCCAGCGGGATCGTGTTGGTCGGCAGCGGGATGCCGCCTTCCAGGCCGAAGGCGCGCACCAGGGCGGCCGCGGCGGGGTCGTGCAGGTAAATCGCAAACGTATGGGCTGGCAGCAGCGCCTGCACGTGGCTGTTCAGCACGTTGAACACGGCGGACGCGTCCAGGTGCGCGGTAATTTCCTGGCCGATGCCGGACAGGTGTTCCAGGGTGGCGCTGGTTTGCAGCAGCAATTCGGCGCGGCGCGCTTCGGCGGCGGCCAATTCCAGGTGGTGCTGGCCTTCGGCGCGCGCATGTTCGGTTTTGTGGTGTACCTGCATGGCGACCGCGCGGTTGGTGGCTTCTTCGCTGTGCGTCTTGTCCCACGCGGCGCGCGCCGCCAGCGACGTTGCATACGCTTGCTGGTAACTGCCGGCCTGCGCATATTCGTGCGCCACCGCGTCGAGCAAGTCGCCCGGCAACGTATAGCCTTCGATAGTGTTGCCCACCGCCATGGCCTGGTGCAGGTAGTGCAGGCTGGCGTTCAGTTCCGTCATACCTTCCGGGGCCGGCAGCGCGTGGCGGCGGTGGATGATGGCCAGCACGCGCAGCGCCAGGATCTGGTGGTACACATTGTTTTGTTCGGCCGCCAGCCGCACCGCTTCGTGGGCGGTGTCCAGCGCTTCCTGCGGCCGGTCCAGGCATGACAGCGCATGTGCCTGGCCGCGCTTGGCCACGGTGAAAAAGTCGGCCTGCTGCAGGGCGGCGGCGCGCGCGCCCAGCCGGGTAAATGCATCGAGCGCGCCGGCGTAATCGTCCTTGTCGAGCGACAGGTCGCCCAGGTATTGCAGCGCAATGGCATAGCTGCGCGCACCGGACACGGGCGCCAGGATCTCGAGCGCTTCGCGCAGCAATTCCTCGGCGGCGTCGATGCGGCCCAGACGGCGCATGGTATCGGCCGTGTGCATCAGGCTGGCGCCCACGCTGCGGGGCCAGCCAGTGGGCCGCGCCAGGTCCAATGCGCACTGCATCCATTCCAGCGATGCCTGGTGGTTGTTCAGGTTGGTATAGTCTTCGCCGATATTGGTGGCGGCGGTAATCGCGATGCGCAACTGGCCCGTTTCCAGCGCCATTTCGTAGCACTGGATATAGTGGCCGGCCGCCGTGCCGAAATTGCTGGACTGGCTGCAGGCAATGCCAAAGTAATCGTTGACCCAGGTGGCGATATCGGCCGGCAGCGTCCGGAAGTCGGCGCCGTTGCTGCGGATCAGGCGATCAGTCCAGTATGCCGCGCAAGTGGGGTTGCGCAGGATTTCCCAGCGCCCCGTGACGGCTTCGATGATGCGTTGGCGTTTCCGGTCGCCGGCCGCTTCGGCGGCAGCCAGCGCCAGCGCCAGTTCCGTGTCGCGCCGGCCATGGTCGCCCCGGTCGATGGCGATCCACGCTTGCAGCCAGTGCGCGTCGGCGCAGCCGGCCTGGTCGCCGTACTCGCACAGCGCGGAAAACGCTTGCTGGGCCTGCGCGTCGGCGGCATCGAGCGCGCCATTGAGCCATTGCACTTCGGCCCGCGCCAGTTGCATGCGGGCGCGGCCGCTGACGTCATTGGGACCGAGCAGGGATTGGGCTTCCGTCGCCAGTTTGTCGGCACGGGCGCTGTCGCGCTGGCGCATATGCCAGGCCAGCGGCAGCAGGATCGGCAGGCGCGCGGCGCCACGCAGGGGAAGCAAGGCAACTTCCCACTGTGCGACTTCGTCGTCGACCGCGAACATGTCCATTGCAAGCCCCTGTATGCGGATGCTCTTTGTTATTAAAAGCTTCTTGTCACAATAATGCTCTAGAGCATTGAAAGGTGCAATTGGCTTTTTAAATGGCTGACAAGATAGTTGCTAAATATTTAAGTCAACCGGAAATGCTTAATAGAGCGTCTGCGATGACTCGTGCAACAGTTGTCCATACAGTTCGTGTCGCATTTTCGCGATGTCGCCTTTGGCGACCGCATCCAGTACAGCGCACTGGGGCTCGCTCAGGTGGCGGCAATTGTAGAATTTGCAACCACCCAGATACGGGCTGAAATCGCGGAACGCCCGCTCCAGCATGCCTTCCGTCAGGTGGTACAGGCCGAATTCCTGGAAACCCGGCGAGTCGATGATCGCCGTGTCGTCTCCCAGACCGGGTATCGAATACAGGCGGGTAAACGTCGTCGTGTGCTTGCCCGTGTCCAGCGCTTCGGAAATTTCGCGGGTGGCGATGTCGGCATCCGGCACGATCAGGTTGATCAGCGACGACTTGCCCATGCCGGACTGGCCGATCAGGATCGAATGGTGGCCGGCCAGCAGCGGGCGCAGGGTCTCCACCGTTTGCTCCGGGTGCGCCTTGGCGGACACTTCATGCACCGGGTAGCCCAGCTTCGCATACACCTGCAAGCGTTCGCGCGCGCGGGGCAGGGCGGCTTCCACGTCGGTCTTGTTGAGGATCAGCCGCACTTCGATGCCGGCCGCTTCCGCCGCCACCAGTGAGCGCGACACCAGGTCGTCGGAAAAGCCGGGTTCCGTCGCCACCACGATGAACAGTTGCGTGACGTTGGCGGCCAGCAGCTTGGATTTGTACTGGTCCGAGCGGTACAGCAGGGTCTTGCGTTCTTCAATCGCATCGATGACGGCCTGGTCGGCCGACGTCAGCGTCAGCTTGACCAGGTCGCCCACGGCCACATTGGTTTTCTTGCCGCGCGTGACGCATTGCAGGCGGTGCAGTTCGCCATCGATGGTGGCGGTGGCCAGGTAATGGCGGCCATGCGCCGCGATCACGGTACCGATCAGTGCTTGCTTGGTCTTGCTCATTGAGGCTCCGCTACCAGTGCGTCAGCTTTGGCAGCGCAGATGAAATCGTTGATGGACAAGCCGCCTTTGCCGTTATTCACGGAATGCGTGTCGTACCGCACCACGCAGCGGTTGTAGGCGACGGTCAGTTCCGGGTGGTGGTCCTGTGCGTGCGTGACATAGGCCAGCGCATTCACGAAAGCCAGCGTTTTGTAATAGTCGGCAAAGGCGAAGGTGCGCGCCAGTTTGCCATTTTCCAGCGTCCAGGCCGGCAGCAGGGCGGCCAGGCGCGCCGCCTCCGTGTCGGACAGCGCATCCTTGGCGGGCGCGCAGTGCAGCGCCAGCAGGTTTTTTGCAGAATCGATTTTCATGATCAAACTCCCAGGTTCAAGTGCCGGATACGGATGCTGGCCGGCGGGTGTGAATCATAAAAGGCCGAATGCAGCGGGTCGGGCGTCAGGGTCGACGCATTGTCTTCATACATTTTCACCAGCGCCGAGACCAGGTCGCGCGCATCCGTATGTTGCGCGGCAAAGGCATCGGCTTCGAATTCGTGCTTGCGCGACGACAGCGACGTCAGCGGGCCGAACAGGAACGTAAACACGGGCAGCACCAGCATGAACAGCAGCAGCGCCATGGCATCGTTACTGGCGCCGGGCAGCGCCAGCGGGTTGACGCCCAAGCCCGCGTAAAACCACGGTTGCGTTTTCAGCCAGCCCAGCAGCGCGAGGAAGCCCAGCGACAGGGCGAACATCACGCCGATGCGCTTGATGATGTGCTTGAGCTTGAAGTGGCCCAGTTCATGCGCCAGCACCGCTTCGATTTCCTGCGGCGCCAGGCGCTCGATCAGCGTATCGAAAAACACGATGCGCTTGGCCGCGCCAAAGCCGGAAAAATACGCATTGCCGTGCGCGCTGCGCTTGGAGCCGTCCATCACGAACAAGCCCTTGGAGGCAAAACCCACGCGGTCCATCAAGCCCTCGATACGGGCTTTCAGCGATTCATCGGCCAGCGGCGTGAATTTATTGAACAGGGGGGCAATCACGGTCGGGTACAGCAGCATCAGCAAGACCTGGAAGCCGCTCCACACCGCCCACGCATACAGCCACCACAGGGCGCCGCTCTTGTCCATCAGCGTCAGCACCACCCACACCAGCGGCAGGCCGATCAGGGTACCCACGCCGATGCCTTTGACGATGTCCATGAAGAACAGGCCGGGCGTCATCTTGTTGAACCCGAAGCTTTCCTCCAGGCTGAACTGGCGGTAATAGTCGAACGGCAAATCGACGAGGCCGGAAATCGCGGCATAGGCCACCAGCAAGCCGATCTGGTACGCCATGCCGGGCCCGGTCAGTTGATACACTTCGACCGACAGCCATTGCAGGCCGCCCAGCAGGGTAAAGCCGACCAGCACGGCGGCATGGGCCAGCATGGACAGCATGCCGAACTTGGTGCGGGCAATGGTGTAGTCCGCCGCCTTTTGATGGGCATGTAACGCAATCTTTTCCGCGAATTCCGCGGGCACGGCGCTGCGGTGCGACAGCACGTGGCGGATATGGCGCGACGCCAGCCAGAAGCGGACGGCCAGTGTCAAGATGAGGAAAGATACGAACAAAATCGAAAACGCGTGGATATACATTCTGTGCCTGTGAGAAAATGGCGGATTGTTTTGGCCAAGAGAGAATTATGTCACAAGCGACCGGAATCCCAACCACCGCCCCTGCCCAACAGCGTCCCAATGAGATGAATCTGGTATGGGTCGACATGGAAATGACCGGACTGGAGCCGGAAACGGACCGTATTATCGAGGTGGCGATGATCGTCACCGATATGCACCTGAACATCCTGGCGGAAGGTCCCGTATTTGCAATTCATCAATCCGATGAAACCCTGGACAAGATGGATGCGTGGAACAAAGGCACGCACGGCCGTTCCGGCCTGACCGACCGCGTCAAGGCGTCCACCGTGACGGAAGCGCAGGCGGAAGCGGAATTGATCGCCTTCATGAAGCAATGGGTGCCAAAAGGCAAAGCCCCGATGTGCGGCAACACCATCGGCCAGGACCGCCGCTTCATGGTGAAGTACATGCCGAAGCTGGAAGAGTTCTTCCACTACCGGAATATCGACGTGTCGACCTTGAAAGAGCTGTGCAAGCGCTGGAAACCGGACATCGTCGCCGGCTTCAAGAAACACCAGAAGCATACGGCGCTGGCCGATATCACGGAGTCGATTGAAGAGCTGCGTTACTACCGCGAGCACTTCATCAAGTTGTAAGCTTTTGCACAAAAAACGGGCCAGCATGAACTGGCCCGTTTTTTTTCGTCCCTTCACCAGTGCGGCAGCCGCACCACAAACCATCGCCCCGTTTCGCATTTGCTGGCCTCAGGCGCCAGCCTGATGGCATAGTAAGAGGCCATCAGAGCATGTTCCTCAGGAAATGTTGCTCATGGTACACTTGTCTGATATTTAACGGCGCTGTACAGGCACATTACACATGAAGAAAATCATCACGGCTTGCATGCTGGCGGCTTTGGCCGCCTGCGGTGGCGGCGGCAGCGGCAGCTCCAGTACCGGCACCAATACCGGCACGCCCACGGAAACGTTCCGCATCTCCTTCAGCACAGCCACGCTGAACTTCGACCTGGTGGAAGGCAAAACCACCCCTGTCACCCGTACGGTGACGGCCACGGCCAATACCACCACGACGAAACCCGTGGTCTTCACGGCGGACGTGACCGGCCCCGGCATCCTGACGCCCGTCGCCGTGGAAAACGCGGGCGCGCTGGCCAGCAATATCGTGATTTCCGCCGATCCGACGCTGAAAGCGGGCACCTATACCGGCACCATCAAGCTGCAGGCGTGCACCACCTCGGCTTGCACGGAAGCGCATCCCGGTTCGCCGCAGAGCGTCAGCTACACGATCACCGTGCGCGCGGCCATCAAGCCGTCGCAGGCCGAGGTGGCGCTGTCCTCGTTTGAAGGCGGCACCAGCACCACGCTGGCGCTGGGCGTGACGCAGCCGGCCGGCTCGGGCGACGTCAGCTATAAAGTCACGTACCCGACGGGGCAGAGCGTGCAGTGGCTGAAAGTCACGCGCAACACCACCACCGGCGGGCTGGACCTGCAAGGCGTCGCCACGGGACTGGCCGCCGGCACGTACACGGCGGACCTGGAACTGGTGTCGCCACAGCCTGAACTGTCGAGCAAGGTGCCAGTGACGTTTACCGTCAGTTCCGGCGTTGCGGTTGCCGAGACCGTCAATATCGACCTGGCCAGCGCTACCGTGCCGGACGCCATGAAGGGTGAACTGACCGTGACGGCGACCACGGCCGGCACGTGGACGGCGGCCAGCAACCAGACGTGGCTGAAGGTCGATACGGCAACCGGTTCGGTCGGCGGCAAGATGGCATGGCACGTGGACCCGACGCTGGCGGCCGCGCTGGCCAACAATACGGTGCACACGGCCAATGTGACGCTGACCATCACGGGCATTCCCGCGAAAACCATTGCGTTCAAGCTCAACAAGCACCTGGCCCAGTTGCGCATGGCCGATACCTATGCGCTGCGTCCCGGCACCGCCGGCACCGTGCTGGTGTATGGCACCGGCTTGTCGGCTGTCGACGGCCAGAATGTCGCCATCCGTGTCGGCACGTTCGCGCCGACGGCGTTCTCGACCCGGGACAATGTGCTGACCATGTTCATGCCGGCGCTGGACGCGGGCACCTATGACGTCACGCTGAGCAATTCGTCCGGCATGCTGGTGTCGAAAACCACGCTGAAAGTGGCGGCCCCGCAAACCTACACGTACCATGCCGTGCCCACCACGGGCGACAAGGCATCGCTGCTGTGGGATGCCGACAACAAGGCGCTGTTTGTCATCAATGCGCAAAAAACCATTGAGCGCTATGCGGCGGGATCGACGGGCACCTTCACGCGCACGGCCACCAATGCCTTCCCCAATGGCGTGGAAGCGATCGGCCTGACGCGCGACCACAGCGCCTTGATCGCGTCGTCCGGCGCGAATACCTTCCTCAAGCTGGCCGTGGCGGACCTGGCGCTGCAGCAAACCTGGCCGGTGGGCACGTGGACCGCGCAACCGGACTACATGCGCAATCCGCTGCCGGTGCTGGGCGATAACCGTGCAATGATTTCCAACTATGGCATGCTGGATCTGGACACCGGTGCGGTGACCGCCTATAGCGGGCCGCTGCTGAGCGGCCTGGCGCCGTATGGCATTGTGGCGCCGAATGGCGCCAGCATGCTGGTGCCCGGTACCGGTGCGTCGCCGGGGCCGTTGACCTTGTATTCGGTGGAAACCGGCAAGTTTGCACCGCTTCCGCAGGCCACGGTGAGCAACGCGTTCAGCACCGCTTCGGCCAGCCGCGACGGTTCGTGGTGGTTGCAAGGCCGGTCGGTGGGCGGCGCGCTGACATTCAATGTGTATAACATCCTGGGACAGTTGCAGGGCGCGGTCAAACCACCGGCGGGCTGGACGCCGGTTGCCGGCGTCATCAGCAGCGACGGCAATACCGTGTACCTGTATGCGACCAACGGCACAGGCGCGCCCCGCGTGTACGTGTTCAATACGATCAGCGCGGTTGGCCCCGGCAACTATCCAATCCTGGGACAGATCCCGGTGACGGACCGCGCGGATTGCACCGGGACGTTCTCGCTGCCAAGCTGCATCAACAACGTCGCGCAAATGGTGATTGCGCATGACGACAAGACGCTGTTCATCATGGGCGACCGCAATTTGCTGGTGGTGCCGGTGCCGGGCACGCTGTCGCCGGCGCTGCGGATGGGCGGGCGCGGCGGCAAGTAAGCAGTAAAAAGGGGCCTGGCCCCTTTTTTACTGTCAATTCATGAAACCCAGGTCCTTGACGGTGAACTTCGCCAATTCGTTCTTGAACACTTGGGTCTCCAGCATGTCCGCGTCGGCGCCGAACCAGCGGCCCAGCGTGGCGCCGTATTGCTGGTTGGAGATTTGCGGAATCCACACGCCGCGCCCGGTGGCGTCATCCTTGCCGCCCAGCGTGAAATCGGGGAACTCGCCATACAGGCCGCCTTTGACGGCGCCGCCGATGATCAACTGGTGATTGCCCCACGCATGGTCGGTGCCACCCGTATTCGGTTGCAGCGTGCGGCCGAAGTCCGACATGGTGAAGGTCGTCACGTGCTGCTGCGCGCCGATTTCCGCCAGCGCCTGCTGGAATGCCGCCACCGATTGCGACACCTGGCGCAGCATATCGAACTGTTGATAGGCCTGGCCGCCGTGCGTATCGAAGCCGCCCTGCGACACGAAATACACTTGCCGTCCCGGTCCCTGCTGCGCGCGCAGCCGGATCAGTTGCGCCACGGTCTTCAATTGCTGCGCCAGGCCATAGCCGGGGAAGGGCGTCGACAACGCGGCGCCGCCGGCCGCGGCCTTTAAATCGTCGACCAGGTCGATGCCGTTCAACAGCGCGCGGTGGGCGGCGGACATCATCACGTTCGGCTGGTTTGCCTGCAATATCTGCACCAGCGCGGCGCGCCGCTTGTCCGCTTCGGCCTGCGGCCAGAAATTCATGCCGGCCAGGCTCAGTTGGCCGTTGCCGGGGATCAGGTTGCCGTGGGTTTTTGCGCCTTCGATGAACAGGCCGCCCGAACTGAGCGCCACCGCATCGAGGTCGCCGCCCGTGCCCAGCAAGTCGACCAGGCGGCCGCCCCAGCCGGTGCCGGCCACGGACGGCGTCCCGGCCTGCGCCTGCAATTGCTGGTCCGGATGGGAAAACAGTTGCGGCGGCAAGGCGGTGCCGGCCTGGTATTGCGCCTTGGTCAACGGCTGGCGCAGGCTGCCCACGTTCAGCAGCGCGGCGACCTGGCCCTGGCCGAACAGCGTATCGATTTCCGGCATGCCGTAGTGGAAGGCGAATGGCTGGTCGACCGGATTGGCCACGCCTTGCGGCAATGCGCTGCGCTGGCCCAGCAGCGTCTTCGCATTGACGGACAGCGCCAGGCCGTGGCTGCCGCGGATGGCCGTGTATTTGCCATAGCGGGCCGTGTCGAGCGGCACGATCATGTTGTTGCCGTCATTGCCGCCGAACATATACAGGCAGACCAGCGCTTTGTAATCGGACACGGCGGCTTGCGCGGGTTTGGCTGTCAGCAAGCCCAGCGACGACAGTGCGCCCAGCATGCCGGCGTGGACGCCCATGCCTAAGAAGCGGCGGCGGGTAGTTGGTGCCATGTTCAGTCTCCTTATTGTTGTACGGCGAATTCCGTGATGGCGGTCAGGTACAGCGCGGTGAGGGCGCGCTGCTTGCGGTCCGTGGTGGCACTGACGGACGCGGCGATCGCGCTGCGCGCGGCCGGCGTCATGCGGCCCTGCAGCAGGGTGGCGTCGACCATGTTCATCAGCGCCGTCACGTCCGTGGCCACGTTCACGTATGGCGTGATATCGATGCTGACCATGCCGCTGTAATTGCCGTTGATGAACTGGTACAGGAAGTTGGCGCGCGCCACGGCCAGGGCCGGCGCATAGACCTGGAATTCCGGGCCGAAGCGCACCGGGTCCGTGGCGCCGGGCAGTTTCGTCAGCGGTGAATAGAAATTGAAGACGCTGGGGGCGTTCAGCAAGCGCTGGCCCAGCAGGAAATAGTCCCAGAACAGGTTATTCGGATCGTTGACTTTCGCACCGAGCGCGCGGAACAGGGACAGCGAATGCAGCATCGGGTCTTTCAGCTTGCCCGGCGCCGCATCGGCCGTGGTGGCCGGCTGGCGCGCTTCCGGATCGAGCAGGACGGCCGCCAGTGTGGCTTGCAGGTCGCCGCGGCCGGCCGGGCCATGGGCAAACACGTCGGCCACGCGGGTGATGTAGGCGGGGCTGGGGTTGCTGGTGGTGAAGGCGCGGATCAGCCGGGTGGCGATGAACGGCGGCAGGTTCGGGTGGTTGAACAGGTTGTCCATCACCGCGTCGAAATCCTGCTGCGTGCTTTGGCCTGCAGGTACGCTGATCCCCATGAGCAGCGTCTTGGCGTTTTTATCGTGGTAGCGGTCGCGCGGCTGCAGCGGACCCGTGAAATTTTCCCAGTTGATGCCGGTGGCGCTGGCGCCGGTATAGGTCCAGCCGGACAGCGCGCGCGACATGTCCGTGATGCGGGCCTGGTCATAGCTGGGGATGGGATCGCCGTTGCGGTCGGTTTGCACGCTGCCATCCTGGTTCAGCATCACGGGACCGATGGTGAACAATTGCATGACTTCGCGCGCATAGTTTTCATTCGGCGCCGGGATGATGCTGTTGCCCAGGTCGAGGTATTTCGCCATCGAGGGATTGAGCGACATCTCACGCAACAGGTTCTTGAAATTGCCGAAGGCGTGCGTGTTCAGCGTGGCCAGCCACGGCTGCATTTCATTCGCGTACGGATTCTTGTCGGCGGAGACCACGAACAATTGCGACAGCGCGAAGATCATGCGCTGTCGCAACTGGTCCTGGCCGCCGGCCATGTTCTTGTACCAGGTCGAGCGCAGCGTGTTCATGTCCGTGGTGACGGGCAGCGGGCTGGGCGCCATGGCGAATTGCTGGTTCAGCCATGCCGCCGCGCCCAGGGACTTGACTTGCGCGATGTCGGCGGTGGTGGGACCGAACGTCGCTTGTTCCAGCAGGCGCGCGGCGGCCACGGTGGCGGGATCGATGGCCGGTTGCGGTCCCAGCGGGGGCGGCGTGGTCGGCGTCGTTGGCGTGGTGGTGCCGGTGGAGCTGGTCGTGCCAGTGGCGGGAGGCTGCGTGGTGGTGGCCATTTTCAAGGTCAGCGTGGTGCTGCCGCTGAGCTTGTCCACGGTGGCCGTGGTGCCGGTGACGGTGATGATGCGGTTGGCTGGCATGGTGGCGGGCGCCACGTATTCGCCGTTTTGCGAATTCAGTGTGCCGACCGTGGCATTGCCGCCGGGGATGCCGTTGACGGCAAAGTTCATGAACACGCCTTTGCCGTCGACCTTGCCGACAAACCAGACTTTACTGCCGAGGGCGACTTCGCCTTTGGCCGTGTGTTCGATGGTGACCGTGGCCGCGCCCGCGGCCGAGGCCAAGCTCAGCAGGCAAGCCGCGGCCCAGCCCTGTAGTGCCGTGCGTTGTAGGGTACGTTGCATGGAATTCTCCTTGTTATCAGCAAGCGAGTTTCCATGTGGCAAGTTCTATGCCATGGTAAAAGTGACAGGAATTTGCACTGTCGGTGGGGGAGGGGGGGCGGGAGGGTGACTGAAATTGTCAGCTGATGTGACAGTTTTTGTCACATCAGCCGTGTAGGGAGACTTACGCGTCGGCGCCGTGGCACTTCTTGTATTTCTTGCCGCTGCCGCATGGGCAATCGTCATTGCGGCCGACTTTCGGTTCTTCACGCACTTGCGTGGTGACGGGCGCTTTGCGGCGCGGCACCCAGAATTTCGCGATGGCGGGCAGGTTGGCTTCCAGTTCCTGCGCCAGCTTATGGGCTTTCAGCGGGTCTTCCACCAGCGGCAATTCATCTTCTTCGATTTCGTCGGCGCCCAGCAGGTAAATCGGACGCATCAGCGGGCCCGCTTCGGACTCCCAGATTTCATCCCACGAACCTTCGCGCAATTCCATGCCTTCCCAGAAGCCCCAGCACCAGGCTTCCGCGTCGATCAGCGTCTGGCCGTTCACTTCATGCTCGACGAACAGGGGTTCGAATTCTTTCGGCGCCACTTCGAACGTGACCAGCACTTCGTTCATGAAGCGCATGATCAGGTTGAGGATGCGTTCCTCTTCCTTGCTGTTCTTGAACTTGGGCGCATCCTTGCCGTCCGGGCCCCATACCTTCGGCAGCCATTCGGCCGGCATGATGGGTTCCGGGCCGATGGCGATCGCCGTCAGGTAGCCGTGCAAGTGGTCCATCGTCATCGAATCTTCCGGGCTGCGCTCGCCCAGCAGGAAGGTGTCGAGTTCGTCGAATTCTTTTTCAGTCAATGGCTGTTCGAGGTTCATGTTCTTGCCCTGCGTTGGAAATGTAATCCACCAGTATACTACGCTGCGCACGTACAATGGCGGCCATGACCACCGACAACCCACACCCTTACGCCACCCTCGGCCCCGATTGCGTGCTCGACGCGCTGGACAGCGTGGGCTTGCGCGGCGATGGCCGCCTGCTGGCGCTGAACAGCTATGAAAACCGCGTCTACCAGGTCGGCATGGAAGACGGCCCGCCGCTGGTGGCGAAGTTTTACCGGCCGGGGCGCTGGAGCGATGCCGCCATCCTGGAAGAGCATGCGTTCGTCGCGGAACTGGCGGAGCGCGAAATTCCCGTGGTGCCGGCGCTGGCGCTGGATGGGCAGACACTTCACACGTACCAGGATTACCGCTTTGCCGTGTTTCCCCGCAAGGGTGGACGGGCGCCGGAACTGGACGATCCGGCCGTGCTGGAATGGACGGGGCGTTTTATCGGCCGCATCCACGCGGCGGGACGGACGCGGGCTTACGCTGAACGCCCCGCGTTGACGATCGAGACCTTTGGCCGCGAACCGCGCGAATACCTGCTGGCGAACGGCTTTATTCCACAGGATGTGAAGGCGGCGTGGACCACCACGGTCGATTGCGCGCTCGATGGCGTGGCGCGCTGCTACGAACGGGCGGGCGACGTGGCGCTGCTGCGGCTGCACGGGGATTGCCATGGCGGCAACGTGCTGTGGACCGATACCGGCCCCCATTTCGTGGACTTCGACGACAGCCGCATGGGACCGGCGGTGCAGGACTTGTGGATGATGCTGTCCGGCGAGCGGGGCGACATGGTGCGGCAAATGGCTGACATCCTGGCCGGCTACGAGGATTTCTGCGACTTCGACAGCCGCGAAATGCACCTGGTGGAAGCGCTGCGCACGTTGCGCCTGTTGCATTACTCCGCGTGGCTGGCGCGGCGCTGGGACGACCCGGCTTTCCCCGTCGCCTTCCCCTGGTTCAACACCCAGCGCTACTGGCAAGACCGCATCCTCGAACTGCGCGAACAAATCGCGCTGATGGACGAAGCCCCGCTGCCCGTCTAACTCCCTGTCTTTTTGGAAACCCGCGAATTGGCGGGGTTTTCCGTGCCTGCTCGGGGATTGGCGCTGGCGGGCGGGCGTTGATAATGGTTGTACGGTAATTCCGCCGTGCTTTCACTTACAACGCGAGTCCTCCATGCCAGCGCAACCGTTTCACGATCTGACCTTGCCAGACGATGCAGTGGTATCCGCACCTGCCGACACGGCCGCGCCGGCGCCGCGCCAGCACATGGACATGAAGTCGATCTCGGAAGCGATTGCCCGCGTGGAAGCGGAAGCGCGCGCCGCCTGCTCGGCCGAGAGCCGCGCCCATGCGGAAGCCCGCGCCCGCTCGCTGGCCGAAGACCGCGCCGCCATGGATGCGGAAGCCGCCGCCGTGGCGCTGAAAAATGCCCAGGCTGCGGAAGCGGCGATCCACGCCGACCGCGAGCGCCTGGAAAGCTTGCGCGCCGCGGCCGAAGCCAGCGTGGCGCGCCTGGAAGCCGTCAAGCAGGAAACCGCCGAATTGCGCGCCCGCGCCCAGGCCGATAACGACGTGCGCCAGGCCGCCGAACAGCGCGCCCGCGCCGAGGAAGAAAGCCGCCGCCGCGCGGCCGAACAGATTGCCGCCGAAGCGGAACTGGCCGAACAGGCTTCCCGCGCCGCCGACGACCTGGCCGTGCAAACCGGACAAGCCCGCTTGCACGCCGCCGAACGCCTGGCCGCCGTGCAGGCGGCGCGCGAAGAAGTGGTGGGCATTGCGTCGGCGGACGCCCGCCTGGCCACGCTGGCGCGCGAACACGAGCGCCAGGCCGCCGCCGCCCGCCAGACCGCGCAAACGCTGGCCAGGACGGAAGCCGAGGCGCTGGAATTGACGGTGCAGCGCGAGCGCGCCGACCAGATCGCGCTGGAAGCGGCCTTCAACCGCGCCGCTGCCGAAGCCCGCGCGCTGGAAGAAGCCCGCGCCCGCGCCCACCTGGAACAGGAACACGAACAAATCGCGCTGGCCAAGGCCGAATCCGAGCGCAGCGCCGCCCAATCGCTGCGCCTGCGCCTGCAAACGGAAAAGGAAGTGCGCGACGCCGCCATCCACCGTGAGCGCCTGGAAGCCATGGCGGTCGCCACCGCCGAAGCGCGCCGCGAAGCGGATGCCCGCATCATCGCCGCCACCGAAGCCCGTATCGAAGCGGACCGCCAGCTGCGCACGGCCGCGCTGGCCCGCGTGGAAGCGGAACAGCAGGCCGAAATCGATACGCTGGCCAAGATCGAAGCGGAAGCGCTGGCCGTCGAACAAATCCAGCAGCGCCAGGCCGCCGAGCAGGCCGCCGCCGAAGCAGCCCGCGTGGAAATGATGGAGCAGCAGCGCGCCACGCAACTGGCCGGCGAACGTGCCGCCATGGCGCGCGCCGCCGCCAGCCTGGCCGCCGCCCACAACGATGCGGAGCAGGCCGAACTGGCCGCACTGGCGATGCAGGCCGAGGCGGAACAGCAAGCCGCCGCACTGGCCGAGGAAAAAGCGCAACTGACATCGCAACTGGCGCAAGCGGAATACGCTCGCGTGCAGGCGGAACAGCAAGCCATCGCCGCGCTGAAGGAACGCCTGGCCGCCGAACAACTGGCGCAGGAAGCCGCGGAGCAGCGCGCCGCCGTCGAGCAGGAACAAGCCGAAGCGCTGCGCCGCCAGCGCGCGGAAGAACAGCGCCTGGCCGATGCCGCCGCGCAGGAAGCGCAAGCACTGCGCCAGATGACGGAACAGGTCGCGCTGGAAGCGGACGCCAAGGCCGCCGCCGCGCAAGCCGCATCGGCCCAGGCCCGCCTGGCGGTCGAACTGGGTGACGTCACCCAGCAAAAAGCCCGCGTGGAAGAAGAAAAACTGGCGCGCACCGCCGCGCTGCTGGAAGCCGAGCAAGCGTTTGTCGCGGCCGAACGCGCGACCTTGGCCGCCATCGATGAAAAACTGGCTGAACAGCGCCAGGCCGAAGCGTCCGAAGTGCGCGCCGCCAAAGCCGTCGAAGCGCGCCTGGCGTCCGAGCAAGCCGCTGCCGCTGCCGCCCGCATGCGCGCCGAAGCGGAACAACAGCAACTGGAACTGGCGCGCCAGCGCGAACTGGCCGAACAGGCCGCGGCGCAAGCCGCGCTGGATAAAACCGCGGAACAGAAAAAACTGCTGGAAACCGCGCAAGCCCACGCTGCCATGCAGCGCAAGGTGGCCGACACCACGCAAGCGATGACGGTGGCCAAGCAGGAATTGCTGGACCTGGAAACCCGCCGCCAGCACGCCGCGCAAAACGCCTTGTCGGCGATTGAAGAAAAGCTGGCGCAGGCGCGCGAGCAAAACCGCCTGGCCGTGGAAGAGGGCAATTTCGCCGGCGCGCTGGCCGCGGCCCGTGCGCGCGCCGAGCAGGAGCAATCGGAATCGCTGGCGCGCGACGTGATCGTGCGGCTGAAGGAGACGGCGGAATCGGTGGGCGCCGTGTGGCGTGGCCGGTGATTGCCGCGCCTCCGGGCTTTAGTCCGTAGGGCGGTTTCCGCCGTGCGGAAGCCGCCATGCATGCGCAACGATAGCCCTTGCTATAAGCCCCTCAACCCCGCGATTTCGTGTGAAAGTAAATCCGCGACAGTCTCCCGCGCGCGGATTTCCCGCACCTGTAAGCCATCGACCATGACTTCCGCCGGCCGCCCCCGCGAGTTGTACTGGCTGGCCATGCTCATGCCATAAGCGCCGCACGAAAACACCGCCAGCACGTCGCCCTCGGTTAACGGCGGCAGCGGACGCGCCAGGGCAAACACATCGCCGGTTTCGCAAATCGGCCCGGCCACGTCGACCACCTGCAAAGCGGCATCGCGCCGTTCCGCCACGGTACGCCAGGCGCCCCTCGCCCCCGCATCGGCAACCGGCCAGATGACATGCCGCGCGCCATACATGGCGGGCCGCAGCAACGTGTTCATGCCCGCGTCCAGGATGGCAATGCCACGGTCCCATCCTTGCTTCACGTATTCCACGCTGGCCAGCAAAAGGCCCGCGTTCGCGCTGATGGCCCGCCCCGGTTCGATCACGATGCGCTTGCCGCGCGCATGCAGGCCCGCCAGCTGCGCGCAAATCACGCGTCCCGTGTCCGCCAGCGGCAGCGGCGCATCGTCCGTTGCATACGATGCGGGAAAGCCGCCGCCGATGTTCACGGTATCGATGCGCCCGCCTTCCGCCTCGACCTGGCCGACCAGCTGTTCGACGCGGCGGATGCCCGCCACGTACGTGGCAGCATCGGGAATCGGCGAGCCCAGGTGGATATGCACGCCGCACACATCGGCATGGGAATAGCGCCCCGGGCGGTACAGCGGCAGGGCGCGCGGCAGCGGGATGCCGAACTTGGTGTGGCGGCCGCCGGTGGCCGTCTTGTCCGGCGTGGCGGCGTCGGCCACGTCCGGGTTGATGCGCAGCGCCACCCGCGCCCGTTTGCCCAGCTGTCCCGCGATGGCGTCGATGCGCGCCAGTTCCGCTTCGGATTCCGCATTGAACATCAGGATGCCGTGTTCCAGCGCCATGCGGATGTCATGCGCCGACTTGCCGACACCGGCAAACACGATCGTATCCGGCGCCGCGCCGGCGGCCAGCGCCCGCTGCAATTCGCCGCCGCTGACGACATCCATGCCGCAGCCTTGCCGCACGAGTAGTTGCAGCACGCTGAGGTTGCCGCAGCTTTTCACCGAATAGCAGATGAGCGGCGCCACCGGAGCGAAAGCCTGGCGCAAGGCGGCCACGTGATCGCGCAAGGTTTGTGCCGAATACACGTACAGCGGCGTGCCGAAACGCTGCGCCAGGCTGTGTGCGCTGACGGCTTCCACGTGCAACGCCCCATCGATATAGCTGAAATGATCCATGACTTTTCCTGTTGATTAGACCGGAAAAATTATGGCGTGCACCCGAACATTGGAAAAATATCCATTTGTTCATGGCTCATGCATTGCTGATATGCTGATGAAAAATCCATACAACAGTGAATGATGAATTTCAGCTTCCGCCACGTGGAAATCTTCAGCGCCGTGATGTCGACCGGCAGCGCCACGGCCGCCGCCGCATTGCTGCACACGTCGCAACCGACCATCAGCCGCGAACTGAGCCGCTTTGAAAAATTGACGGGCCTGGTCTTGTTCGAGCGCAGCGGCGGCAAGCTGGCGCCGACCGAGCAGGCGCTGATGCTGTACGACGAAGTGCAGCGCAGCTACGTGGGCTTGCAGCGCATCGCCAGCACGGCCGATGCGATCCGCAACCACCGGCAGTGGCAATTGTCGGTCGCCTGCCTGCCGGCGTTTTCCCACAACCTGTTGCCGCAGGCGTGTCGCCAGCTGCAACTGCGCCATCCCGGCATGCAGGTCAGCATCACGCCGCTCGAAGCGCCGGGATTGCAGGAAGCGTTATCGGCGCAGCGCTATCACCTGGGGCTGACGGAAGACAGCGAGGCGCCGCCCGGCGCCAGCGGGGAAATCCTGCTGCAGGCCGACTTGGTGGCGGTCATGCCGGAAGGGCATGTGCTGTGCCGCCATACCGTGCTGGAACTGGCCGACTTCGACGGCGTGGATTTTGTCTGCCTGGCGCCGGAAGATCCGTACCGCCTGAAAACCGACAGCCTGTTGCGGGATGCCGGCGTCACGCGCCGCCTGGCGGTGGAAACGCACAGCGCCGGGGCCGTGTGCGCGACGGTGGCGCTGGGGGCGGGGATTGCCATCGTCAATCCGCTGACGGCGCTGGAGTATGCGGCGCGCGGCGTGCAAATCCGGCCGCTGGCGTTTTCAGTTCCGTACACGGTATGCCTGGTGACGCCGAGCCACCGTCCGGCGTCGGCCGGCGTGCTGCGCTGTGCGGAAATCTTGCGGGAAACGTGCCGGGCCATGCAGGCCCGGCTGTCGATGGGGGAGGGCGGTTAAGGCTGCACTTGCACTTTTTCAGCGTAGTACTCGGTCTCGCCAAAGCACGACGTCGGCACGCCCTTGTGCTGCGCATAGGTGATGCGGACCCGCTTGCCCGTGGCGGCCATCATTTGATCCGCCACTTGCGGGTCGCGCACGCTGAATTCGAATTTCTCGGGAATCGCACCCGGCATTGACGTCAGCAACAGTTCACCTTCCCACGTTTTACAGATCCAGCCCCGTTTCGAGAATTTTTGCAGGTAGCCGGCCCGTTCCCCTTCCGAATACGAAACAGACAAGGTCAGCCAGGCGTAGCCGGCAAAGACCAGGACGGCGGCCAGCAAGACGCCGGGAATAATGAACTTGAGTCGGGACATAGCGTAATTTCAGAGTGGCAAAGTTGTCATCGTATCATCCGGCGCCGTCATGCGGCCGATGCATTGCGGTGCCGCACCGACGACCACAGCGATACCAGGATGAACGCCACCCCCGACAGGCCGGTAAACCATTCGGGAATATGGTATTTCACGCTGGCCAGCATGATGACGGCCAAAATGCCGATCGCATAGTGCGCGCCGTGTTCCAGGAACACGAATTCATCCAGCGTGCCCTTGTGCACCAGGTACACCGTCAGCGACCGCACGAACATGGCGCCGATGGCCAGGCCCAGCATGATGATGACCACGTCGGTGGTGATGGCGAACGCGCCGATCACGCCGTCAAAGCTGAACGACGCGTCCAGCACTTCCAGGTACATGAAGCCGCCGATGCCGCCCTTGGCCAGCGCCACGCCGGTGGACGGGTCGTGTTCCTCGTCTTCCAGCAAGCCGCTGATCCAGTCCACCGCCACGTACACGGCCACGCCGATCACACCGGACATCAGCACGCTGAGCTTCTTGAATTCCGGCACCAGCCCCATGCACGCCAGCACCGCCAGCAAGGTCAGCAGGATCGACAAGCCTTCGCTGCCCAGTTCGCCCACTTTTTCTTCGAGCCAGCCCAGCCAGTGCAATTCCTTCTCGTCGTCGAACAGGAAGTTCAGGAACACCAGCATCAGGAACGCGCCGCCGAACGCCGCCACTTCCGCGTGCACGCCGGTCAAATAGCGCGAGTACTCGTCGGGTGTCGTCATTGCCATGGTCCATACGTCGGCCAGGCCCAGCCCGGTGGCGAACGACACGATCAGCAGGGGGAACAGCAGGCGCATGCCGAACACGGCCACGATGATACCGACAGTCAGGAACAGCTTTTGCCAATAGTCGTTCCAGTTCTTCAGCACGGCCGCATTCACCACGGCGTTATCGAAGGACAGCGACACTTCCATCACGCCCAGAACCGCCGTGATCCACAGCGCCGTCAGCATGCCGCCCATGCCGCCGCGGTCGAAGCCCCACCAGCCGGCCAGCGCCATCAGTACGGCGGTGACAATAAAAGAAATTCGGAAATGCTTCATCGACGTTGTCCTTTTTATGAGTATGGGGCGGATTTTAGCCCACTTGTTATCACTGCCCCCATTCAGGATGCGATAATGGCCGATTGCATAGAAGTAATCAATTCAGAAGGAAAACTCGATGGACCTTGCATATCTTGTTACGCCACTCATTACCTGGACCTCGGTCGGCCCGATCAAATTCCTGATCAACAGCGCCAAGGCGCGCCGCTGGGCGTTCAACCTGGTCGGCAATGGCGGCTTCCCCAGCAATCACAGCGCCGTGGTGTCCAGCATGGCGACCCTGATTGCGCTGCGCGAAGGCATCGGCCATCCCGCCTTCGGCGT
The DNA here is from genome assembly GCF_009674485.1 of Pseudoduganella rivuli. Lineage (GTDB taxonomy): Bacteria > Pseudomonadota > Gammaproteobacteria > Burkholderiales > Burkholderiaceae_D > Rugamonas > Rugamonas rivuli_B. The sequence continues at coordinate 313,757 of NZ_WKJJ01000006.1, read as the reverse complement.
GGCCGTGACGCTGTGCTTTATCGTCATCATTGACGCCAACAGCCTGCGCCAGCACGTCGGCCGCCAGGCCGCCGCCATCAACCGGCTGGCCGACGGCGACAAGGCGCATACGTGGCTGCGCGAACGCATGGGCCACACCCTGGTGGAAATCGCCGGCGGCCTGGCCACCGGCATCGGCATCGGGCACCTGGTGCACGCTGTCTTCGGCTGAAGTTTGGTGAATTCGGTGAAGAAATGGGGCGTTGGCCCCATTTTTTTGCAGTTCATCCCTCCAATCCGCATTTCGGTCGTGCATTTGAGCAGTCCGTCCTCACCGCATTGACACACCGCAAGCCGAAGCTGGATACTCGACCGCTTATAGTATTTGTAAAACCAGCACCATTCCCATATCTCGGAGATACCTTATGTTGCGCAAAACCCTTCTAGCCCTCGCCATCGCTTCCGCCCTGGTCGCCTGTGGCAAGCAGCCGGACAAGGAGACGGACAAAGCTGCCGACAAGGCGGCCAGCGCGTCGGCCAAGGTCGCGGACGACAAAAAGGCGCCGGCCCTGCTGACCGTGGCGCCGGAAGACCTGGTGACGGTGACCAGCAACGCGCTGGCATCGGGCCCTGTCGTGACCGGCTCGATCCAGCCGGAACGCAAGGCTGATTTGCGCGCCGAAGTGAGCGCTATCGTCATGCAAGTCTTGAAGGAAAACGGCGAAACCGTGAAGAAGGGCGACTTGCTGGTTCGCCTGGATGACACGTCGCTGCGCGATGCGGTGAATTCCGCCAACGAAGCCGTACGGGCGTCGACCCAGTCGCTGGAACAGTCGACCCGCATGCTGGAGCGCCAGAAAACCCTGCGCGCGTCCGGCATGACGTCGGCCCAGGCGCTGGAAGATGCGGAAATCCGCCGCAACAATGCCCAGAGCGACCTGGCCGCCGCCAAGGCGCGCGCCGTCAGCGCAGGCCAGCAATTGCACCGCACCGAAGTGCGCGCTCCGTTCGATGGCATCGTCTCCGAGCGCAAGGTATCGAATGGCGACACGGCGCAGATCGGCAAGGAGTTGATCAAGGTGATCGATCCGTCCAGCATGCGTTTCGAAGGCCTGGTTTCGGCCGACAAGATCGGCGTCGTGAAAGTCGGCCAGCCGGTTTCGTTCCGCATCAATGGCTATCCGGGCCAGAGTTTCGCCGGCAAGGTCAAGCGCGTGGACCCGGCCGCCAACGCGATTACCCGCCAGGTGGTGGTGCTGGTCGATTTCAACGACCGCACGCAATCGCGCGTGGCCGGCCTGTATGCGGAAGGCCGCATCGAAGCGGAATCCACGTCGTCGCTGATGGTGCCGGATTCGGCCGTCGTGCGTAACGGCGACGCCAGCTTCGCGTGGAAGATCAAGGACAAGACGCTGACCAAGGCGCCGGTGACCGTCGGCATGCGCGACGACCGCACTGGCAACTGGCAAGTGCTGACCGGCCTGTCCAGCGGCGACACGCTGATGCGCACGCCGGGTTCGAACTTCAAGGACGGACAGCGGGTGGAAATGAGCACGGCCGCCAAGGCCGTGGCGTCCGCGTCGGTGGAGCCGGCACAAGCCGTCAACAAGGGCAATTGAGCTAAGGAATTAAAACCATGTTCTTGTCAGATTTTAGTATCAAGCGGCCTATCGCGACGGTGGTGATCATCATCGCGCTGATGGCCCTGGGCTTGATGGCCCTGTCCAAGCTGCGCGTGAACCAGCGGCCGGACGTCGAAGTGCCGATGATTTTCGTGACCGTTCCCTATCCGGGCGCGTCGCCGGAAACCGTGGAGCGGGAAATCATCAACCGCCTGGAAAAATCGCTGCAGAGCATCACCGGCGTGACGGAAACGCAGAGCACCGCGTCCGAAGGTCAGGCGCGCATCCAGATGAAGTTCACGTTCAGCAAGAACCTGATCGAAGCCACGGATGAAATCCGCAATTCGATCGCGTCGGTGCGCTACAAGCTGCCGATTGAAATGCGTGAACCGATCGTCCAGCGCCTCGACATTTCCGCTGAACCGATCATGCAGATGTCGCTGTCGTCCAAGTCGCAAAGCCACGCGCAGATTTCGCGCCTGGCGGAAGACCAGCTGGCCGACCGCTTCCGCGGCATCGATGGCGTGGCCAGCGTGTCCGTCAACGGTTCGCTGCGCCGCGAATTGTCGGTGCTGCTGCGCGCGGAAAAACTGCGCGAATATAACGTGTCGATCAGCGACGTCACCAATGCGCTACGCAACCAGAACACCAATGCGCCGGTAGGCAAGGTGCGCGGTGCGCTCGATGAAAAGAGCATCCGCCTGGTGGGCCGCATCGAGCGTCCGGAAGACTTCCAGTCGGTGGTGGTGAAGCGCCGCGGCGATGAAATCATCCGCCTGGGCCAGCTGGCCACGATCGAAGACGGCTTTGCCGACATCAACAACGTGTCGATCCGCAGCGGCAAGCCGAACGTCGGTATCGCCGTGACCCGTTCGCGCGACGCGTCCACCGTGAAAGTGGCGAACGCGATCCGCGACATGGTGAAAACCATGAACAAGGAATTCCCGGATGGCACCACGATTGAAGTGGTGCAGGACGGCGGCGAGGAATCCGAGAACAATCTCGACAACGTGATTGAATCGCTGGCGTTCGGCGCCTGCCTGACCATCTTCGTGGTCTACGCGTTCCTGAACTCGTGGCGTTCGACCCTGATCACCGCGCTGTCGCTGCCGACCTCCGTGATTGCCGCGTTCATCGCCGTGTGGCTGTGCGGTTTCACCTTGAACTTCATGACCCTGCTGGGCTTGTCGCTGGCGATCGGCGTGCTGATCGACGACGCGATCGTGGTGCGGGAAAACATCGTGCGCCACATGCAGATGGGCTCGAACCGCCGCAAGGCGGCGCTGGAAGGCACGGCCGAGATCGGCCTGGCCGTGGCGGCGACGACGTTCTCCATCATGGCCGTGTTCATTCCGGTGGCCGTGATGCCGGGCGTGTCGGGCGAATGGTTCCGTCCATTCGCGCTGACCGTGACGTGCTCGGTGCTGGTGTCGCTGTTCATTTCGTTCACGCTGGACCCGATGCTGTCCGCCTACTGGGGCGACCCGCCGGATCACCATACGGCGCCGAAAAAAGGCCTGGGCAAGATCCTGCAGCGCTTCAATGACTGGTTCGACCATCAGGCCGACCGCTACGGCAACGTGATCGGCTGGGCGCTGCATCACCGCCGCTGGATGGTGGTGATCACCTTGGTGTCGCTGGCCGCTGCGCTGGGCCTGCACATCAAGTTCGGCGGTTCCAGCTTCCTGCCGCAGTCGGATTACGGCACCATCATGATCGACGTGCGCACGCCGTCGTCGTCCAGCCTGGAATACTCGCGCCTGAAACTGGAAAAAGCCGCGGAACTGGCACGCTCGATGCCGGAAACCAAGCAGACCAACAGCTACGTCAATCTGTCCGGCGGCCGTATCTATGTCGACCTGGGCAAGAAAAACGAACGCAAGCGCACCGCTGCGGAAGCCGCCACGGAATTGCGTGAAAAGCTCAGCCACCTGGTGGGCGCGGAATACGTGGTGCTGGATGACTTGTCGAACGGTAACCGCAAACCGATCCAGGTGGAATTCACCGGTCCGGATACTCGCAAGCTGATGGCCATCACCAGCGCGTACATGGACAAGCTGCGCCAGGTGCCGGGCGCGGTGGACGTCGGCCTGTCCGAACAGGATCCGAAAGACGAGTTGCAAATCGAACTGGACCGTGGCTTGGCCAACTCGATGGGTATTTCCGCCGGCGATGCGGCGCAGGCGCTGCGGGTGGCGTTTGCCGGTATCGAAGTGGGCGACTGGGTCGACCCGACCGGCGAAACCCGCGACGTGGCGGTGCGCCTGCATCCGGCCGACCGCACCAGCGCGGAAAACATCGAGCGCCTGCCGATCGCCGTCTCTGGCACCAGTCAGATGGTGCCGCTGGACCAGATTGCCCGCGTGACCATGGGTAAAGGCCCGGCCACCATTACGCACAAGGACGGCAAGCGGTTGATCGCCGTGTCGGCCAATGCACAGGGCCGCTCGACGGGTGAAGTCACTGCCGACGCGATGAAGCTGGCCAAGCAGATCGACTTCCCGCCAGGCTATGGCCTGTCGCTGGGTGGCGCGGGCAAGGACCAGAAAGAACTGTTTACCGCGATGACGATTGCGCTGGTGTCCGGTATCGGCCTGATGTACCTGATCCTCGTGATGCAGTTCGGTTCGTTCACGGCGCCGGTGGCGGTGATGCTGTCGCTGCCGCTGTCGCTGATCGGCGTGGTGCTGGCGCTGCTGCTGACCAAGGGCACGCTGAACCTGATGAGCTTTATCGGCATTATCATGCTGATGGGCCTGGTGGCGAAAAATGCGATCCTGCTGCTGGATGCGGCGCGCAAGCGTGAAGAAGAAGGTTATGGCCGTGAAGACGCGCTGATGCACGCGGGCCGCATGCGTCTGCGTCCGATCCTGATGACGACATTCGCGCTGATCGCCGGCATGCTGCCGGTGGCGCTGGGCGCGGGCGAAGGCGGCGAGTTCTACCGCCCGCTGGCAGTGGCGATTATCGGCGGCACCATCACGTCGACCATCCTGACGCTGCTGGTGGTGCCGACGTTCTACGACAGCATCGAGATTTCCCGCGACCGCATGGTGGCCAAGTTCGGCCGCCGCGCCGAGCGCTGGAATGCGCTGGTGGCGTTCTTGCTGACGTTCATCGAGGCGCTGCTGACCCTGACGTTCATCCGCCTGATTTACCGCAGCGTGATGTGGGCGGTGCGCCGCGCCACGGGCAAGGGCGGCAAGCTGGAGGCGGCTGCACCGAAGGTGGTGTAACAGCTTGAAGCAGTAACGACAAAGGGGCCGTCAAGGCCCCTTTGTTATTGGCGGATTGTGTTGTTGCCGGAGTGTGTCCATCGTAGGGCGGTTTTGCCGCAGGCAAAGCCGCCATGCTTGCGTGTCGGCCGTGTTCGCCGGAGCGGCGGAGCGAACATGGCGGCAATCCGATGGATTACCGCCCTACGTCACCGTTGCAGTGGTGTGGTGCGCCGCGGCATGTTGTCAGGGTTGTCGTTGCGCACGCCTGCGGGGACCGGGTTGCCATAGGCATCCGTGCCGCTGCCCGTCGTGCCTGAGGTGCCTGATGTACCGGACGTTCCGCTGGATGGCGGCGTGGTGGATGGCGGAGGCGACACGGGCGGCGCCGTCGTCGTGCCGTTATCCGGCGGCGTGGCGGACGGCGTGGCAGGCGCCGGAGCAGGAACGGGAGCCGGAGTGGGCGTCGGCGCCGGTACGTTCTCCGTGGTGGTCGTGGTGTGGGTATCGGTAGTACGGTCCTTGCAGCCGCCCAGCGTGCAGGCAGCCAGCAGGGCGCCCAGCAGCAGGGCGGACGATGATGGTTTCATGATGACTCCTTTCCGGGAATGGAAAACGGTTCAGGCTTGCGCCAGCGTACGCAGTAGCGCAGGAATTTCCGCAGGGATTTCACGGGCCAGGTAGCCCAGCGTGCCGAAGCGCAGCGCCAGTTGATCGCCGGCGGCGGCATGCAGGGCGACGCCCCATGCGGCCGCCTGTTCCAGCGACGCCCCGCGCGCCGCCAGTCCCGCGATGATGCCGGCCAGCGCATCGCCGGAGCCGGATATGGCCAGGCCGATATTGCCGCCTTGCTGTTGCCACAGCCCGCCACCCGGCGCGGCAATCACCGTCAATGCGCCTTTCAGCGCCACGATGGCGTTCCATTGTTGTGCCGCATGGCGCGCCGCCTCGTGCGGATCGGCGGTGATGTCGTCACGGGATCTACCGGTGGCATGCGCCATTTCCCCCGCGTGCGGCGTCAGCAATACGGCCTCGGCAAAGCGGATGTGCTGCCAGTCGACCGGCTCGGCCAGCAATGGCGCTTCTTCGGGCGGATGCAGCAGCGCCAGCGCGGCCGCGTCGAGAATGATCTTGCGGCCGGCGTAGCGGGGCAACAGCGCGCGCACCAGTTCCGCCGTGGCGTACTCGTCCTGCATGCCGGGGCCGATCAGCAGTGCATCGACCTTGGGCGCCAGTTCGGCCAGGCGGCGCACGCCTTCCGCCGCGAAACCGCCGCCCGGCGTTTCCGCCATGGCGATCACGCGGGCTTCCGGCAGCGCCGTCGCCACGTGGGCGGCCGAATGGGCCGCAGTGGCGATGGTGACCTTGCCCGCGCCGGCGCGCAACACGCCGGTGGCCGCCAGCAGCGCGGCGCCCGGCATTTCACGCGACCCCGCCACCACCAGCGCATGGCCCCGCGCTTCCTTGTCGCCATCGAAACGCGGCATCGGCAATGGCCAGTTGCGCAGCGTGGTCAGGTCGATCTCGGTGACATTCATCGCCGGCCTCATGATTTCGGCGCGGCCGGCACGTCCGCCTTGGCCGTGACCGGCGTACCGGTTTCCACCAGCGGAGCGACAAAGTTGGCCATTTGCAGCACCAATTTGCCATTCTTGCCGGCGGCGGCATCGAAGACATACGACGTGACGCCGCAGTTCGGCACGTCGGCGGTCCTGTCGATGGCGAGGATGGCGTCTTCGTCGAGCCGTTCGAACAGGTAGCGGAAACAATTGACGATGACCTGGTGAGCCACGATCAGCACCCGTTCGCCCCGGTATTCGCGGGTGATGGTGTCGATCACGTTGCGCAGCCGTAAGATCACGTCGCACCAGCTTTCGCCGCCCGGCGGGCGGAAATAAAACTTGCCGACATGTTTGCGCTGTTCGTACAGGTCCGGGTACCGGTCGGCAATGCCGAGCGGCGTCAGGCGGTCGAGGATGCCGAATTCCTTTTCCCGCAGCCGCTCGTCGGCCACGACCGCCAGCAGCGATTCGCGCCCCAGTTGTTCGATGACAACCATGGCCGTGCCCTTGGTGCGCAGGTAAGGGGAATGCAGGATGGCGGTGGGCCGCTGGTCCGGCGGCAAGGCGGCGAACCACATGGCCAGTGCACGCGCCTGGCGCACACCCAGTTCCGACAGGGGAACGTCGACATCGCGCTCGGCGATATCGATCAAGTGTTCAGAGGCCGCTTCGGCGGCATCGCGCGCGACATTGCCGGCGCTTTGCCCGTGCCGCACGATCCATAGTTGCGCTGGCCACTTCTGTTCCATCGGTGCCCTCCCGGCTGACGATGGAACCCATGGTAGTCGAATCGCCGCAGGGGCGGCGCACTGCGAAATCAGGCGGCCTTGCTCTCGGATTCCTCGGTGAGTTCCGCGTCGCTGTTGAACACGGCCATATCCGTTTCCCCCAGCACGCGGCTGGTGAGGGTGCCGGCGGTGATGGCGCCACTGACGTTGAGCGCCGTGCGGCCCATGTCGATCAGCGGCTCGATGGAAATCAGCAAGCCGGCCAGCGCCACCGGCAAGTTCAGCGACGACAGCACGATCAGCGCGGCAAACGTGGCGCCGCCGCCGACGCCGGCCACGCCGACGGAACCGATCGCCACGATGGCCAGCAGTGGCAGGATAAAGCCGGCGGTAAACGGATCGATGCCGACGGTCGGCGCGATCATGACGGCCAGCATGGCCGGATAAATGCCGGCGCAGCCATTCTGGCCGATGGTGGCGCCAAACGACGCGGCGAAGTTGGCGATGCCTTCAGGAATGCCGAGGCGCTGCGTCTGCGTCTGCACGTTCATCGGGATCGAACCGGCGCTGGTGCGCGACGTGAAGGCAAATGCCAGCACGGGGAAAATCTTGCGCGCATGGCGCAGCGGATTCAGGCCGGCCGCCGCCACCAGCGACAGGTGCACCACGAACATCAATGCCAGCGCGCTGTACGACGCCAGCACGAAATTGATCAGGTTGACGATGTCGGCCAGGCTGGACGTGGCCACCATTTGCGCCATCAGGGCAAACACGCCGTATGGCGTCAGGCGCAGCACCATCGTGACGATGCGCATCACGATGGCGTGCGCCACGTGCACCGCGTGTTCGAACGACGCAAACAGGTCCGGCTTCTTATCGTGGATGCCGGTGGCGGCCATGCCGATGAAGATGGAAAAGACCACCACCGCGATGGTCGATGTCTTGCGCGCGCCGGTCAGGTCCTGGAACGGGTTGGCGGGAATAAAGCTCAGCAGCATCGATGGCAGCGAGATTGCCTGCGCGTCGCCCAGTTTGCCCTGCAGGTAAGCGCCGCGCGCCACTTCGGCCGCGTTGGACGCCATGCCCACGGCGGTCAGGCCGAACAGCTTGGCCATCAGGATGCCGATCGCGGCCGCCACGATGGTGGTGGCCATCAGGGTGCCGATGGTCAGTGCGCTGATCTTGCCCAGCGACGTGGCGTTTTTCAATTTCAGGATGGCGCCGACGATGGACACCATGATCAGCGGCATGATGATCATTTGCAGCAGCTTGACGTAGCCGCTGCCGACAATGTCCAGGTATTCCGCCGTGGTTTTCAGTTCCGGCGCCGCGATGCCGTATGCCGCCTGCAACCCCGCACCCAGCGCCACGCCCAGGCCCAGGCCGGTGAATACGCGCACCGTAAAGGTAGCGTGCTTCGCCTGCTGGCGGTACATGAACGCCAGCAGCGCGGCGGCAATGGCCAGGTTGAGGAAGACAGTGATCGCCATTGCGCGGCCTTTCTATGAGTGAAACGGGAACCGCGCAATTGTATAGTCAATCCAGCCACGCCGCACGGCGGGCCGGAAGCGGCGTGGCGGAATATTTCCGCATAACGATGTGCGCTACTGTTTGCTGGTCTTGTGCTGGAGGAGCCGGCGCGAAGGGCGGGCTTCGTTGTAGCGCAGCCAGCGCTGCAGTGCTTCGTCATGCGGCGACAGGGCCACCGGCTGGGGCAGCGGCGGGACGTCCTGCTGCTCGTCGGCTTGCTCCTGTGATAACGGAACCGGCAATGGCAGCGGCACCGGCTCCGGCGCCGCATCGCAGACGTCCAGCTGGGTGCCCAGCAGCCAGCGGTACAGTCCTTCATTGACGTCGAACACGGCGGCCGGCGCGTGGACCGTCAGGCACACCAGCGAGCGGGCCGAGCGCAGGCACAGCACCAGGTAGTGGCTGTACACGCCGGTGCCGGGGAAGGTGCCCCGGTATTCCGCCGCCACGCCCTGGACGCGGTCATCCCAGCCCGCGCCTTCCATGCGGTAGGGCGCGCGCACCTGGCGCAGGTAAGGCATGTCTTCGGCCACCCAGCGCATGCGCTGGTCGGCCCATTCGCGGATCGACAGCGCGGCCGACGTCACGCCCACGGCGCGCAGGCAGGCGCCGCTGGCTTCGTCGAGCAGCTGGAACGTGTTGTCATCCATGCTGGCGTGCCATGCTTCCGGCGTGTTGATGGCAATGCCGGGACCGGGGCTGACGTGGTGGCACAGCACCAGCGTGGAAAAGTCGGTGTGGTCCGGCTCGATGACGGCCACGCAGCCGGCGCGTTCCAACGCTGCCTGGAAGCGCAGCGCGTGGCTGCAATCGAGCTGTTTCTTGACGATGGCGCGGGGCGCCGCCAGCAGCGTGTGCATCTGGTCGACCGTGCGCCGGAACAGTTCCGCCAGCCGGGCTGCCACGTGCTCCAATGTGTGGCCTTCCTGTACGCCATCGATAATGACGCGGTAGCTGAGGGTTGCGCCACGTAGGCGCAGTTCAGAGGTATTCGGCATTTCTTGTAAAGCGATTAACGATATTGCATTAAGGATACGTCAACCGCTTGGCTGGAAAATGCGCGGATTGTCACTAACCGTCGAAAAAGTGTAAAAAAATAGTGGCTATTGAATACTAAGTATTGTATGCGGGCAACGTTATCGTCAACGTGGTGCGGTTTTGCGCATCGTCGGTCGCCATTGTGACGCCGCCATGCATGGCTTCCGTCAGCAACTTCGCGGAATAGGTGCCGAGGCCGGTACCCTGGCGCTTGCCGGACGATGCGTAGCGGTCGAAAAAGCGTTCGCGCATGGCCGGCGGCACCGCGCCGGTGTTGGTGACGGTGACCAGCATGGGCTGGCTGTCCAGCAGCGAGATGGCGACATGGCCGCCCGGCGCGGCCGCTTCGCAGGCATTCTTGACGAGGTTGTACACGACCGCCTGCACCAGGGTCGGATCGCCGGCCGCCATCGATCCCGACAGCGGCGCATCGATGGTGATCTGCACATTGCCGGCGGCGGCATAGGCGGCGCGCGCGCTGCCGGCCACCTGGTGCAGGATCGCCGCCACGTCGACCGCCACCGGCTCCAGGCGGTAATTGCCGGTCTCGATCATGAACAGGTCGGACGACAGTTGCACGGTGTCGAGCGCCTGCTGCGCGGTGGCGGCAATCAGGCCCGCTTGCATGGCGTGGTCCGGCGCCAGCCCGCTGGCAGAAGCCAGTTGCTGCGCCATGCCCAGTACGCCCGCCAGCGGCCCCTTGATGTCGTGGCGCAGCATGCGTTCCACTTCTTCGCGCAGGCGCGCATTTTCCAGCAGCACGTCGTATTCCGCCTGGCGCTGCATGTGGATGGCGATATGGCGCATGAAGTTCTGGACCCGCAATTGCAGCAAGTCCGGATCCAGCGGTTTGCTGACGAAGTCCACGGCGCCCAGCGACAACCCCTTGCGGCGCGCCGCGTCGTCGGTCAGCGCCGTCACGAACACGATGGGGATGTGGGCGCTGGCCGGATGCTCGCGCATGCGCTGCGCCACTTCAAAACCATCCATACCGGGCATCATGACGTCCAGCAGTACCAGGTCGGGCGGGCTGTCGGACGTGCACATGGCCAGCGCCTTTGGACCGTTGTGCGCGACCTTGACGCGGTACTGGCCATCGAACAGGTCGGCGATCAGGCGCAGGTTGTCCGGCGTATCGTCCACCACCAGCAGGGTGGGGCGGGGCGTTGGCGCCGGCTGAGCCAGCGGCGCCAAGGGTTCGCCAACCGGACGGGCGCGCCGGCTCAGCGCATTGGCCACCTTGTCTTCCAGCCGCTGGCGCGTATACGGCTTGACCAGCAAATCCGACACGCCGCTGTTGATGGCCTGGGCAATGCGGTCGCGGTCCGCTTCGGCCGTCACCATCACCATCGGGATGTCGGCCAGCTCCGCACTGGCGCGGATATGGCGCAGCAATTCCAGGCCATCCATCAGCGGCATGTTCCAGTCCGACAGCACCAGGTCGACCTGGCGCGTTTGCAGCAGGCGCAGCGCATCGGCGCCATTGCCGGCCGTGATGATGTTTTCCGCGCCCAGTGCACGCAACTGGTTGGCGGTAATCTGGCACATGGCGGGCACGTCGTCCACCACGAGGAAAGTGAGCCTGGCAAGATTCATGATGTTGTCCTTCAGGCGAGGCGGTCCATCCTCGCCTGGTGTTCATTTAATTCATCGTCCGTGTCGGCAAAGCGCGCGGCAATGGCGCGGAAGGCGTCCTGCAGCGCGAGGAAGGCGTCCAGCACGTCCGGATCGAAATGGCTGCCGCGGCCTTCGCGCATCAGTTGCACCGCCTGTTCATGGGGCATGGCGGCCTTGTAGACGCGCTTGCAGATCAGCGCGTCGTAGACGTCCGCCACCGCCATCAGGCGCGCGGAAATGGGAATCGCGTCGCCCGCCAGCCCTTCGGGATAGCCGCTGCCATCCCATTTTTCCTGGTGCGAATAAGCGATTTCCTTGGCACATTGCAGGAACGGGACATCGACGCCCAGGCGCTGTTCCGCGTGCACGATGGCGTCGCGGCCCAAGGTGGTATGGGTCTTCATGATCTCCATTTCCTCCGGCGTGAAGCGGCCCGGCTTCAGCAGGATGCGGTCGGGGATGCCGACCTTGCCGATGTCGTGCAGCGGCGCGGATTTGAACAGCACTTCGATGTATTGCGGCGTCAGGCGGGCCGCGAAGCGGGGATGGCCGCGCAAGTGTTCGGCCAGTTCCTTCACGTACCACTGCGTGCGCAGGATATGGTTGCCCGTGTCGTTGTCGCGCGTTTCCGCCAGCGACGCCATGGTCAGGATCGTCACGTCCTGCACGGCGCGCACTTCGTCGGTGCGGCGCGCCACTTCCTGTTCGAGGAAGTCCGCCTTGTCCTTGAGGAATTCAGCCGATGCCTTCAACTGCAAATGCGTACGCACCCGCGCCATCAGGATGGGCGGGCTGACCGGCTTGGTGATGTAATCGACGGCGCCCAGGCTGAAGCCGTGCTGCTCGTCTTCCACCTGGGATTTCGCGGTCAGGAAAATCACGGGAATATCCACCGTGGACGGATCGGCTTTCAGGCGGCGGCACACTTCATAGCCATCCATGTCCGGCATCATGATGTCGAGCAAGACCAGGTCGGGACGGTTGTCGCCATGGGCGATCTTCAGCGCTTTTTCGCCGTTCGGCGCCACCTTCACCGTGTAGCGGCTCGACAGCAGTCCGCTCATCAGCGACAGGTTGTCCGGGGTGTCGTCCACCACCAGGACGATGGGTTTGCGGGCAAGGATCATTCGTTGGAGTTCCGTGTTTCATCGAGAACGGCCAGCGCCGCTTCGAAATCGAATTGGCCGATGGCTTGCTGCAGCCGCCGGATATGGTTGGGGTAAGCCGCCGCCAACAGCGGCTGGTTGTCGATCATGACTTTTTCCGCCTGTGCATCGTCGTCCGCCAGCAAGGCGCGCAATTCCGCCACCACCGCGTCGCGCTGGGCGGGATCGACCGTGACGGGGCCGTGCGGCGCTTCGTCGCCGGGCAGCGCCTGCGCAATGGCGGCTACCTGCGTGGCCAGCAGCGACGCCACCAGCACCTGCGCTTCGCCGGCCGCCGTGCCCTCCCTGAGCGCCTGTTCCAGCGTGGCGGCGGCCGCCTGCAAGGCGTCGGCGCCGATATTGCCGGCCAGGCCTTTCAGGGTATGGGCTGCCCGCTCCGCATCGGCGCGGCGCCCGTCGGCCAGTGCGGCGGCGATCTCGCTGCCGGCATGGGCCTGGCTGGTGACGAAGCCGCGCAGCATGGCGATATAGCGGTCAGGTTTATGCAGCACGCGGCGCAGGCCGGCGGCCATATCGAGGCCGGCGATGTGGGCCGGCAAGCCGTTGTCTGCCGCCTCGGCCGCCGCCTCGGCTTCCAGTTGCGGCGCAGGTGCCGCGCCGGTGTGCGGCGGCACCCATCGCAGCAGCGCGCGCCACAAATCGTCCGGTTCGATCGGCTTGCTGACGAAATCCACCATGCCCGCTTGCAGGCTCTGGTCGCGGTCGCCCTGCATGGCGTTGGCCGTCATGGCCACCACCGGCAGCGCGTCATGTTCCGGCAGGGCGCGCACGCGGCGCGTGGCTTCCAGTCCATCCATTTCCGGCATCTGCATATCCATCAGGATGATGGCGTAATGGCCCGCCGCATGGCGCTCCAGCAAGGCCAGCACGTCGAGGCCGTTGGCGGCCACGTCGACCTGCAAGCCCGCGTCGATCAGCAATTCCGTCGCCACCTGCTGGTTCAGCGCATTGTCTTCGGCCAGCAGCACGCGCGCGCCAGCAATCGCGGCCATGCCCGCCATCAGGTTGACGGGCGCCTGCGTCGCATAGCGCGGCATGGCGCTGTCGTCCAAGTCTCCGCCCAGCAGGCGTACCAGGGTATTGAGCAGCACCGATGGATTGACGGGCTTGATCAAGACATCGTCGATGCCGGCGGCGCGCGCCTGCGCCAGCACTTCCTCGCGGCCGAACGCCGTCACCATGGCCATGCGGGGGACATCCTGCAAGCCCAGTGCACGGATCGCCATGGCGGTTTCCGGACCATTCATGCCGGGCATTTGCCAGTCCAGCAGCACCACGTCAAAGGCTTCCGGCGTCCCGGCCCTGGCCCGCACCAGCTCGACGGCTTGCTGGCCGGATGTGGCGGCGGTGGCGTCGAAGCGCATCGTGCGCAGCAAGTCGAGCAGCACGGCGCGGGCGCTGTCGTTATCGTCGACCACCAGCAGCTTGCGGCCACGCAGGTCGGGCGACGGCAGCAACGCGCGCTTGCCCTCGCTGCCGATGCCGAGATTGGCCGTGAACCAGAACGTCGACCCTTCGCCATGCACGCTCTCCACGCCTACCGTGCCGCCCATCAGTTCCGCCAGCTTTTTCGAAATCACCAGGCCCAGGCCGGTACCGCCATATTTGCGCGTGGTGGAGGCGTCGGCCTGCTGGAAGCTCTGGAACAAGAGCCCGATCTGCTGTTCCGTCAGCCCGATGCCCGTGTCGCGCACGGCGAAGTACAGCAGCACGCGGCCTTCGCCGCTGCTCTTGACGCGCACGCGTACCGCGACTTCGCCGCGGTCGGTGAACTTGACGGCGTTATTGGCGTAATTGATGAGGATCTGGCCCAGCCGCAGCGGGTCGCCGATCAGGCTGTCCGGCACGTCGCCCGCCACGTCGAACACCAGTTCCAGCCCTTTTGCCTGCACCTTGTCGGCAATCACGGTGGCCACGTTGTCCAGCACCTGGCCCAGTTCGAACGCCGTGTCTTCCACCCGCAGCTTGTCGGCTTCGATCTTGGAAAAATCCAGGATGTCGTTGATGATGCCCAGTAAGTGCTGGCCCGCGCGCTGGATCTTCTGGATGTAGTCGTGCTGGCGCGGCGTCAGGCCGGTCTTCAGCGCCAGATGGCTCATGCCGATGATGGCGTTCATCGGCGTGCGGATTTCATGGCTCATATTGGCCAGGAACATCGACTTGCTGCGGGTGGCGTCTTCCGCCGCCTGCTTGGCGGCCGACAGCGCCTGCGCCGCCGTATGTTCGGCCGTCACGTCGGCGATGTAGCCGTTCCACGCTTGCGTGCCATCCTGCTGGCGCACCGCGGCGCAATGCAGTTCGACCCAGCGCGGTTCCGACGTGGCGCCCCGGCCGAATTCCATCCGTTCGTGGAATGGCCGGCCCTGGCGCGCGGCCAGCGCCAGGCGGCCCAGCAAGCCGGCGTCGCCGTCCGGGTCCAGCAGCGAGAACAGCACGCCGCCGCCGGCCAGCACGTCGGCCGACTGCAAGCCGGTAATGGCCGTGATGGCGGGGCTCATGAACTGGAACGATGGCTTGCCGTCGTCGTCGAGGCGGAACTGGTACACGGCCACGGGCAGGTTGTTGGTGATTTCCCGCATGCGCCGTTCATTGTTCAGGCGCAGGCGGCGCGTGGCTTCCGCCGTGCGCTGCCGGCCCGTGACCACCAGCGCCAGCAGCCATACGGCCAGGATGCAGCCGGCCGCCACCGCCAGTTCGCGCCATAGCGGCAGCCAGGCGCCGCGGTCCTGCATGCGCACCACGCGCCACTTGCGGTTGCTGTCGTCCGGCCAGTTCAGCGGCACGGACGAGACGGCATAAAAGCCGCCGTCATACCAGACATTGCCGCTTTCACTGCCGATGGTGAACGGCAGGTGTTCCGGGCCGTCATCGTCGAACATGGAACCGAATTGCTTGCTGCGCGCCAGCTCTTCGCGCCGCTCGACGCCGATCGGCGCGCCCAGTTTCAACAGCCAGTCGGCGCGGTTCGATGCAAACACGATGCCATCGGGCGACAGCAGCAACACCGGGTCCGCGACTTTTTGCAATTGGCGGTCGATATCGGCCACCGGCATCTTGATGGCATAGGCGCCGATGATCGGCGTATCGCGGCTGTTGCCGCCGTGAACCGGGGCGGCAAAATACAGGCCCCGTTCGCGCGACGTGCCGCCAATGGCGGGATACACATTGGCTTCCCCCGCCAGCGCGCGCCGGCAATACGGGCGGAACGCCAGGTTGCGCCCGATGCCGGTGGCCTTGCCTTCCTTGTTCAGGTACGCGACCGTGGTGCCGTCGCCGGACAGCACGAAGACATTGTCGGCGCCGTACTGGTCGATGATGGCGGCAAAGTCCGCATGCACGTCATTCGAGTCCGGTGCGACTTTTCCCGCGAGTAGCTGCTTGATACTGTCTTCCACCAGCCCCATCAGGATGGCGCCGCCAATCACCTTGTTGTCGCTGCTTTCCGCCTGCACGCGGTTGGCGAGGTCGACGGTGGACGCATTCAAGTCGCGCCGCTGTTGCTGGAACACCACCTGGCGTTGCGCCAGCACGGCCGCCACGGCCACGGCAATGGCGAGCGCGCCCCAGCGCACGATGGGGCCGCGCGCCCGCAGTGGTCCGCGCAGCAGGATGCGCAGGCGATCGCGCCAGCGGGGACGGGCAGACTGGCGGGGCGGCGCGGCAGTGGAGGTCTGGGGAGGAGCAATATCGTCCATGGCGCCTTGGGGATAGAGATTATGGAAATTATAACGACAATCTGTCATGGACGGACGACTTGCTGTTGCTGGCTTGCAAGGGACCTGCTTATACTGGCTTACTGTTTAGCATACTGATTGGTGTCCTCTCGGGAGATGTTGATGCGCTTGACGTTGTTGCCGCGCCACTTGTGCGCCGCGCCGGTGCTGGTGTTGGCGCTCGCTTGCGGGCTCCCCGTGCCGGCATGGTCGGGACAACAGGCGCTGTCGTTCAAGGCCATCGATACGCTGGGTTCGGACAGCCAGTCCATCATTTCCATGCTACAAGACCGCCAGGGCTTCGTGTGGATCGGCACCATCGAAGGGGGCTTGTTCCGTTACGACGGGCGGCGCGCCGTGCGCTACCAGAACGATCCCGGCAATCCGAAAAGCGTGCCGGGCGGACGCATCGCATCGCTGTTCAGCGACGAAGCGGGCCGCATCTGGGCCGGCACCGATGAAGGGCTGGCGCGCTACGAACCGGAGTCGAACAGCTTCTCCCGGTACTTACCGGAATCCGGCCCCCGCAATTTCCGCATCGTGCGCCGTATCGTCGCCGACGGCAGGGGCGGCATGTGGCTGGGCACGTGGGGCGGCTTGCAGCACTTCGATCCGAAAACCGGCAAATTCACCGTCTACCAGCATGACGCCGCCGATCCGGACAGCCTGAAACACAACGATATCGGCGCCGTGGCGCTCGATGCCGCCGGCGGCGTGTGGGCCGGCACGTGGCCGGGCGGGCTGGATTACCTGCCGCCGGGCCAAAAGACGTTCCGCCATTACCGGCTGGACGATGACAAACAGCCGAATCCCCGCCACAACGATGTGCGGGCGCTGCATGTGGATTCATCCGGCAAGCTGTGGATCGGGACCGATGACGGCATCTTCGTATGGAAGCCGGATACGCCGTGGGAACAGCGTACGCGCCTGGAAGGGCAGACGGGCAGGGTGCTGCACATCGACGAGGATTTGACGGGCGATTTGTGGATCAGCACGCGCACGGCGGGCGTGTGGCGCTGGGACCGGGAAACACAGACATTCCAGGTCTACCAGCGCCGCGCCGAAGATGCGCACAGCCTGCCCACCAACGCCATCAACCTCACCATGCATGACCGCACGGGCACCTTGTGGGTGGGGACGTTCACCAATGGCGTGATCCGCGCCAACCTGGGCTACCACGGCTTCGAGCGGCACATTCCCCGCGACGTGGCGCCGCAGGTATTCAAGTCCAGCAATTTCGTGCGCAGCCTGGGCGCCGCGCCGGACGGCAAGTTGTGGCTGGGCGCCGACGACGGGCTGGTGCTGTTCGACCCTGCCGCGCGCAAACTGTTGCGCCACTACGCGGCCAATCCCGGCGCCGAGACCAGGCAGTCCGGCGCGCTCAGCCACAATGTGATTTACAGCCTGTACCAGCAGCCGGGCGGGCCGTTGTGGGCCGGCACGTCGAAAGGCTTGAACCGGCTCGATGCGCTGGATGGCCCGTTCAAGGTCACACATTTCGGCAATGGCGGCAGCGACTTCATCAACCGCATCGCACCGGGCAAGGGCGGCATCCTGTGGCTGGGCACGGGCGCCGGACTGGTGCGCTACAACCCTGCCAATGGCGAATACCGGACCTATGCGCACGAACCGCAAAACCCGGACAGCCGCAGCGTCGATGGCGTCACCACCTTGCTGGAAGACAGCCAGGGGCGCGTGTGGACGGGCGAGTTTTACCGGGGGGGCCTCGATGTGCTGGACCCGGAGACGGGCAAATTCACGCACATGCGCTCGGACCCGGCGCGGCAAGACACGATTTCCAGCGAGCGCATCACGTGCCTGCACGAAGACGCGTCCGGCGTGCTGTGGGTGGGCACTGTCAAGGGCCTCAACCGCATCGTGACGCGCGATGGCAGGATCGAAGTGCGGCGCTATCCGGGCAAGGGCGCGCTGGGTAACCAACTGGTGGAAGCGATCCAGTCGGACCGCAGCGGCATGCTGTGGGTCAGTACCGTGGCCGGCCTGTCAAAGCTGGAACCGGTCAGCGAGACCGTCACCCACTATTCGACGGAAGACGGCTTGACGGAAGGCTTTTACCTGGATGCGTCGGCGCGCGCCACCGACGGCAAGCTGTATTACGGCAGCACCAGCGGCATCACGGCAGTCGATCCCGCCATCCACAGCAGCGTGTCGCGCCCGCCGCAACTGGCGGTCACCGATATCAGCCTGTATAACCGCTCGCTCAACGATGGCGGCACACTGCCCGGCGTGAAACTCGATGGCAGCGTGACGGCGCCCCGGGCGCTGACGTTGCCGTGGAACGCGTCCGTGCTGACGCTGGAATTCGCGTCGCTGCACTACGCGGAACCGAAGCGCAACACGTACCGCTACATGCTGGAAGGATTCGACCAGGACTGGGTGCAGACCGATGCCGGCCGCCCGGTTGCGACGTACACCAACCTGTACCCGGGGACGTACCGCTTCCGCCTGATGGGCACCAACAACAAGGGCGTGGAAAGCCGCGATGAAATCGTGCTGCCCGTGACGGTGCTGCCGCCCATGTGGCAGACCTGGTGGTTCCGCACCGCGATGGGCTTGCTGGCGCTGGCGCTGCTGGCGGCGTTGTACCGCTGGCGCGTGCGGCAATTGATGGCGCACACGCACCGGCTGGAAGGCATGGTGGCCGAGCGCACGCGCGAATTGCAGGAATCGAACCAGAAGCTGGCGGCGCTGTCGTCCACCGACAGCCTGACCGGCGCAGCCAACCGGCGCTGCTTCGACGACGTGCTGGCGCGCGAATGGCGGCGCGCCGCGCGCCGCGGCGAACCGCTGGCGGTGGCCATGTTCGACGTGGACTTTTTCAAGCAGTACAACGACCGCTATGGCCACCCGGCCGGCGATGATTGCCTGCGCCGCGTGGCGCAAGTGCTGGCCAGGGGCATGAACCGCGCGGGCGACCTGGTGGCGCGCTATGGCGGCGAAGAATTCGCTTTCATCGCGCCGGGCGCCTCGTTGCAGGACGCGCAGCGCGTGGCCGACCATATCCGGCGCGAACTGGCGGCGCTGGCGCTGCCGCACGAAAAATCCCCGTTCGGCTACGTGTCGGTGAGCTGTGGCGTGGCTTCCATGGTACCGGGCAAGGACAGCGCGCCGGCGCAACTGGTGGAGGCGGCGGACCAGGCCTTGTACCAGGCCAAGGCGGGCGGCCGCAACCGGGTACAGGGCGCATAAGGCACGTCACGCAGTGGCAAACCTCACCGCCGCCAGCAACACGCCGACAAACAGCGCACACCCCAGCACGCCGGCGGCCAACACATATAAGGGATTCAGCGCCCCGACATCGCGGTCAAAATCCCGCTTGCGGCGCAGGCCGGCAAACGACCAGGCCACAGCGACCAGGGTTTCAGCAAAACTGCGTTGGGTGGACATGACGGGCTCCTTGGTTGAGACCCCATTGTCCACCCGCGCCGCGCCGGGCGACAGGCGCAGAACCGCCCCGCCCGGACCGTATCAGTTGGCCGCCTACTTTGCCTTGTAAATCCCGCAATTGATGATCAAGTCTTCATACTTTTCAAAGTACATGGACTTCGGTTCGATCTGCTTCGACATGGGATTGACGAACTTGTAATCCTGCCAGCCCTTGCCCTTGGTTTTCGCCAGCTCGATGCGCTCGCGCACGAAATACTTGCCGTCCGCATCTTTCAGGTCGATCAAATCCTTGCCCTGCATCTTGGGATTCGCGCCATGGGCCAGGTTCTTGCCATTGAGGTCATTGATGGTGACGTACAGGTCGCGGTCGCGGAATTTGCCGGTGGTGGTGTTGTTCACTTCAGCCAGGGTCTTGTCGCGGCCGTTCGCCTTGATCGATGCAATCACTTGCTGCACCATGGCGACGGCTTCGTCGGCGGTGCCGTGTTCGGCCTTTTGCGCCCACGCGGAAGCAGCCAGGCACAGGGAAAACAGGGCGAACAGGAAGGGGCGGATGGGGATGAACTTGCGCATAATGGTCTCCTGGGGAAGCGTTGTGATTGTTGTCATCGCGGATGGAGCACGCCAGGTCAGTTTAGCCTGTGCAACATCGCAGCGATAGCTCAGCAAGGGCCATGCCAGCCAGTTCTTATGTGCAAGTCATTGTTTTTCAGGGGATGTGGTCCGCGCAGGCCTGTGGCGCGGATGGGAATCCGGAATCCGGCGGCGGAACGCCGCACGCCGGATGGGCCGGGAGCGGGCGATCAGCCGTAGGGAACGTAGTCGACGCCGTTGCCGATGATCTTCGCCACGGCGGCCTGGTTTTCCGCAGCTTCGCTGAACGACGCCAGCACGGCGGCGCGCGGTACGCCGGAAGCCAGCACACCGTTCCAGTAATCGACACCCGGCTGGTCGCCCGCGCGGTGCAGGATGTTCTGGTACAGGCTGTCGACAAAGGCCGCATTCGAGGGATTGGCGCCATACAGGGTGTGGAATTCCGCGCTGTTGATGAAGCTGTGCGCCACGTCGTAGACGCTGGCGCCTTTGTCCATTTGCGCGATCCAGTAACCGATGCCGGCCTTGTCCGGGGCGCGGTTGAAGGCGGCCTGGTACAGCCGGTAAGCCTGGCCGCCGGCGCCTGCCGTGTCGAGCGCCACGGCGCCGTCATCGAACAGCAGGCGTTCCACGCCGGTCAGGTTATCGGCGGTCGCTGCGCCAGTGTGGGTGACGTTGATCGCGGCGGCGGCCTGCGCGATAGCGTAATCCGCGCGGGCGCCCGCATACACGGCAGTATCCAAACCTGCGCCACCGGTGATGACGGTGCCGGTACCCAGTCCGGCCAGCGTATCGTTGTTGGCGGTGCCGGCGCCATTGGGGACCTGCGCCGCATGCAGCGTATAGGTGCCGGTGTGGTAGTCGGGAGACGGTGCGACGAAGAACTGGGCGTCGTCATACACGGAGACGTAGTACGCTCCACTGGCATGGGCAGTCAGCGAGTAATGCGTCCACGTGTCATCCGAGACCACCAAGGGAATGTTGGGGGCGGACGACGGCGATGCTTCAAGAAACACTTTTGCGCCAAACGGTCCGACCGGCATGGTGCCTTCACCATACCCTTTGCCTTCCAGCGTCAGTGTGTATTCGACGCCTTTTTGCAAATTCAGCTTGAACCAGTCACGGTCGCCGTTGACTTCGATTTGCGCGGAGATCTTGCCGCCCACGGGCAAGGCGCCTGCCGCGCTTTGGGTGGCAGGGTAATCGTCCGGGTAAGTCTCGACTGCCACCAGCGAATAGCCGGCAAGGCCAGGTTTAGTGAGGTTGCTGACTTCCAGGAAATAGTCGCCTGTGTAATCGGCCGTGTAGATCAGCGTCGACGTTTCCTTGGAATACATGACGGGCGCCTTCCCGTCAGCCCAGCCCTTTAGTACGGGATCGCCTTGTGCCATGAGCGGGGCAAAGGCAACAAGGTAAGTCCGGCCCTTGGTCACCGCGATTTTGAAGACATCCTTGTCTTGCGGGGTGTCGAGCAGGCCTGCCGTCAGTGTGTGGAACGCCAGTGCGGCTGCGCCGGCTTGGGTGTCTGCGTAATCGTCGATGGCGGCCATGTTGTCTCTAATGCAAGGAAAACACGCATTGTAGCAATTGGGCCACCACCGAAATCTATCGATTTCTCACATTGGGAATATTTCAGCTATCACTTCAGCACGATATTCCAGTTCTTTTCCACGCACTTCGCATAATTCCCCGCAATCAGCGCGGAATAGGGCGTCTGGTAGCTGACCAGCTGGCACTGGTAATCGCCGCCGCTGTTCCAGTTCTTTTCCCAGTAAATGTTGTAGGCGGCGGAACTGGACGGGCCGAAGCGCTGCATGGTGGCGCACGACAGCTGTTCGCCCGCCACGTTCCAGCCCAGGTCGGCCGCGAACTGCTTGTAGTAATCGATGCGGTTTTGCGCCGCCGGCTTTTCCGTGCCGGTACCGCATTCCGCGTTGATGATCATGATGGTGGTGGCGAAGTTGTTGCCGGCGCCGGCCGTAACGTCCGCCGCGTTTGGCACCCATGTGCCGTCGATCACGTGCAGCATCGACGGTTTCGGCGGTTGCGGATAGACGAAGAAGAACGTGGCCGAGGCCAGGTTCAGCCACGTGGACGCCACCAGGTCCGGGTCTTTCAGCAGCACCGACTGGTCGCCGTTATACATCACTTGCGAGAACGGGCCATAGTTATAGTTGTACGACAGTTGCTTGGCGCCGCGGCCGAAATATTTCTTGTAGCTGCCGTCCGCGTTTTTCCCGCAAGTCCAGACGCTGTTGAATACCGGGTCGGCGCATTCCGTGTTGTAGCCGCAGCTGGTGCCGTTGTCATCGCAGCCGATTTCGCGCAGATACTTCAAGCCCTGGCGCCATTGCGGCAGCGGGATGCTGGCATTGTGGTCGCCCGTTTCCTGCGCGAAGTGCGCGAACATCGTGGCCAGCGAATGGCGGCAGATATTGTCCGCGTTGCGGCCATCCGTATAGTCGTCGCAGACGGCGGGGAATTTCGCCACCGCTTGCAGGAAGCGGCGGTACGTATAGCTGGTGTCGCGGGCGCCGAAGTAGTACTCCCATTTGCTGGAGGTCAGCAGACGCTCGACCCGCTTCACGTTGGCGGGATTGGCGGCCGCGCCGGGCGCGACGGCTTCCACGGCGGCGTTGTCGAGCGTGCGCACGGACGCCTTGACCTTGCGGAAGAAATCATTGTTGGTGAGTTCCGCCTCGCGCGCCTCGGCCTGCGCTTTGGTGGGGACGCCACCCGGCTGCGGGTTCGGACCCGGGCCGGGATCGGGCGGCGTGGTGGCGTCGGCGATGTATTTCCATGGGCCCCAGTTATCGGCTGCGTTGGGCGCCGTGCCTTGCACCCACCATTTGGCTTCGAATTGCTTGTTCTGGTAAATCGCGCAGGCGCCGGCCGTGTAGATTTGCGTGCTGCTCCAGGCGGGGCAGGGGGCGGCGGCGCCCGCGCGCTGGCGCTGCTGGATGTCCGGCGTGGTGTTGGCGCCGCAGGCGGACAATAGCAGGGCGGCCAGCACGGCAAGGCTGGTGATTCTGTACATGGGTTCTCCTTGTGGGATCGGAAAAACCCCGGAGCGCGGATCGGCGCGCCGGGGCGGGGCAGGCTTACTTCAGCGCCACCGGCAAGTCGGGATAGTCATCCGACAGTGCATACTTCACGCCGTTGACCGTGATGGTGTAGGCGGACGGTCCGGAAATCGGCAGCGTGTAATTGAGCGTCAGTTGCACGGACGCGCCGGGGGCCAGCGATTGCCATGCGGGGATCGTGAATTTCGCGCGGTTGAAGTTGGCCTTGAAGCCGCCGATGTTGTTTGGACCCGCATAGCCCGCCTTGATGACGGACAGGCCATAGCCCGACTGGTCGCTCATGTTGGCGGGCGCCGACACGGGATAGTCGAATTCCACCACGGAGCCGCCGGGAATCGTGGTGGCCGTGTTGTTGGTGACCGTCATGACCGGGTTGATCGGATAATTGCTGTCGCCCAGTTTCCAGCCACCCAGCGTGATCGACACTTTCGCTGACGATGCCGGCATGGCGGTTTCCGAACGCTGGTTGCCATAGGGTGCTGCGGTCTTGAACGCGTTGGCGATATTGGTGGTGAGCGTGTAGCCCATGAAGTACTCGCCCTTGCCGCCATTTTTCGCCGCATCCCACGCATAGTCGCCGGCCAGTTCCCAGATCATGATGCCGCCGATGCCGTTGTCGATCACGTACTGGGTCTTGGCCGCCATCGATTGCGCGGTTTCCGTGGAAATGAACACCTTGCGGGTGGCGTTCCACAGCCATGGCGCGGCCAGGGTGGCGCTGTAGTTCGGGCTGTACACGCCGGTAATGGTTTTCTCCGTCACGCCATACGCATCGAGGTAGTCCGGCACGATATTGTTTTGCAGGTTCAGCGCGTGCCACAGCGGGTTGCCGCCGCCCGGGACGGCCTGGCCATTGCTGTCGAGGTCATACCAGACGTTGTCGATGCCGGTCGCACCCGTGCCGCAGGTTTTCACGCCGGCGCAGGTGACGGTGCTGTTGACCAGCGGTGTCGTGCCCCACAAGCCATTGGTGCCGCCCGTGACATCCTTCCAGCCGCGCGTGTAATACGGCACGCCGATATTGATGCGTCCAGCCTGCAAGGCGCCACGGTAGTAGCGGTAAGCCCAGTCCACGTTCAGGTAGCCGATGCCGCCATACTGGTACGCGTTGCCGGCCTTCAGTTCCGCATCGTTGCCATCGTCGAACAGCGCCGCGTTCGGACCCACGTACTGGTTCCAGCCGCCGTGCAAGTCATACGACATCAGGCTGGCGTAATCCAGGTACTGCAGGCCGGACAGGTTTTCCTCGCCGCGCAGGATCCACGCGGAAGCGGAACCGGCGATCGTCAGCATATAGTACTTGTTGTCCGCCACGGCGGCCGTGTCCAGTTTCTGGCGCACGGTTTTCAGCAACAGGTTATAGCCCTTCATCAAACCGGCCAGGCGCGGTTTCGACACGCCGAAGTCCAGCGGATTGCCCGCCTCATTGTTGGTGGTCGGGTGTTCGTAATCGATGTCGATACCGTCGAAGAACGTGTACTGGCGCAGGAACGACACCATCGAATCGGCCAGCGTATTGATGCCTGCCGTGTTGGTGGTGCCATCGGCATTGGTGGTGGCCGTATAGAAGCCGCCGCTCCCGGCCCAGCCGCCCACGGACAGCATGACTTTCACGCCCGGGTAGCGCTTCTTGTATTGCGCGAGCAAATTGAAGTGGCCCTTGTAGGGCAAGGACGGGTCCATCGCGGCGGCGGGAATGGCCGGCCACGTCATGCCCGTGTCCGGGTTGTTGGCGCCGCTGCCGATGGCGACTTTCGCATTGCCGTCCACCGATGCGAAGGCATAGTTGATGTGGGTGACCTTGTCCCACGGGATATTGTTGACGAGGTAGGACGGCGTATTGCCCGCACCCGTGCGCCAGCTGGTGAAGTAGCCGACGATGCGGCGGTTCATGCCGTTGGCGAGTTTCTCGCGGCCGTTGGTGTCGTACACGCTGCAATACGGCACGTTGGTGACGGGAGACGACAGGCCGTCGGGGCGGCATGCAACCGGCGTCGGTGTTGGAGTGGGCGTTGGCGTTGGCGTCGGAGTCGGCGTTGGTGTGGGCGTTGGTGTCGGTGTAGGCGTGGGCGTTGGTGTCGGAGTAGGCGTCGGCGTCGGCGTGGGAGTAGGCGTCGGCGTTCCCGACTGCAGTTCCCACGGACCCCATTGTTCCGTACCGGGGACATTGTTTTGCGTCCACCACTTGGCTTTATACGTTGCGCCGTTATACGTCACGCACATGCCGGCCGTGTAGATATCGGTGGAAGTCCAGGCAGGGCAGCTGGCCGTGGCGGCCGCGCCCATTTTCATGGATTTAGTGGTGGTGGCCGACGGGTCGCCGCCACCGCATGCAACGAGGGCGCCGCCCAGCAGCGCCAGCATCAAATGTGATTTATAGGTCATATGGTTGGGAAAATTCAAAAGTCGTGATTGGTCGGATAGTTCGAATAGAAATCGTTATCCCACTTGAAATGCGTGGCGGACACCGTGATGGAAATGTCCAGCGCTTCGACGAAATGCCACCAGCCCACCGGCAGGAACAACACTTCGCCCGGCTCCAGCACGCATTCCGGCACCGGTACGCCCGCCATGGCCGGGAAGCGCTGCGTGTCGATCGCACGCCCATCGACAGGCGTGAAGCAGTGGCGCTGGTTGTACAGCTTCGGCGTTTCACACGGCGCGATCAGGCGTACCCGCTTGCGGCCGGACAGCTGGATCATGAAGTTGTTGGTCAGGTCGTGGTGGAATGGCGTGACGGTGCCGGCCGGGCCGAGCCAGAAAAAGCCTGCCGGTTCATCCGCCAGGTAGTGCGGCAGCTTGGGCACGTCGTCCCACAATTCGCGCAGCGCGTGCCGGTTTTGCTGGCCATTGTTGGCGGTCATGTAGAAATCGTTGGTATGGCCGCTGGCCGCCACCAGGCCGGTGTATTCGCTGAAGCGCATCGTGCGTTTGTGCGCGATGCTGTTCATTTCATAGTCGGGGTCCGCGTTGCGGCCGAACTGCACTTCCACGGTCCGGTCGCCGAAACGCTGCGCCAGGCGTTCCAGCGACCAGTCGTCGCGGGACACGTCGTCCAGCCAGCCGGTCAGGATCACCGGGCGGTTGGCGATGTAGTGCTGGTGCAGGAAATCCTCGCCGGACAGCTGGTGGCGCCGGGGAATTTCCATCGGGGCGAGCCGGTTCAGCTGCGCCTGTATGCCCAGCAACCAGTCCCGTTTCGCGAGACGGTTGTGCAGCCGCTGCACGCCTTGCAGGTAGGGACTGGCCAATGCCGCGGCCAGTTCGGCCTGGGCGTCGCGCAGGCCGACGCCCGATTGCACGAGGATGCCGGCCAGCGTGTCGGGATGGCTGCCCAGCATCAGGTTTTCCGCGATCCAGCGGCGCCATTCGTCGCTGATGCCCAGCGGTTGGACGTTGGTTTGGCGTTTCATGTTGGCCTCCGTGGTGACGTGAATTTCCGTAGGGCGGTTTTTACAAAGCCGCCATAGCGTTTCGTTGACGCATGCAATGGCGGCTTGCTGCGCAAACCGCCCTACGGAGTCGAGTCGCGTGATCCTGGCGGATCAGCGGCCTTGCCAGACGGCCGTGGTCAGCGCGCCGCTGGCGTCACCGTCCAGTTCCCACGAGAAGGCGCCGCGCAGGTTTTCATCGCGCACGTACTTCATTTTGGTGGCGATCACGGTTGGATCGTCATAGCTCCACCATTCGCCGGTGCCGGTGTACAGGAACAGTTGTTTGGTCACCGGGTGGTACCAGCGGTTGCCGGTCTTGTTGACCAGCACCTTGTAGTCATCAATGCCGCTTTCATACGCGCCCGCCGCGCCGCCCGTCCCGGCCTGGTACAAGCCGTTGCCGTTCGGCCCCGCAGTCACGCCTTTCCAGCCGCGGCCATAGAACGGGATGCCCATCAGGATCTTGTTGCGCGGCATACCGGCCGCCACCAGCGCCGTGATGGCGTCATGCGCGTTGTACTTGGCCACGTTGCCGGTCGATGGATCGGCCGGATCGTGGTACAGCGGCGCGTGGAAGTTGGTGTTCGGTTCCCATGCGCCGTGGAAGTCGTACGTCATCACGTTGACCCAGTCCATGTATTGCGCGTACTTGCCCGGTTCCGTGTTGGCGATCTTGTCGGCGCCGGCGCCAATCGCGGCCGTCAACGCATAGCGCTTGTTGTCCGTGGCGCCCTGGGCATCGAGCTGCGCGCGGAATTCCTGCATCAGCAGCGTGAAGTTTTGCTTGTCCGCCGTGTCGTACGTGTTGTACGGCTGGCCGCCGCCGCCCGGGTATTCCCAGTCGATGTCGATACCGTCGAACACGCCTTTGGCGGAACCGGGGCCGCCACGGCCGTCCTGCACCGGCAAGTCGCCCGCGATGAACATCTTCACGCACGATTTCGCCAGTTGCTTGCGCAGCGCATCGGTTTTCGCGGCGGCCGAGAAGAACTTCGACCAGCTCCAGCCGCCCAGCGAGATGAACACCTTGAGGTTGGGGTGCTGCTGCTTCAGCAATTTCAGTTGCAGGAAGTTGCCCGACAGCTTGGCGTCCCACGCGACGGACTTGCCATCGACCGTGCGGGCCGGTTGGCGCTGGTAATCCGCGTAGGCATCGCCGCCCGTTCCCGCCTGTGGCGACGTCGGGTTGTCGTTCCCCACTTCGGCGCGCGACACCATGTCGCATTCATAGCCGCCGTTTTTCTGGTAGACGTTGCCGAACGCATAGTTGATGAACGTGAGCTGGTCTGCCACGCTGGTTTGCACGCCGTTGACCGGGGTTTTCGTGGTGTGAATGTCGGCCACTTCGTAGTTGCGGCCATACACGCCCCATTGGGCGAAGTACGAGCCGATTTCGCGGCCGGCCGGCGTCGGTGTCGGGGTGGGCGTCGGAGTAGGCGTAGGAGTGGGTGTCGGGGTTGGCGTCGGCGTCGGCGTCGGCGTAGGAGTGGGCGTCGGTGTTGGTGTCGGGGTAGGCGTTGGCGTGGTGGCCTGCAATTCCCACGGGCCCCATTGTTCGGTGCCCGGCACATTGTTTTGCGTCCACCACTTGGCCTTGTACGTATTGCCGTTGTACGTCACGCACATGCCTGCCGTGTAGATGTCGGTCGACGTCCACGCCGGGCAACTGGCCGTGGCGCCCATCTTGAGTTTTTGCGGTGTTTCAGTGGTGCTGGCGCCATCGCCGCCGCATGCGGCCAGCAGCGCGCCGGCCAGGCCGGCCAGGCATAGGTTGCGGGCGTTCGCCCTGATCGTAGCTACCATGTTCTCCTCCTTGGTTGGGTAAGGTGTTCTTGCTTTTGTTATCCGGCTCGAATGCGTGCAGCCGGGGGCCAGCATGGAATGGCAAAAATTGGTAGTCAAGTGGTTTTGTAAAGTTGCGTCCAATTCAAGACCAGTTGTTCCGGGAGAACCATGTGGGCTGACGGAAGCAAGGCCGCCACCGGGTGTCCGGCGACGGTTGGGCCATTCTGCCGAGAGAGAAAAAAGACGGGATGTCTCAAATGAGACATTCTGTTAAATGATGCGTACCAGTTTTTGGCGGTGTTGAAGTGGTATGGCTGGTGAAATGGGCCGGCAGCGTAACTTGCTGTGCGCTAGCCTTGTTCGTTCCACGCCTGTTCCATCCGGCGGCGAATCACGCTTTGGCGGGAAGTGCGATGCGGGCTTCCATCGCATATTTTCTTGGCGGCATTGCCCCGAGTAATGCTTGCTGTCCAAGACAAGCGGCGTATATTCAACGGCATAGGGAAAGGACGCCGCATGTACATCACACACGAGGTAACCGTCCCCAGTGCATTGGTCATCCATCTCTACGAAGCTGCGCTCGATGCCGGCCAATGGACTGGCCTGTGCGGCGAGATCGCCACTGCTTTCGATTCCAGCAGCGCCGCTCTGGTGGTGCAGCAAGCCGGCGCGGCCGGGCTGGTCCTGGACTGTACTGCCCACACTGGGGACGATCTGGTTGACGATTACGAGCAACTCTACCGGCGGCACGAGGCAAGAGCACAGAAGGTGCAGGAACCCGGCAGCGCGGCCGTGTATGCCAGCGGCGACCCCATCGCCGGCGCCGTGGCTTGCCGGCCGGTTGACAGTTTTTATGTCGTGGGCGCAGTGACATCCTATGTGCCTGCCGCATCGGGCTTGCTGGGCATGCATCGCAGCCTGGCCTGGGGCAATTACGATGGCCGGGAACGGAAACGGGTCCTGGCGTTCCTCCCGTTTGTCGAACGGGCGCTGCGCCTGCGCAGCCGGGTGCTGCAGGCGGAGATGGCTGAACATTGCACGCTGGCTTCGCTGGAAGCAGTGCTGGCGGCCGTCTTTCTGATCGATGTGGAATTGCGCGTGCTGTTTGCCAATGTGCGTGCGGCGGCGCTGTTTGGCGCGGACATGCCGCTGCGATTGCAGGGCGGCCGTCTGCAGACGGACTCAAGCGATGCGCAGGCGCTGGCGCGCGTGGTGCGCGATGTCGCCGGGACCGGGAAGGCGGGCGCGCATGCATTGGCGCTGCGCCGCGGCGGCCGCCTGCCGCTGACGTTGATGGTGATGCCGTTCCAGCCGGCGGGCCGCGCGCCGTCCGGGCTGCCCAGCGCGATTGTCCTGGCGCGCGACCCCGAGGAAATGATGGTATCGAGCCACGCGCTGAGCCAACTGTTCGATTTGACGCCGGCCGAGGCCGGGGTCGCTCAGGCGCTGTCGACAGGCGCGGCGCTGGAAGACATTGCTGTCCTGCACCGAACCAGTGTCAATACCGTCAAAACCCATCTGCATCATATTTACGCCAAGACCGCCACCCGCCGCCAGGGCGAGTTGATTGCGATGATCCATCAGTCCAGCGCCACGCTGACGGGGCAGCCGTGCGACCGCAGCCAGGTGTTTTGGCGCCGTCATCCGATCGGATGACGCGCATCACCCATTCCCCGCCTAGACTGGTTCAGCACCTGTTCAAAACAAAAGGGGAAATAACATGAAACATATCCTGCCTGGAATCCTGCTGGCTGCCGCCGCATCGCTGGCCACCACCGCTGCACCCGTACTTGCCGAAGAAACCGTCAAGATTCCCGCGCCAACGCAGACCATCGACTTGCCCGCACATCGCTATCCCATGGCCCGGCAAGACTTTGACGATTTCCGCGGCGCGTATGAGTTGTCGAACGGACAGACGCTGTACCTGACCCACAACGGCATTGCCATGTACGCGGAAATCGACCGCCAGGGCGCGCACCGCATCGTGGCGGCATCGCCGGACAGTTTTGTCGCGCTGGACCGGCAATTAAAAATGCGCATCGACTTGAAGCAGGACGGCACCGTGGGGGGCGAACTGACGATGGTGGTGCCGCGCAAACAGCTTGCCGGCACGGAGGCCGCGCCGCAACAGGACGTCATCGTCTACGCCTTCCGCTAGTGGCGCCTGGGCCGGCGCTACAGCGCCATCGGCACGCCGGCCAGCTTGTCGGGATTGCACACCGCATAGATCGCGGTGATGCGCTGGCCGTCGGTGACGAAGGCTTGCGCCGATTCCAGCTTGCCGCCGATGTAGCGCAGCAGGCGTGGTGACGGCTTCAGTCATGGTGCGGCTCCAAAATCGGAATGCCGCCCGGTTTACAGTGTGCGCGCCTTGAACGTATCGCACTGCATGGCGTCGCCGCTGTCGATGCCCCGCTTGAACCAGCGCACCCGCTGTTCCGACGTGCCGTGCGTAAACGAATCCGGCACCACTTCGCCCCGCGACTGGCGCTGCAACGCATCGTCGCCAATGGCGCTGGCGGCATTGAGCGCGGTTTCGATATCGCCCTGTTCCAGGATGCTGCGCGCACGGTTGGCATGGAATGCCCATACGCCCGCATAACAGTCGGCCTGCAGCTCCAGCCGCACCGACAGCGCGTTGCCTTCCCGTTCGGACGCGTTGCGGCGCGCCTGTTCCACCTTGCCGGAAACCCCCGTCAAGTGCTGTACGTGGTGGCCCACTTCATGGGCGATGACATAGGCTTGCGCGAATTCGCCGGCCACGTGGAAGCGCTGCTGCATCAGGCGGTAAAAACTCAGGTCAATATACACCTTGGAATCGGCGGGGCAGTAAAACGGCCCCATGGCGGCTTGTCCCGTGCCGCACGCGGTGGGCGTGCGATCCGAGAACAGCACCAGCTTGGGCCGCACGTACTGGCTGCCGCCGGCGCGGAATTGTTCGCCCCATACGTCTTCCGTATCGGCCAGCACCGTGGCCACGAAGCGCGCCTGTTTGTCCGATGGCGGTGGCGCATGTGCTGGCGCCTGCTGCACCTGCGGCGCGGGGCCGCCACCACTCAGCATGCCCAGCATCGTGAGCGGATTGATGCCGAAGATCCATGACCCCAGCAGCGCCAGTATCACGGTGCCGATACCGATGGTGCCGCCACCGAATCCGAAACCGCCACCCCCGCCACCGCCGCGGCGGTCTTCCACGTTATCGCTTTCGCGGTTGCCTTCCCATTTCATAGGAATTTCCTCCAATAAACTACTTGCTCTCAAGCTCTTTTTAACACGGCCGTGGTCCGGCTGTCTGTGCGGTGGAGTCCACTGCGGGCACAGATTCGTGGCGACAATGTTGCAACAGGGCGAATTCCATAGGTAATTTGCAACGCCGTGACCGATAATGTAGGGATAGATTCCCGAAGGCTACCATCATGAGCGCCCCAGACCACGCCGCCAGGATGTCCCCCGTTTCCGTCGCCGCCATCGTGCGCTATGGACGCCACAAATACACGTTGATCCGGCGCATGCCGCGCCGCGTCGCACCGTTGCTGGTGCGGATGATGGCGCGCTTGCTGGGCGCCCGCGCCGCCTGGGGCCGAACGGCCGCCGCGCTGGCCCTGTTGACGGGATTATCGGCGCACGCGGCGCCACTGCCATCGAACACGCTGCCAACCGGCGCCACGTTGGCGGCGGGGCAGGCCACGGTCGCGCAATCGGGCAACCGCATGGACATTGTCCAGCAAAGCGGCAAGGCCATCCTCAACTGGGACACCTTCAATATCGGCAGCGGCGCCGCCGTCACGTTCCGCCAGCCGGGCGCCGATTCGGTGATCCTGAACCGGGTGGCGTCCAACGCGCCATCGCTGTTGCAGGGCAGCCTGTCGGCCAACGGCAAGGTTTGGCTGGTGAATCCGGCCGGCATCATGGTGGGGCAGGGCGCCACGCTGGATTTGCACGGTTTTGTCGCCAGCACGCTGGCCGTGCGCGATGCGGATTTCCTGGCCGGGCGCATGCTGTTCAACGCCACGCCGCAAGCGGCCCTGGGCGCGATGGTGCGCAATGACGGCACCATCGCGACACCGTCCGGCGGCAGCGTCTACTTGGTGGGCCCGGATGTGCAAAACCATGGCGTGATCCGCGCGCCCAATGGCGAAGTGCTGCTGGCGGCAGGCGCCAGCGTGGAATTGCTGGACACGGCCACGCCCGGCGTGCGCGTCGCCGTCACAGGGACCGGTGGCAGTGCACTGAACCTGGGCCAGATCGTCAGCACGGCGGGCCGCATCGGCATGGCGGGCGTGCTGGTGAAAAACAGCGGCGTGCTCAATGCCAGCAGCGTGGTCAGCGAAGGCGGCCGCATCTTCCTGCGCGCGACGCAGTCCGCCGTCGCTGACGGCGCCGCGCAAATGCTGGCGACCGGCAGCGGCAGCGGCGGGCGGATCGAGATGACGGGCGACAGTGTCGCCGTGCAGGGAACGGCGCTGCTGGATGCATCCGGCGGCCAGGGCGGCGGTACGGTGCTGGTGGGGGGCGATTACCAGGGCGGCGGCAGCCTGTCGCGTGCGCAAACCGCGCTGTTGGGGGCGGACGCCGTGTTGCGGGCCGATGCGCTGGCCAGCGGAGACGGCGGCAAAGTTGTGCTGTGGTCGGACCGCGCCACCGCGGCGCAGGGAACCATCAGCGCGCGTGGCGGCGCGCAGAGCGGCGACGGCGGAATGGTCGAGACATCCGGCCTGCGGCATCTGTCGATAGACGGGTTGCGGACCGACACCACTGCGGCGCGGGGCAAAACCGGGACGCTGTTGCTGGACCCGGCCAACATCATCATCGGCGCCGTGGCGGACGTGGACGGCACGGGCCTGGGCGGCGATGCCGGCGTGCTGGCGGTCGACCCGGCCGCGACGGTGGTCACGCTGGACGCCGGCACCTATGCCGGCAACACCAGCAAGATGACGGCCGGTTCCATTGCCACGCTGCTGGCCACCACCAGCGTGTCGCTGGCGGCCAGCACCGATATCACCGTCGACAGCAAGATTGAAAAGACGGCCGGCGGCGACCAGTCGCTGACCTTGAACGCGGGCCGCGACATCGTTTTGCGCCAACCCATCAATTCCACCAGCGGCAAACTGGGTTTGAACCTGACGGCGGGCCGTACGATCCAGTCCGACACCTTTGGCTCGCAAAGCCTGAACGGCGGCGCGCTGACGGCAACGGCAGCCGGGGATCTGTCACTCAGCAATGCGGTCGCCGCTTCCGTGTCCGCCACCTCCACTTCCGGCTCTGTGGTCGTCAATGCGCCCGGCGCCCTGAACTTGTCCGGCAGTGCCGGCAGCCAGTACGTGGTGACGGCAGGAGGCGATGTCACGCTGACCAGCCTCACTGCGGGCGGCGATATTGGCATGAATGTCGACGGCCATCAGATCCTATTCAAAGGAGGCACGCTGGCGTCAGGCGGCAACCAGTATTACCAGGGCAACCTGGCGCTTGCCGGCGGCACCACGGTCAATAGCGGCGGTACGGTGGATTTCGTCGGCAATCTCGGTGGCACGCCTGGGTTGGCCTTCGCATTGGGCGTGACCAATACGGGACTGGCGACGTTTGGCGGCGTGCTCGACAATGTGGCAAGCCTGAATGTGAGCGGCACCAGCCTGTTGAAAGGGAATGTCACCACGGTTGGCGCCCAGTCGTATGGGGGGCAGGTACGGATCGCTGGCCCCGTTGTGCTGAAAGGCAGCAGCGTGACCTTGGGGGGCGGCGGTTTGGGCAACGCGGGTTTGGCCGCCGCGCCATTGACGATCCAGGCGCAAAATACGGCGCTGTCCGGCACGTTTGAAGGCTTTGCCCGCGTCAACACCGGAGGCAGCCTTGCTGTGACATCGCTGGCCATGCCTTCGCAATGGTTCCATACCGGCGCGCTGGCGCTGGCCAACAATGGCACGCTGTCGGCCAGCGGCGGCACGACGTTGACCGGCCCGGTGACACTGGGAACGGATGCCGTGCTGACCCTGGCGGCCACCGCCGCCGACACCGTCAGCGGCGGCATCGGCGGCGCCGGCAGCATCGTGAAATCCGGCGCCGGCGCCACCGCGTTCAACAGCGCCAATACATTCACGGGCGGAACAACGGTCAATGGGGGAACCCTGACCGTGGGCGCGGCCAATGCGCTGGGCAGCGGAGACCTGACCATCGGCGCGGCCGGCACGCTCGACACGGCCGGCTTCGCGCAAACGGTCAACAGCGTGTCCAGCGCCGGCACGATCAGCGCCGCCACGGGAACGCTGACCGCGACCAACGGTTTTACACTGACGGGCGGCACGGTGTCCGGCTTGCTGGCGGGCGGCGGCATGGCGCAAATGGCGGGCGCAGTGACCTTGTCCGGTTCCTACAGTGGCGGCGCGATCCGCGTGCTGGGCGGGGGAATGACCATCGGCAGCGCCGGGCTGCAGGCGGGCGCCGCGCTGCTGCAAACAGCTTCCGGTACGACACTGGCCATCAATGGGCCGACCGCCACCGCCAATTTGCTGAACAATGGCGTGGTGGACCTGGGCGCGGCGCTGAATGTCGCCGGCGGCGTGTCGGAAAATGCGGGCGCCATCAATATCAATGGCGCGGCGGGACAATTCGCCATGGCCGCCGGCACCGCCTTCACCAACGTGGCGGCGGGTTCCGTCACACTGGCCGGTACGCACGCCACGCCCGTCAGCGGCGGCGGCACGTTTGCCAACGCGGGCACATTCAGCAAGACGTCGGCCGGCGCGCAAACGGCGGTGCTGACGTCGAATACGGGGACGGTGTCGGTCTCCAGCGGCACGCTGACCTTGTCCGGCATGGCCGCCAATGGCGGTACGCTGACGGTCGGCAACGGCGCCACCGTGGCCACCTCGTCCGGCACGCTGGCCAATGGCGCCGATGGCGTGCTGGCAGGCAGCGGCACGATTGCCGCCAATGTCGTCAACCAGGGGACCCTGTCGCCGGGCGGCGCCGGCGCCATCGGTACGCTGGCGATCGACGGCACGCTCGATACGTCGGCTGGCGCCGTCAATACGGAACTGACGTCCGCCGCCAGCTACGACAAGGTGGCCGCGACCGGCGCGGTGACGGTCGGCGCCGCCACTGTCATCAACCGCACCGACCTTGCCGGCGCCTATGCCAGCGGCGATGCGTTCGATGTCGTGCAAAGCACGGCGACGCAACTGGCCGGAACGCTGCCGGCCGTCAGCGGCTTTGACGTGGAAAAGGCCAGCCCGTCGTATCACGCGCTGCGCCTGACATCGCAGGCCGGCGACAATTTCTGGATACTCAAGAGCGGCGGGACGTATGTGTCCGGCGCGTGGGACGTCGCCGCCAACTGGCTGCTGGGATTGCCCACCGCCGCGCAAATGGTGCACATTGCCCGTCCGGATACATTGACCGTCACCCTGAACGGAACCAGCGGCCCCGCTTCCATCAGCGGCCTGGACCTGGGCAAGGCTAATACGCTGGCGCTGACGGGCAAGGCCGCGCTGGCGCTGGGCGACCGGGTATCGAAACTTGCCGGCGTGATCGACGTGGGGGGCGGCTCGGTGCTGTCGCGCGCGGGCGATCTGGCGCTGGCCGCCACCGGCGTATTGCAGGGCAGCGGCACGGTCGATGTCGGCAGCGGGATGTTCACCAATAATGGCAAGGTGATTCCGGGTGGAGCCGGCATCGGCACCCTGCAAATCAAAGGCAATTACACGCAGGGCAATGGCGGCGTGCTGGCGATGGAACTGGGCGGCCATGGGGCCGGTCAGTCCGACCTGCTGGCCGTCACCGGCAAGGCGGTGCTGGATGGTGCATTGACGACGGAGCTGATGGGCAGTTACAAGCCCGTGGCGTTCCAGCCGATCGCCATCGTGACGGCGGGCGAACGCGCCGGTACTTTCAGCAAGATGACGCTGCCGACCGGCTACCAGCCCGGCTATGGACTGGCCGCGGGCGAAGCGGTGCGTGTCAACCAGGTGGCCGACGCGAATTACTTCAGCAATGGCGCCGGCACGCTGGCCTGGGACGACGGCGACAACTGGAGCAAGCGCAAGGCGCCAGGCAATGCCGACGATGTGGTGATCGACACCGGCCTTGGACTGGTGGCAGGTGCCGGCAAGCAAGCCATGTCGACCTTGCGCATCACCCCGGGAGCGGTGCTGGACGTCAATGCCAGCCAGTTCGACGTCAAGCGTGGCGCCGTCATCGACGGGACCTTGCGTGTCAACGGTGAAGCGGCCGCCGTCACGCTCGATACCGTCACGGGCGGCGGCGCGCTGGCGTTGGGTGGAGGCGCGCTGGCACTGACGGGCAAAACGCCGACCGTCGGCGCCTTCACCATCACGGGCGGTGCGGCCGATATCAGCAAGGCTGCGCTGACGGTGGGTTCCTATACCCAGGGCGGCGGCGAACTGAAAGGCGACGGGACGTCGTCCCTGACGGCCACGTCGGCATTCAGCCAGACCGGCGGCGTGGTGACAGGTCTGGGTACACTCGACCTGACGCAAGCCAGCGGCGCCCTCACGCTGGGCAACATCACGGCCAATGCCGTCAACGCGAAGGCGACGGCCGGCAGCATCGTGCAAACCGATGGTATGGCGCTGGCGGTGGGGCTTTTGCAAGTAGCCGCATCCGGCGACGTGCTGCTGCCGCAGGCCAATACCATTGCCGGTTTGCGTGGCAGTGCGGGCGGCGCGCTGTCGGTGCAGGGTGTGGCGGCGGTGGATGGCGCGTTGTCCGCCGGCGGCGACATCGCGCTGGCGGGAGCGGGCCTGGCGATCAATGCGGGCGTGACGTCGACGGGCGGCAATGTCACGTTGCAGGCAGATGAAGTCGATGTCTATGGCGGCAGCACGGTGGCGTCGGCAGGGGGCGGCGCCAACTTCGTCAAGGTGAATTCGCTGACGGCCGCGCAGCCCATCAAATTCAGTTCGCTGGGCGGCGAAGATACGGGAACCGGCTTGCTGCTCAATGCGCGCGACATGGCGGCCTTTACCACGCCGACCCTGGTGTTGGGCGATGCGTCGCACACGGGTGCCATCAGCTTCATGGACGGCGGTGACATTGCCGCGCCCAACGTCAGCGGGACGCTGCGCTTTGTCAATAATGGCGCGTTCAGCCGCAACGGCGGCGAAACCATTACCGCCAACGGACTCGAAATCACGGCCACGGGCGGAATCCTGCTGGGCGGTGTCAACCACGTGAAGTCCTTCGCTGCTTCCAACGGCGGCAGCGGCGATATCGTCTTCACCAATAACAGTGGCGCGGTGTCGCTGGCGCTGGGGGCGCTGGCTAATCCGGTGGGCGCCATCACGGTCGATAATACAGGCGGCATTGCCGCCAGCGGCCCGGGCGCCATCACGGCGTCGGGCAAGGTCACCCTGACGGCGCACAGTCCGGTCGTGATCAACACTGGCGTCACCAGCGGCACGGGAATCCAGGTCACGGCCAGCACCGGCATCACGCTGGGCGCCGCCGCACGCCTGACCAATACCGCGCGGGGGCCGGTGACATTGTTGGCGCAAAACGGCAACGTGGTACTGGATCCCGCGTCCCGCATCGACAGCGGGGGCGGCTCGACCACGCTGGAAGCACGTGGACCGGGCGGTGCGGTGGTGGCGCCGGCGGGTTCCGTTACGGGCGGCCTGACGATTGCCTCGACGGAACTGGACAATATCGCGGCGGCAGAAGCGGCGGCGCAAGCCGCCGCGGAAGCGGAAGCCAAGGCCGCCGCGGAGGCGGCGGCCAAAGCTGCGGCGGACAAGGCGGCAGCGGAAGCCGCGGCCAAGGCCGCAGCCGATGCCGCGGCGAAAAAAGCGGCGGCGGAGGCAGCAGCGAAGGCGGCGGCGGAAAAAGCCGCAGCGGAAGCGGCAGCGAAGGCGGCGGCCGATAAAGCCGCAGCGGAAGCGGCAGCCAAGGCGGCGGCGGACAAGGCCGCAGCGGAAGCGGCAGCCAAGGCAGCGGCGGACAAGGCGGCGGCAGAAGCGGCAGCCAAGGCGGCAGCGGAAAAGGCGGCGGCCGAAGCCGCGGCCGAAGCGGCCGCCAAAGCCGCGGCGGAAAAAGCGGCGGCAGAAGCGGCGGCCAAGGCAGCAGCGGAGCAGGCTGCCGCCGAGGCGGCGGCAAAAGCAGCGGCGGAAGCAGCCGCCAAGGAAGCAGCGGAGAAAGCTGCTGCGGAAGCTGCCGCGAAGGCGGCGGAACAGGCGGCTGCGGAAGCCGCCGCCAAGGCAGCGGCGGACAAGGCAGCAGCCGATGCCGCGGCAAAAGCAGCAGCCGATGCCGCAGCCAAAGCGGCTGC
Source organism: Pseudoduganella rivuli (assembly GCF_009674485.1). Classification (GTDB taxonomy): domain Bacteria; phylum Pseudomonadota; class Gammaproteobacteria; order Burkholderiales; family Burkholderiaceae_D; genus Rugamonas; species Rugamonas rivuli_B. The sequence goes on along the minus strand of NZ_WKJJ01000006.1, from coordinate 275,004 downwards.
GGAAAAAGCTGCTGCCGATGCGGCGGCGCAGGCCGCCGCGAAGGCCGCCGCCGATGAGGCCGCGCGGCAAGCGGCGGACAATGCCGCCAAGGCTGCGGCCAACAGTGCTAAACAGCCGGTACAGCAACCGCCACAGCCCGCGCAGGACAACAAATCGCAAGACAGCAAGCCGCCGGAGAATAAGCCGAAGGAAACCACACCGGCAGGCATTGCACAGGAGAGCGCGCCGTCCTCCAGCCCCGCCACCGTACCGTCATCGCCGGCATCCGCAGCGCTGGCGCAGGCATTCGAGCAGCAAACCATCGGCGGCGGCGCCGACAGCTTTGGCGGCGGCGAAGGGACGCCTGCTGGCGATCACAAAGATGGCAAGGATGAGAAAGAGGGCAAAGGCAAGGACGGCGGCAAAGGCGCGTCCGGGGATGGCAAGGACAAGAAAGCCGCGAAGAAAATGGCTGTTTGCAGGTAGTGCCTTCAGCCAGTGCTCAGTCGTCGTCGCCCAGCCAGACTATGCGGCCATGGCCCGCTTCGGTCAGGCGCGACATCAGCGCCGGCGCCGCATCGGCTGGTAACGACAATTCGAACAAGACGTCGTCGCGGTGCGCGACGTTATGCAGCTTGGCCTGCGCCAGTTCCACTTCGCGCCGCACCAGTCCTTCCATCGCGTATGGCGCCGTGCAGCGCAGCGTTTGCATGCGGATGATGGCGACTTTCTGCGCACCCAGCAGCGCCTGGGCCACGCTGTCCGTATAAGCCCGCACCAGTCCGCCGGCGCCCAGCTTGACGCCGCCAAAATAGCGCACGACGGTCGCCAGCACGCCTTCCAGGTCCTGGTGGCGCAGCACGTCCAGCATGGGCCGCCCGGCTGTGCCGCTGGGTTCCCCATCGTCGACGGCCGCCGACTGGCCGCCTGCCAGCAGCGCCCAGCACACGTGCGCCGCGCCCGGATGTTGCGCCCACAGTTCCGCCACCACCGCCTGTGCGGAGGCACGGTCGGGCATGGGCTGAACGCAGGCAATGAAGCGGCTTTTCTTGATGACCAGTTCGTGGTGGACGGGGGCGATGATGGTTTGCGGCATGGATGTGTTTCTATACGGCTGTCAGTACGGCAGAGGTACGATTGTACCTCACGGCTGCCGTATGGGGCGCGGAGCGGTATACTCGCACACATGACTGCTCCCCACGGTACCATCTCAGCACCACACGAACCCTACGACAGCGAAGACGAGCGCCTGTGCGAAGAACTCGGCTTGCCGCAGCGCGGCATCGCGCTGGTCAAGATGGAGGGCCGCGTGTTCCTGCGTTTTGCGGGCGAGGTGGAAGACGTCGGCTTGCGCGTGCCGTACCAGTTGGTGCCGCAATACGGCGTGCTGGCCAAGCCGTCGAAGTGGCGCAAGATGGACCGCGACACGCGCCTGGCGCTGCTGCGCGAACGCAGCGGCGACAAGGCGGTGCGCGACCTGCACGCCTATGTGCTGGAATTCGTGCGCGATATCGCGGTGGAGGCGGACGATTACGGCATGGACCCGATGGCGTTCCTGCATACGCTGTCGGACCTGCAAACGTCGGACCTGGGCAGCGAAGTGTGCGACCGCATCCGCCTGCGCCTGGAGCACGCGTTCGAGCGCCAGCGCGAAGAGCGCCATGCGGAACGTACGCGCCAGAGCATCAGCCTGGGCGAATACCCGGCGTCGTTCATCGCGGCGCACCGCATGCCGCGCCGCTTCATTGCCATCCTGGGCCCGACCAATTCCGGCAAGACCCACAAGGCCATGGAAGCGCTGGCCAAAGCGCCCAGCGGCGTCTACCTTGCACCATTGCGGCTGCTGGCGCTGGAAAACTATGAACGGCTGCAAACCGTGACGCGCCACGGCAAGCCGCTGGCGGTCAGCCTGGTGACGGGCGAAGAGCGCCGCATCGTGGACGGCGCCACGCACGTGGCCAGCACGGTGGAAATGCTCGATACGCGCACGCCGGTCGACGTGGCCGTCATCGATGAAATCCAGATGCTGGCCGACCCGGACCGGGGCGCCGCGTGGACCGCCGCCGTGTGCGGCGCGCCGGCGCGCACCGTGTACCTGGTGGGGGCGCCGGAAGCCAAGAAGGCCATCGAGGCGCTGGCCGAACGGCTCGAATGCCCGCTGGAAGTGCACCTCCTGAAGCGCAAGGGGCCGCTGGCCATGGAGCTGTCCGCCGTGCGCAAGCTGAAAAACATCCGGCGTGGCGATGCGCTGATCGCCTTTTCCCGCCGCGATGTGCTGATGTGGCGCGACATGGTGACGGATATGGGACTGTCGGCCGCCACCGTGTATGGCAATTTGTCGCCTGAAGTGCGGCGCGCGCAGGCGCAGCGTTTCCGCGACGGCGCCGCCGACGTGGTGGTAGGCACCGATGCGATTGCCATGGGCCTGAACCTGCCGATTTCGCGCATCGTGATGACCACCACCGTTAAATACAACGGCCGCGAGGAAGAGGAAATCCCGTCCGCGCTGGCGCGCCAGATCGCGGGCAGGGCGGGGCGCTACGGTATTCATGAGGAAGGCCTGGTGGCGGGGTTTGACGACGACACGCACCAGGTGATGCGCGCGCTGCTGAAGGAAAAGCCGGCGCCGCTCAATGCCACCGGTTTTTCCGTGGCGCCCACGCTGGAGCATTTGCACCTGATTTCATCGGTGACGGCGGAAACTTCGCTGGCGCGGTTGCTGAAGCGGTTCGTGCACAACATCGACGTGCCGGACGGTTTCTTCTATCCCCGCATCACGGAAGAGCAGTTCGAACGGGCCGCATGGCTCGACGCCTTGCCGCTGTCGGTGGCCGACAAATTCACGCTGTCGCTGGTGCCGGTCTCCAGCAAGGTGATGTCGCTGCAGCACGCGTGGGAACAGTGGGCGCTGGCGCTGTCGAAGGGCAAGGCCAGCCGCCTGAAAGTCAACGACCAGCCGATGCGCTACCAGAATTTGCAGGACGTGGAAGACATGTGCCGCCTGTACTCCGCCTATGCGTGGCTCGGCTACCGTTTGCCGGAATGCTTCCCGGACGTGGAGACCGCGCTGGAACTGTCGCGCATGGCATCCGACAAGGTCGACGCCATCCTGCGCGACCAGAACGCGGCGGAGCGCAAGCGCCAGCCGAAGAAATACCGGTAATCCTTATGGCTCCGCGACGGCGCGGTTCAGGTAAGCATTGAACCGGCCGTTGGCAAACGCTTCGCCGGCGGCCCGCAGGTAGCGCTCCACCAGCGACGGTGGCGCGGCCGGCGAAAACGCCGCGTACAGCGCCGTGCCGGGCACCGGCAAATCCAGCAGTTTTAGCGCCATGCCGTTGCGGGCGGCAAAGTAGCGCGCCGTGTGGCGGTCGGAAAAATAGGCGCCGCCGATGCGCCCCAGTTTCAGCTTGTCGAGATTGGTGCGTTCCCAGTCGATGGCGCCGGCCAGGTCAAGGTGGATGCGGGAATCCTGCATGAACGGCGGCAGTGCGCCGGCCTGGACCCAGCCGATGGTGATGCCGGATAAGTCGCCCGGTGCGGTGACGGCGCTGAGCGGATGCCCGGGCAGCACCGCGATGGCCGGCGTGAAGCGGATGTACGGTTCGCCGGCGAAGCGGATGTGCGCGTTTTCCCGCGCCGTGGTTTTTGCCAGGATGGGCGTAAACAGCACCCGCCCCGCGATCAGGCTTTGTTCCAGCCGCGCCACCGTCATCGGCCGCTCCCACTGGAAGCGTACCTGCATGCGCGGGGCGATTTCCTGTTCAAAGAACGCCACCAGCGCGCCTTGCGGGCCGTCCACGCCGGCGATCACGTACGGCGCGACCGTGAACACGCCCACCGTGATGGTTTCCGGCGGCTGGGTGGATTCGGCCGCCGCCGCATGCCCGGAAGACAGGGCATTCACGGCGGCGAAGGTGAAGGCGAGGGTACGTAAGCTGCGCATCGTCACAGGACGTCTCCTGCAGGAGGATGATGGCAGCGTAGCACACTTGCCGGGGGCATTGCTGCCCTGTGGTTCAGCTGTTGTACAGCGCCAGCACCGCCGATGCGGAGAGTGCGCCACGGTAGATGCGGAAGTCGTCGATCTTCCCGTTGAAGTATGGATCGCCGGAATACTGCGACCGTCCGATCCAGTTCTGGCTGGTGCTGCCCAGGCGGAACGGCGCATGGAACATGTTGGTGTTGCTGCCGACGCTGACGCCGTTGACGTACAGGGTGCCGGTATTGCCGGACAGCGTGACGGCCACATGCACCCACTGCCCGGTGGCCAGCGCCGACGTGCTGTTGATTCCCAGTTCACCCTTGCCGCCGTTGACCGTGATGGCGAAACGCGCGACGCCGGAACTGCTTTTCGGTGACAGGAACATGTACTGGCCGGTGCCGTCGCCGAAATCAAAGATGCGCTGCCAGTTGCTGGCGGTATTCCAGTAGACCCAGGCGGCAATGGTGAAGTCACCGACGTCGGTCATGAAGTCAGCCGGCAGGCTCACGTAACCGGTGCTGCCATTCAGCGACACCGCATTGTTTTTCTTGCCGGCGACCCAGCTGGCGCCGCCGACCAGCGTGCCGGTGTGGCCCAGTCCCGTCGCATCGGCGGCGGTGGTGCCGCTGCTGGCGTCGAAGGTCAGGTAGGTGTGCAGCGGTGTGCCGGTGATGACGGTGGCCTGGTTCGATACCGCCGATTCGACGCCCGAGATGATCGCGGTCACCACATAATAATTGGCGCCGGCTGGCGCGCTGGTGTCGGTATAGGTCAGCAAGTCCGTGATGCCGGTCTGGATCGTCGTGTACGGGCCGCCCGAGACCGTGGCGCGCTTGACGTTGTAGCTGGTCGCATAGGCGCTGCCCCACCAGGACAGCACCGGCACGCCGGCATTGACGTAGCCGGTCAGGCCGCTCGGCAAGGCGCCGCTGGCGATGTTGTCGCGCTTGCAGGTCAGCGTGCCGAAGCCCAATTGGTCGAAAGCGCCACTGGTGTCGCCGCCGTTGGGGCCGCCTTCCGGTTGCACCACCGTCGCGAACTGCTTGGAGTACGGCGCGGCCAGGCCCTTGCGGTTGACGTAGTGGTTATAGACCAGCGCCCAGCAAGGCCGTCCGATGCCCTGCGCCGAGGTGGAGAAGGCGGTCTGGTTGACGTTGTCGACGTTGTTGTAGGTCACGTAAGGCACCGTGTAATACGTGGTGCCGGACTGGATCAAGTTCGACTTCGCGACATATTCGGCGCCGGCCAGGAAGCGGTTGTTGTCGTAGCCATACAAGTCCACACCCTGGTTCCACGCCATTTCGCAAATCGCCCCGCCCAGCGCGATACCCAGCGTAGCGTGGCCCTGGTCGCGGCCGGATTCCTGCCACTGGCCGAGATAGCCCGGGTGCAGGTAATACACGGCTTTGAAAATGCGGCCATTGCCGCCGCCGCTCTTGAAGTAATTGACTGCTTCATCGAACTTTGCGCCATCGTCGCACAGCACGCCGATGGCCAGGATGCAGGCGATTGCGCACAAGTCCCAGTTGGCCCAGTAATGGGTCCACTCGGTGTTATTGTGGCGGACCAGGAAGTCGGTGCAGATCGGGTAGAAAATCCCGGTCATCATGTTCTTGAAAGCGGTCTGGTCGGCAGCTGCCCAGCCGCTGTAGGAGCGCATGATCTCGCCGGCGTTGGCGAATTCATAGCCATAGATACCGGCCGCCAGCAATGCATTGGAGTCGCCGCCGATAGCGGTCAGTGTGGCCGCCCACTGGTTCATGATTTGCACGGCCTTGTCGGCATGCGCGGTACTGCCGGCAATTTTCCAGCGTAGCGCACATTGATAGGCGGCTGCCACGTCGTTCATCAGCCGCACATAATTTTCCGAATGTACGCCGTCGTTACCACGGTACACCACGGTCTGCGGCATGGCCGTATAAGTGCTCTGCGAGTGGGAGTTATTGATCAGCAGGGTCCAGCTGTCGCTCCACGGGCTGGTGGTGTATTTAGCCGCCATGCGCGTGAAATCAGCGTTCGTATGCAGCAGGCCCGGATGCGTGAACGGCGTGGGTGCGCCGGCTGCGCGCGGCGTTGGCGCCGCGGCAGACAGCAATTCGCCGGCGCCGCCGCCACAGGCGGTCAGGGCCAGCGCGCCCAGGCTGTACAGGAAGGTACGGCGCGACAGGTGTTGCGCCAGCGCGGCGTCATCAGGAGGGGAAAGCATATCGATCGGCTGCGTCATCAGGGATCTCCGCAAATAGGTAGGGTGGGTGGCATGGGTATTCCGACAGCGCGACCATGGTAATACAAATACAGATATATTAGTTATCGATAACTGATATCGATAACCGTGATAATGATGGAATCCGCATATAGGTCGACGCTTGACAAGCCGTGCGGCTGGGGCAGACTAGGCATCTCATCCACTTCGCCGGGAGCTTCCCATGCTGCGCAACGCCATCCTGACCGCCACCGTCCTTGCCGCCGCTGTTGCCGGCCCCCTGGCCCGGGCCGACGACAAGCCCGTGTTCGATGAAGCGCTGGCCAAGTCGGTCGGCGCCGACCAGCGCGGCATGCGCAGCTATGTGTTCGTGCTGTTGAAGACGGGCCCGAACAAGATGGCGGCCGGCCCCGAACGCGACGCCATGTTCAAGGGACACTTCGCCAACATCGAGCGGCTGGCAAAGGAAAAAAAGCTGGTGGCGGCGGGACCGTTTGACGGCGTCGACGGCTGGCGCGGTATGTTTATCTTTGCCGTGTCCGACATCGAAGAGGTGAAAAAGCTGGTGGCGACCGATCCCGTCATCGGCACGGGCGAGATGGTGGCGGAGTATCACAAGCTATACAGTTCGGCGGCGCTGATGATGATGAATGACCTGCACGGGAAACTGAGCAAGCCGTAACGCCATGCGGCCAGTGTCCGGGCCGCCTGGTCGGCACCGGGGCCCCGACACCATCGTGCTCGCCGCGCGCCGCCTCGGCCGGACCATATTTCGGCCGGCGGGTGGCCGACCGTAGTATGTAGCAATTTTGCAACGAAAATCGTCGCATTTTCGCCGACTATGCCGCCTCGTCGACGTGAGCCGGAACGGGCTCGTAGAGCTCATCGGCGCTTCAGCAGAGGCTCTGCGGCCCACGCTTTCAATGTATCGTCGCGGCTACAAATGTGAAATGATTGCAAGGAAAAGAATTTACTTTCTATTTACTTTTCATTTTTAGTAAGTAATAATAATCATGCATCTAATTGCATAATTGATATGTCTTCACGGGTGTATGGAAAGGTACAGCGCCAAGCTTCCTTTTACTTGCATCTTTGTAGTTGCACATATCGCGCCGCTGCCCGCCGGCGAATTAGAAAGACACGCCAACATCGAGCCAAACTAAACGCTCAATGGAACGGCCTGGTCAACGAAACAAGGAACGCAATTGAACAAAGATATGTTTACAGTCGTTGTCAATCACGAGGAGCAATATTCCATCTGGCCTAGCGAGCGCGCCATCCCTGCCGGCTGGGAGAGTAAATCCATGCAGGGCTCCAGGGAAGAGTGCTTGGAATATATCCGGCTGCACTGGCTGGATATGACGCCGGCCAGCTTGAGGAAATGAGTGGCCTATTTTCGCCTGCGAAAGAAGAAAGCGTAATCGTCCCGGATTTGGCTTCACAGGCGCAAGGTAAAGAATGCCAGGGAATTCGCGCCACGCGCGCAGGGGTTGTTGTTGGACTCGGCCTGATCAATCCGCATATCGCAGAAGAGTACGCGCGTCATACATCGCGAGCATTCGTCAATGCCGCGTCGGTTGCCGCGCTTGCTGATATAGCAGATATCGCTGTCGTTTTAGTGCATGCGGATAACCTTGCCGCGGAGCTTTATGAGTATTTATACGACGGCGCATCGACGCCAGCGCCGGGAATTATATTTGCAAGTAGTGAGGCCGAGCTGGCATTGGTAAGTCAACGCCTTGCGAAAAGCTTGCTGCCTTTGTCAAAGCCTGAGGCAAACCGCGCTTGTGTTTCCATATTCCGGGAAATAGACAGTGAAAATGCGCCATATGATCTTGTCGCTGACAGGTACTCATCCTTTGAAGAGACTTGTGGTGTTTTATCTTCCGATGTCGAGTTTCTCACCTTGGAGGGGCACGGTAACGGTTTGCACCTCGCCGCGCCAGGTGGGACCACGTTATGCCCAATGTCCACGCGGTTGAAAGCCCGATCCGCGCTGAAGCCTTATTGCCTGGAAAAGCAGTGCTGCACAAATCTGCATCATCTGCCGTCGCTAGAGAACGCATGGACTTCCAACAGGCTGATCAACGTGGAAAGGGTCAATGCGAGGGTGGTATTTTACGACAGCTGCTTTGCATTCCGCGTTGTCGATCATGTCGTAAGCCCTGGCTACAGCTTGGCCTGCTCCCTGGGGGAGCGCTCCAATGTTCTTAACATTATCGGTAGTTGGCAGATTACGCTGGGCGATGAACAGGTGGACGAGTTCATTGCCGCTGGTTTGGAGGTGGGCGAGGAAATCGGCGCGGTAATCTCGCGATTCAACCGTTTGGACGAGAAGCGTCGACATGGACGCCGCTTGGCGCTGTTCGGAGATCCTGCTTATCGGTCATATACCGGGCAGGCTTCGCAGCACGTCTGCCAGTAACAGGGATTGATATGAGCGAACAAGATATGCCGGCGCCATACCGGTCCCATATGCTTGCTGCCGGATACGGAAGTTTTTTACGTGCGTGTATTCAGGATGCGCTGGACAACCTGCGCTTTTGCAATGAAGAGGCCGCTGAATCGCTATCTGAACAAGTCGCAATTGCTGAGCGTGCGACTAATCATGGTGACGTCAATTCGCCGGATTTTCAATTGGCGATCTTGCGATTCTTTTCCGGTTTTCACATCCTGAGTCTCGCATGGGAGGGTTTTTCGCGCCAAAGATTTATTGATAGCAGAGTACGGTGTCCTTTTTGTGCTGCGCGTGCTACTTCTTACGAGTTTTGTTTTGAGAACTGCGATTCGCGGTTGGTAATTAGCTGCCCCCGTTGCGCGGAAGTAGTCGATATACCGTTTGGCGCTGCGGTGCCATCGCTATTGGTTTCATTGACTGGCACGCTTAGCTTAAATGACGTTCCACCGTATGCCAGGGCAGTGGTGAATATTCCATCTAAAATAGCCTCGGAGCGGATCAATATAGATTGGCCAATGGACGAGACTGGAAAACTGGTTTCGCATTTCCAGTTGCCACTGGATGTGATTTCGAATGCAGCATTGGTTTGCCGCGTCCTTTTTGCCTGGGATCGACAATTTGGTTGCATCTCGTTCAAGTTCCGCAAAATTGATGGGGAAATCCACACCCCCGCGCGGCCCGCCAGCGGGATTCCATAGCCAGTGGAATAAGTTAAAAAATTTAACGCTTTATATTTTCGGCGCTGGTTGTGGGGCCGGTATATATCGCGCCGTCTTTGGTACTGAAATAGCTATGACCTGCGACGCCCATGAGGCGAGTGCGACTGGTGGAAATGAAAGATCTGCGCTTTCTTTCCACCCTTGCGCAAGATCTGCAGATTGCAGATGACACAGGTGGTTGAGCAATAATTCAATTAATAGGACATATATAATTTGTGCCCGAATACTCGCAGAGAAAATCATCATGTCATCGCGTCGCGCGGCCGGTGTGAACTTCAACTGAAGCCGGGTTTGATGGCGCTGTTGTTGGGTTTCCCCGTACTGGTTGCGCATACCGTTCCCGCGTACGCTCAATTGGCGGCGCCGGCAACCGACGCGCCCGCCCCCGTGACCGTTGAAGTGACCGGCAGCGCCAACGATGTTCGCCGCAATGCGTCGGTCGCCAAGGTCGTCGTCGGCCGCGCCGATCTGGTCCGTTTTGGCGACAATAACCTGGCAGACGCCTTGCAGCGTATCCCGGGGGTGTCAGTCGATCGTTCGCCGGGCCAGGAGGCAGTGATCCGGCTGCGCGGATTGGGAAGCGGCTATACCCAAATATTGCTCAATGGTGATCCGGTACCAAAGGGCTTTTCCATTAATTCAATCTCACCGACGCAGATAGAACGCATTGAAGTGTTGCGCACGGCCACCGCCGATACAAGCAGCCAGGCGATCGCCGGTACGCTCAATATCGTGCTGAAGACGGCCGGCGCCAAGCCACAGCGCGAGTTCAAGCTGGGCGCGGGCGCCTACGGAGGCCGCGTTTCGCCGATGATGGCGGGCGACTATGGCGACCGTGCGGGGGCGCTGTCCTATGGCATGGGTCTCAGCGCCAGCGTCGACCGCGACCGTTGGCCGGCCACATCGGTCACGGAATCATCGGAGGGGCAGGCAGCACGCACCAGTATTTATCGCACTGTCACCGACGAACAGCAGCGCGAGAGCAAGCTTGCCCTGAGCCCGCGCGCCACCTGGTCGCCCGGCAAGAACCAAAGCCTGAGTTTCAACGGCTTGCTGCAGTTCCGTAAAGTGGACTACCAGGCGCCGGACAGGCGCGTGACGGTATCCGGTGATGCACCGGAATTTGCCGGCGACGCGCTGGTCACGGCCACGGACAGCAGACAGGCGCACGCAAGTACCCAATGGAAAACGCGGGTTGGCGAGAATGGGCGTCTCGAATCCAAACTGACCATGAGCGCGCTGCACCGCACCGCTCACTCGCAATTCGATGCCGTCAATGCACAGCAAATGCCGGTGTTACACCGGAGCATTGAATCGGAGCTGAATGACCGCAGCCTGGGCTTGAGCGGCAAGTATGCGCTTGGGCTCAGCGCCGATCACTCGCTGGATGTCGGGTGGGATGGCGCGGGCGGCCGCCGGCGGGAGAACCGCGACCAGAAGGAAACCAGCCCGGTGCATTTCCCAACCGAAGACTTGTCGGAAGATTACGACGCGACCGTGTCCCGGCTGGCGTTGTATGCCCAGGATGAGTGGACGGTTTCGAGCCAGTTGTCGGTTTATTTGGGTGTGCGCCACGAAGTGCTGACCACCAAAACCAGTGGCAATGTCCTGGCCGCCGTCAGTTCGCGCTCCAGCGTGCTTAGCCCGATGACGCAGGTGCTGTGGAAAATTCCCGATACCTCGTCCGATCAGCTGCGCGTGGCGCTGGCGCGCACGTTCAAGGCACCCACGACGCGCGAGCTGATTCCGCGCCGCTGGGTCGTGAATCAGAATGCGGCCACCGCCCCCAACTTCCAGGGGAATCCGAACTTGCTGCCGGAGTTGGCGTGGGGACTTGACGTGGGCTACGAGCGCTATCTGCCAGGGGATGTGTTCCTGGGGCTCAATACGTACGGACGCCATATCAGCCGCGTCGTGCTGCCGCGCATTTACCAGAGTGGCGCCACCTGGATTGAAACGCCGACCAACAATGGCAATGCCGATGTCTATGGCATCGAACTGGAGCTCAAAGGCAAGCTCAAAAAGTTGATCGCGACCAGCGCCGACGTGGACCTGCGCGCCGGCTTGTCACGCAACTGGTCACGCATACACAATGTGCCGGGGCCGGACAACCGTCTTGATCGCCAGCCCTGGCTGACCGCTTCATTCGGCGCCAATTGGCGCTTGCCAGACTCGCACCTCACTCTGGGCGGCAACTTTATGTACGAGGCGGGCGGCTTGACGCGCTTGTCCACAGAACGTTCGATTGACAAGTCAAACAAGCCCTTATTGGACCTGTATGCGCTGGCAACGCTCAACAACACGACGTCGCTGCGCTTCCTGCTCACCAATTTGCTGGCCCATGACGCCACGCAGCAAACGCGCTATGCCGACGACAGCATCAGTGAAACGTTGCGTACGCGTACCACGACCTTCCGCACCTATAAGGTGGTGCTGGAGATGAAGCTGTAGTGGCGTTGGCGTGACATCACGGCGCGATCCGGAACGGTTTGCGCTGCAAACGAATATTTGAACTCGGTTAAGTGGCTTGTCGTGCGGCTGGCGACGGGGACACTTCGGCCATTTTTTTCTGAGCGGACGGGAGGCTGGCCAATGAACGCAACAACAGAGCTGGCGGCAAGCCAGCACCGGTTTGCCCTGACCAGTGCCCAGCGGCGCATCTGGTATGCGGACAAGGCGGGCGGCGAATGCGGTGCGTACAATATTCCGATGGCCTGGCAGGTCACGGGGCCTTTGAACGAAGCGTTGCTGGAGCGGGCGCTGCAACTGCTGCTGCAACAGCATGACGCGCTGCGCACACGACTGATCGATACCGGTGAGGTACCGATGCAGTACATCCTGGCGCACGCCGACTTCGCGCTGCAGCGCGTGTCGGTCCCGGCCGACACCGATGCGATACAGGCGGCCATACGACGCGAAGCGCGCATGCCCTTCGAGCTGACATCGGAATTGCCGATTCGTGGCACCGTGCTGCAAATCGCTCCCGAGCAGACCGTTTTCCTGATGACGGTCCACCACCTGGTTGCCGATGGCTGGTCGATGGGCCTGCTGCTACGCGATTTGCGTGCCTTGTATGCGGCGTTGTTGCATGACGCCGAGCCAAGGCTGCCCGCACTGCCGTTGCGCTACGCCGACTATTTGGCACAGCAGGAACAGACACCGGAAACGGACGACAGCAACGGCCGCGCGTATTGGACTTCGCTGCTGCGGGAAGCGCCGCCGCTGCTGTTGCCGACGGATTTCCGCCGCTCCGACCAGGTGCAGTCCGGCGGCGACTGTCACCATTTCGACCTGGACGCTCAACTGGTCGAAGGATTGCGTGCCCTGGCCACCGCGCAGCGCGTCACCCTGTTTGCCATATTGGCCAGTTGCATGCAGGTGCAGTTGCACCGCTATACGGGACAAAGCGATGTCTGTCTCGGCTACCCTGCGGCGAACCGCGGCCAGCGCCGGACGCAGCGCCTCGTCGGCTGCTTCATCAATACGCTCGTCTTGCGCAGCGAGCTGAAGCCGCAGGACATCTTCAGTACCCAACTGCAAAAGATAGCGGCCGACATTGCCGCTGGCCGCCAGCATGAGGGGGGCGACCTGTTGCCGCTGATGGCAAAATCTCCCGTGCGCGCGCTGTTGAATTTTAATCCGTACGATCAGCCTTCGTGGGAGCTGGAGGGGGTACAGGTGCAGACCATGCGCCGGGTCTCGACTGCCGCCGCTTTCGACATGGCGCTGATTGTTTCGGACAATGCGGGCGCCATGCGCGCGCGGCTCGAATACCATACCGGCTTGTTCGATGCGCGCACGGCGGCACAGTTTGCCGCGCATTATTGCAACGTGCTGCGCGCGATTCTGGCAGAGCCGGACGCTGAGATCGGCGCATTGCCCTTGCTCGACAAGGCGCAGGCCCGGCGCCTGCTGGTCGACTGGAACGGCGCCCCGGCGGCGGACGCCGCCTGTCCCGACATCTATCGCCTGTTCGAAGCCCACGCCCTGGCCAGGCCGGATGCGCCTGCCATTCTCGGTGGCAGCGATCCCCTGACTTATGCGCAGTTACATCGCCAGGTGGAAGCCATGGCCGGGCAGTTGACAGCAGCCGGCGCCGGACCGGAACGGATGATTGCGGTGCTGCTGGAGCGCGCTCAGGTCAATATCGTGGTCTTGCTCGCTGTGTTGAAAACCGGCGCCGTTTATGTACCGCTGGACCCGGCAGTGCCGGACGCGCGCCTGACCGGTATGCTGGACGAAGTGGCGCCGACCGTGCTGCTCACCCAGCGTGCCCAGCAGCACAGGCTGTCCGCCTATACAGGCCGGTTATTGCTGCTGGATGGTCCGGCCGCCGGCGCGCCGGCCGTACTGCCGCCGGTCCGCCCGATGATTCACCCGCAGCAACTGGCCTATTGCATCTTCACGTCAGGATCGACCGGCAAACCCAAGGCTGTCATGGTGCCGTATGGCGCGTTGGCCGATCACCTTCGCACGTGCATCGCGACTTATGACGTCACGGCGGCGGATCGCGCCTTGCAGTTTGCCTCGACCAGTTTCGATACGTCGATCGAACAGATGCTCGTGCCGCTGTGCGCCGGCGCCTCCTTGCTGATACGCCCCGAGCAGGTATGGTCGCCCATGGAACTGACGCGGGAACTCAACGAGCATGCGATCACGATTGCAGATATCCCAACGTCGTATTGGCATGCGTATGCCGGCGGGGAAGGGGGCGGACTCGCCGTCCCCTCGTTGCGCCTGTTACTGACTGGCGGCGAACCGGCGCTTGCCGCGCGCAGCGTTGTCCTCAACAACGGCGTACGTGCCCTGAATGCTTACGGTCCCACCGAAGCCACGGTCACTTGTACGCTGGGCGCGCTGGTGAACGTACGCTTTGGCAGCAGCCCCTTCGTGCCGATCGGGCGCCCGCTAGCCAATACCCGTGTCTACATCCTCGATGCGGCGCTGCAGTTGGTGCCTGCCGGTGTGGAGGGGGAAATCCACATTGCCGGCCCACGCCTGGCGCGTGGCTATCTGGCCCGGCCGGAGCTCACTGCTGCGCAGTTCATACCCGATCCGTTCGGCGCGCCGGGCTCGCGCATGTACCGCACTGGCGACGTCGGGCGCCACTTGCCGGACGGTAGTATCGAGTTCCTTGGCCGAAAGGACCAGCAGGTCAAGGTGCGCGGTTTCCGCATCGAGCTGGGTGAAGTGGAGGGCGCCCTGCTGCAGTGCCCAGGCGTGCTGCAGGCTGCGCTGTGTGTCGAGCGTAACGACGCCGGTGACAACGAGCTGGTGGCGTTTGTCGCAGGCGATGTCCCGGCATTGTCCGCGGCCGGGTTGCGCCGCCATGTACAAGGCCTGCTGCCACACTACATGATTCCCTCAGTATTCACATTCATCGATTCCCTGCCGTTGACGAGCAATGGCAAGGTCGATCGCAAGGCCCTGCTGGCGATGCCGCGCCAGGCGCCAGGGCGCACCGCGCCACCGGTGCAGGCCGGCATCGGTCCTGACGACAAGGTATTGGCTGGCGTGCTGGCCATCGCCGCGCACATCGCCGGCGCCAATGATTTGCAGCTGGACGAAGATTTGATCGCCAGCCGAGGTTTTCATTCGATGCAGTGGGTACGTATGGTCGCCCAGTGCAATATTGAGTTTAGCTGCCGACTGTCGGTACGGGACGTTGTGAAGGCCCGTACGGTGGATGGCATCGCCAGCCGGATTCGCCCCTATTACCAGCCCAAGCAATGACTCCTTCTATCCAGCACAACTACAATGAGCAAAGCATGCACTGCCCGCCGGCCTTGGTTTCATCCGCGCCGCCGCAGTGGCCGGTCCACCTGACGCGAAGCAGTGAGGGCGGGTGGTGTTGGTGGCGTGATGCAGTGCTGCGCAGTGCAGGGTTTCCGGCCGAGATGATTCTCTCGCTGTCGGATGCACCGCTTGCCGCCTGCGCCCGACAGCTAACCGCGGCACGTGCCGCCCTGGAACAAGCGTGCCAGGAGGCTCTGGCCCATGTCTCGCAGCGGGTGGCGCAACAGCGCGCAGGCGCGGCGGATGCTGAACAGCTACGCGCCCTGGGCCGCGCCAACAAGGTACTGCGGCGGCGTGAGCCGGCGTCCTTCCTGCTCGATTTGTTGCCGCGCGATCTGTACGAACGCGTATGCCTGCGCGCTGCCGAACATGGCGAGATGAGCGCCGGCTTTGTGCAGCAATATGCCGCCGCGTTGGAACGTCAGAGCAAGGCCTTGGCCGCGGTCGCCGCCGATCCTCTGTTCCGCCAGGCCGTAACCTGGCAAAACCACGCGGCAATCGACATGGTGCTCGACCCATTGATGCGTCAGGACAGCATGCCCGGCTCCAAGCGCAAGCAGCGTGAAGCCCTGGTGGCCAACTACCTGCAGCGCTACAGCCTGAAGAACGACACGATTGGATTCTTCGGCCCCATGGCGTGGGTGCGCGTGGGCGAGGCGGCGTCGCAGTTCGAGGCTGGCCAGAATTTTATCCGGCGCCGAACCGTGCGTTTCGAGGATTGGGCGGTGTCCACGCTGGCCGAGCGCTTCGCCGCGCAGGACGATGTGCTTCCGTCCCTGATTCCGCGCCGCCATCCGTTCATCCGTCTGGAAGGGCGGCAAATCGTGCTGCCAGGTGGGGCGCGGGTCGAATTGCCGCAGCCCCAGTTCCTGGTCCTGGCCGCATGCGATGGCGTGCGTACCGTCGGCGCCATCGTTCGTGGTTTGCTGGCCAATCCCTTTTCGCCGTTCGCCGGAGAGGCCCAGATCCATGCGCTGGTGCGTCAGCTGGAGCGGGAAGAACGCATTGCGCTGACGTTTCCCGTTTCCAGCTGTTCCCCGCAGCCGGAGCTGGGATTGCGCCAGCATTTGCAGCAGATAGAGAACAGCACTGCCCGTGAACGCACCACGCAGCAGTTGGACCGCCTGGTGGCCGCCCGCGACGATATCGCCCACGCCGCCGGCGACGAGACGCTGCTCAAGACCCGCATGGCGGCGCTGGACGCGGTATTTCTCGAATTGACCGGCGCAGCGGGACGGCGGCGTCCGGGCGAAGTGTATGGCGGCCGCGCCCTGGTGTATGAGGATTGTCACCGCGATACCACCCTGGCCTTGAGCGCACAGGCCATCGAAGAGCTGAGGCGCCCGCTGGATCTGATCGTGACCAGCGCCCGTTGGCTTACTTGCGAAGCGGCCAACAGTTTTCATGGTGAATTCCTGGCACTCTTCGAGCAGATGGCGTGCGCCGGTGGGGTTGACAAGGTGCCGTTCTGCGACCTGTGGCTGCAGATACAGACACTGCTGTTCAATGATCACGCGCCGATTGCAGTTCTTGCCGCAACGCTGCGCGAACGCTGGCAGGCATTGCTGCAACCCTATCTTGCATCGGGCGAGCGCCAGGTCAGCTTGCGTTCGCAAGACATCGCCAAGGAAGTCAAGGCGGCATTTCCATCGTCTTGCGCCGGCTGGAACCTGGCCCGCTACCAATGCCCTGACTTGATGTTCTGCGCTCCGGACGCCGCGGCTTTACTGGCCGGCGACTTCCTGGCCGTCATGGGCGAGGTTCATCTGGGCGGCAATACTGTCGTTACCAATCTGTTCGTGTCGCAGCATCCGGACGAAGCGGCGCTGCTTGACGCCATGCGCAGTGACCTCGGCCATCCCTATGTCTTGCCCAAGCTGAGCCCGGCCGCTTCGAATACACCGATCCGTACCCAATGGATCGACGACCCGCAGGGCAGTACCGAAGTGCTGTTCTCGAGCGGCCTGGTGCCGGCCAATAGCGCGACCGCCGTTCCGATCAGCGAGCTTCTGGTGGAGCTGGTCGATGGCCGCCTGATGGCACGCAGGATTGGCCACGACTGGCAGGCGGAATTGCTTGATGTGCTGGGCGACTTCCTGTCGCTGTCGGTGATGAATCGTTTTGGCCTGTTGAAGAAGGGCGCCCGCACGCCGCGTATCACCATCGACAAGCTCGTCGTGCAGCGGGAAGCCTGGCAGTTCGCTCGTGCGGACATCGCGGCGATCCTGGACGACGACGAGGCGCGGAGTTTCCTGGCCATGCAATCCTGGGCCGACAGCCATCAGATGCCGCACGCCGTCTTTGCCAAGGTTCCATGGGAAGACAAGCCATTCTTCGTCGACTTCACCAGTCCTGTCTTCGTGCGGCAATTTGCCAAGCAGATCCGCCGCGCCGAAGAGCTGGGGCGCGATGCCGGCGAAACCGTGGCGCTGAGCGAAATGTTGCCCGCGTTCGAACACCTGTGGCTCAACGATGGCAGCCAGCGCATGTTTACCAGCGAACTGCGGATCGTCTGCATGCACAAGGACGATGTCTGCCATGCTTGACCTGGCACCGGCCAAATCGGCGTACCCGGCTGTCCGGCGGATCACGCCGCAGCCAATGGCGCGCCGGCTGCACACTCGCCTGCCTGCTGCGGCGGAAGCGGTCTCCGGGCTGATGCGGCCGGATGCCCAACCACTTGGCGCCGGATGGCGCCAGGTGACGGTACAACTGGCCGACCTGGAGCATGTGCTGCAAGGACACGACCTGACGCCGCTTACCCCCGAACTCGGCGCCTGCGTCAGGCGGCGTCAACTGACGTTCCTTGCGGGACGCCTGTGTGCCGAGGCCGCCATGGCCAGCGCAGGTGGCGCGGCTGCCTGGGTCGCGCGCGGCCTCGCCGGGCAACCCGTGTGGCCAGTCGGCTGGTGCGGGTCGATTTCCCATAATGAGGACAGGGCGCTGGCGATCGTTGCCCCGCAAGACCAGCAATGGTCGGTTGGCGTGGACGTCGAAACCATCGTGATGGGCGATGCGCGCACGGCTGTTGAGTCGGTGTGCCTTACCGCTCGTGAACTGGCTTCGCTCGCCTTGTCCACGGCGCCCGGGATCGCGGCGACGTTGCGCTTCAGCGCAAAGGAAGCCTACTACAAGGCGTTGTATCCGCACCATGGCCGCCATGTGGACTTTCTCGAAGTGGAAGTCGCGCACAGTGACGGTCAGCAGGGCGTATTTCAAATCGGCCCGGCGGCCGCAGGGGAAACGTGCCGGCCCACGCTGCCATTGGCGCGTGGCCATTATGCGGTGCGGGACACACAGCTGATCACCTGGGTATGCCTCTCGTTGCCCGTATTTCTCAAGCAAGGTTACGATGACCACCCACAACACTGACGAGATGGACGATACAGTGCCGGGCGGGGTCGCCACCCTGATTGTCACGCGCGGCTTGAGTTCGATCGGTGCAACGATGTTTTCGTTCGGCCTGGATATATGGATTTACCGCAAGACCGGCTCATACGCCGTGTTCGCTTACTTTGCGGTCCTGATCGCCCTGCCGAATCTGGTGTTGGCGCCAATCGCCGGCGCGCTGGTCGACCGGTACAACAAGAAGACCATATTGATGGCCTGCGAACTGGTTTCAATCGTGGCCATCTTGCTGGTGGCGTTGCAGCATGGGCGCGGTGTGCTCGATCTGTACACGGTGGCGGTGGCCATCTTCATGCTGTCGGTAGTGGGTTCCGTGCGGTGGATTGCCATGGGGGTAGCGATTTCACTTCTGGTGCCGCCGCGCGCACGGGATCGCGTCAACACCTTGCAACAATCGTTTGAAGGCGGCGTCATGCTCACCGGCCCATTGCTGGGAACGGCTGTGTTGACTTATTTCGGCCTGGACACGGTAATTGCTGCCGACCTGGCCAGCTCGCTGCTGGCCGCCGCGTCGCTCGCTTTCATTGCCGCGGAGCGCTTCCATCTCAAGGAGGCGCAGGCGAAGCCAAGACGTCATTTCTGGAGCGAGGTCACGTTCGGTTGCCGCTGGATTTGGGGCGAACCCGTGCTGCGCCGGCTGCTCCTGTTCATTGTCGGTTATAACTTTGCCGCCGGCCTGTTCACGACCACCTCAACCCCTTATCTGCTGTCGTTCACCAGCGACAAGATGCTGGGCGCTTCCCTGGCCTTCGAAGGGGGCGGCGCGTTGCTGGTGGGCGGGTTGCTGGCACGTTGGGGGCGGCTGTTGTCGCCGGAACGCCGCGTGGTGCTGGCTGCCGCTTCGTTCGGTCTCCTCATGCTGGCGTGGGGGCTGGCCCGGCGGGACACGCTGGTTCTCGTTCTCAGCATGGCGGCCGGCGTGCTGACCACGATGCTGATCGCGGCGCTGCAAACGACCTGGCAAAACCGGGTGCCGGTGGCGATACAGGGCAAGGTGTTTGCCACGCGCCGTATGGTGTCGAACGCATTATTGCCATTGTCCATACTCATTTCCGTACCCGTGTCGGAGCGCATGTTCATGCCCTTGCTGCAATCCTGGCCCGGGGCTGACGCACTGTGGGGGAGCGGGCAGACGGGGGCGCTGGGCATGATGCTGTCCATCGTTGGCGTGGCGCTGTTCGTGGGCTGCTACTTCTATCACCGGCACGGGGGCTTGTACCCGGTGCGTCATGACAAGCGCATTAGCAATCTCAAATCGAAAGAATCCATATGATGAGCAATAAGATGCCGATGACAATCGGCCAGCAAGGTTTGTGGTATCTCAGCCAGATCGATGCCAGCGTGAACGCAGCGTACAACGTCGTATTGGCGCTTGAGACTGCGCAGGCACTCGATCCCTCGCTGCTGGCGCAAGCATTCAATACGGTTGTGGCGCTGCATCCGCAGCTGTGCGCACGGATTGTGGTGGCCGACTTTGTTCCGGCCCTGGAATCGCAGCAAGGCGCGGCTGTTCCCCTGCGCCAGGTCAGCGGCGCGCTGGTTGAGGTTGCGCAGGCCGAGAGTCACACCCCCTTTGATCTGAACCGCGCACCGTTGTGCCGGGCGACACTGGTCGACGGGGCTGGCGCGGCCCGCCATGGCCTGGTCATCAGCATTCCCCACGTTGTATTTGACGGGCCCTCGGTTACCGTATTGCTGGACCAGCTGTCCAGCGCGTATACAGCCCTGGCCCGCGGCGCTGAACCGGCATGGGAAAGGCCGGCATGGGGCAGCCAGGAGCAGATCGCAGTCGAGAACGCCTACTTGGCCAGCGAAGCGGGGCAAACACGCCTCCACGAAGCGGTGGAGCAACTGCTGGCTTTACCGGCCGCGCCAGTTTTCCCCATGCGGGCTCAAGCCCAGTCGGGGCATGCGTTTCTCGCCAGCACGATTGAGACGACATTGCCGGCGGAGTTAGGTGCGCGCGTGCGGGCCTATGCGCAAGCCGAGGCGCTTAGCCCGGCCGCCGTGTATCTGGGCGCGCTGCAGATCCTGCTTTGGCAGCACAGCGGCCGCCGGGAATTCGGCATCAGCCTGCCGGTCAGCTGCCGTGATACCGAGGCGGCCCAGGGCGCTGTCGGATACTTTACCAACTTTGCCGTGTTGCGCGCACGGTTGGACGGCGGGGCGACCGCCTTGTCCGTGCTGGAAGCCGCCGCTGACGAATTGTTCGCTGTGCTCGACAGTCGTCATCTGCCATACCCCGAACTGGTGCGGGCTTACAAGATGCGGGGCGGCGAGCCGCTCAGTGGCGATGGCATGGTCGGCTTCAACTACCAGCGCATTGAACGCACCAGCTGGAGCTTTGGCGGCGTCCTTGCCCATAGCATTGTCGTACCGCCTCACTTTACCAAGGACCGGTTGAAATTCGAGGTGGAAGACGGCACACATGGCGTACGCTGCGCGCTCGACTTCGACCGGGATGCCTTCGCGCCTGAATTCCTGCAAGCGGCGTTGGCGCGTTATGCTGACTTGCTGAACGCCATGCTGGCCCACCATGACGCCACGCTGAATGAGTTGCCGCGTCACTCTCCGGCAGAATTGCAGCGCCTGCTGAACGATTGGAATGGGGCGGCGCCCGTCAATGCCATGGCGGTGACGACCTTGTTCGAAGCCCGCGTGCGGCAAGCGCCCGACAGCGTGGCCGTGGTGGCCGGCGCCGTTCAACTGAGCTACCGGCAATTGAATCAGCGGGCCAATCGGCTGGCGCACCAGTTGCGCGCCGCCGGCGCCCGCTCCGACAGTGTAATCGGCGTGTGTGTTGAGCGTGGCGCCGGCGCCGTGGTCGCGCTACTGGCCGTGCTGAAGTCCGGTGCTGCTTATCTGCCGCTGGACCCGGCGTATCCTGCAGCACGCCGCGAATACATGCTGCGCGACGCAGGCTGCAGCGTCCTGGTGACGCAAGCGTCCCTGCAGGCACAGCTGGCCATGGACGGCATCACGCCGCTTACCATCGATTCGCTGAGCGCAGCCATTCCGGATGAGGACGTGACAGATTTGGCGCCGATCGGCCATGGCGACAATATCGCCTATTGCATTTACACGTCTGGTTCGACCGGTACGCCGAAAGGCGTTGCCGTGCCGGTAGCCGCGCTCAGCGCGCACATACAAACCTGTATTGCTCTGTATCAGTTGGAGCCTGCGGATCGGGTGTTGCAATTTGCCGCGACCAGTTTTGACGCATCGATCGAGCAAATGCTGGCGCCTCTGTGCGCGGGCGCCACCCTGGTCGTGCGGGAGGCTGAGCTGTGGTCACCGCAAGAACTGCTGCAAGTGATACGCCAGCAGGCGCTGACGGTTGCCGACATTCCAGCGGTGTATTGGCATCATTATGCGACGACGAACGACCTGGATGGCGGCGTCGGCGCGTTGCGCCTCATGATCGTCGGCGGCGAGCCGATCAAAACATCCAGCTATCCCGCCGCCGTCAACGGCATTCGTGTGCTCAACGCCTATGGCCCGACCGAGGCGGCCATCACCGCCAGCGTGGGGGAGTTGACCGCCGCCGCATGCAGCCAAAGCGGCCAGTATGCCCCCATCGGCCGCCCGCTCGACGGCACCCGCATCTACGTGCTGGATGACGCCTTGCAACTGGTACCGACAGGCGTGATTGGCGAGCTTTGCATTGCCGGGCCCCGCCTGGCGCGCGGTTACTTGAATCGCCCGGATTTGACGGCCGCCAGCTTCGTGCCCGATGCGTTCGGTCAGCCTGGTACCCGTATGTACCGCACGGGAGACCTGGGACGTCATTTGCCGGACGGAACACTGCAATTCATCGGACGCCGTGACCAGCAAGTCAAGCTGCGCGGTTTCCGGATCGAGCTGGGCGAGGTCGAGAACGCCTTGCTGGCTTGTGCCGGCGTTCGGGAAGCCGTTGTGCTGGCGGTCGACGACGAGCACGACAACAAGCAGCTGGTCGCCTACCTGGCATGTGACGGCGGCCCGGCGGCCGCGACGGCGTTGCAACAGCAACTTGCTGCCCGGTTGCCGGCGTATATGGTGCCGACAGCATGGCTCTTCCTCAATAGCCTGCCGCTCATGGCCAGCGGCAAGGTTGATCGCAAGCTGCTGCCGAAACCTGAGAAACGCGCAGAGGACATCGCGCCGGACTATGTGGCGCCGCGGACTGCGCTGGAACAGGATGTGGCGGCGGTGTGGACGGAAGTGCTGAAGGTGGCGCGGGTCAGTGTCGACGACAACTTCTTTGTTTTGGGTGGCCACTCCTTGCTGGCAACGCAAATCATCGCCCGCGTTGCGGAAAAACTCGGTGTCAAACTGCCCCTGCGTACCTTGTTGGAAGCCCCGACAGTCGCGGGCCTCGCCCACCGCATCGAGCAAATGTCGCAAAAACTCAACGCAGCCAAAAAATAGATCCGCACTGTAACGGGTAATTACTTTCGCCATACAGAGGTGGGAGCGGAAGAGTGGCGGGCTTTATTACAATAATTTACAAATGTCTAATTTTTGCATGGCTTGACAGAAATAAAATATTATTGAATAATAAATTTTTATTTGAAAGTAATTTTTATATTTCCGTTGCTGGGTCGTTACTAAGCATCGGTTAATTTGAATGATGTGGCAGCCAGTAATTTAGAAGCGGAATTGGGATGTGAAATTGCATCCCAATACTATGTACAGGTGGATTAATTTTTTAATCATTGGAAAAGAAGAGATTATGAGTATTTCGATGTACCAGTCGTCGGTTCCGGTCATGCTTCGTATGCTGGAGAATTTACGCGGTCTGCTGTATAAGGCTGCGGAATACGCGGAAACAAAAAACTTCGATGTCTCCGTGCTTATCAACGGCCGCCTGGCGCCGGATATGTATCCTTTTTGCAGGCGTGTGCAAGTTGCCACGGATATGGCCAAGGGCGGGGCTGCCCGCCTCTCTGGCATCGAGCCTCCGGTGTATGAGGATAACGAAGCAACTATCTCCGAGTTGCTGGCAAGGATAGACAAGACGGTCGCCTACCTGAAAACGTTCCAGCCCGAGCAGATCGATGGCAGCGAGAACCGGCCCGTCGTCTCGAAAACCCGTCATGGCACGATGCACTTCGACGGTGGCCAGCAATATCTGCTGAACTACGTATTGCCAAATTTTTATTTCCAAATCTCGACCGCCTATCTGATATTGCGCCATAACGGTGTCAATATCGGGCTCGATGATTATCTTGGTTCTCTGCCAGCCTGATAGGTATTGAGTGGTCCCGCCCGGTTTTAGTTATTAATCCGGGCAAGCCGGACAACTCGGACAATTCGGAACTTCATTCAATGCACACGCTCTGGTGGCGATACGCTTCCAGTGCGGTGTATGAATAGTTACGCCTATCGTAATTGTATTCGCTGTTAATCGCTCATGCCGGAGTGCCAAGGAGGCTCGCTAAAGTTTTTCACCAGGACTATGCGAGCGAAATTGCGATGGAAACGCATCCCATCCATGACACACCGGCAGCTTGATCTGTCTATAACTGAAAATTAGGGAGAAAGTCGATGAATTCTGGTTGGGACCCGGTCGTATACGACGTGACTGACAAAAACCTGGCGGACCTGCAACTCTTGCGGAAACTGATCACCGGAGACCATCCGGTGGTGGTTCTGCGCGGGCTGCTGGAGAAGGAAAAACTGAACGATGGACTGGCACGGATCAACGAGCTGTACGAGAACGCAAAAGTAACCCCGTATGTCAATGGCTCGTTGACGCTGATCGGAACCTTTCTCGTCAAGTACCTGCACGACGTCGACCAATACTTTGCCGCGGCGAAGGAGGCGGACGAACGGGCGGCGGCCGCCGGCCTCGACCTCGCCGCATACGTGCGGAACAAGCTGCGCACCGTTCTCGGCCTGAACAGTTTCGAGGTGGCGTCGGAGCCGGATGGCCGACGGTATGCAAGCTCCAATGTCCGCATCTGCAAGAACTCGATCGACACTCCCCTGCACAACGACAACATCATGCGTGATGGCGCCGGGCACAACATCGTCCTTGCTGATCTCAAGCATCAGTTGAGCTGCGTGGTTTGCCTGCAAGGTCCAAAAGAGGGCGGTGAGCTGAGCATTTACCGCAAACCTTGGGAGCCGGCAGATGAAGTCTACAAAATTTCCGCAGGACTCGGATATGAGCTGGGCGTCGTGGAGGGCAGGGACCACTGCCAATTCAGGCCGCAAAGCGGCGACGTGTACTTGCTCAATCCCACCAACCACCATGCGGTGGAACGGGTATACGGCCATGACCGGATCACGTTGGGCTTCTTCTTTGGGTTCTTCAATGATCAGCTCAAAGATGGCGTGACCTGGGTTTGACAGGTGCGATCCCACAATCGGGATCGACAGCTTGTTTTCCAGCTTTCTCATATCGCGGTTGTGAAAAATGTCCGAAAAGGAAAGAACGATGTATCCCCCATCTGTAAAAGATTATTTGAATCATCGAAAGGTGCGCTTCGGTGACGTGACCTATGACTATTACGTCACCCTTGGCAACAGCGCCTTGCAAAGCGTTTATCAACGCCTCAAGGATCTGGACGCGGACCGCTTTGTCATCGTCGCGGACCAGGGCCTGACCCCGGCGGCGATCAGGGAAATCGAGCATCATTTCAGGGAATTTGCGCCGACCGTCGTGCTCGCGGCGCAAGCCTGCGAGAAGGACAAATCGCTGGGCACCATTGATGAGCTGGCCGAAAGGGCGATACAAAGCGGCGTCACCAGGCGTTCCGTGGTGGTCGCCCTCGGCGGCGGTATCGTGGGCAATGTCGCCGGTTTGCTTGCCGGACTGCTGTTCCGCGGCATTCGCCTGATTCATGTGCCGACCACCCTGTTGAGCATGTCGGATTCGGTCCTGTCGCTCAAGCAGGCAGTCAATTCCCGGCTTGGCAAAAACCACCTCGGCGTGTTTCATCCGCCCATCCTGGTGTGGTCGCGGATCGAGTTCATGGACACCCTGCCGGTGGAGGAAATTCAGTCGGCCCTGTGCGAGATGATCAAGAACGTCCTGGCGATCTGTCCCGAACGGTACGACGAAATCGCCGCCAAACTCAGGCCTGACGGGCGCTATTCTGCCGCAGTCCTGGCTGATTTTATCGATTTATGCATCGAGGCCAAGGTCAAGGTGATGTGCGACGACCATCTGGAAAAGCAGGACGGCCTGGTCCTCGAATATGGCCATACCATTGGGCACGCTGCCGAACTGCTGAGCGAGGGCAAGCTGCGGCACGGTTTCGCGATCGGGGTCGGCATGCTGGCCGCCGCACGCATTTCCAGGCTGCTGGGCTATCTCAGCGAGAGCGACGAAGCGGCCCATGCCGTGCTGTTGGAACGCAATGGCTCTCCCACCACCCTGCCAGCCTACCTGGACATCGAAGCGATCATGCACAAAGTCCGGTTCGACAATAAGCGCGGGTACGTGCGCAGCCGCGCCGGCTATTGCGACTTCGTTTTGCTCGACGGTTTGGGTCGGCCGCACTACGACGATAAAAAACTGATCACGTCGGTCGACGAGGACATCGTCCGGGCTGGTGTTTCACATGTCATGAGCCAAGTGTAAAGGAGCAATCTGATGGGTACTGTTGTGAATGGCGAACGCCGCCGGTTCGGGCCGATCTCGAATGACACGGCCGGGTTGGCGACCACGTTGGGTCAGATCGGCGGCGAAGGCGTCTGCCGCTGGAAGATGCTGATGAATGGCATGCATCTTGAAGGACATTGGAATTGCGTCGAGTACGTGGTCATCGAGCCGGGCGCGTCGATTGGCGAGCACGTGCATGTCCGCACCGAGGAGATCTACTACATCATTTCCGGCCAGGCGCTGATGAAGATTAATGGTGAAGTCATCCCTTGCTCCGCTGGCGACCTCATTACGGCGCCAATCGGCACCGCGCACGGGATCGAGAACCGGTCCGACGAAGAAGTACGCTTTTTTGTCGTGGAAGTCTTCCCTGGCGAAGGCGGCGGGCTCCAACCCGCACTCGTTCATTTGCCGGGCCTGGCCGCCAACAACGGCTCGACCGATGTCGATCTCAAACCATACTTCACCGGCGACTGGCGCCGTTTCCGGCTGTTGGAAATAGCGGCGCAGTCGCATGACGACGCCGTCACGACGAACTCGGAAGTGGTCCATGTATTGAACGGCAGCGCGTCGATCCACGTTTCGGACCAGTGGCACTATCAAGGCAAGGATGGTTTGTCGGTCGCCCTTCCTCCCGGCACTCAGCGGCGCATCAGCAATGCCGCCAGCAATGAGCCATTACGATTGATCATTACCGAAGTGGCGGCGGCATGAACCTCAATCTCAACGATAAAGTCGTCCTGATCACGGGCGCCGCAAGCGGCATCGGACTGGCGACCGCCCGCAGTTTCGCCGCCGAAGGCGCCAGGCTGTCGCTGGTCGACCGCGATGCCGAAGGATTGGCCAAAGCGAAAGAGGAACTCTCGGCCCATACCGAAGTCATGGTCACGGCCGCCGATCTCGCGGGAGCGGAAGGCGTGCGGCTCGCGGTCGAATCAACGCTGGAAACGTATGGCGGCGTCATCGACGTGTTGGTCAATAACGTCGGTCAATGCTTTGCGCGCCGGTTCGACGACCTGCGGGATGAAGACTGGCTGGCCACGTTCGAGATCAATTTCATGAGCGCCGTCCGGGCAATCCGGGCAACCCTGCCGGCGATGCGCCGCAATGGACGCGGCGTCATCATCACCAACGCGTCCGACCTTGCGCGCCAGCCGGAAGCCGCGCAGCCGGACTATCAGGTATCCAAGGCGGCACTGCTCAGTTTGACCAAGAGCCTGGCATTACATGAAGGGCCGGCTGTGCGCGTCAACGCCGTTGCTCCGGGACCGGTATGGACACCACTATGGACCAGGCCTGGCGGGTTTGCTGACACGCTGGGCACGGTCCACGGCCAGGACGCCAAAGCCGCGGTCGAATATGAGTTGAGCAAGCGCCAAATGCCATTGGGCCGGCTTGGCACACCGGAGGAGGTGGCTTCGGTGATTACGTTCATGGCCTCTGACGCTGCATCCTTCGTGACGGGAAGTATCTGGGGCGTGGATGGCGGAACCGTTCGAGGGCTGCTTTGATTGCGCAACCGTTCGGTGTCGATGACCCGATGGCGGCCGACTGTCTGGCCGGGTTGCCAAGCCATATACTCGACAAGATGGCGGCAAGCGATATCCAGCTGATCCGTTTCATCTGGGTCGATCACAATGGGATCAGCAGAGGGAAGGCCGTCAGCCGCCGGTACTTGAGCGAGCGCATCGTTTCAGGCATCGGCCTGGCGAAGTGCCGGCAGGCTGCCAATGCGTTTGACCGGATTGTACCGTTCGAAGGATACGGCGCCGTTGGCGAGGTCCGGATGATACCGGACCCCGATACGTTCATTACGCTGCCGCACGCTCCCGGGTCGGCGGCCATGCTGTGTGACCTGGTCGATCTCGGCGGCCAGGCCTGGGAGGCATGCCCGCGTCAATTCCTCAAGGATGCCATCAGCGCCGCCCGGGAAATGGGTTTCGACCCGGTCGCGGCATTCGAGCCGGAGTTCACGCTGTTCCGCAGCCAGCCGACGGCAAACGGCGCCGAACTGTTTGACGATAGCCTTTGCTTCGACAACGTCGGGTTTGATATCGCCAATGATTTCACGATCGGATTGACCAGGGCATTAATACAACAGGGCGTCGACGTCGAGATATATCACCCCGAGTTTGGCGCCGGTCAGCACGAACTCACTTGCCGCCATGCCGATGCGCTGAAAGCTGCGGACACCTACGTCTGGCAGCGCGCGATCACGCGCGGCATGGCAATGCGCGATGGTCACTGGGCATCGTTTGCGCCGATCCCCCAAAAAGGCTTTCGCGGCAATGGCAACCATGTCCACCTGTCGCTGTGGCGGGATGGCGTGAATGCTTTCCATGATCCGCACGACCAGTACGGTTTATCGCAGCTCGGCTATCACTTCATTGGCGGATTGCTGGCGCATGCGCCGGCCCTGACCGCATTGACCTGCCCCAGTGTCAACAGCTACCGGCGGCTACAGCCGGGAATGTGGTCCGGCGCATTCGCCAGCTACGGCCCGGACAATCGGGAGGCGGCCGTACGCATTCCTTCGGCTTTGCGGGGCAGGGCGGCTGCGTCGACCAACATCGAGTTCAAGCCCTGTGACAGCACGGCAAATCCTTATATCGCGCTGGGCGCCTTGTTGTTTGCCGGGCTCGATGGCATCCGCAATGGCATGGACCCGGGCGCGGCCTTGACGCAAGACCCGAACCGGCTGACGGGCGCAGAGTTGCGTATGCAGGGGATCCACACGTTACCGTCCAAGTTCGAGGAAGCATTGGAAATGCTGGACCACAGCGCGTTTTTCCGGTCCGTCCTTGGTCCGCTTCGTCACCTGCTGTATCTGAGCATCAAGAAATCTGACGTGCGGGAATTCCGGAGCCTGGATGAAAGCAAAGAGTTCCTGCATTACTCGACGCGATATTGACAAGGCGACGTCAGTTCACAATCAACATCTGAAGGGGAAAAATCGTGAAGCATCACAATTCAACCATTGGGGCGTCCATACAGGAAGTGCGCAATGAAATCCGCGAATATATTTGCGCCAGCTTCATGCGTTTGCGCCAGTCCAGCGACATCGCGGATACGGATGATTTGTTGGAGACCGGCATACTCGACTCGCTCGCGTTCACTGAGCTCATCGCCGAGTTGGAACACCGTTACGGCGCTGCCATACGGGCGACCGATGTGATACCTGAGAATTTCGGTTCAATTTCCGCGATCGCAGACTATGTACAACGTGCACGCACAATCTGAACTGGGTTCGCTCACCTGCGCCCTGCGGCGCAATGTGGCAGAACGGCCCGACCACCTTGCGATATGGACCAGCGGCCGATCGCTCAGCTATCGGGAATTCGAAGACCTTGCCCGAAGGTTTGCCGTTGGCCTGCTGGCGTCTGGCGTCGAACGTGGCGACCGGGTCGCGATCGCCTTGCCGAACGGGATCGAAGCCACCATCGCCATTTACGGCGTCCTGCTTGCCGGCGGCGCGTTTGTGCCATTAAATCCCACGATCAAGGCCGATAAACTTGCCGCGATCCTGGCAAACTGTGCCGCCTCGGCCCTCATCGGCACGGCATCGATTGCGGACATGCTTGCACCGGCCATGACTGCGCAGCCCGGCCTGCGCGTGATCGTCACCGGCAACGAAGTGCCCGGCAATATGCTGAGCTTTGACCGTTTGCTCGAGCAGGACGGTGCGATCGGGCCGGCGCCGCTGGCGGTGGATCTGGCCGCCATCATCTACACATCCGGCTCTACCGGAGTGCCCAAGGGCGTGACGATGACGCACCAGAATATGGTGTTCGCATCGTCCTCCATTTCCACGTACCTGCGGATGACGGCGGACGACCGTATCTTGTCGGTGCTGCCCTTGTCGTTCGATTATGGCCTGTATCAGCTGTTGCTTTGCGTGCATGTAGGCGCCAGCCTGTTTCTGGAGCCGGGCATCGGCTTCCCGGGGACACTGGTGCGCACGATTACGACGCACGGGATTACCGGGCTGCCCGGCGTTCCGACGCTGTTTCAAGTCCTGTTGTCGCTCCCCGCCCTCGACGAATACGACTGGAGTGCGCTGCGATTCCTCACCAACACGGGGGCCGCGCTACACCGCAGCACCATCCAGGCCCTGCGCACGTTGATGCCGGACGCCAGCCTGTACGCGATGTACGGCCAGACCGAATGCAAGCGTGTCTGCTACCTGCCGCCTGCCGAAATCGATCGAAAACCCGATTCTGTCGGCATTGCCATTCCTGGCACCGAAGTCTGGATCGAGGATGATACGGGCCGCCGGGTTGCACCGGGTGAAGTCGGTGAGCTGATGGTGCGGGGACCACATGTCATGCAAGGGTATTGGAACGATCCCGAACGCAGCGCCAAACGCCTGCGCCCCGGGCGCTGGCCTTGGGAGCGGATACTCGCCACAGGCGACCTGTTCCGGCAGGACGCCGAGGGATTTCTGTATTTCGTGGGCAGAAGTGACGAGATCATCAAATCGCGCGGGGAAAAGGTGTCGCCGCGCGAAGTCGAGGATCGCTTGCTGGAGGCGCCTGGCGTACTCGACGTGGCGGTTGTCGGGGTGCCTCATACCATTCTCGGTGATGCCGTATGGGCGCACGTGTCGCCCCGGCCAGGCATATCGCTCGATGCGCGCGGCTTGCAGCAGTTTTGCCAGGCGCGGCTCGAAAGCCATCTGGTTCCCTACAAAATTGTTATTCATGAGCAATTACCCAAGACTCCAAACGGAAAAATCGATAAGCGGGCACTGGCCGCTACCTAGCGCGAGAAAGCAACAATCATGGAAGAAGCAATGACTACCCAAGGCGCGTGCCCCGATTTCGAGGCACAGATGAAAGATTTGCTCACTGCCAGTCGTGAACAGCTGGGCTGCTCTGCCGCGGATATTGGCCGTGGTACGGGCATTGCGGACTGGACCAGTATCTCCAGGCACCTTGCCGCCACCGGCGACGACAATCCGCTGTATGCGGATTTCCAGCATGCGGCCCAATCGTGGTGGTGCGGTCCGCTGGCGCCGCCGGGATTCGTGCTCGGCGTGTTAGTGCCCGAATCGGTCGGCGCGCTGTACCAGAAGCAGTATGACGCCGTCGAGCTGCTCAACCGCGTCGACCTGTGGTGGAACGACCATATCAGGCTCGGCCAGCAAGTCGACGCCCATGCCGCACTCACCGCCGCGGAACCGGGACCGCTGGTGCGCGACCGCGCGACAGTCGACCTCACGACCCGGGCCGCGTATCGCACCGGCGGCCACCCTGTCGCGACAGCGACCGGCGTGGTCCGCGTGCAGCCGCTACAGCTCGGCAAGGAATTGATCGCCGACCGCACGATCCATCGCTACAGCGATGCCGAGATCGCGCACATCGAGGCCTGCCTGGCTGCCGAGCCAGCAATACGCGGCCCGGAACCGCGCTGGCACTCGTCGGTGTCGGTTGGCGACCGGCTGCCATCGATGGTCCGCGGCCCGGTAACCTGGTCGGAGCTCATCACCTGGATGGTAGCGGAAGGCCGTTCCGCGCCCGCCGGCAACCTGCGTTACCGACAACTGCTGGAGCAGCCCGGCAATGTGCGTGCGCATGCCGGTACGGATTGGAAGTTTTCCGAGCGCAACAAAGCGCGGGAAGACACCTTGAGCTGTGCCGACGTGGGCTTCCCGGCGCCCAGCACGCGGGGGGCGATAATGCCGGCCCTGGCAGCGCAGATGCTGACCCGCTGGATGGGCGACGATGCCTTCCTGCGGCATCTTTCGGTCTCGCTGGAGCAGCCCGTGTTTTACGGCGACACGCTGTTCATGGGGGGGCAGGTAACGCGCAAATTCATCCAGGTAATTGACAGCAAAGAATACTTTGCAGTTGCAATCGAGATTTGGGGACGCAACCAACTGGAACAGCTGGCCTTTTCGGGCAGGGCGATTGTATTCCTGCCTGAAAAAGGTCATCCGATTCAATTGCCTGTACAGAAAGAATTTTGTTCATTATGAATAATCATCAGTTTGAATCCGCCGTTGACGAATTTCTTGATCGCACCAAGGCAATGGTTGGCAGGGAAAGCGTTGAAGACCTGGCTCCGAATGCCCCGGTAGATGGCAGCGGCCCGGCGATCACGCGCTCTTTGCTGCGGCTCGACGCGGAAACCATCCGGCGCTATGCCGGCACGATTGGCGACGACAATCCGCTGTTCACCGATCCCGCCTATGGCAAGCAGTCGCTGTACGGCAGCCAGATCGCACCAGGGCCGATACTGGTGCATGCACGGTATCCCGCGGAACATGGCGCGAGCCGGCCATTTGGCTACCCGCTGGCCAATTTCATTGGCGGGATCGTGTGGGAATTTTTTGACGTCATTCGTCCCGGCATGCAGATTTCCACCTCGAAGACCCTGCGTGAAGTGCTTGAGCCGCATAGCGTGCGCGGCACACGCATCTTTCTGCTGGCGTGCGAAGTCACGTACTACGATGCCAGCAAGAAGCCGTTGGCCAAAGCGTACGGGACACTGGTGCAGGTGCCGATGAAGAATATGGGCACGACGCGGGTCATGCCGCTGGAGGCGTTGGGCGAAGCGCTCCTGTACGACCGGAAACCGTACCGCTACAGTGAGGCGGAGATGGCAGAGATTATTGCCGGTATCGACGGCGAACAGCGCCGGGGCGCGACGCCGCTGTATTGGGAAGACGTCACGATTGGCGACATGCTGCCTGCAATCCATCAGCCACCGTATGCGCTGCCGGATGCGTTGAGCTATCAATCACTGCACCAGGGCCTTGTTGGCGGTTACAGCGGCGGGCTGCTGGCCCGTTCGTTCACCCCAGCCTACAGGGATCATAAGGCCGGTGTAGGCTATCCGGATTATTCACGCGTGCACCCCGTGACGCGCTGGCCATATACGCCGGGCGACGAGCACGAGGACGTCCATCTGTGCGGCTATCGCGGACAACCGCTGCCTTTCGACTTCGGGATCCAGCGTGGCCAGATACCACAGCGCCTGCTCAGCAACTGGGCCGGCGACCAGGGGTTTTGCCGGAAGATGTCGATGACGATGGGCCGGCCCTTGTTCCATGGCGATGCCCTGGTTGTGCAAGGCCGTGTCATCGACAAAAAGCAGGTCACGGAAGCGGGTTCGAACACCGTCTATCACGCCGCCGTCGTGGCGATGGAAGGTTTCAATCAGCGCGGCGAATCGGTTTCGCGTGGTTTCGCCACGATGTATCTGCCCGCGCGCGCCACCGGCAACCCTGTGCTTCCTGTCGCGCTGACCGCTCCTGCCGAGTACGTGCCTTATCACGTGCATCGTTCGCACACCTGGTTTTAACGAAAGATATCGATATGACGTACCAAGTCATTAAATCGCCGTACGATCTTGTTGCGGACACATGGGATCAGCTTGCCCATCCCTCTCTGTACCTGAGCAGCGGTTGGCTGCGCGCCAGGAGCCGCACTGTCAAGGCCGCCGAGCGCTTCATCCTGACCTCCGGCGCCGATGGCAAGCCGCTGGCCTCCGCCCCCTGTTATCTTGCGACCGACAAGGCCCATCCGGGCTATGCGCCCGCGCAACTGCTCAGCTTCGAAGGCCTGTCCGAGCCCGAATACCAGGGTTCGGCCGAGGAATTGGCCGCGATCGAACAGCATCGCGCGATGCTGAACGCGCACAGCGCCGCATGGAATCCCGGTTTCGTGGTCGGGGCGCCTGGGCGGTATGGCGGCATCAGCACACGAGCCGGTCTCGACGAGAAACAGGCGGCAGACGCGCGCAGCGGCTTGATCGATGCGGTCGAGCACCAGGCCCGTGAAGACGGCGCACGTTCCATCAGTTGGCTCTATTTTGTCGAGGGGGAGGATGCGCTGCTGGAACAGATGCTGATGGAGCGCGGCTATGCGCGGCTGATTCTCGACGCCGAATGTTACATGCCGATCCGGTGGAACAATTTTGACGACTATTTAGCTGCGTTCCGAAATGAATATCGTGGAACTGTGAAGCACGAGATGGCGGCCATGGACGCTGCCGGCGTCAAGGTCGAAATGCACGGCGCCGAGGTACTGGGACCGGAACTGGCCGCGTTGGAGCGGCAGTGGCGGCTCAAGTATGGCCGCACACCGCCAGTGGAAGAAATCGTTGCCGACTACGAGGAATTGCGCTCCTGCATGCCCGACAGTTTGCGGGTGTTTGTCGCGACGTTGGATGGCCGGGCGATTGGCTTCGCGGTTTTCCTGGAAGAGAACAACATCTGGTATTCGCGTTTCGGCGGATTCGACTACACGGCCGGTAATCTGTTCCTGTATTTCAATTTGCTGTTCTACCGTCCGATCCAGACCATGATCGAAAGCGGCGCCGTCTCGGCCCGTTATTCCCTCAAGTCGTACGTTGCAAAACGCAGCCGCGGCTGCCTGTTGCGGAACGTACTGGCTTTCGTCAAGGCGCCGGAAGACAGTCCCATCGTGGCGCCGGCGGTACAGGCCATCAATTCGGCCCAAACGGCGCGCTTCAACGAAATCTCGAGCAAGCGAATCACGAAGGAGGAGGCATGAGCCCGCCCCTTGCGATCCACGGGGGGCAGCCCGTGCGTGAAGGGGGCTGGCCTGTCTGGCCGATCCCGGCTCCCGGGGCGCTCAATGCATTGAACGAAGTATTGCACTCGGGCCGCTGGTCGATCAGCGGACCTTATCGCGGCCAGGCCAGCTTTGACCGGCGCTTTGCCGAATCGTTCGCGCAGTATCATGATGTGCCACACTGCGTGCCGGCCGCGAGCGGCACAGCCAGTCTCATGATGGCGCTCGAAGCGTGTGGCGTCGGCGCCGGGGACGAAGTCATCACCCCGGCCTTGTCATGGGTCGCCTCGGCATCCACGATCCTTGGCGTCAATGCGATTCCCGTCTTTGCCGACGTCGACCCCCATACCCTCTGCATCGATCCGGATTCAGTGGAGCGGCTGATCTCGCCGGCGACGAAAGCGATTGTGGTCGTGCATCTGTACTCAGGTGTGGCGGACATGGAGCGTCTGACCAGGATCGCCGAACGCGCATCGATCAAACTGATCGAGGATTGCGCCCAGTCCCACGGTGCGCAATACAAATCCAGAAAAGTCGGCACCTTCGGACATGTCGGTGCTTTCAGCATGCACCATACGAAGGTGCTGACGTGCGGCGAGGGGGGCGCGACGATTACCAGCGATGCCGAACTTGCGCGCCGTCTGCAGTGCCTGCGCGCCGATGGGCGCCGCTATGCGGCGGACGCGCCGCGCCGCGGATATAGCGAGTTGATCGAGACTGGCGAGCCGATGGGGAGCAACCGCGCCCTCTCGGAGTTTCAGTCCGCCTTGCTGATCGAGCAGCTTGCCCTGCTCGACGGGCAAAACGAAACGCGCAGGCGCAACGCCGCGCTGCTCGACCGCTATATGGCCGAAATCGGCATACAAACTCAGCAGAGCGCTCCCGGTACCACGTTGCGTACGTATTCCAGCTATGTCGCGACCTTTCCTGAGGAACGCCTGAAAGGCGCCGACATCGCCGCTGTCGGGGAAGCGTTGAGTGCCGAACTGGGCATGCTGGTACGGCCCGTCTATCCGCCCATCTATGCCAATCGCCTCTACCAGCCACGATCGAGGCGGCGGTTTGCGCTGGGGGGCGATTATCCAGCTCGCATTGATGCGGAACAGTTTGCGCTGCCTGTCGCAAACGACATCGCCCGCCGCTCGGTGGCCTTCCATCATGCTGCATTGCTGGGGCCCGGGTCCGATATGGCTGACGTTGCCACGGCATTCGAGCGCGTCATCAAGCAAGTCGCCGATATCCGGTCCCATCAACCATAGCCATTTCTTTCGAGGACAGACCAATCCATGTGCCGTATGATACTTGCTACCGGTAAATTCAATACTGCCGATATCGTCCAAGCGATGGTAGCCGTCGCGCGCGGAGACACTGCGGATCACGAAGCCTCGTTTTCCCAACATCCGCACGGTTGGGGCGCCGTGTGGCGCGACATGGACGCGCCGACTGGATTGTCGGCCATGCGCGAAACCACGGCGGCCGAGATCAGCCTCCTTGCTTCCGGCCTCGCGTCGGTGAAGACGGACTTCCTGGCGATCCACGTCCGTCGAACCACGTCATCGACCACCATCGGCGCGCAATTCACGCACCCGCTGAAGCGTCCGGCGGAAGACTGGTACTTCATGCACAACGGCAGCCAGCCGACGGTCCATCAGTTTCTCGGCTTGCCATCCTCGACCTTCGATTCTGCTGAGTACTTCGATTACCTGGTGCCAGAAGGTACAGCATCGCTCGACCAGTCGGAAGCATTGGAGCGGCTGCGGAACATTCCCGAACCTGGAAGCAACTCGGGAAACGCGTTCGCGATCAAGCCCGATTGCGCCTATGTGATCCACTGGCGCTCGCCATCCGACACCTGGCCGCGCTATTTCACGATGCATGAAACAGTGTCGCCCGACTGCAGAATCATTTCTTCGGAAATCGTGCCAGCGCTGGCGCCTGCCGAACAGTGGACGCCGTTACCGCCTCAAACCATCCTGGAAATTCCAATTCCCAACGACTGATGGGACGCACCGCGCCGGCGTGACGCATTGAGGACGCAAAAAAGGCTTTCGCGCCGAAGCGGGAAAGCCTGATCTGTACAGCATGTATTCGTGGTAGGCCGTGCGGGATTCGAACCTGCGACCAACGGATTAAAAGTCCGCTGCTCTACCAGCTGAGCTAACGACCCGAAGGGCCCGCATTATACGGACCCGGCTTCGATCCTGCAAGCGATGCGGACATGATATTGAATTCGATATCAGTTTCACAAGCTTGTCATTTTTGCTGAATACAATCCGCCCGACCTCAACTCGGAAGGATTGCACAATGAACCACTTCGTACGAACCGCCATGGCCACCAGCCTGCTGGCGGCGCTGGCCGCCTGCGGCAGCACGGAAAACCCGCTGCCTACGCTCGATGGCAAGGCTCCGATGGTGCTGGCGCACCGTGGCGCCAGCGGCGCGTTGCCGGAAGAAACCGTGGAGGCGTATGCGAAAGCCATCGACATGGGTGCGGACGCCATCGAGCCGGACGTGGTTTCCACCAAGGACGGCGTGCTGATCGCGCGCCACGATCCGAATCTTGCCTACAGCACGGACGTTGCGCAGCACCCGGAATTCGCGTCGCGCAAGCGCACCATGCATGTCGATGGCGAGCTGCAGGAAGGCTGGTTCGCCGGCGACTTCACGCTGGCGGAAATCAAGACGCTGGGCGGCATCTCGACCGACGCCCAGCGCCCGCGGGAATTCAACGGCAAGTACCGCATCGCGACGATCCAGGAAATCATCGACATGATCAAGAAGAGCGGCCGCACCATCGCGCTCTATCCCGAAACCAAGAACCCCACGTTCCACCGCCAGCAAGGCTTGCCGCTGGAAGACAAGTTGCTGGCGCTGCTGGCCAACGCGGGCTGGAGCGACCGCAGCGCGCCCGTGTACATCCAGTCGTTCGAGCCGGGCAGCCTGAAATACATGCGCAGCAAGGGTTCCACGCTGAAAATGGTGCAATTGATCGATGCGGACGACGTCGATCTGACGACCGGCAAGCTGACGTACGCCGCGCCATACGACCGCCCGTACGACTGGGCGCAGGCGGGCGACACGCGCCTGTTTTCCGCCATGGTGACGCCGGCCGGGCTGGCGGAAATCAAGACCTACGCGGACGGCATCGGCCCATGGAAGCGCTATATCGTGAGCGTCAAGGGTTCCGTGGGCGCGGACGGCAAGGTGGCGGACCTCAATGGCGACGGCAAGGTCAATGAAGCGGATACGGCGACCCTGCCGGCCACCACGCTGGTCGACGATGCGCACAGGGCCGGCCTGTTCGTGCACCCGTACACTTTCCGCAATGAAAAGCGCCGTCTGGCCGGCGATTACAAGGGCGACCCCAAGGCGGAATACAAGCAATTCTTCACGCTGGGCGTCGATGGGCTGTTTTCCGACTTTGCCGATACGGCATTGGCGGCGCGTGCGGAATTCCTGCAGGAGTGGGGCCGCTGACGCACCGATCATGGCGCTACGTGTTATCCCCGATGGCCGTTGCCGGATAGCGACCTAGAATGACCGGCAGGCAGCCCGCGTGGCTGCCCCATAGTTACAGCACAGACCGTGGCAAAATAGCGGTACTGGAGCGAGGGAAAAGGGACAACCATGAAGTTCACGGGGCGCGGCGGCATCGTCATCGCCGCCATCGCCGGCGCCATCAGCGGCACCTTCGCGGCTGCTGCATGGGCCGCCGTGCCGGCACATGCCGCCGATAGCATTGAATTGCGCACCGCGGCACAGCAAGGCACCGCACCGAAATTTGTCGCGGCGGACGGCGGCGCGGCAGGCTTGTGCATCGACATTCATCGCGCCATAGAAAAAAACGATCCCGGCCTGCGCATCACAGGCGACCAGCAATGGCGGCCGTTGCCCCGGCTGGAAGCGGAATTGCGCAGCGGGACGCTCGACATCGGCTGCGGCCTGATGCGCAACCGCGAACGCGAAGCGGATCTGTCGTATGCGGAACCGGCGCTGTTTTCCGTGACGTATCACCTGGTGGCGCGCGCCGATGATCCCGTCGACGTCGCCTCCTGGGAGGACGTGCGCAATCTCGGGGAGAAGGGCGCCATCCTGGCCATTCATGGTTTCGGCCAGGTGGCGCGCTTGCGGGAACTGGGCGGGCTGGCCATCGATTCCGGCGCCACCGACGCCACCACCAACCTGCGCAAGCTGCTGGCGGGACGGGGCCGTTTCTATTACCACCGCTCGCCCGGCATTGGGGCGGAAATCCGCAAGGCAGGACTGGACGGCAAGGTGCGCGTGCTGCCCGCGACCATGGATACGCAGCGCTTCTACATGGTGGCGGGACGCCATGTGCCGGCCGGCACGGTGGCGCGCCTCAACCGCGCATTGGCGCAACTCGATGCCAGCGGCGAGTTGAAGCGCCTGTTCAGTAAATGGTACGAGGACGTGCCGCTGGAAGCCGTGCCGCCACGGATGGTGCTGGCGCGGCGCTGACGGTTCACGGCGCTTGCAGCTTGTGACGCCGGCGCGCCAGCCAGAACATTGGCAGGCTGACGGCGCCCAGCGCCACCGCCCACAGCGACGCTTCGCGTCCCATGCCGTAAAACGCCCACGCGCAATAGATGGCGGCGGCGATGGCGCAAAAACGCAGCCACGCCGCTTCGCCGTTGATTAACCCGCGCCGCCACAGCTTGTACAAACCCAACGCCCCCACCAGGTACAACGGCAGGTTGGCGGCCGTCGTCACCACACTGAGAAAAGTAAAGCCATCGGCCAGCGTGCGGCTGTAATTCATGGCCACCATGGCGCTGGCCAGCACCGCCATCAGCAGCAAGCCGTGGCCGGGCGCGTGGTGGCGGTTTTGCGTGCGCAGCCACGCGGGGAAAATGCCGTGCGCCGCGACGGACGCCGTCAGTTCGCCACCCACCAGGGTCCAGCCATTGAGCGCACCGAGGCCGCTGACCACGACGAACAACGCGACCCAGCGTCCCGCATCGGCGCCCCAGTAGCGGTTGAACAAGTCGACAAACGGCGCCCCCGATTGCGCCACGGCGGCCTGCGGCAACAGCAGCAGCGGCACGGCGGAGACGGCGATCGACACCAGCGCGGCAATCAGGGTGCCGGCGATCGTCGCGCGGGGAATGGTGATTTCCGGCCGTGTCACCTTGCCGGACGGGATGGTGGCGCATTCCACGCCCAGCATGGCGAACAGCGATACGGTGCCTGCCGCCGCCGTGGCTTCCAGCGACAGCGGGACCGCCGGCACGTG
Organism: Pseudoduganella rivuli; assembly: GCF_009674485.1. Classification (GTDB taxonomy): domain Bacteria; phylum Pseudomonadota; class Gammaproteobacteria; order Burkholderiales; family Burkholderiaceae_D; genus Rugamonas; species Rugamonas rivuli_B. The sequence continues at coordinate 235,067 of NZ_WKJJ01000006.1, read as the reverse complement.
CGCCGCATACGCTTGCGGATCCGTGGCCAGCACCATCGCACCGAGCACCATGACGGCCGCCATCGGCAGCAATTTCAGCAGGGTCGATCCCATCTGCACCCGGCCCGACATGCGCGCGCCCAGCAGGTTGATAATCGTGAAGAGCCAGATCAGCAGCAGCGCCACCATGGGCGCCAGGACCGGCGCGGCTTGCACCGCCTTGCCCAGTGGTGGCGCCAGCGCCGTCAGGTAGCCCGTCACGCCGATGGCCAGCGTGGCGTTGGTGATCCACGTCGATACCCAGTAGCACCACATGACGAAGAAGGCGACGCCGCCGCCAAAGGCCCGCTTGGTGTAGCCATACGGCCCGTCTTCGTCCGGCAGCGCTTGCGCATAGCGGGCAAACACATAGGCGATGCAGCAGCATCCGGCCACGGTGACGCCCCAGCCGATAAAGGCGTTCAATCCGTAGGGCGCCAGCGATGCCGGCAGCAGGAAAATGCCCATGCCGATCACGTTGCCGACGATCAGCGACGTGCACATCCAGAAGCCCAGCGGGCGTTCCGGGGTGGCGGCGGGATCAGCCATGGGTTTGCGCATAGGCTGCGCGCAGCAGGTTCTGGAAGTGCCACACGCCGCTTTCGCGCTTCGGGTTCAGGCGCCCCGCCTGGTACGAACCGGATGCCAGTCCTTGCTGCACGTGTTCGCAAATGCCGATGTCCTCGGCCTGGATTTCATCGCTGAACGCCTGTTCCGCCGCGATGCGCGCCTGCACGTCCGGATCGTCCGTGTAGTAGTAATCGAATTCGACGACGCAATGGCCGTGGCCGTCCGGCAGCACGCGGTTGGTTTGCAGCCGTCCCGGCGTGATGTTGAGCATGATGTTCGGGTAAACGAAGTAATAAAACGCGTCGCCGTCACCATAGATGCCGTCGTTGTTGCGCAGCGGCGAATGCTGCAGCGAGTACCACGTGAACAGTTCCGTGTCGTAGGCGCGGTAATCGAGCACCTTATTCAGGCCAGGATGTACGAAGGGCAGGTGGTAGCCTTCGAGGAAATTGTCGACATAGACTTTCCAGTTGCAGGCGATACGGTAGGTATCGCGCTTGGCAAAGCGCATCGCCGATAGATCGATGGGGGCGATGCGTTCGCGGATGCCGCCAAACACGTCGTCAAACGGCGGCGCCTCATCCGACAGCGCGACGAACACCAGCCCCTGCCACTCGCGCACCTGCACGCGCGGCAGCCGTATCTGCGTCATGTCGAATTGCTGTGCATCCTGCATTTCCGTGGCGGCGCGCAAGCGGCCATCCAGCGTGTACGTCCAGCCATGGTATTTGCAGTGCAGCGCACGGGCGCCACGGCCATCGCACACGGCCAGCGGACCCGCGCGGTGGCGGCAGACGTTGTAAAACGCGGCCAGGCCGCCATCGGGCTGGCGCACGATGATCACCGGCTTGCCCGCGATGACGCCCACCACGTGGTCGCCGCTGTGTTCCAGGCTGTCCGCATGTGCGGCCAGTTGCCAGCTGCGGGCAAACACGGCCTCCTGCTCCACGTCCAGCCAGTGCGCCTCCCGGTAAAACGCGGCGTGCAATGCATGCGCGTGCTCCAGTGGCTGGAGGCGGCACGATTCCGGAGGCAACGTCAGTGGCGGCAAAGTCAGCGGCGGCAAAGGCATGGCGTCTCCGTGGCGGCAAAATTGCACTTTCGCATAATTTAATGGCGCCGGTACAGTGAACTGTCGGTAATACAACGCTCTGGCCGCGCGGCCTCCTGTCCGCATGGCTGAAATGGAGGGCGCCATGCATACTGTAACCATGGGCAGCCGCGCTGCCGTCAACCGATGAGACCCTATGCTGTTCCGCTCCGCCATTGCCGCAGTTTGCCTTGCCAGCACGTCCGTTGCGACCGCCGCCCCCGCGCAGCATGCGCCCGGGTTCGCCGATGCCGTGCTGGGGCGCTGGAACCTGACGGTGACGGGCAAGGATGGCGTGCAATATCCCAGCTGGTTCGATATCCGGCTGCGCAAGGAAACCGAATTGATGGCCACCATGGTCGGCCGCTTCGGTTCGGCGCGGCACGCGACGGAAGTCGATTACAGCGGCGGCAAGCTGGTGTTGCGCGTGCCGCGCCAGTACGAAAAAGATACGGCGGACCTGATCTTCGACGCCATGCCGGCGGGCGACCGCATGAGCGGCACCACCATCGATGAAGACGGCATTGCACTGTCATGGGTCGCGCAACGGGCGCCAGTCCTGCCGCGCAAGGCGAACCAGCGCTGGACCCGCCCGGTGGAGCTGTTCAATGGCCGCAACCTGGAAGGCTGGCGCGCGCAGCAACCCGCCGCGCAGCCATGCTGGAAAGTCGAAAAAGGGATTTTGACCAACAGCGCCGCCTGTACCAACTTGATCAGCGATGTGCTGCTGGGCGATTTCAAACTGCGCATGGAATTCATGACGGTGGCGGGCGGCAACAGTGGCGTCTACCTGCGCGGACGCTATGAAGTGCAGCTGGGCGACGCTTACGGCGCGCCGCCGGACCCGCTGCGCATGGGCGCCATCTATGGCCACCTGCGGCCGCAAACGAACGCGTCGCGCAAGCCTGGCGAATGGCAGGTGCTGGAAGTGGCGCTCAGCGGGCGCTTCGTCACCGTGACATTGAACGGCGTGACCGTCATCGATAACCAGGAAATCCCCGGCATCACGGGCGGTGCGCTGGACAGCCGCGAAGGCGACAAGGGACCGGTGATGCTGCAGGGCGACCATACGCCCATCATGATCCGCAAGGTCAGCGTGGCGCGCGCCGCCGACTGAATCGCATAACGATATAAATAAATAAACTAATTGCGGCCCAGGGGGCGTGCTAGCATGGACTCGACCTGTACAACATGGAGAGTCCGATGTCCCATCCCGTCCTGATCGTCCCCGGCATCAGCAATTCCGGCCCCGAGCACTGGCAAAGCCGCTGGCAGCAGCACAATCCGTCCTATGTGCGCGTGCCGTTCGCCGAATGGGATGCGCCGGACCGCCATGACTGGGTCGCCACCCTGGAAGCCAAGGTGCGGGAACTGGGACCGGATACCGTGATCGTGGCGCACAGCCTGGGCACGCTGGCGGTCGCGCACTGGGCGGCCGGCTACGCGGGGCGCAAGGCGCCGGTGGCGGGTGCGTTATTGGTGGCGGTGCCCGACCCGGACGGGCCGAATTTCCCGCAGCAGGCGCGCAATTTCAAGCCGCTGCCGTTGCAGCCGCTGGGTTTCCCGGCGGTGATCGTGGCCAGCGATAACGATCCTTATAGCGGCCCAGTGTATTCCGCCGCGATTGCGCAGGCTTGGGGCAGCCGTTTCATTTCGATCGGCGCGTATGGGCATATCAATGCGGCCAGCGGCCTGGGCGACTGGCCGCAGGGCAGGGCGCTGCTGGAGGAGTTATTGCAGGAGGTGGCGCAAACCGCGTAGGGCGGCTTTTACAAAGCCGCCTGCATGCGTCAACGTGGCGCATGCTTGGCGGCTTCCGCTGCGCGGAAACCGCCCTACGGATTTGTGTGCACAGGAAGGTGGGCAGCAAGACAGGACGCAAAAACGCCGCGCATCAGGCGCGGCGTTGTCGTTTACAGCGGCGGAATTACGCGCGGCTCGCGTAGCCTGCCGCCATGATGGTTTCATGCACGCCGGACAGCACGGCGCGGGTTTCATACGCGCCTGGCAGCGGTTCGTCCAGCATCAGGACGCAGGCGGTCGCCATCATCAAGCCTTCCACCATGCCGACGCGCGGCGATTCCGAAGGCTGGTTCAGCGCGGCGCTGGCCAGCGAATCGAACATGATGAAGTATTTTTTATTGCGTTTGCGTGCGCGGTCGGCGCTGCGCATCAATGCACGGCGTTGGATATCCTGCTGTGTCGGGCAAGGATCGGTTGCGAACAGCACCAGTTCCAGCTGGCCGTGACGCTCGATGTCGTCGGGGAGGCTGGCATGGCTTTCGCCATGGGGGATTTTTTCGCTGAGCATCAGGCCGGTGGATATACTGGCCAGGATCCGTATCATCATTCGGTTCTCCGGGGTCTGGGGATAACGTGACCGCAAGAGTACACCATTGTTATGTGCGCAAAATACGCACATTGTCACATTGGTAGTGCACAACTATACATTTGATTGTCTGATTGTCAGCTTTGTTTCATCTGCGCGTCACCAGTGCCTGAAACCGGTGTGGCGGTCCAGTCTTTTGCCAGCGCGCGCACTTGCTGTAACACTGTTTCTTTAGCAACGTCAGGCCGCTTTCCACTGCGCCAGGCGACCATCAATTCCCATTCCCAGCGCGGCAAATCCGATAGCGCTAACTGCTGCAATTGCCCAGTGCGCAGCAGGCGCGCCGCCGCCATTTCCGGCATAAAGGTGAGGAATCCATGCTCCAGCGCCAGTTCCAGCGCGGCGCTCGACGGCTGGATCGTGTGGATCGGCTGGTCGACCGTGCGGTGCGCGCGCAGCCGGGAAATCAGCGTGTCACATTCCGGACCCCAATATTGTGGTGCAAGTTGCGCGTTTGCCACATCGGCCACCGCGCGGGCATGCGCCAGCGGGTGGCCGCGCCGTACAACCGCCACGATCGGCGACAGGCACAGGCGCTCCAGGCGGATGCCGGCCACCGCCGGGCAATTCAGCACGAAGCCCAGTTGCGCGCGGTCCGTCAACAGCATGTCCATGATGATGGGCGAATGGTCCGTCGTGCAGCGGATTTCCAGCCGGGAGCTGACCAGCGCCGGCAACAGCGCGCCAAACACGGTGGAGGCCAGCGATGGCAGGCATGCCAGCGTCACGGTGGGCAAGGCCGGCGTGCCCCGGACGGCCAGTTTGCCGGCATCGAGCGCGGCCAGCGCGTCGCGCGCCGACGGCGCGAAGGCCAGGCACGCTTCGGTCGGCATGGCGCCGCGCCGGTGGCGGCGGAACAGTTGCGCACCCACCTGCTGTTCCAGCGCGCCGATGCGCTGGCTCACCTGCGGCTGCGACCAGCGCCGCCGCGCCGCGGCCTGGCTGAAACTGCCGCACGCCACGATGTCCAGCATCAGACGGAGGTCATCGAAATCAATCGCCATGTTGATCGCCCGTATTTTCTGTCATAAAAAATTCAAATAGAAATTATTTCAGTATTATGGATTCTATTATGGCTGGACCTTCCCTACCATGACAGCTCAAACGGGAGATGATCATGCAGGGTGCGGAGCGGGCAAGGAAGTTGGGCAAGCGGTTTGTCGTGACCGACCACATGCTGGTGGTGATGGGGTTTTACCTGGTGTTCCCGATGGTTGCACTGCGCTTTGTCGACCAGCTGGGCTGGGCGGCTGCGGCGGTCGGGCTGGCGCTGGGCGCGCGCCAGGTGGCGCAGCAGGGACTGGGGCTGGTAGGCGGATCGCTGTCGGACCGCTACGGCGCGCGGCCGATGGTGGTGGCGGGCATGCTGTTGCGTGCGGCCGGATTCGCCGTGCTGGCGTATGCGCATAGTCCGCTGCATTTGTTTATTTCCTGCGTGCTGTCCGGGCTGGGAGGCAGCCTGTTTGAACCGGCGCGCGGCGCGCTGGTGGTGAAGCTGACGCGGCCCAATGAGCGCAACGGCTTCTATGCGTTGCTGATGACATTGGAAAGCGCGTGCGCCGTGACGGGCGCGCTGCTGGGCACGTGGCTACTGTCATTTGATTTTTACTGGGTGGCGCTGGGCGGCTGCGCCGTGTTCGTGCTGGCCGCGCTGCTCAATGCGCTGGTGCTGCCGGCCTACCGCGTCGCGGCCCCCGGCACGGGGGCGCTGGCGGCGCTGCGCACGCCGCTGGCCGACAAGCCCTACCTTATGCTGGTGCTGGCGCTGAGCGGCTATTACGTGCTGAACGTGCAGTTGATGATGCTGCTGCCGGTGCTGGTGACGAAGGTGGCGGGGACGCCGCAAGCCGTGGCGTGGATGTACAGCATGGATGCGGCGCTGTCGGTGCTGCTGCTGTATCCGCTGGCACGGCTGGGTGAGCGTTATCTGACGGAGCAGGTGCGTCTGTTGTGCGGGCTGGGATTGATGACGGCGGCGCTGGCCATGGTGCCGCTGGCCGCCGGTGTATTGCCGCTGTTTGCCGTGGTGGCGCTGTTTTACCTGGGCTTGCTGGTGGCGGAACCGGCCCGTGAATCGCTGGTGGCGCGGTATGCCCGTGTCAGTGCACGCGCCAGCTACATGGGGCTGAGCCGCATCGGGCTGGCGCTGGGCGGCTTGCTCGGCTATGTGGCGGGCGGCTGGCTGACCGACAGCAGCCGCGCGCTGCACATGCCGGCGCTGCCATGGCTGGTGCTGGGCGGGATCGGCGCCATCACGTGGCTGATACTGGCGCGCCAGTTCAACCAGCCGCGTACGCCGCTTACGCCAGCTCCAGCACTTCCGACAGCGGCTTGCGGCGCTTCGGCGGCCAGTTGTCCTGCGCCGCATACCCCACGGTGACCAGCATCACCGGTACCTCGCGCTCAGACAAATTGAATTCCCGCGCCACGCCGGCCGCATCGAACCCGCTCATCGGACACGTGACCAAGCCCATGCCTTCCGCCGCCAGCATCAACGTCATGGCGGCCAGCGAAGCGGAACGCACCGCTTCATCGCGCTGTAATTGCGGATTGCCCGGGTGGGCACTGCTGGCCATGGCGACCCAGCTGTCCACTACCGGCTGGGGCAGAATGCCCGCGTCGACGGATGGTTGCAGCGCGCGCGGCAATCCCTCGTGCGCATTCAGGGTGCCGCAGATAATGAACGTGACGGCGGCATCGGTCACCTTTTGCTGGTTGTAGGCGACGGCCTTCAGGCGCTCCTTTGCCGGTTGCGCGCGCACGGCAATGAATTTCCAGTTCTGGAAGTTGTAGGCCGACGGCGCCAGCGTGGCCAGGCGCGCCAGTTCCGTGATTTGCGCATCGGTGAGCTGGCGGCTGGTATCGAAATGATTGACGGACGCGCGGGATTCGATCAGTGACGTGATGGTGCTTTGCATGGGACTCCTTCGGTTTCAGGCGGAACGGCGTTGAACAAGCTGTGAAGCAGGCGCCTTGCCTTGCGCCGCCCACTGCACGGTAAGAATGCTGGCCAGGACGATCGCCATGCCCAGCAGTGAAATTCCATCGAGGCGCTGGCCCAGCAGCGCCCAGCCCAGCACCACGGCGGTCAATGGACTGAGCAATCCCAGCGACGACACCGCCACCGGCGACAGCCGCGCCACGCCGCGGAACCACAGCGCATACGCGGCCATGGCGCCCACCAGTGACAGGTAGGCGTAGGCCAGCACTTGCGCGCCGGTCAGCGCTGGCAGTGGCGGGTCGAACGCCAGCGCGGCGGGCGCCAGCATCACACCGCCCGCCAGCAATTGCCAGCCCGTGAAGGCCAGCACGGGCACATCGGTTTTCCAGCGCTGCGCCAGGTACATGCCGGCCGCCATGCTGGCGGCGCCCGCCAGTGCGGCGGCGATACCGGCCGCATCCCATACGGCGCCCGGCGACAGCAACAGCGCGGCCATGCCGCCGATGCCGGCGACGGCGGCGGCGATGGCGACACCGCTGGAACGGCGCCCATCGAGCGCCCACGCCAGCGCCATCACCAGCAACGGCTGGATCGCGCCCACCACGGCGGCCACGCCGCCAGGCAAACGGTAGGCCGCAACGAACAGCAGGGCCTGGAAGAAACCGATGTTCAGTGCGGACAGCAGCAACAGGCGGCCCCATTGCCCTTTCGCGGGCAACTGCCGCGTGTATGCCGTCAGCAGCAGGCCGGCGGGCAAGGTGCGCAGCAGCGCGGCAATGAAGGGGCGGTCCGGCGGCAGGAATTCCGTGGTGACGATGTACGTCGAGCCCCAGATCGCGGGCGCCAGCGCGGTCAGCAGGACATCCAGTTTGCGTTGCTGCACAGGTCCTCCGATTTATCTTCAATTCAAGATAAATCCAGCATAGCATATAATTTGAAATCAAGATAAATCGTGCAATGAACCGGAGCCGCGTATGGCAAACAGCAGAGGTGGGAAGGCGCGCAGGGCGCCGGACGCGGTGGACGCCATCCTCGCGCAATGGGAACGCGAGCGGCCCGACCTCGATTGCAGTCCCATGGGACCGATCGGCCGCATCAAGCGCTGCGCCGCGCTGTTGCAGCGCAAGCTCGATGAAACGTTCGCAAAATTCGGGCTGAGCTTCTGGGAGTTCGACGTGCTGGCCACGCTGCGCCGCTCCGGCGCGCCTTACTGTCTGGCGCCGACCGCGCTGTTTTCCACGCTGATGATCACGTCCGGCACCATGACGCACCGTTTAAAGGGACTGGAAACGCGCGACCTGGTGCTGCGCCTGCCAAATCCCGAGGATGCGCGCAGCGTGCTGGTGCAGCTGACGCCCGCCGGGCTGGCGCTGATCGACCGCGCGGTGGCCGCGCACGTGGAAAACGAGCGGCGGATTTTGTCGGCGATCGGGGCGGAGGAGTTGGCGGTGCTGGATGAGCGGTTGTCGCAGTTGCTCAATGCGCTGGAGCGGGAGTGACGGAGACATCGCCGATGTGCGGGCTTGGCGGCTTCCGCTGCGCGGAAACCGCCCTACGGAGTTGGCGTCAACAATTGGATGAGCGGCATGCGGCCTGAAATCCGTAGGGCGGTTTCGCGCAGCGAAGCCGCCATGCCTGCGTCGACGCGGCTCACGAACCAGCCAATTCCCCCAATGTGATAGTCAGCGTCGTCCCCGCTTCCACCGACGTCTCCAGCAAAATGTCCCCTCCATGCGCCCGCGCAATCAGGCGGGCCGAATACGTCCCGATCCCTGATCCATCGCGCTTGCCATGGGTGGCATACTTGTCAAAGAACCGCCCCCGCACTGCATCGGCCACCGCGCCCGGATTGTGGATGCGGATGATACCGGCCGCGTCGAGCGTAACACGCACAGCCTGGCCCTCCGTCACCGCCTCCACGGCATTTTTCACCAGATTGTGCACCATCGAATACAGTAGCAACGGATTGCCCAGTCCCTGGGGGGCATCGGGCGCCATGCCGGCGGCGATCGTCGCGCCACGGGCGGCGGCCAGCGGCCGGCATTCCGCGGCCACGCGCAACAGCAGCGCCGCCAGGTCGACCTGCTGCACGGCGAAATCCGGGGCGCCGCTTTCTATCCGGTACAGCGCGTTCGACAGTTGCAGCATCTCCAGCGTATCGTGCGCGGCCGCCTCGATGGCCTGCACCTGGCCCAGCTGCGCCGGTGGCAACCCACCTTCATCAATCAGGCGTGCCGCCATGCCGACGATGGCCGCCAGCGGATTTTTCAAGTCGTGCCGCATCATGCGTTCCACTTCGTCGCGCAGGCGGGCGTTTTCCAGCGCAAGGTCCATTTGCTCGCGCAGCGCTTCATGGGCGCGCGATACGCGCAGCGCGGCAGCCACGCGCGCTTTCAGAATGGGCGGTTCGATCGGCTTGGCCACGTAATCGACAGCACCCAGTTCCAGGCCAGCCACCGTGCGTTCCGCATCGCTGACGGCCGTCAGGAAAATGACCGGGATGTGCGCCGTGTCCGGGTTGGCTTTCAGCCGGCGGCACACTTCAAAGCCATCCATTTCCGGCATCAGCAAATCCAGCAGGATCAAGTCCGGTGGCGATGCCGCGCACAGTTGCAGCGCCTTGTCGCCCCGCGCCGCCAGCTTGACCTGGTATGCGTCGCGCAGCAAGCCGCTGACCAGCGTCAGGTTGGCGGGGGTGTCGTCCACCACGAGGATGCGCGGCGCGCCCGTGGCAGGTGAAGGACTTGCGGCCGCTTCGCGGCGCGCCACGGGCGCATGGCCCCGTCCCGCCAGCAGTGCGCCGATGCGGCGTGCGAATTCTTCGGAACGGAAGGGCTTCAGCAGGAAGTCGTCGACGCGCGCGGCTATCGCCGCTTCCAGCCGCTCGCGCTGCACTTCCGCCGTCACCAGCACGAACGGCACTTGCGCCAGTTGCGGATGGTTGCGTACACGCTGCAGCAATTCCAGGCCGCTCATGCCTGGCATCGACCAGTCGGACAGGATCAGTGTGTATGGCCACAAGTCCAGCAGGCGCAGCGCATCTTCGCCGCTGCCGGCAGTGTGGACGTTGGTGATGCCCATGCTTTTCAGCTGGTAGACGAGGATATCGCGCATGGCGACGAAATCGTCGACCACCAGCACCATCTGGTTCGACATAAAAACTCCCTATTTCCGCAGCAGGATGTTCAGGCCCGGCTTCACATCCGCTTCGTCGATGTATCCCAGCGCTCCCGGCGTACCCTGCACATAGCTGATGACGTCGGCGGCGCTGGCCAGCTCACGGGGCGGCACGCCCTTGCCGATATAGCGCCGCACGGTCCAGTAAGCCGTGTACTTTTCCTCGTCCTGGTTCAGGTACGCTTGCAGGAACTGGTTGCGCTGGGCGCTGCCGCTGCGCAGATGCACGGCAGCCACGCTGACGCCGGCCACTTCCACCACCTTGCCGCTGTAGATTTTCTGCACCACGGCTTCATCCAGGCGCGGCACGCTGGCGTGGCCGATCAGCACCACGCCAGCCGCGGCATGGGTGCACAGAAACAGCAGGCAAGCGGTCAGCAGTTTGCGCATGGGTCAGTAGGAAACGCTGTATGACAGCGACATCACGTTCAAGCGCTTGTCGCTGGCTGCCGCGTCATCGATGAAGCTGGAGCCGGAACGGACTTTCACGTGCATCAGCTCCGCCTTCAGCTTGCTCGACGGCGTCAGCGCATACGACACGCCCAGTGCCGCCGACGACTGGTCGTCAAAATATCCGCTGGAGGACGATTGGCGTGCTGCCTTGTCCGTCAACAGGCGGCCCATCGTCACATATGGTGTCCATGGACCGGACTGGTACAGCAGCGACGCATAGGCGCCCTGGGTATTCTTTGGGGTGATGGCATTGACCACGCGGCGGCGCGCATATTCGCTGACGAAGCGGAAGTCGTTGCCGACGCCCACGTCCGCGCCCAATAGCCAGACGCGCGTATCGAGCTCGCCGCCATTGGACAGGACTGAGCCAGGGGCGAGGACATCGGTCCCCGGCGCAGCGCTGGTGAAGTCGCCGGCGCCTGCCGGGGGATTGCCAAAGAATCCGGCGCTGATACCGATCAGCGCCCGCTGCCAACCCATGCGGTACGTATCGTCGCCATTGCGCAGGCTGAGCACCAAGCCCCCTGTACGGGTGTGGAGCTCGGTGGCACCGCCGGTGCTGCCAACGTTGCCGCCGCCCGCATTGCGGGGCTGTACGCTGCTGCGGCCCGCATAGCCATCCAGGCTCAGGTCGCCCCAGGCCAGCGGCCAGCTCTTGCTGAACGAGGCCCCCGTGTAGTCGGTGGTGGGGGCGGTGGAATACACTTCGGTAGGCATACGCATCATCGCGTACGAGGCGCCGACATCCATGTTTTCCGAATAAAGGTACATCGGCATGCGCAGCTTGCCCGCGCGCAGCAGCAAGTCGTTGCCCGGGCGGTAAGAGAGGAAAGCCCAGGGCAACGACGCATCCCATTTGTGGTCGTCGCTGATGGACGGCGCCAGCCGCGCCTGCACGGTGGCGCTCCAGCGCGGCGAGAATTCCGCAGTGCCTTGCAGGCCAAGCAGCGAATCGCGCTTGATGGTGCCGGAATCGTCGGTAAAGCGTTCGTAATTGAATTCCCGGTCCGAGCGGGCATAGCCCAGCGTGCCGAAGGCGGACCAGCTCAAATCCGTGGCGGAAACAGGCGCCGCCAGCAGCAGTGCCAGTGAGGGCAGGGTGCAATGCAGTTTCATTCGTCGGCCCACCGCTGCGCAATGACTTCGAATTGCGGCAACAGCGCCAGCATGGCTTGCACCACCTCCGGGTCGAAATGCTTGCCGCTGCCATCCGTGATGAAGGCGGCGGCCTGGCTGCTGGTGAAGGGTTCCTTGTATGGGCGGCGTGACAGCAGCGCATCGTAGACGTCTGCCACGGCCATCAGGCGAGCGGGCAGGGGAATCGCATCGCCCGCCAGCCCGTTCGGGTAGCCTGAACCATCCCACTTTTCGTGATGGCATAGCGCAATCTGGCGCGCGACGTTAAGGAACTCGCCCCGTTCGCCCATATGGGTGCCGGCGCGCGTCAGGATGTCGGCGCCGCGCTGTGCGTGGGTTTTCATGATGGTGAATTCTTCCGGCGTCAGCTTGCCGGGTTTCAGCAGGATATGGTCGGGAATGGCGATCTTGCCGACATCGTGCAGCGGTGCGGACTTGGTCACCAGTTCGATGAATTCCGGCGTCAGCAAATCGCGGTGCCGCGGATTCTTTGCCAGCACCTGCGCCAGCAGGCGCACATATTCCTGCGTGCGCACGATATGGTTGCCGGTGCACTCGTCGCGGAATTCCGCCAGCGCCACCATCACGTAAATCGATGCATCCTGCAAATGGTTGATTTCCGACAGGCGCAACTCGACTTGCTGCTGCAGCCACGCGTTGCGGTCTTGCAGGAAGTCTTGCCATGCCTTGGCCTGCAATTGCGTGCGCACGCGCGCCGCCACGATGGGCAGGCTGATCGGCTTGTGAATGAAATCCGCCGCGCCCAGCGACAAGCCATATTCCTCGTCTTCCGGCGCGGATTTCGCGGTCAGGAATATAATCGGCACGCGCTGCGTGGCGGGATCGGCTTTCAGGCGGCGGCATACTTCATAGCCATCCATTTCCGGCATCATCACATCCAGCAGCACCAGGTCGGGGGGCGTGGCCGCCGCCAATTGCAGCGCCTTGGCGCCGTTGCCTGCCAGCTTGACGCGGTACTGGTCCTTCAGCAAATCGTGCAGGATGGTGACGTTGGCAGGCGTATCGTCGACCACGAGGATGGTGGGGCGCGTGGGTATCAGTGTGCTCATGGTGTACTCGGGGAAACTTGACGGTCGGCTTCTGGCAGCAGCGCCAGGGCCTGGTCGAAATCAATCTGGTCCAGCGCGCTGCTGATTTGCCGCACGGTCTGGGGCGGCAGGGCCACGGCAAACGATGCCTTATGTTCCTGCCACAGCACGATGCCATCGCCATCGCAGTCCTCCAGCAGTGCGCGCAGGCGGCCCAGGCAGGCGGGCAGCGGCGCCTGGCCGTCCGGCGCGCCGCTGTCGGTCGTGTCCTCGGTGGGCGAGGGCAGGCTGGCCAGCAGTGGCGGCAGCGCATCGGCCAGCGCCACCAGCGGCGCGGCGGCGGCATAGGGATCGGCTTTGGCGAATGCGCGCTCCAGCTGCGCGCCCAGGTTGGCGATGGTATGCGCGCCGATGGTACCCGCCAGGCCTTTGAGCGTGTGCGCCACGCGCTCCGCCTGCGGCCAGTCCTGTCTGTCAACCAGTGCGGCCAGTTCGGCCGGCGTGTTTCGGCAATATTGGCCGAAGCGCTCCAGCAGCGCCACGTACATGACGGTGCGTCCGCCGCAGCGGCGCAAGCCCGCGGCCTGGTCCAGGCCTGCGATAGGTGGCAGCGGCGGCGCCATGCCGGGGGCTGCGATGGCGGCTGACTGGTACGGCTGCGCGGCGCGGCCTGCGTTGCTATCTACGCTGTTATCCGCGTTATCGCCCACGTAATGGTGCGCCAGGGCCGCATACAGTTCGGACGGTTCCACCGGCTTGCAAACATGGCCATTCATGCCGGCGGCAAGGCACCGTTCACGCTGTTCCACCAGCGCATGGGCCGTCATGGCCAGGACCGGCAGCGAGGCGAAGCGGGGATCGGCCCGCAGGCGGCGCGTGGCTTCGTAGCCATCCATGACGGGCATTTGCACATCCATCAGCACCGCGTGGTAGTGGCGCTCCGGCGCTGCGTCCAGGTGGTCCAGCGCTTCGGCGCCGTGTTCCGCCGTGTCGACCCGCACACCCTGCGATTGCAGCAATTCCAGCGCGAGCTCGCGGTTGATGGCATTGTCTTCGACCAGCAGTACGCGCATGCCGCACAGCGAAGTACCGGGTGTGCCGGCGCCAATGCCTGCAACGTCGGCAAGCGGCGGTACGGCAACCCCGTTCAGCGTGGCGAGCAGCGAACGCAATGCACCCGGCAGCACCGGCTTGGGCAGAAAATGCGTTGCGCCCAGGCGTCCGGCAGCCGCATGGATGTGTTCCGCATCGTACGACGACACGATCACGGCGCATGGCCCGGGCTGTTCCATGCGCTGCAGCACGGCGTCGCCGGCCAGTCCCGGCATGGCCCAGTCCAGCAGCAGCAAGTCGTATGGCCGTCCCGCCGCGCGGGCTTCGGCCATCATGGCCAGCGCCGTGGCGCCATCGGGCGCGCAGGCGACACCGGCATTGCCTACACCCAGTGCGCCCAGCATGCCGGTCAGCACGCTGCGCGCTTCGGCATTGTCGTCCGCCACCAGCACGCGCAATTGCATGTTGCCGGGCAGCGGATCGGCAGGGGTGGCGGCATCGGCGAATACGGGGGCGGCGCCAAGGCGGACGGTGAAGCTGAAGGAGGATCCACAGCCAGGCAGGCTGTCGACGGTGATTTCACCGCCCATCAAGTCCACCAGGCGGCGGGAAATCGTCAGGCCCAGTCCGGTCCCGCCAAAGCGGCGCGTGGTGGAGCCGTCCGCCTGCGTGAATTCCTGGAACAGTTGGGCAACCTGTTCTCGTGTCATGCCGATGCCGCTGTCGCGCACCGTGAAGCGCAATGCGATGTCGTCGCCGCTGCGCTGCACTTGCGCCACGTCCAGCCGCACGTAGCCCTGCGCCGTGAATTTCACGGCGTTCGACAGCAGGTTGGTCAGCACCTGTCCCAGCCGCAGCGCATCGCCCGTCAGCGCGCCCCGTTCGCCCACCAGCGCCGCATCGTCCATGCCCAGCAACAGTTCCAGTTCCTTTTCGCGCGCGGCCTGCTGGACCAGCGCCAGCGAATTGGCCACCACGTCTTCCAGGCGGAAGCGCGACTGTTCCAGTTTCAGTTTGCCCGCTTCGACCTTGGAAAAATCCAGGATGTCGTTGATGATCCCCAGCAGCGATTTCGCCGCCTGGTGCACCTTGTTGACGTAGTCATGCTGGCGCGGCGCCAGCCCGGCCTGCAAGGCCAGGTAGCTCATACCGATAATGGCGTTCATCGGCGTGCGGATTTCGTGGCTCATATTGGCCAGGAACATGGACTTGGCGCGCGTGGCATCTTCCGCGTGGCTGCGCGCGGTTTCCAGTTCGCGCTGGGTGGCGGCGCGGGCCGCGATATCGCCTTCGATGGCGTGCGCCATGCTGTCGAAAGTGGCGCCCAGTGTCGCCAGTTCATCGACCGCACCGTCTTCGGCGGCGAAGCGGGTCGAGTAATCGCCCTTGGCGACTTTGCCGGCCGCCGTGCCCAGCATGTGGATCGGCCGCAGCACCTTGCGGCGGATGACCTGGCCGATCAGCAGCACCAGCGCCACCGTGATCACCAGCGAAATCACGCACAGCGCGATGCGGCTTTCCAGGCGCTGCTCGGCCTGCGCCATTTCCATGCTGGTGCGTTTGGCCGTCAGCGCGCCCAGTTCGCCCACCGCGGCCGACAAATCCGCTTTGCGCAGGCTGTAGTCGCGGCTGTGCACCAGCGAATTGGCATAGTCGCGGTGCGGTTCGCCGTCGGAGACGAAATCGCCGAGTTCCGGATCGTACAGCCCCTGGGTGGCGGCAAAGGCGATTTGCTCCGTCTGCTTCATCGCGTTGGTCGCGGCCAGCACCTTGCTCAGCGCATTGAATTCCGCCGAGCCAAAGCGGTGCCGTTTCATGCGTTCGGCCAGCGACAGGCGCACACCGTTTTCCGGTAAGCGATGTTCAATGCGGCCGGCGATGGCGGCATCCCAGTACGTGGCGGGATCGTAATCGGCCGGCATCGGCTTGGCGCCTTCGCGGATGCCGAGGATGTCGTAGTAGTAAAAGAGGTAGCGCGTCTCGCCGGTGTCCGTGTACAGCCGCACCAGCGACGTCAGGCGGTCGGTTTCCTGTTGCAGGCCGGCCGTCAGCGCCAGCGCTTCCTGGCGCGAGCGCTGCGATGCGACGGTGTCGCCATAAGCCCGGTGGATCAGGAACATCAGCCAGCAGTTCGCACCCAGCGACAGCAGGACAATGGCGGAGAACCAGGCGGTGACTTTGCGCAGTTTCATAATGGCGCAAAGTTAGCATGGGATTGCCTGCTGGTAAGTAATCTTTACCTAATTTAACATCACGGTGACGTGACATCCGGACCGGCCGCGATGCCGGCGCGGGCCAGGCTTGAACGCGCTGTGGCCATGGCCTGCAAGCGCTCCTGCAGGTAACTGCTCAGGCGCGGATGCTGGCTGAAGGCGACATTGAAACGGATGTGCCGGTCGGGCGTGGCGGTGGCGGAGAAGGCCGCTCCGCGCACGAGCAGGATCTTGTTCTGGTAGGCGTCCTGCACCAGCAAGTCGACATCCACACCTTCCGGCATCGTGCCCCACAGGAAAATGCCGGCGTCGCCGGGTTGCTCGAACAGCACGCCCGCCGCGCCCAGTTGGCGCGCGCTGGCGTTGCGCGCCGCCATGACCTTGCGCTGCAGCCGGTCCAGGTGCTTGCGCAAGTTGCCGGCCCTGAGTACTTCCAGCAGCACATATTCGTTCAGCGCCGGCGTCGTCATGATGGAATGGATCTTGGTGCGCATCAGTACCTTGAGCAGGGCGGGCGCGGCGGCGAGATAGCCCATGCGCAAGGCGGGGCTGAGCGCCTTGCAAAAGCTGGAATAGTAGATCACGCCATCGAGCCCGGACAGCGAGGCCAGGCGCGTACTGTGGCCTTGCTGGAAATGGCCGTGCACGTCGTCTTCCGCAATCAGGAAGCCGTATTGCCGGGCCAGCACCAGCAGCTTGTGCAAATTGGCGACGCTGCTGCTCCAGCCGGTGGGATTGTGCAAGGCCGTTTGCACGAACAGCAGGCGCGGACGGTGCTCGCGGCAGGCCGCTTCCAGTGCCTCCAGGTCCAGCCCATCGGGGCGGCGCCGGATGGGCACCAGGCGGATACCATCCTGCCGCATGCGGCCAAACATCAGGAAATAGCCGGGGTCTTCCACCAGCACGGTATCGCCGGCCTGCAGGAAGGTTCGGCAAATCAAGTCGATCGCATGGGTGCCGCCGAAGGTGGTGAGTATCTGGCCGGCATCCACGGCAACGCCGATGCCGCGCAACAGCAACGCGATGTGCTCGCGTAATTCCGGCAGCCCCTGCGGCGGACAGCGCGAAGCCATGCCGGCGGCGCTGCGCGCCACCGCACGCTGCACGGCAGTGGCCGGCACCGCGTCCTGCAGCCAGGTCGGCGGCAATGCCCCGCTGCTGGCCAGCAGGATGCCGGCGCGCTGATCGTTTGACTGCTGCGCCAGCCACACCGGCTCCTGTTCTTCGCCCGCTTCCAGCGCGGCTTCATCGGGGATCGGCTTGCCGGCGTCGTTCGCCGTGCGCACGAAAAATCCCGCCGTGCCATGGGAGTGTATGACGCCTGCGGCGACCAGCCTGTCGTAGGCCACCACCACGGTATTGGTGCTCACCGCCAGCTCGGTGGCGAGCTGGCGTATCGACCGCAGTTTGGCCCCGCCAGGCAAGGCCCCGCTGTCGACCATATGGCGCAAGGCGGTCTCAATCTGCTGCGACAGGGCGATGGGCGAGGAACGGTCGAGGGCGAACATGACGAAAGTCTAGCGCAAAAACGTCGCGGCCAGGACCAGCAGGGTTGCGCCCATGGTCAGATTGAAGACGCGCTGCTTGCGCGGATCCTGTAGCACGCCGCGGATCGATACGCCAAACAGGGCCCACAGGATATTGCAAGGCGCGCCCACCACGGTGCCGGTCATCGTCACCAGCAGCGCATTGCCGACCGTGTCGCTCCCCGCCGGCATGAAGACCGATGCCATGGTCATGGCTTTCACCCAGCTCTTGGGATTGAGCGCCTGAAATGTCGCGGCCTGTGCAAAGGATACGGCCCGGGGCGCCTGCGCCTTGCCCACCGATGCCCCGCTGAGTTTCCAGGCCAGGTACACCAGGTACAGCGATCCTGCGATGCGCAGCACCTGCTGCGCCAGCGGGTAGGCCGTGAAGGCGCTTCCCAGCCCCAGGCACATGAGCAGGGTTTGAATAAACAGGCCGGCCTGGATGCCGAGTATGGCGGGCAGGGCGCCGCGCCCGCCGAAGTTGGCGCCGGTGGTCGCCAGCATCACGTTGTTCGGGCCGGGAGTGACGGACATCACCAGGCAATAACTCATCAGGGGAAGTAACTCGGTCATGGTATGCGGTTCGCCGTGTCGGGATGGGGCCAGTCTAGGAGGGCGGGGCGGTGCGGACAAGGCACAAGGCGAGGGGGACAGACCCATGCTGTATCAGTCGGCGGACTGCTACAGTGGGCTCGGCAATGGCGGCCGGCATTGGAGGACGCAAAAAAGGCTTACGCGCCGAAGCGGGTAAGCCTGATCTGTACTGCGGTATTCGTGGTAGGCCGTGCGGGATTCGAACCTGCGACCAACGGATTAAAAGTCCGCTGCTCTACCAGCTGAGCTAACGACCCGAAGGGCCGGAATTATACGGGCTGCGGCGCGATCCGGCAAGTCCCGTCCGGGATCACGGCTCAATGCGTTTGGGACCGATGTGGCGGGCCAGGAACCGTTCCACCCGGTCCCAGAAATCAACATGGGTTTTTTGCAGCTTCCATCCATGTCCTTCGGAAGGGTACAGCACCCACTCCACCTCCTGGTTGGTGTTTTTCACGGCGTCATAGAATTGTTTGCCGTGGTGCATGGGCACCCGGTCGTCCGAGCCGCCATAGGCCAGCAGCAATGGCTGTTTGATGCGGGCCGCCTGGTGCAGCGGGGACGTGGCTTTCAACTGGGCGGCATCCTTGACCTGGTCGCCCACCAGCTCCGGCATGCCGTACTTGCGCCAGTGGTCGGAAATGTCGCTTTTTTCGGTCCAGGTCCCGTTGTACAGCAACCCGATATCGGTGACGCCCACCCAGTTGATGCCGCAACGGTACAGGTCACTGTCATTGACCAGGCCCATTAACGCCGCATAGCCGCCATAACTGGCGCCCGCAATGCAGATGCGCTTGGGATCGGCAATCCCTTGCGCAATGGCCCATTTTGCGCCATCGGCGATATCGTCCTGCATCGCCAGGCCCCATTGCTTCCAACCGGCGCGGAAATGTTTGTACCCGTAGCCGGTGCTGCCGCGGTATTCGGGTTCCAGTACCGCATAGCCGCGCGTGGCGAGAAATTGCGCATGCGCTTCCCAGCCCCAGCTATTGCCACGCACATAAGGACCGCCATGCACCAGCACCACCAGCGGCAGGTTCTTGTGCGGGACGCCCGGAGGCAAGGTCAGTGTCGCGGGAATGCTCAACCCGTCACGTGCGGTGTAGCGCAGGGTTTGCTGGCGTCCCATCTGGGCGGGATCGATGCGCGGATGTTCACCGCCGATCCGTTTCAAGGCACGGGTTGCCGTGTTGTAGACGAGGTACGTCCTCGGCATCACGTCCGAATACGATTCCACCAGTACCCATGGCGTTTCCGGCCTTGCCGCCACGGAGATCAGGTTGACGTTATCGGGCAGCAGTGCATCGACAGCTTTCTGGATCGCCTGCATTCCCGCATCAAACCATGTGGTGGTGGCAGCATCCGTGGTCAGGCGAACGCCAAGCAATTTATTGCTGCCGCTGATGAAATCGCCCTCCACATCGTAGTCGTCGGAGCTGATTTTGGGATCGGCGTCAACCTTGCCCGTATCCAGGTTGACCGTGTAGACGGATGCCTTGTCCCGGCCCATGTTGGCCGTGGCGTACAGCTTGCCGTTCGCACCAAATCCCAGCGGGGAAAAGCTGTTGACGCGATCCGTATAGGAATTGAAGCTGGCCAGCACCCGCCATTGGTCGGTGGCCGGGTCCCGGTAGTGGACGGTGTCCACGCCGGCATCACGCGCCATGGCCAGGCGCGGTTCGCCTTTGAAGTCCAGCAGCCATTCCTTCGTGTGCTGCGGACGGGGCACGGTCTGCACCGCGCCGTTGAACGTGTGGACCCGTTTCAGGTCGACATGGCGGATTTCACTTCCCGCGAAGCTTGGATTAATGACGTAAATCCAGTCGGTCTCCTGTGTTCCCTGCTGCGGGATCAGGAAGTGGTTCCAGGGCAGGATCTCCGCGCGGTGCCGCTGCTCCGTGGCGACGATGCGGCCATCGCCGTCGCGTTCGGCCAGTTGCACCAGGCGGCTGCCGTCGCGATTGATGGCAAACAGGCCGGGCGCCCGGTGCACGCTGCCGCGCGCGGCTTGCCGGTCGGCCGTGTCGTACACCAGCCGCTCGCTGTTAATCCATTGGAAATCCCCGATATCGACGTCGGAGTAGCCGATCACAGGCTGGATATCCATCTTGTCGAGGTCGATAACCGCCAGTCCCTGGCGCTTGCCCGGCTCGCCGGCCCTGACGGCCAGATAACGGGCTGTTGGCGACAGTTTGGCGCCGCTGAATTCGGGGGCGTCAAAAAAGTATTCGGTGGGAGGAGCGGCCATCGCAAATTGCGTGAGGGCCAGGGCGCACAAGGCCAACAGGGGTGAGCGGTATTTCATCGGAACGGAGTGCAGGGGGGAGCCTGTCATTATGATAATAACTGCCCAGTGTACCAAGAAAGTGCTTCTCAGAAATACGCACATCTTCACATGCAAGTATTGCCGAACTGGGTTAACCTTGCGCGACCGCCGCCACTGGCCCCTTGAACGAAATCGCACAGCCATGACGACCATGCCTGCCATGCCCGCCACCGAACGTGAAATCCGCGCCATCTACCTCGGCATGATGGTGCTGTTGGGCCTGTCCTCGCTGGACCAGAGCATCGTCGCCACCGCGTTGCCCCGTATCGTCGCGGAACTGGGCGGCATGGCGCATTTGTCGTGGGTGGTCACCGCCTATGTGCTGGCGTCGACCGCCACCATGCCGCTGTACGGCAAGCTGGCCGACCAGTTTGGCCGCCGTCCCGTGATCTTTGCCGCCATGGGCGCCTTCCTGCTGGGTTCCGCGCTGTGCGGGCTGGCGCAGGACATGACGCAGCTGGTGGCGTTCCGCGCCTTGCAGGGTATCGGCGCCGGGGGCTTCATGCCGCTGGTGCAGATCGTCATCGCCGACGTGGTGCCGCCCGCGGAACGGGGCAAGCGCATGGGCCTGGTGCCCGTGGTGTTTGCCGTGACCAGCATCCTCGGCCCCGTGCTGGGCGGGCTGATTACCGATGCGCTGTCGTGGCACTGGATTTTCTATGTCAACCTGCCCGTGGGCGCCGCCGCCTTTTACGTGATTGCCCGCACGCTGCGGACGGACCGCCACGGCCCGGCGCACCGCATCGATTACCTTGGCTCCGTGCTGATGACGGGCGCCATCACGTCGGCGCTGCTGGTGCTGGCGCTGGGCGGCACGGAGTGGGCGTGGGATTCCGTGCAGATCATGGTTTGCGCCGTGCTGGCCGTGGTGGGCGGCGCGTGGCTGGCGGTACACGTGCGCCGTGTGCCGGAACCGGTGCTGCCGCCGGACCTGTTCCACAGCCGTGTCTTCAACCTGGGCAGCGTGGTGATGGCGCTGACCTTCATGGGGTTGATGGGATCGTCCGTCTTTTTCCCGCTGTTTTTCCAGCTGGTGATGGGTCTTAGTCCCGCGAAGTCCGGGATGATGACGGTGGCCATGATGGCGGGGATGATCATTTCATCGCCGCTGGGCGGGCGCTGGCTATCGCGCACGGGCAATTACAAGAAGCCGCAGGTGCTGGGGCTCTCGGCCGCCATGATCGCGTTCGCCGTGCTGGCATGGGGCGTGGCGCACAGCGCCGGCTACCTGGTGATCGAGCCGGCCATCTTCCTGCTGGGCGCCGGACTGGGACTGGTGATGCCGAACATGACGGTGGCGGTGCAAAACGCATTGCCGCTGGCGCGGCGCGGTGTCGGCACCGCCATGCTGACGTTCTTCCGCTCGCTGGGCGGGCTGCTGGGCGTGACGGGTTCCGGCGCCATGCTGGCGCATGCGCTGCATACGCATGGCTTGCAGGCGGTGGCCGTGTTGCCGGGCACGGTCTTACCCGCCGCCACCGTGGCGGTGTACCGGCAGGCGATTGCCGGCGTGTTTGCCGGCGGCGCCGTGATGTTGCTGCTGGGCGTGGTAACGTTGCTGTTCTTGCCGGAGTTGCCGCTCGAGGGGCACGGGACTAACAATCCGTAGGGCGGTTTTGCCAGAGGCAAAGCCGCCGTGCATGCATGGCGGCTTCCGCTGCGCGGAAACCGCCCTACGGAATTAAGGTTACGGACCGGGATAAGGTTCAGCCCCGCGCGGGAATATTCAACCCGCGCGCCACCGCCGGACGCTCGACGAACTTCGCCAGCACGCGCTGCACGTTCGGGAAGTTGTCGAAGCCCACCAGTTCGCCCGCGCCATAGTAGTTGACCAGGTTGCGCACCCACGGGAAGGTGGCGATGTCGGCGATCGTGTACTGGTCGCCCATGATCCATTCGCGGCCTTGCAGGCGCTGTTCCAGCACGCCCAGCAAGCGTTTCGATTCGTTGATGTAGCGGTCGCGCGGGCGCTTGTCTTCGTATTCCTTGCCGGCGAATTTGTGGAAGAAGCCGACTTGGCCGAACATCGGGCCGATGCCGCCCATCTGGAACATCACCCACTGGATGGTTTCATAGCGGCCCGCCGCATCCTTGGGCAGCAATTGGCCGGTCTTATCCGCCAGGTACAGCAGGATGGCGCCGGATTCGAACAGCGGCAGTGGCTGGCCGTCCGGGCCGTTCGGGTCGAGGATGGCGGGAATCTTGTTATTCGGGTTCAGCGACAGGAATTCAGGCGACATCTGGTCGTTCTTGTCGAAGCTGACCAGGTGCACTTCATATGGCAGTCCCGTCTCTTCCAGCATGATCGATACCTTGACGCCGTTCGGCGTCGGCAGCGAATACAGTTGCAGGCGTTCAGGATGTTGCGCGGGCCATTTGGCGGTGATGGGAAAATCGGACAGGTCGCTCATGGTGTCAGTACTCCGGTTTGCAAGAAAAAGGATTATCGTGCAAACCGGCTTTACGTGCAGGACGCGTGACGAATCAATACTTGTACGTCATGCCCAGTACGAACGTGCGGCCCGAATGCACGTACAGCAACGTGTCATTGCGCTGCGAATCGCGGCCATAGCGCAGCGGGGTGTCCGTCAGGTTCTGGCCTTCGAACGTCACGCGCAGTTTCGGCGTCACGTTGTACGACACGCTGAAGTCCACGTTGGACGAGCCATCGACGATGGTGTAGTCGTGGCCCGCCACGTCGCCCAGCACGTTTTGCAGGTACGACGAGCGGTACGCTTTCGACACACGGGCACTGAACTTCGGATCTTCGTAATACAGCGTGATGTTGTGCGCCTTCGGCGACAGGCCAGTGAAGTTCGCCGTCTGGCTCAGCAATTCGTTGGCGGCCGTGTTCGGGTTGTCGACGCGCGTGATGTAGGTGATCTTCGACTTGACCCGCGTGTAGTTCAGCAGCGAGCCGAAATTGCTCCAGGCGCGAGGCAGGAACGTGAACGGCGCCTGCCAGTTGAATTCCAGTCCGTTCAGCGGGCCGCCCGGCGTGTTGACCTTGCGGTTCACCACCACCGTGGTCGATGGCAGCGTGGCGCAGGCCGGCGTGCCGCCCGTGATCGAGCAGCCGCCGCCCAGCAGGATCGAATCCGGCAAGCCCAGCGACGAGAACACGGCGCGCTCGGAGACACCCTGGATGAAGGTGTTGATCTCCTTGCGGAACGCGCCCAGCGACACCATGGCGTTTTTCGCGTAATACCATTCGGCCTGCAAATCGTAAGTGCGGGCGCGGATCGGATCGAGGTTCGGGTTGCCGATGGTGACGGTCTGGCTTTGCGACGACAGCGTGGTCGATGGCGCCAGGTCCGTGTACTCGGGACGCGACAGCGTTTTACCGGCCGAGAAGCGCAGCAGCACGTCTTTCGGCATTTGCGCCGTCACGTTCAGCGCCGGCAGCCAGTCGCGGTATTTGTGCGTATAGGAGGCCGGCGTCAGCGTGCCGTTGGCGTTCACCAGCGCATACGACGTGGCCTTGGTTTCCGCGCCGCGCACGCCGACATTGCCGCGCACCGGGATCGGGCCCACGTCGTAATGGAAGTCCGCCATCGCAAACACCGCATTGATGGATTCTTCCACGCCCCGGTTGGCCTGGCCCAGCAAGTTGTATTCGGAACCGGGGACGGCCGAGCAATGGCATTCGATGTCATACACCTTGCGGAACTTGTCGAGGTCGACCGCCGCCCACGACGTGGGCACGCCGGCGCCGCCCAGGCCGCGGCCGAAACCGTCGATCTGGCGTGTGATGCTGGCCATCGTCACGCCGGCAGGCAGGGCCAGGCCGTTGCCGCCGGAACCGATTTCCACGTTGGTCCACGTGTTCTTGCGGGCCGACAGGCCGCCGCGCAACGTGATGTTGTCGTTGACTTCAAAGCTGGCGTTGACGGCGTTGGTCTTCAGCTTGTTCTTGGTGTGCAGGTAGCGGCCCACGAACTGGCCGTGGAACGTGCCATCGGCTTCCTGCGGCGCAAACGTGAATTTGCTCGGGTCGGACACGTCGATGCCGAAGTTCAGCGCCGGCACGTTGCGGTTCTGGCGGAAGTCCCACGAGAAGCCGTTGATGTTGGGCGCGTCGAATTGCACGGTGGCGCGCATCGGTTCATCCAGGTCCGAGTTCGAAACACCCGTCAGGAAGTCGACCTTGAAACGGTCGGAAAAATCATGGCGGCCTGAAATCACGTGCTGGCGGAACAGCGTGGTGTACACGTCCAGCAAGCCTTCGGTGCGGATGTCGACCGCATTGAATTTGCCGTAGTCCCAACTGCCATTGCCGTCGAAGTGGGATTCCAGGATCGACGATTGCGGCTTGCCGTTCGATTGCGCCAGGCTGCGGCCGAACGAAATCGCGGAAATGTAATTGTCGTAGCGCTTGTTTTCGAACTTGCCGCCCAACAGGTCGAGGTTCAGTTCCGTCTTGCTGTCCGGGCGCCACTGCAGCGAGCCGGTGGCGCCGGTGCGCTGGTAATCGGTCAGCGAACGGCGGTAGCGGGGAATCCGTGGCGCGAAGGCGCCGGAACCGGCGGCCGGATTGGCCACGGTGCCGCCATAGTTGTCGGTGCGGCCCATCACGTCGTTGTAGGCGGCCAGGTTCGAGGTGCGCGGCACGCCGGTGCCGCAGTTCAGCGCATCGATGCCCTTGATGGCGCTGTTGGCGGGGTTTTGCGGCGTGTAGCCGACGGGCGAGCAAAAGCCGCCGTCGGCGCTGGCGGACAACAGTTCCACCGCCTCATAACCTTCTTCCTGCACCGTGCGGCGCGAATGCGCCACCGACACCAGCGCGCCAAACTTGCCGACACCGGTATCCCAGCGGTTCGAATACAGCGCCGTCATGCGCGGCTCGGGCTGGCGCACCAGCGAGTTGTAGCTGGCCTGGCCGCCCAGGCTGAAGGTCTCGCCCTTGAAGTCGAACGGACGCGCCGTGCGCAAGTCGACGGTGGCGCCCAGCGAACCTTCTTCCACGCCGGCTTCCGACGTCTTGCGCACTTCCAGGCTGTTGAACAGTTCCGAGGCGAACACGGAAAAGTCGAAGCCGCGGCCGCGGTTGGTGCTGCCATTGATGTCGGACGCGCCGGTGGCGGCCACGCCTTCGATGCCGTTGATGCGCACCCGCGTAAAGCCCGCGTTCAGGCCGCGCACGGTGATTTGCTTGCCTTCGCCGCCATCGCCGCGCGACAGCGACACACCAGGTACGCGCTGCAGCGATTCGGCCAGGTTGGCGTCGGGGAACTTGGCGATGTCTTCGGCCTTGATGACATCGAGGATGCCGTCGCTGTTTTTCTTGGTATTCAGTGCGCTGTTCAAGCTGGCGCGGAAACCCGTGACCACCACGGATTCGACTGGACCGTCGCTGTTTGGCGCTTGCTGCGCCCATGCCGGGTGGGCGCCGATCAGCGCCAGCACCGCGATGGAAATTTGGGTGTAGGGGTGCCCGGCCGCGTGGCGGCCAGGGTGATGCCGTGTCTTCATTGACTGTTTCCTCTGGTTCTCTTTATTGGAAATCGGCGCGCGCCCCCTCTGGGTAGCAGGATCATATGCGCAATTCGATTTGGGAAATCACCAGAAGTCAAAACACTCAGGGAAATGATTCGCGGCCGCGCAGATGCAAATCGACAACATATTAATTGCCAGAGTGACTTTCAATAGGTAAGGTGGTCGGAGATTAACGAGAAGTATGTTGCTGTTTTGAAATGAAGAACCTGTTTGCCAGGCCCGCGCCGGCCATGCGTACCGTTGCCAGCATGCTGTTGCTGGCAGTGGCACCGCATATGGGCGCACAGGCTGCATCGTCGTCCGACGAGGAAGATATTGCCCTGTACAGCATGAGCAAATCGACCATCAGCCTGGCAACCGGTTCGCAACAATTGCTGCGCCGCGCGCCGGCGGTGGCGACCGTCATTACTTCCGACGATATCGCCGCCATGGGCGCGACCGACCTGGACCAGGTACTGGAAACCGTAGCGGGATTCCACGTGACGCGCGCGGGACCGGTCAATCCGCCGAATTACATCATCCGTGGCATCGGCGGCGGCGGCCCCGCCAATCCGCAAGTCCTTGTGCTGTTGAACGGCATGCGGATGAATACGGACTTCAACGGCGACAAGGGCAATATGTGGGTCAGCTTCCCGCTGACCAATGTGGCCCGCATTGAAATCATCCGGGGGCCCGGCTCCGCGCTGTATGGCGCGGATGCGTTTGCCGGTGTCATCAACATCATTACCAAGACCGTCGCGCAAATGCAGGGCTTGCGCACGGGGGGGATCGCCGGCTCGTTCCGCACGCTGGAAAGCTGGGTGGAATATGGCAGCAACCACGGGCCGCTCGGGATTGCAGCGTACCTGCAACTGGGAACCACGGCCGGAGCGCACAGCGTGATCGAAGCGGATGCGCAAACCCTGAATGACCGCCGTTTCGGCACCAAGGTCAGCCTGGCCCCGGGCGGGATGAATCTGTCGCATGATTCGCTCGATGCCAGCGTCGAACTGGCGTACAAAAACTGGCGCTGGCGCAACAGCGTGAAGTGGCGCGGCAATGTCGGCATGGGCTCCGGCGTGAATTCCGCGCTGGACCCGCGACATCGCACCCAGAGCGGTAATGCCATCACGGACTTGTCATGGACCGATGACGATTTTGCCGAGGGCTGGGGGATGGGCGCGTCGCTCAGCTATATGCTGTTTACCGAACAATCGCCGGAAGGATTGGGATTATTCCCGCCGGGCGCCCGCATTGGCGCCAATGTCTTCCCGGACGGAATGATCGGCGGCCCGTTCCGCTGGGAACGCAATCTGCGCGCCTCGGCCTATGCCACCTACAGCGGCTGGCGCCAGCACCTGGTACGCGCCGGAGTCGGCCACGACGACATGAACCTGTACAAGGTGCACACCTTCAAGAATTTCATGCTGACGCCGGCCGGCGTCCCCGTGCCAACCGGTCCGGTCATCAACTATGATGCAATACAGCCGCACATCAAGCCGCAACGCCGCAATGTCGACTATGTGTACGTGCAGGATGAATGGCAATTTGCGCCGGACTGGGCATTGACGGCCGGCGTGCGCCATGACCGGGATTCCAGCTCTGGCGGCACCACCAAT
Organism: Pseudoduganella rivuli; assembly: GCF_009674485.1. Taxonomy (GTDB): domain Bacteria; phylum Pseudomonadota; class Gammaproteobacteria; order Burkholderiales; family Burkholderiaceae_D; genus Rugamonas; species Rugamonas rivuli_B. Next base: position 207,434 of record NZ_WKJJ01000006.1, on the reverse strand, counting down.
CCCCGCCTGGCGCTGGTATGGGACGCCAGCCTCGACGTCACCGCCAAGTTGCTGCATGGCCGCGCGTTCCGTGCGCCCAGCTTCAATGAACAGTCCGGCATTAATCCTGTCAATAACGGCAATCCGGACCTGCGGCCGGAAAAAATCCACACCACGGAAGGCGTACTGTCGTGGCAGGTCCAACCTGACTTGAACGTCAACCTCAGCCTGTTCCGCTATGCGATGACGGACATTATCCGCACGGTGCCGAACCCCGCGCCCGCGCCCGGCGCCAGCTACCAGAATGTCGGCAGCGTGAAAGGCAAGGGCGGCGAAGTGGAACTGGTGTGGGATATCACGCGCAACGTGCACTGGGAAGCAGGCTATGCGCGCCAGCACGCGATCGACCAAGGGACCAAACAGGATCCCGGCTATGCGCCGCGTCACCACGCCAACTCCCGCCTGGATTGGCGTTTCGGCCCGGACTGGAGCATCAGCCCGCAACTGAACTGGGTTGCGGGACGGCGCCGCGCGCCGGGCGATGCGCGCGCCCCGATTGCCGATTACAGGACGTTCGACACGACGCTGATGCACCATGCGGCAAGCGGCTGGACCGTCTCCGCTTCCGTGCGCAACCTGTTCAATGCGGATGCGCGCGAGCCCAGCCAGGCGCCGGGCCTGGCGCTGCCATTCGATATTCCCGTCTATTCGCGGGCGCTGGTGGTCCAGCTCAGCGGCAAGTGGTAAACCCGGCGCGGTTGTACACTGATACCGTCGCAAGTGTTGATGGCAGGGGAGCCGCTGATTGAAACCCGTGAACAACAGGCAAGCCGCCGGCGCCGTGGCGCTGCTGGCTTATGCATGGGCCGCGCCGTGTACGGCCGTGGGCGTGTGCCTGTTGGCCGCCGCGTGGCTGTTTGGCGCCAGGGCCAGGATATTTGCCGGTGTGATCGAAGTGGCGCTGTGGCCGGACGGGCACCCGGGGCCGCTGGCGCGTGCGTTGCCGTTTACCGCGATCACGTTCGGTCACAGCGTCATCGCGCTGACATGGCGGGAACAGGACCGCTTGCGTGCCCACGAGCGCGAGCACGTGCGGCAATACGAGCGCTGGGGCGTGGTGTTTTTCATCGCGTACCCGCTGTCCAGCCTGTGGCAGGTGGTACGGGGACGGCACTACTATTGGGACAACTGGTTTGAAGTGCAGGCGCGGCAAGCCGAACGCATGGGCTGGCCGCGCCGGCAGCCGTAGCCAGGCGCCGATCCGCGCGTTACGGCACCACGCGCAGCAAGGCGTTTTCCGACATTAAGTACAGGACCCCATCGTTGTCAAACGTCAGGCCGGTCACTACGCCCACGCTGCATGTCGTTCAGCCAGACCGATGCCGGCCTGGTCGACCGCGATGGCGTTGGGCTGCGTCAGGCGGCCGACCGGACCATCCGCATTGCCCACGCCGCCCAGGCCGCCGGCAACCATCGAAATGCCTGCCGCGGGCCTGACGATCCGCAGCGCCGCCGTACTGGTCACGGCGCCGCCGGCGCCGGTGACCACGACCGTCCAGCGGCTGCCGTCGTCTGTCGTCTGGACGCTGCCCAGCGTATAACTGCTGCCGGTGGCGTTCGCAACGTTGACGCCGTCGCGCTGCCACTGGTAGCTCAAACCCGTGCCGGTGGCAATCGCCAGGCTGACCAATGCGGCACGGGGTTTGATACGGGGGAAACAGGGCGTGAGTCTTATTCAAATTGCAAGAAAATCGAAGGCGCGAACTATACAACGTCCGCTGCATTGATAAATTCACACATTGTCACGAAAGCACTAATATAAGGGGCGGCGGCCACCCCCTGCGGAGGGAAATTGAAGACTGCAAACCAGTTGCACGTAACCGGGACCAGGATCTGCGTGGTGCAGTGGGTCCGACTGTGGTTGTGCGCTGCGTTTTTCCAGGCTTCCTTGGCATGGGCCGCTCCCCCGCAGCAGTCCGAACTGAAGTTCATCCAGACGCTCACCAACAACAGCATCATGGATGGCGTCGTCACGGCGGTGGCGCAGGATGCACAAGGCTATATCTGGGCCGGCGGCGCGACCGGCATCGCCCGCTTCGACGCCTACGATTTTGTCCGATTCCCCATCAGAAAGAGCCCGGGTGACCCCGAGGTGATCAGTTCGGTCTCGGCCATTGCGCCTGGTCCCGACGGGCGGCTCTGGCTGGGGCTGGCCGCGGTCGGCCTGGTGGCGCTGGACCCGCGCACGGGCCGCTCTGAGTTTTTCCGGCACGATGCGGCCAACCTGAATTCCGTCGGGGCAGGCATCGTCCGGGTCATCGCGTTCGACGGCGCGCAGGGATTGTGGATCGCGCTGACCGATGGCGGATTGGATCATTACGATCCCGTCACGCGCAAATTTGAACACCACCGTGCCGGCAATGGCGGTGTGCCGGACGACCGCGTGGAATCCCTGCTGCTCGACAGCCGTGGCGACCTGTGGATCGGCGGGCCGAAAGGCCTGGCGCGCATGGCGCGCGGCAGCACCGGTTTTACGCGGGTGTTGAGCGATGCCGGCGATGAGGCCCGGCTGGCGCGGCACGTGGTGGTCCAACTGTACGAAGACAACGCCGGACGGGTGTGGGCGGGCACTGTCAGCGGCGCGCTGCTGATCGTGGATCCGGTATCCGGCCGCGTGGACTGGCTGACCGATGGCGAGAGCGGGCAGGCCGGCGCCGTCCATGCCATCGCCGGCGCCGGCGCCAGCGAGCTGTGGATCGGGCGCTCGAATGGCATTGAAATCCGCGCCGCCACCGATGGCGCCTTGTTGCGGCAGGTGCGCCATATGCGGGGACGGGAAGGTTCACTGGCCGCGTCGGACGTGCGCAGCATCGTGCGCGACCGTTCCGGCGTGCTGTTTGTCGGCACCTACGGCGGCGGTGTGCAGCGCCATGTCCCGCCGCTGCCGGGCATTTCCGTTCACGTGCCGGTGTTGGATGATCCGTGGGCCGAGATCAGCATCCGCAGTATCGCTGAAATGCGCAATGGCGAGATCTGGCTGGGACGCGCCGACCGTGGGGTGACGGTGCTGGACCAGTCATTGCAGGTGAGGGGCGATATCGTCTTGCCCGGCCGGTGGCTGGGCGGCGGCGCGTCCGCCGTGCCGGTGGGGGCGGTGGCGCAGGGGGCGGACGACCACGTGTGGGTCGGCGCCGACGACGGCCTGTATGAATTCGGTGCGGACCGCCGCTTTCTCCGCGCTTACGATGCGCCTGGCGGCCGTGCACGCCGTTTGCTGCCGGACCCGGAGGGCGGGTTATGGATTGCGACCCGCAATGGATTGCTGCGCCGGAATCCAGGCGCTGCGGCACTGGTACCGGTGATGCAGGCGAAAGGCGGCCCGTTGCTGGGCAGCGTCGATGCCTTGGCGCGGGATGCATCCGGACGGACGTGGATCGGCCATGCCGCCGGCCTGTTCTGGATCGACGGCGCCACCGGCGTGGCGCACAAAGTGCAGTCCGTGCCGAATCCCGCCGACGCCAATTCCGCCGTCAAAGGCATGTTGGCCGATGGCGACGGGCTGTGGATCGATTCCGACATCGGCCGCTTCCGGGTTGACCGCTTCGATGGCCGCCAGGCGCGCTATACGCTGGCCTTCGACAGCAAGGGGCCGGATGGCCATGCGATTGGCGCCAATCTGCTGCGCGACGTGTCAGGCAGGATCTGGACCCACCGGGGCGTGTTTTATCCCGCCGAACAGCGTTACGACGAATTCAGTGTCGCGGATGGCGTGGATTTCGGTACCGGCTGGTTTCGCGCCTATGCGCAGTTGCGCGACGGCCGCATGCTGTTCGGCGGCGCCGCCGGACTGCTGGTGGTGGAGCCGGACAAGTATGTCAGCTGGGCTTACCGGCCGCCCGTGGTGCTGACGGCGCTGTCGGTCGGCGGCCAGCCCGCAGTGTTGCCCTTGACGCGGAAGGATGCACTGCGCATTGCGCCGCAGCAGCGCACGTTCCGCGCCGAATTTTCCGCGCTGGACTACAGCGCGCCCGAACGCAACCACTACCGTTACCGCTTGCTGGGCTACGATCCTGGCTGGCGCGCGGCGGGTGCGAACCTGCGTGTGGCCAGTTATGACAACCTGCCGCCGGGCGATTACACGCTGCAGGTGCAGGGCAGCAACCGCAATGGCGCCTGGAGCGATGCGGTGGCGTCGCTCAGGGTCACGGTATTGCCCGCGTGGTGGGAAACGTGGTGGGGCCGGCTGGGCATGCTGGCGCTGGCGAGCGCCGCCGTGATGGGGCTGGTGCAATGGCGCACATTGCGCCTGCGCCGCCGCGAAGAGGAACTGGAGTCGCGCGTCGCGGAACGGACGGTGCAGTTGCAGGAAGTATCGGTGGCGCTGGAGCTGGCCAGCCTGACCGATCCTTTAACGGGCTTGCACAACCGCCGCTTCCTGTCCGAGCACATCGAGGCGGACATCGTGCAATCGGTGCGCCGCCACGACGACTGCCTGCGCGACGGCGTCGAGCCGCCCGATAACGCTGACCTGATCTTCTTCCTGATCGATATCGATTATTTCAAGCACGTCAACGACCAGCATGGCCATGCGGCAGGCGACGCCGTGCTGTGCCAGATGCGGCAGCGTTTGCTCAGCACCTTCCGCGAAAGCGATTTTGTGATCCGCTGGGGCGGCGAAGAATTCCTGGTGGTGGCGCGCGGCACCCATCGGAGGAAAGCGGCGACCCTGGCGGAGCGGGCGCGCGCGGCTGTCGCCGACGCGCCGTTCGTGCTGCCCGGCGGGACGGAGTTGGCCAGGACGTGTTCGATCGGTTATGCCTGCTTCCCGCCCGCGCGCCAGGCGCCGCAGGTGGCGGACTGGCAAGCGGTGACGGAGATCGCCGATGCGGCCCTGTATGTGGTGAAGAACAGCGGGCGCAATGGCTGGTGTGGCGTGACGGCGTTGGAGATTCGCGACCAGGAAGGCTTGCGCAAGTTATTGCGCTTGCCGCTGGCCGACTGGCGGGAGAAGGGCGGGGCCGTGATTGAAGGCTCCCGCCTCAAGGCGGCGCAGCAGTGACCGCTTGGCGACTCAGGCGCGGCCCGGGAGTTCGTGGCGCTCGCCAGCCTGCACATTGATCACGATGCGCGGATAGGATGCCAGTTCGGGATACGTGCCATCGACGCGCAGCACCACTTCATACAGGCCGGGACGGACCGTGACTTCCCGCAGGTTGTCGGTCCAGTAGCTGGCGCGGCGCACCACGTTGCCTTCCTGGTCGTAGATGACGGCAATGCTTGCAGCCGTGTTGTTGGCGTTGATGTGCAACGTGGCGGTGGCCGATTCCGGCAAGCCGGCTGCGGCAGGGGCCACGGCAACCTGGGTGGTGGTGCACGCCGCCGATACGGTGGCGATGGCGAAAACGATGGCAATACGGCGGATCATCCGCTTCGATAAGCTGAACATGGTTATTCTCTCAATTAGAAATAGACGGGTAATACGACACTGCGTCGAAGACAGCGCGCCAGCCTGCTGCGGCACTGCTGTTTCTGTTACTGCTGGAATAGGCCGGGCGGGCGAAGGAAGCTGTGCCACGGCTGCGGAAAAAGCCTGTTGCGCTGGCAACTGGGGATCCGGGAGGAGGTGCCATTATAAAACGGGGATTGCTGCGGTGCAACAGATTGGTATATGCGAAAATGAATAACGCCGTCTGGCGACGGCGTATATGAGAGGGTTTGTGGGGGGGGCCGTCAACGTAGGCTGCAGCTAATGCCGTTGTAGTTCATGCCGCGCCGCCAGTTCGATGATCCAATCAATGAACACGCGAAGCTGCTTGCGGACATAGCGGTCGGGTGGATACGCCACGTGAAGCGGCATCGGCTCGATGCGCCAGTCCGTGAACAGCGGCACGAGTGCGCCGCTGGCGACATGCGCCCTGGCCATGTATTGCGGCAGCCATAACGCGCCAAGCCCGGCCAGCCCTGCGGTCAGATACGCATTGCCGTCATCGATCGCGACGAAGTAGCGGCCTGCGACCTTGACGCGTTCGCCTGCTTTCTCCATTGCATAGGGCAAACCGTTTTGCCAGCGGTAATGGACGATACGGTGGCCGGGGCCGTGCAAATCGTCGGGATGCACCGGCGTTCCCGCCTGGTCCAGGTACGACGGGGCGGCGTACACACCCAATTGCAGGTCGGCGACGCGTCGCGCAACGAGCGATCCATCTTCAATTTCACCGCCGCGCACCACGCAATCGACATTGTCGCCAATCAAGTCGACCTTGCGGTCGCTGGCGCCGATATCGAGCTGGATTTCCGGGAAACGCGCGTGGAATTCAGGCAGCGCCGGCACCAGGATGATGTTGGCAAACGGGCTCGGCACATCCACCCGCAGCAGGCCGCGCGGCGCGGTGGCGTCGCTGAAGATATTGTTTTCGATGTCGTCCAGTTCGGCCAGCAGGCGAACCACGCGCTCGTAATAAGCGGCGCCGGCCGTCGTCAAGTTCACTTTGCGGGTCGTCCTGTTGAGCAGCTTTATGCGCAGGTTGGCTTCCAGTTGCTGGACCAATTGCGTGACCGTGGTCTTGCTCACATTCAGCGTTTCGGCGGCCTTGGTAAAGCTGCCAGCCTCTGCAACCCGGACAAATGTCCGCATGCCTTCCAGTTTGTCCATCCGACAGCTCCGCCAATAGTTTGGATTTTCCAAACAGTGTAGCAGTCGTTTTGCCGTTTATCCGAATGATAGGCGGGGCTATAGTACTCGCACGTACCAACACCAGGAGCCAATATATGAAAACGCGCGACACCATTTTCCCAGCCGGGCGGCACGAACTGTACGCAGCCCATAAATATTCAGCCGCGATCCGTTCAGTGGATTTGCTGTTCGTATCCGGCCAGGTCGGCAGCCGGACTGACGGCGCGCCGGAACCGGAATTCGAGGCCCAGGTACGCCTGGCGTTTGAGAATCTGAAGGCAACCCTGGAGGCGGGGGGATGCGGGCTTGGCGATATCGTTGACGTGACGACTTTCCACACGGATCCCGAAAAGCAGTTCGCCACGGTCCTGGCGGTGAAGGACGAGATTTTTCCAGCCGCACCTTATCCGAACTGGACCGCCGTAGGCGTCAACTGGCTGGCAGGGTTCGACTTCGAGATCAAGGTCATCGCCAGGATTCCCGGCTGACTATCTCTGCGCTTCTATTCGTCCCGCTGTGATCGGAGAGCGGCTGGAAAAAGCTCCCGAACCGAAGTTCGTGGGCTTTTTTGCTGTATCTTGGGAGTTGGTACCGGATTCGAACCGAAGACCAACCGAGTAAAAGTGCGTAGTGTTGCCTAAAGGGATTTTAGCTCACCGACGAGTCAATTTCCCTATGGAATGCGAGTTTCTGCATAAATGTATTATTTTCGGTGGAACTAAACTTGGAACAGGCACCCAGACTTGTTTAGTCGGAGATGACTAGAGCACGCCTTGCACGTTTGCAATGGGGCTATAGACGGCAAGTTACATCGGCTTGTGTTGATGGTGATGGCAGGGACAGGTTTTGCCGTGACCATGTGTTGTGTTTTTGGTTCTGGAACGAATTGTTTGTTGATGATATGGAAAAAATTAGTAATACTAATTCTGCGTGAGCGTACCGCTCATTTGCCGCAGTCGTGAGATATATGTTATCGCTGGAAGATGCTCGGAAACGAGCGCTTTATGGGGCGACCTGTAAGGCACGTGGGGAGGGCTCGCACTCTCCTCTCCTCTGACCCCGAGGAGAGATGGACGATAGGCTTGGCCATGGGAAAAGTGGCAGTTGCCAGCGATAAATCGACGGAGGCTTTATTTTTCCCTGCGCTCTATTGTATGAGCTGGCTAATCCTATATTTTCACAGTGCCCACAGTTCCTCAGTTAAATCCAGTTAAAGTTTCCACTGAATCGATCATCACTGTCGAGAATCTTTGCTCGGCATTAAGTATCACCCTCGAGGAGCTCAACGAGGTCCGTTCAATTCCCAACGGTGAACGTTATATCGCATCCCAGATACCTAAAAAAGATGGGACGATGCGGGTAGTTCACAACCCGCATTTTCGACTGAGGCGTATTCAAAGAAGAATAAATAAGAGAATTCTTTCAAGGCAATCTGTAGTAAGTTGGCCTGACCACATCTTTGGAAGCATCCCCAACCAGTTGGACAGTGAACGCATCGAGCACGAAAAGGATTATGTTGCTTGTGCTAGGGTCCATTGTGAGGCAAAGAGTATATTAAGTATAGATATTGCAAATTTTTTTGATAATATTCACATAACTAAAATATCGAAAATATTTTGTGAATTTTTCAAGTATAGCACGGAAGTTTCTAATATTTTGGCTGAAATTTGCTGTCATAATGATAACTTGATTCAAGGAGCTCTAACTTCCAGTTATCTTGCAACATTGTCTTTGTATGAGGTTGAGGGGAAAGTTGTAGAAAGACTTTTGAAAAAGAATCTTCGCTACACCAGGCTTGTGGACGATATTACTGTCTCATCGCGTCTTGCAGGGTACAACTTCGACTATGCGAAAGCGCTCATTGAAGAGATGCTAATCGATATGGACTTGCCGATGAATTCGTCCAAAACGCGTATTCAATACAATTCCACTGTACCTCTAACCGTTCATGGCCTTAGGGTGGCGTTTAAGGAGCCGCGTTTGCCTGGAGACGAGGTTCGGAAGATCCGCGCCGCTGTGCATAGCATAGAACTAATGGCAAGCGAGCCTAATTACAGGACTACTCATCCATATCGCCGTGACTTTAACCGTTGTATGGGGAGGGTGAATAAACTAAGTCGTGTAGGCCATCAGCAGCACTCGGTATTGGTAAATCGTCTTCGGAAGGTAATGCCTCTGCCGTCACCGAAAGACATTGAACGGACTATCAAAATTATTACGCGATTGGAAAGAGATTATCCTACCAAGCGCGGTACGTTTTGGTTTTCAAAACGATACTATCTTGCCCATGAAAGGCTGAATATCCTCAAAAGGTCATTTCCCGGAATTTCGAAAGAATTAAGGAAGAGACTGAAGCCGCTTAGGTCAAAATATGAATAGAATATCAAAATTCAAAATCTTGCTGAGAGCAATTTTTTTAATAGCAATTTTGGGTTACGGATTTGCATTAATTAGTTTGGGTGCCACTATTTTTTCTACCGACCTGCTGGAGCGCTCCTTGTGTTTTCGATCTGAGTGCATAAAAAAATTCAGTGAATGTGTAGATGGAGCTTTGCTAATAGGGAAGGCAACTTCTGATTTGTTGGTTGCGATAGCAACGGCGGGCGGGATCTTGGTGGCGCTATGGAATTACTTCACTACGATAGAAAATTCCGCACTGGCTAATCATATCTCGCATTTTTCTACATTTCAAACTTATTTGAATAACGAAATTGCAAAAAGAAATAGGATTAATGCTTCTAGTATAGATACTTTTCATTGGTACAATGCAATATTTCCTTTTTCAAAATCGGGGAATATGTTGGTGTCGGAGCATTATAAGGAATTTGTTAAAGAATTAAATTTAAAAATCACCAATGCAAATCAACTTTCCTCTACTGCAACTGGGGAGTCATTTCGATATAAGCCTCACCAAACGGAGATAAAGGCCCACTTGAAATTAATAGGTGTAGCTATTTCGCTACAGCCTCGCATTGAGTACTATGAAATTGAAGACCAAGTTTTTTCGCTTATTTTATGCGTTAATAACGCTTTTTGCGTGGGAAGTAACTTGGACGAAATTGTTCAACGAGGATATGCTTGACCCTAGAATGTGATTCACTCAATACCTCTGTGTTCGTTTCTAACGTGGGTACGGTCACGGTGTTATGTTTGGGTGAACTGGATACCTGCGTTAGCTGCTGGCAAATAATTTACCCAGTCCGCATTATCCGACCCAAAGGGAGGTGGTAATTTGAGTTTTTAACTGTCCAGTCCCACAGGGATCCGATCAGTCTGTCATACGAAAAGAGTTTTGACCGCAGTGAATATTTTCCCATAATTTAGGAGTGCTACGCCAAAAGTAGCGCAGAAAATTATGGCAGTGACTGCTGGGTGAGATTTCGCAACTTCGATAATTGCTACAGGATGCACACCGTATATATCCATAAAATTCGCATTCGTCTTCAAGTCTTTCCCGTGTACACGGTCGAAAATATTTGCAAAAATATCCACTTTGCGCAAGGTTGATCGATGGAGGCGGAGATATTCTGAGTGATTATATGCCTCTGCCTCCTCCGCGCCCTGTAGGGCATCTATATCGGCGATTCTATTTAGCTCGACAATACTCATGAGCCGTCCTTTTCGGCCGGTTGGGGAGATATGCGGAGCGTAATTTCTTCCATAAAGGGTAACCAGTTCGCGGGCTAGGTCAAATTTTCTGTCATCGCTAAGTATGTAGGGTTTACCACGCAGGACGGTAAAGCAATGTTCTAATGCAGCGAAACCGAAATTCTCATCGCGCATGTTCCAATGTATGTACGTGGCATCGCGGTGGGCTTCCAGAAATTCAAAGTACCCTGCGAGCATCGCATATTCGTTCTGGTCGATATTTTCCTGGATGTTATCTAGCTGTCCTGCCAATTCAGCAGACTTGTGCAGAGACCACGACTTGGTTTGCCCTGACTTTAGATTGCGTACTGCGATTGACGTAACCCGAAGGGAACCTCCAGTGAAATTTTCATAGAAGGATTGACATGAGTAATGTATCAAGTAGCTGCGGATGGCATTATCGAAGATCTTATTAACCATTTCACGCGTCGCGGCGCGTTCCTTAATTCGTGAAAGCTCCGAACTCAATTCAGGTTCCTTCTCGCCGAGGTTTTAGGAAAAGGGAGTAGTACCCTACGGGCATCCATAGTAGCTTAGCCTATCGCTATGTGCAATTTGGCGGTAGTCTTTCTAAACGAGGCAAGTGCATGTGTAGGTACCTTCGAAGTGCTGTACCAGAAATGAACAAGAGAAAAAGCCCTCGCATCGAAATGCGGAGGGCTTCCTTGAATCTTGGTAGTCCGTGCGAGATTCGAAATTGTGACCAACGGACTAAAACTCCGCTGCGCTAGTAACTGAGCAAACTAACCGAAGGGCCGGCCGGTTATTTCCGCAGGCTGGTCTTGAAGCGCTCCGTCACGTCCGGTTGCCGCTCGAACGCGTCGAAACCTTGCGCCATCGCGACCGACAGGGCATCGAGCCGGGCGTTGAATGGCGGATGGGTTTTGAACAGCAGCGCCAGGCCGGCATGGTCGGCGTTGACCGTTTGCAGCGTTTGCAGGACGGATGGCAGGCCGTACGGGTTATAGCCGGCGCGCGCGGCCAGCACCACGGCCATGCGGTCGGCTTCGTATTCGTCGTCCTTGTCCAGCCCGCGCACGTACAGTTGCGTGCCGATGTTGGACAGTTCGCGGAACAGCGGAGTCAACTGGCCATTGCCGCTGCGGGCCATTTTCTGCTCCACCTTGTCCCCCAGGAATTCCGCGCCCAACGCGGTGCGGGCCGCTTTCTTGATCGCCGCCAGCTGGTGTTTGCGCAGCACGTGGGCAACTTCGTGCGCCAGCACGCCGGCCAGTTCGGCTTCGTTGCGCAGGCCGTACAGCAGGCCGCGCGTGATGAAGATGTAGCCGCCGGGTGCGGCGAAGGCGTTGGCTTCGGCATCGTCCAGCACGGCAAAGCGCCAGGTCAGTTCCGGCCGTTCGCCCTGTGCCGCGACCCACTGTCCGACCTGGTTCACGTAGCGCTGCGCCGCCGCATTGTTGTACAGAGGAGCGGCGCCCAGCAAGTTGCTGGCCATGCCTTCGCCCAGCGCCGCTTCTTCTTCCAGCGTGAATTCGCGCAAGGCATCGGCGATGTTCTTGCCCTTGTTGAGCAGGGCCTTGGCGCCGTCCAGGCTCATGGGCAGCTGGAACTGCGCCTGCGCCGGCGCGCACAGGGCCAGGGTGGCGGCAAATAACGCCGCGATTTTCAGGGATTTCATTTGGCGCCTCCCACTGCGACATACTTCACGGTCTGGCTTTGCAGCCCGGCGCTGGCGGCAAATTTCGCCGCATCGCCCGCGCTCACGGCGTTGCCCTGCATCTGCTGCAGCGCGGCCGGATTAGGGTGCGGGTTGATCAGCTGCTCTTCCTTCAGGCCGCGCACGCCGGTGGTGGCCACGCTGCCGCTGCCGCCTTTGCCGATCGACATCAGGAAGGGATTGGACGATGCATTGGCGGCGGCCGCATTGGTGGGAGCATCGAAACGCAGGCTGAGCATCTTGACCCAGCCCGTATGCGGTGCGGATTTGACTTCGATCCAGCTGGTTTCGCGTTTCAGCACGTCGACGCGGCTGCGCTCGGCCAGGCTGGTGACGGTTTCCGCATCGGTAAATGGCTTGGCTTTCATATCGGTTTGCCGTACCGCGGTGGCCTGCTCCGCGGCAGTAGCGGGCAGGCACACGCTGCTGGCAATGGCCAGCACGTACAAGGTCATCTTCATCGCTCACCTCCTCCTTTTGGACCAAACAGGGATACTTGCTGCTCCCGTCCTTTGACGTCGAATGCGCCGAACGGTGTGAATTCGAAAGCGTCGCCGCAGCGCTCCACGGTGTCCGACGACACCAGAATGCGGGTCACGCCCTTGGTCAAGCCTTCGATGCGGCTGGCCAGGTTGACCGTGTCGCCAATGGCGGTGTATTCGCGCCGCTGGTCGGAACCGATCAGCCCCACCACGGCCGGACCGGAATGGATGCCGATGCCGACATCGAAATCAAGCTCCGTGGCGTCCATTTCCTTTTTGAAGCGCTGCAGCACTTCGGCCATTTCCAGCGCCGCTTCGACGGCGTGGCGCGCGTGGTCCGGGTCGTCCAGCGGCGCGCCCCAGAAAGCCATGATGCAATCGCCGATGAATTTGTCGAGCGAACCGCCATGGCGGAACACGACTTCCACCTGCAGCGTGAAATAGCGGTTCAGCAGTGCCACCACTTCCTGGGGGCTGCGGTTTTCGGACAGCGTGGTGAAACCGCGAATATCGGAAAACAGCACAGAAATGTCGCGCGCTTCGCCGCTGCGCGCCAGCTCGCCGTTCTGCACCAGCTGTTGCACCACATGGGGATTGACGAAGCGGCTGAACATTTGCACCGCCTGGCGACGGCTGCGCCGTTCGGCGAGATAAGCCTGCAAGGCGCAGGCGATGTAGTAGATCCATAGCAGCAGCAGGGCCGAGATGGCCGGCACCAGCCACAGGTGGCCGATGGCCCAGTACACGCCAAGCAGCACGACGGCGCTGAAGGCGGCCAGCCCGGCGCCGATCAGCAGCACTTGCGCGCCGCGCACGAACAGGACGCAGAGCGCCGTCATCGACAACATCAGCACCACCGGCACTTGCCATGCCGGCGGCTTGCGCATCATGCTGCCGTGCTGGAGATTGTCGAGCGCGGTGGCCAGGATTTGCACGCCGGGATAATTGGCGCCGAGCGGCGTGTGGCGCAGATCGTTCAGGCCGGTGGCATCGGCGCCGATGATGACGATTTTCCCGGCCAGTTCGTTGGCGGGGCGTTTCGGATGTTCGCGTCCGAAGTCTTCGTACAGGTCGGCGTAGGAAATGGTGCGGAAGCCTGCCATGCCGCCACTCCACGACAAGAGCATGCTGGGCTGGCGCGGCGCCGCATAGCCGAGGCTTTCAGCAACACGCGCGGGCAAGGAGGGCAGCAGCCAGCCATCGTGGTCGCCGAACAGCTCGTAATGGCGCGTCACGCCGTCCGCATCGCTGAGCATATTGATGCTGCCCGTGCGCCAGTATTTCGGATCCACGGCCAGGGGCGGCATGACCCGCAGGCGCGCGTCGGGGTTGGCCCGGCCGGTACGGATCAGGCCAATCTGGTTGGCGATGGCCGCCGCCGGCAGGCTGGCGTCGGCGCCGCCGGCGTCCAGCCGCACGACAGGGAAATAAACATTGGTGCTGCCGGCCAGCGAATCATTGAACAGCTGGTCGCTTTCCGGGCGATAGACATCGCGCTCCACAAAGCTGATGTCGAACACGATCGCGCGCGGCGACTGGCGTTGCAGCCCGGCCAGCAATTCGGCATGCACGGCGCGCGGCCACGGCCAGGCGCCGGCGACATCCTGCATGCGCGCCAGGCTGGGGTCGTCGATGTTGACCACCACGATGTCCGGCGAGGGCGTTTTGCCGAGCGCCTGGGCGCGCACCATCCGGTCGAGGACATTGTTCTCCAGCGGCGTCAGCACGTGCAAAAAGAGCAGCTCGCAAGCTGCAATGGCCAGCATCAGGATGAACAGGGGCAGGCGCATTTGCGAAGGCGCAAATTCCGATAGGAAAATTAATTATACGCGCGTGACCAAAGGTTGACTTGTATCAAGGAAGGGGTATTGCGGATGGAGTAGGGAAAGCAACAAAAAAGCCCACGAACCGAAATTCGTGGGCTTTCTTGATGAATCTTGGTAGGCCGTGCGGGATTCGAACCTGCGACCAACGGATTAAAAGTCCGCTGCTCTACCAGCTGAGCTAACGACCCAAGGTGAACTTTTCAAGCATCTTTCGAATGGTAGGCCGTGCGGGATTCGAACCTGCGACCAACGGATTAAAAGTCCGCTGCTCTACCAGCTGAGCTAACGACCCGTCGAAAGAAGCAAGATTATAGGCAAGCTTGGCGGCCCTGTCAAATGCTCGAAAGCACTTATTTGGGCCACGAAGGCTTTATTTGCCCTTCAAGCGGTCGCGCGCTTCCTGCGCCTGCGGCGTGTCCGGGTACTTGCTGATCAAGTCCGTCAGGGTTTTCTTGGCGTTGGCCACGGCTTTCAACTCGGTCTGGCAGGTGGCGATGTTCAGCATCGCGTCGGCGGCGCGCGGGCTGTCCGGGTAGTTCTTCACCACCAGTTGCTGGGCCAGGATCGCGCCCTTGCAATCTTTTTGCACGTAGAACGTATTACCCAGGAAGTATTGGGCGTTGGCCGCGTAAATCGAATCCGGGTACATGCGCACGAAGTCGCCCAGCGCGATGGCGGCGTTCTTGTAGTCGCCGCCTTTCAGCAGCAGGACGGCCGCGTCATAAGCCTTTTGTTCGGTCGGGTCCACGGTGCCCTGCTTGCCTTCCACCGTCACCATTTTCGGTTCCAGCTTGCGGATGCGGGCGTCCAGGTCGATGTACAGATCTTTCTGGCGCTTTTGCACGTTGGCCAGTTCGTTGGCCAGCACTTCGATCTGGCCGCGCAGCTTGGCGATTTCCGCCATGGTCTGTTCGTGCTGGCTGACCAGGTCCAGCGTGCTGCTCTTGTCGGTCTTGCTGTCGATGCGTCCGCTGAATTCGGTACGCATGGCTTCCACTTTGGCGCGCAACTCGATGATGGCCTTGCGGGCTTCGTCATCGTCAAACAGGGCGGCGTTTGCCTGCAGCGGCAGGTACGAGAATGCGGCCAGCACGGCGGCGGCCAGGCCGGCTTTGGTGAGTGTCGTCATCTAATTTTGCGCTTTCAAAAGAAACGGGGCAGGGCGCAGTATAAACTGCGCGCCGCCCCGGGTGTAGCCCATGCTTGCTGCTACGAAGTCAGGATTACTTGTAGACGATGTCCGCACGGCGGTTTTGCGCCCATGCTTCTTCGTTGTGGCCTTCAGCCTTTGGCTTTTCCTTGCCCAGCGAAACGGCTTCGATCTGGCTCTCTGGCACGCCCAGGGCTGCCATCGATTTGCGCACAGCTTCAGCACGCTTCTGGCCCAGGGCCAGGTTGTACTCGGCGCCGCCGCGTTCGTCGGTGTTACCCTGGATCAGGATGTTGCGCTGTTTGTTTTTGGTCAGGTAGCCGGAGTGGTTCTGCACCACTGGCTTGCCGTCTTCACGTACCACGTAGCTGTCGAAATCGAAGTACACCGAGCGGGCAGCCAGCACGCCTTTTGGATCGTCCAGAGGGTCGATCGACTGGGTTTGCACAGGAGCGACCTGGCGGGTGTCCGCAACAGGGGCTTTCTGTTCAACTGGCTTTTCTACCACTGGGGCCGGTGCGGATTCTTTTACCGGGGTCGAGCAGGCGGACAGCAGGGCTGCGCCGGCGATGAGGGCTGCTACGCTTTTAACGTTACGCATTTGTAATTCTCCTGGTCGTTGATAAAGTACTGCTTCACTTCATGAAAGGACCCCAGGTGGGCTCCTTGATATTACCCGCTTGAACGGTCAAGCGTTGCTTAACGCGGCCATCAACCGACACCACCGCCAGCGATTTCGTGCGTCCGGATTCGGTCGCATATAGCAGGAATTTGCCGTTGGGTGCGAACGAGGGCGATTCGTCGCTGGTGGTATCGGACAGGCGTTGTTCCTGGCCGCTGGCAAGGTCCAGTACAAAGAGCTGGAAGTTGCCATCGCGCCGGGAGATGTACGCCAGCGTTTTTCCGTCCGAGGAAATACGCGGGCTGATATTGTAGTTGCCACCGAAAGTAACTCGCTGGGCATCGCCGCCGTTGACACTCATGCGATAAATTTGCGGGCCGCCGCTGCGATCGCTGGTGAAATAGATGTACTGGCCGTCGGCGGAGAATTGCGGTTCCGTGTCGATGCCGGCGCTGTTCGACACGCGGCGCATGCCGCTGCCGTCGGCGTTGACGACATACACCTGGGTGTGCCCGTCTTTCGACAGCGCCACGGCCACCTTGCTGCCATCCGGCGACCACGACGGCGCCGAATTGCTGCCCTTTTCATTGGCCACGACCTTGCGCTGGCCCGTCATCAGGTTGTGCACGTAGACCACCGGCTTTTTCTGCTCGAACGATACGTACGCCACCTTGGTGCCGTCCGGCGACCAGGCCGGCGAAATGATCGGCTCGTTCGAGCCCAGCGCCAGTTGCACGCCTTCGCCGTCCGCGTCCGCCACTTCCAGGCGGTACGAGCGGCCCAGTTGTTTGACGTAAGCGATACGGGTGGCGAACGCGCCTTTCACGCCGGTCAGCTTTTCATACACGTCGTCGGCGATCTTGTGGGCGGCCAGGCGCGAATGCTGTGGCAGCGCCGATTGGTCCAGTTGGGACAGCTTGGAACCCTTGACGGTGTCGAGCAATTTGTAGCGCACATCGAAACTGCCGTTGGCCAGCGCCTGCACGGAACCCACCACCAGCGCATCGGCGCCGCGCTGTTTCCACTGGCTGAAATCGACGTCGTTGGGGTTGGCGATGACGCCGGCGTCGATGATCTTGAAGGCGCCGCTGCGCTCCAGGTCCGACTTGATGATGGACGACACCTGGGCCGGCGACAGGTTTTCGTCGGCGAAAGTGGCGATGGCGACCGGGATCTGGTTGCTGCCGATACCGGAAATTTCCACGCGCAATTGCGCGTGCGCGTTCAGGCCGGCCAGCAGGCCGGTGTACAGAATGATTTTGTGCAGAGTCTTCATAGAACCTTCAATGCAAATCTTTAAGGTTGAACACCAGTTCCAGGTCGCGGTCCACAGTGCCGTCTTTTTTCTTGGGCAGCGGGCTCGACTTGTTGATGGCGTTTTCGACCGCGGAATCGTAAGCCGGATTACCGCTACTCTTTACTTTGCGAACCGAAACGATCTCGCCCGTCGGCAATTGCGCGACGCGGAATACCGCTTCCACGTCTTGCTTGGCGCCGGAATACGACACATTGCTTTGCACCTTGGCGCGGATCGCCGCCTGGTAGCCGGCGTCGATGCGCGGCGCCGTCGACTTGGCGGCGGTGCCCGTCACGCCGGTGGCGTCCAGGACGCCGGCCAGGCGTTTCATTTCCGCTTCGCGCCGCTTGTCGGCTTTTTTCTGTTCCGCTTCCGCCTTGGCCTTGGCAAGTTTTTCGGCCTGCTTCTTCTCTTCCCTGGCTTTTTCCTCAGCGAGTTTTTTCTCTTCGAGCTTCTTCTCTTCGGCTTTCTTTTCGGCGAGTTTCTTCGCCTTTTCAAGCTCTTTACGCTCGTCTTCTTCCTGTTTCAGCTTGGCCAGGCGTTTTTCTTCTTCACGCCGTTCCTTTTCAGCCTTTTCCTTCGCCTTGCGCTTTTCCAGCGCAATATCCGGTTCCTTCGCGGGCGGTGGTGCTTCCACTGGTGGTGCGGGGCGGGGCGGCGGCGCCACTTGCGGCTGCGGCGCGGGTTCCGGTTCCGGCTCGGGTTCCGGCGGAGGAGGTGGCGGCGCAGCCTGCTGGATCGCCATGTCCCATACTTCCGCCTCCACCGCTACCGGCTCGTTGTTTTGCCAGTGCACACCGATCCACAGGAACAGCAGCAAGCCCGCGTGCATGGCCGCAGCCATGGCAAGCGAGCGTATGCCATGCTCATCCTTCGGCACGCGGTACGGGCCGCCTGCGGTTGCGGGTTTCACGGGGTTCCTCACCATGCCTTACTTCGTTGCCAATCCCACCCGGTGTATGCCCATCTTCTTCGACTCGGAAATCAACTGGATCACGTCGTCGTACTTGCTTTCCTTGTCGCCTGCAATCATCACCGGATAATCCGGGTACTGCTCATGAATCGCTTTCAGTTTCTTGATCACCGCGTCGCGGTTCGGCGCGGTTTCCGGCGCTTCCTGGCCCTTGCCCTGGATGCCGATGGAAATCGCGCTGTTCGGTTTGATGCTGATCTGGATGTAGCTGTCCGGCGGGCGGGTGGAGCGCTCCGCTTGCGGCAATTCCACTTGCGACGGGTTGTTCGTCGACGGCATCACCATGAAGATGATGAGCAGCACCAGCATCACGTCGATGTACGGCACGACGTTGATTTCCGATTTCAGTTTGCGGCCGCCCCGGCTGCCGCGCATGCTGCTGTTAAAGGAGGAACCCATGGACGCTGACCTGTGACCTTAGCGCGACTGGCGCTGCAGGATGTTGGAAAACTCTTCGACAAAGCTTTCGAAGCGGATGGCCAGGCGGTCGATATCGTGCGAGAAACGGTTGTATGCCACCACGGCAGGAATCGCGGCGAACAGGCCGATGGCGGTGGCGATCAGCGCTTCGGCAATGCCGGGCGCCACTGCGGCCAGGGTGGCCTGTTGCACGTTGGCCAGACCGCGGAATGCATTCATGATGCCCCACACCGTGCCCAGCAGACCGATGTAAGGCGACACGGAGCCGACCGACGCCAGGAACGCCAGATGGCTGTCGAGCGCATCCATTTCACGCTGGAACGCGGCGCGCATGGCGCGGCGGGCGCCGTCCAGCACCACGCCGATGTCCAGTGGTTCGCGGCTCGACGCATAAGCGGCCTTGCCTTTGATGAATTCACCCATGCCGGCTTCGAAGATGCGCGCCAGCGCGCCGCTTTGTTCGCGGTTGCTGCCGGCGCTCTGGTGCAACGCGTGCAAGTTGCCGCCGGCCCAGAACGTGCGTTCGAATTCGCCCGTCTGTTTGCGGGCGGCGCGCACGGCAAACATCTTGCGGAAAATATAGGTCCAGCTGATCAGTGAAATTGCCAGCAGCAGCGCCATGATCAATTGCACGATCAAATGCGCATTGGCGATGAGGGCGAAAAAGGAAAGGTCTTGAGTGACGTTCATTATTGTCGATTCAGATTAACTAAGCGGCGCCGCGCATCCGGGACGCCACGGCATCAGGCACGGTGCGTAGACGCAGGGAAGAATCGACGCAGCCGACCTTGACGCGCGCCGAGTTGAGCAATTGTTCGCCGTTCCAGGCTTCCTGCACGAACTGGATGGAAGCACGGCCCAGCTTTTCGATTCTCAGCGTTAATTTTAGTACATCGTCCAGCCTTGCAGGCGCATGATAGTCAGCGCTGACACTCTTTACAACGAACATGACGTCATGTTCTTGCAGTAGTTGGTGCTGGTTGGTGCCCATGGCGCGCAGCCACTCGGTACGGGCCCGCTCGAAGAACTTCAGATAATTTGCATAATAAACAATGCCACCGGCATCGGTGTCTTCGTAATAGACACGGACATTCCAGATAAAGTCTGATGACATGTTATTTTGACTACTAGTGAGGATGGGCAACATTCTACGCGAAATCGCGCCAATGGTTGCGCAAAACAAGGAGAAAAGTCACGGAAAATCACAGGCGCGACATGACACCGCGCCAAGTAGAGCGGATTCGAGTCAATTTACCAACACTTGTAACATCCGCTTACGAATTTCCCGTCGAAGCCAACAATTCGCTGCTGATAGCGGAAGTTATCTAAAGTGTAAGTAAAACCCCTATGCAGGATTGCGCTTGATCGTGAACGGCGAGAACCCCTGGCAGGTCGGCATCATTTCGATCTGGTTGACGTTGACGTGTGGTGGCAACGTCGCGATCCAGTATGCCGTGTTGGCGATATCTTCCGGGCTCAAAGGCACGGTGCCTTCATAGACCTTGGAAGCGGCCGTGTCGTCTTTCAGGCGTACGTTGGAAAACTCGGTGCCGCCGCACAGGCCGGGCGCCAGGTTGGTGGCGCGCACGCCGGTGCCCACCAGGTCGGCGCGCAAGTTCAGCGTGAATTGCTCGACGAAGGCCTTGGTGGCGCCGTAGACGTTGCCACCCGGGTAGGGATAAGCGCCCGCCGTGGAACCGATGTTGATGATGGTGCCGCTGCCACGCTGGACCATGGCCGGCAGCACGGCGCGGGTCACGGCCACCAGGCCTTTGCAATTGGTGTCGATCATGGTTTCCCAGTCCTCCAGCGACGCTTCGTGCGCCGGCGCCACGCCCAGCGCCAGGCCGGCATTATTGACCAGCACGTCGATCGGCTGCCATTCGGCGGGCAGGGCGGCCAGCGCGGCGGCAATGGCGGCCTTGTCGCTGACGTCGAGCTGGATCGGCAGCACGCTCGGGCCCAGTTCGGCGGCCAGCGCCTGCAGGCGATCCACGCGGCGGGCGCTGACGATGACTTTGTGGCCATTGCCGGCAAATACGCGCGCCATGGCGGCGCCGAAGCCGGCGCTGGCGCCGGTGATGAAGACGATCATGTGGACTTTCCTCTATGTTGCGGCTTTTGCACATAACAATCATGCAATTGTGCCGAAATTAACTCAATTACAAAGATTCTAGCCTAACCAGCCCCTTTCACGCATGGAACGGTCGTGCTTCTTGATATCTTGTCATGGGTTTCCTTGCCCTTGAGCTGGTCTTGCCCTACAATCGGGGCTTCCATTTACGTCTCACGTGACTGGCGAAAAGCCGGCGATTCCTGATTGCCGGCGAAAGGTGGGTATATCCACCGGGGAGCGTGAGATTCAAACAATAGCCGTTCGCCTGGGCAGCCGAAGTGGATTTGCACGACCGAGGCTGCCTGTCCCGTTGTTTCCGGCTTTCCTCATTCGATCCTAACCTGCCAGTAACATTACTCTCACGGAGTTTTTTTCATGTTCGCCAAAGATCACACCCTCGCCAGCATCGACCCGGAATTGTTTTCCGCTATCCAGGCTGAAAATGTGCGCCAGCACGACCACATCGAGCTGATCGCTTCCGAAAACTACACGTCGCCGGCCGTCATGCAAGCGCAAGGCTCGCAGCTGACCAACAAATACGCCGAAGGCTACCCAGGCAAGCGCTACTACGGTGGCTGCGAACACGTCGACGTGGTGGAACAACTGGCGATCGACCGCGTGAAAAAACTG
Organism: Pseudoduganella rivuli; assembly: GCF_009674485.1. GTDB lineage: Bacteria > Pseudomonadota > Gammaproteobacteria > Burkholderiales > Burkholderiaceae_D > Rugamonas > Rugamonas rivuli_B. The sequence goes on along the minus strand of NZ_WKJJ01000006.1, from coordinate 185,940 downwards.
TTCGGCGCGGAAGCGGCGAACGTGCAGCCGAACTCCGGTTCCCAGGCGAACCAGGGCGTCTTCTTCGCCGTGCTGAAACCAGGCGACACCATCATGGGCATGTCGCTGGCCGAAGGCGGCCACCTGACCCACGGCATGCCACTGAACATGTCCGGCAAATGGTTCAACGTGGTTTCCTATGGCCTGACCGCTGAAGAAGACATCGATTACGCAGCGATGGAAGCGCTGGCGAAAGAACACAAGCCTAAGCTGATCATCGCCGGCGCATCGGCCTTCTCGAAGAAAATCGACTTCGAACGCTTCGCTGCCGTGGCCAAGGCCGTAGGCGCGTACTTCATGGTCGACATGGCCCACTACGCCGGCCTGATCGCCGCCGGCCTGTACCCGAACCCGGTTCCTCACGCTGACTTCGTCACGTCGACCACGCACAAATCGCTGCGCGGCCCACGCGGCGGCATCATCCTGATGAAAGCCGAACACGAAAAAATCATCAACTCGGCAATCTTCCCTGGCATCCAGGGCGGCCCGCTGATGCACGTGATCGCCGGTAAAGCCGTGGCTTTCCAGGAAGCACTGCAACCTTCGTTCGTTGAGTATCAGAAACAAGTGGTGAAGAACGCCGACGTGATGGCGAAGACCCTGATCAAGCGCGGCCTGCGCATCGTGTCGGGCGGCACCGAGTCGCACGTGTTCCTGGTGGACCTGCGTCCGAAGAACCTGACCGGTAAAGAAGCCGAAGCCATCCTGGGCACCGCGCACATCACTTGCAACAAGAACGGCATCCCGAATGATCCGCAGAAACCATTCGTGACGTCCGGTATCCGCCTGGGCTCGCCAGCGATGACGACCCGCGGCTTCAAGGAAGAGCAAGCCGAGCAGGTTGCCAACCTGATCGCCGACGTGCTGGACAACCCGCACGACGCCGCGACCATCGAGCGCGTGAAAGCTGCCGTAAAAGTACTGGCGGACGCGTTCCCGGTTTACGCATAATCACCTGCTTTTGGTAACATCGAGAGCGCCGTCCCGCCTGGGGCGGCGCTCTTTTAAATTTGGAAGGCAACTTGCTTAATGAAATGTCCGTTTTGTCAGCATGAAGAAATCCACGTCCTCGACACCCGCATGTCGGAAGAGGGCGATGCGATCCGCCGCCGTCGGCGTTGCGGCAAGTGCGACAAGCGCTTCACGACTTACGAGCGCATCGAACTGGTGATGCCTTACGTGGTCAAGAAAAACGGCAGCCGTGTCGACTATTCGGCCACCAAGTTGCGCGGCAGCCTGGCGCTGGCGTTGCGCAAGCGTCCCGTGTCGGCCGAGGCGGTCGACCTGGCGGTGCAAGCCATTGAAGAAAAACTGCTGACGTCCGGCCAGCGTGAAATCGATTCGCACGCGATTGGCGAACTGGTGATGCAGCAATTGAAGCGCCTCGATACGGTCGCGTACATCCGCTTCGCCTCCGTCTACAAGAATTTCGAATGCCTGGCCGAGTTCCAGGATGCCATCGAAGAAGTCGGCCACGATACGCCGCCGGCCAAACTTTCCTGATCACATATTTATTTGCCTCGCACATGAGCGAGGCAAACCTTCCTTCGATTTGTCATGCCGGCTCAGCCCGGTCTTGATCTTCGTCATGCCGCGCACCGCTTCGGCGCGTAACGTCGGGTTCTTCGGACCTGACGTGGAGGCGGCTTATGCAACCCCGGCTGGCACAAGGTTTTACGTTACCTGAAGTATTGGTGGCCCTGGTCGTGCTGGCGCTCGGCGTGCTGGGCGCCGGCGCCATGCAATTGACGGCGCAGCGCGTACGGCTGGAATCGCAATGGCTGTCGTCCGCTTCGCGGCTGGCCGCCGATGCCGCGGCACGCGTGCGCGCCAACGCGGCGCAGGCCGATGCGGTCTACGCCGGATTTGATTTCGATGCGCGGTTCGAATCCGCTCCCGGTCCTTCCTTTGCCTGTGCCGATGCGCCCTGCGACAGCGCGCAACTGGCCCATGCCGATCTCGCTGAACTGAAACAGCAGGTGATGCAAACGCTGCCCTCCGGGCGCGTGCGCATTTGCCGCGACCGGCACATGTGGCAGGGCGGCCGTTTGCGCTGGACATGCGACGGCGGCGCGAAGGCGCCCCTCGTCATCAAGATCGGCTGGCGCGCGCGGCGGCCCGACGGGCAGTCCGATACCGATGCCGATGGCTATGCGCCCGGTGTTGCGCTGGCGCTGGCGGGAGTGGCGCCATGACTGCGCGCGGCTTTGGCCTGGTGGAATTGATGCTGTCGCTGGCCATTGGCACGCTGCTGGCGCTGGCCGCGTCGGCCATGTTGACGGGCGCGCACGCCGCATATCAGCGCAACAGCGCCGCCGCGCGGCTCGACGACAGCGGGCGGCAGGCGCTGGCGATGATGGCGCGCGCCGTGCGCCAGGCGGGCTATGTGGAAACCGGCGCGCCGGCGCCGTGGCCTGCCGCCCTGACGGGACTCGATGCATCCGGCGTCGCGCAAGGCGGCCACGGCATTGACGGGCCATGGCCCGCCGCCGTCAATGGCAGCGATGTGCTGGCCGTGCGCTTTGCCGGCGCCGGCAGTGGCGGTGGCGACGGCAGCATGACTGATTGCGCGGGCTTCGCCATCGGTGCGGGTGAAGAAGGATGGAGCATCTTTTACGTGGCCACCGGGGCCGATGGCGAAGGCGAGTTGCGCTGCAAATACCGGGGCGCCAGTGGCTGGGGCGCGGACGCCATCGTACGCGGCGTCGATTCCCTGCAAATCCTCTACGGCATCGATACGGACGATCCCGCCGACGGTGTGCCGAACCGCTACCTGAATGCGACCGAAGTCGCCGCGCTCGATGCGGCGGGCGACGGCTGGCGCCGCGTGGCCAGCGTGCGCATTGCCTTGCTGCTGCACGGCGAACGGCATTCCGATCCCGGCGCACCGGCGGCCATGTATGACTTGTTTGGCAGTGGCTACACGGCCATCGCGGGCGGCCGCGATGCGGGTGTGGCGATCGATGAAAAGGTGTTGCCGGCTGCACAGCGGCAGCGGGTGCGGCGCGTGGTCGGCGCCACGGTCTTCGTTCGCAACTAGGAGGTGCATGATGGGCATGGTCAAAGCGGCAGTCCTCGTAGGACCCCAGCAAGGCATGGTGCTGATGGCGGCGTTGCTGGTGATGGTGATGCTGTTGTTGATGGGCGTTTCCGGGGCGCGCATCGCGATCCAGGGCGAGCGTTCCGCGCGCGGCTTGCGCGACCGCGACGTGGCCATGCAGGCGGCGGAAGATGCGCTGGCCGATGCGGAACGGGAACTGGCCGGCGGGGCAAGCGATGCGGCCCGCAATGCGTTGCTGGCTGCCACTGACGCTTTCGTGGCGGGGTGTGGCGACGGCGCCGCCGGCCCGGACCTGGGGTTGTGCGCGGCGGACGAAGGGGATGCGGCGCCCGCCTGGCAGCAGGTGGATGTTGCCGATGACAGCGCGGCGTCCCGCTCCGTGCCATTCGGCCTTTACACGGGGGCGGAAATGGAAACCGGCGAAGGATTCCTGCCATTCCGCAAACCGCGCTATGTGATTGAACAATTGCCGCTGCCGTCCGGCGCCGCACCCGGCACGGAACATGTGTACCGCGTGACGGCCGTTGGCTTCGGTGCGCGTGAAGGGACGGAAGTCGTGTTGCAAAGTACATTCCGGCCAGCCCCGAAGCCCGGTGCTGCGGCAGCGAAGGGAGCCCGCACCGCCTGGCGCGAGGTGTCCAACTACCGCGAACTGCGGCGCACCGCCAAACCCTAGGAGGCGGCCATGCACTCATCGAACGGTTTTACGCTGATTGAATTGCTGATCGTGCTGGTGCTGGCGCTGATCCTGTCCGCTGCGGCGTATCCCGCCTACACGCAATTCGCCGTACGGGCGCGCCGCACGGAAGCGCAGGCGGCGCTGCATTTGCTGATGCAGCAGCAGGAGCGTTACTTCAGCCGCCATGGCAGCTATATCGCCTTCGATGCGGATGCCACCGATGACGATGCGCGCGCCTTCCAGTGGTGGAGCGGCGTCAAGGCATCGTCCAGCGCCTATGAAGTGGAAGGCAAGGCGTGTGACGATGCCGCCATCACCGATTGCGTGCAATTGATTGCCAGGCCCGGAACGGCACGGGTGGATGGCAAGTTCCGCGATGAGGCCTGTGAAAACCTGGTCCTGACCAGCACCGGATTGCGGCTGGCGACCGGACCATCGCCGAATTGCTGGCGGTGACCGGTCATGGCATCGCTGACGGACAAGTGGCAACGGGGCCGCTCGCTGCTGGAATTGCTGGTGGCGCTGGCCATCGCCGCCATCCTGCTGTGTGGCGCGTTGCCTGCGGGCCGCACGCTATTGCAGCGCCAGCAATTGCGCACCGCAGTCGCGGACTTGCACGCCGCGCTGGACACGGCCCGTTCGCTGGCCATCGCGCGCGGCAGCGTGGTGGTGCTGGCGCCCCGGGCGGGCGGCTGGGAACAGGGCTGGACCATGTTTGCCGACCGCGATGGCGACGGCAAGCCGGGACCGGGCGACGAAACCATCATCGAGCAAGGCGCGCTGGCTGATGGCATCCATATCCGCATGCAATTCACGGGCAGCACCGGGCAACGCTATATTGCCTATAATGCCAATGGGCGCAGTTGCCGTGCGGATAAAAGCCAGACGGCCCGCTGGGGCACGCTGACGGTGGAAGCGGGGCCGCAGCAATACCTGGTCAGGATTAACATGCTGGGCCGTGCGCGCGTTTGCGATCCGAAAAAGGATGGCAGCGCCTGTACAGGATGACAAAGGTAATACAAAGAGGGTAATACGACGTGGACATAACGAACGACGCCGATGGCATGAAACTGGCCCTGGAATGGGCTGCGAAAGGGCTGTACACGACGTCGCCCAATCCCCGCATCGGTTGCGTGATCGTCCGGGATGGCAAGGTGATTGGCGCGGGCGTCACGCAGGCTGCCGGCCAGGACCATGCGGAAATCCAGGCCATGAAAGATGCGCAGGCGCGCGGCCACGACGTGCGCGGCGCCACGGCGTACGTGACGCTGGAGCCATGCAATCACCATGGCCGCACGCCGCCATGCTCCGATGCGCTGGTGCGCGCGGGACTGGGCCGCGTGGTGGCTGCGATGGAAGACCCGAATCCGCTGGTGGCGGGGCAGGGCATGGCCAAGCTGGCGGCCGCCGGCATCCAGGTGTCGACGGGCTTGATGGCCAACGAAGCCTATGAAATGAACATCGGCTTCTTTTCGCGCATGACGCGGGGCTTGCCGTGGGTGCGCATGAAAACCGCCGCCAGCCTCGATGGCATGACGGCGCTGCACAATGGCCAGAGCCAGTGGATCACGGGCCCTGAAGCGCGGGCCGACGGTCACGCGTGGCGAGCGCGCACGTGCGCAATCCTGACCGGCATCGGCACCGTGAAAGCGGACGACCCGCAACTGACGGTGCGCGCCGTCGACACGCCGCGCCAGCCGCGCCGCATCGTCGTCGACAGCCGCCTCGACATCAGCCCCCAGGCCAAAGTATTGCAGGGCGGCGGCACATGGGTCGTCGCTGCCATGCACGACCCGGAAAAGGAAGCGGCGTTGCGCGCCGCGGGCGCGGAAATCATCACCTTGCCCAACCCGCACGGCAAAGTGGATTTGCCGGAGCTGATGCGCGAACTGGGACGCCGCCAGATCAATGAATTGCACGTGGAAGCGGGCGGTAAGCTCAATGGTTCGCTGATCCGCGAAGGCTGCGTCGATGAATTGCTGGTTTATCTCGCGCCGGTCTTGCTGGGCGACGCGCAAGGCATGTTTGCACTGCCCGCGCTGACCGAACTGTCCGGCAAACACACGCTGACATTCCACGAGGTGACGCAAGTCGGCGCCGATTTGCGTATCCTTGCCAGATTCGTTTAATTTACATTTTCATTCGAAAGACTCGCTATGTTTACTGGTATCGTTGCCGCCGTCGGCAAAATCACTGAAGTCCAGCCGCTGGAAGGCGGCCTCGAAGCGGGCGTGCGCCTGTCGGTCGATGCGGGTGGCCTGCCGCTGGCGGACGTCGCGCTGGGCGACTCGATTGCCCTGAATGGCGCCTGCATGACCGTGATTGAAAAAACCGACACGGCCTTCAAGGTCGACGTGTCGCGCGAAAGCCTCAATTGCACCGTGGGCCTGGACGGCCTCAATGAAGTCAACCTGGAAAAAGCCCTGACCCTGGCCGAGCGCCTGGGCGGCCACCTGGTGTCCGGCCACGTCGACGGCCTGGGCGTGGTGCGCAAGTTCGAACCGGTGGGCGAATCGTGGGAACTGGTGATCGAAGCGCCGAAAAGCCTGGCGAAATACCTGGCGTTCAAGGGTTCCATCGTCGTCAACGGCGTATCGCTGACCGTCAACCGCGTCAACGACCTGGGCGCCGGCGATGAACTGGTCAGCCAGTTCTCCATCAACCTGATCCCGCACACGATTTCCGTGACCACCCTGAAGCACTTGAAAGTGGGCGGCAAGGTCAATTTGGAAGTGGACTTGATTGCACGGTATGTGGAGCGGATGCTGTCTGTTTCTGGGAAGTAACATCAGCAAACGTTCGCTTCAGCAGTAAATTTTTTCAATGAGCCAGCTCATCCGTACGAGCGTAGAATGTTGCCAATACGCTCGTAAAAACGGGGCTGGCCATGAACTTCCTGCGCATGCTGCTGACGCCCGCGGTGAATCTGATGCACCGCCTGCGGTATCCCTACAAGTTCGCTGCGATCGGCCTGCTGGGCGGAATTGCGATTGCCTATCTGTTTTATACGCTGACGTCCAACCTGCAGCGTTCCGCCGATATCGCGCACCAGGAGCAGGCCGGCCTGGCGGCAGATATCCCGTTGCTGACCTTGCTGCAAGCGGTGCAACAGCACCAGGGCTTGCAGGCGGCCGTTTCGGGCGGCGCGCGCCAGATGGAAGCCAAGCGCCGCGATAAAGCCGGCGAAGTGCAGCAAGCCATCGAGGCCGCCAGCCAGGCGGTGTCAGTCCATGGCGGGCGGCTGGGCATTACCCCGCATTGGGACGCCGTGCTGAAACAATGGCAAGCCTTGCAGGCCGGCGGTGGCGCCGATCGCGATGCGCACGCCGCGCTGTCGCGGGAAGTGATGGCCGTGATCGAAAAGGTGGGCGACAACAGTTTCCTCGTGCTCGATCCGGACGCCAACAGTTATTACCTGATGTCCGCCGCCACCGACAAGTTGCCGAAGGCGCTGGACATGGTGGGGCGGATCCGCGCCCATGGCGCCGAAGTGCTCGCCGCGAAAAAACTGACGGCGGAAGGACAAACCCGCTTCATTGGCGACGTGGCGGTGCTGCATGCGCGGCTGGACGAGCTGGAAGCCGTGCTGCGCAAGGCGGAAATCGCCAACCCGCAGGTGGCGGACAGGATCGCGCGTTTTTCCCGCCAGTTCCGCGAAGCGCTCAACGAAGTGCTGACGGACGTCGAGCAAGACATCTTTGGCGGCCGCTATGCGGCCGATCCCGTGCGCTATATCGAAAAGACCACCGCAGCGATCGACCGCGGCTTCGACCAGACCCGCGACGTGCTGCTGCCGCTGCTCGATGAATTGCTGGCTGCCCGTATCCGCCACGTGGAAGAACAGTTTTTCCGCAGCGCCGTGCTGGCCGGACCGGCTTTCCTGATCCTGTTCCTGTACCTGGCGACCGGCGCCTGCCTGGCCGTGATGTCGTCGATTAAATCGCTGCGCGACGGCGCCGACCGCATGGCGCAGGGCGATTTCGTCACGCCGATCCTGTTGGCCAGCAAGGACGAGTTGCGTTACGTGGCGCTCAGTTTCAATGACATGGGGATGCAACTGTCGCGCCGGGTGCGGGAAGCGAATCTGCATACATGCGAGCTGGAAGTGTTGAACCGCAAGCTGGCGGAGCTGTCCGCCACGGACGGCCTGACCGGCATCGCCAATCGCCGCCGCTTCGATGAGGCGCTGGCGTCGGAGTGGAGCAGGGCGGCGCGCCTGCGCACGCCGCTGGCGCTGGCCATGCTCGACGTCGACTGGTTCAAGAAATTCAACGACCATTATGGCCATCAGGCCGGCGACGAATGCCTGCGCCGCGTCGCATTGGTGCTGGCCGGCTGCATGCGGCGCGCGGGCGACCTGGTGGCGCGCTATGGCGGCGAGGAATTCGTCTTTATCGCGCCCAATTGCGACGAGCACCATGCGCGCAGCCTGGCCGCGAAAGTCAGCAATGCGCTGCAGTCGCTGGCGATGCCCCACCAGTTGTCGCAATTCGGCTACGTGACGGTGAGCATCGGCGTGGCCATCATCGTGCCCGATACGGGCGATACCCCGGATTGCCTGATCCGGGCCGCCGACGCGGCGCTGTACCAGGCCAAGGAGCAGGGCCGCAACCGCGCCGTGTTCGACAATGCCGTGTGCGTGCAGGCGGCCGCACCCAATGCCGCGCCATCGTCCACGCAGCCGGTGTACCAGTCGCCCGTTCACTCGGTCTGATAAGCGCGGCGCCGGCTGTTCCAGCTGGAGGTCGAACCCCGCGCCGCGCGCGATGATCCGGTCATGCGACTGGCCTGAACTGTTCAGCGCAATGTAGGTCGCATGCTCACCCGGATGCAGCGCGCGCAGTTGCCGCGCCAGCGTGTACCCTTCCACGCCCGGCAGGTCGGTGCGGATCAGCACCGCGCTCGGATGCAGCTCACGGGCCTGTGTCAGCGCGCAGCACGTGGCCGTCCTCGTCGCAGATCGGCATGGCGCGCGACAGGAACCAGCGGTACTGGCCATCGGCGCCCCGCAGGGGAAAGGTGTCCTCCCACATGCACTGCTCTTCGACGATCCGCTTGCGGTAGAGCGCCACCACGCGTTCCACGTGGTCCGGGTGGTGTACCTTTTGCCAGCCCCAGCCCTTCATTTCGTCGAGCGTGGCGCCGGTGTAGGCAAACCAGCGGTTGTTGTACCAGAAGATGTCGCCATTGCGGTCTGCCATCCATGCCAGCTGGGGAATGTTTTCCGCCAGCGTGCGGAATTCGGATTCGCTGATCCGGCGCGCTTCTTCCGCCATGACGCGCTCATGGATATCGGTCGACGTACCCATCCAGCGCACGATCTCGCCCTGTTCGTTGCGGACCGGCAGCGCGCGTCCCAGCGTCCAGCGGTACTGGCCGGAGTGGTGCCGGATACGGAACTCGACTTCGTAAGGGGCGCCGGTCGCCAGGCTGTGCTGCCAGCGCGCCATCAAGGCAGGCTGGTCGTCCGGATGAAACAGGTTGAGCCACGCTTCGCCTTCGCCCCGGTTTTCCGGCAGACCCGTATAGTTGTACCACTGCCGGTTGAAGTAATCGGCAAAACCGTCTGGACGGGCCGACCAGACGATTTGCGGAATGGCGTCGGCGATATTGCGGAATTTGGTTTCGCTTTCGCGTATGGCCTGTTCCGCCAGCTTGCGTTCGGTAATGTTTTTGTAAAACACCGCCAGGCCTTCGCCAAACGGGAAGACGCGCGCCTCCTGCCATAGTTCCTGTCCGTCATGCCGGCAGCATTGCTCGACAGTGGTACGGGAGCGGTCGCGCAGCGCTGTGCGGAAAGCCTTGGCTACTGGTAAATTCTCCGAGCCAGGCCATGCGTCCCAGTAGGTCAGGCCAAGAATGGCCGAGCGTGGCCGGCCGTCGAGCCGCAGCGCTTCATCGTTGATGCAGCGGATGCGGAATTCGTGGTCGAGCAATATGAATCCTTCATCGATGGCATGAAGGATGAATTCGCCCGCATCCCGCAGGCTTACTCCCGCCAGATTGGCAACGTCGGATTGCTCCATGGGACAGGTTCGCTTGGGGATCGTTATCGTGCAGGAATCATACTGGAAGCCACGCCGGGAGCTCGCCACGTTGCCTCGCGACCTTAGCTGGCGCCCACAGCTGGCTGCGCCCGCCTGGCCAGGGTCAATCGGCGTACAGTTTCAAATACTTGGCGGCCAGCCGCTCGCCTTCGGCCTGCCGGATTTCCGCCAGCGCTTTCCAGATACGGGGCGGCAAGTCCGGGTACTTGTCGTTGAACTGGTGGCTGATTTGCAGGTAGTAGTCGCGTGTCGCCAGCGGCAGCGGTACCTTGACGATGCGCTCCAGCCCGGACTTGCGGCGCAGCGTCAGGTCGCCGAAATCCGTCAATTGCGCGAAGCCGTCCGCGCGGCCGGCCAGCAGCATGCGGAAGGCGTCGTCCGGGCTGTTGACTTCCGTGACGGCCACGCCGGTTTTTCTCAGGTCGTCCACGATGGCGTAACTGCGCATGGCGATAATGCCCTGCTGTACGTTGCTCAACGTGGTCCCGTCCCACTCCAGCGGCGTGTCACGCAGCTTGTACAGGCTGTAGGACTTGGTGTCGATGCGGTAGCGCCGGTCCGCCTTGCCATCGGCCATCGGATAGATGCCGATCTTCAGTCGCTCCGGCTTGAAGCTGCTGGAAAAGATTGCATCGACCGCGCCCACTTCCAGTTCGGCCAGGCAACGTGCCCATGGTTTGCGGGAGAAGGTGATGCGCACATTCGGCACCCGTTGCGGAATCAGGGCCACCAGTTCGACCAGGACGCCCGGGTGTTCCGGCACACCGGAACCCGCTCCGGTGTGGTCATAACTATCCTTGTCTTCAAACGCGACGCGGAATTCCACCGGCTGCGCGCCTGCGGCGCAGGTGACCAGCGCCAGTATCGACGCCAGCAGGATACGAATCAAAGTCGGCATGGCAGTTGCTGCGCTCCGGATAGATTCATCGATACGGCGATTGTAGTCCAAGCGTCCGGCGATCCGGTGATGATTCTTGACAATGTGTAAAAGTGATCCTAAAGTGATATCACTTTGATGTTAACCAAGGACTCGAGATGTCTACTGCAACTCCAAGGTGTGAACGCAGTTTTACTTCCCATAACGGTTATCTGGCCGCGCTGGCTTCCGTGCTGCTGGTGCTGGGCAGCCTCGTGGCGCTGCGTGGCGGTCCGGTCGGTATCCTGCTGTTCCTGTTAATGGCCGCCACCGGCATTTTTATTGCGCCCGGCCTGTACATGCTGCAACCGAATGAAAGCGCGATCCTGACGCTGTTCGGCAAATACATCGGCACCGACCGCAGCGAAGGCTTGCGCTGGGCATTCCCGCTGTACCGCAAGCGCAAATTGTCGGTACGGGCCCGCAACTTCAACGCGCCCACGCTGAAAGTCAATGACAAGCGCGGCAACCCGGTGGAAATCGGCGCCGCCGTGGTGTGGCGCGTGCGCGATACGGCACAGGCGCTGTTCGAAGTGGATGATTTCGAGCGTTATGTGGCGGTGCAGGGCGAAGCGGCGTTGCGCCACCTGGCGTCCCAGTACGCGTACGATGAAGGCGAAGACTTGCCTGCCGGCGAAACCACGCTGCGCGCCGGCATGGATGAAGTGGCCCATGCGCTGCGCGCGGAACTGCAGGCGCGTTTCGACGCCGCCGGCGTGGAAGTGCTGGACGCCAAGTTGACGCACCTGGCGTATTCGCCGGAAATCGCGCAAGTCATGCTGCGCCGCCAGCAGGCCGAAGCCATCATCAGCGCCCGTTCCAAGATCGTCCACGGCGCCGTCAGCATGGTGGAAGCCGCGCTGAAAAGCCTGGCCGAACGCGAAATCGTGGAACTCGATGCGGAGCGCAAGGCCGCCATGGTCAGCAACCTGCTGGTGGTGCTGTGCTCCGACAAGGAAGCGCAGCCCATCATCAACGCCGGCACCCTGTACAACTAGCGTCAACAGAGGCGTATTACGATGGCCAGCCCGGGGAAAAAAGCCTTCCCGCTGCGGATTGATCCTGCACTGTGGGACGAGTTGCAGCGGCTGGCCGCGCGCGATCTCCGCAGCGTGAATGCGGAGATCGAATTTTTATTGCGTGAAAGCCTGGCGCGGCGCGGCATCAAGGTCAAAAGCAAGGCCGATGCGATGCCGGACGACGGGGATGCTGGGCGATGACCTCACTCGCTGGAAAGGCCGCGCCGCGCTTGCCGCAGGCGCTTGCTAAAGTCTGCCTGCCTGGCCGCCAGGAAGCCGCTTTTCTGCATCTCCTGCAGTGCCTGCGTCAACGCCGGGATCACGGCCGCGTGCGTTTTGTGCACGTAGTGATACAGCGGCCATGACTGGAGCGGGGTATCCTGGGTGCGCATGCCCCGGATATTGAGCCTTTCCAATTCCAGCCATGCGGTGTCCGGCAGCACGGCCACGTCGCAGCGTCCGTGTTTCAACATGTTGAAGATATTGGCGGACTGGCTGACCGCGCTCACTTGCGGAAAACTGGCTGTCGCCTTCTCAATTGACTTGAGGCCACGTCGAATACAGATGCGGTAAGGCTGCAGGTCGGGCCATGCACGCAGCGGCAGATCGCGGCCATAGGTAAAGGCCAGCACCTCGAACGAAATCAGTGCGACCGGAACGCGCACCAGGTTGGGGTACACGGCGTCGATACCGGCCACGTGGGTCACGTCGCCAAAAAATTCGCCCGCGTTAACGGCCGCCGCGGCCCGCTCGGGTGGCATCGGCACGCCCACCACCTCGATGCCGATGCGGCGGTACGCTTCGCGCAGGATGCCCAGCGCGGTGTCCGTCATGGGCTCATTTTCCACGCACCCCAACTGGACCGAGGCGGGCCAGGAAGGTTGCGCCCGGCAAACCTGCGCCGCCAGCGCCGCCAGCGTCCCCAGCAAAACAGTTCGCCGCGTCAGCGTTGCAATTTGCATTGCGCATCCCGTGGAATCGATCTCGCCAGCCATTTTACATGCCGCCGCCATCGCCACTGTGGCATTTTTGACCGCAAACAATCATCGTTTGATTTAATAAATCACTTGCTTTAATATTTTAGGCGGATATGTTCATGGAACAGGGTTGGCATGGATAACAACGTGATGTGCGATGACGTGCGCGATGCGGTGCGGATCGGCGGGGCGTCCGGCTTCTGGGGCGACAGCATGGCTGGCCCCGTGCAGCTGGTACAGTCGGGCGCCGTCGATTTTCTGGTGTTTGATTACCTGGCCGAACTCACCATGGGTTTATTGGCCAAGGCGCGCAGCAAGGATGCCGGGGCCGGCTATGCGACGGACTTCGTTACGGTCGCCATGCGCGCCGTGCTGAGACCCGCGCTGGCGCAGGGCATCCGCATCATCGCCAATGCGGGTGGGGTCAATCCGCACGCCTGCGCGCGCGCGTTGCAGGCGCTGGCGCGGGAATTGGGCGTGACCGTCACAGTGGCGGTGGTCGATGGCGATGACGTGCAGGCGCAGTTACCCGTGCTGCGCGAACAGGGCACCGTGTTGCCCGCGCAAGTGGCCAGCGCCAATGCCTATCTGGGTGCGTTACCCATCAAGGCTGCTCTCGATGTCGGCGCGCAAGTGGTGATCACAGGGCGGTGCGTGGACAGCGCAGTCACGCTGGGGCCGCTGCTGCATGTCTTTGGCTGGTCCATGGATGATTATGATTTGCTGGCGGCGGGCAGCCTGGCGGGTCACCTGATTGAATGCGGTTGCCAGGGCGTGGGCGGCTTGCACACGGACTGGGACACTGTGCCTGACTGGGCCAACAGCGGTTATCCCATCATCGAGTGTCGCCGCGACGGCGTCTTCACGCTCACCAAGCCTGTTGGCACCGGCGGGCTGGTGACGCCGGCCACGGTGGCGGAACAATTGCTGTATGAGATTGGCGATCCGGCGCGCTACCTGCTGCCGGACGTGACGTGCGACTTCACCGGCGTCACATTGACGCAGACGGGCCTCGATGCCGTGCAAGTACAAGGTGCGCGGGGTTTGCCGCCGCCGTCCACCTACAAGGTGTGCGCCACCTATATGGATGGCTGGCGCTGCGCGGGGCAATTAACGGTGGTTGGCTTCGACGCGGCTGCCAAGGCGCAGCGTACGGCTGAAGCGATTTTGCAGCGTACCCGCTTGATGTTTTCCCATCTTGGCATGGCGGACTACACTGCCACGCATATCGACATTCTCGGTGGCTTGAAACCGTATGCGTCTTCCGGCGGCAATGGTTTTGAAGCGGTTATGTGGCTGGCCGTGTCGCACACCGACCAGCGCGCGCTGGAATTGTTTGCCCGTGAAATTGCGCCGGCCGCGACGTCGTGGGCGCCTGGAACCACGGGGGCGGCGGGGCGTCCCGCGGTGACGCCGCTGGTGCGGCAGGCGGCGCTGGCGATCGATAAGGCGCAGGTGGCGGCACGGGTCGTGCTGCTCGATAGCGGCGGGGAAGTCGTGACGGTGTCCACGGGCGATGGTCCGGTGGCGCGCACCTCGCGGGCGAATGATGCCGCTGCCGCCGGGCAGGCATTGTGCGCGATTGACGGCGGCGCGGGCGGCAACATGGCGTCGGACGAAACGTCCGGCACTGTGCAGCCCGGCGCGGATGCCATACCTGCGCGCACCGCACCATTGATCGCGCTGGCCTACGCGCGCAGCGGCGACAAGGGCGACATCTCCAATATCGGCGTGATTGCCCGCCGTCCGCAAGACGTGCCGCTGCTGCGCGAACTGTTGACGGAACAGGCCGTGGCAGGCTGGCTCGCGCCGCTGGTCAAAGGCCGCGTGACGCGCTATGAACTGCCCGGTATTCACGCCTTCAACTTTGTCTGCGAACAGGCGCTCGACGGCGGCGGCATGGCGTCGCTGCGCAACGACCCGCTGGGCAAGGGCATGGCGCAAATCCTGCTGGCCATGCCGGTGCAGGTTCCCCACGATTATCCAATGGAGTAAACCGTATGTATCGTTCCATACTCAAGCCCGGCCTGTTTGACGGCCAACTGATGGTCGTGACGGGCGGCGGCAGTGGCATCGGTCGCTGCACGGCGCACGAACTGGCTGCGCTGGGCGGCACGGTGGCGCTGGTGGGACGCGATGCCGGCAAGCTGGCCTCGGTACAGGAGGAAATCGCGGCGGCGGGTGGACAGGCCCATACCTACGCCTGCAACATCCGCGACGAAACCGCGGTGCAGGCGCTGGTGGCGCAACTGGTGGCGGAACACGGCGCCATCGCTGGCCTCGTCAATAATGCGGGCGGCCAGTTTCCGTCGCCATTGAAAGACATTTCGCAAAAAGGCTGGGAAGCGGTGGTGCAGACCAACCTGACCGGCGGCTTTTTGATGGCGCGCGAATGCCTGAACCAGGCCATGATCAATGGTGGCGGCGCGATCGTCAATATCGTGGCCGATATGTGGGGCAGCATGCCCGGCATGGGCCACTCCGGCGCCGCGCGCGCCGGCATGGTCAGTTTCACTGAAACGGCGGCGTTCGAATGGGCGCAGTACGGCGTGCGCGTCAACGCGGTGGCGCCGGGCTATATCGCGTCGTCCGGCATGGACCAGTATCCGCCCGCCATGCGCGACACTATCCGCGCCTTCCCCGGCACGGTGCCGCTGCAGCGCTTCGGCACGGAAGCGGAAGTGTCGGCCGCCATCGCCTTCCTGCTGTCGCCCGCCGCCGCCTTCATCACGGGGACCACCTTGCGCGTGGATGGCGGCCGTCCCAATGTGCGCCCCGGCATGCCAATGGCCAAACCGGCACAGCCTCCAGAAGCGTTCAACGGTTTCCACCTGGCGGCCAGGCCCCGGGTGCTGGGCGATGGAGACGCATGATGGCGGCCATTGAAACCACAGTCGATCCGGGCGCGGACAGTTACCGCGCCAACCGTGACGCGCTGCTGGCGCAACTGGCGCAATTGCGGGCGCTGGAACAGCGCACCCGCGACAAGTCCAACGGCGCCCGCCCCTTGTTCGAACGGCGTGGCCAGTTGCTGCCGCGCGAGCGGCTGGGACACTTGCTGGATGCGGGCGCGCCCTTCCTGGAATTGTCGACGTTGGCCGGCTATGGTCTCGACAACCCGGACCTGGAACGCTCCGTGCCGGGCGGCGGCCTGATTGCCGGCATCGGCTTTGTCGAAGGCGTGCGCGCCATGGTGGTGGTGGACGATGCCGGCATCGATGCGGGCGCGGTGCAGCCGATGGGCATCGAAAAATTCCAGCGCGCGCAGCACATCGCGTTGCAGCAAAAGCTGCCGTTCATCCACCTGGTGGAATGTGCCGGCGCCAACCTGCTGGCGTACAAGGTCGAAACCTTCATCCACGGCGGCAGCGGCTTTTACTGGCTGGCGCGCCTGTCCGCGGCCGGCCTGCCCGTGATCAGCGTGGTGCATGGCGCCAGCACGGCGGGGGGCGCCTACATGCCGGGCTTGTCCGATTACGTGATCATGGTGCGCGGCCAAGCCAAGGCTTTCCTGGCGGGCCCTCCGTTGCTGAAGGCAGCCACCGGCGAAATCGCCAGCGAAGAAGAGCTGGGCGGGGCCGACATGCACGCGGCGATTTCCGGATTGGCGGAGTACGTGGCGGATGACGATGCCCATGCGCTGTCGCTGGCGAGACAAGTGGTGGCGACGCTGGACTGGAACCGCCACGTGGCGCCAGCGGGAACAGCGTTTTTGCCACCCACGCTGGATGCTGAGCAGTTGGCGGGCCTGGCGCCGGCCGACCAGCGCAAGCCGCTCGACATGCGCGAAGTGATAGCCCGCATCGCCGACGGTTCATCGTTCCTGGAATTCAAGCCGGACTTCGGTCCCGCCACCGTGACAGGGCATGCGGCCATTTGCGGCATGCGCATCGGTATCCTCACCAACAACGGCCCGCTGGACCCGGCCGGCGCCAACAAGGCCACGCAATTCATCCAGCTGTGCTGCCAGTCCGGCACGCCGCTGGTGTACCTGCAAAACACCACGGGCTTCATGGTGGGCAAGGCGTACGAGCAGGCCGGCATGATCAAGCACGGCTCGAAGATGATCCAGGCGATGGCCAACGCCAATGTGCCCCGCATCACCGTGCATTGCGGCGCGTCGTTCGGCGCCGGCAATTACGGTATGTCGGGGCGGGGTTTTTTTCCGGACTTTTGTTTCAGCTGGCCCAATGCCCGCACGGCGGTCATGGGCGCGGAGCAGGCGGCCGGCACGATGGCCATCGTGATGGAAGCCGGCATGCGCCGCAAGGGGCTGGAAGTGGATGCGGCAGCCATCGCCGCCATGCGCGAGCAGGTGATCGCCACGTTTGAAAAGCAGACCGGCGTGTTTTATACGTCGGGACGGTTGCTGGACGATGGCGTCATCGATCCACGCGATACGCGCAAAGTGCTGGCGATGGCGCTGGCCACGTGCCGCGAAGCGCGCGAAAGGACAGTCAATCCCGTGCAGTTTGGCGTGGCACGGCCATAACGAATAAACATTCCGGAGACAGGCATGCAACTGACACACGAACACCAGGAATTGCAACGCAACCTGAAGCGCTTTATCGACGAGGAAATCAATCCCCACGTGGATGAATGGGAAGCGGCGGAAATCTTTCCCGCGAAGGCATTGTTCAAGAAGATGGGGGAACTGGGTTTCCTCGGCCTGTGCAAGCCCGCTGCCTACGGCGGGCTGGGCCTCGATTATTCGTATTCGGTGGTGATGGCGGAAACGCTGGGCCACATCCAGTGCGGCGGCGTGCCGATGGCAATTGGCGTGCAGACCGATATGGCCACACCGGCGCTGGCGCGTTTTGGTTCCGATGCGTTGCGCGAACAATTCCTCGCGCCGGCCGTCAGCGGCGACATGGTGGCGTGCGTGGGCGTGTCCGAGCCGTCGGCCGGTTCCGACGTGGCGGCCATCCAGACCACGGCGCGCAAGGACAGCGGCGACTACATCATCAATGGCAGCAAGATGTGGATCACCAACAGCTTGCAGGCGGACTGGATGTGCGTGCTGGCCAATACGTCGGGTGACCCGTCGCACCGCAACAAGTCGCTGATCATCGTGCCGATGGATACGCCGGGCATTTCCGTCGGCAAGAAGATCCGCAAGATCGGCATGAATTCGTCGGACACGGGATTGATCCACTTCGACGACGTGCGCGTGCCCCAGCATTACCGCATCGGCGACGAGGGCAAGGGCTTTACTTACCAGATGCTGCAATTCCAGGAAGAGCGCATGTGGTGCGCGGCCAGCATGGTGCAGGCTGCGGAAAACTGCATCACGCAAACCATCGACTACGCGCGCCAGCGCAAGCTGTTCGGCGCCACGGTGCTGGACCAGCAGTGGGTGCACTTCAAGCTGGCGGAATTGAAAACCGAAGTGGAAGCGCTGCGCGCCTTGCTGTACCGCGCGTGCGATCTATACGTGGGCGGGCGGGACGTGACGGAACTGGCGTCGATGGCCAAGCTGAAGGCGGGCCGGCTGGCGCGCCAGGTGCCCGATACCTGCATGCAGTTCTGGGGCGGCATGGGTTTTACACTGGACAATCCGGTGTCGCGCTTTTACCGCGATGGCCGCCTGACGTCGATCGGCGGCGGCGCCGATGAAGTCATGCTGGGCATTATCTGCAAATACATGGATATCCTGCCGGGCCGTAAAGCATGACAGACTTCGACACCATCCTGATCGCCAACCGGGGGGAAATCGCGCTGCGCATCATACGCACGGCGCGCAGGCTGGGCTACCGCACGGTGGCGGTCTATTCGGATGCCGACGCGGATGCGCCGCACTGCCGCGCGGCGGACGTGGCGCTGCGCATTGGCGGCCCGCAACCGGCCGATTCTTACCTGAATATCGCGGCGTTGCTGGCGGCTGCGCGCCAGGCCGGCGCGCAGGCGATCCATCCCGGTTATGGCTTCCTGGCGGAACGGGCCGATTTCGCGCAGGCGTGCGCCGATGCGGGACTGGTGTTTATCGGGCCGCCGGCCCAGGCCATTGAATCGATGGGCAGCAAGGCGGGCGCCAAGCAATTGATGCGCGATGCCGGCGTGCCGTGCATTCCCGGCTATGACGGGAGCGACCAGTCCGATGCGCGGCTGATCGACGAAGCGCGCCGGATCGGCTATCCCGTGATGGTAAAGGCGTCGGCGGGCGGCGGCGGGCGCGGCATGCGCAAGGTCGATGAGGCGGCGGACATGCCGGCCGCGCTGGCGGCGGCCCGGTCCGAAGCGCAACACGCATTTGGCGATGCGGGACTGATCCTGGAAAAGGCCATCGTGTCGCCGCGCCATATTGAAATCCAGGTATTTGCGGACCGGCACGGCAACGTCGTGCACATGGGTGAGCGGGACTGTTCGGTGCAGCGCCGCCATCAAAAGCTGATCGAGGAAACGCCGTCGCCTGCCGTGGACGACGCGCTGCGCGCGCGCATGGGCGAAGTGGCGGTGGCGGCCGCGCGCGCCATCGGCTATCAGGGCGCGGGCACGCTGGAATTCCTGCTCGATGCGCACGGCGATTTCCACTTCATGGAAATGAATACGCGCCTGCAGGTCGAGCATGCGGTGACGGAAGCGGTGCTGGGGCTCGACCTCGTCGAATGGCAGTTGCGCGTGGCGGCGGGCGAACTGTTGCCGCTGCGGCAGGAAGAACTCGATGCGCGCCGTGCGGCGGGCGGCCATGCTATCGAAGTGCGGCTGTGCGCGGAAGATGCGCAACAGGGCTTTCTGCCGCAAAGCGGGACCGTGCTGCGCTGGCAGGCGCCGCAGGCAGTGCGCTGCGACCATGCGCTGGCCGATGGCGCCGTGGTGCCGCCGTTTTACGATTCCATGCTGGCCAAGATCGTCAGCCATGGCGCCAGCCGCGCCGATGCGCTGCGCCGCCTGCGGCGCGCGCTGGGCGAAACCGTGTTGCTGGGTGTCGCCAGCAACCGGGCCTTCCTGGCACGCTGCGTGGCGGATGAGGAATTCGCGGCAGGACTGGCCACGACGGATTTTATCGAACGCAGGAAGGATTCGCTGCTGGCGCAATATACCGATGCCGCCGCCGATGCCGGTCTGCCACTGCCTGCCTGTGTGGCGGCGGTGCTGCTGGCCCATCAGCAGATGCGGCAACACGCCGGACGCTGGCCGGATGAATTGCGGGGCTGGTCCAGCAGTGCGGCGGCCGGCCGCACCTGGCGTGTCGTTATCGACGGCGTGACGCACGGCGTGCCGCTGCGTTCAACAGGACCGGACAGCTGGGATGCAAGCGGGCGCATGCTGCGCCTGGCGCAAGGGGACACGTGGCGCGCGGAGGTGGACGGTTTACCCTTGCCGCTGGCGTGGGCAGCTGCGACTGGCGGCGTACCGGGTTGCGTACACTTCATGCTGGGCAATGGCGACCACGTGGCCGGCCTGGCGCCATCGGTGGCCGCCGGCAAGCGGGCGGTTGAGGCATCGCATGGCCGCATTGCCGCGCCCATGAACGGGCGTATCGCGGCGCTGCCGGTGGCGCAAGGCGAAACCGTCAAGGCGGGGCAGGTGGTGGCGGTGATCGAAGCCATGAAAATGGAGCACCGCTTGCTGGCGCCGCACGACGGCCTGCTGGAGACCGTGCATCTCAAAGTGGGCGACCAGGCCGTGCCGGGGCAGGTGCTGGTGACGGTTGCCGCCGTGGCGGTCAGCGCCCCGTGATCCCCGCTTCGCGCTGGGACTTTTCCAGGCGCTGCTGGTATTGCGCCCGCTGCTGTTCCAGGTAGCCGCTTTTTGCCATGTCTTGCAGCACGCGCTGCAGCAGGGGCACGATGGCGCTGTTGGACTTGTGGACGTGGTGGTACAGGGGCCAGCTTTGCAGCGGCGGCTCCAGCGTGCGCATGCCTTTCATTTCAAAGCGTTCCGGCTGCAGCCAGGCGCTTTGCGGCACCACGGCCACTTCGCAGCGGCCCACGCGCAGCATACGGAACAGCGGCGCATATTCGGCCGCGACAATGCGGTGGGGTAGAGACTTCGTCATCATGTCAATCGACTTGACGCCACGCTTGATGCAGACGCGGTATGGCGACAGGTCGGCCCAGGTCTTGATCGGCAATAGCCTGCCATCCGTCACCGCCATCGCGTAATACGTGATCAACGGAACAGGGATGCGCACCAGGTTGGGATACATGCGGTCGAATCCTTCGATATGTACGATATCGCCGAAAAACTCGCCCGCATTCAATGCCTTCAGCACGCGCTCGCCGGAAGGGACTTCGTCCGTGGCGGTAATGCCCAGCCGCGCATAGGCTTCGCGCACCATGGCGGATGAAAAATCGATGATGGGATCGTCCACGCCCCGCGCCAGGTGCACGGTGGCGGGGATGCCGGGCGGCGGACCAAGCGAAGACTGCGCCGCGCATGGCGCGCACGGCACGGATAGTGTCAGCGATAGCAACATGGCCGCCGGCGCTGTTGGCAGGCGGCCCGGCTTGGCATTGGGCATGGCGTTCCTCCGGGGCGGTACGGCAGCGTCACGCTTTCATTGTAGCGCAGCGGAAAGCCGGCGCGGCGGCGGCGTTCAGGGTTTGGCCGGCGTGCGCAGGATGAATTGCACGGCTTGCGCCGCCAGGTCTTCCAGCGAAGCGCGGCCCGGCTTGTACCACTGGGCGGTCCAGCTCAGCGCACCGAACATCAGCAGGCGGTCGAAGCGGGTCGGCATCGACCATTCGCCGGACGCGTGCAGGCGCTGGATGACTTCATCCCACACGGCTTCGTAGCGGTCTTTCAGCTTGATGATGCGCTCGCGCGACGGCTGGTCCAGCGAGCGCCATTCGTACAGCAGCACGGGAATGAAGTCGTGGTTCGGCGCCAGCACGTTATGCAGGTGCACTTCCACCAGCCGCTGGAATGCCTGGCGGGGCGGCAGCGTTTGCGGCGCGATTTCCTCGATGCGCGCCAGCGATTCATTCATGCCGTGTTCCATCACGGCCGCCAGGATTTCCTGCTTGGATTTGAAATGGTAAAACCAGCTGCCGGAATGGATGCCGGCCGCCGCCGCGATATCGCGCACGGTCGTGTTGTCGTAACCCTGGGTGCGGAACAGGTGGGCGGACTTGCGGATCAATTCTCCCCGCAAACTGTCCTGTTCGCTCTTGGCGGGACGCCCGCGCCGGCGCGGCGCGACTTCCTGCGCGGCATCGGTGGTTTCAGGAGGGACAGGTGGCGGTGATTTGCTGGACATGCCGCCTTTATACCATTTTTACTTCGCGCCCTCCAGAGACCGGGCCCCTTATGCGGCTTGCATTTCCGCCAACTCCTGCAATAACTGCCACGGATAAATGCCCTTGTTGTGGCCATCGCTGAACGTCAGTTGCACGCCATAGACGCCGACCGGCGCAATCAGCTCCAGCGCGATGGCTGCATCGGCCGCCGGGGCGCCGCCCGCGCGGCGCGTGGCTGTGCACGCCGAACAGCGGCAGCCGCTGCGCAGCGTTTCGTGGCTGATTTCCACTGTCGAGCCGTCTTCATGGCCCAGTTCCAGCACGCGGCGGGATTTGTCGTTGCGGATGCTGGTGATGGTCATGCCGCCACCTGCGTACCTTGTTCCAGCTGGATCTGGCGGATCGCCAGGCGCGCGGACTTGCGGACTTCCGGATCGGGATCGTCTTCCACCGTGGCCAGCGCGGGCAGCGCCTGCGGCAGGCGGATTTCTCCCAGGGCCAACGCGGCTTCCTTGCGCAGGTTGGCCACCGTGTTTTGCAATGCCAGCGCCAGTGGCGCCACGGCCGGCGCATGGCGCAGGCGCCCCAGGCTGCGGGCGGCGCGCAGGCGCACCTGCCAGTATGGATCATCGAGCAGCGGCAGCAGGGCGTCGCCGGCGCCCGGCGCGGCCAGTTTGCCCAGCACGCCGGCCGCTTCTTCCCGCACTTGCCACGACACGTCGACCAGGCCGGCCAGCAGGGCGGAACGCACCGCGTCGGCGGCGCCCGTGGCAAAGCCCAGCGCACCGATGGCGGCGCGCCGTACGTCAGGCGACGGGTCGTTGCCGGCCAGCGCGCCCAGCGGCGCCAGCGCCGATGGGTGTTTCAGCCAGCCCAGCACGGCCACCGCTTCACGCCGCACCGAAGCATCGACGTCGCCCAGCGCAAGCAAACCCGGTTCCAGGCTGCCGGGGGCGCGCAATTCGCGCAGCGCGCGCAGCAGGGCGGCGCGGGCAAACGGTGTCCACGCGGGTGCGTCCGCACCGGCCAGCGGCGGCAACAGCGCCAGCAGGGGTGCCGCCGACGACGGTTGCTTTAATTCCGACAGCGCCTGCGCGGCGGCCTGGCGGACGGCTTCATCGCTGTCGTCCAGCGCCAGCGCCAGCGCATGGGCGGCTTCCGGGCTTTCCAGCGCTTCCAGCGCGCGCGCCGCTTCCAGGCGCACGCCGGCTTCCGTATCGCGCAGTGCGGCAATGAACAGCGGCGTATGTTCGTCGCCGGCGAAATCGGCCAGCTCCAGCAGCGCGAGGCGGCGGATGCCGCTGTCGTCAGCGTGCAGGCGCGCCAGCAATTGTGGATCGTCTTGTAACAGCGTGGTCATGCAGTCTTCCTTTGTAATTGTTCGATCGATGGGCCCAATGGGCTGAGGCGCGCCAGCGGCTGCGGATGGCCGTTTGGATAACTGCGCGGGTGCAGCAAGTCGAGGCAATGCCGCTTCAGGCGCGTGAATTCCGGCGCCGTCACGAGGTTGGCCGAGCGGGGGCGTTCGAACGACGCTTCCCGGTCCAGGCGCAACTCTTCGACGATGCGGCCAGGGCGGGGGCTCATGACGAAAATGCGGTCGGCCAGGAACAGCGCTTCGTCGATATCGTGCGTGATGAACACGATGGTGGTGCGGATGCGGGCCCATACGTCCAGCAACAGGTGCTGCATCATCAGCCGGGTCTGTGCATCGAGCGCGCCGAACGGTTCGTCCATCAGCATCACGCGCGGATGCGTGATCAGCACACGGGCGATTTCCACGCGCTGGCGCATGCCGCCGGACAGTTGCGACGGATAGTGTTGTTCAAACCCTTCCAGGCCAACCAGCGCAATCAATTCCCGCGCCCGCGTTTCCCGTTCCTTGCGCGCCACACCTTGCATTTTGAGGCCAAAGGCCACGTTGGCCAGCACGGATTTCCATGGAAATAAAGTGTGTTGCTGGAACACCAGGCCCCGGTCGGGGTGGGGACCGCTGATGGCGGCGCCGTCGACGGTGATGCCGCCGCCACTGGCTTCGATGTGGCCCGCCAGGGCGCCCAGCAACGTCGACTTGCCGCAGCCCGATGGGCCCAGCAGGCAAATGAATTCGCCCGGGGCGATATCGAGCGACACATCCTGTACCGCCTCAAACGCGCGGGCGCCCTGGCCCAGCGTGATGTGCAGGCGGTCGATTTTCACGCCGCCGCGCAGGGTTGCAATATCCGCAGTCATTTGTCTTCCTTCCATGGTGTTGCCAGTGCGCCCAGCTTGCGTATCAGGGCGCTGCTGCCCATGCCGAACACGCCGATGAACAGCATGCCGACCACGATGTCCGCATAGTTCTGCACCGTGTACGATGCCCACGTGTAGTAGCCGATGCCGAATTGGCCGGAAATCATTTCCGCCGTCACCAGGCAAAACCACGCGGTGCCCATGCCGATCGCCAGGCCCGTGACGATGCCGGGCGCGGCGCCCGGCAGCACCACTTCCGCGAACAGCGCCAGGCGCCTGGCGCCCAGGCTGCGCGCCGATGCCAGCAGGCGGGCATCGATCTGTTCCACGCCATGCACGGTGTTGAGCAGGATCGGGAACAGCGCGCCCGTGAACGTGATGAACACCATCGACATTTCCGACGACGGGAACATCAAGATCGCCAGCGGAATCCACGCGACGGCGGGAATGGGCCGCAGCATTTCCAGCGGCGGCATCAGGATGTCCCCGGCGCGGCGAGAACGGCCGATCACCAGTCCCAGCGCCACACCGGCCACCGCGGCGGCGATAAAACCGCCGAACACCCGCGCGACGCTGGCGCCGACGTGTTTCGCCAGCAGCGGCGATTGCAGCAAGTCCCACGCGGCGTGCAATACTTCCAGCGGCGCCGGCACGTTGACGAAAGTGATCACGCCCAGGTCCAGCTTGCGGGTCGACGCCCAATGCCACGCCAGCAGGCACAGGGCCAGCGACGCCGCGCGCAGCAGCAGCGTTGCCGCCTGCGGCCAGGACGGCTGCGCCGGCTGGCCGCGCCCCTCCGCCGCACCGGCCATACCGAGCGGCGCGCCGGACAGCGCGGTCGATGCGGCTGAATTACTCATGCGTTCCTCCGTTTATGCGCCGGTTTTCACGGCGTTAAATTCCAGCACCTTGCCGCCATTCTTCTTCGCCCACGCTTCGGCCGCTTCTTTTTGCAGGAAGCTGCTGACATCGTTCTTGCCGCTGACGAACCATGCGTCTTCCGCCAGCAGTTTCAAGCCCGTGTTGCGGTCATGCGTATAGACCACGCGTACCTTTTTGCCAGCCTTTTCAAGCTTGCCCAGTTCGGCAAAGGCGGACGTCGCCGTGGCATAGCTGCGCACCAGTGGTTCGCCTTCCACCCATACTTGCGCGACTTGCTTGAAGTCCGTGATGGGCTTGCCCGTGACGGCGTCCTTCGCCACCAGCGGATGGCGGCCGTAGTGTTTCAGTTGCGTGTCGTAATCGAGGCCGGCCTGCTTGAACGCCGTGCGCAGGTACTGGTCGTTGATGAAGGTTTTCGGATCGAGGTCCGTTTCCGTGCGTTTCATCAGGCGCAGCGTTTCAATCGACGTTTGCACGGCCTGGCGGTATTCCGGCTTCCACGTGAAGTCGCGCGTCTGCAAGCCCAGCGGGCCATGGAACAGGTAATTGATTTCCGCTTCGATGCCCGTGACCCTGGCAATCAGCTCGCTGTATTTTTCCGGTTCGGCCGCCACCAGGCGGTCCGCTTCGATGGCGGCGCGCAGGAAGGCCACGACGATTTCAGGATATTTTTTCGCGAAGTCCGTGTCGACCAGGCTGCCGTGCAGGGTCGGCGCGTTGGCTTGCGAACCGTCGTAGATCTTGCGTGCATAGCCACGATGCGGGAACAGTTCCGCGAATGGCACGAAGTCCGCGTGCGCGTCGATCTTGTTCGCCTGCAGCGCCGAACCGGCGACTTCGGGCGCCTGCGTGACGATGGTGATGTCGCGGTCCGGCGTCCAGCCTTGTGCTTTCACGGCCCGCAGCAGCATGCCGTGCGCTGTCGATGCGAAGGGTACGGAAATGGTCTTGCCTTTCAGTTCCGACAGCGACTGGATGCCGGACGCTTTCGGCACCACGATGCCGTTGCCGCTACCCTGGGTGCTGCCGGACAGCACGGTGATGAACTGGCTCTGGCGACCCGCTTTCTGGAAGGCCGCGCCATTGAACGAGCCGGGGAAGTCCGCCATCGAACCAATATCGAGCTTGCCCGCCACCATTTCATTGGTCAGCGGCGCGCCGGACGTGAAGTTTTTCCACTGGATGTCGTATTGCGCATCCTTGTACTTGCCGTCTTTCGGCAGGTACTTTTCCAGCAACTTCAGTTCACGGATGATCAGGCCGCCGGTGGCGCAATTGATGGTGGTGTCCTGGGTGCCGATGGCGATGCGGATGGTCTCGGCATTGGCCGAAACAACGATGGTCGACAGCAGCAGGGGTAACAGTTTTTTCAGCATGGCAGTTCCTTAGATCAACGCAACAGGTAAGGGATATCGACCGTGACGGCGCCGGTCGGGCAATCTTTTTCGCAAGGCATGCAATACCAGCATTCGTCGTACTTCATGTAGGCTTTGCCCTTGACCATGTCGATGGCCAGCACGTCGAGGGGGCAGACGTCGACGCAGACGGTGCAGCCTTTATGGGCGATGCACAGGTCGTCGTTGACGCGGACCGGCACGCTGGCCGGGATATAGGCGGTAGTCATGGTGTTCCTTTCAGGCCGCCAGCGCGGCCGGGGTGGTTTCCTGTTCGGCGGCTTGCCGGGACGGCGCGGTGCGCTGCACCCGCAAGCGCTGGTAAGCGTTTTTTTCCTCATCGTCCAGCGGCACGATGTAGGGAGCGATGGGGCGCTTGAAGCATTCCATCTTCCCGTCGGTCTTCTTCAACTGCACGTGGACGAACCAGTCGCTGTCATTGCGCTCCGGGTAGTCGGCGCGGTTGTGGTACAGGCCCCAGCGGCTCTCCGTGCGGTACAGCGAGGCGCGTGCCGCCATTTCCGCGCAATCGCGGATCGCATGCACTTCCATGGCGCGCATCAGTTCATGCGGGTTGGTGGCGACAAGACGGTCCAGGTCCGACTGGATGGCTTCGAAGCGGGTCAGCCCCAGTTCCATCTTGCGCGTGACTTTCGGCGGCTGCAGGTAATCGTTGACCATGCGGCGCAGTTTGTATTCGACTTGCTGCGGCGGCAGCCCATCCTTGCGGTTCAGCGGCGCCCACACGCGTTCGCGTTCGGTGGCCACCTGTGCGTCGTCGATGTCCGGCAGCGCGATTTCAGCGCAGCGGCGGGCCGCGCTTTCACCGGCCAGCTTGCCGTACACGAACGCGCCCAGCATGTAGTTATGCGGCACGCATGCCAGGTCGCCCGCCGCGTACAGGCCCGGCACCGTGGTGGCCGCGTGCTCGTCGACCCAGACGCCGGAGGCCGAGTGGCCGCTGCACAAGCCGATTTCCGAAATGTGCATTTCCACCATCTGCGCGCGGTAATCGGTGCCGCGGCCTTCGTGGAAACGTCCGCGGCTCGGGCGTTCATTGGTGTGCAGGATGGTTTCAATGGTGCTGATGGTTTCTTCCGCCAGGTGGTCCAGTTTGAGGAACACGGGACCGTTACCGCCTTGCAGCTCGTTGTAGAACTCTTGCATCATCTGGCCGCTCCAGTAATCGCACTCGATGAAGCGTTCGCCCTTGGCATTGGTGGTGTAGCCGCCGAACGGACCGGTCACGTAAGCGCAGGCGGGGCCGTTGTAATCCTTGATCAGCGGGTTGATCTGGAAGCATTCGATGCCCGACAGTTCGGCCCCCGCGTGGTAGGCCATGCTGTAGCCGTCGCCCGCATTGGTGGGGTTTTCATAGGTGCCGAACAGGTAGCCGGACGACGGCAATCCCAGGCGGCCTGCCGCGCCGGTGGCCAGTACCACGGTTTTTGCGCGCACCACGTGGAAGTCGCCGGTGCGGCAATCGAAAGCCATCGTGCCGGCAATCGAGCCGTCGGCGGCCGTCAGCAGGCGCGTCGCCACCAGACGGTTGGTGATCTCGACGCGGGCCCGTTTCAGGCGGCGGTACAGCACTTTCTTGATGTCGTGCCCTTCCGGCATCGGCAACACGTAGGTGCCCATGTGGTGCACCTTGCGCATCGCGTAGTCGCCGTTTTCATCCTTTTCGAATTTCACGCCCCAGCTGTCCAGCTCTTCGATCATGGGGAAGCTGCCCTGGGCGTAAGCCATGACGGTGGCCTGGTTGACGATGCCGTCGTTGGCCGTGGTGATTTCCTTCACATATTGTTCGGGCGTGGCGAAGCCCGGCACGACGGCGTTGTTCAAGCCGTCCATGCCCATGGAAATGGCGCCGCTGCGGCGCACGTTGGCTTTTTCCAGCAGCAGCACTTTGAGTGCGGGGTTCGATTCCTTGGCCTTGACGGCGGCCATCGGGCCGGCGGTGCCACCGCCGATCACCAGCACGTCGACTGTTTGAGTAATGGTTTGCATGGTTAGTCCTTGCTTTATTGCTTGTGGAGGCGGAGCCGGTACTGGAAGGCGTCGCCACGGAAGTACAGGTATTCGAAGTCCAGCGGGATGGCCTGGCCGTCCGCGCCGATGCCGTGGGTCAGGCGTTCGATGCGCAGGATGGCGCTGCCTTCGGCCACGTTGAGCGCGGTGGCCAGGGCGGCGTCGGCCGGGATGGCGTCGATGCGCAGGTCGGCATGGCCCAGCGCAATGCCGTAGTCGTTTTCCAGGATCAGGAAAATGTCGCGCTGCGCCAGGTCGGCGCCGCGCAGCCGTTCGCCGATGTGCAGCGGCAGGTACGTCACTTCCACTGACAGCGGATCGCCGTTCAGGCAGCGGATGCGGCGGATTTCCGCCACCTGCGTGCCGGTGGCCACTTGCAGCTGTTGGGCCACGGCGGCATCGGCGGCCACCGCCGTGTGGCTGGTCACCACGTTGCGGATGCTGTGCCCCAGGCGCGCCATGGCCTGGGCAAAGCCTTCCAGCTGCGACAGTTGCTGGAAGGCCTTGGGCTTGGCGACAAACGTGCCTTTACCTGGCACCTTGAAGATCAAGCCTTCCTTGTGCAGGTCGCCCAGCGCCTGGCGCACGGTGATGCGGGATACGCCGAACAGCGCACCCAGTTCGCTTTCCGGCGGCAGTTGGGCGTGCACCGCGTAGCTGCCGTCGAGGATGCGTTCGCGCAGGCGCTCGCGCAGTTGCGCATGCAGCGGCACCGGCGAGGCGGCGGCGGGAGCAAGCAAGTCGGATTTCAGGATTTCGTTCGGCATCTGCGCTGACCTGTCATGACAGGTAATGAGTAGCTGGTGATGCCGAGTGTAGGGAGGGGCGGCGCGCGGGGGAACGAATATGATCGCGCAAGCTTATGCCGGGTGACTGTCTATCGTTATGCGTTTGTGACGTTTATGTTAATGCGGGGAGTGAATGTGGCGTATCCACGTAGGGCGGTTTTGCTGAAGGCAAAGCCGCTATGCCGGCGTGACGGCGACGGGGAACGTAGTGGTGCGCATGCATGGCGGCTTCCGCTGCGCGGAAACCGCCCTACGGAGTGACGGAGAGGTGCTAAATCAGGGGCGGCCGTACCGTGCCGGCGGGACGCCGGGAACGTCGACTTCGACGGCGAACAGGGCGCCGGCGAGCGGTTCCTGCGCGCGCTGTTCGGCGCTCAGGCTTTCCCAGGCCGTGGTAATGAACAGCGTCTTGTAATCCGGGCCGCCCAGCACGCACGATGCCGGTTGCGATACCGGCATGTGCACGGTGGCCAGCAACTCGCCGTCCGGGCTGTAGCGGCACACGCGGCTGCCGCCCCACTGGGCCACCCACACGCAGCCTTCGGAATCGACCGTCATGCCGTCCGGCGAACCCTGTTCGCCGCCATAGGTCTTCCACAGGCGCGCTTCGCCCAGGCTGCCGTCGGCGGCCACGTCGTACGCGAAGGTGCGGTCGATGAAACTGTCGTTGTGGTACATGGTCTTGCCGTCCGGGCTGAACGTGGGACCGTTGCAGATGCGGTAATCGTCCAGCGCCACGTGCAGTTCGCCGTTGGGATCGAGGCGGAACAACTGGCCGTCAGGACGGCTTTTGTCGTCGCCGTTCAGGGTCCCGGCCCACAGGCGGCCCTGCGGGTCGGCCTTGGCGTCGTTCAGCCGCACGCCAGGACGGGCCGCCACCGGTTTGTGCAGGTATTCGACGTGCAGGTCCGGCTTCAGCCACAGGCGCACGATGCCGTCCTTCAGGCCGGCCATGAAGCCGTCGCCGTCGAGGCGCGGCACGATCCAGCAAATCGACGTCGGCAATTGCCAGCTGTGCGTGGCGCCGTCGGCGTCATACGCGTGCAGCACGCCGGGGATCAGGTTGACGAAGTACAGGCGTTGCTGTTCGGGCAGCCACAGCGGGCCTTCGCCCAGTTCGGCGCCCAGTTGCCACAGCAGGCGGGGCGTGTAGTGTTGTGCAGTCATGGCAATCATGATGGAGACGGGGAAGTCGACACTATGCCGCAATCGCGGCGCGCGCGGCGTGCCGGAACTATGCCTTTCAATCGAGTATGTATGCCGATTTGATATAGCTTGACAAGGTCAGCCCGCGCGCCGTTCGCCATGTTCGGCCAGCCGGAATGCCGCGTGCACCGCCGCCCGCAACTCCGCATCGTCCCACGGCTTGGACAGGCATTTGTAGACCGCACCCTGGTTGACGGCGGCGGCCATGGTCTTCAGGTCGGTATACCCCGACAGCAGGATGCGCACTGTATGCGGATACAGTTCGCGGGCCCGGGCCAGCAATTCCACCCCCGGCATGTCCGGCATGCGCTGGTCGGACACGATCACTTGCACATCCCGCGCAGCCAGCATGTCCAGCGCTTCCTGGCCGCTGTGCGCCACCAGGATGCAGTAGCCCTCCCGGCGGAACAGCCTTGCCATCGCGTAGGCGGCGCCTGGTTCGTCGTCGACCAGCAGCAGGGTGCGGGCCGGCACCAGCGCCAGGTTTTCCTGCATCAAGGTGCGGCCTTCGCGCAGCAGGGCGGCAAAGTCGGACGCGGCCAGCGGCTTGCTGAACAAATAACCCTGGATCTTGTCGCAGCCGATGCTGCGCAGGTAACTCAACTGGCCCGGCGTTTCCACCCCTTCGGCCACCACCACCAGTTCCAGCCCGTGCGCCAGCGCGATGGTCGCCTGTGCAATGGCGGCGCTGCGCGGTTCGCAGGTGATGTTGCGGACAAAGGTCTGGTCGATTTTCAGCTTGTCCAGCGTGAAACGCGACAGGTAGCCCAGCGACGAATACCCGGTGCCGAAATCGTCGAGCGACACGGAAACGCCCATCTGCGCCAGTTCCGACAATTGCGCCTGCACGGCTTCCGCATCCTGCATCATGATGCTTTCCGTCAGTTCGATTTCGAGCCAGTCCGGCGCCAGGCCGCTGGCCGCCAGCGCGGTGCGCACCGTGGCCGGCAGGTTGCCGGCGGACAGCTGGCGCGCCGAGACATTGACCGCCACGCGCAACGGTGGCAGCCCTTGCTGCTGCCATGCCTTGTTTTGCGTGCACGCCTGGTGCAGCACCCAGGCGCCGATCTCGATGATCTGGCCCGTGTCTTCGGCCAGCGGGATGAAGTCCGATGGCGGCACCATGCCCAGTTCCGGGCTGTGCCAGCGCAGCAGCGCTTCCATGCCGCTGACGCGGCCATCGGACAGCGAGACTTGCGGCTGGTACAGCAGGGTCAACTCGTTGCGTTCGATCGCGTGCCGTAAATGCGTCTCCAGCAACATGAAGCGCTGCGCGTGCGCATTCATTTCGCCCGTGAAGAAGCGGAAGCTGTTGCGGCCCGCTTCCTTCACGTGCGACAGCGCCACGTCCGCGCCGATCAGCAGCGCACTTGCCGAGGAGCCGTCGCGCGGATAAATGCTGACGCCGACGCTGGCCGTCACGTACACATCCTGGCCCTGCAAATGCACGGGACGGGCGATTTCCTCCATCAACTGGCGCACCGCCACGATGACGTCGTCGACCTGCTTGCACTTGGTGAGCATCAGCGCGAATTCGTCCGCGCCCAGGTGGGCCAGCGTGTCGCCCGGCGTAACGATGCGGTTCAGGCGGCGCGCCATTTCCTGCAGCAGCGCATCGCCCGCATCGTGGCCCATGCTGTCATTGATGCGTTGCAGGCGGTCGATATTGAACAGCAGGATGGCCACCAGCGCGCCATCGTGCCCGGCGGCCGCCATCGCCAGTTGCAGCCGGTCGTTCAGCAGGTTACGGTTCGGCAGCAAGGTGAGTGGATCGTGGTTGGCCAGGAAGTCCAGCTGGTGATGGGCTTCCTTCAGGGCGCTGATGTCAGTCGACACGGAGACATAGGCGCTGATATTGCCGTGCGGGTCGCGTATGGCGGAAATGCTCATGCGCTCCGGGTAGATCTGGCCATTCTTGCGGCGGTTCCAGATTTCGCCGCGCCACTGGCCCGTGGTTTCCAGGCTGGCCCACATGGTGCGGTAAAACGCGCTGTCGTGGCGGCCCGAGCGCAGCAGGCTGGGATTGCGGCCCAGGACTTCGCGTTCCTTGTAGCCCGTGATCTGCTCGAACGCGGGATTGACGGCGATGATGTTGCACTCCGCATTCGTGGTGGTGATGCTTTCCTGCGTGCTGTCGAACACCATGGCGGACAGCCGCAGGCGGCTCTCCATCTGGCGCCGTTGCGTGGTGTCGCGCAGGATGGCGGTGAAAATCTGCTTGCCGTCCACGTGCACGATCGACAACGCCTGTTCGGCGATGAATTCTTCGCCGCTCTTGCGTCGCCCGTGCACTTCCGCCAGGCGGCCGCTGTAATACGGCTGGTTGGTGCGCCGGAATTGTTCGTAGCGCACGCGCGCCTTGTTGCGGTAGCGTTCCGGCATCAGCAGCATGACGCTCTGGCCCAGCATGTCCTGTTCCGTGTAGCCGAACATGGCCACCGCCGCACGGTTGAAGTGCAGCACGTGCAAATCATGGTCCAGGGTGACGATGGCGTCCGGCGCCGATTCGCTCATGGCGCGGTAGCGGTTTTCGCTGGCGCGCAGCGCCAGGTCGGCATCGCGCCGGGCGCTGGCTTCCATCTGCAATTGCGCCGCGTGGCGCTGCACCACCTGGTACAGGTTCAGGCTGTAATACGCGACC
This sequence comes from Pseudoduganella rivuli, assembly GCF_009674485.1. Lineage (GTDB taxonomy): Bacteria > Pseudomonadota > Gammaproteobacteria > Burkholderiales > Burkholderiaceae_D > Rugamonas > Rugamonas rivuli_B. The sequence goes on along the minus strand of NZ_WKJJ01000006.1, from coordinate 152,846 downwards.
GTCAGTTGCGCCGCCAGGGTGGAGGCGGTTTGCACATCCTGTTCGGAAAATTCCGGCTGGTTACGGCGGCCCGCGAAATACAGCCAGCCATACAGCGTGTAGCGGTCGCGCAGCGCCATGCCCAGCAAATTACGCACCGGCGGGTGCCCGGGCGGCAAGCCTTCCAGCGGCCCGCTGGGCGCGGCGCGGCGCACAATGTGGGTGGCGTCGAGCAGGCTGCCGGGCAGGGACGAGCGGTCCAGCGCATGGCCGCGCAGTACGGCGGGATCGACGCATTGCGTGGCCAGGTGCTGCACCACCTGTTCCTGGCCGTCCAGCAGGCACAGGGCGATGCACTCGGTTTCCAGGATCTGCGCGGCCGTGGCGGTGAACGTGGCGGCCATGGCGGCGGCATCCCGTTCGCTGCCCAGGCGCAGGCCCAGCGCCACCAGTTCATTGGCGATGGCCAGCGTGGCGGCAGCGTCCGTGGCGCTGGAGGCGCCGGTGGCGGGAATGCCATCCGCCGGCGGGACGCCACCGGCCGGCGCATCAACGGTATTGTCCAGGATCGCATCGCTTGCCCTCGTGTCCGCGGCGGATGCGGCCTGCGTGAGCGGTTGCGGTACGGCGGGCCATTCGCTGGCGCAGCCGTGCGGCGCCGCCGCTTCAGGTTCCTGTCCCAGCTCGTGGCTGACGGCGTCCAGGATCGCCTGCGGGTCGGCCGGTTTGGACAGCACGGTGCGCACGCCGCAGGCGGCGGCCATGGCGTGCATCTCGTGGCACGAATAGGTGGCGCTGAAAAAGATCACGGGGATGTCGGCCAGGTTCGGATCGTTGCGCAATTCCTGCGTAAACGCATAGCCGTCCATGGTCGGCATCAGCAAATCCGTGATGATCAAATCGGGCCGTTCGCGCCGTACCAGCGCCAGCGCCTGCGCGCCATCGCTGGCTTGCAGCAGGCGGTGCGGCGTAAAACCCAACAGGGTCAGCAGGAATTCGCGGTTGGTGGGGCGGTCGTCGACCACCAGCACGGTGCGGGCGACGCCTTGCTGTATGAAGTCTGGCTGCGGTTCCGAGTCCAGGGCGGGCATGCTTGTAGTCTCCATCTGCATGTCTTGGTCATGACTGAGTCATGACTGATGCTACCCTGCTGCCTGTTTACAAGGCGCACTACAGGGGGAATGCGGCTGAAACGGCGGTTCCGAGGGGGAATTCAGGTTGAGATGCGCCAAATCCTTTAAAATAGAGGGTTAAGGAAACTCGAAACCAAGGATAAGCAATGTCTATTTCCAGCACCGAAGAAATTGTTGCCGAATTGCGCGCAGGGCGCATGGTCATTCTCGTTGACGAGGAAGACCGGGAAAACGAAGGCGACCTGGTGCTTGCAGCGGACTTCGTGACGCCGGAAGCCATCAATTTCATGATCCGGTACGCGCGCGGCCTGGTGTGCCTGACGCTGACCGAAGAGCGTTGCAAGCAGCTGGACCTGTCGATGATGACGGCCCGTAACGGCACGTCGTTCGGCACCAACTTCACGCAATCGATCGAAGCCGCGGAAGGCGTTACCACCGGTATTTCCGCCGCCGACCGCGCCCGGACCATCCAGGTGGCCGTGGCAAAAAATGCAAAACCTTCCGACATCGTCCAGCCGGGCCACATCTTCCCGCTGCGCGCGGTCAAGGGCGGCGTGCTGATGCGTGCCGGCCACACGGAAGCCGGTTGCGACCTGACGTCGATGGCGGGGCTGACCCCGGCGTCCGTGATTTGCGAAATCGTCAAGGACGACGGCACCATGGCGCGCTTGCCGGACTTGCTGGAGTTTGCAAAAGAACACGACCTGAAAATCGGCACCATCGCCGACCTGATCCACTACCGCAGCCGCAATGAGTGCATCGTCGAGCGCGTGGCAGAGCGCACGCTGAAGACAGCCAGTGGCGAGTTCCGCATGATCGCGTTCCGCGACACGCCGACCGGTTCGGCCCACCTGGCGCTGGTGCACGGTTCGATGGACCAGGACCAGGAATCGCTGGTGCGCGTGCACCAGCCGGTGTCGATCCTGGACTTGCTGGAATCGGAAGCCACCACGCACTCGTGGACGGTGCCGTCGTCGCTGAAAGCCATCAAGGAATCGCCGCAGGGCGTGGTGGTGCTGCTCAATTGCGAAGAAACCGCGGAACAGTTCTTTGCGCAATTTGCCGCGCTGGACCAGCCTGCGCAGCGCCCGCAAGGCCGCGCCGCCAGCATGGACTTGCGCAGCTATGGTATCGGCGCGCAAATTTTGCGCGACGTCGGCGTGCGCAAGATGAAATTGCTGGCCAGCCCGCGTAAGATGCCATCGATGACGACTGGTTTCGACCTGGAAGTGACGGGTTACATGGCCAAGCCGGCTGTCTGATCCGCATATCAAATAACATACACACATATATAAGAGGGCTGCCATGACTGTAGGAAGCTACGAAACCAATCTGTCCGGCGAAGGTCTGCGCGTCGGTATCGTCCAGGCCCGTTTCAACGAAGACGTGTGCCACGGCCTGCTGTCCGCCTGCCTGGCGGAACTGAAACACCTGGGCGTGGCTGACGAAGACGTGCTGCACGTGACCGTGCCGGGCGCGCTGGAAGTGCCGCTGATCCTGCAAAAGCTGGCGGAATCCCAGCAATTCGACGCCCTGATCGCGCTGGGCGCCATCATCCGCGGCGAAACCTACCACTTCGAACTGGTGTCGAATGAATCCGGCGCCGGCGTGACCCGCATCAGCCTGGACTTCGGCATCCCGATCGCCAATGCGATCCTGACCACGGAAAACGATGAGCAGGCCGAAGTGCGCATGGCTGTCAAAGGCGCGGACGCTGCCCGCGTGGCGGTCGAGATGGCCAATCTGTCCATCGCGCTGGAAGAGTTGCAGCAAGACGCCGGCTACGACGAGTAAGCGCTGGCCCTGAAAGACCGCGGCCATGGCAAACAGCCGGCTGGCGGTCTTTTTCCATTTTTAAGACAGGTAACAAACATGACCGACAAATCCCTCCACGCCAACCCAAGCAAGAGCCGCACGCCGCGCCACCGCGCGCGCGAGTTCGCGCTGCAGGGTCTGTACCAGTGGCTGCTGAACAATGAAGAATCGACCAAGGTCGTCAACAACATCCGCAATGCGCACGGTTTCGACAAGGCGGACGCGGAATTCTTTTCCAACCTGCTGCGCGGCACCATCGCCGACTCGGTTGCGCTGCGCGAAACGTTCGCGCCGCTGGTCGACCGCGGCATTTCGGAACTGTCGCCCATCGAGCACGCCGTGCTGCTGATCGGCGCCTACGAGTTCAAGAACCACCCGGAAATCCCGTACCGCGTCGTCATCAACGAAGCGGTCGAACTGACCAAGTCGTTCGGCGGTATCGATGGCCACAAGTACGTCAACGGCGTGCTGGACAAGCTGGCCGGCCAATTGCGCCCGGACGAAGTGGACGCCGACAAGAAGCGTTAATCGCTGCGGCGAATCAGTCAAAAGCCACCCGGCGTCATGGCCGTGGTGGCTTTTTGCTTATAAGGACTTGTTGTTTACCGTGATAGCGGCCGTCATGGCCGGGATTAAGATGGCCGGATAGCCACCATCAACGGAGACGTATATATATGAGTACCGACAACCTCAGCGCCACCGACCTCGCGCTGCTGCGCGAAACCATCGCCTTGTCCGCCGAATCGCGCGACCGGGGCCGCCACCCGTTTGCCGCGCTGGTGGCCGATGAGCAGGGCAACGTGGTGGCCCGGGCAGGCAATAACTCGATGCCGCCGGGCGACCCGACGCAGCATGCGGAATTGCTGGCCGTGGCGGCGGCCGCCAAAGTCCTCAGTCCGGAGCAAATGGCGAAAGCCACCTTGTTTACCAGTGCGGAACCGTGCTGCATGTGCGCGGGCGCTGTGTACTGGACCAACGTCGGGCGCGTCGTCTACGCGCTGTCCGAACATACGTTATTGGGATTGACGGGGGCGCACCCGGAAAACCCGACGTTCTCGCTGCCGTGCCGCGAAGTGTTTGCGCGGGGCCAGCGGCCGATCGGCGTAGTAGGGCCGTTGCTGGAAGAGGAGGCGGCCGTGCCCCATCTCGGCTTCTGGAAGTAATCGCCCGCCCATAAAAAAACCGCCCGAAGGCGGTTTTTCGATCCAGGCAGATCGGGGGATTACAGGCCGGCAATTTGCGAATCAGGCAGTTTCGCGGATGCCACGGCCGGTTCCGGTGATTTCACAGCCGGCGCAGGGGTGGCGACGATCACCGGATTGGTGGTCGGCACTTTCTTGCCGGTGGAAACCTGTTGCAGTTTCTTGTATTCCGCCATGACTTTGGAGCCATAGCCTTCGTCCGTTTCAAAGGCGGCGGCGCCCACGTACCATTTCAGGCCCGCTTCCACCGAACCGCCACGGGTCACGTAATCCTTCAGGATCAGCGAACCGACACGGATGTTGGCAACAGGGTTCAGTGCAGCCTGGACGCCGCCCATCTCCTGGAATTTGTCGTGGTGCACCTTCGACATCACTTGCATCAGGCCCTGCGCGCCCATCGGGCTTTCCGCGAACGGGTTCAAGCCCGATTCGATGGCCATCACGGCCAGGATCAGCAGCGGGTCCAGCTTGATTTCACGCGCCGTCAGGTAAGCCGTCGAGACCAGCATGTTGGTCGCGTCGGACGCCACCCGGTAACGCTTGGACAGCCAGGTGGTGACCCACTCCTGCTGTTTTTTCGAGCCCATCAACTTCTTTTCTTCTGCCGTCATTGGCGCTTCAGCGGCCGTTGCCTGGGCGGTTGGCGCATCCATCAGCGCGGTCAGTGGCGGAGCCGTTACGGAAGCTGCCGCTTCTGCTTGTTGTGGCGCCATGGACTTGCTCAAGGCATGAGCCAGGTCCGGGCGGACGAACAGTACTGCAATCATTACTAAGGCGGTCACACCGCAAATCGTCAACGTGTGATGAAAGGTGGTCAGCAGGCTGCGCACGGTAACGCGCGACTTCGCCATGCCGTTGGCCACCGAGGCCAGCTGGCGGGTGGCATCAGCCACCCTGGTAGTGCGATTAGTCATAGAACTCCCCTGAAATGTCCGTAACGAGCGCATCCCTGCCGCGTTTTATCGCAGCTGTTCTTTTGATGTGCCAATGCCGTGCATCAGAAATATCATCGTTCAACGCTGCCGTGAGCAGCCGTGGAACGCCATCATTGCTTGCCTGAGCTGTCGCTACCCGATGCCTGGCGGGTACGCGGGACAGTCCGCAATACAACTTTTTCCGGGGGTTAAGGCAGACGCCTTGTGAAAACACTCCTTAAAATGTTTGTGGAGCCCCGACTCCGGTGAATGAATGAGTGACAACAAAGTTGGCTAACTGGCCATGTCCCCTCTTCAAGTAAGGCGAATTGTAGAAGCCGTTTTATATCACGTCAATACTAACAAACACGTTCTTTATAACTTATTGATATAGAATTTTGCCTTGCGGTGCAGCAAAAACTAATAAAATCAAACACTTGTCTGAAAAACCTCAATACGTCTTGCGAAAGCGAAAAAATCGTAAAAAAGTATGAAGTACACCGATCTGCGTGATTTTATTTCTCAACTGCAACGAATGGGCGAACTTAAGCCCGTTTTAACCCCGATTTCCCCGAATTTGGAGATGACTGAAGTCTGCGACCGTACTTTGCGGGCCGGCGGACCAGCCTTGCTGTTCCAGCATCCCACCGGACACACGATGCCGGTGCTGGGCAATTTGTTCGGTACGCCGCGTCGCGTGGCGCTGGGCATGGGGGCGGAAGATGTCAGCGAATTGCGCAAGATCGGCCACGTGCTGGCGCGCCTGAAAGAGCCGGAACCGCCCAAGGGATTCAAGGATTTGATGGGCATGGGTTCGCTGGTGAAGGCGGTGTGGGACATGTCGCCGAAAGAGTTGCGCGGCGCGCCTTGCCAGGAAATCGTCTGGGAGGGCAATGACGTGGATTTGGCGCGCTTGCCGATCCAGCATTGCTGGCCGGGCGATATCGCGCCGCTGATCACGTGGGGTCTGGTGATTACCAAGGGACCCAACAAGAAGCGGCAAAACCTGGGGATTTACCGCCAGCAGGTGCTGGGACGTAACAAGGTCATCATGCGCTGGCTGGCGCACCGGGGCGGGGCGCTGGATTTCCGCGAACACGCGGTGCAAAACAAGGGGCAGCCGTATCCGGTGGCGGTGGCGCTGGGCGCCGATCCGGCCACCATCCTGGGCGCGGTGACGCCGGTGCCGGACACCTTGTCGGAATACCAGTTTGCCGGCCTGCTGCGTGGCAGCCGCACGGAACTGGTGAAAGCCATCGGCAGCGAATTGCGCGTGCCCGCGTCGGCGGAAATCGTGCTGGAAGGGCATATCTATCCGGACGAAAACCACCCGTCCGGCTACGAACATGCGCTGGAAGGGCCGTATGGCGACCACACCGGTTATTACAATGAACAGGACTGGTTCCCCGTGTTCACCATCGACCGCATCACGATGCGGCGCGACCCGATTTACCACTCGACGTATACCGGCAAGCCGCCGGACGAGCCGGCCGTGCTGGGGCTGGCGCTGAATGAAGTGTTCGTGCCGCTGCTGCAAAAGCAGTTCACAGAAATCACGGACTTTTATTTGCCGCCGGAAGGGTGCAGCTACCGCATGGCGGTGGTGCAAATCCGCAAACAATATGCGGGCCATGCGAAGCGCGTGATGTTTGGCGTGTGGAGTTTCTTGCGCCAGTTCATGTATACCAAGTTCATCGTCGTGGTCGATGAAGATGTCGACATCCGCGACTGGAAGGAAGTGATCTGGGCCATCACGACCCGCGTCGACCCGACCCGCGACACCACGCTGGTCGATAACACGCCGATCGATTACCTGGACTTCGCGTCCCCCATCAGTGGACTGGGCAGCAAGATGGGGATCGACGCCACCAACAAGTGGCCGGGCGAGACCAACCGGGAGTGGGGCACGACCATCACCATGACGCCCGAAGTGAAGGCGAAAGTCGACAGTATCTGGCAAGAGCTCGGGCTGTGAGCATTACAATGCCCACGTTTCCGTCAGAGCGGTTATAATTGCAGCCGGCGGGCCCCTGCGCATTGCGGCATGGTCAACCTGGTCAGGTCGGGAACGAAGCAGCCACAGCCGTTCACCGCAAGTGCCGCAGATCAGGCTCGCCTCTGAATTCAGGAAAAAAAGCTGCCTCGCGCAGCTTTTTTTTCGCCCCTGCCTGTTGTGCAACATTGCCAAAGTCCCGGCGCCCGTGCGGGATGGTAAAATTGCCCGCATGTCTTATCAAGTCCTCGCTCGCAAATACCGCCCCCGGAACTTTGAAACGCTCGTCGGCCAGGAGCACGTCGTGCGCGCGCTCACGCACGCGCTGAACACGGGCCGGCTGCACCACGCCTACTTGTTCACCGGCACGCGCGGTGTCGGCAAGACCACGTTATCAAGGATCCTGGCCAAGTCGCTCAACTGCACCGGTCCCGACGGCACGGGCGGCATCACCGCCACGCCTTGCGGCAAGTGCGAGGCATGCCAGGCCATCGATGGCGGCCGCTTTGTCGACTATATAGAGATGGACGCGGCGTCGAACCGCGGTGTCGATGAAATGGCGCAGTTGCTGGAGCAGGCGGTGTACGCGCCGTCGAATGCGCGCTTCAAGGTCTATATGATCGACGAGGTGCACATGCTGACCAACCACGCGTTCAACTCCATGCTGAAAACGCTGGAAGAGCCGCCGGAACACGTGAAATTCATCCTGGCGACCACCGATCCGCAAAAGATTCCCGTGACCGTGCTGTCGCGCTGCCTGCAATTCAATTTGAAGCAGATGCCGCCCGGTCACATCGTGGGCCACCTGGCCAATATCCTGGGCCAGGAAAATGTCAACTTCGAGCAACCCGCGCTGCGCCTGCTGGCGCAAGGCGCGCACGGTTCCATGCGCGATGCGCTGTCGCTGACCGACCAGGCCATCGCCTATGCGGCCGGTGAAGTGACCCTGGATTCCGTGCAGGGTATGCTGGGTGCGCTGGACCAGTCGTACCTGGTGCGCCTGCTGGACGCGTTGGCCAAACAGGATGGCGCCGATTTGCTGGCGGTGGCCGATGAAATGGCGTCGCGCAGCCTGTCGTATAACGGCGCGCTGCAAGACCTGGGCACCTTGCTGCACCGGATCGCGCTGGCGCAGACCGTACCGGCCGCCGTGCCGGCGGACTTGCCGGAATATGCCGACATCGTGCGCCTGGCGGGTGAATTCGACGCGGAAGAAGTGCAACTGTATTACCAGATCGCCGTCCATGGCCGCAATGAACTGGGCCTGGCGCCCGATGAATATGCGGGCTTCTCGATGACCTTGCTTCGCATGCTGGCCTTTCGTCCCGGCGTCGGTGGCGCCGAAGGACTCCCGGCAGCGCCCGCGGCAGCCGTAGCGCGCGGTCCCGGCGCGGCGCGCGCCGCTGCCGCCGCGGCGGGATTGCCGGCCGCGCAGCCGGCACGGGCCGCTTCGATGGCGACGGCCAGCCATGCCTCCGTCACACCGGGCGCCCCGGGTGGCGGGATGGCGGCGCAAGCGATGCCGGCGCAGGCCGTAGCCCAGCCGGCACAGTACCAGGCGCCGCAAGCGGCTGCCCCGGCCGTATCCCAGCCACAAGCGGCCGCACAGGCGCCGGCTCCCGGTGCGGCAGCGCCTGCCGCGCCGCTGAGTCCGGCCAAGGCGGCGATCCAGGCGGCGTTGCAAGCAGCCCGCGCCGCCTCCGGCATCAAGGCACCGCCAAGCCGTCCGGCGCAAGTCGGACCGCAATCGGAACCGCCGCAAGCGGCCCAGCCGGCGGCGCCGTCCGCCATGGGCCAGGCGCAACCGGCTTCGCAAGCCATGGGACAAGCCCGGCATCCCGCCGCGCAAGCGGTGGGGCAGGGACGTCCGGCCCCGGCGATGGGCCAGATGGCGCCCGCCGCGGCGGCACAGGCAACGCAGCCGGCCGTGCAGGCGCGCGGTCCGGCCCCGTGGGAAGATGCGCCGCCCGCACAGCAAGCCACGCCGCCATGGGACGACGCGCCCTGGGACGATGGTCGTCCCGCGATGGGTGGCGACACGGCCGTGCTGGAAGCGCCGCCCAAGGTGCAGGTACGCCAGCAGGCGCCGGACGACGATTTGCCGCCATGGGTCACGGAATTCTCTGACGACACGGCTGTGGCTTCAGCGCAAGCCGATGCGCCGGCATCCATGCCGCAACCCCAATCGCAGGCGCCCCAGCGCGCGCCCGCCAAGCCGCCCTATGAATATGTGATCACGCCGGTTCCCGAGCTGGACTGGGATGGCAACTGGCCCGCGCTGGCGGCCCGTTTGCCCCTGCGTGGCGTGGCGCAGCAACTGGCGACGCAGGCTGAACTGATCAAATGCGTGCCCGATGGCACGGCATCGGCCCAGTTCTTTGTCCGCGTACCGATTGAAACATGGCGTACACCCGCTAATGTGGAAAAGCTGGCGGCCGCCCTGACGGAACGTTTTAATCGCCCGATCCGGGTGGAAACCGAGTTGGGTCGCGCCTGGTACACGGCCAGCGCGGAAGCGCAGGCGCACCGGGAAGCGGTGCAGCGCGCCGCCGAGGAAACCGTGGCCAACGACCCGTTTATCAAGAGCATGATCCGGGAATTTGGCGCCTTCGTGGTGCCAGGCTCGATCGTGCCGCCGCCGGCGCCACCGGCGCACTGACAATTAGCTATACTGACTTACAGGAATACAGGAGAAACGCACCATGATGAAAAACCAACTGGCTGGCCTGATGAAACAAGCGCAGGCAATGCAGGAAAACATGAAGAAAGCCCAGGACGCGCTGGGTTCCATCGAAGTGGAAGGCCAGTCCGGCGCCGGCCTGGTCAAAGTCGTCATGACCTGCAAGAACGACGTGAAACGCGTGTCGATCGACCCGTCGCTGCTGGCCGACGACAAGGACATGCTGGAAGACCTGGTGGCCGCCGCGTTCAACGACGCCGTGCGCAAGGCTGAAGCCACGTCCGCGGAAAAAATGAGCGGCCTGACCGCCGGCATGAATCTGCCGGCCGGCTTCAAGATGCCTTTCTAAACCTGGAAAGCCAGCCATGTTCATCATCTCGCTCACCTATCTGAAGCCGGCCGAGGAGATCGATGCGCTGCTGGCCAAGCACCGGGAATACTTGCGCGAGCAATATGACAATGGCATGTTCCTCATGTCTGGCCGGATGGTGCCCCGAACCGGGGGCGTCATCATCGCCACGGCCGACAGCAAAGCCGACATTGAAGCCGTGATCGAACTCGATCCGTTCAACGAGGCGGGCGCCGCCAGTTACACCATCACTGAATTCGTGCCGACCATGACGGCCGAGATCCTCAGCCAGTTCAAGCAGCACTGATGGCCAAGTCGCTGGAATTCCTGACGGAGGCACTGCGCCGCCTGCCCGGTGTCGGACCCAAATCCGCGCAGCGCATGGCGTTCCACTTGCTGCAGCATGACCGCGAAGGCGCGGCCATGCTGTCGCGCGCGCTGTACCAGGCGGTGGAAGCGGTACACCACTGCGCGCTGTGCAATACGTTCACGGAAGACGAGATTTGCGGCACCTGCCGCGATGAAGCGCGCGACAAGCGCCTGCTGTGCGTGGTGGAGACGCCGGCCGACCAGATGATGATCGAGCAGACGCTGACGTACAAAGGCCTGTACTTTGTGCTGATGGGGCGCCTGTCGCCGCTGGACGGCATCGGCCCGAAAGACATCCACCTGGAAAAACTGGTCGACCGCGCCAATGACAGCGTGGTGGAAGAGGTGGTGCTGGCCACCAACTTTACCAATGAAGGCGAAGCCACCGCGCATTACATCAGCGAAATGCTGAAGGCGCGCGGACTGAAGGTGAGCCGTCTGGCGCGTGGCGTGCCGGTCGGCGGCGAGCTCGAATATGTGGACGCGGGCACCATCGCGCGGGCCATGCTCGACCGGCGCAGTACTTAGTCCTATATTCATGAGCGACCAAAAACCAACTCACGGCCCGTTAAAAGGCATCAAAGTCCTGGAACTCGGCACCCTGATTGCCGGCCCGTTTTGCGCCCGCATGCTGGCGGAATTCGGCGCGGAAGTCATCAAGGTGGAAGCGCCCGATGGCGGCGACCCGATCCGCAAATGGCGCGTGCTGAAAGACGGCACGTCGCTGTGGTGGTCGGTGCAGGCCCGTAACAAGAAAAGCATCACGCTGAACATGAAGGATGCCCGTGGCCGCGCCATTGCCCGCCAGCTGGCGCTGGAGGCGGACATCATCATTGAAAACTACCGTCCCGGCGTGCTGGAAAAATGGGACATCGGTTACGAGCAGCTGAAAGCCGTGAAGCCGTCGACCATCATGGTGCGCCTGTCCGGCTTTGGCCAGACCGGGCCGATGAAAGACCAGCCGGGCTTTGGCGCCATCGGCGAATCGATGGGCGGCTTGCGCTACGTGTCGGGCCACGCGGACCGGCCGCCGGTGCGCGTCGGCGTGTCGATCGGCGATTCCGTGGCGGCGCTGCACGGCGTGATCGGCGCCATGATGGCGCTGCGCCACCGCGACGCCACCGGCGGCCGCGAACATGGGCAGGGCCAGATGGTCGACGTGGCGCTGTATGAATCGGTGTTCAACCTGATGGAATCGCTGGTGCCGGAATTCGACCATGCCGGCGTGGTGCGCGAGCGCACGGGCGGCGCGTTGCCGGGCATCGTGCCATCGAACACGTACACCACCAGGGATGGCGACAATGTCGTCATCGCCGGCAATGGCGACGCGATCTTCAAGCGCCTGATGCTGGCCATCGGCCGCGACGACATGGCCAACGACCCGCAAATGGAACGCAACGATGGCCGCGTGGCGCGGACCGCCGACATCGACGGCGCGATCCAGGCATGGTGCGACACCAAGTCCATCGACGAAGCGCTGGCGATCCTGCAGGCGGCCGACGTCCCGGTCGGGAAGATTTACTCGGTCAAGGACATGATGACGGACCCGCAATTCCTGGCCCGTAACATGTTCGAGCAACACCAGTTTGCCGACGGCACACCGGTCAAGTTGCCCGCCATTTCGCCGAAACTGTCGGAAACACCCGGCCATACGCACTGGATGGGGCCGGGGCTGGGCGAGCACAATGACGAGGTGTTGAAGTCGCTGGGTTACAGCGATGCCGATATCGCGGCGTTGAAGGCGGAGCGGGTCCTGTAAAAATACGTCAAGCCTGCCGCACGATCGGCGCCCGCCTTATCTTCAGCATTTGCGTGATCGCGTCGTTGGTCGACGGCTTGCCCAGGTAAAAACCCTGGGCAAGGTCGCAGCCATACTGTTCCAGCAGCATGAACTGTTCTTCCGTCTCGACCCCTTCCGCCACCACGATCATGCGCAAGCCGTGGCCCAGCGCGATGATGGCGCGCGTGATGGCCGCGTCTTCCGAATCCTGCGGCAAGCCTGAAATAAAGGATTTGTCGATCTTCAGCGTGTGCACGTCGAAGCGCTTCAGGTAATTCATCGACGAATAGCCGGTGCCGAAATCGTCGACCGACAGCAGCACACCGATGCCGCGCAACTGTTCCAGCATCGCCAGCGTGGCGCGGGCGTCGTCCATCAACGTGCTTTCCGTCAGTTCCAGTTCCAGCAAGCCCGCTTCCAGCCCCGATTCGTGCAGCGCGGCCAGCACCGTCTGCGCCAGGTTTTCATCCTTGAACTGGCGTGCCGACAAGTTGACGGCGAGCCGCACCGGGCGGCGGCACACATCCTGCCACAGGCGCGCCTGCACGCACGCGGTGCGCAACACCCACGCGCCGATGGGCACGATCAGGCCGGTTTCCTCTGCCAGCGGAATGAATTCGTTGGGCGGCATGATGCCGTGTTCCGGATGGCGCCAGCGCACCAGCGCTTCCACGCCCACCACTTGCGAACTGGCGAAATCGACTTGCGGCTGGTACAGCAGATACAGTTCATCGTTTTGCAGCGCCTTGCGCAACCCTGTCTCCAGCCTGACGTGGCTCATGATCTGCATCGTCAGCGATGAGCTGTACAGCTGCGCATTGTTCTTGCCCAGGTTTTTCGCGTGGTACATCGCCGTGTCGGCGTATTTCAGCAGCGACGTGCTGTCTTCGCCGTCCTGCGGATACAGCGAAATGCCGATGCTGGCCGTGACGAAGATTTCATGGCCGTCCAGCAGGAAAGGGCGGCGCATCGCATCCTTGACGCGCTGCGCCACGGCCAGCGCGCTGTCGACTTTTTCCAGGTCGGGAATCAGGATCGTGAATTCATCGCCGCCCAGGCGCGCCAGGTTCCCGGGCGGGAAGTCGCCCTGCTGCGCGCGGGTGACGGTGTCGCCGGGGCGGATGGTGTCGTGCAGCCGTTCCGAGACAACCTTCAGCAGCAGGTCGCCGACGTCGTGGCCCAGCGTGTCGTTGATGCGCTTGAACGCGTCGAGGTCCATGAACAGCACGGCGAATTTCTTGCCCAACTGGCGCGAGCGGGCCAGTTCCCGCTCCAGCGATTCCAGGAAGGCCTGGCGGTTGGGGATGCCCGTCAGGCTGTCGCAGTAAGCCAGGCGGCGGATTTGTTCTTCCGTGCGTTTGCGCTCGCTGATGTCGCGCACCAGCCCCAGCACGTCGCCGGCGCCGGTGGCCACCAGCCGCGCTTCATAATGCCGCGTGCCATCGTCGCCGTGCTGCAATTCATAATCGAGCGCCCGCACGGTTTGCGTGGCCAGCACCGCGTGCACCTGTTCCAGGATTTGCGCGGCAATCGGCGGCGGCAGCACGTCGCCGATATGGCGGCCCACGCACGCGTCGCCCCGGCATTTGCCATTGTTGTCCTGGCCCCGCTCGTAATCGAGGTAATAGCCGTCGCGGTTCAGGCGGAAAAACGTGTCGGGGATGGCGGCCAGCACGGCGCGGTTGTGCGCGTCGGCCAATCGCAGCCGTGCAATCGCATCGCTGGCCCGCAGCACGTACAGCACGCGGTGACCCAGGATGGGCCAGTTGATGGGCTTCGACACGAAGTCGGTGGCGCCGTCTTCATACGCTTGCGTCACGGCCTCGACGTCGTCGCCGCCCGTCACCATGATGATGGGCACGGCGGCGCCGTGGTCTTGCGCGCGGATGGCGCGGCACACGTCGAAGCCATCCATGCCCGGCATGTCGACGTCCAGCAGCACCAGGTCGGGGCGGATCTGGCGGAAGCGCGCCAGCGCGGCGGCGCCGTCTTCCGCCTCCACCGCATCCAGCCCCACTTGCGCCAGCATTTCCAGCATCAGCAGGCGCATGACGGGATCGTCGTCGGCCACCAGCACGGTACCGCGTGAAGGACTATGTAGCGCTGCCATATCAGGGCTCCTTTTCCAGGACAGTGCAGAGGGCGCGCCGCACCGCTTCGAACTCCCGTTCCATGCCGGCCAGCAGGGCCGGAGCGCCTTCGGTGGTGTGGGCCTTGCCCAGTTGTTCCAATTCCTTGCACAGGCGCGCCAGCGCCTCGGCGCCGACATTGGCGCTGCCGGACTTCAGGCTGTGCGCGATGCGTCGCAGTTGATCCGGCTGTTGTCCTTCCAGCGCGGCGCGCAACGCGGTCAGTTGCTGGGGCGTGTTGTCCAGGTACGACTGCACGACGCGGCGCAGCAGGCTGGGCGTTTTCCCATTGTTATTGCCGTTGTTGCTGCCATGGTCGAGGGCACGGATATTGTCCAGCGCGCGCGGGTTCAGCGGATCGGCGCTTGCCTGGGTTGGGAGCTGGGGCATGGCTAGCTGCGCATCGGCCTGCGCATTGGCTTGCTTTGCGGGCAAACGCGGCAGCCGGATCCACCGCGCCAGCGTTTCACCCAGCCCCTGTTGCGTGAAGGGCTTGCTGAGGTAATCGTCCATGCCCGCCGCCAGGCAGGTTTCGCGGTCGCCCGGCAAGGCGTTGGCCGTAATCGCCACCACCGGCAGGCGTGTGCGGCCTTGCTGCTGTTCGTGGCGGCGGATTTCCGCGGTGGCGGCCATGCCATCCATCACCGGCATCTGGCAATCCATCAGCACCGCATCGAAACCTTCGGCGCGCACGGCGTCCAGCGCTTCCGCGCCATTGCCGGCGCAGCGCACTTCCAGTCCCAGACCGCGCAGCATGGCCGACGCCACCTGGACGTTGACGGGATTGTCTTCGGCCAGCAGCACCTTGCGGCGCTTGCCGTGGCCGGGCGATGGCGGCGGGGCAGGGGGCGGCGGTGAGGGAGTCACGGGGTGCGGCGGCGCCGCCTCGGCAGCTTGCCGCGCGCCCGTACCCGAGCGCTGCGGCGTGGCGACGCATTCATACACATCGCAGGCGCGGGGCGGTTTGATCAGCTGGAACGCCACCCCGGCTTCCCGGCGCTGCACGGTGTCGGCGGCATTGCGTTCGCTGGCCAGCAACAGCAGCCGCACGCCGGCAATGGCGGCATCGGCCTTGATGTCGGCCGCCAACATCAAGCCGCTGCCGGGGCGCAAGTCCATGTCCAGCAGCGCCACGTCATATGGATGGCCGCGCGCCGCGCCGTCGCGCAGCATGCGCAACGCCGCGTCGGACGATTCGGCGCAATCGACGTGCAGGTGCCAGCGCGCCAGCTGGCGTTCCAGCAGCAGGCGGTTTTCCGGCAGCGGGTCCGCCACCAGCGCGCGCTTGCCGGCCGCCGCCGATGGCGGCGCAGCCGTATCGCCATCGGCTTCGTCGACGCGGCGCTTGTCGAAGCGCAGCGCGAACCAGAATATCGATCCCTGCGTCAGCGCGTGGTCGACGCCGATGGCGCCGCCCATCAATTCCACCAGCTGTTTCGAGATCGCCAGCCCCAGTCCCGTGCCGCCGTGCTTGCGCGTGGTGGAGCCGTCCGCCTGCGAGAACGACGTGAAAATGCGGCTGCGCGCCTCGCGCGACACGCCGATGCCCGTGTCATGCACTTCAAAGCGCAAGTCCACGCTTTGCGCATCTTCATTGGTGACCGCCACCTTGACGGTGATCTTGCCGGTTTCCGTGAACTTGATGGCATTGCCCAGCAAGTTGAACAGCACTTGCCGCAGCCGGTTGGGATCGCCGCAGATGGCGACCGGGATATCGTTGGCGATGGCGAATTCGATCGCAATGCCTTTGGCATGCGCCTGCGGCGTGAACACCTGGTCGATATCGTCCAGCAGTTCGCGGAAATTGAAGTGGATGTATTCGACGGTCAGCTTGCCCGCTTCGATCTTGGAAAAGTCGAGGATGTCGTTAATGATGACCAGCAGGTGTTCGCCGGAACGCTGCACCATTTCCGTATAGTGGCGCTGCACGTCCGTCAGCGGTGTGGACAGCAGCAATTCCGTCATGCCCAGCACGCCGTTCATCGGCGTGCGGATTTCATGGCTCATGGTGGCGAGAAAGGCGCTCTTGGCCTGGCTTGCGCTTTCCGCCGCGTTCTTGGCTTTTTCCAGCTGCTCGGTGCGCACGCTCACCTGCCGTTCCAGCTGGTCGCGGTATTGCGCCAGGCGCGCATCGCGGCTGGCCATTTGCACCAGCATGTCGTTGAAGCTGTCCAGCAGCGCACCCAGTTCGTCGGTGCGGCTGTGCTGCAGGCGGGCGCCGGGTTGGCCGTCGGCGGCCTGGCGCGCGGCGGCGATCAGGCTCGCGATGGGTTCGGCAATGCCGTCGCGGAAACGGCGCGCCAGCCACAGCGCGCACAGGAACGACAGCACGGCGGCGATAGCGCCGCCCACCAGGTTTTGCAGGATATCGCGCCACATGCGGGGTAATCCCGCTTCCAGCATGACGGCGCCCACCTGGTCTTGCTGGAAATGCACGCCGCGGTACATGCGCAGCCCCGGCGCCCACAGCGGCCCGGAAAATTCATGTTCGCCGGCCTTGCCGATGTCCTGCAGCCGGCGCAATTCCAGGTCGGGCGGGGCGGCGGGACCGTCGTCGTGCATGGCGCTGCGGGACAGCAGCTTGCCGTCGCGGTCGAACAGGACTACTTGACGGATATCGTCGCGGCCATCGAAGTTGGCCAGCGCCAGCACCTGGTTCGCCTGCGACGGATCCACGTACAGCAGCGCGATGGCGCTGTTGGCCGCCACCGTGCCCGCCAGCGTGTGCAACTGGCGCCGCTCGAGTTCCAGCTGGCTCGACACATGCGTGGCCGCGAACACGGCGAACGCCAGCAGCAAGGCGCTGCCGGTCGACCAGGCGCTGATCATGGTGAGTTTCCGGCTCAGGCCGGAGCGTTCGAAGCTGAGCATAGGTCCCGGCCCATAATTCCGTTAGGAAAATATATCTGTCGGGATCTTTAACATGTTGATTTTTATCTAACGTTACTGCTGTGCCCGCCTCAAAAAAAAACGCCCCGGCAGGGACACCGGGGCACAAAGGGGATAAAGGGATCAATCGTCAGTGCAGCTTCAGCAACAGCCGCCGCGTTTGCCGGCCCCGCCGTAGCGGGCTTCCTGGCGTTCGCGGAAAAACTCTTCGTAACTCATCATCGGCAAATCCGGATGGGTCTTTTCATGGTGCGCCACGTACGTGTCGTACTCGGGCAGGCCCACCATCAGCCGCATGCTCTGCCCCAGGTAGCGGCCGGCCTGCAAGCCGGCTTGCATCAGGTCGCTGAACATCACTGCACCGCGGGCATGGCGACCATCGGGCTTTCGTTGGCGGTCGGCTTGGCGCTGGCGCGCGCCGCCAGCACGGTGCGGATGCCGAACACCAGCACCGACAGCACCACCACCATGAAGAAGCCCGCCAGCGACGCGTCGAGGTAATCGTTGAACACGATCTGGTGCATCTGTGCCATCGACTTTGCCGGCGCCAGCACCTTGTCTTCCGTGATGGCCGTGCTGTACTTGGTGGCGTGGGCCAGGAAGCCGACTTTCGGGTTGGCGTCGAAGATTTTCTGGTAGCCGGCCGTCAGGGTGCACAGCAGCAGCCACGCGGTGGGGACCATGGTGACCCACGCATACTGGCCACGCTTCATCTTGAACAGCACGCAGGTGGCGAGGATCAGCGCGATACCGGCCAGCATCTGGTTGGCGATGCCGAACAGCGGCCACAGCGTATTGATGCCGCCCAGCGGATCGACCACGCCCTGGTACAGGAAGTAGCCCCAGGCCGCCACGCACAGCGCGGTGGCCACCAGGCCGGCCACGGTGTTGTTGGAATCCTTGAACGACGGGATGAAGGCGCCCAGCAAGTCCTGCAGCATGTAGCGGCCGGCGCGGGTGCCCGCATCGACGGCGGTCAGGATGAACAGCGCTTCGAACAGGATCGCGAAGTGGTACCAGAACGCCATCATCATCTTGCCGCCGATGACGTTCGACAGGATGTGCGCCATGCCGACCGCCAGCGTTGGTGCGCCGCCGGCGCGGGAAATGATGGTGGTCTCGCCCACGTCCTTGGCGGTCTGCACCAGCATTTCCGGCGTGACGTGGAAGCCCCAGCTTGCAATCACCTGGGCCGCTGCTTCGGGCGTGGTGCCCAGCAGCGCGGCGGGGCTGTTCATGGCGAAGTACACGCCCGGATCGATGGTCGATGCCGCCACCAGCGCCATGATGGCGACGAACGATTCCATCAGCATCGCGCCGTAGCCGATGAAGCGGGCATGGTTTTCGTTTTCAATCATCTTCGGCGTGGTGCCGGACGAGATCAGCGCGTGGAAGCCGGACACGGCGCCGCAGGCGATGGTGATGAACAGGAACGGGAACAGGTTGCCCGCCCAGACCGGACCGGTACCATCGATGAATTTCGTCACGGATGGCATTTGCAGGGTCGGGGCGACAATCAGGATGCCCAACGCCAGGCCGACGATGGTGCCGATTTTCAGGAACGTCGACAGGTAATCGCGCGGCGCCAGCAGCAGCCACACCGGCAGCACGGACGCCACGAAGCCGTAGCCGACCAGCATCCATACCAGCTCGGTGCCGGTGAACGTGAACATCGGCGCCAGCGCCGGGTTTTCCTGCACATACTGGCCGCCGATAATGGCCAACATCAGCAGTACGAAACCGATAATGGACACTTCACCGATGCGGCCCACCCGCACGTAGCGGGTGTAGACGCCCATGAACAGCGCGATGGGAATCGTGGCCATCACGGTGAAACTGCCCCATGGCGAGTGCGCCAGCGCCTTCACGACGATCAGCGCCAGCACGGCCAGGATGATCACCATGATCATGAAGGTGCCGAGCAGCGCGATATTGCCGGGGATGGGACCCAGTTCGGATTTGATCAGGTCGCCCAGCGAGCGGCCGTCGCGGCGCATGGAAATGAACAGTACGATGAAGTCCTGTACCGCGCCGGCAAACACCACGCCGGCCAGGATCCACAGCATGCCGGGCAGGTAGCCCATCTGTGCCGCCAGCACGGGACCGACCAGCGGGCCGGCGCCGGCAATCGCGGCGAAGTGGTGGCCGAACAGGACGTTCTTGTTGGTGGGGACGTGGTCGAGACCATCGTTGAATTTGTACGCCGGCGTCATGCGCTTGGCGTCGAGGCCGATGACTTTTTCGGCGATGAACTTGCTGTAGAAACGGTAAGCGATCAGGTAGACGCAGACTGCCGCCACCACGATCCATACCGCATTGATGCTTTCGCCCCGCTTCAGCGCAATCACGCCCATGGACGCGGCGCCCAGCAGCGATAGCGCTGCCCAGCCGGCCCGGCTCATTACTGGATTCATATGCTCCTCCGAAGTTGTATTTGTTGCTGATGACAAGTATTCAGGAGGTGCATAACTGCCACAAGCGCACCACTACGCAGGCCAATAAGTAGTAATACGCAGCGGCGAAGCGACCATGGGAGGTAGAATTCCCGCATGAAACTTCGCCAGAAAGTCATTTTCCTCGCCATTGCGCCGCTGATCCTGGCCCTGTGCGCCATTGCCTGGGCTGTGCAGCACCAGGCCGCGATCCTGGCGCAACAGCAGCGCGACACCATCCAGCGCGCCTACCTGGCCAGCAAGGAAGCGGAACTCAAGCACTACGTCACGTTGGCGCAGCACTCGATCGCCCGACTCTATCAGAGCGGCCGCACCGACGCCGCCACCTTGGATGAAGCCAAGCGCATCCTGGAAGGCTTGAGTTTTGGCGACGATGGCTATTTCTTTGTCTACGACATGCAGGGTCGCTCACTGATGCACCCGCGCCAGCCGGAACTGGTGGGGCAGAACCTGTACGAGCTGCGCGACCGGGAAGGCGTGCCGACCATCCAGCGCCTGCTGGCGCGCGCAAGAAATGGCGGCGGCTTTGAGCGCTATTACTGGATCAAGCCGTCCAGCCACAAGCCGGAGCGCAAGCTGGGCTATGTGATCCAGCTGGACAAGTGGGGCTGGATGATGGGCACCGGCATCTACCTGGACGACGTGGACCGCGCGCTGGCGCTGGTCGACATCCAGCAGCAGGGCAATATCCAGAACACCATGCTGTGGATCGCCATCATCGCCACGGCGGCGGCCGTGGTGGTGGGCACGTCCGGACTGGCGCTGAACATCAGCGAATCGCGGGTGGCGGACGCCAAGCTGAAAGTGCTGGCGCAGCGCGTGGTGGAGTCGCAGGAAGAAGAGCGGGCCCGCCTGTCGCGCGACCTGCACGACGGGATTTCGCAGTGGCTGGTGTCGATCAAGCTGCAAATCGAGGCGGGCATTATCCGCCTGGGAGGCAAGGCTGAACAGCGCGAGTCCGCGCTGGCCGTGTTCGAGCACACTGCCGAACAGTTGAATAACGTGATGGGCGAAGTGCGCCGCATTTCGCACAACCTGCGGCCCGCCATCCTCGATGACCTGGGCCTGGCCGCCGCGCTGGAACACCTGGCCGAAGAAGTGCGGCAAGGTTGCGGTATCCCCGTGCTGTTCACGGCCGAAGGCTGCACGGAAGATTTGCCGGACGTGGCCAACACGGTGCTGTTCCGTATCGCACAGGAAGCGTTGACCAATATCGAGCGCCACGCGGCGGCCAGCCATATTGAAATCAGCCTGACGGGTGAAGCGCGGGGCGTGACCTTGCGCATCAGCGACGATGGCCATGGCTTCGATGCGGCCGGCATCGCCGTGCACCCGAAACGGGGCATCGGCTTGCGCAACATGATGGAACGGATGGATGCGATTGGCGGCACGTTCAATATCAGCTCCTCTCCGGCCGGCACGGTGGTGCTGGCACGGGTGGAAAATGAAAGTTAATGAGAGGTAACCGGTAATGACGATCAAGATCCTGCTGGTGGACGACCACCCCCTGGTCCGCGACGGCTTGCGCGCGCGGCTGGAAGCCATGCCGCAATTCAAGGTGGTGGCCGAAGCGGGCGGCGCGGCGGAGGCGCTGGAACAGGCACGCCACATCGATATCGACCTGGTGCTAATGGACATCAATATGCGTGGCGGTAACGGCATCGAAGCGACCGCGCAATTCCGCCAGCAATTCCCGCAAATCGCCGTGTTGATCCTGTCGATGCACGACAAGCTGGAATACGTGTCGCAGGCGATTGCCGCCGGCGCCCGCGGCTACGTGCTGAAAGATGCGCCGGGCAAGGATATCGTGGTGGCGATTGAAACCGTGATGTCGGGCGGGATTTATTACAGTGCGGCGCTGGCCCGCCAGCTGGCCAAGCCGCAAAACATCGACAACCAGTTGACCACGCGCGAACACCAGGTGTTACGCCACATCGCCAATGGCCACTCGAACAAGCAGATCGCCCGCGACCTGGATTTGTCCGTGCGCACGGTGGAAACGCACCGCCTCAACATCAAGCGCAAGCTGGGAATCGAAGGCCAGGCGGAATTGATCCGGTATGCCGTGCAATTTGCAAGTGGCGGCAGTTAATATAGCAGGGGAGGGTGCACACAATTGGTGCTTCGGCTGTCTGTTCGGCAATTTCTGATATATTCAGGCATTCCGGGATTCCCGGAGGATAGATTGTTAAATTGCATGACGTAGTGTTGTTTCTGGTACGCAATTGATTGCCTGTGATCAATATTTGACATACCATTGCCGCACTACCAACCCCGAGATACTGATGTCTTTGCCTGAATCGAGCCCGTTTCCGTTGGTGGGCCTGAAAGCCGTGACGAACGCCCAGCATGAATGGGTGGCGTTGGCTTTTGATATTGCGGCCGGCCCCGACGATGCGCTGCACGCGCTGCAGGCGGTATTCGGCTATCCCGATATGCAGGCGGCGCTGGCGCCGCTCGATTGCATCGTCACTGCGCCAGACCTGACCGTGACCGATCCCGCGCAATTGCGCTCGCTGCCTTCCAACGCCATCATGTTCCGCGTGCCGCTGTCGGCTTGCGCGGATGCCGGCCTGCAAAAGAAATGCAAGCAACTGGCGGAACAGGGCTACCGCCTGCTGGTGGAAGGCGAGGGCGGCATCCACGCCGGCCAGGCGGGCATCCGCAGCATGGCGTTCGATTGCAGCACCACGGTGCCCAGCGAACTGGCGATGCTGACGATGGCGGGCCCGCACCTGGCATTGAACGTCGATACGCAGGCGCGCCGCGACGCGGCCAAGGCGGCCGGCCTGACGCTGTTCTGCGGCAACCACGCGCTCCATCCGGAGGAAGACACCAACCCATCGGACGGCACGTCGCGCAAGCGTTTGCTGGCCCTATTGGGCTTGCTGGCGCGCGACGCCGATTCGCGCGAGCTGGAAATCTTGCTGAAACAAGACCCGGCGCTGTCGTACCACTTGCTGAAGGTGGTCAATTCCGCCGCCTTTGCCCTGAGTTCCCCGATCCACAGCTTCGGCCAAGCCATCAATGTGCTGGGCCGCCGCCAGTTGCAGCGCTGGCTGCAACTGCTGCTGTACGCGCGCCAGCAGGATGATGGCAGCGCCAATCCGTTGTTGCCGCTGGCGGCCGTGCGCGCGGCGCAAATGGAAGCGCTGGTCAAGCTGCGCGGCGGCGACCGCGACCAGCAGGACATGGCTTTCGTGACCGGCGTGTTTTCACTGCTGGACGTGTTGCTGGAAATGCCGATGACGGAAATCGTCGGCGCGCTCAGCCTGGACCTCGACGTGGTAATGGCGCTGCTGGACCGCGCCGGGCCGTTTGGCGAATTGCTGAAAGTCGTGGAGCAGGACCGTCCCGACAGCAGTGCGCTGAACGATCTTGAACTGGACCACGAAACCTGGTGGCGCAGCCTGCTACAGGCCTACCACTGGGCCATCCAGGTCAGCAGGAACCTGTAACCATGGCGGCGCATCCGGTCTCCGACTTCCTGGGCAGCAGCGCCGCTTTATGCGACGCCGTGTTGCGCCTGCGGGGCCCCGCACTGGCAGAGGAGCTGGGCCGGATTGCCCGCGCTGTCGCCAACAGCCCGGATGGCCGCTACGTCCCGGCCGGGACGGAGTTGCCGGCGCCGTTCCATGGCAGCCTGATCCAGGAAATCCAGTTCGAAGACCAGTATTTCGGCATGTTCGAAGTGGGCGGCCGCGCCCAGTTCTCCGACCTCGAGCGCCAGCAACTGGCCAGCCTGGCGGGCCTGGCCGCCAGCGTCTTGCAAGTGCATTCGCTGGCGCAGCGCAGTACCCACGCTTATGTGCAGGTGGAAGCGCAGTTGCAGCACCAGTCGCAAATCCTGGACCAGATCCACGAATCCGTGCTGACCATGGACTTGAGCGGGTTCATCACCAGTTGGAACAAGGGCGCCGAGCGCCTGTTCGGCTACAGCTCGGTGGAAGCCGTGGGGCGCAACATCCTGTTCCTGTATGACGACGAAGACGCGGGCTTCAACGACGCCTTCCTGGAACACGGCGGCCGCCTGATGGAGGTACGCCGCAAAAAGAAGTCCGGCGAGGTGTTCTGGGCCAGCCTGTCGTTGTCCACGCTGCATGACCGCGACGACCGCCCGGTGGGCCTGATTGCCTATCTGACCGACATCACGGAACGCAAGACCGCCGAAGAGCGTATCCACCACCTGGCGTATTACGACGCGCTGACCAACCTGCCGAACCGCACCCTGCTGACTAAGCTGGTCGACCAGGCGCTGACGGTGGCGCAGCGCAACCGCGCGCAAGGCTGCGTGCTGTTCATCGACTTGAACCGTTTCAAGGTCATCAACGATACGCTTGGCCGCCGCATCGGCGACGAATTGCTGCGCGAAGTGGCGCAGCGTTTCCGCCTGGCGCTGCGCGACCAGGACCTGGTGGCGCGCCTGGGCGGCGATGAATTCGCGGTCGGCCTGTTCGACATCCACCAGCACTACGAAGCGTCCACGGTGGCGCAAAAGCTGATCGCCACCTTGGTGGAACCGTTCTATATCGACGGCCACGACTTGCGCGTGGGCGCCAGCATCGGCATCAGCGTCTACCCGCAAGACGGCGGCGACGCGGAAACCCTGCTGCGCCTGGCGGACATCGCCATGTACCGCGCCAAGCAGCAGGAAGGCGACGTCGAGGGCGAGCACGTGGCGTTCTACAGCCACGACATGAACCAGGGCATGCAGGAACGCATGCGCATCGAATCCGGCCTGCGCCATGCGCTGGGCAACGGCCAGCTGGAATTGCACTACCAGCCGAAGTTCTCGATTTCCAGCGGCCAGATCATCGGCGCCGAAGCCCTGGTGCGCTGGCGCCACCCCGAGCGCGGCCTGGTGCCGCCGGCGGAATTCATCCCCCTGGCCGAAGCCACCGGGCTGGTGGTGCAGGTGGGCGAGTGGGTGCTGGAAGCGGCATGCGCGCAGGCGCAGGCGTGGAAGGAAGCCGGCCTGCCGCCGGTGCGCCTGGCCGTCAACGTCTCGGCCCGCGAATTCACGTCGGCGCTGCCGGGCCGCGTGATGGAAACCTTGAAGCGTTATGGCCTGGAGCCGTGGTGGCTGGAGCTGGAAATCACGGAAAGCACGTTGATGCACAACATTGACCGCGTGATCGGCATCATGGACCGCATCACGGCGCTGGGCGTGACCTTATCGCTGGACGACTTCGGCACCGGCTATTCCAGCCTGTCGTACCTGAAGCGTTTCCCGATCGACACCCTGAAGATCGACCGCTCGTTCACCACCGGCATCCCGCTGGACGCCAACGATTGCGCCATCGCCAGCACCATCATCAGCATCGCCCAGCAACTGAAGCACAAGGTGATTGCCGAAGGGGTGGAGACGGTGGAGCAGCTGGCGTTCCTGAAGACATCCGGCTGCGACGAAGTGCAGGGCTACCTGTTCTCGAAACCGCTGCCGGCGGCGGAATTTGAAAAGGCGTTACGGGAGAACTGGACGCCGGTGCAAGTCCCTGTATAATGCTGGCGGTCTTACCGACATCAGGAAACGTGGCCGAGTGGTTGAAGGCAACAGTCTTGAAAACTGTCGACGGTTTACGCCGTTCGTGAGTTCGAATCTCACCGTTTCCGCCAAGAAATAAAACAAGCCGCTCATGCGGCTTTTTTTATTTCTTGGCGGAAACGAGCAAGGCGCCTGCGCGCCTTGCGAGTGAGATTCGAAGGTCTCGCGCGTACTACGCGCGTACCTCTTCGAATCGCCTGACTGCCGCTCGGAGCGCGAGCGGCTTTGCGCGCCGTGGGCGCGCACTGATCTGCAGTGGCCGTTAGCGAGCGGGAGCGAGGCGACTCGCGAGCAAAAAACGGTCAAACACTAGCCAATCGCTCCAGCATATCCGGATATTTCTCCACCAACCGAATCAGCGCACAAGCCTGATCGTTCGGCTTGCTTCTCCCTTGTTCCCAATTCTCCAGTGTCCGGTCATTGATCCTCAGGTAGCGCGCCATTACCGGCCGCGACATCCCAAGACTATTCCGCAGTGTAACCAATTCATTCGGTGTAACTGGCGCTACTTCTCGGACCTCGACCTTGTGTCGGCGTAAGGTCTTCTTACCCTCGCGCTCAGCCTCCAATGCGTCAAAACCCTCAACGAGTTCGGCAAAAATATCGCGTTTCTTGATCACTTCAGCATCCTTTCTCTGAGTTCGCGTTCCAACAATCCCTTTAGCACTTTCTTCTGCGAAGACGTCAGATCGGAAGCTTCGTCCTTGTCATATAGCGTAAACAGCAAAAACTGCATTTCACTAAGTCGCCAGTAGTAGATGACGCGAATGCCGCCCCGCTTCCCTTTTTGCCTGCGCCAATCAAGAAATCTGACCTTGCGCAGTCCTCCGGTTCCTTCGATGACATCGCCCGCTCGTGGATTAGCCAGCAGCATTTTTTGTAACTGCCGGAACGATTCATCGCTGAGGTAGTCTTCCCGATGCCGTTCAAACGCTGGAAGCTCAATAAAGGTGGCATCCATATGAGATAAGTGTACGTTAGTTGCGTATATTTATCAAACCGGCGCTACATTCCCCGCCCTCCTCATTAATTTATAGACGCGGGAAAATTGAGGCATGAATGTGCTCAATGGTTGGCATCTCATAATCCGCGTTCGTCGTCTCTCCAGGATGCAAACGAGAACAGAATAGGGCCATCTGTCCGCAGGTGACGATTGAATTGTTATCGTTATCAACTGTGGTAACCTAAGCTTCACCTGCCAGCCCAACCCGCCCATGCCCACCACAATCGCCCTGACCACCACCGGCCACCCGATCCACGCCCACATCGATCCCCGCCATGCCAGCTACGACACCCAACACCCCCGCATCCTGCTGATCGGCGCGCCAGGCTGGGACCCGGCCCCGCTGTACACATGGTTCCACAGCAGCGCATCCGGCCTGGCCGAACGCTACCTGCTGTCGGCACTGGCCGACCCCGACCCAACGGCAAGCTATCCGCCGCCCGGTGAAGCCTATGCGCCGGCGCCCGCCGCGCATGGCATCTGGCGCTGGATCGGCCTGCATGCACCGGACCTTGTGCTGGCCGTCCGCAGCAACGAGCGCGACGACGATCTGGCCACGCAATTGCCGCTGCGCCCGGTGGCCGGCATGGGCGCCATCCCGGTCATTGTCATGCGCGAGTTATCGCCGCACAGCGTGACCGCCGCGCTGGCCGCGTGGCACAGCCAGCCGTCGCCGGCGCGCGCCGAGCAGTGGCGCAGGCTGGCGCGCACGCCGCGGGAGATTGCGCAGATGCTGAGCGCACGCTATGCGAACGCACTCGAACAGCCGGTCTACATTCCCGCGATGGCGCTGGTGGGGCGTTTGCGGCTGGGCGAAACGCAGGCGGTCGAAGCCATCGCCGCCCCGTTCCTGGAAGGCAGCAAGCACGCGCTGACCAACCTGACCAGCAGCCACTTTGCCGGGCACTTGCTGTTTGGTGTGCTGGCGCAAGCCACCGGCAAACCCGGCTGGCTGGAACTGGCACGCGCGGCGGCCGCGCTGGCGTTCGACGAACACAGCCAGCCCCGCGACGCGATGCCGCTGCATGACGAGATGAGCGATTCGCTGTTCCTGGTGTGCCCGCTGCTGGCGCAGGTGGGGGCGCTGACGGGCGAGCCGCGCTATGCGGACATGTGCCGCCGCCACATGCGTTTCATCCAGCAGCGCACCCTGCGCAGCGACGGGCTGTACCGCCATTCGCCATTGTCGGATGCGGCGTGGGGGAGGGGGAACGGCTTTGCCGCGCTGGGGCTGCTGTTCAGCCTGGAGTACTTGCCGCCGGACCATGCTGCGTATCCGCAAGTGCTGCGGGAATTCCAGGCGCTGCTGGCCGCGTTGCTGGCGCACCAGACGCACGACGGCATGTGGCGGCAGGTGATCGACGTGCCGGGTAGTTACCTGGAATTGAGCGCCACCTGCATGATCGCGGTGGCGCTGGCGCGCGGTATCCGGCGCGGCTGGCTGGCGGACGCGGACAGCGGGGCGCCGTTTGGCGCGGCGCTGGCGCGTGCCTGGTACGGTATCCGCCTGCGCATTGCACGCGACGGCGAACTGGCCGACGTCTGCACCGGCACCGGCAAGCAAGCCAGCCTGCAGGCTTACCTGGACCGTCCGGCGCTGCTGGGCGCCGATCCCCGGGGCGGGGCGATGGCATTATTGCTGGCGACTGAATTGATAGACGGCGGCGCCCCAGGCGTGCTGTAGCGCGCAATTCAACCAAGCCACAACAGCCCGCTCAACGTGAAAAACGACGCACTTGTCGTCAACACCAGCGCAGCCGCACTGCGGTTTTCCAGCCCATAGGCCTGTGCAACGATGGGATAAATGCTCATCATGGGCATGGCCGCCATCATCACGGCGGCATGCCGTAATGCCGGCTCGGCCGGCGTGACACCGGCATAGGGCAGCGCCGCCATGACCAGCGCCACCGCCAGCGGATGCAGCACCAACTTGCCGGCGACGATCGGGGCAACTTGCCGGGCCATGCCGCGCATCGGCAAGCCGACCAGGGTGCCGCCAATCACGAACAGCGACAGCGCGCCGCTGGCTTGCGCAAACAGCGTGACGGTACGGCCCAGCGGCGCCGGCAGTTGCCATTCCAGCAGCGATACCAGCAGCCCTGCCGAAAGTGCGATGATCAGCGGATTGCGGACCAGCCGCGCCAGCGTCAGTTGCAGCACCTTGCGCGCGCCGCCACCGTCGCCACCGCTTTCCGCCAGCGTGATAATCAGCGGCAGCATGACCACGTTCTCGACCAGCACGTTCATGGCCAGTGCCACGCCCGCCACCGGCGCCAGTGTCAGCAGCAGGATCGGATAACCGATAAAGCTGCTGTTCGAGCAGCTCATTCCCATCGCGTAAATGATCGCATCGGCTTGCGCCATGCCTGCCAGCTTTTTTCCGGACAGGTAAGCCGCGCCCAGCACGATCAGCGAACCGCCCAGGCAGGCCAGCAGGTAAGCGGGATGCAGGATGTCGGCGATCTTGCGCTGCGCGATGGCGTTGAATACCAGGGCGGGCAACGCCAGGTTGATGACGAACTTGCCGAACGTCCGCATTTCCAGCCTGGCGAACAGTCCCGTGCGGGTGGCGATATAGCCCAGCAGGATGATGATGTAGATGGGGGTGGTGATGGCGAGGATGTCGAGCATGCGGGAATTCGGACTGGCGGCGAGGCGGATAGCCCGACAGTATCGCATCTGGCGCGTCTCTTTGCCGGGAGCAACGCTGCGAATAACAAAAAGGGCAGCCAGTCAGCTGCCCCGATCATCCGGCCGTTCAGCCAGCATTCAATGCTCCGTCATGCCCCGCAAATTCTCGATATCGGCCACCGCCATTTTCCAGCTGGCCTCGCCTCCGCAGGCGGCCAGCATGTCCAGCGGCAGCTCGACTTGCTTGAGCTGCTTGCCATCCAGCGAGATGGTGTAGCGCAGGCTGGTGAAATCCACATCGTAGGTTTTCCGCAAACCTTGCCGGCGGGTATAGGTGTCGTGCGATGTTGCCATAAGTCCTCCCATGCAAAGAGTGGTGATGCCAGTCTAGCACGCTGGGCCGCGTGCGCGCGCTTGTATTTGGCTGTATGGACACCCAGTGTTAAACTGTCTATCAACCCACATTGGAAACGCGCCATGTTGCACAGTCCTAAAGCCATTGCGAATTACTTCATCGACCTGGCCAAGTCCAGCGGGCAGGGCATTACGCCGATGAAATTGCAAAAGCTCGTGTACTACGCGAACGGCTGGTACGCCGGCTACACGGGGCAGCCGCTGATCGATGAAGCGGTGGAAGCGTGGCCCTATGGTCCCGTGATCCCGTCGCTGTACCACGAATTCAAGCGTTTCGGCAGCGCGGAAATCGACGGCAAGGCCAGCGAGGACGGCAAGGAAGTGCCGGCGCCGGCCGATACGGAATTGCGCCAGTTCCTCGACAATGTCTGGAAACAATACGGCCAATTCACCGGCATCCGCTTGTCGGAAATGACCCATGCGCTGGGCAGCCCGTGGGACGTGACGTGGAAAGCCGCGGCCGGCGTGCGCAACGCCGGCATTCCATTCGAGATCATTGCGCGCCATTTCAAGCAGGCCGCCGACACCGCCCAGCAAAGGACCCACCAGTCTTGACGACTCCTTTCCAGCCCACGCCGGCCGAAGCGCCGGGTGCGCCGCCATCGATTGCGTCCGTGACCATCGATGCCAGCGCCGAACCGATGCAGGCGCCATCGGCCAACGTCACCGCCCAGGACGAGGCGGAATTTTACCGGCGCTCGAGCGCCACGTTCCAACTGGAGCACAATCGGCAGAATCTCGGCGTGCTGGGCCGCTTCTTTGGCGCCAATAGCGCGGCCTCGACCAATATCGCGGGCGCCGTGGTGGGCGTGTCGCTGATCGGCGTGTTTGTGACGTTATTTTTCCCGGGCAATGCGGAACTGGCGGAAACGCGCAAAGGCTTGCTTGGCTTGATCACCGCCGCGCTGAGCTTTATTTTCGGCGCGGCCAGCAAGAAATAATCAGTAGTCGAAGCGGCTTTCGTTCCGCTTGCGCAGCGCGCCGCCGGCCAGCACGGGCTTGTTTTCCAGCGCTTCACGCTCGGCTTTTTCCTGTTCGCGCTGGAGGCGGCGCGCTTGCGCAGCTTCTTCCTTGGCGCGGTGCTGGTCGACCACGCGCTGCTGGATTTGCCGCTTGCGCACGCAATCCTGGTACAGGCTGAATTTTTGCATCATGGCGGCCACCCACACGAAGCCGATCAGGATGGTCACGAAGCCAAAGCCGTTTTGCCACAGGCCGTAATTCTGGTCGATTACGGAAAACAATGGTCGGGCGCGTTCCAGGCTGTGCTCGCCAAACACGATCAGGCATCCGGCAAGGAGGCCGATGATGATGGTACCGACGATGTGACGCAGGCTGGTCTGGACTTGCCAGTCCAGCAACTCCAGTAATTCGGTGGGTTCGTACCTTTGGGACATGACAATCGGCTACGGGTTGATGCTAAGTCTATAGCAGGATTATGTCACAAAATTCCCTTATGGAAAGCATTTGCTGTCAGAGGATGGCTTCGAATAATGAGGGAGCGCATTGACGGCGGAAGTATTTATAGGTACCTTTAAGTACCCATAAATGCCAATATTGGCGGTTATGAGATACCTATAGGTGCTAAGTTGGAATGCCATCTTGAAATTTACGCGGATGCCGGCTGGCGTGACTGCGCCATTGTGACGGTCGATGATCCCCGCGCCGGCGGCGTGCGGGGCAGGGCCACGTTCGAATATGAACTGGACTATGTATTTTCCGCCGGGCCTGCGCCTGCACCGGTATCGCTGGTTTTACCCGTCAATACGGAATTGCGGCAGACGGAACACTGGCCCAGCTTTTTATATGACCTGGTGCCGCAGGGTAATGGCCGCAAATACCTGCTGGGCCAGTTGCGGCTGGCCGACGATGCGGCAGCCGACTTTGCCCTGATCTGTGCCGGCGCCTTCAATCCGATCGGCTGTATCCGCGTGCGCGAAGCGGTCGCGTATTTTGAACAGCATGCCGGCCGCCATGCGGCCAGCAACGTCGAACACGGGTTGACGCTGGCGCAGATTCTCGACCGTGGCGAACCATTTGTCGAACGCATGCTGGTGCACAGCATGCTGGCGGCAGGCACCACCGGTATCCAGGGCGCCGCCCCCAAGTTCCTGTTGACGCAGGACCGCGCCGGGCTGTGGCATGCGGACGGCGCATTGCCGGATGCGGAGGCTGCCAACCACGTGATCGTCAAACTGCCGCGGGGGAAAGCGGAAGCGGACCGGAAAGTATTGCGCAACGAAGCGGCCTATATGCGCGTCGCGCGGGAGTTGGGCTTGCGCACGGCAGGCGAGATTACGCTGCATGGCGACATGCTGTTCATTCCCCGTTTCGACCGCACCGTGTCGGGTGGCAGCGTACTGCGCCACCACCAGGAAAGCGCGGCTTCTATTGCGGGTATCGTGGGGTTCGACATGCGGCCTTCGCAGTTCGACGTGCTGCACGCGCTGCGCAAGGTGGTGACGGACCCGCAGGCTGAAACGCTGGAATTCCTCAAGCGCGATGTCTTGAATCTCGCCATGCGCAACACCGATAACCATGCCCGCAACACCGCCGTGCAAGTGCGCGATGGCGTCGTGCGCCTGACGCCATTGTTTGACTTTGCCCCCATGTACCTGGACCCGGAAGGCATCGCCCGCGCCAGCCGCTGGTATCACCCGCAGGGCGGCAATGAGTTGCAGCATTGGCGCAACGTATTGGCTGCGCTGGACGTCGGCGACGCGGAAAGGGCGGCGTTGCGGGAAGGGCTGGCGGCATTTGCGGAGGAAGTCGCGCGGCTCGATGCCGTCATGCACGCCGCGGGCGTGGAGGATGACATCGTGACGTACCTGCGGCCATCGATCGCCGGCCAGTTGCGGCAATTGCAGGAACTGGGAGTGGCCCATGGATAAACGCCGCAAGCCGCCGGACCGTGCGGTGCAGCGCGCCGAGCGCGTGGCGCTGTATGACGAGATCAGCCGGGGGCAGGTGACGCTGCGGGATGCCGTCAAGCGAATGCGCGCATTGTCCGGATTGACGCAGGCGGAATTTGCCGAGCACCGGGGTGTCAGCATCAAGGTGATCAAGGAAATCGAGCGTGGCATTGCCAACCCGACCGTCAATACGCTGAACCAGATCGGCGCCGTGTTTGGGCTGGAAGTCGCCTTCGTGCGCAAGGAAGGCTTGCAGCGCGAATAGCGGGAGCCGCGAGTGGCTCCCGCCTTGCCGCACTACCGCATTACTGCACGTTCACCGTCACGTCATCAATCAGGAACGACGTCTGCACCGCCGAGCCTTCGATGCCTTCGAAGTAGATGCGCACGGTCTGGCCCTTGTATGCGTCGAGGCTGAAGGTGCGCTGCACGTAGCTGGTGCCCTTGTTCAGGTTCGAGTACGTGGCCAGGGTGGCCAGCACCGTGCCGCTGGTGTTGCGCACCTGGACTTTCAGCGTGTCGTACGCTTGCGTGGTGGTGGTTTCGTCGGACGCGACCTTCAGCCAGAACGACAGGTTGGCGCTGGCGGCGGCCGATGGAATCGCCACTTGCTGGTACAGCGTATCCGTGTGCGTGGAGCCATAGCCGTTCAGCCACGCCTTATAGCTGCCGGTGCGGGCGGCCGCGCTGCTGTCGTTGGAAATCACGCCGCTGGTGGCGGTCCACGACGAAGCGCCCGATTCAAAGCCGCCGTTGACGATCAATTGCTGCGCCGTCGTGTTGTTGACGGTGAATGGCACGCCGGTGGACGTCGTGCTGTTGCCGGCCGCATCGTAAGCCTTGGCGGTCAGCGTGTGGCTGCCGTTGGCCAGGGTGGTGGAGTTCAGCGCCAGCGAGTAGGGCGCCGTGTTGTCGCTGCCTTTCAGCGCGCCGTCGACATAGAATTCCACGTTGGTCACGCCCACGTTGTCGCTGGCGCTGGCCGACAGCGTGATCGTGCCGCTGGTGCCGGACGACGATGCGCTGACCGTCGGCGCCACCGTGTCGGACGACGCGGCGCCCTGGGTTACCCAGATCGGCGCCGACCACAGGATATTGCCGTCATTCTGCGTGACTTTCGCATAGTAGAAATGCTCGCCGTTCGATGGCGTGATGGTGGTGCTGGCGACCGACGCCAGTTGCGTCACGGTGCCGTTGCGGCCCGGCACGCCTTCGAAAATCTGCACGGTCGACGCGGTCTTGCCGCTGGTGCTGGCGAAGTTCGCGGTCAGGGTCAGCGCGCCATTGTTGGTGATGCGCTCGCCCATGATGCTGCCATTGGCGGTCAGCACCAGTTGCGACGTTTTATCCATGGTGGCGAACACGCGGCGGGCGCGCACCGCGTCCATGAAGCTCGTTTGCGTCAGCGCCGTGCCGGTCGGGATCAGCACGCCGGTACGATTGGTGTACGACGCGCCCCAGTTGGCGCAGTGGTTATCCTGGTTGGTGGAAAACGCCACGTGGAAGCCCGCTTCCAGCGCTTTCTTGCACGCGCTTTCGTAATTGCTGCGGCCTGTTTCGGTTTCCGTCGTGTTGGTGGAAAACGCCGACGTGTTCAGCACTTCGCACAGCGCCATCGCCTGGTCGCCGTCCGCCGTGTAACCCAGCGCCGTGCCATTGGTGATGAACTGGCCGCTGGTTTCCGGGTGGTTGAACTGGCCCAGCCAGCCGCGCTGGCGCATCAGCGTGTACAGCGACGCGTAATCGTTTTTCGCCACCAGCGTATCGGCCAGCAACTGGCCGCTGCTGTTGACTTCCCAGCCCACCAGCTCATCCGCGTTGAGGATGTTCAGGTGGCCGCCATTGTTGATGACACCCCATTCCATGCCATAGATGCCGAGGAAGGTCGGGTTCGATGCGTTGTAGCTGGCGGCCGCCGACAGGCCGGACTGGTACAGCGCCTTGGCGGTGGCGGGGTTGGCCGACGTGTTGGTGCTGTCGGAACCGTCGTACATGTGGTTGTGTTCGGACGTCATCAGGAAGTCCAGGCCACGACCCTTTGCATAGGCATACGCGTCGGTGGGGCCGAAGGCCGCGCTTTGCGGCGCCTGCGCACCGGTGCAGGAACCCAGCGCGCCGCCACCGTCGCTGTGGTTGGTCTGGCTGTGCATGTTGCCGTAATAAACCGTGTACGGCAGCGATGCGGTGGCTGCCACGGCGCCCTGGCGCATGCGCTGGTGCGCGCCATCGCCGGCTTCTTTCGCGGCTTTGGCGGCGGCCGCGCTGCTGTTGCTGCCGGCCGGCATGGCTTTGAAGGCCGGCATCGCGGGCGCCAGCGCCTGGCCGATCGCCATTTCCCATTCCTGGTCATGGACTTCCACGTCGGTGCGCGCCAGCGCCTGCGGCACCGCCACGTCGGCCGCGCCCGCCGGGCTGTCGGCGGCGTCGAGCGAGACCGCGCGCAGGCGCACCTGGTAAATGCCGTCCGCCAGGCTGGCGCGGCCGCTGCGGCCATCCCAGTCGACCTTTACTTGCACGCTGTCCTTGTGCAGCGCTTCGACGCCGTTCCAGCGTTGCAGTACGTCGCCGTTCGGCGCGACCAGTTCCAGTTGCCAGTGCACGGCTTGCGCCTGTTGCACGTGCGGATAGCTGAAGGCCAGCGTGAAGCTGCGCGCGTCGCGGTCAGCCGCGTTGGTGGCGGCTTGCGTGCGGTAGGGCGCGTGCAGCGTGGCTTCGAATTCCCGGTGGTCCGCTTCGGAGGCAAAAGCGGCGGCGGTGGCGGCGCTGGCCAGGGCCAGCAAAGTCAGGCGGGGCAGGTGGCGCATGAATTCCCTCTTGTCGTAGTTGGTGAATAGTGACTGCGGGGGCCACTATGCACTTGCAAAACAAGAGGGACAAATTCGAATTAGGTTGGCAATTAAGATGAAATGTTTATAAACCGATTTGATTTGTCTTAAATCAAACAATTAAGGGATTTTGTTTTAAATAAAACAAAATCCCCGGCGGATTATGCAATTCGATTCATGGGAACCAGCGAAAGTTTGCGGGCTGTTAATGATGGAGTATTTCTATAAGGAATACCAGCGTCGCGTTCCTGCAACGTAAAGACCGCCACGGCTTCATGCAATGACGCCGCCTGCTGCTTCAGACTTTCCGACGCGGCAGCCGCCTGTTCCACCAGCGCCGCATTTTGCTGCGTCATTTCATCGATCTGCGTGATGGCCTGGTTCACTTGCTGGATACCGGAACTTTGTTCCTGCGCCGCCAGCGTGATGCCGGCCATGATGCCCGTGATGCGCTCCACGCTGGAGACCACGTCGTGCATGGCTTTGCCCGCTTCACTGGCCAGCGCGTTGCCCGTTTCGACCTTGTGCACGCTGTCGCTGATCAATTCCTTGATTTCCTTCGCGGCACTGGCCGAGCGCTGCGCCAGCGAACGCACTTCCGACGCCACCACGGCGAAGCCGCGCCCCTGTTCGCCGGCGCGGGCCGCTTCCACCGCCGCGTTCAACGCCAGGATATTGGTCTGGAAGGCGATGCCATCGATCACGCTGATGATGTCGACAATGCGGCGCGAACTGTCATTGATGGCGCCCATGGTGTCGACCACCTGGGCCACCACCTGGCCGCCCCGCGCCGCCACCGCGGTGGCGCTGCCAACCAGCTGGTCCGCTTCGCGCGCATTGTCGGCGCTGTTGCGGACCGTGGCCGTGATCTGTTCCATCGACGCGGCGGTTTCCTCCAGGTTCGACGCCTGCGCTTCCGTGCGCGACGACAGGTCGGCGTTGCCGCTGGCGATATCGTTCGACGCGTGGCCGATGGTATCGATACTGGTGCGCACGCTGCTGACGATGCCCACCAGGCTGTCGTTCATGGCTTTCAGTGCCCGCATCAATTGCGCGGTTTCGCTGCCGCCGTCGGTCTCGATGTGCGACGTCAGGTCGCCCTGGGCGATGCGCTCGGAAATCTGCACGGCTTGTTCCAGCGGCACGCTGACGGAGCGCGCAATCATGCGCGCCAGCAGGCCGGCCAGTGCGATCAGGCCCAGCATGGCGGCAATCATCATCCACCGGGTCTGGCGCATGTCGTCAATCTTGCCTTTCAACATGATTTCCAGCTGGCGGCTGGCTGCCGCGTTAACGGCAAACTGGGCATCGATGGTGGCCGTGGTCTGCGCCACATACTCGGTGCCGGGGAATTCCAGGGTTTCCGCGCGGACGATGTGTGTGCTGGCCAGTTGCATGACTTTATTGGTCAAGTCATACGCTTGCTGCCATTGCGCTTCCAGCTTGTCGCGCAGCGCGGGGTTGGCGAGGAATGCCTTGTTCAGGCCGGTATTGGTTTGCGTCAGCCGGTCATTGACGCGGCCGATGATGGCGGCCAGCACTTGCCGGTCTTCCAGCGACGCTTCATGCTTGGCCAGCAAGCCGGCGCCCTTGGCGCGCATTTTTCCCGTTTCCTCGGTCAGGTAAGGCAACTGGTAATACATGGACTGGATCAACTGGTACGTATCGACATCGGGGTCCAGGCTGAGGCCGAACAAGTCGCTGGTCAGGTCATTGACCACCAGCAGTTTCGGCACCAGGGCCGTGTGCGCCGCATAGCTTTCCGGCACGGTGATGGTGCGGTTGCTGACACGGTTGCGCAAGTCTTGCCATTCGCGCTTGGGGATGGCCCACGCGTCTTCGATGGCCTTGTTGTTAAAGCTCTTTACCAGCGCATCGAATTTCTCGTAAGCCTGGTCCGCTTCCTTTTGCTTGGCGTCGCGTTTGTCCTTGACCCCGTCGACACCGCCCAGCACCAGCGCGGACAAGCCGCGGTGCTGCTGCGTCAACTGCACCACTTGCAGGATGGTGGCGGTCGGGCCCAGGCCCGCTTCTTCGCCCAGTGCCGCCTCGAGGGACTTGCCAGCCTCGCGCAAGTACAGCGTGGCGGGGATGCCTGCCAGTATTAAAGCGATAATGCTCAGGATAATAAACTTCTGCCAGAGCAATAGTCTGTCCAGCACAGATTGAATGGCCACGTGATCCCCCATACGGAAATGTCTTTATTATTGGTACTACTTTCAAATTGATTCTATGCCTTATTTCCGTCGAATACGAGGAAGGTGTTGTATATGCGTCTGGAAAGTAATTGGCTCCAATCAAGTTTCTGTAAGGCAGTATATTTTCGATACCAATAATTAAATCCGGTCACTTTCTTTTCTGACCACGCGGCCGATGACGATGCAATCGGCGCCCCGGCACACTTTGCGGTGGTATTTGCGCTGGTCGGGGTTGTCGGACGTCAGCCACCACTGGCCCGCATCGCGCGCCAGCCGCTTGACCACGGGCTCGCCCTCGTAATTGAACGCATAGACGATGCCGTCGACCAGCTTGGTGTCGGCGGTATTAATAATGACCAGGTCGTCCTCAAACAGCGACGGCTCCATGCTCTCGCCCCGCACCTTCACCCCGATCAGGCGCTCCGGGTTGTAACCGTTGCGGTCGGCCCAGTCGCGCGGGATGCTGATGGTGGAACCGTCATGGGTTTCCGGTTCCACCGCGAAGCCGCTGATGCCGGCTGACAGCCGCAGCTTGACTTTATCGATGCGGTAAAAGCGGTCGTCATCGTCCGGTGCGATCACCACGTGCGTATAGCGCGGCGCCTGCGGCTGTGCGGCTGCCGGCGCATTGCGCTCGCGCTGGCCGGTGCCTTCGTGCAGCCACTCGAACGTGACATTGCAGGCGGACGCCAGCGCCGCAAGCGTATGCGCTTCCGGGCCTTTTTTGCCTACGGCATTGAGGATGCGGTTGATCGTCGGTTGCGGCACGCCGGAAGCGCGCGCCAGCGCGCTCTGCGATTCGAACCCCGCTGCTTTCATGGCTTCAGTCAGCCGGCTAGAGATGTCCATGCATGCACTATACACAGTTGAATAGGTTGATGCAAATTTCTATTCATTCGGGTATTGTTAGTCTATTCATTCTCGTATATATTGTTCTTTATGGCAATTAATTACAAGGAGGGCAACAGGATGACCATGGCTTATGACACAGCGAACCAGGATGCGATTTTCAACAGCGCAGGGCAGGCCGTGCATGTTGCATACATGATTACCGGGCAGGACGCACCGCAGGATGCGCCGCTGCGCAAGATGCTGATACGGATGCTGGAAAGCGCACCAAACCCGGGCAGCGAACAGCGCGCGTGGCTTGAGCAGTTGCGCGGCTCGCCGTCGCGCCGCGTGAATTTTGCGGGACTCAGTCCGCTGGAAGTGCGGGCGCAGTGCGCGTTGATCGTCCATGCGGTCAAGACCAGGCTGCCGCGCATGGAAATGTGGGCGTTGCAGGCGCGCTTCGGCCACATGGAAATGGAAGATGACGAGGGTAACCGCCGCTTTGCGTTTTCCGCCGAACGCATCGAGGCCATCAGGGGCTTGTCGGACTGGCTGGCGCCGTCGTTTCCGACCGTCAATCCCTTCGCGATCGACTGCATGATCGGCAAGCTGTACGCGAACCACCACAAGATGGAAATCAGCTTCCGCGACCTTGCCGCCAATTTCGGCGCCAGCCATATGACGTACAAGCGCGCCTATGAAAAGATGCGCAGCCGCCTGCGCGAACTGGAAGACCTGGCGCTGGACCGGCTGGAGCCGTACCTGCGCGAGCAGGGTGTCGTGGGTGATTTTGCTTGAATGAATTGAGAGAAAAAACAGAAAAATCAGAAATATCAGAAAAAAATGAAAAAAGTTCTTGACGAGCCTGTTACAGCGCGGATATGATTCAGTCATCATCGCAGTAATTGCAACCAAGGCCCGCTCAAGCGGGCTTTTTTGCTTTCTGCCCCGCCTTCTTTGACCACACCCCGCCCGGCCTTGGCGCCACGCGGGGTTTTTTATTGGGAGTTCGCCGGCATGGCTGACCAATTACACAACCTCGACCAATTGCACGAAGCCATACGGACCGGCCTGGCTGCCCGGCTGGCCGACGTGCCGTCGGTCTTTTGCTATCCGGCCGATGAGGGCGCGCTGGCGTTGCCGGCCATCCTGATCGACCTGGTGCGGCTGGCGCCGGGCCGCGATCCCGGCAGCGGCGAACTGGGGCTGCGCGCGCATTTCCAGGCCCGCATCGTGGTGGATGCGACGGCGCCCGGCGCGGCGCTGCAGGCGCGGGGCCTGGCAGCCCGTATTGCACTGGCGCTGCGCAACGAAAACTGGGGCTTGCGGATCGGCGCCGCGCAACTGGGCGGCGCGGCGGCCGATGCGGTGCAGCCGTCAGGCCGCCTGGCCTGGCTGCTGGAATGGACGCACGACATCGAACTGGGCGAACCCGCGTGGCCGTATCCCGACAGTACCGGCGTGGCGCTGATGCTGGGCCTGGAGCCGGAAACGGGGCCCGGTCACGAAAGCGACTACTGGCAGGCGGGGGGCTGATATGGATTACGCGATATCGGAACTGGACCGCCGCCTGGCGCTGCTACTGCAGCCCGGTGTCATCGAACAGGTCGACCATGGCGCGGCGCGCTGCCGGGTACGGGTGGGACCCTGGGTGTCGGCCATGCTGCCCTGGCTCAGTCTGGGTGCAGGGGAAGTGCGTCACTGGCGTCCGCCATCGGTCGGCGAGCAGGCGCTGCTGGTATCGCCTTCCGGCGATCCCGGCTGCGGCTTCGTGCTGCCGGGCTTTTATACGACACAGCATGGCCGGGCCGGCGACGAGCGCGCCAAAGCCGTGGCATGGCGCATGCCCGATGGCTGTGTGCTCGACTATGACTGGGACACGGGCGCATTGCGCGCCGCCGGCATGCGGACGGCGCACATCGAAGCGGCCGGCGCCGTCACACTGAAATGCGCATCGCTGAAGGTGGAAGCGGACGATGTCGCGTTCACCGGCAATGTCGCCATCGGCGGCAAGCTGGCCGTCTCCGGCAACGTCAACGTGCAAGGCAATATCGATGCGGCCGGATCCGTGATGGATGCCGGCGGCAACAGCAACCACCACAAGCATTGAAGCAGTAACTGAGTAGTAAGCCGCAGCAGTACCGACCCACTCCCGCCTTGCGCGGGCTTTTTTTTATCTGAATTTATCTGACAAGGAACCAGCATGGCTAAAAGCGAACCCAAAATCCCCGTCGTCTTCCGCGACACCGCCTTCAAATCCCGCACGCTGGTATTGCCGAACGGCGCCGTGCACCGCGTGCTGCAAGGCCATATCAGGGCCGCCAGTCCGGAACTGATTGCGCACCTGGACCAGCACGCCGAATTCGAGCGCGTGCCCGTGGTGCGCGCGGCGGGCTGACCATGGGGTACGTCGGCATGGACAGGCACACGGGACAGCCGCTGACCGGCGTGGCCCACTTGCTGCAAAGCGTGCGCGACATCCTCACCACGCCGCAGGGCAGCCGGCGCGAACGGCCGGAATATGGATCGGACTTGCCGCGCATGGTGGATATGCCGCTGACGCAGGGCTGGAAGTCGGCCGTGCAGGCGGAAGTGGCGCGCGCGCTGGGCCGCTGGGAACCGCGCCTGGCGCTGCAGGCCGTCACCGTGGAATCCGTCATCGACGGCAAGGTCACGCTCAGGCTGCGCGGCGAATTCCAGGGCACGGCCATGATCATGGAGGTGAACACGTGAGCATTATCGATCTCACCCAATTGCCGCCGCCCGATGCGGTGGAGGCGCTCGATTTCGAGCAGATATACCAGGACATGTTGTCCGCATTCCGCGCCGCCATGGGCGATGGCTGGAATGCGGCGCTGGAATCGGACCCGGTGGTCAAGCTGCTGGAGTTGGCCGCGTACCGCGAACTGCAGGTGCGCGCCCGCATCAATGACGCGGCGCGGGCCGGCTTGCTGGCCTTTGCCGGCGGCGCGGACCTCGACCACGTGGCGGCATTGTATGGCGTGCAGCGCATGCCGGCGCAGCAGGGCGTCTCCGAGGAAGGCGACGAGCGGCTGCGGCTGCGCGTGCAATTGCGCGCCGCCGCGCTGGCCGGCAACGGCACGGCCGAACAATACCGTCACACGGCGCTGTCGGCCACGCCGCTGGTGCGTGACGCCGCCGTGTTGCCGGCGCCGCCCGGCCGCGTCACGCTGGCCATCTGGCCAGGTAATGCAGCCGATGGCGATGCGGCGCTGGCGGCCGTGCAACGTGCTTTCATGGCCGACGACGCCAGGCCGCTGGGCGTGCCGCTGGACATCGTGCTGGCCGAAGCCGTGCCACTTGACGTGACGGCGACCGTGCAGCGCGACGCGAGCGCGCCGCCCGACCTGGTGGCGTTGCTGCGCGCGGCGCTGCCGGACCTGATTGCGGACCATGCGAAGCTGGGCCGCGAATTGCCGGACTCCTGGTTGTCCAGCCGCCTGTATGTGGATGGCGTGGCCAGCGTGGAGCTGGTGAGCAGCCGCCACGATGTTGCGCAGGCGCTGTTGCCGCACCAGTACCTGGCGCCGGGCGCCATCGTCATCCATGACGGAGGCATTGCATGGTAGCGGCGGCGCAGGACCTGGCCCGTAACGCCGCACTGCTGCCGCTGAACCGCACGCCGCTGGAATCCGCGCTGGCCAATGCGGCATCCCGTTCCGTGTGCGATCGGCTGGCGGATGCGCCGGCCGGCGTGCGCCACCAGCCCGCACCGGCTTTCGTGCCATGGCTGGCGGCGGAATGGCGGCTGGCGCCGTTCGCCCGCTATTTCAGCGATCCGCAGGCGCTGCTGGCGCAAGGTTTGCCGTGGCTGCGGCAACGGGGCAGCGCGGCGGCGGTGACGCGCGCGCTGTCGTGGATCGGCCTCGATGCCGCGGTGGAGGATGGCGATGCGCGCCTGCAGCTCGATCCGGGAACGGTGCAGGCGCCGTCTCGGCTGGCCGACGTGCGCCGGCTGGTGGAGGCATCCGCGCCGGCCCACGTCCGGCTGTACCGGCTGTACCACGGCTATGACTTGCGGCGCATGGCGTTGTCGGGCCCGGCGGCGATGGATGCGGGCATGCTGTCCGACGATTCCGGCGTCTGGATGGATGGCGTCAAGCTGTCGTTCGGCGACGTGCGTGGCTGCGGCATTGAAGCGGGCAAGGGCCGCAGGCTGGCGCTGGGCCGCTCGGATATCCGCATGGACCGGCTGTACGTGGAAGAACAGCCGCGCCTGTCGGTGTCGCCGTACGACGTGCGGCCGGCGCTGAACCACCGCATCCAGGCCGGCCAGCTGATCACGGTCAGCAACAGCCGGGCATTGGCCAATCCGGATTCCATCGCGCTGCGGCGCAATGTGCGGCGCGCCAACATCGCGCTGTCCGACAGCGATGAAATCGGCGCCATCAATGCCGTGTTCCAACGCGATTACTGGCACCAGCCGCCGGACTTCATGACCCTGTCCGGCAAGACCCGGCTGTCCGCGTATGACGGCCGCATCGAACGCCGGCCGGTCGATGAAATCCGCACGCTGTTTGCCGCGTCGATGTCGTTTTCCGATGTCGGCGGCGCCGTCGCATCGTTCGGCATCACCGAGCTGCGCTCGATCGGCGCGATTGAAACGAAGCAGCCGACGCTGCAGCCGAAGGCGGGCGTGGAATTCGTCCGTGGCAAGCACTCGCGCTTCGACCCGGTCTTCAACCCCGCGCCCGCAATGTGGGCTTACACCGGCGGCGGCGCCTGGAACCAGGATGCCGTCACCGACTGGCAGGACGCCACGCCATGGGGCGGCGGCGTGCGCCAGCGCTGAAATTTTTAATTCAATACAAGGAGAACTTATATGGCGATATTGACTTCCTCCGGCCGCGCGGCCGTCGCAGCATCGATCAAGGCCATGCCGCTGCACCTGGCGTGGGGCGCGGGCTTGCCGGCCTGGGATGCCACGCCGGAACCGGAACCGGTGCTGGCCACCGCGCTGCAAAGCGAAATCGGCCGGCGCGAACTGACGCAATCGCTGTTTTGCGTGCCGGACCCGAACGGCGAAGTGATCGTCCCGACCGGACGTTTTTCGATCAGCAACGAGCCGACCAACAACCTGTACCTGCGCTTCAACTTCGACTTCGCCGATGCGGCCGCGTCGGACATCCGCGAAGTGGGCGTCTTTGTCGGCACCGTGGTCAAACCGGGCCTGCCGGCTGGGCAGAAGTATTTCACGCTGTCCGAACTGGCGCAGCGCGGCCAGTTGCTGGCGCTGGAGCGCCTGCCCAAGTTCACCCGCAACGCGGCCGTGCGCCAGACGTTCGAATTTGTCATCACTTTCTAAGGGAACACCATGGCTGAAAACCTGTTACACCATTACGACCGCCACGATCCGGCGCGCAATTATGAGAAGCACCTGTTCCGCGCCGGTTACGTGCTGCAATCGGCGGAACTCAATGAAATCCAGAGCGCGTCGCTGCAGCGCCTGAAGGGCGTGGCCGACGCGCTGTTCAAGGATGGCGACATCATCCGCGACGCCCAGGTCAACGTGAACCAGGCCACCGGCGCCGTCAAGTGCGGCGCCGGCGCGGTCTACCTGCGCGGCGCCGTGCGCGGCGTGGCGTCCAGCCAGGTCACGATCCCGGTCGACAAGACGGTGTCGATCGGTATTTACCTGCTGGAGCGCGTGGTGACGGAATTGCAGGACCCGGCGCTGCGCGACCCCGCTTCCGAAGTGCGCAATTACCAGGAGCCCGGCGCGGGTCGCCTGGAAGTGGCGACGAGCTGGGGCTGGCAGGCGGCGGGCCAGGCCGATGGCCAGGTCGGCGAATTCTATCCGGTCTACACGGCCGACATGGGCGTGCTGCGGTCGAAATCCACGCCGCCCCAGCTCGATTCGCTGTCGCAGGCGATTGCCCGCTATGACCGCGATTCCACCGGCGGCGACTACGTGGTCAACGGCTTGCGCATCACCATGCTGCCGGACGTGAACGGCGTGCAGCAATACAGCGCGGATGCCGGCACGGCGCGTGTCAACGGCTTCCCGGTCGATATCCCGGCCGCGCGCCGCCTGCCCTACAGTGCCGCACCGGACA
Source organism: Pseudoduganella rivuli (assembly GCF_009674485.1). Classification (GTDB taxonomy): domain Bacteria; phylum Pseudomonadota; class Gammaproteobacteria; order Burkholderiales; family Burkholderiaceae_D; genus Rugamonas; species Rugamonas rivuli_B. Next base: position 108,725 of record NZ_WKJJ01000006.1, on the reverse strand, counting down.
TCCGCTTCATTGATTCCGAACCATGGATGTCGACCACCACCGGCGCGCAGCGCATCACGTTCGACCGCACGCCGGTGCAAAACATCACGCAGGTGCGCATCACGGCGGAAAAGACGGCGGAAATCGTGCACGGCTCGTTCCTTGGCTCGCAGGACCCGCTGCCCAACAGCTCGATCGTGGAAATCGTCGAAGTCAAGCAGGGCGGCACCACCTACGTGCAGGGCGTGGATTACAAGCTCACGGGCCAGAAGATCGACTGGAGCCTGGACGGCGCCGAGCCGTCGATCGGTTCGACCTATACGGCGAAATACCGCTACATCACGTCGGTGACGCCGGGCGCCGTCGATGAAACCGGCTATACCGTGACGGGCGCCGTGGTCGGTACGCTGGTGCAGACGTCGTACAACGTCAAGCTGCCCCGCGTCGACCGCCTGTGCCTGACGCAGGAAGGCACGTTTGAATGGGTGCGTGGCACGTCGACCGACTTCGATCCGGTGCCGCCGCCGGTGCCGAACCAGTTCCTGCCGCTGGCCATGGTGCGCCAGGCCTGGACCGCGGAGCGCACGCTGCAAAACGATGGCTTGCGCGTGGTGCCGATGAAAGACCTTGAAGAAATCAACGAGCGCCTGAACAACATCACCGACATGATCGCGCAACAGCGCCTGGCGTCGGACGCCAATGCGCGCAACGCGGCGGCCAAGAAGGGCATGTTCGTCGATCCGTTCCTTAACGATAACCAGCGCGACGCGGGCATTGTGCAAAGCGCTGCCATCGTGCGCGGCGAACTGGTGCTGCCGATCAGCGCGGCGTTCCTGCGTCCGGGCGCCGACATTACCGCGCCGCAGGTGCTGAACGGTACGCCGGCCACCGTGCTGCAGCAGGGCGCGATGACGGGGGCTATGCAGATCAACCCTTACCAGGCGTATGACCCGATTCCGGCCACCGTGAAACTGGATCCGCCGGCGGACCGCTTCACCATCACCAACACCACGTGGACCAGCGCGGCGACCGAAGTCATGACGGTGGGCGGCGGCCTGCAGACGCGGGTGAGCGTCGATACGGAAATGCAGGTGATGTCGAGCACCACGCGGGCCGTGGAATTCCTGCGCCCGATCGACGTGACGTTCCAGGTTGACGGCCTGGCGCCGGGCGAAGTGCTCAATGCGCTGACGTTCGATGGCATTGCCGTGACGCCGGTCTCGGTTTGATTTTTACAGATATCAGGAGCAACTATGGCGCTTGTCGCAAATAACCAGGGCCGGATTTCCGGCAAATTCACCATTCCCGCCAACGTGCCGTCCGGCCGCAAGGAGTTCGTCATCAGCGGCTCGCAGGGCAACCGGGGCAGCGCCATCTACGTTGGCGATGCCAGCATCACCGACCAGGTGGTGCGCTGGCTGACCACCGTCACCATCAACCGCTACGACCCGGTGGCGCAGACCTTCTCGCTGTTGCAGGCGGAACAGGTGAAGGCGGTCGACCTGTTCGTCACCGCCAAGGGCGCCAAGCCGGTACGCGTGCAACTGCGCGAAACCGCGTTCGGGGTGCCGACGCAGACCGTGCTGGGCGAAGCGGTGCTGGTGGCCGCAAGCATCACGGCCGGCGCATGGAACCGTTTTGAATTTTCGTCGCCCATCAACTTGTCCGCCAATGTCGAATACGCGGCCGTGGTGCTGAGCGAGGAAGCAACGCCTGCCGTCGGTATCGCGGAACTGGGCAAGTATGACGCGGCCAGCGCGAAATGGGTGACCAGCCAGCCTTACCAGGTGGGCGTACTGCTGTCATCGTCGAACGCGTCGACGTGGACGCCGCACCAGGACCGCGACCTGGCGTTCCGCATCGTCGGCCAGCGCTACACGGAAAACAACCGGCTGGTCGACCTGGGCGCGATCAACGTCGCCAACGTGACGGAATTCCGCCTGCAGGGCCTGATCGAAGCGCCGATGCAGGGCGCCACCGGCGACTACCAGCTGGAATTCCCCGACGGCCGCGTGGTTCGCGTCGGCAACGGCCAGGTGGTGTCGCTGCCGTCGCCGGTGACGGGCTCCGTCAAGGTGCGTGCCGCGGTGTCTGCCACGGCCACCCATTCCGCCGTGCTGCATCCGGGCACCTTCGTTGCCGCCGGCAGCCTGGCCACCACCGCCGATTATGTGACCCGCGCGATCGAAGCCGATGCGCTGGGCGCGGACGTGCGGGTGGTGTTCGACGCGGTGATTCCGTCCGGCGCCACCGTCAAGACTTACTACAAGGGGCTGGACGCTGGCGACAACTGGGTGGAAATGCCGCTGACCGGCACGCCAAAACCGCTGGACGACAAGCTCTATGAATTTTCGTTCGCCAGCAACGACGTGATGGAAGCGCGGCTGCGCATCAAGCTGGTGCTGACGGGTTCCCCGACGGCGCGGCCGCGCGTGCGCAACCTGCGCGTGACTGTACTGTAACCATGGACTGACACATGATCGATCAAAAAACTTCCCATCAGGGTTATCCGCTGCCGCATGCGGATAATGCCCTGGGCTTTGACGTGGCCCGCGTGCGGGATGCCGTCGCGGCCATCGATGGCGACGTCTTCCAGGCCACCGCCATTGCGACGGCCGCGAAACAGCTGGTCGATGGCGTGATTACCGATACCGTCACCACCGCGCAGGCGGGCAAGGTGCTCAAGCTCGATGCGAATGCCGCGCTGCCGGCCAATGTGACGGGCAACGCGGCCACCGCCGACAAGCTGAAAACCGCGCGCACCGTGTCGCTGTCGGGCGCGGCCAGCGGTTCGGTGTCCTTTGACGGCAGCGCCAATGTCACCATTCCCGTGACGGTGGCCAATGACAGCCATACGCATGCGTTCGGCAACCTGACCGGCAAACCCAATTCGCTGGGCGGCTATGGCATCCAGGATGCCTACACCAAGTCGGAAATCGACAACCTGGTGACGGGGCTGGACATGAAGGCGTCGGTGCGCGCGGCCACGACCGCGGCGGTGACGTTGTCCGGCCCGCGCACTGTGGACGGTGTGGCGCTGGTTGAAGGCAACCGGGTGCTGGTGAAAGACCAGGGTTTGGCCGAGCAGAACGGCATATACGTGGTCAAGGAGGCCGGCGCCTGGGCCCGTACCGACGATGCGAACACGGGCGCCAAGGTTTCGCCGGGCATGTATGTGTTTGTCGAAGAAGGCGTTGTGAACGACAACTCCGGCTGGGTGCTGGCAACCAACGGCGCCATCAATGTCGGCACGACGGCGCTGAGCTTCGTCCAGTTCAACGGGTTGGGACAGGTGAGCGCCGGCACCGGGCTGCAAAAGAGCGGCAATGTGATGGCGCTGGCCGATACGACGGTGGCGGCCGGCGCCTATGGCTCGGCCACGCAGGTGGCGCGCGTCACGGTCAATGCGCAGGGACAGTTGACCAGTGTGACACCGGTAACCATCACGCCGGACTGGAGCAGCATCACCAACCGCGATGCGGCGCCGGCCAGCCATACGCATACGCTGGCGATCGGCGACGGCACCATGCAAAAGATGACGGTGGCAACCAATGAGCGGCTCAACATCAAGGCTGGCGCGAACGTGGCGCTGTCGTTCGATGACGCGGGCAATGCGGTGACGATTTCCACCAGCGGCCAGTTGTCCGGCAACGTCGATACGGCGACGCGCTTGCAGACGTCGCGCACCATCACCCTGTCCGGCGACGCCACCGGTTTCGTTGATTTCGATGGCAACGCCAACGTGACATTGCCGGTCAGTGTGCTGGACGACAGCCATTTGCATGCGTTCACCAACTTGACCGGCAAACCGAATTCGCTTGGCGGCTATGGCATCCTCGATGCATACACCAAGACGGAAGTTGAAAACCTGGTGTCCGGACTGGATATGAAGGCATCCGTGCGCCTGGCGACCACGGCCGACCTGGGCGCGTTGACCGGCTCGAAAACCGTCGATGGCGTGAACGTGGCCACCGGCGACCGTGTGCTGGTGAAAGACCAGGTGTCCGCCGTACAGAACGGCATCTACATCGCCAACACGCTTGGCAGCTGGAACCGGGCCGGCGATGCGGATAACAGCGCCAAGGTGACACCGGGCATGTACGTGTTCGTCGAGGAGGGAGCGGTCAACGACAATTCCGGCTGGGTGCTGGCGACCAATGGCCCCATCACCCTGAACACGACGGCGCTGGCATTCACGCAATTCAACGGGCTGGGCCAGGTGACGGCCGGTACGGGGCTGCAAAAGAGCGGTAATACGCTGGCGTTGAACAATACCGGTGTGAGCGCTCGTACCTATGGTTCAGCGACACTGATTCCCTCTGTGGCGGTGGATGCGCAGGGCCGCGTGACCGGCGTGACCGAGGTGGCGCCAGTCGGTGACTGGAACACGCTGCAAAACAAACCGACCACGCTGGCGCAGTCCGGCATCACCGATGTCTACACCAAGACCCAGGTCGACAACTTCATCACGGGGCTGGACATCAAGCCGTCGGTGCGCGTCGCCACGACGGGGAACCTTGTCACGCTGGCCGGCCTGCTGACGATTGACGGCGTGACGCTGGTGGCCGGCGACCGCGTGCTGGTGAAAGACCAGACTACCGGGGCGCTGAATGGCATCTATGACGCCGCGGCCGGCTCCTGGCAGCGTTCGCAGAACGCCAACGACGGCACGAAGCTGTCGGCCGGCGCCTATGTGTTCGTGGAAGAGGGGACGGTCAACGACAACTCGGGCTGGGTGCTGGCGAACAATGGCGCCATTTCTGTTGGCACGACGGCGCTGACGTTTGTGCAGTTCAATGGATTGGGGCAGGTGACTGCCGGCACGGGGCTGCAAAAATCGGGCAATACGATTGGACTGGCCAACATCGTTTCCGCTACCGGCCCGGTCGGCACGGGCACGACGGTGCCGGTGGTGACCATCGATGCGACGGGGCGCGTGACGGCGCTGACCAGTACACCGGTGACGCCGCCGGCATGGACTGCCGTCACGTCCAAACCAACCACGCTCGCTGGCTATGGCATTACCGATGCGCAGCCGGCATCGACTGAACTGAACGCCGAAGCCGGTTTGACGGGCACCGGCCTGATTGCCCGCACCGCTGCCGGGACCCGTGCCGTGCGGTCGCTGGCGCAAGGCAATGGCATCACGGTCACCAATGGCGATGGCGTGCTGGGAAACCCGACGGTGGCGTTGTCCAGCATCGTCACTGCAACGGGGCCGATCGGCAATGGCACGACAGTGCCGGTGGTGACCATTGACGCGACAGGCCGTGTCACGGCGCTGACCAGTACAGCGGTCACGCCGCCGGCATGGAGCGCCGTGACGTCCAAACCGACCACATTGAGCGGTTATGGCATTACGGATGCGCAGCCGGCGTCGGCGGAATTGAATGCGGAAGCGGGCTTGTCAGGTACCGGGCTGATTGCCCGCACCGCCGCCGGCCAGCGTACCGTTCGGTCGCTGGTGCAGGGGACGGGCATCACGGTGACCAATGGCGATGGCGTCAATGGGAATCCGACGGTGGGGCTGGCCAATACATCGGTCACGCAGGGTTCTTATGGTTCGTCAACGGCGGTTGCCGCGATTACAGTCGATGCGCAAGGTCGATTAACAGGCGCAACTTCGGTAGCGATTGCACCGCCGGCCTGGACATCCATCACTGGTAAGCCGACCACCGTGGCGACGCTCGGCGTCAGCGATGCACTTTCCACCAATGGTGGTGTACTCACCGGTCCGATCGATGAAGCCAAGGGTGCGGATATCGCCAGCGCTGCGACAGTGAATCTGCAGGCGGCGACCGGTAACGTGGTCGACGTTACGGGCGCTGCCACGATTTCCGCAATAGCGCTGAATAGCGGGGCGGAACGTACCGTGCGGTTTGGCGGCGCTGCTGTCCTGGCGCACAGCGCCTCGCTGGTACTGCCTGGTGCGGCGAATATCACCGCTGCTGCTGGTGATTTTGCGATTTTCAGGGGGTATCCCGGCAATGTGGTGCGTTGCGTGGTGTACAGCAGGGCCAATGGCACGCCTGTGGTGTCGGTTTCGCTGGGAGCAGGAGGCGTTACTGCAAACGCCAGCGTGACACTGACAGTGGATACGCTGGGTGTGCTGACGGCCACGCCGGTTGCACCGATGCAGGCAGTGACTTTACCTGCGGCGAACACTTGCGTGAAGGGATGCGGTGTCTTGTCGGTGTACAACCAGAGTAACGAATTCCAGTATGGCGTTCGGAATGCCGCAGGGGTGTTGATTTGCGTTCTTGAACCGCTGTCCAGTGCTGTTTTTGATTTGCAAGGCAATGCGACGGTGGCAGGGGAGTGGGGATATGTCGTGCAGGGGGCGGAGGCCGGTGCATTAATGTCAGGTCCCGTCAGCTACCCAAACGGCCATCAGGCAGCAGGGCAAGTGCTTGTAATGGACGCCAATACGTCCTTGATGCTGAGCAGTTCCCAAAACAGCGGAAGCCAACTAGCTGGTGATGTTTTTGTCACAGCATTTTCTCGTACTTCGCTGTCTTTTGGCGCTCCGGTGATGGTTTTTAATAATGCTGCCGGAGGCAATCCTGTTATAAAGAAATTGTCTGCAACGACGGCTTTGTTAACGTGGAAGACTTGGCCATCGTATGCGATCAGCGCGTGCATCGTGACGCTCTCCGGGACTGCTGTGAGTGTGGGCGCAATCGCGACTCTGGCGTTAGGCAGTAATGAAAGCGTTTATACGGACGTGCAGACTATGGTCTTAAACTCCTCGTCTGTCGTCTTGGTAGCTGGGGTTTCTAATTCTAACAATGGCATTTACTCCACCACTGCATGGGCACTGAACATTTCAGGTAGCACAATATCGATTGGTTCCGGGGTAATACTTGTTTCAGACGCGGCGCATCAGGCAGGTTTGGGCTTATCAAGTTGGCTGCAGATCGATTCCACCAGATGTATTGCGGTCCCTGTTTACACGGTCAACGGCTATCTAAATGTTCGAACCATGGCTGTATCCGGAACGAATATTGCGGTCGGTATTCTTTACGTCAGCCACTCAGACGCGGGCGGTGCTACCTATTCAGGATTGGTTCAACTTCCGGGTACCAACAAGTTCATTTTAAATTACGGCATAAACACCACCACGATCGCATTGGTGCTGACTGTCGATGCCGGTGTGAACGTGACGCAAGGTGCAAAACGCGATTTGGGTGGCGGTGCGATGGCTCGCATCTTCCCTTATGACGCAACCAGGGCCTGGGTATGGCGGCCGCAAGGTACCTGGGGTGCCTATGTTTCCTCTATGGTGGAGTCCAATGGGACGCTGACGATGGGAACCGTACAGGAATTGGATGGCAATAGCACTCCAATTAATCCTACCGGGAATGGATGCCATATCCTTATCGGCATAGCATCCAATACATCACGCTGCAGGATGAACTTTGATGGCAATGCTTTTTCCTTTACCTACGTGACGGAGCGGGAACCTGCCGCCTTCGGGCGGACGCAATATGGCACCAGCTATTGTGACACGACCACGTCGATCAAGAAGAATGGCAAGGTATGTTCCATGTTCCCCCGGGGCCATGTGGTGAATGGCACGACGATGACACAGTTTTCGCAGTCTCACGCGTTCATGACCTCAAAAGGTAATACCCGGACACAGGGCATGGCCAGTCCTATCGTTTCTTTAGTTGAGGTCGCGCAGTAATTTTGTATATAACGAATTTCTTTCAACCCGCCCCGAGCGGGTTTTTTTATTTCTAAAAGGAGCAACACATGCCAGCAACCTCTTTCTTCCACGGCGTCACCGTTACCCTGGTCGACACCGGCCCGCGCGCCATTGCCACCCCATCGAGCTCGGTGATCGGCCTGGTGGACAGCTACACGCCGGCCGCCGGCTTGGCCGCGCCCAACACGCCGGTGAAAATCACGTCGCTGCGTGAGGCCGCGGCGGCGTTCGGCGCCGACAGCGCGATGTATAAATCGCTGCGCGCCATCTATGCCCGCACCAGCGCCGTGGTGGCCGCTGTCGGCGTGGCCAAGGCGGCCGATGCGGCGGCGCAGGCGACCGCCGTGATTGGCGGCGTGACCGCGCAGGGCGCCCGTACCGGCCTGCAGGCGCTGCTCGACGCCAAGTCGGTACTGGGCCTGCATCCGCGCCTGCTGGTGGCGCCGGGCCATTCGGCCACGCAGGCGGTGGCCACGGAAATGGACGGCCTGGCGGGCAAGCTGCGCGCCATTGCCATCATCGACGGCCCCAACACCACCGACGATGCCGCCGTCGCCCATGCGCAGCACTTCGGCAGCAAGCGCCTGTACCTGGTCGATCCGGGTGTGCGCCTGTGGGACTCCGCCACCAGCGCGGACATCGATGCGCCGGCGTCGGCCGCCACGGCCGGCCTGTTCGCATGGACCGATGCCGAGTATGGCTTCTGGGTCTCGCCATCGAACAAGGAAATGGTGGGCGTCACCGGCACCAAACGCCCGGTGGAATTCCTCGACGGCGATGAAACCTGCCGCGCCAACCTGCTGAACCAGGCCAAGGTCGCCACCATTATCCGCGATGGCGGCTTCCGCCTGTGGGGCAACCGCACCTTGTCGGCCGACCCCAAATGGGCGTTCGTGACCCGCGTGCGCACCACCGACATGGTGATGGACGCGATCCTGTATGCGCACAAATGGGCGGTGGACCGCGGCATCACGCGCACCTACGTGAAAGACGTGACCGAAGGTCTGAACGCCTTCATGCGCGACCTGCGCAATGCAGGCTGCATCATCAATTTCGAAGTGTATGCCGACCCTGAACTGAACTCGGCCAGCCAGCTGGAGCAGGGCAAGGTGTACTGGAACATCCGCTTCACCGATGTGCCGCCGGCTGAAAACCCGAACTTCCGCGTCGAAGTGACCAACCAGTGGGTCACCGAAGTGCTGGACACCGCCAACTGATCACTGAACACCCCTGACCATTAGGAGAGAAAATATGATTCCGCAAACCCTGTACAACTTCAACCTGTTCGTCGACGGCACCAGCTACGCCGGTGTCGCCACCCAACTGACCCTGCCGAAGCTGAAAGTCAAAACCGAAGACTACCGTGCCGGCGGCATGGACGCCCCGGTCAAGATGGACGTCGGCCTGGAAGCGATGGACGCCGCGTTCTCGATGGCGGGCGTGGCCAAGGACGTGCTGAAGCATTTCGGCCTGTCCGATGCTTCCGCGTTCAAGGGCACGTTCCGAGGCGCGTTCCGCGACCAGAAAGGCGCCGTGGTGGCGGCCGTGGCCACGTTCAGCGGCACGCTGTATGACGTCGACATGGGCGACTGGAAAACCGGCGAAAAGGGCGAAACCAAATACACCGTCAACTGCAGCTATTACAAGCTGGAAGTCGATGGCGCCACCGTGTTTGAAATCGATCCGGTGGCCGGCATCCGCTTCGTCGACGGCAAGGACCAGCTGGCGGATGTGCGCGCCGCGCTGGGCGCCTGATTCATTCCGCATCTTCACTGATTGACTCCACGCCCGGCCACAGCGCCGGGCGTTTTTTTTTGAAAGACTGATATGGAAAAAAATGTTCCGCAATGGCTGCGTCCCGGTACGGACGCGGTGACGGTCACGCTGTCGCGCCCTGAATCGTTCAACGGCGTCAAATCCAACCAGGCCGTGCTGCGCGCGCCCACGGTGCGCGACATGCGCGCCGCGCAGCGCCTGCATCCGAACGATGTGGAAGAGCGCGAGTTGGCGCTGTTCGCCAGCTTGATGCAGGTGGCGCCGGCCGATCTCGAACAGCTGAAACTGACCGACTACAACCGCATCCAGGAAGCGTACTTTCGGCTGGTTTCCGATGCTGCGCCTGACGCCGCAGCAGGTGCGCAGTCTGGCGCAGCGGTTGGCGACTGAGTACGCGTTCCAGCCATCGGAAATTGACCGCATGACGCTGGAAGACATGTTGTGGTGGCTGGAACGGGGTGAGGAAGGAGGACACGCAGATGGCGGGTAATGACGAACTGGTGGCAAATGGCAAGGACCGGATCGAGCTTGGTACGACGCTGAAGGATGGCGGCCCCGCCGCCATCGGCAGCATTTTTGCAAAGGCGGAAACGAATGCCGCCACCTACCAGGCCATCATCCGGGATATTGCCGTATTACGGCTGAGGCAAGCGCAGGTTGCCACGGGGCGGGTAGCAGAGGTGGATGAGGCGCTAGAACGCACGGTGGCGGGGGAAATCTCGAAGGTGGCGCAGCAGGAGGGCCTGGACCGTAATGTGCTGGGCCCCGCCATCGGACAAATGCTTGGCGATTTGAAGTATGCCGATGCGCTGGCGCTTGCTCCCGTGATGGCGAAATTCGCGGTAGGGCAGAAAGCCGATGCGGGCGCGTCGGCCGCGCTGGTGGCGCGGCTGAACAAGGACTTCGGCGTCGACGCCAAGGCAATGCCGGTCGCGCTGTCGCGCCTGGCGGCATTTAGCAAGGATAACGGTGTCGAGGGCACCGAACTGGTCAAGGCTGTGCAGGTGCTGCTGGATGACTTGAAGTTCATCGGCTACACCGACACCAATGCGGCCCAGCGGGCGCTTGCCATGCTGCATAAAGGCATGGATCGATATGGCAGCGCCAGTTCCGCCGCCAGCCATATTCACCAGGATTTGCAAAAGTCGTTGGGCAATGGGAGTGCCGCTGCGAGACAGCGGGCCATTGCCAAGGTCAAGAATGAGTCCGACCTGAAAGACGGTATCGAGACCGTCGATGACGACATGCTGAACCGCGACCAGCGGGCACAGCGCGGGCTGTCCGGTGCGAAGTGGCAGCAAACAGGGGACGCTGTCCGCGACGCGTCGGTGGAGGTGGGCAATGTATTGAAACCGGCCACCGACGCCGCGGCCGGGGCGCTCAAGGACCTTGCCGTGAGCGCGGGGGCGCTGGCCACGGAAAATCCAGCGGCAGTCAAGGTGGGTGCGGTTGCGGTGACGGTCGTGGGTACCGTTCTGGCGGCGATGGCGGCAAGGAGCATGGCATCCGGCGTCGTATCGGCTGGCAAGGGCTTGTTTGGCAATGGCAAAGCCGCTGGCGGAATGGCCGCGGGGGCTGCGGGATCTCCGCAGCCGGTGCTGGTCACGAACTGGCCGGGCGGTGCGGGATTGGGCTTGGATCCCGGTGGCGGCAAGGGCCGGAAGGCGCGGCGCACAGCGGCCGCATCGCGGGCCGCGGCACGCGGGCAGCCGCGTAATGCGCAGATGCCGCAGCAGTTGCAACGACCTCCTGGAATGGGAACCGAGATTCCTGCCCGGGAGCGTGGTTTGGCGGCGCGGGCCAGGAGCCTGGCGAGCAGGATGCCGGGAAGAGCGCTTGCGCGGACAGCGGTGTCCCGCGCCGGCTTGTTGGTACGGGGGGCGTCGCTGATCGGCGCTGCCTGGGGCACGTATCAGGCGGCCGATGCCGTGTTGCGGGGGAACTCGGAGGCGGAGCGCAAGCGGGGCATCAAAATGGGCCTCGCGATGGCGGCCGGCGCCGTGATCGGCGGCGTGCTGGTCCCGGGGATCGGCATTGCCGGCGGTGCCGCTGCTGGACATGCGCTGTATCAGATGTTTGGCACGTCCGAAGAAGAGGCAAAGGCAGAGGAAAAGAAACGGGCCGGGAAAGCCTCACCGGGCGTAGTAGCGCCGCCAGCTTCGGCGGTTGCCGCTGTTCCGGGAAATACGCCGGCAAAGGCGGCGGGAGCCCCTTCACAGCCCACGGCCGCGGCCAGGCTGTCGGCAGTCTTGCCCGGAGCCGCACTGGCGGCGACAGCGGTGACCGTTGATGCAACGCGGCACGGCGTCGGGGGCGTATCCGCTACGGCCGCCGCCAGGGAGTCCATGCCGCAGGCTAACGCAATCTCCTCTCAGCAACTGGCGCCAGCTGGTGCTCCGGGCAAGTGCCAGCCTTGCGCCCCTGCCATGCCGCAGCCCGCGCCGCAACTGCACTTCAATCCCAACATCACCGTCACCGTCCAGGGCGACGTGCGCGAACCGCGCCGCATCGCCGAAGAACTGATGCCGTACCTGCGGCAATTATTCGATCAATTCCAGGGCCAGCAACAGCGTTCGTCGCTGTTTGATGCACCCCTGACTGCGGGAGGAATCGCAACATGAGCATAGACAGCTGGATCCGCCAGGCGACTGGCGAGGCGGCCAAAGCGGCCGAGCGGGTGCGGCAGGCCGAGGCGGCGTTGAAGCAAAAAGCGGGCGGGCTGGAAAAGCAGGTCAACGGGCAGGCGCTGAAGGCTGCGCAATGGATCGGTACGGCCGCCGGCCATATCGACCGCGCCGGTAAACTGGCCGCGTCCGCATCGGCAGCATGGAACCACGTGCTGCCTGCGGCGGAAGCGGCGGCGGTCAAGCGCGGCACGGGCGTGCTGTCCGCCGCTGCCGACCGGTTCGCCGCCAGTGGCATTGCCGCGATCAAGGACGCGGGTGAACGCCTGCAGGCATCGGTGGCGGGGCTGGGCAGGAAGCTGGGTGTTTTCGGCACGGCGGGGCAGCCCGCTACGCCTGCCGCCGTGGCCGAGGTGAAACCGTCGTCGCAACTGACGCCGGCGGTGCCCCGGCTGGCGGGGGCGACGGAGGCGACCAGGCATTTGCTGGTCTTGATGCCGCCGGCAGGCGATGGCTTTTACTTCGGATTGTCCGCCACGGCATTCGACTTGTTGCGGCGGCAAACCGCGTTCGGCATCGACAGCGTGCCGCGCCTGGGACGGCCCGATGCGGCGCAAGCGGTCGGCCAGGGTTCGGAAACGCTGACGCTCAGCGGCGCCGTCTACCTGTCTCACCGCATGACCTTGGGAAAGGGAAACGCCGGCGCCGATGAACTGGCGCTGTTGCGCAAACTGGGCCTGGCCTTGAAGCCGCTGCAATTGTCGACGGGGTCCGGCGAATTGCTGGGCCGCTGGTACATGACCAGCCTGACGGAAGAGCGCAGCTACCTGATCGCAGGCGGCCATGCGCGCAAACAAACCTACACACTGGAGTTCAAACGCTATGGCGACGATTATCAGAAGCTGTGACGGCGACATGCTCGACACGCTGTGCCACGCGCATTACGGCCACTTGCAGGGCGTGGTGGAAGCCGTGTACGGCGCCAACCCAGGACTGGCGGCGTTGCCGCAGCCATTCGCTGCCGGCGTGCTGATCACGCTGCCGGACCTGGCGCCGCGGCAGGCGCACACCATCCAGCTTTGGACGTGAGGGGAACCATGCGGGCACGATTCCACATCGAGGCGGATGGCGTCGACATCACGCCGCTGCTGAACGACCGGCTGGTCTTTCTGCGGCTGACCGACAAGCCCGGGCTGGCCGCCGACACGTGCGAGCTGAAGATCGACGACCGCGACGGCAAGGTCGCGTTGCCACCCAAGGGCGCGATGCTGCGGATATCGCTGGGGCGGATGGACAGCGATCTGCATTTCCTCGGCCTGTACCGGATCGACGAAGTCGTCATGGAGAGTTCGCCGATGACCATGACCGTGCGCGGTAAAAGCGCGGACTTGCGCAAGGACGCGAAAAGCCAGCGCGACCAGGCGTTTGAAAACACCACGCTGGAAAACATCACCGACCGTATCGCGCGGCGCCATGGGTGGATTCCCGTGTGCCGCGTGCAGGCGCAGGTGGCGCGCGCCGACCAGTTGCGTGAAAGCGATGTGAGCTTTATCACGCGGCTGGCGCGGCTGTATGGCGCCACCGCCGCCGTCAAGGACAACAAGTTGCTGGTGCTGCCGCGCGGCGCGGGCAAGTCCGCCAGCGGCGAAGACTTGCCGGTGATCGAAGTGACGCCCGGCATGCTGTCGCGCTACAGCTTCACGTTTGCGGACCGCGCCCTGGTATCGGCCGTGAATACGTACAGCCACGACCATGCCACCGGCAAGCAGACGCAGGCGCGCGCTGTGAACGCCGGCGCAACGCAGGGCGGCGCCGAGCTTGCGGACCGCCATCCTCATACCGATGCGGCGGCGGCGCAGGCTGCGGCCGATGCGGGATTGGCGGCGCTGAACCGGGGCACCGCCAGCGGCCAATTGGACATGCCGGGCGACCCCGCCATTGGCGCGGAACGGCGGCTGGTGCTGAAGGATTTCAGGGAGGGATTGAATGGCGAATACCTGGTCGGCGCCGTCGAGCACACGTTTGCCGGCAAGTCGTGGCAGATGCTGGTGACCGTCAACGCCGGCAATGGCGGCAAATCGGGGACGGCACGGGGCGGCAAGGCCGGGTCTGCGCTGGCGGCTGCGCCGCCATCCCATTAATACTGATTGATGAAAGGAGAATGTATGGCAGAACCGGCAAGTTCCACTGCGTCGATCGCCATCGCCGCAGGCACCATCACGCTGAGCGGCTCCGTTTTCGGCGTGCAATACGACGCCTTGCTGGCCGGCTTTTTCGGCGGCCTGGTGTCGCTGTCTTACCTGCCGCCGATGCCGGCGCTGAAGATCGCCGGCACAGTGGCGGGCTCCGCACTGCTGGCGGGTTTTTTTGCGCCCGTGATCGCGGCGGCCGCGCTGCATTATTTTCCGTGGCTGCAATCGCTGGGCGACTTCTTGCGCCTGGCCGGCGGCGCTGCGCTGGGGATCGCGTCGCAGGCGCTGATTCCAGCGGGATTGAAGCGCCTGCGTTCGCTGGTGGGAGGTGCGTGATGCTGCTGTCGGTTTATTTTGCGGCAGCGCTGCTGATCCTGTGCCGCGGCTTGTTTGTCGCCATCAACCGGATGGGACGGCATACCGCGCCCACCACGCGCGTGGCATGGCTGTTGTTGACGACGGGGGCGGTCGACATCGTGCTCGGCCCCCTGTTCGGGCGCGTTCCCGCGCCCACGTATGGCGATGCGCTGCTGCTGGCGGCGCTGGCCTGGTATGTGCTGTGGCGCGATTACGCCACGGCGTCCGATGAAGGAGAAAAATGATGATGTTGTCGTTGTTGTCGATGCTCGGCGGCGGCTTGCTGCGCCTGCTGCCCGAGCTGTTCGGGTATTTGAATAAGAGGACCGACCACGCGCACGAACTGGCCATGCTGGACCGGCAATTCCAGCTGGAGCAGACGCGCGCGGCGAGTCGTCAGGCGCTGGTGGAATACCAGGGCAGCGTGGACCAGGTGCTGGCTCTGCTCGATGCGCAAAAAATCGCGCTGCAAGGGCAAATGCAGCCGCTGGGCTTGCGCCGGGTCGATGCGCTGAATTTCCTGGTGCGCCCGCTGGCCACGTATTACGTGCTGTTGCTGTATGGCGTGGCCAAGGCCGCCATGTATGCGGTGGCGGTCCACAGCGGCATCGGTGGCTGGGATGCGGTCGTGCGCCTGTATGACAGTGAGGACCGCGCCATCCTGTCCGGCATCCTCGCGTTCTGGTTTGTCGGCCGCGTATTCGACAAGGTGAAATGATGGATGCGCTGGCATTATCGATGGCAACGATCGCCGGATTCGAAGGGTGCCGGTTGCGGGCATACCAGGACGTGGCCGGTATCTGGACCATCGGCTGGGGGGAGACGGCCGGTGTGCGGCCGGGGCTGGTGTGGACGCAGGAACAGGCCGACGCCGCGCTGCGCGTGCGCGTGGCGCAATTCCTGCTGGCAGTATTGCAGCGTTGCCCGGCGCTGCGTGAAGCGCCGCCGCAGCGTGTCGCCGCTTGCGTGTCTCTGGCGTACAACATCGGCGCAGGTGCGTTTGGCTGCAGTTCCGTCTGCCGCCACGTCATGGCGGGCAAGGTGCACGATGCGGCCAACAGTTTCCTGCTGTGGGATAAGGCCGGCGGCCGCAAGGTGGCGGGACTGGCGCGCCGCCGCGCGGCGGAAAGGACTTTGTTTCTGTCGGCCGGCGCCCACTGCTGAGTGGTATACCGCACACTGGCAAGCAGACTGTGCTCCGGAGCGCGGCATGGCGGCTATACTGGAAACGTCGAATCCATGGGGGATTTTCCATGCGCCCGCATCCCGTCAACCTGACGATCTGGGACCGGCTGCTGAAATTGCGGCGGCTGGAACAGCGCCTTGCCGCCGCAGGCTTGCCGGCCGCGTTGGCGCGGCTGCCGTACTGGCTTTTTTCGCTGCAATATTGCTGGGAAATGGAATCGAAAATCGTGCGCATCCGCCGCATCGGCGGCCGCATCCAGGCTTGGCACGATTCCATGCAGCGGCGCTGCACGCGCGACGGGGCGGAAATCGAACTGGTCGACGTCGGCATGGCCATGCGCGACGATATCGAAGCCACCAAGCGTTCGCTGGCGGACTTGCGCGACATCTGCATCGATGTCACGCGGCTGTTTGGCGGCGTCGGCTACAGTTCGCGACGCTTGATGCGCCTGCAGGAAAATTTCGTCGCCTTGCTCGACCAATCCTATGACACGGCCTCCGCGTTGCAGGCCATGCTGCATGAACACGATGCACGGGCGTTGACCTTGCTGCGTGCATTGCATGACAGCGGTCGTGACCCCGAACCCCGGGGCGGAGCGGACTATGGATCCGGCGCCACGCCGGATCCCGCCTGAAGCAACCGATTAAAAACCTTCCAGCACGATCTTGCCTTTGGCGCGGTTGCTTTCAATCAGCGCATGCGCGCGTTTCAGGTTGGCGGCATTGATGGCGCCAAACCGTTCGCCCAGCGTGGTTTTTACGACGCCGCTGTCGACCAGCGCGGCCACGTCGTTCAGCAATGCATGCTGTTGCGCCATGTCGTCGGTTTTGAACATCGAGCGGGTGAACATCATTTCCCAGTGCAGCGATACGCTTTTGAGTTTCAGCGCGCGCACGTCCAGCGCTTCCGGATCGTCAATCAATACCAGTTTGCCTTGCGGCGCGATCAGGTCCGCGATGGCGGCAAAGTGGTGGTCCGTGTGCGTCAGCGCCGCCACGTATTTCACCGGAGGCAAGCCCAGGCGCTTGATTTCTTCATTCAGCGGTTTGCTGTGGTCGATCACGTGATGGGCGCCCAATTGTTCCACCCACGCGGCGGTATCGGCGCGCGACGCGGTGCCGATCACCGTCAGGCCCGTCAGCTTGCGCGCCAGTTGCACCAGGATGGAACCGACGCCGCCCGCGGCGCCGATCACGAGGATGGCTTCGCCGCGCTGTTCCGGTGTGCGCGGCACCTGCAGGCGGTCGAACAGCATTTCCCACGCGGTGATGGCCGTCAGTGGCAGGGCGGCGGCCTTGCCGAAGTCCAGGCTGGCCGGTTTGCGGCCGACGATGCGTTCATCGACCAGGTGCAATTCACTGTTGGTGCCTGGGCGGGTCAGGTCGCCCGCGTACCACACTTCGTCGCCCACTTTGAACAAGGTCACGTCCGGACCCACTGCCTTGACGATCCCGGCCGCATCCCAGCCCAGCACTTTGGCCTGGCCGTCGGCCGGCGCCACATTGCGGCGGATTTTCGTGTCGACCGGGTTGACGGACACGGCTTTGACTTCGACCAGCAAATCGCGGCCGCTGACCTGGGGGACAGGCAATTCGATATCGACCAGCGCGTCGGCGTGATCGATCGGCAGGCTGGCGTGGTAGGCGATGGCTTTCATGAAGGACTCCTGTAGAGGTGTTTGCGATGGGAGTATCATCATTTATTTCGAAGTGAAGAAAAAGACTGCCTGTAACGAAACACTTTCAAAGGAATTTTGAAAATTGCTGCGACTCGATGATTTGACGGTGTTTGTGCGGACAGCCGACGAAGGGAGTTTGTCGGCTGCCGCCCGCACGCTGGAAATGTCGCCCGCGCTGGCCTCCGCCGCGTTGAAACGGCTGGAACAGGCGCTGGGCTTGCGGCTGTTTGTGCGCACCACGCGTTCGCTGCGCCTGACGGACGAGGGCGCGCAATACCTGCTGCATGCGCGCGAAGCGCTGAGGCAATTAAAGGAAGGGCATGACAAGCTGGTGCAGCGGCAGGATACGCCGGGCGGCCTGTTAAGGATCGCCATGCCGTCGGACCTGGGACGCAATACCTTGCTGTACTGGCTCGATAAATTCCAGGCCCGCTATCCGGATGTGCAATACCAGCTCAGCGTCAGCGACCGCCAGGCCGACATGTTCCGCCAGCCGGTGGACCTGGCGCTGCGTTACGGTCGCCAGGACGATTCCAGCATGGTGGCCATGCCGATCGCGCCGGACAACCGGCGCGCGCTGGCGGCATCGCCCGACTATGTGCGCAAGCATGGCAAGCCCGCGTCGCTGGCGGAACTGGCCCGCCACAACTGCCTGTGCTACGTGCTGGACGACGTGGTCCACAACCGCTGGACGTTTTATCCGCCGGAGGGCGGCGGGGATGGCAAGCCGGTCACTGTGCAAGTGACCGGCAACCGCTGCGCCGACGATGCCGACCTGGTGCGGCGCTGGGCCGTGGCGGGGCAGGGCATCGTCTACAAATCGCGGATGGACCTGGCCGATGACTTGCGCCACGGCCGTTTGCAAATCCTGTTGCCGGAATGGCTGGGAGAAGCCACGCCACTGCACCTGGTGTGCATGCACCGGGCGCAAGTGACGCCGACTGTTTTACTGTTGCGTGACTTTTTGCGCGAACAGTATCAGCAGCTCTAGCCGGGAACGGGTGGATCAGTGCATCGATGCCTTGGACAGGATCAGCAGCCAGCGGCGCAGCAGCAGGATTTCAACGTGGCCTGGCTGCACACCCGTATCGCATTCGATCAGCGGGTTCACGGCATAGAAACGCTTGCGGAAGTCACGGCATACCAGCACCTCGCGGCGGCCAAAGCGCGCCAGGAAAGACGTCGGGGCATATTCCAGGCCAAAACGGGAGCCGAAGCTGCTATTCAGGGAAGTCATCGCTGTTCCTTCGTAGTGAGGTGGTTGTTTGTGTGCTGCAATGGATAACACTGTATCACAACCACTGTATGAAAACACAGGACTGTATGAAAAATCAGTAAATTTTGACATTTGTTGTTTTTTACACAGCTCTTATGTGCGCTGGCATACCGACGGCGGGGGGAGCTTGCGACGACAATCGCGCATGAAAAGGAATCCATCATGAGCGACATTACACAGTTGAATGCACAGTTGACCCCCCAGTTGAACCCATCGGAAGCATCCGAGGAATTTGCCAGCCACGGCTTGCTGCATGCGGAAATGCGTGTGCTGGACAGCTTGCCGCGCGCGCTGGCGCAGGGCATTTTCAGCCAGCCCGCCACGTTCCCTGCCCTCGTGCGGCTGTCGTCGGCGCCGCTGGTGCGCGGCATGGCCGTGAAAGTCACGGTGCCGGACGGCGGACGCACGGCGCAGCAGGATTTCGTCATGGGCGGCGCGCCGGACCGGCGCCTGCTGGGCGAAACCTACTTCAGCCAGGCGCGCATACATTACGGCGACCATGTCGCGCAACTGTGCGCGGTCTCCGTGTCGCGCGGCCAGGCGCCGCGCCGCAAGGAAGGGCCGCAAGGCTTGCGCGACGCGTTCGTCGAGCATTTCGCGCGCCACGGGGCGGAATGGGAATTGCGCGTGTGCCTGGAAGAGGGGGCGTTCGGCTGGCTGGAAGACCCCGGCAGCTATGTGACGGTGGCGCGCATCGTGGCCCGCCCGCAACCGGCGTGGAGCACGACGCTGGCGCGCGCGGCGGCGCATGCCGTCACGTTCAGTCCATGGCAATGCGTGGAAGGGCATCGTCCGATGGGCACCATCATGCGCGCGCTGCGCGACGGCTATGGCGCGTCGGCGCGCTTCCGGGGCGCGTTCGGTGCGGGTAACATGGCGGAACCCTATAACGCCTTGGCCTATCCCGCGCCCAACTGACCGCCTTGACCGACTTGCCTGACCGTTCCTCCCGCCGCGCATCCAGCAGGATCGTGCGCTTTATCGAAGCCCGCCTTGCTCCTGATACGGAGTTCGGATTGCACCTGACAGCGGGCGTGGTGCTGTTGGTGACGGCAACGGTGTTGTTTGCCGGACTGGCGGACGATGTCGTGCAACTGGACGGCCTGGCCGCGTTCGATGCGCGCGTGTCACAGTGGCTGCACGCCCATGCGCGCGAACCGCTGACATCGGCAATGCTGGTGCTGACCCATGCGCACAGCGTGGCCGGCATCGTGGTATTGACTGGCGCGCTGGCGTGGCGGCTGTGGCGCCGCCACGCGTGCTATTGGCTGCTGGCGCTGCTGTTGTCGGTGCCAGGCGGCATGTTGCTGAACGTGCTGGTGAAACACCTTTATCAGCGCGCGCGGCCTGTGTTCGAGGATCCCATCGTGAGTTTGCCGACCTACAGTTTTCCCAGCGGGCACACGTCGTCCGCCACGCTGTTCTATGGCGTGCTGGCGTCCTATGTGGTGATGACGGCCGCGCGGCAGCGTACCCGTGTCCTGGCGGTGGCGGGGGCCGTACTGATGGTGTTGCTGGTGGGGTGCAGCCGCATCTACCTGGGCGCGCACTATCCCACCGATATCGCCGGCGCGATCCTCGAAGGGGTGGGCTGGCTGGCCGTTTGCATCACGGGCGTCTCCACGTGGCGCCGCCGGCGCGAGGGGCGGGCGCTGTGAACACGCCGGTTGCCGTCATCGTCAATGCCGGCGCCGGTCTTGGTTATTGCGGGGAATTGTCTCAGCAATTGCATGAGAAATTTGCCGCCCACGGCATGCTGGCCGACATCACCCTGGCGCACAGCGGGACGGAATTGATCGAGGCGGCGAAGGCCGCGCTGGCGCGCGGGGTGCACATGGTGGCGGCCGGCGGCGGGGATGGCACCATCAATGCCGTGGCGTCCGTGCTGGCCGAGGCCGGCGCCGGCCAGGAGGTGGCGTTTGGCGTGCTGCCGCTGGGGACGCTGAACCACTTCGCGAAGGATTTGCACATTCCCCTCGACCTCGATGGCGCCATTGCCAACCTGGCGCACGGCCAGCCGGTACGGGTCGACGTGGGCGAGGTCAATGGCCGCATCTTCCTCAATAATTCCAGCCTGGGACTGTATCCCGACATCGTGCGCGACCGCGAACGCCAGCAGCGCCGCCTGGGCCGGGGCAAATGGCTGGCGTTCAGCTGGGCGGCGCTGGCCGCGCTGAAGCGCTATCCTTTCCTCAGTGTGCGGCTCGAAGTCGATGGCGTGGCCCATGCGCGCCGCACACCGTTTGTTTTCATCGGCAACAATGCGTACCAGATGCAGGGCTTGAATATCGGCGAGCGGGAGCGGCTCGATGGCGGCCAGTTGAGCCTGTATGTGGCGCAGCGGCCAACGCGGTGGGGACTGGTCCGGCTCGCTTGGCATGCGCTGATGGGGCGCCTGGCCGAGCAGCGTGACTTCGATGTGGCGGCGGCGCGCGAACTGACCATTGAAACGCGGAAATCACGCTTGCGGGTGGCGACCGATGGCGAAGTCACCGTCATGCAACCGCCGCTGATCTACCGTATCCGGCCCGGCGCGCTGACCGTCATCGTGCCGCGTTGAACCAGGGAGGGATTATGCGGACGCTGGTGCATTTATCGGACTTGCATTTCGGACGCATCGATGCGGCGCTGCTGGCGCCGCTGCGCGCCTGCGTCGAACGGCTGGCGCCCCATGTCGTCGTGGTGTCGGGCGACTTGACGCAGCGCGCCCGCAGCCACCAGTTCCAGGAAGCGCGGGCCTGGCTCGATACGTTGCCGGGGCCGCAAATCATCGTGCCCGGCAACCATGACATCCCCATGTTTAATATCGCCGCGCGTTTTTTCACGCCATTGGATAAATACAAGCGCCATGTGACGGACGACCTGGCGCCCGTGTATGTCGACGACGAAATCGTCGTGCTGGGGCTGAACACGGCCCGCTCGCTGACCATCAAGGATGGCCGCATCAACCATGAACAGGTGGCGCTGCTGAAACAGCGCTTTGAGGAATTGCCCGGACCGCGGGTACGGATCGTCGTGACGCACCATCCGTTTGATTTGCCGGAACATTTCGACCCGGATGAGCTGGTCGACCGCGCACCGATGGCGATGCAGGCATTTGCCGAATGCGGCGTCGATGTCTTGCTGGCGGGACATGTGCACACCAGTCATGCGGGCAGTAGCGATGAGCGCTATCCGATCACCGGCTATGCGGCGCTGGCAGTGCAGGCCGGCACCGCCACGTCGACCCGCACGCGGGGCGAAGAAAATTCATTCAACGTGCTGCGCATCGAACAGGACCGGGTCGAAGTGGGGCGCTACCGCTGGGATGGCGCGGATTTCGTACCGGCGGGGGCGGACACGTTTTGCCGCCGCGGCGATGCGTGGAAGGCCGAGCACTGCGGTCACAGCCAGTAATCCCATATTTTCGCCGTCCACTCCTTGAAGCGCATGCTCCACGGCCGCGCACGCCAGGCGTCGAGCGTGATTTCCGTGGAATTGCGCAAGTCTTCCTGGAAGGCGCGCTCCAGTTCATCGCCAAAGCCGGCGCCCATGACCACCACGCTGACTTCGCTGTTGTGCAGGAAGCTGCGGGTATCGAGGTTGGTGGACCCGACGGTGGACCAGACGCCATCGATGACGGCGGTTTTCGCGTGCAGCACCGACAGTTTCAATTCATGGATTTTCACGCCTGACGCCAGCAGGTCGTCGTACAGCGCGCGGCCGGCATGGAACACCAGGCCGCTGTCTGAAATGCTGGGCAGCACGATGCGCACGTCGACGCCCCGTTTCACGGCATCTTTCAGCGCGGTGATGGTTTGCTGGTCGGGGACAAAATACGCCATCGTGATGTGGATGGATTTTTTGGCTTCCTGCATCGCCAGCAGGTAAGCCTTGTAAATTTCAAACCGGCCGCCCGGCTTGCTGCCCAGCACGCGCACGATGCGGTCGCCCACGGGGGACAGCTTGGGGAAGTAGTCGGCATCGCGCAAGTCGTCGGCATCCTGGTTGGTCCATGCCTGGATGAACAGCCACTGGAAGGCGGCGGCGGCGGGGCCTTCGATGCGCACATGGGTATCGCGCCAGCCGAGCTGGGATTGGTCGGTGGAACGGTTCTTCGAACGGAAGGGCGAACTCTTCGCATAGGTGTCGCTGATGTTGATGCCTCCGGTAAAGGCGATCTTGCCATCGACGATCAGGATTTTGCGGTGGTCGCGGTTGTTGACCTTCCAGCCGTTGCCCCGCACTTTGGCGGGGTTGACGGGATTGAACGCGACCAGCCGGATGCCGCCGGCGCGCATGCGGTCGAAGAACGCTTGCGGCACGCCGATGGTGCCGACGCTGTCGTAAATAATGTTGACGATGACGCCCTGGCGCTGCTTGTCCAGCAACAGGTTGGCGAACTGTTCGCCCAGTTCATCCTGGTCGAAGATATATGTTTCGAAATTGATGTGGTTTTTGGCCTGGGCAATCGCGGCCATCATGGCTTTCATGGTTTGCGGCCCGTCGAACAGCAAGTCCACCTTGTTGCCCGCAATCAGCGGCACACCGGTGGCCGCTTCCTCCAGCGCGGCTTGCTGCGTCAAATCCAGCGCGCCCTTGGCCCACCTTTTTTTCAACAGCGACACGGCGGCGGGCGCCGGTATTTTCCCATTGCCGGTTTCGATTTTCGGCGCGGAGGCGGGCGCCACGGCATCGGGAACGACCGGAGGCAGGGACGCGCACGCCAGCAACGACCAGCACGTGGTCAGCACAGCGAGCCAGCAGCGTAAGCGCATATTTTTCAAGTGGATCACCCTGTCGTTGTCTAAGCACATCGTGGGCTTATTGTGGGGTAACACAGCCATGAATGGCGCATGGTTGATACAGTTCACCAGTGTGTGCGCGCGCACAGAATCGGTTCTGCGGCAGAGGTAATCTGAGACATCATGAAGACCTCGCCCTGGATCATCGTTTTGCTGTTGCCGCTGCCGGCTATGGCGCAAGACCAGCCGGGCGTCAACATTTACGGCACGCTCGATGCCGGTGTGGTGGCGGAACGGGGCTGCACCGTGGCTTGCCCCAAGACGCGGGTGGCGAGCGGCATTGCCACGGAGTCGCACGTGGGCATTGCCGGACGCGAACGATTGAACAGCGACGTGGCTGCCGTGTACCGCGTTGAAGCCGGCGTTCACGTAGATAACGGCACGGGCGACGCGGATAAATTATTCGGACGGCAGGCCTTCATCGGCCTGGACAGCCGCTGGGGCGTACTGACCCTGGGGCGCCAGTACAGCTTGCAATATGAAGCGCTGGCCGGCGTGGCCGACCCATTCCACGGCGGCATGGCGGGGGCGGCCAGCAATATTGCCGGGTCGGCCGCGCGGCGCTTCGATAACACCGTCAAGTATGTGACGCCCACCGTCAATGGCTGGAGCGCGGGCGCCATTTACAGCTACGGCGAATCGCCGTTCAGCAACAAGTTCAACCGTGCCTACGGCGCCGTGATCGGCTTCGAACAGGCCCCCTTCACGCTGCGCATCGCGCACCAGCGCCGCTACAACCTGTCCGACGCGACGGGCGTGGTGCCGCTGGTCGACTATTCATCGCGCAACACCTTAATTGCCGCCAACATGGTGCTGAAGCACGCGACGATCTATGCCGGCTATGGCGTCAACCGCGGCTTCGGCAGCGCGCCCTACGACCCCGTGGCGCCGTATGGCACGATGGTGGTGCCATGGTTTACCGACCGCAGCCGCGATTTGATCGCCGGTATTTCCATCCCCTACGGCAATGCCACGTTCATGCTGTCGTATATCCACAAGGATGACCGCTCGCTGGCCAACCGCGATGCCACCCAGGTGGCAGCCGGCGTGGCCTATGCGCTGTCGAAGCGCACCAGCGTGTATGCGGCTTACGGCAAGATCGACAACCGCAACGGCGCCCGCTATACGGTCGGCAATGCATCCGAGCGGGGCAGCGGCAACCGCGCGCTGTCGATCGGCTTGCGCCACTCTTTCTGATGATGTCTGATTATTTGGCAGGGGTCTTGGCGCCGCAATCGGCGGACAGCCACCGTCCCGACCCGTCGACCGTCATGGTTTCCGGTTTGCCCCGTGCCGAACTGGTGACATTCATCGTCGTGCTGTAGGCGGTATCGCCATGCAAGGTCACCTGGCCGTTGCCGCTCGATGGCGGATTGGCGCACGTGAAGCTGACGTTCATGCCGGTGGCGGTCGGCGTCGAGGTGCTGGTGCATTTACCTTGCTGGCCGGCGGGGATTTCGCGGCGTTCCGCCATTTCCTTGGTCACGCAATATGTGACCTTGACGCTGCCGTCGCCATTCATGGCCATGCCGACACCATGCTTGGCCATCATGGATTCCATCATCTTGCGCTGCTCCGGCGACATGGCCGCCATCTGCTTTTGCGCTTCCGCCATGGCTGCCGCGGCCTGGCTGTTGCCGGAGGAAATTTTGCTGGTGATTTCCCACAGGCCGGGACGCATGGTGTCCGCGGCGTGGGTGGTCAAAGGGAGGGAGAAGGTGGCGGCCGCGGTGATGGCGGCCAGAAGCGGGGTGCGGATCATGGCAACTCCTTCTGGTGAGAAGTTGCCAGCATACACTTGTGCGGCACTATATGCCTCGTCCGCTGATCAGGCGCAGCAGCACCATGATGATCGCGACCACCAGCAGCACGTGAATAAAGCCGCCGATCGTGTACGACGTTACGACCCCCAGCAGCCACAGGATGAGCAATACGACAGCGATGGTATAAAGCATGATAATGTCCTCTCGACTCTTTGGTTATCTGGAGATTTCATTATCTGTGTCACTGCCGCCGGCATCTGTACGTTGCCGTACAGTGCGCATCGCGTGTCGACACCGCATCATTTGCCGCCGTGCTCGCCGGACGATGGCGCCAGCCATCCCAGCAGGCCGCACAGGCCGGTGGCGCCTACCAGCCCTGTGAGCAGGCCGCCCGTCAGCAGCAAGGTGGCGGTGATCTCCGGCGATGACGTTTCCTGCATCGCCACTTCGTTATATCCCAGCCGGGCCAGTATCAAGCCGACAAGGATGGTCCAGGCCCACAACAGCTTTTCCATGGCGTTCTCCACTGATGAGTTTGATTCGATTGATTGTCATGGCCGGCTGTGATCGGGCTCTGTGCGGTATCACACAGTCCGGCTTGACAGTACAAAAATGCAACATTTTCTCGTGCGAACGACATAAAAAAGCCCCGGTGACGACCGGGGCTGATGACAGTGCAGCCGAATCAATCCGAGCGCAGCGCGCCATTGACGACCCGCACATGGTCGCCCGGACGCCAGCCGGGTTGTGCGCTCTGGTGGAAGGTGCGGACCTTGCCGTTATCCATGCGCACCGTGATCACATAGGTGTGCGTGGCGCGGGCATTGCCCTCGACCTGGTTGCCTACTACAGCGCCGCCAACCGCACCGGCTACCGTGGCCAGCTGGCGCCCCGTACCGCCGCCGATCTGGTGGCCGAGCAAGCCGCCCACCACGGCGCCCGCACCGGCGCCCAGGCCGCTGCCCTGGGCGCGGTGGGTTTGCTGGTGAATGCTTTCCACCACGCCGCAGCTGGAGCAGACCGCCGGCGCTGCCGGGGCCTGGGCCGTCTTGTAGGCGGGCGCGGTGTCATAGGTGTCCCGTACCGCGGTATTGCCGGTATTGCGTGCGGGGGTATAATCGCGCGCGGGCGCCGGTCCGGCCGCATAGTTGGATTGCGGCGTGGACGTCAGCGCCGCAGTGCCCGAGCCGGTGGCGCCATACGACGACACGCCGCTGCTGGTGCCCGAGGCGCCGCCAGGAGTGCCATACGCGGCGGCGGCGCCGGAATCGCCCACGGAATAGGCGGGCGCGGTGGCCTGGGTGGCGCTGTCGCTGTTACGCGAAGGCAGCCAGCCCAGGATGGCGGCAATGCCGAAGGTGCAGAACAGCACCACTGCCACGGCTGCGGCAAGCAGCATCGGGTGGGTGTGGCGGGAGTTATTGGTATTCATCGTTATATCCTCAACAGTTACTTGGTGCCTGCATTGTCCCGCAGCGGGCCGCGCGGTTCCGTGCGTCACCGTACATACATGGGTATGACCTGCCTTTACGCTCTGGAGCCATGAACCTTACCTATGCCCACCATCCCGGAAGCCAGTTGCCGCCCCATGCGGCGGGCAACCGCTTGCTGGCCAGCTTGCCGGAAGACGATTTTCTGCACCTGGAAAGCATGTGCGACGGTGTTCACATGGAAATGGGCGACGTGCTGTACGAGCCCGGCCAAGCCATCGAATACATCTATTTCCCCACCGATAGCCTGATTTCGCTGCTGGCCGTGGCGGAAGGGCGCATGACGCTGGAAGTCGGTTCGGTCGGGCGCGAAGGCATGATCGGTTCGTCCGTGGCGCTGGGCCACCAATTGGCGCAAGTGCGCGCCGTGGTGCAGCGTGCCGGTGGCGCCACGCGCATCCACGCGGCGGACTTTTGCAAGGAGTTCGCGCACATGGAATCGCTGCGCCAACTGCTGTACCGCTACACCGATACGTTGCTGGCGCAGGCGATCCAGATTGCCGTGTGCAGCCGCTTCCACGTGCTGGAGGCGCGGCTGGCCCGCTCGCTGCTGATCACGCGCGACCGCCTGCAATCGGAAAAATTCCACCTGACCCATGAATTCCTCGCGCATGCGCTGGGTGTGCGGCGCGTGGGCGTGACCAAGGCCGCCAGCGCGCTGCAGCAGCAGGGGCTCATCATGTACAGCCGGGGCAATATCGAAATCCTCGATTCCGCCGGACTGGAAGCGGTGTCGTGCCGCTGCTATGAAATGGTCAAGGATACGGGCAGCATCGGCATGGGCAACGTGTTCCTGTAACGCCATCCACGTAAAAAAAGCCCGCCGTTGCCGGCGGGCTTTATGCCGCGGTACTGCGCACCATTAACGTGGTGGCTTGTTGACCTGGTTGCCGATCACGCCGCCGACTGCGGCGCCGCCGACCGTGCCGGCCGTGCTGCCGCCCGTCAGGACAGACCCGGCCACGCCGCCGATGGCGGCGCCGACGGCCGTGCTTTTATCCTGCTGCGTCATATTCGAGCAGGCGCCCAGCGACAACATGGCGGCGATCGCCGCAAGAGTTTTGATGGTATGCATGATGTTCTCCTTAATTAATTCAAGCCAAGTTTCAAGCAGCTCATTTCAATCGCATGTCATTGGTGACGCTCTTCACCCCGGTGATGCTGCGTGCCGCTGCCAGCGCCGTGTCGATTTCCTGCTGGCTGGACACAAAGCCGCCCAGTTGCACTTTGCCCTGGTAGGTTTCCACGTAAATGTCCGCCGGGTTCAGGCCCGGCTGACTGGCGAGCGCCGACTTCACGTTGGCAGTAACGACGTTGTCCGCCACGTAGACGTCCGCGGGATCGACGGTGGTGGTCGATGCGCACCCCGTTAATGCCAGCGCCGCCGCCAACACGGAAGTGGACAGTAAAGATTTCATAGCATGCTCCTGTTCTAGACTGACAGGAACACTGTACTGGCAGAGGTGAAAACGTTCTGTTCGCCATCTAACGCGAAGGTTTATTTGGCTTTCCTGCCCGGAGGCGGCGCTTGCGGTTTCACTCTGGCCTGCGCCAGCAAGGCGGCGCATTCGCTGTCCTGGTCGGGCCCCGTATTGACCAGCGGGATCAGCGCGGCGACAGGGGCGGCCGCCACGGCCAGCGCGATCGCGCCGCCTGCCTTCATCGCCAGTACTTTCTTGTCGATGCTGATGTCCGGGTCCTTGAAGGTGCCCGTCATATAGATCGGCGAGCGCAGCGTAATGATGCGCAAGCCTTTACTGTCCGGCTTCATCGTCAAGTCCAGCTTTTCCGATGCCAGGTCGATGCTGCCTGTCACGTGGATGGTGGCGTCGTCGGTATCGACGATAAACTGGCGCGCCACGGCCTTGCCGTCCGTGACCTTGAAGTCGGCCGCCATGCAATGCAGCTTCACTTGCTTGTCGCCCAGGAGCTTGGTCAGCACCACGTTGCCCAGGTTCAGCCCCATTTGTTCCAGCAACAGCTTGCTGATGGTGCCCTGGTTGATCAGCGCTTTCACTTCGCCATTGGATTTGGCCAGCAGCGTGGCCACGGAATTGCCGGTGGCCGACAGCGACGCATCGCCGTTGATTTCACCCACGCTGGCTTTCAAATCCGGCAGCGCGGGGAACAGGTCGCGCAACTTCAGATGCCGCGCACTGGCCTTCAGTTCCGCCGCGATGGCATCCTTGACCTTGGTATTGCTGCCATCGAGCTTGACATTGGAGTGCAACTTGCCGCCGGCCCAGTCGAAGTTAAGCGGCGTCAGCGCCAGCACCCCATCCTTCAAATGGAATTCCGTGTACAGGTTGGCGATGGGCAGCTGTTTTTCGCGCACGATGCGGTCGGCCTTGAAGCTGACGTCCGCATCGATGCTGGTCCACCGTTCAGTTTTGAACGCTTCCACCGGCAGCACTTTGTTGGCCGGTTGCACGGCGGGCAAGCCCCGCGCCTGCTTGCTGGCGTTGGAATCGGCGCCGATCAGTGGACCGAGGTCGGCAAATTGCAGCAATTTGGACGACACCTTGCCGCTCAGGTAGCCGCGCGGCTTTTTCTGCTGGTATTCAAGATGGCCACCGATATCGCTGGAACCGACTTTACCGGTGAACTGGTCGTACACGTAATGCCCGCTATCCTTGCCCAGCGTGGCGGTCAAGTGCCCCGACGTGCTGAACGGCGGCGTTTCCGGCAGCACGATGCCGGTCAGCCCATACAGCCGCGCCATGCTTGCCCCCGACAAATGCAGCTTCATGTCCAGCGCGGCCAGCGCTGTGGGCTTGGTCAGCGTGCCTTCCACGGCAATGCGGGTACCGCCCAGATTGACATCGGCCATGATGGGATATGGCGTGGTTTGCTGCTGCAGCGACAGCACGGCGCCGGCCTTG
Source organism: Pseudoduganella rivuli (assembly GCF_009674485.1). Taxonomy (GTDB): domain Bacteria; phylum Pseudomonadota; class Gammaproteobacteria; order Burkholderiales; family Burkholderiaceae_D; genus Rugamonas; species Rugamonas rivuli_B. The sequence goes on along the minus strand of NZ_WKJJ01000006.1, from coordinate 79,030 downwards.
CCGTGGCCCGATAGGGGTGCGCCTTTCCAGGCGCCCTTGAGCCGCCACGACACGCCATAGTTGGGATCGGCATTGAGGGTGTCGATATCGGCGGTGGCATCGGCCTTCGCCACGTCATCGAGGTAGTGCACGACACCTTTGTTGAACACCACGCGCTGCAAATCCAGTTGCCACGGCGAAGGCTTGTCCTTCTTGTCGAAGGTCCAGTTATTGGCGCCGTCGCCCGTGCGGCGCAACAGCACGGTGGGGGCTTCGAAGCGCAGCACGGGAATGGAAATGGTTTTCTCCAGCAACGCGAACGGGTTCAGTGAAAACGAGAATTCGCTGACGCTGGCCATGTCGGCCGGCAAGCCGGGATTGGCGGCCGCCATCGCGGCGGGATTGCCGATGTGAACGTCGCGCGCCACCAGGTGGGGCCATGGGATCCAGTCGCGCCAGCCGCGTTCCTTTTCCGGCACGATTTGTTTTTCCCAGCTTAGCGCCAGGTTGCCGCGGATGGCGAACGGGCGGCCGATGGCTTCACTGGTCTTTTCATTGAGCCAGGGGCGGGCGCGGTTCCAGTCGTAGAAATGCAGCGCAATCAGCGCTGCGGCCGGCACGGCGACGAGGACGCCGCCGACGGCCAGGGCAATCTTGCTGCGGCGTGGCAATGTCATGGTGATGCCTTTTTGTTGGGTGTCTGCTCTAGCATAGCCGCGCATGATACCTGTCTCTGTGCGCACCCGCACCCATGCGGCCGGGCCGCCCTATGTGCGGCACCGTACTGAATGCCTTGCCCATCAAGCCTATAACGTCTGTACTCACCCAACCGAAGGAGAACAACAATGAGCTCACGTATGCATATCGTGCCGGCCCTGTGCGGTCTGGCCGTCGTGCTGCTGGCCGGTTGCGCCAGTCAGAAAGCGCCGGCCACCGCCGATGTGGCTGTGTCGCGCGCCGCCGTGGAAAGCGCGGTGTCTGCCGGCGGCGCCGACGCGGCGCCAGCGGAAATGATGTCGGCCCGCGCCAAGGTGCAGGAAGCCAACCAGGCGCTGGCCGCCAAGGATTACTCGCGGGCGCGCGACCTGGCCATGCAGGCGCAGGCCGACGCCAAGCTGGCGCAAAGCAAGGCCGGTTCGGCCAAAGCCACGGCGGCAGCCGATGCGCTGCAGGAAAACATCCGCGTGCTGCGCGAAGAACTGGACCGCGCCAACAGCACCACCGTCAAATAAGGAGAGCATGATGAACAAGACCTTCCTCAAGCCGGCCGCACTGGCGCTGGCCATTGCATTGTCCGCTTGCAGCTCGGCGCCCACCACCACCAGCACGCTGGACCAGGCGCGCGGCGACTACATGGCGGCGCAGGGTAACCCTGCCGTTGCGCAATATGCGTCCCTCGAACTGCGTCAGGCCACCATCGCGCTGGACCGCGCCAATGAGGCGGCGGCCCGCAAGGAAAGCATCGCGGAAGTCGATAAGCTGGCGTATATAGCCAAACAGCGTATCGCCACGGCCCAGGAAGTGGCCAAGCAGAAATCCGCCGAAGCCCAGGTAGCCGATGCGGCGCGCCAGCGCGACCAGGTCCGGCTGGAAGCCCGCACGATTGAAGCAGACCAGGCCAAGCGCAGCGCCGAACAGGCCAAGGCCGAGGCGGATGCGGCCCGGATGGCCGAGCAAAACCAGGCCGCCGCCACCCGCGACGCGCAAGCACAGGCTGATGCGCTGGCTGCCCAGCTGGCCGACCTGAAAGCCAAGCAAACGGAACGCGGCATCGTGATGACGATGGGCGATGTGCTGTTCAATGTCGACCAGGCCAATCTGACGGCGGGCGGCATGCAGACGCTGCAGAAGCTGGCTGACGTCATGCGCGAACATCCCGACCGCAATGTCATGGTGGAAGGCTTCACCGACAGCACCGGTTCGGAAGACCATAACCTGATGCTGTCGCAGCGGCGCGCGGAAGCGGTGCGCAGCGCCCTGATGAACATGGGCGTGGAAGGCACGCGGATCAGCACCCGCGGCTATGGCGAGGCGTATCCCGTCGCCAGCAATGCGAATTCGGCCGATCGCCAGCTGAACCGCCGGGTGGAAATCGTGCTGTCCGACGCTGGCCGCACCATCAATGCACGACGCTGATTTAAAAGGAGAACACGATGGCAGCATCCACCATATCCACGCTGGCCGGCCTCGATACCAACGCGATCCGGCAAGCCGCGCAAAACCTGGCCGATGGCCCGGTGACGGCCGGCTATAAAGGCGACCGCGAAGAAGTCATCAAGTTGCTGAACGGCGCACTGGCGACCGAACTGGTCTGCATCCTGCGCTACAAACGGCACTATTACACGGTTACTGGCTTGCAGAATGCTGCCATCAAGGCGGAATTCCTCGAACATGCACAGCAGGAACAAGAACATGCGGATTGGCTGGCTGAGCGTATCATTCAACTGAATGGCGAACCGGATTTCAATCCAGCAACATTGCTCGAGCGTAGTCATGCCGAGTATGATGACTCCAGGGAGGTGCAATCCATGGTGCGCGCCAACCTGATCGCTGAGCGGGTCGCCATTGAGTCGTACCGCCAGATGATCGAGCAGATCGGAGAATCGGACCCGACCACGCGCCAGTTATTGATCAAGATCATGGCCGTGGAAGAAGAACATGCCGACGACATGCGCGATCTGCTGGAATAGCCGATTCCGCTGGACCGATTTGCGACAACTGTTTTCGTAACCTAACCGAGGAGCCCATCATGCTGGAAAATAACATCAGTACTGTGAACAACGACGTCAAAACCCTGGTTAAAGATGCGCAGGCGCTGTTCACGGCCGCCACGGCGCTGACGGGCGAAAAAGCGGAAGAATTGCGCGGCCGCGGCATGCGTGCGCTGGACACGGCACTGGCCAAGGCGCACGAAGCGCAGCAAAGCGCGGTTGCAGCCGGCAAGCAGATGGCGCAATCGACCGATGCTTATGTGAAAGAAAATCCATGGCGTTCGATCGCGCTGGCAGCCGGCGTCGGCCTGCTGGTGGGCGTGATCCTGGGCCGCCGCTGATCCGGTGGCGTCACCTGATATGGAGCATGCGTCGCCACCCCCGGGCTTGATCGCTTCGCTGGCCGGGGTGGCCCGCAATACCGCGCGGCTGATGCTGTCGCGGCTGGAGCTGGCTGCCCTCGAACTGTCGGAAGTGCGCAACCATCTGGTCGAATTGACCGTGGTGTTTGCGCTGGCGCTGCTGGCGGGCTGGTTTGCCATTGCCTTTACCACGGCCACCGTCATCTTCCTGTGCTGGGAAGCGATGGGGTGGAAAATCCTGCTGGTGCTGGCGGTGGCGTTCGTGCTGATCACCATTGCGTTGATCATGGGCGCGCGGTCCATGCTGCGGCAAGGAAAGCTGTCATTGCCCGCCACCATGGCCGAGCTGAAAGCCGACCGCGAAATGCTGCTGTAACGGGAGAATCAATGAGCAAACACGCAGACAGCGCGGCAGTGGCCGTGGCGAAAGAACGGCTGGTGCGCGAAGGCGAGTTGTATCGCGTCAGTGTCGCCCACGCCAAGGGGCAGCTGGCCTATGCCTTGCATCCGGATGCGCTGATGCACAGCGCCGTCGACCACGCGGTGGGCGCCTTGCACCACCGCTTCGGTTCGCTGTTCGGCGGCCAGCACGGCGGCGGGGGGCTGGCCGGCGTGGCGGGCCTGGCTGGTGGCTTGAGCTTGCCGAAGATCCTGCCTTATGCAATCAAGGCAGGGTCCTTTATTATTCGCCGGCGGCTGGTGAAACCCGTCTTGCTGGCCGGTGTGGCAGCTGCCATTGCCGGCCTGTGGATCAGCCGGAAACACCGCCAGTAAAGTTCACGCAACGCTAAAAACAAACGCCGCTTTCGCGGCGTTTGTTTTTTCAGCCGCATGCAAGGATCAGCGGCCCGTGGTTTCGTACACGCTGGTGTCCATGTGGTTTGCCGCGTAATTCAGCTCGCGCATGTTACCCAGGTCGGCCGTGTAAGTGTCACGGGCTTCTTTCATGCAGTCGCTGCGCTCGTCGGCCGACATTTTCCTGCAGCCGATCTTGGCTTCAGCATAGGCGGCATTGATTTCCTTGCGCAAGGTGCGCAATTGCGCTGCCGTGCTGCGGTCAGCCTTGTACCAGCGGGCCGGATCGCCACGTTTGAGTTCTTGCCGCTGATGGGCCGCCACGTCGGGCGGCGTGGTTTGCGCCTGGGCGGCGCAGCAGACGGCCAGCAGGGCCGCTGCGACGAGTTTGTTCATGATGTCCTCCTATAGCCGCCCGGTCAGCAGCATGACAATCAAGACCAGCACAATGATGCCGGCAATGCCGCTTGGGGCGTAACCCCAGTTGCGGCTATATGGCCAGGCCGGCAACGCCCCCAACAAAATCAGTACCAGAAAGATCAGCAGTATGGTGCCCATGGTGTCTCCTTGAACGGCTCGATGGCCTGAGTGGCTTAGTAGCGATAGACACGGCCATCGACCACGCGCACGCGGTTGCCGATGCGCAAGTCATAGACGCTGTCCTGGTTGATGGTGCGGTAGTCGCCGTTATCCATGCGGACCGTGATCTGGTAAGCATCGTACGGCTGGTTGCGGTTGCGTTCCACGCTGTTGCCGACCACCGCGCCGCCGATGGCGCCAGCCGCCGTGGCCGCCGCGCGGCCGCTGCCGGAACCGATCTGGTTACCGACCAGCGCGCCGACCAGGCCGCCCGTGACGGCGCCGACGCCGCTGGTGGCCGGATCGAGTCGCACGGTCTGGATCGATTCAATCGTGCCATAGGTGGCGGCGCTGCCCATCGATGAATAATTGGTGGATTGCACCGGCGTGCTGGAGCAGCCGGTGATCAGGGCGGAAGTTGCGATCATCAACGCCGCCAGAGTCTGCGTTGTCTTCATGTTGTTCTCCTGTTTGTCCTGGGTGAGGATGCAACCAGATTAGTGAGCAACCTGATGAGGGTCTGTGCGGTGACGCACGCTGTATCGGGAGGGTGTTCTGTGTACGTTAGCGTACAGATGAAGGGGCGCAACTGTCCGACACTGGACATCAACGGCCTGCTGCTGGCCTCTTTGCTCCGGCGTGACCAATATGCCGGCTGACTGCTCTGACGAGCACTAAATTAAGGAGTCTTATCATGAAATTTGCCCAAAAATTTGCTGCCGCAGTATTTACCGCCGCCACCGCCTTTGCTGTCGTCGGCTGCTCGTCGACGCCGACCAAGGAAAGCGCCGGCGAATATGTTGACGATTCCATGCTGACCACCAAAGTCAAAGCCAGCATCTTCAATGAGCCCACCTTGAAATCCACGGAAATCAACGTGGAAACCTTCAAGGGCACGGTGCAGCTGAGCGGCTTCGTGGCGCAACCGGCCGACATTACGCGCGCCGGTGAAATCGCCCGCGGCGTGCAGGGCGTGAAGGAAGTCAAGAACGATATCCGCGTGAAGTAATCCACCGCACAGCGGGACCGTCACGGTCCCGCGTGTTTCCCCCATGATCCCCGCCGCCGACCCGCACGACGCCTCCGATACCACCGTCGCCACCGACGCGGACCATGCTGCTGCCCCGGATACTGAACGCATTCCCATTCACGTCAACGCCCGCGGCCTCGCGCTGGGCGTGATCGCCACCGTCGCCTTCGTCTACGCGCTGCAATGGTCGCGCGCCTTCCTCGTGCCGCTGCTGCTGGGCATCCTGATCACTTATACGCTCAATCCCGTCGTGTGCTGGCTGGAGCGCATGCGCATTGCGCGTCCGCTCGGTGCGACCTTGCTGACGGCCGCCATCCTGAGCGGCATCGCTGTGGGCGGTGCGCGCTTGCACGGGGAATTCCAGAACATCATGGAAGAATTGCCGACCGTTACCCACAAGGTGTCGACGTTGTTGCGGGCCAAGCTGGGCAGCGGTCCCAGTACGCTGGAGCGCATCCAGGCGGTGGCCAATGAAATCGAACAGGCGGCCTCGGGCAGCGCCGCGCGCAAGCCGGCCGCGCGCAAGACGCCATCGGAGACCGGCGGTATCAAGGTGATCGACTGGGTGTGGGCCGGTTCCATGGGCCTGGCAGGCTTCGTCAGCCAGGCCGCGATGGTGATCTTCCTCGTGTTTTTCCTGCTGCTGGCCGGCGATACTTTCAAGCGCAAGCTGGTGAAGCTGACCGGGCCATCGCTGACGAAGAAAAAAGTCACCGTGCACATCCTGGAAGACATCAACAGTTCGATCCAGAGCTACATGTTCATGCTGCTGGTGACCAATGCCTTGCTGGCGCTGCTGACGTGGCTGGCCCTGCAGGCGATCGGACTGGAGAATGCCGGCGCCTGGGCCATCGTGGCGGGGCTGCTGCACATCATGCCGTACTTCGGGCCGCTGCTGGTGACCAGCGCCACGGGCCTGGTGGCCTTCCTGCAATTCGAATCGCTGCAAATGGTGTTGCTGGTGGCCGGCGCGTCGCTGGCGATCGCGACCCTGGTCGGCACGTTCGTCACCACGTGGATGACGGGCAAGATCGCCCGCATGAATCCTGCCGCCGTGTTTGTCGGCCTGCTGTTCTGGGGCTGGCTGTGGGGCGTGTGGGGCTTGCTGCTCGGTGTGCCCGTGATCGTCATCATCAAGGTGGTGGCCGAACGCATCGAAGGCATGGAGATCGTTGCAGAATTGCTGGGCGAATGATCACCCCATTTTCAGGTCGCCACGCTCATCGCGCGGATGGTGCTTGAGGCTGCCCAGTTGCAGCGCATACTGGCGGGCGAATTCCGCACCGAGGAAAAAGATCTGCGCCGAATAATAGACCCACAGCAGCAGCGCAATCAGCGAGCCGGCCGCGCCAAAGCTGTCCGCCACGCCGCTGTTGCCGATATAGGCGCCAATCGCGTATTTGCCCAGCGTGAACAGGGCCGCCGTGCCCAGCGCGCCGATGACGACATCGCGCCACGACAGTTTGATCCGGGGCAGCATTTTATAGATGACGCCAAACATGGCGGCAATCACGAGAAAACTGATTACCCAGTTAATGCCGGTCAACAGCATCGTGGTATTGCTCCAGTGGCCTTGCCACAATTTTTCCAGCAAGGTCAGCGCGGCACTGACCACCAGCGACACCAGCAATAAAAATCCCAGCACCAGCACCATGCCGAACGACAGCAGGCGGGTGCGCACCGTATCCCACAGCGTGCCTTGCTTCAACGCTGGCAATTGCCAGATTTCATCGAGACTGGCTTTCAGTTCCGCAAACACGGTGGTGGCGCCAAACAGCAGCAGCACACCGGCAATCAGCGTGGCCAGCACGCCGTCGTCATGGTTGCGTGCGCCGGCCAGGATCGCTTGCAGCGCTTCCGCACCCTGGGGGCCGATCAGCGCCCGCAGTTGCCCGAACAATTCCCCCTGCGCCGCTTGCTGGCCGTAAAACAGGCCGGCAACGGCAATCACCAGCACCAGGATGGGGGCAATGGAAAACGCCGTATAAAAGGCGAGGGCGGCGCCCTTGCTGCTGTCGCGGTGCTCGAACCATTCGGTAATGGTGCACAGGGCGACGGTGCGCAAGGTGCGGCCGCGGTGGCGTAATAATCTCATCGGCTGGCTCCTGAAAAGAAAAGGGGCCTTGCGGCCCCTTGGTTTATTGCTGCATTGAACCTTAGTTCACGCGGCGTTCGATCGTCACTTGGTCGATTTCAACGCGGCGGTTCGGTTCCAGGCACTTGATCAAGTCTGCACGTTTTTGCTTCTTGCCGTCGCATGCCACGAGCGGGTTCGATTCGCCCTTGCCGACAGCGTTCAGGCGGTCGGCCGCCACGCCTTTACCCACCAGGTATTGCTTGACGGAGTTGGCGCGCTGCTCGGACAGCTTCTGGTTGTACTTGTCGGAACCCAGGCGGTCGGTGTAGCCGGTGATGGTCACGTTACCCACGGAAGGGTTGTTGACCAGCAGCGCCGCCAGTTCGTCCAGTTTCGGCTGGTTCGGGTTCAGCTTGGCGCTGTCGAACGCGAACAGTTCGGTGGCCGACATCGTGACTTTTTCAAACTTCGGTGCTGGCGGCGGTGGTGGCGGTGGGGCAACCGGGGCCGGTGCAGGTTCCGGTGCAGGCGCGGCCTTCGGCACCGGGGCCGGCGGCACTGGTTTGGCGCCCAGCGCATAGTTCAGGCCCAGGGTCAGGTACGTGTTGTTGGCTTTGTCGCCGGCGGCAGGGAAGGCCGAGCCGCGCAGGAAGCCGTGCACGTTGCGCAGGTCCGCTTGCAGCGCCAGGCGCTCGGTCAGGTCGGCCTGGAAGCCCAGGCCGGCGCTGATGTAGGGCGAGCTTTTCTGGGTCTGCGGATTGATCCTCAGGTTGGTCTTGTCGCGCTCGACGCCACCGCCCACCAGGACGAATGGACGGAACGATTTGCGGGAAAACAGGTACAGGCCATCCAGGCCCAGGGTTTCTTGCTGGTAGCGCTGGCCGGCTTCTTTCGAACGGCCATAGGTGTAACCCATTTGCACGTCCCAGTTCTCGTTGACTGGCTTACCGAATTTCAGGCCGGCGCCGTAGCCGGTTTTGTCCACGCCGAAGTCCGAATCCGGTTTCATGGCGCTGACCGATGGCTGGATGTACCAGGAAGGATTGATGACTGCGTCTTGCGCCATGGCGGCGGTCGAGCACAGCAAAGCCGTGGCGATTGCGATTTTCTTAATTTTTTTCACAAGTTACTCCCGATGTTAGAGGGGTGATGCTGACGCACCACAATATTTCCAGCTTGAAGCTGTTGGACTGAACTTTATGGACATTCGAGCAACGCTACTGTGCGCTAGCGCACATGCAAAGGGACATCGTTGTGGAATTACTACAGTCCAGCCCCATTCCAAGGGGACACCGCCACGGTGGCGTTCCCCAAAAGAAACCGCGCCACACCAAAATGGTGCAGCGCGGCAAGCATTGTATCAGAGTAGCTGCTGAGCAACTATTCAGCAGCGTGCGCGTCAGCGGGCGGGTTCGGCTGGGCGGTCGGGAACAATGACGGTCGTGTCGCCGGGTTTGCCTGCTTCGCCTTGCGGACCCTGCGGTCCTTGCGGACCAGCCGGGCCAGGCACCGGGACTGGAACGGGCACCGGCACGGCCGATGGCGCCGGGGCGGGCGTCTCAACCACCGGTGGGTTGTTCACTGTGGTGCGTTCGCATGCGGTAAGGGTGAGGGCGGTCGCTACAGCGGCCAGCAGCATTGGTAATTTCATGATGTTGTCCTTCATATGGATAAGGTGAGGCCAGCATAAAGCCCGCTTCGCCTGCCATCTGTTCGCAAACGCACCCTCGGTTTGATGACAATTTGCCTACGTATTTCCAGTATTGCTCACTTATGTTCGTTGCCGCACAGACCGGATTTTGCTATCCCGGCATCCTGATTGCCAGATGTAGACGACGCATGTTGCCTGAGTTCACGGCACATGCCGCGATCGACGCGATCGCGCCTCTGGCAATTCATAAGGAGTATTCACATGCACGCATTCAGAGAAAACCAAGAATCCAGCCTCGCTGACCAGCAGGAACCGGCAAAGTTCGTGGAAAAGCCGAGACTGGCACTGGTGGAGCGCCCCGGCCCCATCCCTGAGCGCAAGCCTTTGTCCCTGGCTTCGATCGAGCGGGTGCGCTCGACGTCGGCCACATTGCGCCGCATCGAAAACATGCAAAAGCTGATTGCCGAGTTGCAACAGCACGAAATGCTGGCCGATGAAATCGCCTGGTTCCTGAAATTCTCGCCCTCCGGCGCCCGCAAATATATCCGCGACTTGCGCGAAGCGGGTGTGATCGAACTGGCGCGGTATATCGAAGGCACCGCTACTTACCTGGGCAAGGCGGTCTATCAGTTGACGCCGGACGCGGAGCGCGTCAAGCAATTCCTGGGCGCCATTTCCCAGCCAAAACGCGAAGGTACGCCACCCCGTAAAGAGCGCCCCAGCCTGCGCGAACAGGCCATGGCCGGCGCCGGACGCCACTTCCATATCCTGGCGGACGATACCCATTACGCCATCCGCGTGAACCGCGGCCCCGTGACGCGCGATCCGCTGGTGGCCGCCCTGTTTGGCGCGGCGCCGTCGATGCAGAAAGCCCAATCGTAAGCATTCCATCCCGCCGCCGCAGTGCTACAGTGAAAACAGCCGGACATAGTTCGGCTGTTTGCATTGAATTGCTATTTGTGAACCCCATCTTGGTGGCTGACCTTCTACCTGGACGGCACTATGGAAGCATTGTGGTGGATTCCCCTGCTGGCGCTGGCGTGCGCCTTGCCCCTGCTGGTTCCGCGCTGGCGCTTGCGGCGCGCACTGGCGCAACCGTTGCCACCCCATGCGCTGGCGATTTTCGAGCGCAATATCGCACCGTACCGCCGCATGGATGCGGCCACGCAAGTGCAATTGCAGCAACTGGCGAAGCATTTCCTGCACACGAAGAAATTTGTCGGTTGCGAAGGCCTGGAAATCGACGATGAGATGCGTTACACGATTGCCGGCCAGGCCAGTATGCTGGTGCTGAACCGGCCCAACAAGGTGTACCGTACGCTGCATACCGTCCTGGTCTATCCGGGCGCGTTCCTCGTGCCCCGGCGCGAAGTGGCGGCCGGCGGCGTCGTCACGGACGTCAAGCAAACCTTGCTGGGCGAATCGTGGGAAGACGGGCGGGTCGTGCTGTCGTGGGCCGACGTGCTGCAGGCGTCGCAGCACTGGGGCGACAGCCACCACGTGGTACTGCACGAGTTCGCACACCAGCTCGACAGTGAATCGGGCCACACCAACGGCGCCCCGTATCTCGGCAGTCCCGACAGCTACCGCAGCTGGTCCGCCGTACTGTCGCGCGACTTCGCCAACCTGCAATACGACGCGTATTACGGCCGCACCGACAGCGTGCTGGACCACTACGGCGCCACCAGTCCCGCGGAATTCTTTGCGGTGGCCACGGAAACGTTCTTCGGTAAGCCGTGGCAAATGCGCGAGCGCCATCCGGCGCTGTATGACGAACTGCAAAAATATTACCGCGTCGACCCGCGCAACTGGACCGATGCGCCGCCGCCCGCGTGGACGCCGGACGTCGTGTTTGCCGCCCCATCCGCTCAGGGCCGCTCGTTCGCCATCGCCAGCTGGTAATTCCTGACTTTTGCAAGGTGTGCGTGAACGCACGGAAGGCGTGTTCGTACACGGGCAAGCTGGTGCGCCAGGACCATTACAGGAGCGCACCATGAGCACCATCATTGCAGGGCATTTCCAATTGCAGGAAGACACCGACCGTGCGCGCGACGCGCTGCTGGCGGCCGGCTTTCCGAGGGACCAGATCAGCACCTTCTTCGTCAACCCGCCGGGCCAGCATGCCGCGCTGGACCTGGGCGGCGACCGTGACAAATCGCCGGGTGCGAAAGAAACCGATGCCGGTGTGGCGAAAGGCGTGGCCACCGGCAGCGCGGTGGGCGCCGTGGTTGGCGCCGTGACGGCGCCGGTGACCGGGCCGCTGGGCGCCGTGGTGGGCGCGCTGGTGGGCGGCCACGTGGGCTCGCTGTACAGTTTTTCCCACATGAAGGAAGCCGGCGAGTCGGAGCAGGGCAGTATCGCCAACGAGGTCGAGCAGCGGCCCAGCGGCATGCTGGTGGCGGTGGCCATGGAAGAAGGCGGCGACATGCTGGCGCAGGAACAGCGCGCCATCGACGTGCTGCGCCAGTTGGGCGCCCACCATATCGAAGAAGCGGAAGGGACCATCGCCGATGGCGATTGGCAGGATTTCAATCCACTGTCCTTGCCGGTGCTGATTACCCGTTAAGTTAACCGTTCAGTTCGCGCCACGCCTGTTGCAGCGCTGCACACATTTCCCGAAGAAATGCTTGCTTCGCGGTGTTAGTTGCTACAATCAAAATACTAATACTGCGATCCTCAAACACTGGGAGGAGCGATGACACACGCGTGGTTGGAGCTGACACGTCCCGATGGCCGCAGCGTTGCCGCGCCAACGGAGACGCAACTGGCCGCGGCCCTGGCTGAAGTGTATAGCGGCAGCGTGCAGGCGCCCGACGGCGGACCCGGCACGGCAGTATTACGGTTTGGCTACGACGATGGCTTGATGTATGAAGTCGAAGTGGCGGCCGGCGGCGACATTTGCTACGCCGAATGGTCGGACCGCGATTGCGAAATCGCGCTGGCCAATCCCCGCAAGATGGCGGGCGCCGCGCAGGAAGCGGCCATGCAGCTGTGGCTTTGGCTGGCGCACCGGCAGGTGGCGAAAATCCGCAGCCAGGCGTGGCAATCGGATGAATAACGGGCATTGAATGCCGGCGTTCAGTGCGCCATCAGCACCGGCAATGTCATCGATTCCAGCACCGTGCGGGTGACGCCGCCCAGCAGCGTTTCGCGGAAGCGCGAATGGCCGTAAGCGCCCAGCACCAGTAAATCGCACGCGTAGTCGGCCGCCAGCGACAGCAGCGCTTCACCGGTGCCGGCGGGGCGCTTCAGCATGCCGCCGCGCTGCGTCTGGCGTACGAGGATTTCCGCATCGATCCCGTGCCGCATCAGGAATTTCAACAAATCGCCGCCGGGCGATTCGCCGTGCAGGGCTTTTTGATAATCCGGATCGAACACGGCAATGTGCACCTGGTCCGCGCGTTTCAGCAGGGGCAGCGCTTCGCGCACCGCGCGCGCCGCTTCCTTGCTGCCATTCCATGCCACCAGGATGCGCCGCGCCGGCGCATGGGCAGCGCCGGCCGGGCGCGTCAGTCCCGCATACGGCACCACGAGGACGGGGCGGCCTGAGTTGGTCAGCACCTGGGCGGGAAACTCCGTGCCGGCCACGGTGGCCACGTGTTCCGGATCGGCCTGGCCAATCACCACCAGGTCCGCATGGCGCGCCAGCAGGCTCAGGCCTGCGCCGGGATCGTCGTCGACCACGCGCTGTTCGAACGATTGCAGGCCGAGGCGCTGCACCAGCGGCGCGAATTGTTCCAGCGCCCGGTTGGCGCGTTCACGCAGGAAATTCAAATGCAGCGCCAGGTTCGGGTCCTGCTCGTCGAGGATGGCGTTCTGGTACAGCATGCGCGAAATGCCGGTCAGCGCGACGCCCAGCACGTGGCCGTCATCTTGCAACGCCAGCTCGACCGCGTAGCGGATCCGTTCCGCCACGCGGGGCGTTTCATCCACATGCACCAGTATTGACCGGTAAGCCATGTTGATCTCCCGCAGGGACATGGCTTGATTATAGGCTTGCCTTGGACCGCGTGGACACACGCATGCACGCGGCGCCATGCATCAACGCTGGCGCTGCTCGCTGCGTGTCTGGCACGCAATGCACAACGTGGCTTCCGGCCGCGCGTGCAGGCGCGAGTAGCCGATGTCGTTGCCGCAGTTTTCACAACTGCCGTAACTGTCATCGTCAAACTTGGCCAGCGCGTGCTTAATGGCACGCAATTGCGTGAGCAGGTGGCCGGCCGTTTCCTGCTGTAACTGGTTCATCGTGCGGTTGCTGGCGCTGTCGGCCGGCGACGTTTCCACTTCTTCCACGGCAGGGCCGGCGGTGGCCAATGCCACCTGGTCCAGCAGCATGTGCCGGCGCTGTTCCAGCGCCGCGTGCAGCGCTTCCAGCTGCGTCTGGGTCAATCCGTTCATGCCTGTCTCCTGTTATTTCTATAGTAGAGGGGGCAGGCGGGACGGCGCGCACAATAGAGGGGATGGCTAGGCTTGCCCCGGGTCATGCAGCGCCTTGAAACGGTCGCGCACGTCCCGGACGGCGGCCGGCCATTGCGCGGGCTTGCCGGCGGCCAGTGCGCCGGCCAGCGTGACGAGGCCGGCGGTCAGCCCCGCCAGCGCCTGCAGTCGGGCCACACGGCGCAATTCGTCCCGGGCGGTGGCGGTGATCTCCATCAATTCCTGACGCACCGCTTCCTGTCCCGCCGCGGCCAGCACGGCGGCTTGCACGTACAGGTGGTTGGCCGACTGGCGCAGCAAGACTTCCTGGTCGAACAGCGCTTGCGCATCCTGTTGCGTGATGCCGTGCGCCAGGTCTTGCGGCGGCGTGCCCGCGGCCGGATCGGGCTGGCGCTGGCGGATCGCGCGCATGATGCGTTCATGCAGCGCATCGGCGCAGCGGGACAGGTTGTCGGCCAGTGCTTCGATGTCGGCCGGCGTGGCAGGAGGGATCGGGGGCTTGGTGGCGTTCATGTCAGTCTCCGTTCGTTGAGGATGGCTGGGCAGGGCATGGCGTCAGGGCATTTCCAGCCGGGTCGCGCCCAACGGCGCCGCCGGTTGCGCCAGGGCGTCGCTGCTGGCGCGCAGTGCGCCGGAAGCGTCCTTCAGCGCCGTACCGGCCGCCGCGTCGTCCGGCTGTTCGAGGCGGTGCAGCAGGGCCGTATGCGCCGCCGCAATGGCGGCCACGTGCTTCATCGCCAGCGTGTGCCGCAAGCCGGCCAGCCGGTATTCCTGCGCGCGCGACTGCCGGTGGGCGCGCGCGATGGCGGCCAGCAGGCGGTCGCGGGGCGTGTCGGCAAACGGGATTTCCACGTCCAGCATGCCCAGCACGATGGCCCGTTCGTTGTCGCTGCTCTTGTCGTAATAGCGCAGCAGGCGCTGCATGGCGTCCAGCAGCCGTTGCAGGTGCGGTTCAGCGTCCTGCACCATTTGGCGTACGGCGTTTTCCTGCCGCTGTGTCGTGGCGGCGCGCGCCAGCACGCGGGCCAATCCGGTATAGGCCTGCACGTGACGGTCGTCCAGTCCCGCGTCGGGCCAGGCCTTGATGCTGCCGCCCAGCGATTTCAGCGGGGCGTCGAGCGCATACCGGTCGGCGCCGGCCAGCTGGCCCAGCGTGCGCATGTAGTGCGTGACGGCGTCGTGGATCGCCATGAAGTCGGCAAAGGCGGCGCGCCGTTCCGCGTCGGTGGCGCGCTCGCGGGTGTCGGCCGCCACGGTCAGGTAGGGCCGCTCGCGGACATAGGTATCGCGGAATCGTTCGCTGAGGTCGGCATAGCCGCCCAGGCGGGAGGCGTCCGCGGCGAAATCGCGCGCGTCCTGCAAGCGGGGACTGGCGGCGCAACCGGCCAGCGCCGCCAGAAGCAAGGTGCAGAATGCACGGCGTGAAGTGGGCAGCAAGTTCATCGTCTCTCCCGGTCAGGAATGAGCGTTGATCTTGCTCCCGAATAATTATGGCGCTATTGCGCCGACGCAAGTTTCCCTGCGGTTACAAGCCAGTGCGCCAGCCCAGGCCTTCCACCGTGCCGGCGCGGGGATTGTATTCGCAGCCGATCCAGCCGTCGTAGCCCAGTTCGTCGAGCAGCTTGAACAGGAACGGATAATTGATTTCGCCCGTGCCCGGTTCGTGGCGGCCCGGCGTATCGGCCAGCTGCATGTGGCCGATGCGGGGCAGGTGGGCGCGGATGGTGTTGGCCAGTTCGCCCTCCATCCGCTGCATGTGGTAGATGTCGTATTGCAGGAACAGGTTGGGGCGGTCGCATGCATCCATGATGTCGAGCGCCTGCCTGCTGCGGTTGAGGAAGTAGCCGGGCATGTCGTACGAATTGATCGGTTCGATCATGACGTCGATGCCGTGCTTGCGGCACTGGTCCGCCGCGTATTGCAGGTTCTGGATATAGGTTTCGCGGGCCCGTTCGATGTCCAGCCCGTGCGGCACCTTGCCCGCCATGCAGTGCAGGCGCGTGACGTCCAGCTCGGTGGCGAACTCAATCGCCAGCTGCACGCCTTCGCGGAATTCATCGTTGCGGCGGGGATCGCACGCCATGCCGCGGTCGCCCGCATTCCAGTCGCCGCACGGCATATTGTGCAAGACCAGCTTTAATTGATGGCGGTGCAGGCGGTCCGCGATCTGGTCGGGATCGAATGCGTAGGGAAACAGGAATTCGACGGCGTCAAAGCCGGCCTCGCGGGCGGCGGCAAACCGGTCCAGGAAGGGCTGTTCGGTGAACAGCATCGACAGGTTGGCGGCAAATTGGGGCATGGCTCGTCCTGTTGAGTTTTAACAGGCCGCCATCGTAATCCAATTTGCCGTTGCGTGCAGGCGGAACGCCGCGCCGCGTGAGCGGCGCGGCCATACGGTCAGCGGTTGCCGCTGCCTGAGCGTGGTTGCTGGCCGCCGCGGGGTGCGTTGCGGTTGCCGTTGGCTGCGCCCTGGCTGCGGCCGCCCGGTGCGCCGTTGCGGCCCTGGCTGCCCGCACTGCGGTTGCCATTGGATACGGCCGGTGTGCGCGGCTGGCCGCCGGTGCTGCGGTTGCCGTTGGCCGGGGCCGGTGCACGGCCCTGGCCGCCACCCGCGTTGGCGCGGCCCTGGCCATTGCCGCCGTTACCGCCATTGCCACGGGCGCCGTTGCCGCCGCCATTGCCCTGGCGGGGATTGCGGTGGTGGCCGGTGCCGCTGCGCAGCTGGATCGGTTGCGGTTTCGCGGTCGGATCCGGTTCGAAGCCGGGGATCACTTCTCGCGGCAGGGTTTGCTTGATGAGCTTTTCAATGTCTTTCAACATTACATGCTCGTCCACGCAGACCAGCGACACGGCTTCGCCAGTGGCGCCGGCGCGGCCGGTGCGGCCGATGCGGTGCACGTAATCTTCCGGCACGTTCGGCAAGTCATAGTTGACCACGTGCGGTAACTGGTCGATGTCGATACCGCGCGCGGCGATGTCGGTGGCGACCAGCACTTGCAGCGTGCCATCCTTGAATTCAGCCAGCGCGCGGGTGCGGGCCGACTGGCTCTTGTTGCCGTGGATCGCCATCGCGTTGATGCGGTCGCCGCCCAGTTGTTCCACCAGCTTGTTGGCGCCGTGCTTGGTGCGGGTGAACACCAGCACTTGCGTCCACTTGTAGGTGCGGATCAGGTGCGACAGCATCTGGTGCTTCTTGTCGCGGTCGACCGGGTGGATTTTCTGCGAAATGATTTCCACCGTCGAATTGCGGCGCGCCACTTCGATGGTGGCCGGGCTGTCCAGCAAGCCGTCGGCCAGCGCCTTGATTTCGTCCGAGAAGGTGGCCGAGAACAGCAGGTTCTGGCGCTTCGGCGGCAGCGCCGCCAGCACTTTGCGGATATCGCGGATGAAGCCCATGTCGAGCATGCGGTCCGCTTCGTCCAGCACCAGGATTTCGATCCGGGACAGGTCGATGGTTTTTTGCGCCATGTGGTCCAGCAGGCGGCCAGGGGTGGCCACCAGGATATCCACGCCGTGGCGCAATTGCTTGATTTGCGGGTTGATGCTGACGCCGCCAAAGATCACGGCCGAATTCAGCTTCGTGTATTTGCCGTAGACGCGCACGCTTTCCTCCACCTGCGCCGCCAGTTCGCGGGTCGGGGTCAGGATCAGCGCACGGATCGGGCGCGTCGACGTCGTGTTGTTCAGCTTGGCGCCATTCGCGTCAGTGGACAGGCGGTGCAGGAGGGGCAGCGTGAAGCCGGCCGTCTTGCCAGTGCCGGTTTGTGCGCCGGCGAGCAGATCACCACCGTTCAGGACGGCCGGGATCGCTTGCGTCTGGATCGGGGTCGGCGTGGTGTAACCGGTTTCAGTCACCGCGCGAACGATGGATTCAGACAGACCAAGTGTATTAAAGGACATATTAACTTTTGGTTAAGTTCAAGTAAGCGCCGGATGGGAGCTTAGCTATCGGTTTGCTAGGGGTGTCAGCCGGGAATCGGGCTGGGTAGTATCGCCCGGCGAGTATAACAGCTGTTTTGAAAGTTTCTTGCGGTGTGGCAACAATAAAAGGGGCAAAGCCCCTTTTATTTTGTAACAGAATTACAGAATGTTGCCTGAATAGTACGAGTGACCGGTTTTGTCCAGGACTCAGGCGAATTCCGCCAGCAAGCCAACCATCTGGCCGAACACTTTCGGGCTGCCGGCAATGATGTGGCCTTTGTGCAGGTAGTCGGACTCGCCATTGAATTCCGCCACGATGCCGCCCGCTTCGGACACCAGCAGGCTGCCTGCGGCGATATCCCACGGGTTCAGGTTTTTCTCGTAGAAGCCGTCCAGGCGGCCGCAGGCGACGTACGCCAGGTCCAGCGCGGCGGAACCGGCACGGCGCACGCCCTGGCAGCGCTCGGCCATGATGCCGTACATTTTCAGGTATTCGTTCAGCGCGGCAGGGTTGCCGGTTTTGTAACCGGTGGCGATCAGCGCATTGGCGATGCGGTCCAGCTTGCCCACACGGATACGTTTTTCATTCAGGTAAGCGCCAGCGCCCTTGGTGGCGGTGAACAGGTCGTTGCGGGCCGGATCGTAGATGACGGCTTGCGTGATGACGCCACGCGTTTGCAGCGCGATGGAAATCGCGTACTGCGGGAAGCCGTGCATGAAGTTGGTGGTGCCGTCCAGTGGATCGATGATCCACACGTTCTCGGTGTCGTCGTTCACATTGGCGGAAGCGCCGGATTCTTCGCACAGGAAACCGTGGTCAGGGTAGGCTTTGGACAGCACATCGATGATTGCCTCTTCGGCGGCGCGGTCGACGTCGGTCACGAAATCGTTATGATTTTTTTCGGTAACAATAACGCGCTCGAGGTCGAAGGTGGCGCGGTTGATGACGGCGGCGGCGCGGCGGGCGGCTTTGACCGCCGTATTGATCATTGGGTGCATGTGAGCTTCCGTAAAAAAACGCATGGCCGCCCGGCGCAATCACAATGAAATGCGGCCCGGCAGACTGGCGTGTGAACAAGAATGAGAAAGAGCGCGGCGTTCGCTATCGGTGTAAAGTCCGGGGCAAAGTCGTTACAATGCCCGCTTCGCAAACGCGTAATTGCGCTATTTTAAATGAACCTGCCTCAAAACACAGCATCCATCTTTACCCGCCTGCGAATTATCCTCGTCGAAACTAGCCGTCCTGGCAATATTGGCTCGGTGGCACGGGCCATGAAAACCATGGGGTTTTCCGACCTGGTGCTGGTCAATCCCCGTTTTGACGGCGCGTTGCAGCACGAGGAAGCGGTCGCGTTTGCCAGCGGCGCGCAGGATATCCTGGCGTCCGCCCGTATCGTGGGATCGATGGCCGAGGCGCTGGACGGCGTGAATTTCGCCGCCGCCGTGTCGGCCCGGCTGCGCGAATATTCGCCGCCGGTGCTGACGCCGCGCGTGGTGGCGGAGCAGGTGGCGGCGCAGCCGGAATTGCAGGCGGCGCTGATCTTTGGTAACGAACGCTTTGGCTTGCCGAATGACATCGTGGAAAAAGCCAATGTGCTGATTAACATTCCCGCCAACCCGGACTATTCGTCGCTGAACCTGGCGCAGGCGGCGCAAGTGCTGGTCTATGAATGCCGCATGGCGGGCTTGGCCGGGCAACAGGCCGGGCAGGTGCGCGCGCCCGGCAATGGCGGCGTGATCGGTTTCCAGGGCGAAGCGGCGTCGCTGGCGCAAATCGACGGCATGTATGCGCACCTGGAACAGGCGCTGGTGGAAGTCGGCTTCCTCGATGCGAACAATCCGCGCAAGCTGATGCCCCGCCTGAAACGGCTGTTCGCCCGCACCCAGCTGGAAACCGAGGAAGTCAATATCCTGCGCGGCATCGCGCGGCAGATTATTGCCCGCTGCAAGCCGTAAGTCCGACTAGCCCTGCATGGAGTCCCGCATCCGCGCCGGTGACGATCCAAACGGCGCGGCGTCGCCCCGGTAACTGCGTTCCAGGATTTCGCGCTCGCGCCGCGTGATGGTGTCGACGAATTCCAGCGGCTTTTTCATTTTGCGGAAGGCGTTGAAGCCCCGCTCGAGGAAGCGCTGCAAGCTGCCCAGGCCCGCCAGCTTGGCCGGCCCCCGCATCAGCACCAGCGTGCCATACAGCATGGGGATGCGCACCAGTTCGCTCAGCGACTCGCCCAGTTTTTGCACCAGGTCGAGCTGGCGTTCGCGGTCGGCGCGCGTCATCGCCTGGCGGTACGCTTCTATATATTGTTGTTCTGTAAATTCCGGCCCCAGCAGCCGGGCCATGGCCGTGTCCAGCCGCTCCGCCAGCGCATCCAGGCTCATGGCGTCGGTCATGGTTTGCAGCGCATCGGCCGGCAATACCCGCAACATGGTGGGGGCGATGCGTTCCAGGTCGACGTCACGCTGGCTCAGGTCATGCGTGCCATACAGCTCATCGAGGAAAAACATGACGGCATCATGGGTATCGCCCCGCATCAGGTCGGCGTGGGTGGCGGCCAGGCGCTGGCTTTGGAACGTCTTGAGCGCCAGGCGGGCCGATTTCAGCGCAGGATCGTTGCCTGCCGCCTGGCGTTCCAGGCGGGCGTCGCGGAGCTGGGTTTCCAGGGGACTGAGTGGGTTCTTTTTCTTCATGGGGGCAGATTTTTACCAGAAAGCTGCTGAAAAGGAGGCCAGTATTGGTGGAGGATGGGCTCTATTTTTGGCTTCCAAGGTCACTGGTGTCCTGTCGTACACTGAAAAACACGTCTGATAATGAAGCATAGGACACTTAGAACAAAAATTGGAGATCTCATGAGTAACCGCAGAACCTTCCTGAAGGCCGGGGTGCTGGGCGCCCTGGTGCTGGCGGCGGGCGGCGCCCTGTATCGCAAGGTACAGGGCCCGCCGCCGCTGGCGCCATACCGCCTCGATGGCGGCGCCCGCACCGTGCTCGCCGCCATTGTCCCCGCCATACTCGGCCCGATGTTGCCGGTGGAAGCGGCTGCGCGCGCGGCCGCCGTCACCCGCACCGTCGATGGCGTGCAGGGGGCGGTGGGTACCTTGACGCTGTCGACGCAAAAGGAAATCCAGGACTTGTTCGGCTTGCTGTGGCTGGCGCCGGCGCGCCGCCTGCTGGCCGGTGTCCCGGCCTGGGACGAAGCGTCCACGGAACAGGTGGCGGCCTTCCTGGAAAGCTGGCGCATGCACCGCTTCGGCATGCTGCGCGGCGCGTATGCGGCATTACACGACCTGGTGCTGGGCGCCTGGTATGCGCAACCGGATACCTGGGCCGCCATCGGCTACCCGGGACCGATCAAGGAATTGAGCTGAGGATCGCCATGGCAGATATCGAAATCAAAGCACAGCCGGGCGCACCAGTCATTCCTGATCCCATCAAGGCGGGCCTGGCACGCGGCTGGAAAGTCACGGATTGCTCGACGTTGCAGCAAGACCAGGCGCTGGAAGCGGACGTGGTCATTGTCGGCAGCGGCGCCGGCGGCGGGGTGACGGCGGAAATCCTGACCCTGGCCGGCCTGGATGTGCTGATCCTTGAAGAAGGTCCGCTGAAGTCGTCGAGCGACTTCAAGATGCGCGAAGCGCAAGCTTATCCCACGCTGTACCAGGAAGGCGCCGCGCGCAAGACGCGCGACAAGAACATCAATATCCTGCAAGGCCGGACGGTGGGCGGCACCACCGTGGTGAACTGGACGTCCAGCTTCCGCACGCCGGACGATACGCTGGGATACTGGCAGGCGACCTTCGGCCTGTCCGATTATTCGAAGGAAGCGCTGGCGCCCTGGTTCGAGATGATGGAGCAGCGCCTGCACGTGGCCAAGTGGGAAGTGCCGCCCAATGAAAACAACAGCTTGCTGGCGAAGGGCGCGGAAAAACTGGGCATCCCCACTGAAACCATCCGCCGCAACGTCAACGGTTGCTGGAACCTGGGATATTGCGGCATGGGCTGCCCCACCAATGCCAAGCAATCGATGCTGGTGACGACCATTCCGTCCGCGCTGGACCATGGCGCGCGCCTGCTGCACCACGCCCGCGCGTGGCAACTGGTGTTCAAGGGCGACAAGGTCGACCATTTGACGGTGCACGCGATGGCCGCCGACGGACTGGCGCCCACCGGCAAAACCATCACCGTGCGCGCCAGGCATTATGTACTGGCCGGCGGCGCCATCAACAATCCCGGCTTACTGCTGCGCTCGAAAGCGCCGGACCCGCATGGCTTGGTGGGACGCCGCACGTTCCTGCACCCGACCATCGCGTCGGCCGCGGTGTTCGAACAAAAGGTGGAAGGCTACGCGGGCGCGCCGCAATCGGTTTATTCCGACCATTTCCTGCACCGCGATGCGGTCGACGGCCCGGTCGGCTACAAGCTCGAAGTGCCGCCGCAACATCCGGTCCTGATGTCGACCACGCTGCAGGGCTATGGCGAGAGCCACGCGGACTTGATGCGCCAGTTCCCGCACGTGCACACGATGCTGGCGCTGCTGCGCGACGGTTTCAACCACGATTCGGCCGGCGGCGCCGTGGGCCTCAACGATTACGGCTTGCCGGTGCTGGATTACCCGATCACGCCGGCGGTATGGGATGGCGTGCGGCGCGCGCTGCTGACGATGGCGGAAATGCAGTTCGCCGCCGGCGCGAAGACCGTGCTGCCCGTGCACGAACAGGCGAAGCAATACACCAGCTGGGAACAGGCGAAAGCCGCGATCAATGCGTTGCCGATGCAAGACCATTTGATGCGCGTGGTGTCGGCGCACGTGATGGGCGGCTGCGGCATGGCGTCCGACCCGGCGAAAGGTGTCACCGATGGCAATGGCCGCTATTACGGCGTGGCCAACCTGTCCGTGCATGACGGTTCCCTGTTCCCGACGTCGATCGGCGCCAACCCGCAGCTGTCGATTTACGGCATCACGGCGCGCCTGGCCAGCCGGCTGGCGGAAAGCCTGGGCAAGCCGGCGCCCAAGCTCAACGCGGTCTAGGAGATCCACTGATGGCGCGCCTGCTGCTTGCCACCATCGTGCTGCTGCAACTGGCGGTGGCGCTGGCCATCGGCTGGGGTGTGCTGCACTGGTGGCCGCAGGGCGGGCCGTGGGGCGCCGCCTTGCTGGCGCTGGCGTGCGTGGCGGCCGTGCGGCTGGCGATCAACCTGAACAATTTCGCCATGGCGGCGCGCGCGGCCAGCGTCACGCCGGACGAACACCGGCTGGACTGGCGCGGCGCGCTGCGCCTGTTTTATACGGAATTCCGCGCCTCGATGCTGACCACGTCGTGGCATATGTTGCGCCCCGACCGCAACTTGCATCTTGCTACAGGCATGCCCGTGCTGCTGCTGCACGGGTATGGCTGCAACAGCGGTTACTGGGTGCATTTGTCGGCCCGCTTGCGGCGCGCCGGCATCAGCCACATGGCGCTGGACCTGGAACCCATTGCCGGCAGTATCGACCAGTATGCGGACAGTATCCATGGCGCCTTGCAGCGGCTGTGCAAGGCGACCGGCAGCCCGCGCGCCGTGATCGTCGCGCACAGCATGGGCGGACTGGCCAGCCGCGCGTACCTGCGCCGCCATGGCGCGGACAAGGTCGCGAAGGTCATTACGTTGGGCACGCCGCACCACGGCACGGCGCTGGCCACGTTCGGACCCGGCGTCAATGCCCGTGAAATGCGGCTTGGTTCCCCATGGCTGGCCGCCTTGGCGGCCGGCGAGACGGCGCAAACCCGCGCCTTGTTCGTGTCACTGTGGTCGCATCACGACAATATTATCGCTCCGCAAAATTCCTCCTTCCTGCCTGGCGCCCGCAATATCGAGTTCAGCGGTATCGGCCACGTCGCACTGGGCGCCGATGCGCGCATTTTGCGTGTCGTTGAAGATGAAATCGCTTCAATTACAGCAGAATTCAATTGCGCGCAATAAAATAGACAGCGTGGTATTCGTTAGGTAGACTGTATTAAGACCTGGCAATACATAGCCTCTAAGAAATTCCCTATCAGCAGTGAGAATTGGTGAGTATTTGCTCATCTTGTTGCTGTATGGTTATTGTATGTGCCTGATGCTTAATACCTGGGCGAACCCATGGCCACAGATTTTGCCAAGCTGATCCTGGATGAATCGCCGGACGCCGTCATCGTGACCACGCCGGATGGCGTAGTCGTTTTCTGGACCCGCGGCGCACAGTCTGTCTTTGGCTATACGGGCGAGGAAGCGCTGGGCCGGCCGCTGGCCAGCCTGATCGTGCCGCCGGACATGCTGGCGGCGGAACAGGCGATCCTGCGCGAGACGCTGGAACACGGCAGCGCGAATTACGAATCGCTGCGGCGCGCCCAGGATGGCTCGCTGGTCTATATCGACAGTACCGCCAAGGCCTTGCGCAATGGCGCGGGCTATGTCGAATACATCCTGTGGAACAAGAAAAACGTCACGCAACTGAAAGTGCTGCGCGATGCGAAACTGGTCGGGGCGCATTTCGGCAATGTGCTGGAATCCACGCCCGACGCCATCGTCATCGTCAATGCGGCGGGACGGATCGTGCTGGCCACCAGCCGTGCGTATGCCATGTTCGGCTATGAAGCCGGCCAGTTGCGCGGGCAGCCGCTGGAAAACCTGATGCCGCTGCGTTTTCGCGCGGCCCATGCGCGCCACCGCGACCGCTATGTCACGCAGCCGCAATCGCGCCCCATGGGAGCCGGCCGGCCTTTGTTCGGCTTGCGCAAGAGCGGCGAGGAATTCCCCGTTGAAATCAGCCTCAGCCCCATTGCGACGGAGGAAGGCACGCTGATCATGAGCGCGATCCGCGACATCACGGAGCGCAAGCGCATCGAACAAGTCCTGCACGAAAAGAACCTGGAGCTGGCCCAGGCCAACCAGGCCAAGGACCGCTTCCTGGCCAGCATGTCGCATGAGTTGCGTACGCCGCTCAATGCCATCCTGGGCTTTGCGGGCACGCTGCTGATGCGCTTGCCTGGGCCGCTGACGGACGAACAGGAGCGGCAACTGCGCACGGTCCAATCCAGTGCGCGCCAGTTGCTGTCGCTGATAAACGATTTGCTGGACCTGACCAAGATCGCATCGGGTAAAGTGGAGTTGCAGATGCAGCCGGTGGGTTGCCATGCGTTGCTGAAGGACTTGCTGGCGGAATTCCGGCCGCATGCGCAGCGCAAGGACGTGGCGCTCGATTGCATTGTTCCGGAGCGCGACATCAGCGTGCGCAGCGACCGCAACGCGCTGCTGCACATCCTGGGACACCTGGTGGGCAATGCCATTAAATTCACTGAACATGGTACTGTGCAAGTAATGCTGGCGCGCAGCGAGATCCGCGGGCGTCCGTATGCCACCATCAGTGTCAGCGATACTGGTGCTGGTATCAGTCCCGAACGACAGGCCAGCCTGTTCCAGGCCTTCAGCCAGCTTGACAACGGCGACCGGCAGCAGCACGAAGGCGCCGGCCTGGGTTTGCACCTGTGCCAGAAAATGGCCCAGTTACTGGGGGGCGAAATACAGTTTGAAAGCCGCTACGGCGAAGGCAGCGTGTTTACGCTGGCTGTGCCGCTGCATCAAGTGTCTTGAGACTTAACCGGGAGTTGTACCGTGTCCGCGCGTATCTTAATTATTGAAGACAACCCGACCAACATGGAGTTGATGACTTACCTGTTGAATGCCTTCGGCTACACGGCGCTGATGGCGCACGACGGGGAACAGGGTGTCGCCATGGCGCGGCAGGAATTGCCGGACCTGATCATTTGCGATGTGCACCTGCCGAAGCTCGATGGCTATGGCGTGGTGGCGCAACTGAAGAAGGACCCGGCGCTGCGTCCGATCCCCACGCTGGCCGTGACGGCGCTGGCCATGGTGGGCGACCGCGAACGCTTGCTGGCGGCCGGCTTTGACGGTTATATCGGCAAACCCATTGAACCCGATACGTTTGTCACGCAAATCGAGTCTTTCTTGCCGGGGGAGATGTCGCCCCAGATTAAAAACGACATCTCGACGATCCTGATTGTCGACGACCATGTGCTGAACCGGGAATTCCTCATGACCCTGCTGGGTTATGGCGGCCACCGCCTGCTGGAAGCGGCGAATGGCGTGGAAGGCTTGCGCATGGTGAAACAGGAAAAACCGGACCTGGTGATTTCCGACATCCTGATGCCCAACATGGATGGCTATGAATTTGTCACGCGCATGCACCGTGATCCGGAAACGGCCAATGTACCGGTGATCTTTTATACCGCCACCTACCGCGAGCGGGAAGCCATGGCGGTGGCCGATGCGTGCGGCGTGCGCTGGGTGTTGCCCAAACCGTCCGATCCGGACGTGATCTTGAAAACCGTGCACGAAGCGCTGGGCGTGGTGCAACCCGACACCGATACGGTGCCGGCCTTTGCGCCGGAACCGCCATCGAATGGCCGCTTCATGAACCTGGACCACCAGGTGGCGGAATACCTGGGCGAAGTGGAGTCGTCGAGCCAGTTGATTACCCAGATGGCGGGGGATTCGCCGGAACCGGAAACGGAACACTTGAACCAGATGACGCAGCGGCTGTCGCATTCGTTGTCCAGCCTGCAGGCGGTGAGCTTGCGCCTGACCGCGCTGATCGAACTGGGGATCGAACTGGGCGCGGAGCGCGACCCGCAGGCGCTGATTGAAATCGGCTGCCGCGTGGCGCAAAACATTTGCGTGTCCCGTTATGCCTGCATCGGCGTGCTGGACCAGGGCGCCGACGTGCTCAGTTACTTCGCGTGCTGCGGCGTGGGCCAGCAAGCGCGCCTGATTGCCACGGCGCCCCGCGCCGGCGTGCTGGAAAACCTGCTGCAACAGCGCCAGCCGATCCGCATCGATGCCTTGCCCGGCAATCCGGACGCCATCGGCCTGCCGGAATCGCATCCCACCGTGCACTCGTTCCTTGGCGTGCCGTTGGCGTCCAGTGAACACGTGCATGGCTGGCTGTACCTGGCCGACAAGCTGGGTGTCGACAGTTTTTCCGAAGTCGACGAGCGGGTGGCCGTGACGGTGGCGGCGCAAGTGGCGGTCGCTTACGAAAACCTGCAGCTGTACGACCAGATCAAGCGCCACCACGCGCAACTGCAGCAAGACATGAATGCGCGCATCCGCCTGGACGAGGACTTGCGGCGCTTCCGCCTGGCGATGGATGCCACGGCCGATGCGATTTTCCTGGTCGACCGCGCATCGAATACCTTTGTCGACGTGAATGCGACCGCGTGCCGCATGCTGGGCTATTTGCGCGACGACTTCCTCAAGGTGGGCCCGGAACGCTCGCACGACCCGGACCTGGCGCGGCTGGAAGATTTATACGACAAGCTGCTGGCCGGCGACCAGAGCGGCGCCATGGCGGAAATGCTGGTGCAGCGCAAGGATGGCTCGCCGCTGTCGGTGGAAGTGCAGCGCCGCACACTGCGCTCCGGCCAGAACTGGATCCTGGTGGCCGTGGCGCGCGACATCACGGAACGCAAGGAAGCGGAACAGCGCCTGCTGAAGCTGGCCCACTTCGATACCCTGACGGGCTTGCCGAACCGCAGCCAGTTCTATGATTCGCTGAGCCACTCGCTGCACCAGGCGGGCGAACACAAATGGGCGCTGGCCGTGCTGTTCCTCGACATGGACCGCTTCAAGAACATCAACGATACGCTGGGCCACACGATCGGCGACGAATTGCTGCGCCAGTTCTCGAGCCGCCTGGTCGATTGTCTGCGCGTGCGCGACACCATCGGCCGCTTTGGCGGCGATGAATTCGCCGCCATCCTGATGTTGCCGGAAGGGGCGCAGAACGCGATCGCCGTGGTCGACAAGATCCGCGAAGCGATGCGCCGCCCGTTCGACCTGAAAGGCCATGAAGTCACCGTCACGGCCAGTATCGGCATTTCCGTGTTCCCGGACGATGGCCAGGATGCGGACACGCTGATCCAGTATGCCGACACCGCCATGTACCGAGCCAAGGAAGCGGGGCGCGACGCGTTCCGCTTCTTCACGGCGGAAATGAATGCCCAGTCGCTGGCGCGGCTGGACATGGAAAACGCGCTGCGCCGCGCCATCGACAACGGCGAATTCGTGCTGTATTACCAGCCCAAGGTCGACATCAGCACGGGGCGCATCAGCGGCGCCGAAGCGCTGATCCGCTGGAGCCGTCCGGGCCATGGCATGGTCTCGCCCGCGCTGTTCGTGCCGCTGCTGGAAGAGACGGGGCTGATCGTCAAGGTCGGCACCTGGGTGATCCATGAAGCGTGCCGCAAGATCGCGGAATGGAGCCGCTCGCGCATCGGCAACGTGAAATTGTCCGTCAACGTGTCGGGCATCCAGTTCTTTGTCGGCGGCCTGGAAGAGGAAGTGCTGAAGGCGATCAAGGAACACGACATCGCGCCGGAATTGCTGGAGCTGGAATTGACGGAATCGTCGCTGATGTCGAACGCGGAAGATACCATCAGCGTGCTGCAAAACCTGAAGGCGCTGGGTATCGAGATTTCCATCGACGATTTCGGCACCGGCTATTCGTCGCTCGCATACTTGAAACGCTTCCCGATCGACAAGCTGAAAATCGATATCGCGTTCGTGCGCGAAGTGACCAGCAACCCGGACGATGCCGCCATCGTGCTGGCCATCATCAACATGGCGCACAGCCTGAAACTGCACGTGATCGCCGAAGGCGTGGAAAAAGATGCGCAGCTGGCCTACCTGCGGCGCCATGGCTGCGATGAAATGCAGGGTTACTATTTCAGCCGTCCGTTGCCGGAGCAGGACTTCGAATTGATGCTGCGCGATGGCAAATGCCTGCAAGCCCCGGTCGATGAACAGCAGGTCGAGCAGCAGACCCTGCTGATCGTCGACGACGACCACTTCATGCTGGAAGTGCTGTCCGACTTCCTGGCGCAGGACGGCTACCGCATCCTGACCGCGCAAACCGCGGCCGAAGGCTTCGACTTGCTGGCCCGCAACCGCGTGCAAGTGATCCTGTGCGACCAGTGCATGCCGTTGATGAGCGGCACGGAATTCATGGAGCGCGTGAAAAACCTCGCGCCGGACACGTTCCGCATCATGCTGTCCGCCTACGCCGACCTGACCCCCATCATGGCGGCCATCAACCATGGCGCGATCGACCGCTTCTATACCAAGCCTTGGAAGGGCGCGGTGCTGCGGGAGAATATCAAGGAAGGGTTCCGGCTGCATGCGCAGCTGTATGGGGCGCCGACTGCGCAGTTGAATTGACATGAACAAGGCGCGCCGCGCTGTCCTGCTGCTGGCGCTGTCATGCCAGTGGGCGTCGGCGGCGGCGCTTGACACGCCATTGCGGCTGTTCGGCATGGATAGCCGGCCCGTCAGTTACATGGAAGACGGCAAGCCCACCGGCATTGCCGTGGAACTGGCGCAGGAAGTGCAGCGGCGCCTGGGCCGCAACGATCCGATTCAGATTGTGCCGTGGGCGCGTGCGCAAACCGTCGCCCAATATGAGCGCAACGTCATGTTGTTGTCGATTGTGCCGACGCCGGAACGGGCGGCTTACCTGGTGTTTGCCGGACCGCTGTTCACGGCGCATATTTCCGTGTTCGTCAAAGCCGACAAGGCCGAGGCGTTGCGCGCCCTCGGCAACGACGCGTACAGGCTGCGTGCGGGCGCGCGGCGCGGCAGCATTTTCAGCCATGTGGCGCGCCGCGAAGGTTTGAACGTGACGGATGAAACCAACAGTTCCGACCTGGGTGTGCGCATGTTGATGCAGGGCCGTTTTGATTTATTGGTGGAAGGGGAGGAAATCGCCTGGCCGGCGCTGGAGCGCGCGGGCTACCGCCGTGGCGATATGGCGCTGTTGCGCACGCTTGGCAGGGAGGACGTGTTTTTCGCGTTTTCCCGCGACACGCCACCGGACGTGGTGCGGGCGTGGAACGAGACACTGCGCGACATGAAGCGCGACGGCGCCTTCATGCGCATACACCGCAAGTGGCTGCAGCCGCATCAGTTGCCGTCGGATATGCGCGCACCGGCGAAGTAGGCTGGCGAAAAAAACGCCGGCCCGGATAACCCGGCGCCGGCGTTGGCAGGCATCACTGTCAAGCGATGAAGCTTAGAAATGCACCCCGCGCAGCAACTGCTGCATCGCGATCTGTTCGGACGACATTTGTGGCGCCTTCTTGCCATCGGCGCCCTTGGCCGCTTCCGAATCCGGGAACATGCGGAACGTGGTGTTCAGCACGATCTGCGCGACGCGCGGCATCAGCGCATGCAGCACCTGGCCGAAGATGCCGACGCGGGTGGCGATGCGGACCGGTTTCCACACGATGGCTTCCGCGATCAGGTCGCCTGCTTCTTCCGGCGACAGCGTCGGCACGTTCTGGTAGATCTTGGTTGGCGCGATCATCGGCGTGCGGACCAGCGGCATGTTGATGGTCGTGAACTTGATGCCCAGGTCTTGCAGTTCGGACGACGCGCAGCGGGTCCACGCATCCAGCGCGGCCTTCGACGCCACGTAGGCCGAGAAGCGCGGTGCATTGGTCAGCACGCCGATCGACGAAATGTTGATCACGTGGCCGCGTTTTTTTGCCGTCATCGATGGCATCAGCGCCATCGTCAGGCGCAGCGCACCGAAGTAATTCAGTTGCATCGTGCGTTCGAAATCGTGGAAACGGTCATACGACGATTCGATGGCGCGGCGGATCGAACGGCCCGCGTTGTTGACCAGCACATCCACGCCGCCGTGGTTTTCCAGCAGCACCTTGGCGAAACGGTCGATGTCGGCCATGTCCGACAGGTCGGCCGAATATGTGATCAGCTCGAAGCCTCGGTCTTCCACTTCCTTCTTCGCTTCCGCCAGCTTTTCCTCGTCGCGGCCGCAAATGATGGTGATGGCGCCGGCCTCGGCCAGCTTGTGGGCGGCGGCCAGGCCGATACCGGACGAGCCGCCCGTCACCAGCACCACCTTGCCGGCCACCTGGCCGCGCAGCGTGTGGTCGATGAACAGGTCCGGGTCCAGATTGCGTTCCCAGTAATCCCACACCGGCGCGGCGTAGCTGTCCAGCGGCGGGCACGCAATGCCGGTGCCTTTCAGCGCCTTGGTGGTGTCGCGGTTATCGAAGCGGGTAGGGTAGTTGATGAAGTTCATCAAGTCCGGCGGCAAACCCAGGTCTTTCATGACGGCGTCGCGCACGCGGCGCACCGGCGTCAGCGCCATCACGCCCTTTTTGATGGATTTCGGGATGAAGCCGAACAGCGCCGCATTGATGCGGATGCTCATGGTCGGGGCATGGGCGGCGCGGCAGAAGATGTTCAGCACTTCGCCCACGCGCAGCGGTTCCGGGTCCGTCAGGTGGAAGGCGCGGCCATCCAGGTCGGGCTGGTGCGAAATGTGGTGCATCGCGTTGACCACGTAATCGACCGGCACGATGTTGATGCGGCCGCCTTCGATGCCGATGGTCGGCATCCATGGCGGCAGCAATTGGCGGATGCGCTGGATCAGCTTGAAGAAATAATACGGACCGTCGATTTTATCCATTTCGCCGGTCTTGGAGTCGCCGACCACCATGCCGGGGCGATATACGCGCCACGCGCCCTTGGTTTCCTGGCGGACGATTTTCTCGGATTCGTGTTTGGTGGCGAAATACGGATGGTCGAGATTCTCCGCCTCGTCAAACATATCTTCGCGGAAGATGCCTTCAAACATGCCGGCGGCGGCAATCGAACTCACGTGGTGCAGAATACCGGCCTGGATCGCATTGGCGAATTCCACGGTATTGCGCGTGCCTTCGACATTGACGGCGATTTGCTCGTCAGCGTCGGCCAGCATGTCGTAAATGGCAGCCAGGTGGTAAAAGTGATCGATATTCTTGTTCAGTTGCTTAATGTCGTCTTTGGAGACGCCAAGCTTAGGACTGCGCAAGTCGCCGAATACCGGAATTGCACGTGATTTGCTGACGCCCCAGTATTCGTAGAGCGCCGGCAGCTTGTCGCTGCTGCTTTCACGCATCAGGAAATAGACTACGCTGCCTTTCTTTTCCAGCAGTTTCCTGACCAGGCGTTTGCCGATAAAACCAGTCGCTCCGGTAACAAAGTATTGCATTAAGTCTCTCCTTTATTCTTTAAGTATCGACAACCCGGCAATCATTACAGGACAGGCAACAATTGGCAAGCACTGTTGCAATGTTCATTAGAACGCATACTCTACCCCATTAGAAGCCCATCTCTAGAAATGACCCCTAAAATGTTTTCATCGCAAGGAACGATCCGATTAAACGAAAGACTCTTTAGGAGCTTACAATGGCAAAGAAACTGAAATCCCTGGCAGCAAAAGAAGACGACAAACAACTGGCTAGCGCAGTGCGCAATTCCGCACAGCAAATCTGGCAAGCAGGCCTGGGCGCATTCGCTAAAGCGCAAGAAGAAGGCGGCCGCGTGTTTGCCAAGCTGGTGAAAGAAGGTACCGCGTTGCAAAAGCGTACCCGTGATCTGGCCGAAGATAAAGTCTCCGAAGTGCGCGACACCGTCAGCGGTGTTGGCAAGCAAGCCGCCGGTTCGTGGGACAAGCTGGAACAAGTGTTCGAAGACCGCGTTTCCCGCGCCTTGGGCACCATCGGCGTTCCAACCCAGAAAGACGTGCAAGAACTGAACAAGCGCGTTGAAGCCCTGACCAAAGCAGTGGAAGAGCTGACCGGCAAGAAGATCGTTGTGGCAGCCAAGCCAGCCGCCAAAGCCGCCGCCAAGCCAGCAGCGAAAAAGCCAGCCGCCAAGAAAGCCGCTGCGCCGAAAGCTGAAGCTGCTCCAAAGAAAGCCGCTACCCGTAAGCCAGCAGCCAAGAAAGCTGCCGTTGCCAAAGCCGAAGCGCCTAAAGCGGCTGCCGCCATCGCCTTCCCGACTGCCGCTTCCGTGAGCGCAGCCAAGAAAGAAGCAGCGTAAGCAGGCCGTTCGACAAGTTCCCTCGGTCCTCCTCCCCCGGCCCGCTTGCGGGCCGGGTCCGAGGGAATTTGCTACAGGCCTGCCACGTGCGGGCCTTTTGCGTTTTTGGCCGCTTATTCGGCGTTAATGGAATTACATGCCCGTAGAACAGAATCATAAGCAAGAGACAAAGCCACCCGTGAAAGTCGGGCTGGCGCTGGCGGGCGGTGGTCCGCTGGCCGTCGTATATGAAATCGGTGCGCTGGCCGCGATCGCGGAAGCCATCGAAGGACTGGATTTGAACAAGGCCGACATTTACGTCGGCGTCAGCGCGGGCGCCGTGATCACGTCGGCGCTGGCC
Source organism: Pseudoduganella rivuli (assembly GCF_009674485.1). Lineage (GTDB taxonomy): Bacteria > Pseudomonadota > Gammaproteobacteria > Burkholderiales > Burkholderiaceae_D > Rugamonas > Rugamonas rivuli_B. The sequence continues at coordinate 46,219 of NZ_WKJJ01000006.1, read as the reverse complement.
AATGGTGTCACGCCGCACCAGATGTGCCGGTTGTTCGTGGAAAGCGACGTGGAAGCCGCCGAAGGGGCGCTGCTGTTCCGCCCGGAAACCCTGCTGCGCCCTGCGCTGCGCGAACTGGCCAAGCGCGCCCGTACCGTGCCGCGCCTGCTGGCCAGCAGCCTGCTGCACTATGCGCGCAACCGCAAGAGCCTGGCGGGCTCGTTCGAGCGTTTGAAGGAAGCGTTGCCGGCCGGCTTCCTGTCGGCCGATTCGCTGGGCCGCTACCTGGAATCGGTCTACAGCCAGGCGGGCCGCACCAACGATTTCCGCAAGCTGGGCCGCAAACTTGTGATCGTCGCCACCGACCTCGACACGGGCAAGGCCGTGCGCTTTGGCGAAACCGGCTGGGACAGCACACCGATCTCGACGGCCGTGCAAGCCAGCGCGGCTGTCCCCGGCTTGTTCCCGCCGGTGGAAATCAATGGCCATCATTTCGTCGACGGCGCTTTGCGCAAAACCATGCATTCGTCGATTGCGCTGGAAGAGGGCGTGGAATTGCTGTTACTGGTTAATCCCATCGTTCCTTACAACGCCCGGTTCAAGGCGGGCGCCGGCAAGCTGGTCAATGGCGGCCTGATCGACGTGCTATCGCAAACCATCCGCTCGATTTTGCATTCGCGCCTGGAAACCGGCCTGGCCAGCTACCAGGTCAGCCATCCACACGTCGATATCCTGCTGTTCCAGCCTAGCGAAGCCGATGCGGAACTGTTCTTTACGGCGATGTTCAGCTACAACAACCGGCGTCATACGTGCGAACAGGCGTATCAGCACACGCGCCAGGCATTGTGGCAACAGCGCCACATTCTGGGGCCGAAACTGGCCCGCCATGGCATGCGGTTAAGGGAATCTGTCTTGCAAGATAAAAGTCTTCGTCTCGTCAGCGACGCGCCGCCACGCAAGTCGCTGCTGGAACTGGATGCCGCGCTGGCCGACCTGGAACGTTACTTGAGAGTGGTGCATGGGGTTGAAGCGCAGCAGTAATAGGCCTGTGGAAAGCGATGCTTCGGTGTTATCCTTGCATGAAGAAAAACAGATAACGACAACCATGCAACAAAAAGCACCACGGCGCACGCGCGAACGTATCCTGGAATTATCCCTTCGCTTATTTAACGAATTCGGCGAGCCCAATATCACGACCACCGTGATTGCCGAAGAAATGAATATATCGCCGGGTAATCTGTATTATCACTTCCGTAATAAAGACGATATTGTTAATTCGATTTTCACGCAATTCGAAGGTGAAATCGAACGCATATTGCAAGTGCCGGATGGCCGCCGTTCGAATATCGAAGACGTATGGCTGTATTTGCACCTGATGTTTGAATTGATCTGGCGTTACCGTTTCTTTTACCGCGACCTCAACGATTTATTGTCGCGTAACCGCAAACTGGAATTGCACTTCAAGCAGATCCTTGCGCACAAGATCAAAGTCGCAAAGCAGTTATGCGAAGACTTGCGCAGCGAACAATCGCTGGAAGCGTCCGATGCGCAGATCGATGCGATGGCGACCAACATGGTGGTGGTGGCCACCTATTGGCTGTCGTACGAATACGTGCGCAACCCGCGCAAATACACGGAACAGCAATCGATGGCCGATGCGCTGGCCCGCGGTTGCTACCAGGTGCTGTCGCAAATCGGTCCGTACCTGCGCGGTGAGACGCAATTGCTGTTCCAAAAGCTGTCTGAAGAATACTTAAAAAAACTCACCTAGGAGAAGCACACATGGCATGGACCAAATTCCCGTATGCGGACGACGCTTACGTCTACACCGCCGCCGGCCTGAAAAAAGCGTGGGCGCGCCTGCACGCCAGCGATGCGGAACCGTTCCCGTCGAATCCGGAACTGGTGCAGGCATGGATTGCCTACCACGCCGGCGACTTTGAAAAAGCCGCGCAATTGGGGCTGGCGCAGGGTGTCGACGGTTACTCGGTGGCGAACCGCGCGACGTGCATCTATGCCAATTACCTGGAAAAGAGCGACAAGAAAAAGCTGGACCTGTACCTGGAAGTGGCGGAACGCTGCGAACAGCAACAGGAAGAACAGCCGAAAAACGCGGCCGGCTTCTATTGGCACGCGTATGCGCTGGGCCGTTATGCGCAGGGCATTTCCGTGGTGAAGGCGCTGTCGCAGGGCATCGGCGCGAAAGTCAAGAACAGCCTGGACACCGCCATCAAGCTGGCGCCCAAGCACGCCGACGCGCACATCGCACTGGGCAGCTACCACGCGGAAATCGTCGACAAGGTTGGTTCGATGATTGCCGGCCTGACGTATGGCGCGAAAAAGGAAGAGGGTTACAAGCTGTTTAAGAAGGCGGCGGAACTCAATCCGGACAGCGCTATAACGCACATCGAATATGCGAATGCGCTCGTCATGCTGGACGGCAAGAAGAAAATGGACGAAGCTGTCGCTTTGTACGAGAAGGCGGCCGAGCACGACGCGGCGGACGCCAACGAACGGCTGGACGTGGAGCTGGCCAAATCCGAGTTAGAGGACGAGTAAGTGCAGGCTGTGAAATCGATCTGTGTCTATTGCGGCGCCAATGCCGGTGTCTCCCCCCGTTATGCGGACGAGGCGCGCCGGCTGGCGCACGCCATGGTGGAAGCCAATTTGTCGCTGGTATATGGCGGCGGCAACGTGGGGCTGATGGGCGTGATTGCCGATGAAGTGCTGCGCCTGGGCGGCGAAGTCACTGGTGTGATTCCGACCGCGCTGATGGAGCGCGAAGTGGGGCACACGGGCCTGACCCGCCAGTTCATCGTCAAGGACATGCACGAGCGCAAAGCCATGATGGCGCAACTGGCCGACGGTTTCATTGCCATGCCCGGCGGCATGGGGACCATGGAAGAATTGTTTGAAATGCTGACGTGGTCGCAGCTGGGCATCCACTCCAAGCCGGTCGGCTTGCTGAACGTGGATGGTTTTTATGACAGCCTGGTGGGTTTCATCCACCACGCGAAAGAGCAGGGCTTCATCAAGCCGCAGCATGCGGAAATGATGATGGTGGAAACGGATCCGGCAGCCTTGCTGAAGCGTTTCGTCAACCTTTGATGCACGGCCGTGGGGCGCGGCGAACGCTCAGGCGCCCCACAATTTCTTCCCTTCCGCATCGATCGCCGTCAGGTACAACCGCACATCGAATTCGTACTGGTGGTAATTCGGTTCCATGTACGTGCACAGTTTATAAAACGCCTTGTCGTGCTGCTTTTCCTTCACGTGCGCCAGCTCGTGGACGGCGATCATGCGCAGGAATTCCGGCGGCGCATCGCGGAACATGGTGCCGATACGGATTTCATGCTTGGCCTTCAGCTTGCCACCCTGGACGCGGGAAATCGACGTGTGCAGCCCCAGCGCGTGATTGATAACGTGGATTTTGCTGTCGAACATGACCTTGTCGATGGGCGCCGCGTTGCGCAGGAATTCGTCGCGCAAGTCTTGCACGTACTGGTACAGCGCCTTGTCATTGCGGACGTCGTGCGCGGCCGGATAGCGTTTCAATAACACTTCGCCCAGGCGGCCCTGGTCCATCAACAGCCGGACTTGTTGCTGGGTTTGGTCGGAATAGGCACTCAGGTATTTCAGGGGCTGCATAAGAGACAAGGCGTGTATTTCTGCGGGACAAGAGCGGAAATGTACCATATCATGGCGCGATGCGTACCCATGTCAATTCAGTGGGACTGCTCGTTCGCAGCGATCCTGCCTTGTCGTTCAGTTATCCGTCCCATATCGACCGCGCCAGCCTCGATGCGCTGCCGCAGCAACCCGGCATTTATGTGTTCCGCGACGCGGACGGCGTGGCGGTCTATGTTGGCAAAAGTGTCAACATCCGCCACCGCGTCTTGAGCCATTTGCGCACCCCGGAAGAAATGCAGATGCTGGCGCGCACCGCCCGCGTGGATTTCGAGCGCACCGGCGGGGAAATCGGCGCCCTGTTGCGCGAAGCGCAATTGATCAAGCAATGGCAGCCGGTGTTCAACCAGAAATTGCGCCGCACGCGAGAAATGTGCGGTTATCTCGTGCCGGACGACGGCGTGACGCTGCAACTGGTGTTTGGCCGCGAACGGGATTTTGCCGCCACCGATAACCTGTTCGGCCTGTTCGGCAGCCGCCAGGCGGCGCAGGAAGCGTTGCGCGACCTGGTGCAACTGCACGGGCTGTGTCCGGCGTTGCTGGGGCTGGAAAAAATCTCCAGGGGCCGCGCCTGTTTTGCGCACCAGATCGGCCGTTGCCGTGGCGCCTGCGCGGGACATGAAACCCACGACCTGCACCGGTTGCGCTTGCTGGAAGCGCTGATTGCCTGGCAAGTGGCGCGCTGGCCGTATGACGGCGCGATCGGCATCGTCGAAGAATCGGATGGCTTGCGCCAGGTGCACCTGGTGGACCGCTGGTGCTATCTCGGCGTCAAACCCAAGGGGCGGCGGCGCAAGCTGGCGCGCGGGGAATTCGATATCGACGTGTACCAGATTTTGCGGCGGCCGCTGCTGGCCGGTGACCTCGTCATCGAACGTTATATGCCTCTATAAATAATGCCAGTCGATACGGACGCATGGAGCGCGCTATATAATTCAGTATATTGCGAACATGATCCTGTCGAAGAGGGAAGTGACCATGCTGAGAAAACTGTGCTGCGCAACTGTTTTGGGCGCGTTTGCCCTGACCGCCACTGCCGCCGACATCACCGTCTCCGCCGCCGCCAGCCTGACCAACGCCTTCAAGGAATTGTCGCAATCGTTCGAAGCCGCCCACCCCGGCGACAAGGTGTTGCTGAACTTTGCCGCCTCCGATGCGCTGGTCCAGCAAATCGCCAAGGGGGCGCCGGTCGACGTGTTTGCGTCCGCCGACCAGGATGCGATGGACAAGGCGGAAGCGCAGCATTTGCTGGCGCCGGGCAGCCGCGGGAATTTCGTCAGCAACAGCCTGGTGCTGATCGTCCCGAACGGCAGCACACTGCCGATCCGCAGCCTGGTGGATCTAAAATTGCCGGCTGTGGCGAAAATCACGATGGGCAATCCGGCCGGCGTGCCGATCGGCCGTTATGCGAAAGAAGCGCTGGAAAAAGCGGGCCTGTGGGCCGCCGTCGAGCCGAAACTGGTGTTCGGCGCGTCGGTGCGCCAGAGCCTGGACTACGTGGCGCGCGGCGAAGCCGATGCGGGTTTTGTCTACGTGACGGACGTGGGCGCGCAAAAGGATAAAGTCAAGGTCGCCTTGCCCGTGCGCAGCGCCACGCCGGTGACGTATCCGATCGCCGCCATCCGTACCGCGCCGAATGCGGCGGGCGCCAATAAATTTCTCGCCTATGTGCATGCGCCGGCGGGCCAGGCCATCCTCGCCAGGTATGGCTTCGGCAAACCTTGACGTGCAAATAAATGAGTGACATCTGGCAGCCGGCCTGGATTGCGCTGGCGCTGTCATTGAAGGTGGCCGGGTGGGCCACCTTGCTGGACATCGTGTTCGGCATCGCGCTCGGCTACGTGCTGGCGCGTTACCGCTTTCCCGGCCGTGACATGCTGGATGCCTTGCTGACCCTGCCGATGGTGATGCCGCCCACCGTGCTGGGTTATTACCTGCTGGTGCTCATCGGCCGCAACGGTCCGATCGGCCACTGGCTGCAACAGCAGTTCGGCATCAACCTGATTTTCACGTGGCAGGCCGCCGTGCTGGCGGCTGCCGTGGTGGCGTTTCCCCTGGTGCTGAAGGCGGCCCGCTCCGCATTTGAAACCGTCGATACGCAACTGGAGGACGCGGCCCGCGTGCTGGGCGTTTCTCCCGTCGGCGTGTTCCTGCGCGTGACCTTGCCGCTGGCGTGGCGCGGCGTCCTGGCCGGCACCTTGCTGGCCTTTGCCCGTTCCATGGGCGAATTCGGCGCCACCCTGATGGTGGCGGGCAGCATTCCCGGCAAGACGCAGACGCTGTCGATCGCCGTCTATGAAGCCGTGCAGGCGGGGCAGGACGACACGGCCAACCTGCTGGTCATCATCACGTCCGTCACGTGCGTCGTGGTGCTTGTGCTGGCCAACAAACTCACTCCCAACCGCGGGTTGTAAATCATGTTGATCGACGTCGATATCGCGAAAACCCTGCGCGCCGGCCAGCGCACCTTCCGCCTGAAAGCCAGGCTGGTGTCGGCCAGTGACCGCATCGTGATTTATGGCGCGTCCGGCGCCGGCAAGAGCATGCTGTTGAAAGCCATTGCCGGGCTGGTGACGCCCGACAATGGCCACATCGCGTTGAACGGGCGGCGTCTGTACGACCGCGCGGCGAAAGTCGACGTGCCGGTGCAGCGGCGCCACGTGGGCTACCTGTTCCAGGATTACGCGCTGTTTCCCCATTTGAACGTGCGGCAGAATATCGCTTTCGGCTTGAAGAAGGGCTGGTTCAATCCGCCGGTGACGGCGCATGGTGAGCAACTCGATTACTGGCTGGACGCCTTTGAACTGCGCCCGGTGGCGCACCAGTACCCGGCACAACTGTCGGGCGGGCAGCGGCAGCGCGTGGCGCTGGCCCGTGCGCTGATCGACGAACCGCAGGCGCTGTTGCTGGACGAACCGTTTGCCGCGCTGGACCCGGCGCTGCGGGTGCGCATGCGCGCCGAGCTCGATGCATTGCAGCACCGCTTGCGGATTCCGATGCTGATGATTACCCACGACCCCGACGACGCGCGTGTCTTTGGCGGCCACGTGCTGACGATGATGGATGGCGTCATTGCCGGCGAACGGCAGATCGATGTGGAGGCAAGCCATGGTGGCTGACAGTAAAGCGCTGGCGCTGGAAGGCAAGGTGTGGATGACGGTGGGCGGCAGGCAACTGGGCGGCTCGGACCGCGTGGCGCTATTGGCGGCGATTGCGCAGCACGGCTCGATCACGCAGGCGGCCAAGGCCGTGCACATGAGTTACAAGGGCGCGTGGGACGCCATTGAAGGCATGAACAACCTGGCGGGCGAGCCGCTGGTCGAGCGCCTGACGGGGGGCAAGGGCGGCGGCGGCACGCGGCTGACGCCGCGCGGCCTGCAACTGGTGGAAAACTTCCGCCTGATCGAGCGCGAACACCGCATGTTTATCGAACACCTGAGCCGCCAGTCGCATGCGCTGGCGGACGATTTCCTGCTGATCCAGACCATGAAAATGAAAACCAGCGCACGCAACCAGTTTTCCGGCACCGTGTCCGCCATCAAGCGTGGCGCCGTCAATGACGAAGTCACCATCGATATCGTTGGTGGCCAGCGGCTGGTGGCCATCATCACGCGCGACAGCACCGATAGCCTGGGCTTGAAAGTCGGCGGCGATGCCTTTGCGCTGGTCAAGGCTTCGTCCGTCATCATTGCCACCGACGCGGACGGCGCCAGGGTATCGGCGCGCAATCAGCTCAGCGGTGTGATCACCCGGCTGGTGGTGGGGGAAGTCAATGCGGATGTCAGCATCACGCTGCCGGGTGGCGGCGTGCTGGGCGCGACACTGAGCCTGGAAGGCAGCCAATCGCTGGCGCTGAAAGAGGGGATGACGGTCACGGCGCTGTTCAAGGCATCGAGCGTGATCGTCGGCGTGCCGGGCTAAGCCAGCGCCAATCCCTCATGGCTGGCCCACTGGCGCAGGGCCTTTTCCGTGGCGTCATGTTCATACTGGCGCCACAACGCTTCCTTCCCTTCCTTTGCCACCAGGTCGTGGAATTTTGCGTGGGCGCCGCGCCGCTGGAAAAATTCCTGTGCGACGGCGAATTGCGCGGGAATGTGTTCCTCCACGAACTTCAGTTCCAGGTGGCCACCGAGGTCGAGGTCCTGCCGGTGCGGCACCGACCAGTAGCGTTCATCGTCGTCGACGTCAGGGGGGATCCGCTTGTACGCATCGTAGATTTGCGCGGCGTGGAAGACTTCACCGGTCGCCTTCGCGATATAGGCATTGCGTTCATATGGCGCGCCGGCGGACACAAAATCGAAGGCGGATTGCAGGTCGTCAAACGGGATCGCTGTTGGCATGGCTACTCCTTTCGGAAGTATCGGTTTGACAAGTCAATCCATTATAGACGGCGTTGATGTTTGTCACTAAGAGTAGTTGATATATGTCACATCCTTGCATCAAATCGGCAGTCGAGCAGTGATGAGCGAGGGCGGCATGCCGTAACCCATGCCGCGATACCGCAAAACAAAGTGTATAACGTGTGCCCGGCTGTTACTCATTGTCCCTGCCGGCAGCCTGCTGCTTGTTCAGGCGGTGGGCGGACTGGCGGCTTTCACCGCCCTTGCGGCCGATTTCCGACATGTGGGCGCGGTCACGGCTGACGGCTTCGCCGCCTTTTTGGCCGGCGCGGCGCGCTTCTTCCGAATTGAATTCGTGCGCCGTGCCTTTCTGGTGGGCGGCCTGGCCGCCGCGGCTGGCGATGGCGCGCTGCTGTTCGGCATCCATGGCGGCAAAGCCGCGTTTTGCGCCATTTTTCGTGCCATTTTTAGCGCCGTTGCCTGCGGCGGGCTTTTCGGGGAGATCCGACGGGGTATTGTCGTCCATGATGCTGCTCCTTTATGCGATGAGACCGCCGGGATGGCGGTCCTGTGCATTGGAGAAGCAGCGCGCGGATAAGTTCCGCGCCGGCGATGGGGCTTACGCGACCTTCAGCACCAGCTTGCCGAAGTTTTTGCCTTCAAACAGCATCGTCAATGCTTGCGGGAATTGATCGATGCCTTCCACGACATCTTCGCGGCTCTTGATCTTGCCTTCTTTGAGCCAGGTGCCCAGTTGGGCGATGGCGACGTGGTAGCGGTCGGCATAATCAAACACCACCATGCCTTCCATACGGGCGCGGTTGACCAGCAGCGACAGGTAATTGGCAGGACCTTTGACCGGCGTCGTATTGTTATATTGAGAAATCGCACCACAGATGACTATACGGGCTTTCATGTTGATGCGGGTCAGTACCGTGTCCAGAATCTCGCCGCCGACGTTATCGAAGTAGACGTCGATACCTTGCGGGCAATGTTCTTTCAGGCCGCCCCGGATATCGCCGGCCTTGTAATCGATGCACGCGTCAAAGCCCAGTTCGTTGACGACGAAATCGCATTTATCCTTGCCGCCGGCGATGCCGACCACGCGGCAACCCAGCTGTTTCGCCACCTGGCCCACGGTCTGGCCCACGGCGCCCGCGGCGCCCGACACCACCACGGTTTCACCGGCTTTCGGCTGGCCCACTTCCAGCAAACCGAAGTAGGCCGTCATGCCGGGCATGCCCAGCGTATTGGTCCACACGGTGGCCGGGGCCAGGCGCGTGTCGATTTTTGCCAGCGCCGCGCTGCGGTCGTCCGCCGCGCCGGTCCAGTAGCTTTGCACGCCCAGGCCACCGGTGACGATGTCGCCGACCGCGAATTTCGGCGATTTCGACGCCACCACTTCGCCAATGCCGCCGGCGCGCATGACTTCACCGATCGCCACCGGGCGGATGTACGACTTCGCATCGTTCATCCAGCCGCGCATTGCGGGGTCCAGCGACAGGTACTGGGTCTTGACCAGGACTTCACCGTCAGCCAGGTCGCGTACGGGTTCCGAGATGCGCTGCCAGTTGCTGTCCGTGGGCAGGCCGACCGGGCGGGATGCCAGGCGAAATTGAACGTTGTGCAAAGCTTCCATAAAGTGCCTCCGAAGTTATTGGGATTGTTTTCCTACTATAACTTAAAATGAACGACCGTGCTATTTTTCAAAATACCTGTGGTGGCGTCAAGACATGCGACAATAGCAGGTTAATGCTTTTCTAATCCATTGATTAACAAGTTTCGTCCATGACGCACCCTGAATACATCCTGACCCTGTCTTGCCTGGACCAGCGCGGCATCGTGCATCGCGTTTCAGGCTTCCTGGCCGAGCACGGCTGCAACATTATCGATTCCGCCCAGTTCGGCGACAGCGAATCCCAACTGTTTTTCATGCGCGTGCATTTCTCGCTGGAAGAAGCGGGCGTGACGGATGAACGCCTGCGCGCGGAATTCGCGCTGCTGGGCAGCGACATGCAGCTGGACTGGGAATTGCGCGATGCGCGCGCCAAGCCGCGCGTGCTGCTGATGGTGTCGAAAATCGGCCACTGCCTGAACGATTTGCTGTTCCGCTACAAGAGCGGCCTGCTGCCGATGGAAATCCCGGCCATCGTGTCGAACCACATGGACTTTTACCAGCTGGCGGCCAGCTACAACATTCCATTCCACCATCTGCCACTGGCGGCGGGTGCGTCGGAAGAAGCCAAGCTGGCGCAGGAAGCGCGCATCATCGAGCTGGTCGAGTCGCACAATATCGACCTGGTGGTGCTGGCGCGCTACATGCAGATCCTGTCGCCGCAACTGTGCGCGCGCCTGAAGGGCAAGGCCATTAACATCCACCATTCGTTCCTGCCCAGCTTCAAGGGCGCCAAGCCCTATGCGCAGGCGCACCACCGCGGCGTGAAACTGATCGGCGCCACGGCGCACTTCGTCACCAGCGACCTCGATGAAGGTCCGATCATTGAGCAGGACGTGGAACGGGTCGACCATTCGATGGATGCGGACACCCTGTCCGCCATCGGTCGCGACGTGGAGTGCGTGGTGCTGGCGCGCGCCGTGAAATGGTTCGTCGAACACCGCATTCTGCAAAACGGCCGCAAGACCGTCGTCTTCAAGTAATCGCTACTGATTGAGCATTGACTGAGTAATGGCACTGAAATCCACGATTTATAAGGCGGAACTGTCGATTGCCGACATGGACCGCAATTACTACAACACCCACCTGCTGACCCTGGCGCGCCACCCGTCCGAAACGGACGAGCGCCTGATGATCCGCGTGCTGGCGTTCGCCATCCACGCCGATGAAGCGCTGGTCAATGCCAAGGGCTTGTCCGATACGGAAGAGCCGGACCTGTGGCAAAAGGATTTGACCGGCGCGATCCAGCTGTGGATCGAAATCGGGCAGCCGGACGACAAGCGCCTGCTGAAGGCGGCGGGCCGCTCGGAGCAGGTCGTGGTGTATTCGTACAGCGCCACGTCGCACGTCTGGTGGAAGCCGCTGGCCAACAAGATCGACCGCGCGAAAAACGTCAGCGTGGTGAATATCCCTGCCGAGGCATCGGCCGCGCTGGAAAAGATGGCGCAGCGCTCGATGCAATTGCAGTGCACGATCCAGGATGGCCAGATCTGGCTGACCGACGGCACGGAAACCGTGCTGGTTGAGCGGGAAACCTTGAAAGCATGAGTCCCGTAGGGCGGTTTCCGCAGGAAGCCGCCATTGCTTGCGCTGCGTTGGCGCAGGCAAGGCGGCTTCGCTGGCGCGAAACCGCCCTGCGATTTGTCGTCTGGTTGGCTGTAATAGCAACGCCAGTCGGCGCGCACGCGCTGGACCAGCAGCAGGTGATGGCGGGTGCGGCGGTGCTGTACAACGAACGCATCGCCGGCCTGCGCGCCGCGCAACTGCTGGACAACGACACGGACTTCCACGCGCGCGTGCAGCGCATCGCGCAACCGCTGCTGGCGCAGGCGGCGCGCGACTATCCCGAATCGGCCGCCTGGCCGTGGGAAGTGCACACCACCACCGATCCCGAAGAACACGCGTATGCATTCGCCGGCGGCAAGCTGCTGGTCAGCGGCGCGCATGCCGCCGCCCTGAACTTGTCCGATGGCGAACTGGCCATGGTGCTGGCCCATGAAATCGCCCACGCGGTGCTGCGGCACAATTTGCAGGAATACGAAGCGGCCCTGACGCTGGAGCCGGCGTGGGCTACCCGTCCGTTCGCGGAACTGGAACACGCTGTCGACCACGATGGCGCGCTGATGGCCAAACTGGCGCCGCTGGGCAAGCAGCAGGAGCTGGAAGCGGATCGGGAAGGCTTGAAACTGGCGGCGCGGGCAGGGTGGGCGCCCCAGGTGCTGGCCGGCTACTTCCGCAAGGTGGTGCAGGCGTCCAGCGCACCGAACGCCAGCGGCTTTGCCCATCCGTCGCCTGCCAGCCGCTGGCGCGCGGCGCGCGACGCGGCCCGGCAATTGGGCCGCTGACATATGCGGTGGGCGCCATGCCAGCTATAGCGCGTCGCCACGGACATCCCGGGTTATAATCGACCGTTATGAAACGGACATCGGCAACCAGCACGCTGTGGCTCTGGATCGCATGCTTTGCGGTCTTGCTGAACGCGCTCGCGCCCTCCGTTTCGCATGCCATTGCGTTCAGCCAGGGCGTGCCGGCCACGTGGGAAATCTGCCGCGCCGACGGGTCGCGCGTCACGGTCTCCGGCCTGATCACGTCCGGGGACAGCGACGACAGCAACAAGTCGTCCGGCGCCGCCAAAACCATGGGCGGGGATTGCGCGTATTGCCAGACCCACGCCGGGTCTTTCGGCCTGCCGCCCGCCACGCTTTCCGGCCTGCCCGCCACGGGCACGCCATTCATGCCGTTCCTGTTCTATCGCGCGCCGCGGCCGCTGGCTGTCTGGGCCTCCGCGCAACCGCGCGGGCCGCCCGCGCGCATCTGATTCACCTTACTGCCGCGCGCCATCGCCGCGATGCCGCGCTCCTTGTAAACCGATTCAGAGGTAGAAATATGAAATATTCGAATAAAGTCATCCTGTCCGCCGCGGCATGGCTGCTGGCATCCAGCGCCCACGCGCAAGTCACCGTCAAGGATCCGTGGGTGCGCGCCACGGTGCCCGCCGCCAAGGCTTCCGGCGCCTTCATGCTGGTGCAGTCGGCACAGGATGCGCGCCTGGTGGAAGTGCGTTCGCCGGTCGCCGGCATGGTGGAAATCCATCAAATGTCGATGGATGGCGGCATGATGAAAATGTCCGCCGTCGACGGCATCGACCTCCCGGCCGGCAAGCCCGTTGCGCTGGCATCGGGCGGCTACCACGTGATGCTGATGCAGTTGAAGCAGCAAATGAAGGAAGGCGACACGGTGCCGCTGACACTGGTCGTGCAAAAGAAAGACAAAAAACTTGAAACCATCGAAGTCAAAGCGCCGGTCAAGCCTTTGAACTACGCGCCCGCCAAGTGAGGTTGCTATGAACAAGACTTTCGCAATTGCCGCCGCAGCCCTGGGCGCGGCGCTGTCCCCGTTCGCTTTCGCCCACGTCACGCTGGACCAGCCCACCGGCCAGGCCGACACGTATCACAAGCTGACCTTCCGCGTCGGCCATGGCTGCGATGGCAGCCCCACCAAGTCCATCACGGTGACGATGCCGGAATCCGTCACGGGCGCCAAGCCGATGCCGAAAGCCGGCTGGAAAATCGCCACCACGCAGGGCAAATTGTCCGTGCCGCAGGAATCGCACGGCAAGACCATCACCACCGCCGTGCGCGAAGTCACGTGGAGCGGCGGCCCGCTGGCCGACGAACATTTCGACGAATTCGTGGTGCAAGCCAAACTGCCCGCCGAGCCGGGCAAAGTGTATTTCAGGGTGGTTCAACAGTGCGTGAAAGGCAGCGTCGCCTGGGATGAAATTCCCGGCGATGCCGGCGCCAAATTGCTGGCGCCGGCGCCTGTCCTGACCGTCGTTCCCGCTACCGGGCCCGCTCACGCACACTGACCTGACATGAACAATTTGAAATGCAGGCCGCTGGCAGTCATGCTGGCGGCAATGGGCGCTGCCGCGTCCATGGTTTGTCCTGCCCGCGCGGATCACGTGGTCCACATCACCGCCGGCCGTCCCACATCGTTGCCCGCGCAAATTCCCACGACGATGGAAGGCATCACGGGCGAACAGGTGGAAGACCGCATCAACGCCAGCGACAGCGAAGATGCGCTGAAATACCTGCCCAGCCTGAACGTACGCAAACGCTATATCGGCGACTATGATCACGCGGTGCTGGCCAGCCGGGCTTCCGGCACGGGAAACAGCGCCCGCTCGCTGGTGTACGCCGATGGCATCCTGCTGTCCAACCTGCTGGGCAATGGCGCCACCTACACGCCCCGCTGGGGCCAGGTATCGCCGGAAGAAATCGAGCGGGTCGACGTGCTGTACGGGCCGTTTTCCGCCGCCTATCCGGGCAATTCCGTCGGCGCCGTGGTGGACTTCCAGATCCGCATGCCGGACCAGCTGGAAGCGCACGTCAAGCTGTCCGGCTATACGCAGGGCTTCAGACAATACGGCTCCGATACGCGCCACGATGGCGGCCAGGCCAGCGCATCGATCGGCGACCGCCAGGGCGCCTGGTCGTGGTGGCTCGACGTGTCGCGGCTGGACAGCAACGGGCAGCCGATTGCCTTTGCCAACAAGCTGGTTTCCGCCGGCAAGGCCAATAACGACGGCGTGCCTGTGACGGGCGCGATTGCCGATAAAAATCCGAGCAATGCCGACTGGCTGATCCTCGGCGCCACCAGCCAGGTGCACACGGTGCAAGACCACGCCAAGGTCAAGCTGGCGTACGACATCGCCCCCGCGCTGCGCGCCAGCTATACGCTGGGCTGGTGGCGCAACGATGCGGTGCGCACGTCGACGTCGTACCTGCGCGATGGCGCGGGCAATCCCGTTTATGGCGGCACGATCAATGTGGCGGGACGCAGCTACGCATTGCTGGCGTCGGATTTCGCACCGTCGCGCGGCGCGCTGGAACACGTGATGCACGGCCTGTCGCTGAAGAAAAACGGCAGGGGCGAGTTCGAATGGGAAGTGGCGGCCAGCCGCTACGATTATGCGCGCGACCTGGTGCGCACGCCGACCGTGGCCGTGCCGGATCCCGCCACCGGCGGGCAGGGCAACCTGACCGACATGGGCGGCAGCGGCTGGAATACGCTGGCCCTGCGCGGCGTCTGGCGTCCGCTGGGTATCGCGCACACGGTGGAATTCGGCGTGCAGCGCGACAGCGCCTGCCTGCGCACCCGGGTCACCGGCAGCGCGGATTGGATCCATGGCGCCGCCGGCAAGCCGGTATCCCGTTTCGTTGGCGATACCCGCCTGACCAGCGTTTACCTGCAGGATACGTGGCGCATCACGGACGCGTGGAAAACCACGCTGGGCCTGCGCCGAGAACAATGGCAGGCGTTCGATGGCGGCATCGCCAACAGCGCTGACGCGCTGTTGCCGTTCAAGGCGCGCAGTGAAGCGTCATGGTCGCCCAAGGCGGCGGTATCGTACCGCGCCAGCGATGACTGGTCGGTGAAAGCGTCGGCCGGACGCGCCGTGCGTAACCCGACGGCGCAGGAATTGTTCCAGGGTTCCATCGTCAACAATGACATCGTCAACTCGGACCCGGCCCTGCGCGCCGAACGCTCGTGGACCAGTGAACTGACGGCGGAACGCCAGCTGGACAAGGGCAGCCTGCGCCTGACGGGCTTCCACGAAACGTCACGCGACGCGCTGTATTCGCAGCCCTTGCCCTCGGCGCCCACCGTCAATACCGTGCAAAACATCGCCCGCATCCGCACCAACGGCCTGGAGCTGTCGTACCAGCAGGAAGACGTGTGGCTGCATGGGCTGGCGCTGACGGGCAGCGCCACCTGGGCCGACTCCGTCATCACCGGCAATTCCGCGCTGCCGGCCAGTGTCGGCAAACGCCAGCCCCGTGTACCGGACTGGCGCGCCACCTTGCTGGCGTCGTACCACGCGGGGGAGCACTGGACGTCGACCCTGGGCTTGCGCTACAGCGGCCGCCAGTATGGATCGCTGCTGAACAACGATCCGAACGGCATGACGTACATGGGCGTGTCGGATTACCTGGTGCTCGACGCGCGGGTGCGCTACCGCTTCAACCGGCAGTGGAGCGGGTCGGTGGGGATCGATAACCTGAATAACCGCAAGTATTGGGCCTTCCATCCCTATACCCAGCGCATGCTGGTTGCGGAGCTGAAGTTCGACCTGTAGGCCAGCCCCGGCCGGCGCGCTTAGTTTGGCGAACCGCCCAGGCGCTTGACGGACCCGGACCCCATGATGCTCTTGCTGATCTGCGGATCGCCGTAGTAGCCAATGTCGCCGGAACCGGCCACCGACAGGTTCAGCGACTGCTTGGCCCACACGGTGGCCTGGCCGGAACCGCCGATGCTGACGGAAACGTCGCGCGCCGCCAGTTTGTCGGTCGACACCTTGCCGGAACCGCCGATCGACACTTGCAGGCGTTCCGTATTGCCGGCCGCCTTCAGGCTGCCGGAACCGCCCAGCGATACCGCCACCGCATCGCTTTCCATGTTGCGCACGTTGATGGAGCCCGAACCGCCCACGTCGAACGTGAGTTTGGGCGCCTTCAGCGTGTCGGCATCCACCGAGCCGGAACCGCCGACGGCGATCCTGTCCAGCATGCGGGCGTTGACGATGACTTTCAGGTTGCGCGTTTCGATGCGCACGTCGCGCTTGACGGGGCGCACTTGCAGCACGCCGTGTTCCACCACGGTTTCAATCACCGCTTGCACGTTTTCATCCGTTTCAATCGTGATATTTTCCGTATTTCCCGTACGCACTTCCACTTCGCCCGGCAAGGCCAGCGCGAGGCCCGTGAAATGGCCGGTTTCGCGCGTCTGCTTGACGATCTTGCCATTGCCTTGCACGGCTTCGCCGCCGCGCAGCCAGCTCAGCGGACCGGCCTGCACGCCGGCAGCCGGCACGATGATGGCCAGGGCGCTGGCGGCCAGCAGGACGGAACGGGCGATGTTGTGGAATGCTGCCATGTTGACTCTCCTCAGTGAAACGTGTTTTGAATGTGAATGAGACTTGATGAGGATCATGGTACGGCGGCAAGATTGCCACCGCAGCCGCCATGCGACAGACTGCCGTGGACAGGGAACAGAATGCAAAATCGCGGTTCCGGCCGCCGCCAATTGGCCGCCATGGCGGCGGCTTGTCAACGGACGTGGCATCCATGCCAATAATCGCGGCTGGCGGCATCAAAACCGCTGGCGGCGCGGCCTGCGGACCGTATAATCCTTGCGGAACTATTAATTTACCCAGGGAATCGA
Source organism: Pseudoduganella rivuli (assembly GCF_009674485.1). Lineage (GTDB taxonomy): Bacteria > Pseudomonadota > Gammaproteobacteria > Burkholderiales > Burkholderiaceae_D > Rugamonas > Rugamonas rivuli_B. Next base: position 29,311 of record NZ_WKJJ01000006.1, on the reverse strand, counting down.
GTCATGGAATACCACCAGTCTTCGCAGATACGCACGCTGACCTATGAGGAAAACGAAGACCACCCGGTGTTCGGCACATTGGTGGAGCAAATCCTGCACCTGCTCAATTCCCGGCTGACCTTCAGCGACATCCTGATCCACCAGAACAGCCCGCTCCTGCTGCGCCAGCCCAAGGGCCTGGTGGCGGTGACGGATTCGCCCATCACGCGCGAAGAACTGGAAGAATTCTTTGAAGTGGTGGAACCGAACTGGCAGGAACGGATCCAGGACCGCGCCTTTGACCGGTCGATCGACCTGCACATGGCCCGCATCCGCGCCAACTGCTTCACGTTCCAGGGTAAGAAGCGGCTCGGCTGCGTGATCCGCCGCTTCCCCAAGGAACCGCTGCCGCTGGCGAACCTGGGGCTGCGTCCCCATGAACAGAAATTTGCACAATTAACCAGCGGCCTGGTGCTGATCATCGGCGATACGTGCCAGGGCAAGTCCACCACCATCGCTTCGATGCTCGATGAAATCAACAAGCACCGCTCGGGCCACATCATCACCATTGAAGACCCGGTCGAAACGCTGATCCCGCAGCGCATGTGCGTGATCACGCAGCGCGAAGTGGGCTTTGACGGCGACGTGGAAAGTTTTTACCTGGGTGCGCTGGACGCGCTGCGCGAACGGCCGGACGTCATCGTCATCGGTGAAATCCGCGATGCGCAGACGGCGCAGGAAGCGCTGGCGCTGGCCGAATCCGGCCCGCTGGTGCTGGCCACGTTGCACGCCCGTTCGACGGAACTGGGCTTGCAAAAAATGATACGTTTACTGGGCAACTCCGAACCGCAGCAGCAGGCGCTGGCCCACGCGCTGCGCGGCGTGCTGTGCCAGGCGCTGCTGCCGTCCGTGGATGGCGACCGCTACCACTTGGCCACCGAATGCCTGACCATGCACCCGGATGTGGCGCGCATGATCGAGGCGGGCAATGTGACGGGCATCCGCAACTGGATGGAAGCGCAGCAGCGCGACGGCTGCCACACGATGAACGCGGTGCTGCGCGTGCTGCTGGCCGAGAAAAAGATTGCGCTGGATGATGCGCGGCATGCCACCACGGACCGGGTGGGGCTGGCGGCGCGCACGTCGTAGCGCATCACGGGCGTCAATCCAGCGGGACCCTCCGGTAGCGGTCGACGTCGTTGCCGTTGATGGGAGGCGCGTTGTTATTCCACGCGGCGCGGATGTACGACACCACGGCCGCCACTTCCGTGTCCGACAGCACGTGCGCGAACGGCGGCATGCCGTATGGCCTTGGATTGCCGGCGGTAGCAGGGGCAAAGCCGCCATTGAGCACGATGCGGATCGGATTGGCCGCTTCTTCCATCAAGAGCGCGCGGTTGCCGTTCAGCGGGGGATAGGCCGGCGGCAAGCCCTTGCCCCCAAAGCCGTGGCACTGCACGCAATGCTTGAGGTAGACCTCGCTGCCCAGGTTGATGAATGCCTGCGCTTCCGGCGACTCCATCCGTTCATAGGGCTTGGCCTTGCCGCCCGCGTGGGGCAGGGTTTTCAGGTACATGGCCATGGCTTGCACATCGTCGTCCGACAGGTGCTGCAAGCTTTCCCGCACCACTTCCGCCATCGGGCCAAACACGGTGGCGCGCGGCGATACGCCTGTTTTCAGCAGTTGCGCCAGGTGCGCCGTGTCCCAGTCGCCCAGTCCCGCTTCGCCGTCGGACGTCAGCGATGGCGCATACCAGCCCAGCATCGTGATCAGGCCGCCCGACATGCGATCGCTGGACGCGCCCAGTACATTGCGCGTGCTGTGGCAGGCATTGCAGTGGCCCAGGCCCTGGACCAGGTATGCGCCACGGTTCCATTGCGCGCTTTGCCCCGTGTCTTCGCGATAGACGGCAGGGCGGAAATACAGCGAGCGCCACACCCACAGGCTGGCCTGCAGGTTGTACGGGAAACGCACTTCGTGGGGCAGGCTGGCTTGTTTGACCGCCGGAACGGTCTGGAAATACGCATACAGCGCATCGGCGTCGTCGCGCGACACGTTGGTGTAGTTGGTATACGGGAAGGCCGGGTACAGTAGGCGGCCGTCGCGCGATTTGCCGTTATGCAGCGCGCGCCAGAATTCATCGGCGCTCCAGGCGCCGATGCCGGTTTCCCGGTCGGACGTGATATTCGGAGCGAACACGTTGCCGAACGGCGTTTGCAGCGCGCGCCCGCCCGCATAGGGCTGGCCGCCCCGCGTGGTGTGGCAGGCCTGGCAATCGCCGGCGCGGGCCAGGTAGGCGCCGCGCGCAATCCTGTCCGGTGCGGACAGGGCGGCGGTGGCTTTGCCGGGCGGCGGCATCGGGTCGTCGCCCGGGGCGATCAGCCACAGGCCCGCCAGCAGGATGGCGAAGACAGCACAGGCAATGGCGAGACGGCGGTTCATGGCTGGCCTCCGGTGCGGGGGGCGCTGGTGGCCGGATTGTCCGGCGCGCTGCCGCAGGCGATGGGCAGCGGACGGGCGATCGTTTCGGCAGGCAGGATAGCGGCATCGGCTGGTTGCTGCGCCAGCCAGCCGGAAACGGCGGCGATGTCCTGGTCGGACAGGCGGGCGGCGATATCGGCCATGCAGTCGGGGGCATGCGCGCGCCGGCCCTTGTCGCGCCAGGCGCCGAATTGGGCATTGATATAGTCGCGGGGCAGGCCGACCAGGCCAGGGATCGCCGGAACGACGCCAGTCAGCTTGTCGCCATGGCAGGCCACGCAGGCGGGCACTTTCTTTTGCGGATCACCCTGCAATGCCAGCACGCGTCCCCGTTCCAGCATGGCGGCGGTGGCGCTGGTTTTCCCGGGCGCGGGGTAGGGTGGGTGCAGGGATGCGAAGTATTCGGCGATTTCCATCAGGTAGGCGTCGGATAATTGCTCCGTCATGTACGTCATCATCGCGTAATGCCGGCGGCCTTCGCGGAAATTGCGCAACTGGTTATACAGGTAGCCTGCCGGCTTGCCGGCTATGCGGGGGAAGTACACGTCGCCGCGCGCGGCCGCCTGGGCGTCGGCTTTGACATTGGCGCCGGCCGTGTGGCAAGCCGTGCAGGCCGCCACGCGCTGGGCCATGGTGTCGGGGAGTTCCTTGAGCGCCACGGGCTTGGCGGGAGCAGCGTATGCTTGCGGCGCCAGCATGGTTGCGGCCAGGCAGATGGCCAGGATCGGTTTCCTCATCGGGTGCCCATTCTTTAAAATGGTGGACTGAGATGCAAGAATACGCCTGTGCGGCACGGATGGACAGGCGCAGAAACGCAACAAAACAGGGGATCAGATTGAAGCTTTACGAAGCGCTGGCGCAGGAAATCGAAGACCTGGTGGCGCAGCAGGCGCTGCGCCCCGGCGACCGGCTGCCGTCCGTGCGCCAGCAACAGGCGCGCCGGGGCGTCAGTCCGGCCACCGTGTTCCAGGCTTATTACCTGCTGGAGGCGCGCGGCGTCATTGAATCGCGGCCCCGCTCCGGCTATTACGTGGCGCGCCGCCGCCTGCCGGACGATGCGCCGCCGCAGCCGCAGGCATCGGCGCCGGCCGGCGAGGCGGCCGCCGTCGATGTCAGCGCGCTGGTGTTCGACGTGCTGGAAGCGGCGCGCAACCGGTCAGCCGTGCCGTTCGGTTCCGCTTTCCCCAGCCCGCTGCTGTTCCCATTGGACCGGCTGGCGCGCGAAACCGCGTCGGCCATGCGCCGGCTGGATCCGTGGAGCACGGTGGCGGACCTGGCGCCGGGCAATGCCGAATTGCGGCGCCAGATCGCGCTGCGCTACCAGCTCGATGGCGCGCCCGTCGCGCCGGACGACATCGTCGTCACCAATGGCGCGATGGAAGCGCTGAACCTGTGCCTGCAAGCCGTGACGCGGCCGGGCGATACGGTGCTGGTGGAGTCGCCCACGTTTTATGCGGCGTTGCAGGCACTGGAGCGCCTCGGCTTGAACGCGGTGGAAGTGGCGACCGATCCCCGCGACGGTATGGAACTGACGGCGCTGGCGCAGGCGCTGGAACGGCACCGGCCCGCCGCCTGCTGGCTGATGACGAGCTTCCAGAACCCGCTGGGCAGCCTGATGCCGCCCGAGAAGAAACAGGCGCTGGTGGCGCTGCTGGCGGAACATGGCGTGCCGCTGATCGAAGACGACGTCTATGGCGAGCTGTATTTCGGCGCGCGCCGCCCGGCGCTGGCCAAGCGCTATGACCAGCAAGGCCTGGTCATGCATTGCGGTTCGTTTTCCAAGTGCCTGGCGCCGGGATTCCGCATCGGCTGGGCCGCGCCGGGCCGCCATGCACGCGCCGTCGAGCGCCTGAAACTGTCGACCAGCCTGGCGTGCGCCATGCCGTCGCAGCTGGCGCTGGCCGGTTACCTGGCCCAGGGTGGTTATGACCGCCATTTGCGCCAGTTGCGCACCGCGCTGGAAGCGCAGCGCGACGCCATGCTGATGGCGGTGGCGCGGCACTTTCCGCCGGGGACGCGCGCCACCCGGCCGGACGGCGGCTATTTTCTGTGGGTGGAATTACCACCGGGCGCCGATACGCTGGCGTTGCAGCGGAGCGCGCTGGAGCGGGGCATCAGCATCGCGCCGGGACCGATGTTTTCCGCGCGGCGCGAGTACCGCCACTGCTTGCGCCTGAATTACGGGCATCCGTGGAATGCGGAGCAGGAGGATGCAATGGCCTTGTTGGGGCGGTTGGCTCAAAATCCGTAGGGCGGCTTGGGTTGATCAAGCCGCCATGCGTGCGTGATCGGTACCGCATGCGCTCGCGGTGGCGCATGCATGGTGCATCCGTTCGTGGTGGTGGCAGGCGCTTTGGCCCGGCAGGGGATCTACGTGGCGCCGGAAGCGGCTGCCGGTTTCGGCGGCCGCGGCTTGCGCTTATGCTTGGCCGGCCGCAGCGGCGGCAATACATTGCCCGCTGCGATCCAGTGGCGGTAAATGCGCAGGGCGACTTGCGCGTCATCGGCCGCATACAGGATCTGCCGTTCCGACAGGCGCGGCGCGGCCCAGTTGGTGGTGGAAATCTTTTTGGACTTTTGCAGTTTCTGGCCAAAGAAGCGCGCCACGGCGCTTTTCGCGCCCAGGTCGTTGCGCTGGCCGCCCCGCAGGGCCACGGACAAATCGGCCACGCGCTGCGGCTCGATGCCCAGCTTGGCGCGTAAGCGGCGCACGTCATCGGACAGGCCGAAACCGACTTTTAAAATCTGCTCGGACTCCAGCACTTCCTTTAACAGCGGCAGCGCGGGCGACGGCTGCGGGCCGATCTGGAACAGGTAGCAGGTGCCATCGGTCGCCAGCTGCACCAGGTGCGGCCCGTCGGACGATTGCCCTTTCAGGAAAGTCGGCTTGGATTCGGTATCGAAACCAATCACGTCCGCCGCCAGCAATGCCGAATGCGCATCTTCCAGTTCGGCGGCGCCGCGCACCAGCCGCACGTCGGACAGCGCAATGCCGATATAAGGCGGCAAATCCGGGGCAAGCCCCGGCCCGCCATCGGCTGGCAAGTCGGCGTCGTCGTCCATCAGCCTTTTTTGGAGAATTTCGCTGCCAGCAGGTTCAGTTTTTCCTGGCGCTGCTGGGCCGCTTCCGCTTCCGCGGCGGCTTCGCGCTCGGCTTTCTTGCGCTCCGCTTCTTTTTTCAGGCGTTCTTTCAACACTTCCTTGGCGTGCTTGCGATGCACGTCGGTGACTTCGGCGCCGGCTTTGCCATCGAGGTCATAGCGCACGGTGGCTTTTTCCATCACGCGCAGGTAGCGCTGCGAACCCGTGTGGATGCCCAGCGCGGCGCGCATCAGCTTTTTGTCGATGCCCGGCATTTGCGCCAGAATTTGCTTGTCGATACCGATCGACAGGGGCAGGCAATCGCGGAAAGGTGGGAATTGTTGCTGCAGTTGCTTCAACAGGGCACGGGCGGTTTGCGCGGGCGCGGCTGGTTGAATGGCCGCTTCGGTGGCCGCCGGTTCCGGGGTAAGGCTAGTGTTCATCGACTTCACAGGTTAAGCAAGAGGCCGCCAGCATATCACGCTGTCAGCATCGTTGCATTGCAAAATCCGCCACCATGTTGTTTTGCTTATTAGATATTCAACGTGCGCTTGCGCTCAAAAGCCGTTATAATAATCGACTCGCCAAACAAAATTGGCTGTAGCGGCAGGACTTGCAGCAGGTATAGAGCAAATCAGCAAATTAACCAGCAATACGTTCCCGCCTTGCATTGTAGATAAAGCAAGCCCGTACAGTGAATGCAACGGGCTTTTTTCAATTTCCGACGAGATGTTGTGTGCTGACGGTCTGGAACCGGATCTGTCGGCATGGTCTCGCATTGAGAGATATTTGAATGACGAAAACGCCGAAAACCCTCACGTTGTCTGCCAAAGCCCCACGCACTACTGCGGCGCAACTGGCTGTACCTAAGACCACTTTATCTTATGTCATCGACAATGCGCAAGAGGCTGCCGGCAAAGTTACCGTCGTAAAGAAAACCCGTTCGCGCCTGGCCGCCGTGGCGGCCGCGGAAGCGGTGCAAACCGGCGCGGCTTCGGACGCGGTGGATGCCGTGCCGGCCATGGCGGAAGGCGTGACGGCGGTAGCGGAAACGTCCGTGGAAGTGCCTGTTGTAAAAGTGGCGCGCAAGCCGGGCGCGGCGACCGCCGTGTCGCTGGCTGCCGCCGGCGGCGACGCCGTCAAGCCGGCCGCGAAAACCCGCGTTGCCAAGGCCAAGGCTGAAGCGGCGCCGGTCACCATCATCCCGGTGGGCGCCGCGCCTGCCGTGAGCCAGGTCACCGATGCGGCCGTGCTGGCCGCCATCGACACGTCCGGCTACCAGCTGCCGGGCGTGAAAGTGCCAGGCCGCCGTGGCCGCAAGCCTAGCGAATTCACGCCGGAAAACGATGAAGTGGCGGCGCTGAACGCCGTGGAACGCGCCGAACTGAAGGCCGCGTCGAAGGCGCGCGAGCGCAAGGCCAAGGGCCTGGACGCGCTGAGCGCGGGTGGCGCATCGGCCGAGGAACTGGAAAAACGCCGCACGCAGTTCAAGAACCTGATCAACCTGGGCAAGGACCGCGGCTACCTGACGTACGCCGAAATCAACGACCACCTGCCGGAAAACATCATCGATCCGGAAGCCATCGAAGGCATCATCGCGACCCTGAACGACATGGGTATCGCTGTCTACGAGCGCGCCCCGGACCAGGAAAGCCTGCTGCTGACCGATGGCGTGGTGACCGCCGCCTCCGACGATGAAGTGGAAGCGGCTGCCGCGACCGCGCTGTCGACCGTGGATTCCGACTTTGGCCGCACCACCGACCCGGTCCGCATGTACATGCGTGAAATGGGCGCCGTGGCGCTGCTGACGCGCGAAGGCGAGATTGAAATCGCCAAGCGTATCGAAGAAGGCTTGAAGGACATGATCCAGGCGATTTCCGCCTGCCCGACCACGATCGCGGAAATCATCGCGCTGGCCAAGAAGATCGAATCCGACGAAATGAAGGTCGATGACGTGGTCGACGGCTTCGTTGACCTGAACGAATCGGCCGCATCGCCGGCGCCGGCTGTTGCCGCCGCATCGGATGATGACGAGGAAGAGGAAGAAGTCGGCGAAGAGGAAGAGGACGGCGCCGCCGCGGGCGGCGCGGCCGGCTACTCGGCCGAACAACTGGCGCAACTGAAGAAGGGCGCGCTGGAAAAGTTCGCCCTGATCGAACAGCAGTTCGAAAAAATGCGCAAGGCCGCCGGCGGCTATGGCTCGCCGGCCTATGTGAAAGCGCAGGAATTCATTTCCGCTGAATTGCTGGGCATCCGCTTCACCGCCAAGGTCACGGAAAAGCTGTGCGATACGCTGCGCGGCCAGATGGAGCAGGTGCGTTCGATCGAGCGCGCCGTGCTGGAACTGTGCGTGAACCGCTGCGGCATGCCGCGCGCCCACTTCATCAAGGTCTTCCCGGGCAACGAATGCGACCTGGACTGGGTCGACGGTGAAGTCAACGCCGGCTATCCCTACAGCGCGGTGCTGGGCCGTAACGTGCCTGCCGTGAAAGAGTTGCAATCGAAGATGATCGACTTACAGGCGCGCGTGGCGCTGCCGCTGGCCGACCTGCGCAAGATTAACAAGCAGATGGCTGCCGGTGAAAAGCGCGCCCGCACGGCGAAGCGTGAAATGACGGTGGCCAACCTGCGCCTGGTGATTTCCATCGCGAAGAAGTACATCAACCGCGGCCTGCAATTCCTGGACCTGATCCAGGAAGGCAATATCGGTTTGCTGAAGGCGGTGGACAAGTTCGAATACCGCCGTGGCTACAAGTTCTCGACCTATGCGACGTGGTGGATCCGCCAGGCCATCACCCGTTCCATCGCCGACATGGCCCGTACCATCCGCGTGCCGGTGCACATGATCGAGACCATCAACAAGATGAACCGCATCTCGCGCCAGATCATGCAGGAAACCGGCAGCGAGCCGGACCTGGCGACCCTGGCGGTCAAGATGGAAATGCCGGAAAACAAAGTCCGCGAAATCATGAAGATCGCCAAGGAGCCGATCTCCATGGAGACGCCGATGGGCGAGGATGGCGATTCCCAGTTGGGCGACTTCATCGAAGACAACACCACCCTGGCGCCGCTGGACGCCGCGATGCACGCATCGATGCGCAACGTGATCAAGGAAGTGCTGGATTCGCTGACGCCGCGCGAAGCCAAGGTGCTGCGTATGCGCTATGGCGTGGAAATGTCGAACGACCACACGCTGGAAGAAGTGGGCAAGCAGTTCGACGTGACCCGCGAGCGTATCCGCCAGATCGAAGCGAAGGCCATGAGCAAGCTGCGCCAGCCGTCGCGTTCGGACAAGCTGAAAACCTTCCTGACGCAGAATTAATTACGCAATACAGGAAGTATTGGAACGGGAAGCCGCGGCTTCCCGTTTTTGCATTCCGGGCAGACGTATCGTCAACGTGGTGCCCTTGCCGGCCGTATTGCTGACGACGACGTCGCCGCCAAACGCGCTGACGCGCTCGCGCAGCGCCAGCACGCCGAACGGCGCTGCGCCGTTGGACGCCAGGCCGGTGCCATTGTCGCCCACCACCACCAGCAAGGCATCGGCCGCCAGGTCCAGCGTGACATCCACGCGCGTGGCCTGGGCGGCGGCCGAGATATTGGCCAGCGCCACCTGGATCATGCGGAACAGCGCCCACGTTTCGCGTGGCGGCAGTGCATCCTGGGAGGCGTCGTTCAACAGGTGCAACTGGCAGTGGATGCCGCTGCTACGTTCCATTTGCTTGAGCAGCCAGTCCACGGCGGCCGGCAAGCCCAGTTCCAGCGTGCTGGGGTGCAGTTCATTGATCAGCGTGCGCACCGCGTGGATCGACGCGTCCAGCGTCGTCAGCGCGCCGCCCGCCTGGCTGTGCAGGCGCGGGTGGTTGCGCGCCGTGCGCTGGTGCAGCATATCCGCATCCAGCTTCAGCGCCATCAGGTTCTGGCCCAGCGCATCGTGCGCATAGCGGGCCAGGCGGCGGTGCTCCTCTTCGCGCGTGGTTTCCTTGTGGTCGGACAGTTGGCGCAACTGGCGCAGCGTGTCCTGCAGCGCCAGGTCGGCGCGCATGCGTTCGGTCACGTCGATGCACATGCCGATCAATACCGCGGGCTTGCCGTCGCTGTCGTACACGGGGCGCTTGAAGGTTTGCACGCGGCGGTCTTCCTGCAGGCCGCCATGCCACAGCCATTCCTCTTCGACCCGCAGCTTGCCGGATTCAAAGGCGATACGGTCGGCCGCCAGGAAACCTTCCATCTGGTCGGGCGGGTAGTAGGCGCTGCCCCGCGTGCCGGACAGCTTGGCGAAGTCGACGCCGAAAATCTGTTCGCACGCTTCATTCATCATGATGATGCGCGAATCCGGGTCTTTCAGGAACAGCGCCACCGGCAGCATGGAGACGATGTGCTGCAACTGGTCTTCGCTGCGGGCCAGTTCCGCCGTCCTGGCGCGGGCCCGCTCCAGTTCGAGGCGCAATGCTTCCACCTCGTTGCGGGCCTGCTCCAGCAGCCGGGAATTGTTACTGGCGGTGCGCGCGGCACGGCGCCACAGCATCGCCAGTAGGGCGCAAACGGTGACGAAAAGTAGGTTCAGTGCAGTCATCATGGGGCCACGATTGTACCTGCACTTTTATTCTTTAGGCATGCATATGTATAGCACATATCAGTGCGCAAGTGACATATAGAAATATGTAGTGACCACGTATAGGGGCCCCTGTTCATGACGCTGCGCCAATGAGACAGTGCCGCCCGGACTTTCTTGACAGCGATAATTGATGAGGGGACGATGATCTGAGCCCCGCCAGTTGAGCACCCCACTAGTACATCCCGTGTAGTTGGTACAGCTAGGGAAAGTCCGTCATCGAAAATGGGAGTATTTAACAATGAAGGTCGAACTTTCACGCCGCAATTTCCTGAAGGCGGGGATGGTTGCGGGTGTGGCGGTCTACGTCGCCCCGCTTGGGGGCAAAGCGTTTGCCGCCCTGTTTGAAGAGAAAATACTGACGCCGGTCGCCTGGGATCCCAAGAGCGCCACGGCCAAGGTACGTATCGACGCCCTGGCCAAGGTCACGGGCGCGAAAGTGTTCGCGCGCGATATCCGCGCCAAGGACATGCCGCACTGGCCGCAACAGCAGTCCCACGCCTTCATCCTGCGCGCCACGCGCACGGACCGCGCATATGCGGGGGTGGACCTGTCGCTGCTGGGCGATGAATTGAAACCGGACCGCGTGGTGACGGCTGCCGACCTGGAACGCGACGGCGTCGCCTTCCCGGGCTTCTATGGCACCGATATGCTGCTGCCGGAAGGGAAGGCCGCCCATTACCTGGGCCACGCGGTGGCGATCCTGATTTACGACGATTTCGCCCGTTACCGCTTCGCCAAAGACAAGCTGCAATTCCAGGAGTCCGCCGTTAAATACGGCGACGCCGTACCGCTGCTGGAGCGCGACCCGTGGGGCTCGTTCCGCTTCGTGCGCGTGGGCGGCGCCACGTCCAACGACGATGACGCTTTCTCCAGCCTGAAAAACGCGCCGGTGTTCCCCAGCGCGATGCGCAAGCAGCAGCCGGTGTGGCCGGATGGCGTCGAGCACGGCAAGCTGGGCGAGCAGGGCATGTTCTACGCGAACCAGATCAAATCTGAACTGGATAATCCGCCGGGCGACTGGCTGGTGCTGGAACGTACCTACAACACGCAGTCGGTCGACACGGCCGCGCTGGAGCCGGATAACGCCAACTGCTGGTATGACGCCGAGAAACAGGCGCTGCACCTGGTGATCGCCACGCAGGGCCCGCAGGAAGTCATGGACAGCGCGCTGGAAATGATGAAGAAGGCGGCCGCGAAGTTCCCCGTCAAACAGCTGTTCGTCCACCCGTGCTACACGGTGGGCTATGGTTCCAAGGACCACTACAACTTCCCGTTTTACGGCCTGGTGACGGCGCTGTACGCGAACGGCAAGCCGGTGCGCCTGGCGAACGACCGCTACGAGCAATTCCAGACGTCGATCAAGCGCCATGCGTTCAGCATGAAATACCGCATCGGCGTCGACCGCAAGACCGGCATGATGCAATCGTTCCAGGGTTACCTGGAAGCGAACGGCGGCGGTCGCTGCAACTTCTCGCCATCGGTGGCGATGGTGGCGGCGACGGCGGCGCAATCGATTTACTACTTCCCGAAAAACGACCTGGCAGCTGTCGCCATCGCGTCGCGTGCGGTGGATGCGGGTTCCGCCCGTGGCTACGGCACGCTGCAAAGCATGGCCGCGACGGAAATGATGGTCGACGAATTCGCCGAACAGCTGAAGCTGGACCCGATCGACTTCCGCCTGAAAAATGCGCTGCGCAGCGGCATGAAAAATACGCAGGGCGCGATCCCTGCCGGCGCCGTGCGCGTCGATGAAGTGCTGGAAAAGGCCAAGGCGCATCCGCTGTGGGTCAACCGCGCGAAGAAGAAAACCGAATTCGAAGCGGCCAATCCGGGCAAGCGCTATGGCGTGGGCTTCGCGTGCACGCAGAAAGACTTCGGCACCGGCGCGGAAAGTTCGTTTGCCCGCGTCGAGATCGATGCCGAAGGCAAGATCCACCTGTGGCACAGCGGTACGGAAATCGGTACCGGCATGTCGACGTCGCAGGCGGTGGCGGTGGCCAAGTGGCTGAACCGCCCGGCGTCCGACATCCTGACGGCCGTCACGGAATGGCACGACTTGCCGGTGGTAACCAGCGGCGACCCGTACATCATGAGCCAGGCGGACCAGGACAAGCTGTCCGCCAACCCGCGCTGGTCGAACGCGTACTGCTCGCCGGCGTCGGCCACCAATTCCGCGTTCTACTACACGCACACCACGCGCGAAGCGGCCCGCGTGATCTTCATGCACGGCCTGTGGCCGGCCGCCATGGCGATCTGGAGTTCCGGCTACATGGGCGGCCAGGCCGGATCGGTCACCATCCGGGTGGAAGATGCGCGCTGGGTCGATGGCAAGCTGACGGCCGACGGCCTGGAAGCGCTGCCGTACGAAACCCTGGTGAAGAAAGCGCACGAACTGGGCCTGGTGACGGGCGCCGCCGTGCACGCGTTCAACCGCTGGGCATGGACGGAAGCGGACTGGGAAATCAATGGCGCCAACACGCGCCTGCCGATCGACGGCCTGTCGGTCCGTTATGGCGACGGCGCGGCGGCTTCGAAGAAGGCGCAAGCGTCGACGCCGGGCGGCTACCACGTCTTGAACCGCAAGAAGGTTTACATCCCGCCCGTGCAGCGTAACGGCGCGATGGTGACGTATTACAGCGCGGTCGGCACCCTGGTGGAGCTGGCCGTGCATGAAGGCAGCGGCAAGGTCGAGCTGCTGACGCACCACTCCATCATGGAGTGCGGCAATATGCTGTCGCCGCAACTGGTGTCGAGCCAGTTGCAGGGCGGCCTGGCGATGGGCATAGGCCACGCCTTGCATGAATCCCTCCCGTTGTACGAGGACGGTCCCGGTAATGGCACGTGGAACTTCAATCGTTACCACTTGCCGCGCGCAACCGACGTCGCGGTCTGGAAACAGACTTCGGAAGTGTTGCCGCCGCTGTCGGAAACCGATCCCCCGAAAGGCATCGCCGAAGTCGTGATGATTCCTGTCGTTGGCGCCATCGTCAACGGCATCGCGCACGCCATCGGCCATCGGTTCACCGATCTGCCTGTTACCCCGCAACGTATCCAGGAGGTGCTGGCATGAGCATCGTCACCAAACCCATTACCTTACATATCAACGGCAAGTCCGTCGGCCCCACCCCAGCCCCGGAAGGGTTGATGATGGTGGACTTCCTGCACGAATACTGCGACTTGACGGGTTCGCGCCTGGGCTGCGGCCAGGGCGTGTGCCATGCCTGCACCATCATCGTGGACAAGCCGGACGGCACCAGCGAAGAAGTGCGCACCTGCATCACGGGCGCGCACCACTTCGAAGGCAAGAAAATCCGTACCGTCGAGGGCCACGCGCAGCGCAACGACAAGGGTGAAGTCACCGGTGTCTCGGCCATCCAGCAAAAGTTCATGGAGCATTTCAGCTTCCAGTGCGGTTACTGCACGCCGGGCTTTGTCACGGCGGCCACCGTGTTGATCGAACGCCTGAAGAAAGCGCCGATCGCCAAGGACCAGGTTGAAAGCACGATCACCGATGCGCTGAACAAGCACATTTGCCGCTGCACGGGTTACGTGCGCTATTACGAAGCGGTCAAGGAAGTTGTGCTGTCGACGCCGGGGCTGGTGAAGGAGGGCAAATGATGAAGCCTTCTTACCTGGCCACCGCCTTGAGCGCGGTCGCTGGAGCCGCCATGCTGTTGCTGTCCGGTTGCGGCGGCAAAGGCGAGGGCGCCTCGGCGCCCACCGCCAACAACAAGGAAATGGTCGAACGCGGGCGCTACCTGGCCAAGGCTGGCGACTGCGCCGCCTGCCACACGGCGCCAACGGGCGCCACCTATGCGGGCGGCGTCGAACTGGCGTCCCCGTACGGCAAGTTCTACGGCACCAATATCACGCCGGACAAGGAACACGGCATCGGCACGTGGAGCCGCGACGATTTCTATAAAGCCCTGCATGACGGCAAGGCGCCCGGCAAGCACCTGTATCCGGCCATGCCGTACACGTCGTACCGCGGCCTGTCGCGCGAGGATTCCGATGCGCTGTACGCCTACTTCATGCAGCTGAAACCGGCGGCGGTGGCGAACAGGGAACCGGACTTGAAGTTCCCGTACAACATGCGCTTTGGCATGGGGATCTGGAAAGCCATGTTCCTCAAGGATGAACTGACCGATGCGTCGGCCGGTTCGTCGGCGGAATGGAAGCGCGGCCGTTACCTGGCCAACACGCTGGGCCACTGCGCGGAATGCCATACGCCGCGCGGCGCGCTGGGGCAGATGGATTTGTCGCGCACCTTGACGGGCAACCGCATGGCGCGCATCGGCGCCACCGATATCTCGCCGGCAGGCCTGTCCGCCGCCGGCTGGACGCCGCAAGACATGCAAACCTTCCTGGCCACCGGCGTGGCGCAGCAAGGTTCGGCCACCGGTGAAATGTTCGACGTGGTGCACATGAGCACCCAGCACATGAAGCCGGAAGATTTGAAAGCGATGACCACCTACCTGTTCGGGGACAAGCCGCTGGCGCCGCAAGCGCTGAAACCGGTGGAACTGTCGGGGGCGGACATCGACGCCGGCAAGCGTACTTATCTCGCCGTCTGTGCAGGCTGTCACGGCCTGGACGGCGGCGGCAAGCCGCACGTGGCTGTTGCGATGAAGGGCAACACGTCTGTGCGCAATACCGACCCGCATAACCTGATCGCGGCAACGCTGGACGGCATCAAGGCCCAGCATTTCGGCGAAAAGGAATCGATGCAGGAAATGCCCGGCTTCGCGGGCAAACTCAGCGACAAGGAAGTGACGGACCTCGTCAACTTCCTGCGCGGCGGCTGGGGCGGGATATCCGCCAAAGTCACCGAGTCGCAAGTCAGGGCGATCCGCGAGGAGGGTGGCGCGCACCACTGACGGCAATAACGCAGACGTAATACAGCCGGCCGCGGCTGCCCTTGCGGCGCACGATCATCTGATCGGGCGCCGTCAAGCGGCTAAGTCTGAATATTCCGTTTGGGGTGCCACTTACTACCATGACGAAGGGAATAACAAAAAATGGAACAACTGTCTGGCACCGACAGCCTATGCCAGGAGAGCGGGAATAACGACAGGGCGCCTGCCCGCAAGCGCAGCGCCGGAGCCGCATGATGCAGTCGGCCGCCGAACTGCAAGCGGTCACGCCGTACACGCGCGCCATTACCCACCACGGTGGGCGCTGGCGCCGTTTCTGGCTGCACCTCACGTTGCGCCTGCTGACCCGGCGCATGATTTCACTGAACCCGGACGTGCCGCGCCTGCGCGCGCGCCAGCTGCACGTCGACGCGCGCGTCAACCGCTTGCCGCAAGGCTTGCACCGCACGCGCGTTGATTGCGGCGGCGTGCCGGCCGAATGGCTGGAAACGCCAGGCAACCAGCCGCAGCGCGTGCTGCTGTACCTGCACGGCGGCGCGTTCATGTTCCGCTTCCCCCATTCGCATGGCGCGCTGGTGGGGAATTGGTGCCGCGAGCTGGGCGCGCGGGCGCTGATGGTGCAATACCGTCTCGCGCCGGAACACCCGTTCCCCGCCGCGCCGGACGATTGCCATGCGGCCTACCGCTGGCTGCTGGCGCAGGGCTACCGCGCCGAAGACATCGTGCTGGCAGGCGATTCGGCGGGCGGCAACCTGGCGCTGGCGACCCTGCACCGCATCAAGGCGGCGGGCGAACCGATGCCGCGTTGCGCGGTACTGCTGTCGCCCTTCGTCGACGCCACCTTGAGTGGCGCCAGCCTGCGTTACAACGCCCATTGCGACCCGATGTTCACCATCGAAGGCATGATGACGATCCGCAGCCTGTACGTGAAGCCGGAAAGCTATTTCGACCCGTCCGCGTCGCCGCTGTTCGCGGACTTCACGGGCTTGCCGCCGATGCTGATCCAGGCCGGCGGCATTGAAATGCTGCGTGACGACAGCGTGCGGGTGGCGGAAAGCGCCCATGCGGCCGGTGTGCCGGTGCAACTGGAAATATGGGAACACATGCCGCACGTGTTCCAGGCGATTCCGCTGCTGCCGCAGGCTGCCGCGGCGTCGCAGCGGATCATGGCGTTTATTGCGGGGCAGACGGGGTGGGGGAGGATAGCGGCCTGAGCTGTGGAACATGCAAACAGCCTGCGTGGCGGGCTGTTTGCACAAACGGATTAGATCGTATGCTGGCCAGCTGCCGTCACATGAAACCGCATGCCGAGTGCTTGCACGACTTTCAGTATGGTCGCGAAACTCGGGTTTCCCTCGCCGGACAGGGCTTTGTACAAGCTCTCCCGGCCCAGACCCGTGTCGGAAGCAAGCTGCGCCATGCCGCGTGCACGCGCAATGTTGCCGATTGCCTTTGTAATGAATGCTACGTCGTCGCCAGCCTCTTCCAGGCAGGCTTCGAGATAAAGCACCACGTCCTCGTCAGTTCGGAGATGCTCCGCGCTATCCCATTTCTTAAGTTTTAGTGCCATTTCCACCTCCCCGCAGGCTATCCGCCAGCGCTTGCGCGGCCTTGATATCACTGGATTGTGTAGCCTTGTCGCCGCCTGCCAGCAAAATCACCAGCTTTCTGCCCCGCATCGTGTAATAAATTCGATAACCCGGCCCGTAGTCGATCCGCATTTCAGAGACTCCTTTGCCGACTGCATGGTGATCTCCAAAGTTGCCATCTTCAGCTCGATCTATTCGTGCCTGGATGCGCAATGCGGCGCGACGATCTTTCAGTTTGCCGAACCATGTGTCGAACAGCTCAGTCGTGAAAACTTCCATACCTCGCCCCTCGCTGGTTAGTGTATCCTATGGGATACCGTTGCGCAAGAACGCGGCCACGCGTAACGTGACAACGTTCATTGAACATTTAGACCAGTTGGGAAGAGCGAAGTTCCGCGGATTGGCGGAAGGTCAAACGCCTGGCATTGCGGCCAGGCGTCTCTGGATGACTAGCTTAACCCGACATTACCCGGTATTGCGCAACCCCGCAGCCACGCCATTGATCGACAAGTGAATCCCCCGGTGCACGCGCGGGTCCACCTTGCCCGGTTCATGCGCCACGGAGCGGTGGCGTTTGATCAGTTCCACCTGCAAGTGGTTGAGCGGGTCGAGGTAGGCGAAGCGGTTTTGCATGGAACGGGCCAGCAGCGGGTTGCCGGCCAGGCGCTCGGTATTGCCGGTGATCGCTTGCAGGCATGCCAGCGTGTCGGCATGTTCCTGCGTGATGCGCTTGAAGATGCGGGTGCGCAGTTCGTCGTCCTGCACCAGTTGCGAGTAGCGTGAGCCGATGGCGAGATCAGTCTTGGCCAGCACCATGTCCATGTTCGACAGCAGGGTGGCAAAGAAAGGCCAGTGCTGGTACATGTCGCGCAGTTGCGCCAGCCGTTCGTCGCGGTCGCCCTCATTGCCACTGCCCCGTACCCAGCCGCCGATGGCGCTGCCGAAGCCATACCAGCCCGGCAACAGCAGGCGGCACTGGCCCCACGAGAAGCCCCAGGGAATCGCCCGCAAGTCTTCGATGCGGCGCGTGGCCTTGCGCGAGGCGGGACGCGAACCGAGGTTCAGTTCCGCGATTTCCGCGATCGGCGTGGCGGCAAAGAAGTAATCCGTGAAGCCCGGGGTTTCATAGACGAGATCCCGGTAGGCGCGGTAGGCGCGGTCGGAAATGTCCGCCATCACGGATTCGAAGCCGGCCAGTTGCGCCGCTTGCGCCGTATCCGACGGCGGCGGCAGCAGGCTCGCTTCCAGGGTGGCCGCCACCAGCAATTCCAGGTTGCGGCGGCCGATTTCCGCGTTGGAGAATTTCGACGCGATGATTTCGCCCTGCTCGGTCAGGCGGATCTGGCCATTCACGGTGCCTTTCGGCTGCGCCAGGATCGCTTCATACGAAGGACCGCCGCCACGGCCCACGGTGCCGCCGCGGCCATGGAACAGGCGCAGTTTCACGCCCGCCTGCGCAAACACTTCCACCAGCCGCACTTCCGCCTTGTACAGTTCCCAGTTCGACGTCAGGAAGCCGCCATCCTTGTTGGAGTCCGAATAGCCCAGCATGACTTCCTGCTCTTCGCCTTGCTGGCGGATCAGCTGGCGCACCAGCGGAATCGCCATCATGCTTTCCATGATGCCGGCCGCGCGCTGCAGGTCGGGGATGGTCTCAAACAGCGGGATCACCATCAGGTCGAGGTGCGCCGCGCCATCTTTGGTCCGGCGCAGCAGGCCGCTTTCCTGTTGCAGCACCAGTACTTCCAGCAAGTCCGACACGGTTTCCGTGTGCGAAATGATGTAGTTGCGGATGGCGCGCGTGCCGTAGCGCTGGCGGATATCGCGTGCCGCGGACAGGATCGCCAGTTCCGAGACCGTCTGTTCCGAATAATCGATGTACGGCGAATACAGCAGGCGTGGTTGCGCCAGTTCGGCCAGCAGCAATTTGACCTTCTCGTCTTCCTCCATCGACGCGTAATCGTCGACGACACCGGCGCGGGCAAACAGTTCGGACAGCACGCGTTCATGGATGTCGGACGACTGGCGCATGTCCAGCGACGCCAGGTGGAAGCCGAAGATATCGGCCGCGCGCTTCAGCGTCGCCAGGCGCGGCTTGACCATCACGCCCGCGTGGTTGGCGTTCAGCGAATCGATCAGCACTTGTAAATCCGCGGCAAATTCGGCCGGGCTGGCATACGGTTCCGCGTGGCCGACTTCCTTGCGCAGGATATTGGTGGCGCCCAGTTCGCGCGCCGTGCCGGCCAGCCGTGCATAGACGCCGATCAGCGCGCGGCGGTACGGTTCGTCGGCGCGGTGGTCGGTCTGGTCGGGCGAGGCGTCGGCCAGCGCCTGCAGTTCCGGCGTGCACTGGACCATCAGCGTGGAAATCGACAGCTCCGCGCCCAGTGTATGGGTCTCGTCCAGGTAAAAGTCGAGGATGGTGGCGGCCTGGCGCGCCAGCGCGTGGCGCATGGTGGCGGCGTTGACGTTCGGGTTGCCGTCGCGGTCGCCGCCGATCCAGCTGCCCATCTGCATATACGATGCGGCAATCGGGACGGGCGACTCTTCGTGCCCGTATTGCAGCGCGATGTCGGACTCGATGTCGTCATACATGGCCGGCAATTCGCGCAGGAACGTGATGCGGTAGTACGACAGCGCGTTTTCGATTTCATCGGCCACCGTCAGCTTGGTATAGCGCAGCATGCGGGTTTGCCACAGCGTCGACACCTTGGCGCGCAGCAGGTGCATGTTGGCGGCGCGCTCTTTCGGCGTCAGCGGCAAGTCGCGCTCGGCCAGCAGGCGGGCGATGTCATGTTCCGCGTCGAGGATGGATTTGCGCTGCACTTCCGTCGGATGCGCCGTCAGCACGGGTGAGATCAGCGCATCCTTGAAGAAGCCGGCCACGGCCGATTCTTCCACGCCGGCCTTGTGCAGCTTGTCCAGCGCGAACGAGACGGAACCCTGCTGCGGCTTCGAGCCGGCCAGCAAGTGCGCGCGGCGGCGGCGGATATGGTGCTGGTCTTCCGCGATATTGGCCAGGTGCGAGAAATACGAAAACGCCCGCACCACGGAAATCGTCTGGTCGCGCGTCAGGATCTTCAGCATGCCGTCCAGTTCCTTGGCGGCGCCGGCATCGGCTTCACGGCGGAACCGCACGGCGGTCTGGCGGATGGTTTCCACCACGGAGAACACTTCCTCGCCTTCCTGTTCCCGCAACACGTCGCCCAGCAGGCGTCCCAGCAGGCGGATATCTTCTTTCAGGGGAGCGTCCTTGTCCACGCCCGCCGGATTCATTGCCACATCGTTCGTTGCACTCACTGGTGTCACCCTTGTATAAGCCACAAAGTATGTTGAATAACGGTGCGAAGCTGGGTAAGCCCCGGTTCTGTATTGGATGGCGCGTGCTAAAATTTGTGGTCTCAGGCACGTCTGCAGAATGTGATAGCTGCCCTATCACCACACTATCGCGAAAGATCCGGTTTTGAATACTTCCGAAATGGCTTCCCAGGTCCCATCCAAACTCATCATCGCTTCGCGCGAAAGCCGCCTTGCCATGTGGCAGGCGGAGCATGTGCGCGCGCGCTTATCTGAATTATATCCGCAGTGTGATATTCAAATCCTCGGTATGACTACGCGGGGCGACCAGATTCTGGACCGCGCTTTGTCCAAGGTGGGCGGCAAGGGATTGTTCGTCAAGGAACTGGAAGTGGCGATGGCGGAAGGCCGCGCCGACCTGGCCGTGCATTCGCTGAAAGACGTGCCGATGGAATTGCCGGAAGGCTTTACCTTGGCGGCCGTATTGGAGCGCGAAGATCCGCGCGATGCCTTCGTGTCCAACGATTACGCGTCGCTCGGCGACTTGCCGGCCGGCGCGGTGGTCGGCACCAGCAGCCTGCGCCGCCAGTCGCTGATTGCGGCCCGCTATCCGCACCTGGTCATCAAGCCGCTGCGCGGCAACCTCGATACCCGCCTGGGCAAACTGGACCGTGGCGATTACGCGGCCATCATCCTGGCCGCGGCCGGGTTGAAACGCCTGGGCTTGCCGCAGCGCATCCGTTCGCTGCTGGAGCCGGAGTCCAGCCTGCCGGCCGCAGGGCAGGGCGCGATGGCCATTGAAATTGCCCAGCGTAACGATGGCCTGGACTTGATGGCGATCCTGGCGCCGCTGAACCACGTGCCGACCGCGCAGGCGGTGGCGGCCGAACGCAAGGTGTCGAAAGTGTTCGGCGGCAGCTGCCAGGTGCCGCTGGCGGCCTTCGCCACCGTCGATGGCGATGCCATGCATTTGCGCGCCATGGTCGCCACGCCGGACGGCAAGCGCATGGCCAGCGCGGAAGTGCGCGGCCCTGCCGCCACCGCGGAAGACCTGGGCGTGCAAGTGTCTGAATTGCTGCGCCAGCAGGATGCGGTCGATATCCTGTCCGTGTGCCTGGCGGAAGCGGCGGCGGCCGAGCATTCGCCCAATCAAGCGCCGAACCAGGCGCCAGGCGCCTGAGTTCGCGCACTTCCACCGTACGGATGCCCGGCCCCGTCGTCATTACCCGTCCTTTAGCGCAGGCGCAGCCGCTGGCTGCGCGCGTGGCCGCGCTCGGCCTGCCGGTGGCGATTCTGCCGTTGCTGGAAATCGCGCCGCTGCCTGACAGCGCGCCGTTGCAGGCCGTGCTGGCGCGGCTGGCGCAATTCGACCTGGTGGCGTTCGTGTCGCCCAACGCGATCGACGCCGCGTTTGCCCACATTCCCGCATGGCCGGCTGGCGTGGCCGTGGCCGTGGTGGGCGAGGGCAGCAAGCTGGCGCTGGCCGCGCATGGCGTGACCGACGCCACCGCGCGCATCCACATGCCGGCCGACAGCGCCCACAGCGATACCGAACACTTATTGGCCGCGATGGACTTGCAGGCGCTGCATGGCGCACGCGTCCTGATCGTGCGCGGCGAAAGCGGGCGCGAGCTGATGGGTGACGCCTTCCGCGCCGCCGGCGCCGACGTCACCGTGGTGGCCGCCTACCGGCGCCAGGTGCCGGCGCTGACCGCCGCGCTGGCGCGGCAACTGACGTCACTGTTGAGCGGTGGCGCCACATGGCTGATCACCAGTTCGGAAGCGCTGCGCGGGCTGGTCGGGCTGGTGCGGCAGTTGCCGGACAGCGACGCACTCGTTGCAATTTTGCAACAACAAGAATTGATCGTCCCCCATGCCAGGATTGCCGAAACGGCAACTTTGCTGGGATTTCACTCTATAACGCAGACAGGTTCAGGCGACGAACGCCTGCTCGCCGCGTTACAATCACGCCCATGAACGATTTGCCTACTATTCCAGACTCCGCAACGGAGTCCGCACAACCCGCGGCCAAGCCGGGCGCGGACAATGCCGCGCCGCAAGCTGCCGCGTCGATGACGCCGCCGCCGACACCGCCGGCGCCCCCAGCGCCTTCTGTGAAAAACGAGATGCAGCGTCCGCTGGTGATCGCCGTGATCGCGCTGGGCGTATTGCTGGCTGCGCAGACCTGGTCGTCACACAACCAGGTGCGCAAGCTGCGCGAAGAAATGGCGCGCCGCCTGCAGCAGGGCGACACCGTCACGGCCGACACGGGCAAGGTGGTGCGCAGCGTGCAGGAAGGCACGAAGGAATTGCAGATCAAGGTCGCCATGCTGGAAAACAAGCAGGTCGAAGCGCAAAGCCAGCAACTGGCGCTGGAACAGCTGTACCAGGACTTGTCGAAGAACCGCGACGAGTGGGCGCTGGCGGAAATCGAACAAGTGCTGTCGACGGCCAGCCAGCAATTGCAACTGGCCGGCAACGTGCCGGGCGCGCTGATCGCGCTGCAAAATGCGGACCGCAGCCTGTCCCGTTCGGACAAGCCCCAATTCATCACGATCCGCCGCGCGATCGCGAAGGACACGGAAAAGCTCAAGGCATTGCCGAGCGTCGATACGGTGGGCCTGGCCGTGCGCCTCGATAACGTGATGGCGCAAGTGGACACGCTGCCGATGCTGGCCGATGAAAAACCGACCTTGCCGGCACAACCGGACCGCAAAGCCAAGGCGCCGGTAAAACCGGCCGCGAAAGGCGCGAAGGGCGCCAAGGAAGCGCCGCCTGCCGAGCAAAGCTCGCCGTGGCTGGGGCAGGTGCGCGATGTGTGGGACGAGTGGAGCACCGAGATGTGGACCGACGTGCGCCAGCTGATCCGCGTACGCAGCGTGGAAACGCCGGATGCGCTGATGCTGTCGCCGACCCAGGCGTACTTCCTGCGCGAGAATTTGAAATTGCGCCTGCTGAATGCCCGCATGGCGCTGTTGTCGCGCAATGAAGCGGCGTTCCGCAGCGACTTGATTGCCGCGCAGGAGGCGCTGGCGCGCTATTTCGATACCCGCGCCAAGGCCACGCAATCGGTGCAGGCGCTGTTGCGCCAGGTGCAGAACAGTAACCTGGCGATTGAAATGCCGACATTGGCCGACAGCCTGAACGCCGTCCGCAATTACAAGGCGAAACCGTAAATGCGCTTATTCCTCTGGTTACTCGCGCTGATGGCTGCCGCCATCGGCATCGCCGTGACGGCCCGCTTCAATCCGGGCAACGTGGTGCTGTTTTATCCGCCGTACCGCGTCGACCTGTCGCTGAACCTGTTCCTGCTGTTGCTGGCGGCGCTGTTCGCGTTGCTGTACCTGCTGCTGGGCGCCTTCCGCAGCACCATGCAAATGCCGGAACGCGTCGCCGCCTACCGCCAGCGCAAGCGTGAGCGTGACGGCAACAAGGGCTTGCGCGATGCGCTGAAAGCCCTGTTCGAAGGCCGGTTCGGCCATGCCGAGAAGGCGGCACTGCGTGCGTCCGAATTGCCGGAAAACGCGGGTGTGGCGGCGCTGATCGGCGCCCGCGCCGCGCACCGCATGCGCCAGAACCAGCGCCGCGACAACTGGCTGGCGACGATTGCCGCCGATTCCTCGATGAAGACGGCGCGCCTGATGACGATGACGGAATTGCTGGTCGACGACCACCAGCCGGAAGCGGCGCTGGAAGCCGTGCGCGAATTGAATGCCTCCGGCACCCGCCATATTCACGCGCTGCAATGGTCGCTGAAGGCGCAGCAGCAGGCAAAGAACTGGCCGGAAGTGCTGCGCCTGGTGCGCTCGCTGGACAAGCACAAGGCGCTGCACCCGGCACTGTCGGCGCGCCTGCGCGAACTGGCGTACCAGGACTTGCTGTCGGATGGTTCGCACGATGCGGAATCGATCCTGCGCGTCTGGTCGACCATCCCGTCGGGCGATCGCACCAAGGCATTCGTTGCGTGCCGCGCGGCCGGCGCCATGAATGAACGCGGCTTGCATGACCAGGCGCGCGTGGTGGTGGAAGACGCGCTGGCGTCGAACTGGGATGAGCGCGTGATCCGCGCCTACCGCGACGCGGCCGCACCGGCCGGTTCCCAAGCGCTGCTGACGCAGATCGAACATTGCGAAAAGTGGATGCAGGAGCGCCCGACGGATGCCGAACTGGCGCTGACGCTGGGCTCGCTGTGCCTCAAGCAGAAGTTGTGGGGCAAGGCGCAGCGCTACCTGGAACAGGCGCTGTCCGATGCGTCGGAACCGCGCATGGTGCGTGAATCGCACCTGAAGCTGGCGCAATTGCATGAAGCGTTGCAGCAGCCGGAAGAGGCCGCCAATCACTATCGCCAGTGCGCGCTGGCCACGCTGCTGTAACTGATACCACAATCGTAATACCGTAGGGCGGTTTCCGCGCAGCGGAAGCCGCCATGCGTGCGTCAACGAGGCGCAAGCAGGCGGCTTTGTAAAAGCCGCCCTACGGTTGGTGAGCGTACGGATTACTCAAAACCGTATGGTCAGCACCGCGTCCACCACCCGTCCCAGCATCACGGTATTCTGCGGCGGATTGGCCAGCCCGCCGAATTCGCGGTGGCGCCGGTCAAACAGGTTGCGCGCGGCCACCGTCACGTCGACGTTGCGCTGCGGGCGCCACGTCCACTGCAAATCCGCCAGGGCATAAGACGGCACCGGTGACGCCGTCAGCGGGTTGGACGACACTGCCGGCGGCAGCCGGCCCACTTCACGCAACGTCAGTTGCACGTCATGCTGCTCGAGCGCGTGCCAGCGTACGCTGGCGCGCAACTGGTGGGCCGGATCGCTGCCTTGCCGCGTCTGCGGCCGCAACCCGCCCTTGAATTCCTCGTGCAGCAGCAGGGCGCCCGCTTCGAAAGTCCAGCCGGGCTGGGGCATCCACATTGCCTGCGCTTCGATCCCCTGCGTGAATCCATGCACCTGGTTGCCGATCACGAAGGTGCTGCCTTGCATATCGACGCTGCGCAGGCGCTGGTATTGCGTATGGAAGCCGACCAGCGACCAGGACAGCGACTGGCCCACGCGGGCGCGCCAGCCGGTTTCCACGGTATTGGCGACTTCGGCGCGGAAGTTCGGGCCGCCGACCAGGCGGTAAGGGGGACGCGACGGGAAATAGACTTCCGCATCGATGCGCGACGGCGCCCGCACATTGCGCGCCAGTGTCGCCCACCACAGCGCGCCATCGCGCGGCGCCCAGGCTACCTTCACGCTGGGCAGCCATTCCAGGCCGCTGTAATTATTCGATTCCGCGCGCAAGCCGCCCGTCACGCGCCAGCCGGACTGCCAGCGCATTTCGTGCTGGACCACCAGGTTGGCCCAGTACAGCTGGCGTTGCGCCGGCAGGAACGCCAGCGTGCCATTCGGCCCGACGTGGTCATAGGCAATGCGGTAGCCGCCGCCAATGATGGTGTCGCGGTCCTGCCGCTCTGGCAGGTGGTATTGCACGTCGACGTCGTAGATATTCAATTGCTCGTTCAGGATGCCGGGCATGTCGCGCGTGGTACGGTCGGCATAGCCTTGCACACGCAGGCTGGCGCCATCGGCCATCGCGTGGTCCCAGCGCGCCATCAGGTTGCCGCCCGTGAGGCGGGCCCGCACGGGGGGCGCCTGTTCGCCGGAACTGCGGTACGCATCGCCCTGTACGCTGTAGTGGTCGCCGCCGCTGTGCCAGCCGGCGCGGAAGCCGACCTGGCCATGGCCGTATTCATCCGGGTTGTCGGCGCCGCTGGCGCGCTCGGTGCGCTTGCCGCTGTCCACCTTGCCGTAGACGGCATAGGCGATGCCGCCTGTGTTGTTTTCATTACCGATTGTGCCGCCGTGGCGCCATGCGGCGCTGTTGCCGCTGCGTCCGGTGGCGAACTGGGCCAGGTCGCCGCGCAGCGCATCGGCCGGCTTCATGATGATGTTGATGACGCCATTGACGGCATTGGTGCCCCACACCACGCCTGCGGGGCCGCTGATGACTTCGATGCGGTCGACGTCGGCGATCATCACGTCGTGCGCATCCCAGAATACGCCCGAATACAAGGGGGTAAAGACAGTTCGGCCATCGATCATGACCAGCAGCTTGTTGGAGGTGATGTCGTTGTGGCCGCGGGCGGAAATCGCGTACTGGAATGACGTGGTTTGCGCCACCTGCAAGTTGGGAGCCAGCCGCAGCGCCTCGGGCAGCGTGTGGATGCCGGCGCGCCGCAACATGTCGCCGGTAATCACATAGACTGATGCCGCCGTGTCCGCCAGCCGTTCCTCCTTCCGGGAAACCGACGTGACGCGGAATTCGCTGAGTTCTTCCAGCGACAGGTCGATGAAACTGGTGGATTGCAAGTCCTGTGCGCAGGCCGGAGATAGCACTGCCGCGAAAATTAAAGTCATTACGCGGCGGCAAGGTGGTGCTGGCTGCACTGCATTAGTCATAAAGGTTTCCCAAGCAGGCTCACGGACCGGCGCCCGGATGCAAGGGCGGCAATGTGGTCATCTTAGCATGTGGCGCCGGCGCCTGCGGACGGCCCGGGAGAGGGGTGTTGCTCATCGGCACAGGCCGTGGCGGCAGTGTGGCGGCGACAGGCCACCTGCAGTTCGCTATAATGTTGCGGTTAGACTTTTCATACGCAATCCCATCAAGGAAAAACATGAGCCTGAATAAAGTACCGGCCGGTAAAGACGTGCCGAACGATTTCAACGTCATTATCGAAATCCCGATGAATGCCGATCCGATCAAGTACGAAGTGGACAAGGAGTCGGGCGCGATCTTCGTCGACCGCTTCATGGGCACCGCGATGCACTACCCATGCAACTATGGTTACGTGCCAAACACGCTGTCCGACGACGGCGACCCGGTTGACGTGCTGGTCATCACCCCGTTCCCGCTGATCCCGGGCGTGGTGGTGCGTTGCCGCGCCATCGGCGTGCTGAAAATGACGGACGAATCCGGCGAAGACGCGAAAGTGCTGGCCGTACCGGTCGACAAAGTGCTGCCGATCTACAAGCACTGGCAAAAGCCGGAAGACCTGCAAGACCTGCGCCTGCAGCAAATCCAGCACTTCTTCGAGCACTACAAGGACCTGGAGCCAGGCAAGTGGGTCAAGGTGCAGGGCTGGTTCGGTCCGGAAGAGGCGAAGCAGGAAATCCTCAATGGCGTGGCCAACTACAACAAGGATCAGCAGGCGTAATTTACCGCCATGCTATTCTGCAAAACGCACCGCCTGGTGCGTTTTTTTTTGGTGCGCCCAGCAAGGGCGCACTCCTGCGGGTGCAAGTCCCGCCGCGAGCTGACCACAGCGAGCGAAGTGAAGCGCAACTGCGGAAGGGTAACTGACCGTGGGAAGGAAGCGTGAAT
Organism: Pseudoduganella rivuli; assembly: GCF_009674485.1. Lineage (GTDB taxonomy): Bacteria > Pseudomonadota > Gammaproteobacteria > Burkholderiales > Burkholderiaceae_D > Rugamonas > Rugamonas rivuli_B. The sequence continues at coordinate 2,026 of NZ_WKJJ01000006.1, read as the reverse complement.
CGTAAATCAAGAGCCGATGGACAAGAATCGCATAGAAGGTGCTGTCGATCAGGGCGAGCGGGCCAGAAACCGCGAAGTTCTTGTGGTCAAAGAGGAGTGAATCCGATATGTCGATGCAGCAAGCCATGCGTCAGATGCCTGCCTCGGCGGGGCGGGAGGCCATAGGGCAAGGTGAAGCCCTGTTCGATGCCTCCAGCGACGAAGCAAGCTGCCCGCGACATGCCACCGGAAACACAGGGTCAGCGCTGCTTGCTGCGGCGCTGACAACAGTGAACCCGCGGTGGGCGTTCAAGCGTGTCCGTGCCAACAAGGGGGCGGCAGGCATCGATGGTCTGGATATTGACCAGACATCGCGTCATCAGGCTTCCGCGTGGCCGGGCATACGTGAACAACTGCTGTCGGGGACGTACCGGCCCAGCCCGGTGCGTCGGGTGACGATCCCGACGCCGGACGGTGGCGAGCGTGAGCTTGGCATTCCGACGGTGACGGATCGCCTGATCCGGAGTGATCCGGCTGATTCGTGCCTATCTGAACAGCGGCATCATGGATCACGGCGTTGTCGTGGAGCGAACCCCGAAGATTTGGCAGAAACTCGATGAATGGCTGCGTCACCGGCTGCGGGCGATTCAGCTCAGGCACTGGAAGCACGTGACCAGCATGTATCGGGAATTGCTGAATCTGGGTGCGCCGCTCTCGACCGCCAGGCAGGTGGCTGCCAATAGCCGTCGCTGGTGGCGCAACAGTGGGATGCTGCTCAACAGCGTATTCACGATTGCGTATTTCGATCGACTGGGTGTACTTCGCCTGTCTTGACCTCAACTTCTCGAACCGCCCGGTGCGGACCCGCATGCCGGGTGGCGTGGCAGGGGACCAACTGGTGATACTGGCTGCCCCTATGCCGATTCTGACACTTCGCCATCGCGAATTTGTAACAAGCCGGGAAAAGTGAGAATTCGAGAGTATGTATTGATGTAAGGGATGATAAGTTGCCGTAAGGAATTATTTTCACGGGAATTTATGTCACGCCTCATTTACTTCGCACTCTCACGGGTGTTGTACGCGGCGGGCTTATGCATCTGCCTCTGCTCCACCGCCCTGGCGCAGAACGATTGGCGTCCGCCCGTCAGCGGCTGGTGGGCCATCGGGCCGGTGATTCATGGCGATATGACCGCGGCAGCGGACTATGCCTGCCGCGACACGCTGGGCCTGCATCACCTTGATAACAACAGTATTTACTGCAAGGTATATCAGACAGCGAGCCACCCGGAATATGGCACGGTACCGCTGTATATGGGCATCGTGAAACACGTTTCGGCCTGTGCGGACACCGAGACACCCGGCAGTTATGACCCCGCCAAAAAATGCTATGTCGCAGGCGAAAAGCCTCCGGTATGCGACTGCGTGGGCAACCCGGTCAAATTCGCCAACGGCGAAAAAATCCAGGTCGAGCGGGACTATGTTGCGCCGACAGGGCTGGAATTCACGCGCTATTACTCCAATAAACTGGTCGGCGACCAGGGGGCGTTGAACGCCGGCTGGCGGCATGGCTATGCCAAGAAGCTGTTGCTGTATCAATACAACCCCAATCAGCTTGCCAGCTACACGTGGACCGCTTATCCGGGTGGCGCTGGCCGCTGGTCAGGTCCTTGGGGCGGCATGCCGGAAGCGGCGGGTGCTTATACCGCCAGCATTGTCAATCCGGATGGCTATGGCTACTTTTTCTCATCCAGCGACAACGGTGTCACCTGGGTGGCGGATGCCGATGTCAAGGCGCGCCTGAGCGCCACGCGCAACGGGACGGAACTGACACAATTCAGTTTGCAGCTGCCATCGGGCGATACTGAAATCTACGATGGCAATGGCCGCCTGACGGAAATCCGCTACCGCAACGGCCGCACACTGGCGTTGGCCTACAGCTGGGTGGCAATGGACAGCGGCACGCCGGCTTATCTGTTGACCGGTGTTGCCAACAGCTTCGGCCAGTCGCTGCAACTGGCCTATAACGGGCAGGGCCGCCTGGTCGGCA
>NZ_WKJJ01000069.1 GCF_009674485.1 Pseudoduganella rivuli | reverse complement strand
ATGATTTGCCATGAGAGCAGTGGTTTAGTTTTTGGGTTTGGTCGCACAAACACAATAACTCTTCCTTACTGCTCTCTTGCGTTTACGGCATGCTCATCCCGGCAATCCGTGAAGAACCAAAAAAAAGACCGGCGATCTTGGAGGAGGGAGCCGGTCAAAACGCTTTTGAGGGCGCGGGGATAATCGTGCCGCGTCTGAGGGATACGGCAACCTGGCGCACAGCGAGGGCTGCGCGCTACAGGTGTTACTGTGCCAGTATTCCTTGGGGGTAAGCTTAGGGATTGATTAAGAATCGGCTGTCAATATGTAACAATTGAAACAGCGCAAGGCAAAAAAAAAGGTTCTTCACGGATTGCCGGGAAACGCTGCTTTGATCTTCAGGAAGAAGAATTCCGAGTCGCGATAGCCATAGGCCATCCGTTTCATTACCTTTATCTTGTTGTTGATGCCCTC
>NZ_WKJJ01000068.1 GCF_009674485.1 Pseudoduganella rivuli | reverse complement strand
CGGCCCAGGTTGTCGAATACCCGCGCCAGCTGGCGCGACAACGTGCCGCTGGCATCGCGCACTTGTTCACCGGTGCGGTTGCCCAGCTTGTCGAGCGTATAGCCGATGCTGTTGCCGAGGGCGTCGCTGACCGACACCAGCCGGCGCGCATCGTCGTAGCCATAAGTGATCATGCCGCCCTCCGGCAGCGATACCCCGGTCAACTGGCCCACGTTGTCGTAGGTGTAGCTGGTGGTCATGCCCGCCGAGGTCGTGCCGGACAGCCAGCCGCGCAGCGTGTAGCTGAAATCCGTGGCGCGGCCATTCGCGTCGGTGATACGCCCCACACGGCCATGGGCGTCATAGTTCGACAAGGTCGTCACGTGACCAAGCGCATTGGCCACGGTCGCCAGGTTGCCATTGGCGTCGTAGCTGTACGTCACGGTGTCGTCCGCATCGGTACGCGGCCCCCGCGCGGTCA
>NZ_WKJJ01000067.1 GCF_009674485.1 Pseudoduganella rivuli | reverse complement strand
GGATTCGTGACTGGGGTGAAGTCGTAACAAGGTAGCCGTATCGGAAGGTGCGGCTGGATCACCTCCTTTCTAGAGTAGGCTGTCCGCCTAATGCTCACACTTATCGACTGTTCTAAAGAAGAACGAAAAGCATGTTGGGGCTGTAGCTCAGCTGGTTAGAGCACCGTGTTGATAACGCGGGGGTCGTTGGTTCGAGCCCAACCAGCCCTACCAGTTCCACCGTAGGGGGATTAGCTCAGCTGGGAGAGCACCTGCTTTGCAAGCAGGGGGTCGTCGGTTCGATCCCGTCATCCTCCACCAAACACTGCCTTTACGAATGAATACGATTTATTCGTAAGCGTAGTACCGTTCTTTAACAATCTGGAAGAAGTAAAGTTTTATTTAAGCGTGTAAGCAATTACACACTTAGGGTAGTAAAACTCATCATCACAAAGTAGTAAATGCTTGAACTATAGCCGTCAAGGTTATAGGGACAAGTGAATAAGTGCACATGGTGGATGCCTTGGCGATTACAGGCGATGAAGGACGTGGAAGTCTGCGAAAAGCTTCGGGGAGCTGACAAACAAGCATTGATCC
>NZ_WKJJ01000066.1 GCF_009674485.1 Pseudoduganella rivuli | reverse complement strand
TCCGGGCAAATGACAAAGTTGCCCAACAAGACCGTTTATAGTTTCGCAGGCCGACCAACTCCAGACGCTAATCGACTTGATCGAGGAACGCATTTGCCTTGAAAAATTGGGAAGCCCTTATAGTGAGTATTCAGCGGGCGACGCAGGCGATCCGCTGGAATGAAAGGTTGGGCATAGACTATTCACTTCTTGAACCTTGTTCTTTACGTTGACGTTTAGTGTTCCTATGCTTGTCAGTCCAAAGTGGTTCTTCTCCAGTTCTATAACGGTACCAGACAAGCCATGCCCCGAAAATAATGCATCCGGTCTCGAACGCCAAATGCCAACCAGAAGGAAAGGCTCCTTCGAAGATCAGCCAAAGGTTCAACGAGCACATCAGCGGACCGAGAATATAAGCAGGCAGGCGCTCCCACGGTAATAGCCCTATACCCATGCATCTTCCTTTAAGCAGCCCAACGAATGAAAGGGACTTCCCCCGTCCCACATGCGCAGCTTGGAACTTGCTGCAAGCACCTACGGTCTAAGGATGAGGAAGTTGTCTTCATCAATGGCCCAAATGGGGGAAGTCATGAACAAG
>NZ_WKJJ01000065.1 GCF_009674485.1 Pseudoduganella rivuli | reverse complement strand
GGCTAAAACAGTCAGGATGTTGGCTTAGAAGCAGCCATCATTTAAAGAAAGCGTAATAGCTCACTGATCGAGTCGTCCTGCGCGGAAGATGTAACGGGGCTAAGCCAGTCACCGAAGCTGCGGATATGCAGTAATGCATATGGTAGGAGAGCGTTCTGTAAGCCTGCGAAGGTGTCTTGTAAAGGATGCTGGAGGTATCAGAAGTGCGAATGCTGACATGAGTAGCGATAATGGGGGTGAAAAGCCCCCACGCCGTAAGCCCAAGGTTTCCTGTTCAACGTTCATCGGAGCAGGGTGAGTCGGCCCCTAAGGCGAGGCAGAGATGCGTAGCTGATGGGAAGCAGGTTAATATTCCTGCACCGTCGTATGATGCGATGGGGGGACGGATCGCGGAAGGTTGTCCAACTGTTGGAATAGTTGGTTTCTGGTTCAGAGAAGGCACTTAGGCAAATCCGGGTGCGTAATTCAAGGGACTGGGACGAGCGCCTTTATGGTGCGAAGCAATCGGAAGTGGTTCCAAGAAAAGCCTCTAAGCTTCAGTCATACGAGACCGTACCGCAAACCGACACAGGTGGGCGAGATGAGTATTCTAAGGCGCTTGAGAGAACTCGGGAGAAGGAAC
>NZ_WKJJ01000064.1 GCF_009674485.1 Pseudoduganella rivuli | reverse complement strand
GCGTCCAGCTGGCGGCGCTGACCAGCACCCAGTTCGGCGTGCTGGCCACCGACGTGATTGCCGCGATTGCCACGGCCGACGTCGATACGCTGACCACCACCGTGATCGCGGCCCTGAAATCCACGCAGGCGGCAGGCCTGACCACCGACCAGGTGGCGCACCTGTCGACCACGCAAGTGGCCGCACTGTCGACCGGCATCCTGTCGACGCTGGGCACCACGCAGGGCGCCGCGCTGAGCGACACTCAAGTGGCCGCTTTGAACTCGGCCCAACTGGCGGCCTTGCCGACCAATGTGCTGGCGGTGTTCTCGACCGATGACATCGCCGCGATCAAGACGGCCGCGCTGGCCGGCCTGAAATCGTCGCAAGTTGCCGGCCTGACTTCCGACCAGGTGGTGGCGCTGTCGACCACGCAAGTGTCGACGCTGACGTCGGCACAGGCTGTCGGTCTCACCACCAACCAGGTGGCGAACATGCAGGACGCCGACCTGGCCGCGCTGAAATCGAACGTGATTTCCGGCCTGTCGACGACGCAGATCAATGCCATCACCAGCGACCAGGTCGATGCGCTGACGTCGCAGCAGATCGGCGCCCTGAGCACGCTGCAAGTGTCGGCCGGCCTGAATTCGCAACAGATCGCCGCCTTCAACAGTGTCCAGCTGAGCGCGCTGACCAGCGCCCAGTTCGGCGTGCTGA
>NZ_WKJJ01000063.1 GCF_009674485.1 Pseudoduganella rivuli | reverse complement strand
GTGGTACTAAGCGTACGACAAGTAGGGCGGGACACGAGAAATCCTGTCTGAACATGGGGGGACCATCCTCCAAGGCTAAATACTCGTAATCGACCGATAGTGAACCAGTACCGTGAGGGAAAGGCGAAAAGAACCCCGGGAGGGGAGTGAAATAGATCCTGAAACCGTGTGCATACAAACAGTCGGAGCCTCTTCGTGGGGTGACGGCGTACCTTTTGTATAATGGGTCAGCGACTTACATTCAGTGGCAAGGTTAACCAGATTGGGGAGCCGTAGAGAAATCGAGTCCGAACAGGGCGCCAGTCGCTGGGTGTAGACCCGAAACCAAGTGATCTATCCATGGCCAGGTTGAAGGTGCGGTAACACGCACTGGAGGACCGAACCCACTAATGTTGAAAAATTAGGGGATGAGCTGTGGATAGGGGTGAAAGGCTAAACAAACTTGGAAATAGCTGGTTCTCTCCGAAAACTATTTAGGTAGTGCCTCAAGTATCACCATCGGGGGTAGAGCACTGTTATGGCTAGGGGGTCATCGCGACTTACCAAACCATTGCAAACTCCGAATACCGATGAGTGCGAGCTTGGGAGACAGACGTCGGGTGCTAACGTCCGGCGTCAAGAGGGAAACAACCCAGACCGCCAGCTAAGGTCCCAAAGATTGGCTAAGTGGAAAACGAAGTGGGAAGGCTAAAACAGTCAGGATGTTGGCTTAGAAGCAGCCATCATTTAAAGAAAGCGTAATAGCTCACTGATCGAGTCGTCCTGCGCGGAAGATGTAACGGGGCTAAGCCAGTCACCGAAGCTGCGGATAT
>NZ_WKJJ01000062.1 GCF_009674485.1 Pseudoduganella rivuli | reverse complement strand
TGTTCTCGACCGATGACATCGCCGCGATCAAGACGGCCGCACTGGCCGGCCTGAAATCGTCGCAAGTTGCCGGCCTGACGTCCGACCAGGTGGTGGCGCTGTCGACCACGCAAGTGTCGACGCTGACGTCGGCACAGGCTGTCGGCCTCACCACCAACCAGGTGGCGAACATGCAGGACGCCGACCTGGCCGCGCTGAAATCGAACGTGATTTCCGGCCTGTCGACGACGCAGATCAACGCCATCACCAGCGACCAGGTCGATGCACTGACGTCGCAGCAGATCGGCGCCCTGAGCACGCTGCAAGTGTCGGCCGGCCTGAATTCGCAACAGATCGCCGCCTTCAACAGTGTCCAGCTGAGCGCGCTGACCAGCGCCCAGTTCGGCGTGCTGAGCACCAATGCGATTGCCGCGATCGCCACGGCCGACATCGATACGCTGAAATCGTCGGTGATCGCCGCGCTGAAGTCCACGCAAGTGGCGGGCCTGACGACCGACCAGATCGGCCAGTTGTCGACCACGCAGATCGCCGCGCTGCCGGCCACGATCCTGTCGAACCTGTCCACGTCGCAAGGCGCCGCGCTGAGCAACACGCAAGTGGGTGCGCTCGATTCCGCACAACTGGCCGCACTGGCGACCAACGTGCTGGCAACGTTCTCGACCGACGACATCGGCGCGATCAAGACGTCGGCACTGGCCGGCCTGAAATCGTCGCAAGTGGCCGGCCTGACGTCCGACCAGGTGGTGGCGCTGTCGACCACGCAAGTGTCGACCCTGACCTCGGCGCAAGCGGCTGGTTTGACGACCAACCAGATCGCCA
>NZ_WKJJ01000061.1 GCF_009674485.1 Pseudoduganella rivuli | reverse complement strand
TTCATGACGTAGACCGTCATGAGTGCCTGGTTTGCCTCCAGTAGTTCAGCCAATTTCGGTGCTTGATCTGATGGCACATTAGCTGGGTTGCGCAGCAACATCCAACGAGCCCGCTTTACATACTGGCGCGCCGGTTTATCGTGGCGTAACCGGTTCGCCTCATCAACCCGTACGCGGTCAATGACCTCTCGACCGTACTTTGCAATCACATGAAACAGGTCATACACGACCTTGGCCTTGCGGCAGTGATACTTCACTTCCAAGTCAAAGGCGGTGTTCATGTCCATCGCTACGGCCAGGACGTTTCGGCAACGCTCCTTGCCAAGCCATGCAAAGAAGGGCCTGATTGCTTCGCGGCTGCGACCTTCGCACACCCATATCACCCGCCGGGTGTCGGCATCCAATACAACCGTGGCATACCGATGCCCTTTGAAAAGGGCAAATTCATCCATGACCAATCTTGTAGGCTGGGGTGGCGGCAGCGCCGCGACCTTGCGTTCGAGATCTTGGCGGTGAATCTGGTGGATGGTGCCCCAATGAAGGCCCGTGAGTTCGCAAACATGCGCGATTGGTAATTTTCCGCACCAGTGCGCAACGAATTCGGCTAACCGACGCGATACGCGGGAATGACGATCCAGCCAGCTGATTTGCTGGGTGCAGCAACGACGGCAACTGGTGCACCGCAGCCTGTGAACGGCCACGCTCAAAAAGACGCTCAAGCCAGCCATAGGCAGATCACGTACCGTACGCCAGACGGTTTCGTGGATGAGGGGAGCGTGGGCCCTGCAGTTGGAGCAGATCAGCGGGAACTGCGGATCAGCGATCAGGCGCACCTGCAGCTGATTGCCCTCAACATCCATGGATGAGACGAGAAAGCCTTCCCAGAATGGGAGGCTGAGACTATGATTTGCCATGAGAGCAGTGG
>NZ_WKJJ01000060.1 GCF_009674485.1 Pseudoduganella rivuli | reverse complement strand
GTAGCTTAACCGCAAGGAGGGCGCTTACCACGGTAGGATTCGTGACTGGGGTGAAGTCGTAACAAGGTAGCCGTATCGGAAGGTGCGGCTGGATCACCTCCTTTCTAGAGTAGGCTGTCCGCCTAATGCTCACACTTATCGACTGTTCTAAAGAAGAACGAAGAAAGCATGTTGGGGCTGTAGCTCAGCTGGTTAGAGCACCGTGTTGATAACGCGGGGGTCGTTGGTTCGAGCCCAACCAGCCCTACCAGTTACCAAAATGCTGTAGCAAGATCCCGGGGGATTAGCTCAGCTGGGAGAGCACCTGCTTTGCAAGCAGGGGGTCGTCGGTTCGATCCCGTCATCCTCCACCACTGCTTTTATATAAGACCCGAGTCTTACATAAAAGTAGTACCGTTCTTTAACAATCTGGAAGAAGTAAAGTTTTATTTAAGCGTGTAGAAATACACACTTAGGGTAGTAAAACTCATCATCACAAAGCAGTAAATGCTTGCCTATAGCCGTCAAGGTTATAGGGACAAGTGAATAAGTGCACATGGTGGATGCCTTGGCGATTACAGGCGATGAAGGACGTGGAAGTCTGCGAAAAGCTTCGGGGAGCTGACAAACAAGCATTGATCCGAAGATGTCCGAATGGGGAAACCCGGCCTTTTAGGTCATCGTTAGCTGAATACATAGGCTAACGAAGCGAACGCGGCGAACTGAAACATCTAAGTAGCTGCAGGAAAAGAAATCAACCGAGATTCCCAAAGTAGTGGCGAGCGAAATGGGAAGAGCCTGTACGTGATAGTCAGTTAGATAGTGGAACCACCTGGAAATGTGGGCCATAGAGGGTGATAGCCCCTTACACGAAATCTAGTTGGTGGTACTAAGCGTACGACAAGTAGGGCGGGACACGAGAAATCCTGTCTGAACATGGGGGGACCATCCTCCAAGGCTAAATACTCGTAATCGACCGATAGTGAACCAGTACCGTGAGGGAAAGGCGA
>NZ_WKJJ01000005.1 GCF_009674485.1 Pseudoduganella rivuli | reverse complement strand
GGCGCCCAGCGGCGCGGCCGATGCCGGCAGGCTCACCGGCGCATCGGCCACGATCAGCCCCGGCGCATTGCCCGCGCTGCGGCGCGCCAGGCGCACGCCGGCCGTCACCGTATGAAACAGGCTGCCGGGGCGCGCCAGCGTGGCGTCGAGCCGCAGCGCATCGAGCGCGCCATCGAAAGGCCGCGTGCGGTAAGGCACGCCGACGTAACGGTAGGCCGCCGCCCCCTGCTGCGCCAGTCCCTCCACGGCCGTGACCGGCACCTTGCCACTGTAATCGATACGGTAGGCTGGCGCGGTGGCAGCCAGCGTGGCGCCGGAAAAGAACAGGTTGTTATAGCTCTCCGTATGGCTGGCATCGAGTTGCAGCAGCCAGTTGCCGGTGCGCCAGCTGCCGCCGGCGGCCAGCTGGCGGTTGCGGTCGACGGTATCGCGCGCAAAACTCAGCACCGACACCGGCGCATTGGTCCACGTGACGGTTTGCACATCGCGCGTGCCGGGGAACAGCGTGACGCTGCCGGGCACGAACGTGGCCGGCGCGGACAGGTTGACCTGATACGAGTCTTGCACGGTCTTGAACTGCGCATAGCTGCCTTCCGCATACAGTTCAATCCCGGCGGACGGCCGCCATTGCAGCATGGTGCTGAACGCGTTGCGCTCGCGCCGGCCGACACTGGCCGTTTCCGTGCCGCCGGCCTGCACCAGCACATCCTGTCCAGCCAGCAAATCCTTGCGCAAGCGTGGTTCGGCGCTGCTTTTCTGGTCTTCGCGCCATGCGCGGCGCTGCACCGACACGCTGGCCAGCGCGCCGAATTCGCCCACGGCGGTTTGCCAGCGCGTGCTGGCCAGCGCGGAGTATTGCGGCGCGCCCCCGCCGGCCAACTCGCCGTGCACGTAGCGCGCCGTGGCGGCCAGGCGGGTGCCGCTGAAATCGAACGGGCGGCGCGTGCGCAAGTCGGCCAGGCCGCCCACGCCCCCTTCCAGCTGGCTGGCGATGGCGGTCTTGTGGATGGCGATGGCCGCCACCATGTCGGCCGGCACGTCGGCAAAGTCCAGGTTGCGGCCGGCGCCGGCGGTGAACACTTCACGGCCGTTGAGCGTGGTTTCCATTTGCGTCAGGCCGCGGATCGCCACCGCCGTGCCGTCGCCGCGGTCGCGGGCGATCTGAACGCCGGGGATGCGCTGCAAGGCGTCGGTGACGCTGAAGTCGGGCAGCTTGTCGATCTGGTCGGCCACGACCGCATCGACCACACCGGGACCGGCGCGGCGAATCTGGCTGGCCGTATCGAGGCTGGCCCGCTGGCCCACGACAATCACGGACGGTACGGCGTCCGGCAAGTCACCGGCCGATGCGGCGCACGGGACCATCAGCGCCGCGCAGGCGGCGCCAACTCGCTGAAACTGTGACATAGCTTCCCCCGGAGTGCGCTTGTTGAAATGGATTGTCGGCAACTGGGTTTCCTATGATTACTTACTCGGCGCAGTAAGGCAAGCCGTTCAGTGTCGCTTGTAGATGCCGGCGCAGATCACCATGCCCTCCGAGCGTTCGCAATACATGCGTTTAGGCAAGATGGACTTGGTGATCGGGTCGACAAACGCATAGTCTTGCCAGAAGCTGGCCTTGGTGGCAGCCAGTTCCATGCGTTCGCGGATGAAGGCCTTGCCGTCCGCATCCCGCAATTCCAGCACGTCCTTGCCCACCATGCGCGCGTTCTGGCCGTGCGCCAGCACCTTGCCGTGCATGTCATAGACCACCGGGTACAGGTCGCCCTGCACCCATGCGGGATCCTTGGCGGTGATGGCCGCGAAGGTCTTCGCGTTATCCTTGCGCACGGCAGCCACGGCTTTGGCGACGATTTGTTCCGCCTGCGCCGGTGTCGCGTAGACCGGCTCCGCGGCGGCTGGCGCGCAGGTGGCCAAAGCTGACGCCAGGCTGGCTGCGGTAACGAAGTGCTTCATGAATGTCTCCTGAGAACGATGCTGCATACTTGCTAGTTTCACCTTAGCAAAGCAGGCGGCCACCCGCCATCGTCCCCGCCTGATTCAGGCCTCAGGATTTCCTTACCCTCCCCGGCCGGCCCGGAGTCCGCCATAATGTGCATGAATTCATATTTATCCGCACGAATTGTGCGCAACCCAAGGAGTTTCCATGTCCACGATCAGCGTTGACCGCCACGACCTGGCCCTGCTGGCCGAATTACAGCGCGATGGGCGCGCCACCAACAGTGCGCTGGGCGAACGCATCCATTTATCGACATCGCAAGTGAGCCGCCGTATCCAGCGCCTGGAAGAAGCGCGGGTGATCGACCATTACGCGGCCATGCTGGATCCGGCCGTCGTGGGCCTGGGTGTGCAGGCCTTTATCCACGTGACACTGGACCGGCACACCACGTCATCGGGCGCGAGTTTCGAACGGGCGATCTGCGATTTGCCGGAAGTGCTGGAATGCTTTTCCGTGACGGGCGAGGCGGATTACGTGCTGCGGGCGGTGTCGCACGACCTGGCGTCGTTTTCCGAATTCATGATGCACAGCCTGCTGCGCATCCCCGGCGTCACCAACGTGAAGACCAATATTTCGCTGAAGAAGGTCAAGCAGGTAACGGAACTGCCGCTGGACCACATCGCCCAGCCCCGCCAACCCAAGATGCGCGTGCATTTTGTGTAGGGCAAATCGTCATTACGGGGCCTGGCCCCAATCGCACGCTCGTGCTTTTGGGGCCAGGCCCCTGAAAAAAAACAGCCCGCACTGGGCGGGCTGCTTGAAGTCATCCACTGCGGTGGGAAGGGATCAGAACTCTTCCCACTCGCCATCCGGCGAATTCACGACTTTTTTCGCACCAGCGGCCTTCGGGGCGGAGCTGGGCTTGGGCTGGCGGGACACCGTCAGCGCCGTCACCGGCGCCTTGGCGGCGCGGGCGGCAGGCTTGGCCACGTAGTGGGCATTGTCGATGCGGAACGCGCTGACCACGGCCGACAGGCTGGCCGCCTGGTCTTGCATGGCTTGCGACGCGGCCGCGGTTTCTTCCACCAGCGCGGCATTTTGCTGGGTGGTCTGGTCCATCTGCGCGATCGCCTGGTGCACTTGCGCGATGCCCGCGTTCTGCTCTTCCGTCGCGGAACTGATTTCGCCCACGATGTCCGTCACCTGGCGGATGCTGGTGACCACCTGCTCCATGGTCTGGCCGGCCTGCTCCACCAGCTTGGTGCCCGAGCCTACTTTTTCCACGGAGTCGTTGATCAAGACCTTGATTTCCTTGGCCGCCGCGGCCGAACGCTGCGCCAGGTTACGCACTTCGGTCGCCACCACGGCGAAGCCGCGGCCTTGCTCACCGGCGCGCGCCGCTTCCACCGCGGCGTTCAGCGCCAGGATGTTGGTCTGGAATGCGATACCATCGATCACGGAAATAATGTCGACAATCTTGCGCGACGAATCGTTGATCGACCCCATCGTGAAGATCACCTGTTCCACCACGCTGCCGCCCTGCACCGCCACTTCCGATGCGGAACGCGCCAGTTGATTGGCCTGGCGGGCATTGTCCGAGTTCTGGCTGACGGTGGACGTCAATTCCTCCATCGACGACGCGGTCTGTTCCAGCGCCGCCGCCTGGGCCGACGTGCGCTGCGACAGGTCGCCCGTGCCGGCGGCGATTTGCTGCGATGCGGAGCTGACCGCGTCGGCCGACGAGCGGGCCGCGCCAATCGCGCCGCCGATATCGGTCAGCAGCTTGTTGAAGGCGACCGCCGTGTGGCCGATTTCATCCATGCGCTCGACTTGCACCTGGCGGGTCAGGTCCAGCGACTGGCTGACGTCTTCGATGGTGCCCTTGATGGCCGCCAGGCTGTTGCGGATGATGCTGAACAGGTGGAAGCCCAGCACGGCCGTGACGACCAGCGCCAGCACGATCACCACGCTCAGCAAGGTCAGCGCGCTGCTGTAGGCGGCTTCCGCTTCCACGCGTACCTCGTCGATCAGCTTGTTGTTGTAGGCGATATGGTCATCCAGCGATTTTTGCAGCGCGGCGGCGCTGACGGCCAGCGGCGTGCCGGCCAGCAGGGTTTCGCGGATGGCGTCCATGTCGCCCGCATGCGACGCGGCCAGGAACGGCACCAGCGCCTGGCGGTAAGCGGCCATGGTCGACTTGTCCGACTCGATCATCTTGCGGTCGGTGTCGTCATAAATACGTTCTTTTTCGTATTCGCCGATCACCTTGTCGAAATTCGCGTGCGCATCGTTATACGCCTTGTCCAGCGCGGTCTTGTCCGGCAAGTTGGAGAACACAGACAGGCGGTAGCCGGCCAGGCGGCTGGCGGCCAGCGCATGCTTGGCGGCGTTCAGGCCGGCGATGCTCGGCAGCAGGCGCGATTGCACTGTTTCGAAACGCTGCTGCGAGCGCTTCAATTGAATCAGTCCATTGGCGCCGACAAAAATCAGCGCCAATAGCGCGACTGACAGGGTCGTAATCAAGCGCTTGGTAATAGTCATGAGTTCTCAGTTGGGGAGTTGATCGAGATCAACCGGAATTACCGGTTTTGTCCATGGGCAAGTATCGCGGAATGCCCCAGCCACCGCAAGCTCCTACTGTAACTTTTATATTGAAATTATTAAGATGTATGGTTTTTTAATCAAAAATCCGTGGCACGCGAACGTCATTTATCGCCGCGGTGCACCATTCAGTGCCATCCCAGCTGGCGCGCCGCCAGGTCGTTGAGGATTTCCTCGGCGCCGCCGCCGATCATGTAGACCTTGGCATCGCGGTATATCCGCTCCGATTTCGTGCCCCGCATGAAGCCCATGCCGCCCAGCACCTGCACGGCCTGGTCGGCGCAGAATTGCATGGTTTGCGCCGCGAAGTTCTTCAGCATGCACAGTTGCGCGACGGGCGCTTCCCCGTCCGCCATGCGTCCGGTCAGGTCTTCCAGCAGCGCCCGGGTGGCTTCGATTTGTGTCGCCATCGCCACCAGTTTGTGGCGCACGGCCTGGTGCCGCACCAGCGGCTGGCCAAATGTTACGCGCTGCCCGGCCCAGTCCGACGCCTCGTCCAGCGCGGCCCGCGCCAGACCGTACGATTGCATGGCCAACATCAGCCGCTCGTGGTTGAAATTGCGCATGATGAGCTTGAAGCCGCCGTTTTCCTGGCCCAGCAAGTTGGCCACCGGCACGCGGCAACCGTCAAAGTGCAATTGCGCGGTATCGGAACACCACCAGCCCATCTTCTTCAGCGGCGAGCGGGTCAGTCCCGGCGTAGCGCCGTCGACCACCAGCATCGACACGCCGCCCGCACCGGGGCCGCCCGTGCGCACCGCCACCGACAGCACGTCGGCACGCATGCCGGAAGTGATAAAGGTCTTGGCGCCATCGACGATGTAATGGTCGCCGTCGCGCACGGCGCGGGTGGCCAGATTGGCGACGTCCGAGCCGCCGGACGGCTCCGTGATAGCCAGCGCGCTGACCAGTTCACCGGACAGGATGCCCGGCAACAGGCGCGCCTTCAACGCGTCGGAACCGCCGTTCAGGATCGGTGGCGCGCCGATCGCGTGGCTGAACAGCGACGCCATCAGCCCGCCGCAGCCGGTACGCGCCAGTTCTTCGATCAGCACCAGGTGGTGGAACAAGTCCGCGTCGGCGCCGCCATACGGTTCCGGATACCCCAGTCCCAGCAGCCCCAGCTCCCCCGCCCGGCGGTACAGCGCGCGGGGAAACTCGCCCGCCTCTTCCCACGCATCGATATGCGGCATCAGCTCCGCATCGACGAAGCGCCGCACCGTGGCGCGGAACGCCTCATGTTCCCGCGTATGGCGGGGGGAACGGGGTAAATCCGGGTACATGGCGCCTCCTTAAATATAAAAGCATTTGCTTGAATATTTAAGGTATCACAACAGCGCGCCCAATTCCACCTGGATCTTGATCATGGCCGGCAGGCAGCGCTCGACGATCTGCGCCGCCGTCATGCGTCCCGCGTGCACGCTGATGTTCATGGCCGCCACCACGTCGCCGCGGAAATTGCGCAGCGGGACGGCGATGGTCCGCAAGCCCAGTTCCAGTTCCTGGTCCACCAGCGCATAGCCCTGCTCGCGGGCGCGGGCGATTTCCAGCGCCAGCCGCTCCTTGTTGACGATGGTGTGCGCCGTGATTTGTTCCGGTTGCGCCCGCTCCAGGAAGCGTTCCACCGCAGCATGGGGCAAACACGCCAGCAGCATGCGGCCATTCGCCGTGCAATAGGCCGGCACCCGCGTGCCAGGCTGCAAGGTATTCGACACCAGCCGCCCCGCGCTCACGGCCGCCACGCACACCAGCTGGTCATCGTCCAGCACGCCGCATGACGCCGCCTCTTCCAGCGAATACGCGAGCCGGTACAGCAGCGGCTGCACGATGCGGGGCAAGCGGGCCGAATGCAGGTAGGACTGGCCCAGCCGCAGCACGGCCGGCGTCAGTGAAAACTGTTTATTTTCATGCCGCATGTACCCCAGGTACGTCAGCGTGATCAGGTAGCGCCGCGCGGCGGCCCGCGTCAGGCCCGTACGCTCCGCCACTTCGGCGATGGTCAGGCGCGAACGTTCCTGGTCGAACGCTTCGATCACCTGCAAGCCCTTTTCCAGTCCGGCGATGAGGTCGCGCGGATGGGGGGCGGAAAAGTCGTCGTCGGCAGCCATAGCGCAAATAATTCATGTTTTGTGCGATTGTCGCACAAATTGGGCGAATGTCGCATGCAGAGCGCATTTACCCCGTAGCCTGCCCGGGCTTCCCTGCCTAAGATGACTGGCATCGACACCGACAACGCGCGCTATGCGCACAAAGGAGAGAAGCGTGAATTTCGAAGCGATTGCCCCGGGCATCTATCCGGAACTGGTCTATCCACCGTACAAATCCACCGTCAAGCGTGGTCCGACGCAGCCGCTGCTGCGCCTCGACGCCCCCCGTCCCGTAACGGACAACATCGTGGCCACGCGCAGCCTGCTGCTGCCGCACGACATGGATTTGACGGCGCAAGGCGAAGGCGAGCCGCTGGGCGAGAAAATCGTCGTCACGGGCCGCGTCGTCGATGAAGATGGCAAGCCGGTGCGCAATTCGCTGCTGGAAGTGTGGCAATGCAATGCGGCGGGCCGCTACCGCCACAAGAAAGACCAGCACAACGCACCGCTGGACCCGAACTTCAATGGCTGGGGCAAGATGCTGACGGACGACGACGGCCGCTACCGCTTTGTCACCATCAAGCCGGGTCCCTACCCGTGGGGCAACCACGACAAGGCATGGCGTCCCGCCCACATCCACTTTTCGCTGTTCGGCAACGTGTATGCGCAGCGCCTCGTCACGCAAATGTATTTCCCCAGCGACCCGCTGTTCGCTTACGACCCGATTTTCCAGAGCATTCCGGACGAAGCGGCGCGCCAGCGCCTGATTTCCCGCTTCTCGCTGGAGGAGACGGTCGGCGACCAGATGCTGGGCTATGAATTCGATATCGTCCTGCGCGGCCGCGACGCCACGCCGATGGGCATTTGATCAGGGAGACACCATGAGCAACATCACCACCTCGCAAACCATCGGCCCGTTCTCGCACGAAGCATGGCAATGGGCCGTGACCGCCACGCAAGGCGCCACCCTGCAAACCACCGCCGCCACCGTGACCGTGCGCGGCGTGATCTACGACGGCGACGGCGTGCCGGTCAACGACGCGCAAATCGAAGCCTGGCTGCCCGAGAGCGCCGCCTGCGAAGCGCAGCAAGCGATTCCCGGCTTCCGCCGCCAGCCCAGCGGCGAGCAGGGCCAGTTTGAATTCCGCTTGTCGCGCCAGGCCCAGCCGGCGCCGGGCGAACCGGCCGCCTACATCACGGTGTTTGCACGGGGCCTCGTCAAACACCAGTTCACCGCCGTCTTCCTCGGCGACGACGCCGGCCTGCGCGAATCGGCTATCCTCGACCAGGTGCCGCCGGCGCGCCGCGCCACGTTGGTGGCCGCCGCGCAGCCTGATGGTTCCTACACCTGGGACATCCACCTGCAGGGCGACCAGGAAACCGTGTTCTTCGACTATAAATAAAGCAAAGGAGCAGCTGTGAGCGGATCGATCTTCGACAGCTTTCTCACCACCACGGACATGCAGGCGGTATTCAGCGACCAGGCCATCGTGCAGGGCATGTTCCGTTTCGAAGAGGCGCTGGCGACAGCCCAGGCGGCCGAGGGCATGATCCCCGACAGCGCCGCGCGCGCCATCGCATCGGTCTGCAGCGCACCGTTGTACGACATTCCCGCCCTGATCGCGGCGGGCCAGCGGGCCGGCAGCCTGGCGATCCCGCTGGTGAAGGAACTCACGCGCACCGTGGCGCTGTACGACAAGGACAGCGCGGCGCGCGTGCACTGGGGCAGCACCAGCCAGGACGTGCAGGACACGGCCATGGTGCTGGCCACGCGCGACGCCCTGCAACTGATCGACAGCGCGCTGGAATCGCTGTGCGCGCACCTGCTGGAACTGGCGTCGCGGCACCTCGACACGCCCATGCTGGCGCGCACCTTGATGCAGCCGGCACAGGTGACGTCGTTCGGCTTCAAGCTGGCGGGTTGGGCGGCGCCGCTGGTGCGGGCCCGCGCGCGGTTGCGTACTGCCGCGGCGCGCGCGCTGCAATTACAGTTGGGCGGCGCGGTCGGCACGCTGTCCGTCATGGGCGCGCAGGGGCCGGCCGTGGCGCAACGCATGGCCCATGCGCTGGGCTTGCGCGTCCCGGACGGCAACTGGCATACGCAGCGCGACGAATGGGTGCGGCTCGGCATGGAAGTGGCGATCCTCACGGGCAGCCTGGGCAAGGTGGCGACCGACCTGTCGCTGATGGCGCAGGGCGAAGTGGGCGAACTGGCGGAACCGTCCGGCGCGGGACGCGGCGGTTCGTCCGCCATGCCGCACAAGCGCAACCCGGTTTCCGCCATGATTGCACTGGCGGCCGCCGCGCGCGCGCCCCATACGGCCGCGACCCTGCTGTCGACCATGGGCCAGCAGCATGAACGCGGCCTGGGCAACTGGCAGGCCGAACTGGCCGCGTGGCCGCAACTGTTCCTCGGCGCCCATGGCGCGCTGCAGGCGCTGAACGATGCGTTCGCGGATTTACAGGTCGACGGCGCGCGCATGCTGCGCAATATCGATGCGCTGCAAGGATTGGTTTTCGCGGAAGCGGCGTCGGCGTACATGGCGTCCGCCATCGGCCGCCCTGCCGCCCATGCGCTGCTGGAACAGCTGTCGCAACAGGCGGTGCAGACCGGCCGCCATTTGCGCGACCTGGCGCTGGACGCGGTGCGGGACGATGCCGCGCTGGCGGCCATCGATGCGGACCAGCTGGCCGCACTGTTCGATCCCGCACAGGCCGCGGTATCGGCCCGCCACCTGGCGCAGGAACAATTGCCGGCCCTGCGGCGTGCATTGGCGGCGCCCCTGTAACCTTTCGGACCACATACATATGACTTACGATCCCTACCAACACGATTACGAACGCGGCATGGCGAACCGCCGCGCCGTCCTGGGCGACGCCTGGGTCGACCGTTCGTCTGCCGCCGCCACCACGTTCAATGCGGATTTCCAGAACCTGATCACGCGCTTTGCCTGGCATGACATCTGGGGCCGTCCCGGCCTGCCCTTCCAGACCCGCCGCGCCATCGTACTGGCCATCACCATTGCGCTGGGCCGCTGGGAAGAATTCGAACTGCACGTGCGCGCCGCGCTGCTGGGGCCGGACGAACACAAGCTGTCCGTCGGCGAATTGAAGGAAGTGCTGATGCAGTCGGCGATTTATGCGGGCGTCCCCGCCGCCAACACGGCGTTCGCGCACGCGCAGCAAATCCTGCGCGAAGTGGGCCCGCAAATCGGCTATGCACTGGAACCGCTGGCGCCGTCCGGCGTTCCGCATCCCGGCGTCGGCCAAGAGGGCCGCACGTCGTCAACCCCGGCGCTGCATTACACCGTGCGCGAACCCCGCAACGGCGGCGCGCCGCGCCACACCGTGGTGCTGAGCCACGCGCTGGGCTGCGACCTGTCGATGTGGGACGGGCTGGCGCACGTGTTGCCGGACGATTGCCGCGTGATCGCCTACGACCACCGTGGCCATGGCGGTTCGGCCGCGCCCGCCGGGCCCTATTCGATGGCGGAACTGGCCGACGATGCGGCGCGCATGCTGGAAGAACTGGGTACCGGCCCCGTGGTGTGGATCGGCCTGTCGATGGGCGGCATGGTGGGACAGGAACTGGCGCTACGGCACCCGGCGCTGGTCAAGGCGCTGGTGATCGCCAATTCCACGTCCGGCTACCCGGACGCGGCGCGCGCCATGTGGCAACAGCGCATCGCCACCGTGCGCGACGGCGGTACCCAGGCGATTGCCGACGCCGTCATGGGCCGCTACTTCCACGACGACTTCCGCGCGACGTCGGCCGCCACCGTGGCCCGCTTCCGCCTGCGCCTCGTCACCACCGATACCGAAGGCTATATCGGCTGCTGCGCGGCCGTGGGCGGCGTCGACACCACGGCGCGCCTGCAACAACTGGCGGTGCCCACGCTGGTGATCGCGGGAGAGTTGGACCAGGGCACGCCGTTGGCCATGTCGCAAACCATGGCCGAAGCCATCCCCGGCGCCGAACTGGTGGTGCTGGCCGATGCGTCGCACCTGGCGGCCATCGAGCAGCCGGCCGCGTTTGCGCGGGCAGTGAAGCAGTTTATCGCCCGCTTGTAATCACAGGTGCGCTGCTGCCAGGCAGCCGCGCACCACCGTGCCCCGGCACTGCGTCATGCGGATTCACTTCTCCGCAGTCTTCAGCTTGTCGAACTTGGCTTGCAAGGTTTCCGCATCGCTGCCGCCCAGCTTGTAGAGCGCGCGTTCCCACGATCCATAGGTCGGATTCGGCAAAATCACCCAACGTTCGCCCCAATACTGCTGATACGCCTTCGCGGCAGCCACCCGTTCCTCCGGCGTGCCTTTGCCGGTAATGAAGTCACCCAGGTCGTCGCCCACCAGCATGATGATGCGATGCTTGTCGGCGACCATGCTCCTGCGCGGCGACTTATCGGAAGCGGACGGCACGCCATCGCCTTTGGAAATAATGACGTCTGCCCCTTCCTTCAGTGGGTAACCCAGGTTCATCAGGTTGGCCTTCGTTTCCGGTTCCAGTTCCACCGACCTGTTAGTGACATAGAAAATGGTCAGTTGTGGATAGCGCTCGACCGCCCATTTCAGGAACTCAAGGGAACCCGGTACAGGTGTCGCCGCTTTCATACGGACCCACTTGTCCCACTCTTTGTCCGACACGTCATAGACCGTGCGTTTTTTGACGGTCAGCGCTTCCGAAGGCGAGTTATCCAGCACGGTTTCATCGACATCAAGGATGATGGCTGGCGGCAGCGCCGCATAAGACTTGCCTTGCTGTTCCACTGCGGCGGTCCACGAGGTATCCGCCATGGCTGCATTGACCGCGTTGCGCGCATTGCGGTAAGCACCGGTCGCCACCATCTGATATTCCGCCGACGTCTGCATCCACAGTACCGCATTCAGGTTTTCATGGGTGTCGCGAGGGGTAGCGCAGCCGGTAATCGATATGACCGCGGTGCACATCAGCACAGATGCGAAGTTTTTCATGTCAGATTCTCCAGTGGGAGTGGTTGGGCTTGCGCATTGTACTTACGCCATAAAAAAAAAAGGAAGCGCCCGCAGCGCTCCCTTTTTGCTAGTGTCCGTAATTTACAACCAGCTTATTTCCCCAACTCGTGCATCGGCACCTTGTACGTTTCCCTGGCCGACGCGGCGGACATCGCGGAAATAATACTGGTCGCCGTCACGAACGCCGCCACCGGCACCCAGCCCATCGGGCCCGGCTGCAGGATGGCCGCGCTGATGGTGGGAGCGAAGCCTCCCAGTGCAAAGCCGATCTGCGTGCCGATCGCCATGCCCGACAGGCGCACGCGGGTCGAGAACATTTCGCCGTACATCGAAGGCCACACGCCATTGGCGGCGCTGTAGACGATGCCGGAGAGTGCGATGCCGAACAGGAAAATCAGCGCCACTTCGCCATGGGCGATGGCCCACATGTAGGGCCACGCCAGCACGGCCGAACCCAGCGCGCCAAAGATGAACACGGGTTTGCGGCCGATGCGGTCCGCCAGCGATGCCCACAGCGGGATCGCGCCCAGCGCCACCAGGTTGGCCAGGATCAGCACCGTCAGCATGGTGGACCGGGGCAAGTGCATGGTATTGACGGCATACGACAGCGTAAACACGCTGAAGATCGTGCTGACCACGGACACCAGCGCGGCAAAGATCACCCGCAGCAGGTTGCCCTTGTGGTCGGCAAACAATTCCACCAGCGGCATGCGCTCCTTCTTTTGCGGCGCCTCTTCTTCGAATGCCGGGGTTTCCGGCAACGTGCGGCGCACCCACATGCCGACCGCCACCACCACGGCGCTCAGCAGGAAGGGAATGCGCCAGCCCCACGCCAGCAAATCCTCTTCCGGCAGCGACGACAGTGGCAGGAAGACCAGGGTGGCCAGGATCAGGCCCGCCTGCGTACCGCTCAGCGTGAAGCTGGTGAAGAATGCGCGGCGGTGCGGCGGCGCGTGTTCCAGGGTCATCGAGTTGGCGCCGGCCTGCTCGCCGGCGGCGGACACGCCCTGCAGCATGCGCAGCACCACCAGCATCACCGGCGCGGCAATGCCCACCTGCCCGTAAGTCGGCAACAGGCCGACGCAGAACGTCGAGACGCCCATCAGCAGCAAGGTGAACGTCAGCACTTTCTTGCGCCCGTACTTGTCGCCGATATGGCCCAGCATGACGGCGCCCAGCGGACGCGTGATGTACGCCACGCCAAAGGTGGCAAAGGCGGCGACAGCGGCCACGCTGGGGTCGAACGACGGGAAAAAGATTTTCCCGAACACCAGCGCGGCGGCGGTGCCGTAGATGAAGAAATCGTAGTATTCGACGGCGCTGCCGATCCAGCTGGCGAACGCCGCCTTGCGCGGCGAGCTTTTAGGCCGGGCGGCAGGCGCCGCGCGGTCCGGTGCGTCGCTCATGGCATCCCGCTGGGGCAAGGTGGTGGTGTGGGACATGTCTTCCTCCATTTTATTAGTGTTGCTCAGAATTTGTGCAGGATGCCCAGTTGCAGGCCCTTCAGGCGGCGGCCATCGATATCGGCGCCCGCCAGGTTGGCCGAGGGCGCGGCCGAGCTGCTGAAGCGGAATCCCGCATTGGTATCGTTTTTCAATACCGTGGCAAAGCCATACAACAAAGTGCGCTTCGATAAGTCGTAATAGCCGCCGATATTGGCGCTGCGCGCGCCGGCCTGGCCGCCGCTGGTGTCGTGCACGCCGCCCACCATCGCTCCCACGCGAAACTGCTGGCTGACGCGGTAATCGGCGGAGACTTCCCACAGGTTGTAAAAGCGGTTGGCGTTGGCATCCGTGCCGACAAAGCCATTGCCGGTGGCGCCCACGTTGCTGAGGATGGAGCCGGCATTGCGGCCCGCGGCGCTGGCGGTGGAATTGTTGCTGCGGCCCGCCGCCACATAAATCGTGCCCGGGCCATAGCGGTAGTTGGCGTACAGGTTGTGGTACTCGATCTTGCGGTTGACCTTGACCGTCGCGGGATCGGGGCTGGCGATGACGCCCGCGTAGCCGGCGCGCCATGCGCCCTGCTGCCAGTCGATGGCCAGCTGGCGCACGCCGCCGCCCACGCCCTGCCCGGCTTTTTCCGGCAGCGCGTAATGCAAATCGACCTGCACGCCATACAGCCGTGGCGATTTGTACGAAATATCGTTGTCGTAGCGGGACGGCACGCCAAAGGTATTGAACATGGAGCCGAACGTGGTGCGTTCCGTGTAATCGATGGCGCCGCCGATATAAAACACTTGCGTATTCTGGCGGCCCGCGCGGAATTCGCCGTATGGCGTATTCAGGCCGATCCACGCCTGGCGGTCGAACAGCCGGCTGGTGTCCGCGCCGGAACCCGTATCGGCATTGATGCCCTGCTCCAGCGTGAATTTGATTTGCAGGCCGTTGCCCAGTTCTTCCGTACCCCGCACGCCCAGGCGGCTGCGCAGGATGGCGCCATCGTTCAGGCCCGTGATGCTTTTCCCGGAATTGCTGCTGATGTAGCCGATGTATTCGTCGAAGGTGCCGTACAGGACTGCGCTGGAAGTATTCTGGGCTTGGGCGGACCACGCCGCCCCGGCCAGCAGCAGGGCTGCCGTAGTATTTTTATTCATGATGTCTCGGTGATGTTGTGATTTATAGTTTTACTGCGGGTACTGCCATGGCGGCTTCTGCGTCCGCCTGCGAAATTCATGGGATTTCAGGTGGCCGCCAGCGCCGCGATCGCCATCGCATAGCCGTGCACGCCGAAGCCGCACAGCACGCCCGCCGACACGGGCGACAAATACGAGTGGTGCCGGAACGGTTCGCGCGCATGCACGTTCGAGATGTGCAGTTCGATCACTTTTACTTGCGCGCCCTTGATGGCGTCATGCAGCGCCACCGACGTATGCGTATAGGCGCCGGCGTTGAACACTACGCCGGCCAGCGTGCCGGCCGCCTGGTCGGCGCCCGCCGCGTGCAGCGCATCGATCAGCGCGCCTTCGTGGTTCGACTGGCGAAAGTCCAGTGTGTAGCCATGCCGTTCGCAGGCGGCGCGGCACAGGTTTTCCACGTCGGCCAGGGTTTGCGCGCCGTATACGCCCGGTTCGCGCTGTCCCAGCAAGTTCAAATTCGGGCCGTTCAGCACCAGGATGGTTTGCTTGGTCATGAGCCGCCCCTTACGCCATTTCCGGATGGCCGGCCGTCGCCTGCAGCACCGTCACGCGGCGGCGCAGCACCTGGTCCGTCACCCACTTGGCGGAACGGTGCGCGCGCTGCGCCACCACTTCCGGTGTGAATTGCAGGTAATCGTCGTTGAACACTTCGAAGCTGAAATCGCCCCGGTAACCGTTGTGGTCCAGGCGGCGCAGCATGTTGGACAATTCCTTCGCATGGCTGCCTTCGCCGGGGAACACGCGCAAGTGGCGCGCGGTTTCCAGCCGCTCTTCGGCCGTGCGCACTTCGCGCCACATGAAGTCGGACAACTGCACCAGCGCGATCTTGTGCGCGGGGATGTCGTCGAGCTCCGTGAAGTCCGCGCGGTTGGCCAGCATGTGGAACGAGTCCAGCACGATGCCCAGGTTGGCGTGACCGGCCCGTTCCACCGCTTCCCACGATTGCTGGTACTGGTTCACGTGGCGGCCCCACGACAGGGCTTCATAACCGACCTTCACGCCCAGGGGCACGGCCAGGTTGGCCAGCTTGGCCAGGTCGCGCACGATGTGCTCCATGTCGCCCGTCGCATGGGCCGACGTGCTGGAACACACCATCAGCAGCGGCGAACCGACAGCCTTGCAAACCAGCAGCATCTGGCGCGCGATATCGAGCTTGTAATCGTGCAGCGCGCCGTCCAGCCCCTCGTAATCGCGCATCACCTGGATGCCCGTCACGCGCACGCCGCTGGCGCGCACCAGGCGCACCGCGTCGGCCAGCCCGGCCGGGTGTTGCGCCAGGTCTTTCGCCCACAGCATCAGCTGGGAAAAGCCGGCGGCTTTCGACGCCCGCAATTTCGCTTCCAGCGGACCGGCCAGCGTGACCGTATCCATACCGAAGTTGGACAGGTTCATAAAGCCTCCAGCGCGCGGAAATCGTCGGAATTGACGCCCGGCCAGCCAAAGCGCTCCAGGTACAGCGGGGCCTGTTCGATCAGCATTTCCTTGCCCTTCTGGATGCGGCAGCCGCGCGCCTGCGCTTCCGTCAGCAGGCGGCTCATTTCGATCTTCATGCCGCAATCGGCCACCACGCAGTCCGGCGAGACGCCGCGCAAATCGATCGGCATCGGATCGTCCGCGTGCATGCCCAGCGGCGTGCAATTGACCACCAGCTGATAACCTTCCGCCACCGGTTGGCCAAGCACCACGCGGCACAGCGGGAATGCCTGCTGCAGGCGGGCCCGCAGCGCTTCGGCCTGTTCGGCGCGGGTATCGCAAATCGCCACTTCGCCGATGCCGCGCGTGGCCAGCGCCTCGGCAATCGCGCAACCGACACCGCCGCTGCCCACCACCAGCGCTTTCGCACGGGTCCAGTCGAATGGCGCCCCCGCCAGCGTGCGGTCGAAGGCGCGGACAAAGCCTTCGCCATCGATCAAGTCGCCGATCACGGAACCGCCGTCATCCTTGTAGATCGCGTTGCAGGAGCCTGCCAGCAGCGCGCGCGGCGTCGGCTGGTCGACGGCCTCCACGCTCATCGGCTTGTGCGGAATCGAGACAAAGATGCCGCCCACGTTATCCATGGCCATCAGCGTGCGCACGGCGTTGATGTAATCCTGCGGCGGTACCTTGAACGGCACGACGCGGGCGTCGATATCATGGCGCTGGAAATAGGCGTTGAACAGCGCGGGCGCTTTCACCTGTTCCACGGGCCAGCCGATCACGGGGAAAATGCGGGTGGTGCCGGAAATCTCACGCATGGCCGCCTCCTAACGATTTGACCAGCTCGAAACTCACGCCGCCGCGATACAGCTGCGTCAACGCCCCCTTTTCACCCGACTGCACGGGTTCCCGGTCGACAAACACGATGCCCCGCTCGCGCAGCGTGCGCACGGCGGCCGGCACGTCCGGCGAGCCGAAGCCGACACGGATCAATTGCTCTTCCCACTGCAAGCCGCCGGCGCCGGCAGGCGGCTCCACCAGTTGCAGGTAAAAACTGCCGCATGGGCTTTGCAGCAGCATGCCTTTCGGCACCACGCCGAAATAGCTGCCCTCCGGCAGCGGGCGGAAGTCCATCAGTTGCTGGTAAAAGTCCGACCATTCGGCCGTGCGGCCTTCGCCGATGGCTTGCACCACGCCGAAGAAATGCAGGCCGGCCAGCGCCGGAGGGTTCGCATGGGCCTGTGCATGGGCAATCGGCTTGAAGTCCACGTCGTAGATGGAAAACTCGTCGCAGCGGTCGACGAAGTAGACAATGGAATCGCCGGCGCCGTGCACGCCGGGGATATTCAATTCCATCGCGCCGGCGCGGGTCTGGATCGCCCACGCGCCCATGCCGGTCGCGTGACGGTAAGCGGCATCGGCATCGCGCACGCGCAGCGCGATGGCGCTGATCACGGTCGATTGCGGCGCATCGTCTTCCTGCGGCAGCGCGCGGGGATCGGCATTGACGATCACGTTCATGCCGCCCTGGCGGTACAGCGTGACTTCGCGGGAGCGGTGGCGCGCGGTGGCGGTGAATCCCATCTGTTCCAGCAGCGCGCCCAGCGCCAGCGGCTGCGACGTCGCATATTCGATGAATTCGATACCGTCCACGCCGAGCGGGTTGTGTGGTGTTTGCATGGTGTGTTCCTTGCTCGTTTCTTTTGTATGCAGGGCAGTATAGAAACGGCAACGAGGCAAAAATAGCGGCGAAAACCGCACTTTCTGCGCTAATCGCGCAGATTGCGCGATTAGCGGACAGTTTTAATGCATAATGATGTGGCCTATGCAACAATCAACGCCATGAAAAAGCCACCGCTTTTAAACG
This sequence comes from Pseudoduganella rivuli, assembly GCF_009674485.1. Taxonomy (GTDB): domain Bacteria; phylum Pseudomonadota; class Gammaproteobacteria; order Burkholderiales; family Burkholderiaceae_D; genus Rugamonas; species Rugamonas rivuli_B. The sequence continues at coordinate 407,620 of NZ_WKJJ01000005.1, read as the reverse complement.
TGCAAGTCGCGCAGCGCGACCTGATCGACGGCCTGGTCACGGGCCTGCAAGTGCTGGCCGCGTTCGACGACGACACCACGCGCCTGTCCGCCACCACGCTGGCGGAAAAGATCGGGATCAGCCGCAGCGCCGCGCGGCGCTACCTGCTGACCCTGGTGCACACCGGCATGGCCGCCACCGACGGCCGCCAGTTCTGGCTGACGCCCAAGGTGCTGACCCTGGGCCGCTCCTACCTCGACTCGGCGCGGCTGCCGCGCGCCATCGTGCCGTACCTGCAAAAGCTCACGGCGCAATTGCAGGAATCGACCAATTACTCGGTGCTGGAAGGGGACGACGTGGTGTACGTCAGCCGCGTCAACGCGCCGCGCCACCTGTCGCCGGGCTTTGAACCGGGTACGCGGTTGCCCGCCTATGCATCGACGGCGGGACGGGTGCTGCTGTCGGCATTGCCGGACGATCAGTTGCACGCTTGGCTGGCGCGGGTCGAACTGATCGCGTACACGCACCTGACCGTCACGGACAAGGACGTGCTGCTGCGCGAACTGCTGGCGATTCGCGAGACCGGTTTCGGCATCACGGAAAACCAGTATGAAATCGGCTTGCGCGGCATTTCCGTGCCGGTCAAAAGCCGCCACGGCCAGTTGATCGGCGCCCTCAGCGTGTCGATGCTGGCATCCGGCACGTCGAAGGCGGAAGCCACGGCCCGCTGCGTTCCCGCCTTGCAGGCGATGGCCAATACGCTGATGTTGTGGGTTTAGCGTCGCCATGGCGACACCAACCGGATCACGCTTTCAGGTATCCTGACCGGGGACAACCACGGACAGCACGCATAGATGTGAGTTCGCAGTCACTAGTCAATCGTAAGCCTTCACTGGCGCTGCGCATGGTGCTGGCCGCGCTGGTGTATTACGCGCTGGCCCGCCTGGGCTTGTTGATGGCGCTCGAGCAAAGCAATGCCAGCCCCGTGTGGCCGCCTTCCGGTTTTGCGCTGGCGCTGCTGCTGCGCTTTGGCATGCCCCTGTGGCCCGCCATCCTGGCCGGCGCGTTCTGCGCCAATGTGGCGGTCTTCAAATCCAATGCCGTCGCCGCGGATTCCGTGATCCTGGCCGCGTCCGGCGCCATCGCCATCGGCAACACGCTGGAAGGCGTGCTGGCCGCCTGGCTGTCGGCGCGCCTGCAGGTGCGTCCGCACCGCATGGAGTCGCAGATGGAAGTGTACCGCTACGTCGCCATTGCCGGCGGCGCCGCCATGGTGGCGGCGGCCACCGGCGTGCTGACCCTGGGCGCATCGGGCATCGTTCCCGCCCGCGCCCTGTTGACCGTGGCGGGCACGTGGTGGATCGGCGATTTCCTGGGCTTGCTGATCATTTCGCCGTTGCTGCTGGTGTTGTTCCGCCATCTGCGCAAGGAGAAAGCGCGCAGGCCGGCAGCCGCGCTGCTGCGCGTGGCGCCGCTGCTGGCCGCCACCGCTTGTGCCGCCGCGCTGGTCTTTTCGCCGCCGCCGGACGAATGGATCGTGCCGCGCGCCCTGCCCTACCTGTTGCTGGTATTCGTCGGCTGGGCCGCGGTACGGCATGGCCGGGCGGCCGTTTGCCTGGTACTGGCCATCATATGCGTCATCGCGGTGCCCGCCACCGTCCTGCAGCGCGGCGCGTTCGTGTCCGGCGTATTGCAGCATTCGCTGCTGTCGCTGTGCACCTTCCTCGCCATCCTTGCCATCGTCGCCTGGGTGCTGACGGCCGGCTATGCGGGCCACCGGATCCAGGGCCCGCACGCGGCCGACCAGCACCTGTGGCAGTCATGGACGCCGGCGCTGACATTGGGCCTGGGGATCGCGGTCACCGTCGGCGCCTGGGCGCTGGTCGATGCCGATACCGAACGGCGCACGCGGGAACGTTTCGACGATGCCGCCGAAACCGTGCGCGAAAAGCTGGCCACCCGCCTCGCGTCGTACGAATCGCTGCTGCGCTCCGGCGCCGCGCTGTTCGACGCTTCCGACTCCGTCGAACGTTCGGAATGGCAGGCCTATGTCACCGCCATCGACCTGGAGCACCATTATCCTGGCCTGCTGGGGCTGGGCTATGCGCGCTATATCCCGGCCGCGTCGGCGGCGGAACAGGAGGCCGCGCTGCGGCGCGAACTGCCGTCGTTTCACATCTGGCCGGAAGGCGCCCGCAGTGCGTACGTTCCCGTGACGTTCCTGGAACCGCAGAACGAGCGCAACCGCGCCGCATTCGGTTACGACATGCTGCAGGAGCCGGTGCGCCGGCGGGCACTGCTGGAAGCCATGCAGAACGGACGTCTCAGCGCATCGGGCCCCGTCACGCTGGTGCAGGAAATCACACACGACAAGCAGGTCGGCTTCCTGTTATACAACCCGGTCTACACGGGCGTGGCGCGCGTCGGGCAGGAAATGGGGCCGCCGACGGGATTCGTCTACAGCCCGTTCCGCATGCGCGACCTCGTCGCCGGCATCTTTGGCGGCAGCCTGCAACAAGTCCGGCTCGACATCCTCGACAGCACCCAGGACGGCAAACTCATGTATGAAAGCGCGGCCGACAGCGGCCCGGCCAGTTACCTGGCGCTGACCAGCATCGGCGCCGTCACCGTGGGCGACAACGGCCACCAGTGGATATTGCGCGTGCGCCCCAATGCCGCATTCGACGCCACCATCGACCGCGGCAAATCCCACCTGGTGCTGACCCTGGGCATCCTGGTCAGCCTGCTGTTTTACAGCGTCAGCCTCAATCTCGTCAAAGCGCGCCAGTTGGCGCAGGTGGACGTGGTGCGTTCCACCGCCAGCCTGGAACAATCGGAGGCGCGCTTCCGGCTGCTGACGGAAAATATCGCGAACCACGCCATCGTCCTGCTCGACCCGGACGGCAACATCGCGACGTGGAATGCCGGCGCGACGCGGCTGTTCGGCTATGCCGACAATGACATCATCGGCCGCCCCGTCGCGTGCCTGATCGGTCCCGAGGCGGCCGCCATGCATGCGGCCCGCGCCATGCTGGACACCGCCCTGCGGGCGGGCCAGTTCGAAGAGCTGGGCGAACGCACGCGGTGCGACGGCAGCGCTTTCCTCGCGCTGATGCAATTGTTCCCCGTGCCGGGCAAAAACGGAGGGTGTATAGGCTATGCGATGATCTTGCGCGACGTGACGCGGGAAAAGGCCGCGGAGTGGGAATTGAAGGAGGCAAAGACCCAGGCGGAGGCGGCAAGCGCGGCGAAGAGCCTGTTTGTCGCCAACATGAGCCATGAATTGCGCACGCCGATGAACGCGGTGCTGGGCGCCGTGCAATTGCTGGACCACACCCGGCTCAGCGCCGAACAGGCGGGGTTCGTGCAAATGATTTCCGTCGCGGGCAAATCGCTGCTGGCCGTGCTGAACGATGTGCTGGACTTTTCCAAGATCGAGGCGGGCAAGCTCGATGTGGCGCAGGAACCGTTTTATATCGACGACGTCGTCGATACACTCGCTTCCGTGATGGCCATCCATGCGGGCGAAAAAGGCTTGGCGGTGGCGATTTCCGTGGCGCCGGAGGTGCCGGTCAGCATGGTTGGCGACGCCCAGCGCCTGCAGCAAGTGATCCTGAACCTGGTGGGCAACGCCATCAAGTTTTCCGAGCGGGGCCACGTCACGGTTGCCCTCTTCACGACGCCGGGGCCGGACGGCAAGCCATGGCTGCGCTGCGAGGTGGCCGACACCGGCATCGGCATCGCGCCGGAACAGGTGGAGCGCCTGTTCATTCCCTTCAACCAGGCCGACAGTTCGATGGCGCGCCGCTTTGGCGGCACGGGCCTGGGCCTGGCGCTGTCGCGCCGCCTGGCGGCGCTGATGGGCGGTGCGCTGGATGTGCGCAGCGTGCCCGGTGAGGGCAGTACCTTCGGCCTGCAATTGCCGCTGCGGGCCGCCGCCCTGCCCGACCGCTATCCGCTGCCGGCCAATCTGCAGGGCATGCATTTGCTGTGCGTGGGACTCGGTGTGCAGGAACAGGCCAGCGTGGCGCGGATGGCGGAGCGCTGGGGATGCGTGGCCGATACCGCGCAGGACGCCGGCGAAGCGCGCCGCGTGGCGCTGGCCGCCGCCGCACAGGGCCACGCCTACGGCGCCATTTTGGCGGCGCAATCCCATATCGGCGCTCTGGCGGCGCCGGATTCGCCCCAGGCGCCGCTGCTGATCGAAGCAACCCATGCCTATGCCTTGCAGTCCGGGCGGTATACGGCGGGTGTCGATGCGGTGCTGACGCATCCGCTGACGCGCTCCGCGTTGTATCATGTGCTGCTTGCCGGCGCCGCACGGATTGCGGCCGGCGCCGGAGAACGCAACAGTCCCCCCATGACACTTGACCTGCCTGACGACAGCCCATACATCCCGCCTGATTCCGAGCAGCCGCTGGCCGGCTTGTCGCTGCTGCTGGTGGAAGACAATTTGCTGAACCAGGTGGTGGCGCGCAACATGCTCGAGCATGGCGGCGCCGCCGTGGCGATCGCCAATAACGGCAAGGAAGCGGTGGACTACCTGAGCAGCCACGCCGGCAACACCGACGCGGTGATCATGGACGTGCAAATGCCCGTCATGGACGGCTTTGAAGCCACCCGCCGCATCCGCAATGAACTGGGATTACGGATACCCGTGCTGGCCATGAGCGCCGGCGTCACGCTGAACGAACAGGCGCAATGCCAGGCGGCGGGAATGGATGACTTTATTGCCAAGCCGGTCGACTGGGCCGACTTGCTGGCGGTGGTGCAAAAACACTGCGCACGTCCCGCCGGATAAAAACAACTTAGCGGAACAACGCAGGCGCGGTGGGACGCAGCATGTCCCAGCCCAGCTGGCGGCGGATTTCCTGCATCGATGGCGGCGGGCAACGCTCGGCCTGGCGCGCTTCCAGGTATTGCCGGATTTGTTCCTTGGTCGGGTGCTTTTGCTGCGTCATGTCCGCTCTCCTGATTGTTACGATCCTGTGACTGCTGGGGTCATCTTAGGCGCGTCGCTGCTCAATTTCCAATCAAGTTCTTGATAATGATGATATCGATTCCGATATCGGTACCTTAGCTGGCGCGCGAAGCCATGGCCGGCAGCGATTTCCAGCTCAGGATGCCCGGCATCTTGAAGTGCACGGTGCGCAGGCCGGATTTGCGGGCCGCCAGCAGGTTCGGCAGCGACGTATCGATCAACACGGTTTCGTCCGCGTGCACGCCCATGGTGCGCAGCGCCAGCGCATGCATGCCGTCGTGGTGGCGGTGGCCGGCGTCGTGGCGGGAAGCCACCAGCGTGAACTTGCTGTTGACATCATTGCCAAACAATTGCTCCAGCAGCGCGGCGGCGGACGGCGCCGGCAAATCGCTGATGACGCCCAGCTTGCAGCCGGCATCGAGCGCATCCTTGATCAGTTGCACGCCGCGGGGGTTGGCTTCCGGCTTGCGGGTCGCCAGCGCGTCGTGGAAATGCCGGTGGTGCGCGGCATTCAGGTCGATGGCGCGCGAGCGCTTGCCGCCCTTTTCATTCTTTTCCTCCTGTGGCAGCGCCACGTCCAGCACCCGGGTCCAGCCCACGGTGGACGCCACTTCGCGCAATTCCGGCATGCTCCAGCGCAGCGGCACGCCCGTGCCCTCCATCGCGGCGTGAATGGCCGCCAGGTGCAGCGGCGCCGTATCGAACAGGATTTCATCCAGGTTCAGCAAAATCGCATTGATCGTCATGGCTCGTTTCCTCATGGTGGGTGCTTGCAGAGCTGTCAATATACGATCGTTAATCGCGGAAGAAAAATTAATTATTATTCGCGATTGATAAGTATTACCTTATGCTTTCACCACACCGCCGGCATGGATTTCAAGGCTTCTCTATAATTGGTATTAGCACTACCAGATAGTCCTCCTGTTACCTCGCCCGCCATGCTGATCACCGACCCGCTGTTTTATGCCGCAGCCATTCCCGCCGTTCTGTTGACGGGCATTTCCAAGGGCGGCTTCGGCAGCGCACTGGGCGGCATGGCCGTGCCGCTGATGGCGTTGACCATCCCGCCCGTGCAAGCGGCCGCCGTCATGCTGCCGATCCTGTGCCTGATGGACCTGGTGGGCTTGCGCGCCTATTTCCGCAAATGGGATAGCGACAACCTGAAAATCATGCTGCCCGGTGCGCTGATTGGTATTGTCCTTGGCGCGCTGACCTTCGGCATGCTGTCCGAGAGCGTGATCCGCCTGCTCATCGGCGCGCTGGCCATCGCCTTCGCCGTCAATAGCTGGCTGGGCCTCGCTGCCAGGCGGAATGTGGCGGGGCGCTCGGTCGTCAAGGGGACGTTCTGGTGCGGCGTGTCCGGGCTGACCAGTTTCATAGCCCATGCGGGCGGGCCGCCCGTGGTGGCGTACTTGCTGCCGCAGCAACTGGACAAGGTGCGCTACGTCGCCACCATCAGCGTGTTCTTTGCCTTCGTCAACGCCGCGAAACTGGTGCCGTACGCGTGGCTGGGCCAGTTTTCGTCCGATAACCTGGCCACCAGCCTGGCGCTGGCGCCGCTGGTGCCGCTGGGCGTGCGCTTCGGCATGTGGCTGCAGGACCGGATCAATACGTTGTGGTTTTGCCGGATTGCGCAGACCGGGTTGCTGGTTACCGGTATCCAGTTGATATACAGGGATATCGGCTACCTGTTTTAAAGAGCGTCAGTCCGCAGCGTCGACGTAGATGGCACGGAAGTCGTTCACGTTGGTCAGTGTCGGGCCGCACACCACGGAATCGCCCAGCGCCTGGAAGAAGCCGTGGCCATCGTTGTCGGCCAGGCTGTCGCGCGGCTTGATGCCCAGCGCCCTGGCCCGTTCCAGCGACCCCGGGTCGAGCAGCGCGCCGGCGATTTCCTCCGCGCCATCCACTCCGTCCGTATCGCACGCAATCGCGTGGATCCCCGTGTGGCCATCGAGCGCCACACCCAGCGCCAGCAGGAATTCCACATTGCGCCCGCCCCGGCCCTTGCCGCGCACCGTCACCGTGGTTTCTCCACCCGACACCAGAATGCAGGGCGGCGAAAACGGCTGCGACCACCTGGCCACCTGGCGCGCGATGCCCGCCATGACGATGCCGACGTCGCGCGCCTCGCCTTCGATGCTGTCGCCGAGAATGTGGACGGCCACGCCTGCTTCGCGCGCCACGGCGGCCGCCGCTTCCAGCGCCCGCTGCGGCGTGGCGATCATGCGTGTCTCACAGCGCGCCAGGCGCGGATCGCCCGGCTTGATGGATTCGCCCGCGCCGCTTTCCAGCAACGCCAATACCTGCGGCGGAATGTCGATGGCATAACGCCGCAGGATCGCCAGCGCATCGGCGCAGGTCGTGGCATCGGCCACCGTGGGGCCGGACGCGATATCGACCGGATCGTCGCCCGGCACGTCCGACATCAGCAAGGTCACCACGCGCGCCGGCCAGCATGCCGCCGCCAGCTTGCCGCCCTTGATGGCCGACAAGTGGCGCCGCACGCAATTCATTTCCGAAATCGTCGCACCGGACGCCAGCAGCGCGCGGTTGATGGCTTGCTTGTTTTCGAGCGTCAGGCCTTCGCCCGGCTGCACCAGCAGCGCGGAGCCGCCGCCGGACACCAGGCACACCACCAGGTCGTCTTCCGTCAGCCCCGTCACCAGTGCGCGGATCCGGCGCGCCGCCTCCAGCCCCGCCGCATCGGGCACCGGATGCGCGGCTTCCACGATGGCGATGCGCTCGCACGGAACCGCGTAGCCATAGCGCGTCACCACCAGTCCCTCCAGGGGGCCGGGCCAGTGGCGCTCGAACACACGCGCCATCTCGGCCGACGCCTTGCCGGCGCCGATCACGATGGTGCGCCCTTTCGGCGCTTCCGGCAGGTGCAGCGGCAGGCAGGCGGACGGCTGCGCCGCGGCGACCGCGGCGTCGAACATGCGCCGCAACAGCGTTCGGTGGATGCCCATGCAGCCTCCTTACCTGGCGGCGATTTCGTGGTTGCCCATGATTTCCAGCGCCCGCACCAGCGCGGAATGGTCCCAGGCCTTGCCGCCGTGGGCCACGCAGGTATTGAACAATTCCTGCGCGGTGGCGGTGTTCGGCAGACTCAGGCCCAGCTGGCGCGCATTCGACAGCGCCAGGTTCAAGTCTTTCTGGTGCAGCTCAATGCGGAAGCCCGGATCGAAAGTGCGCTTGATCATGCGCTCGCCGTGCACTTCCAGGATACGCGACGCGGCAAAGCCGCCCATCAGCGCCTGGCGCACCTTGGCCGGATCGGCGCCCATGCGCGAGGCGAACAGCAGCGCTTCGGCCACGGCTTCGATGTTCAGCGCCACGATGATCTGGTTCGCCACTTTCGTGGTCTGGCCGTCGCCGTTGCCGCCCACCAGTGTGATGTTCTTGCCCATCAGTTCGAACAGGGGCTTGACGGTGTCGAACGCCTCCTGCGGGCCGCCCACCATGATGGTCAGGCTCGCGGCTTTCGCGCCCACTTCGCCGCCGGACACGGGCGCGTCCAGGTAAGCGCAGCCCAGTGCATTGATTTTTTCAGCAAACTGCTTGGTTTCAATCGGCGAGATCGAGCTCATGTCGACCACGATCTTGCCGGCAGTCAGGCCTTGCGCCACGCCGCCGTCATCGAACAGCACGGACGCCACGTGCGGCGTATCCGGCACCATGGTGATGATGATGTCGGCCTGCCGCGCCACTTCCTTGCCGCTGGCGCAGTCAATCGCGCCTTGCTCCAGCAACGCGGCCGGCGCGGGCTTGTGGTCGTGCACGTACAGCGTGTGGCCGCCCTTGATCAGGTTTGCCGCCATGGGCGCGCCCATGATGCCCAGGCCGATAAATCCAACTTTGCTCATTTTGCCTCTCCTTGAATGGTATTTACGCTGCCTGCTTGAAACGGCCGCACAATGCTTCCGCGCCGCGCGCCAGCAAGCCGATATCGCTGCCGATGGCGACATAGGTGGCGCCCGCCGCGATATAGCGGCGCGCCAGCGCCTCGTCGCCCGTCAGGACACCGGCCGCCTTGCCGGTGGCGACGATGCGCTTGATGGCCGATTCGATGGCGGCCACCACTTCAGGGTGGCCCAACTGGCCGATATAACCCATGCTGGCGGCCAGGTCGCCGGGGCCGATAAACACGCCGTCGACGCCTTCCAGCGCGGCAATCGCTTCAATGTTGCCGATCGCGTGCGGCGTTTCCACCTGCAGCAACAGGCAGAGTTCTTCTTCGCACACCAGCGGATAATTTTTCACGCGGCCGTAATCGGACGCCCGGGCCGCCGCGGAATAACCGCGCACGCCAAGCGGCGGATAGCGCGTGGCCGCCACGGCCCGGCGCGCTTCTTCCTCGTCCTGTACGAACGGGATCAACAGCGTTTGGGCGCCCACGTCCAGCAAACGCTTGATGACCACCGTGTCGTTCCACGCCGGACGCACGATGGGGTGCGTCGTACTGTGGGCAATGGCCTGCAATTGCGAGTGCACCATTGGCAATTCGTTGGGCGAATGTTCGGTGTCCAGCAACAGCCAGTCGAACCCCGCGTTGGCCAGCAATTCCACGGTAATGTTGTTCGACAGCCCGGACCACAGGCCCACCTGCAATTGCTTCGCCTTGAGCGCCCGCTTGAAGTGGTTGATTCTGATGTTCACAGTCCTGCTCCTTTCATGGTTTTTGCCATTCATTTAAGTCATAGGATGTCATACAACATGAATCGAGTATAGGCGCGCTTATCTTTTATTGCAACGGGGTTATCGTTATCAGGACAGGAAATTAAAAAGGCCCGCATACGGGCCTTGGGGGAAGAATTTCGGGGACGGCGCCGCGCTACGCCTTGCGGTAGCGTTCCAGCAGTTGCGGCAATGGCATGGGGCGGCCCAGCAGGTAGCCCTGCACCAGAGTGCAGCCGAACTGGCGCAAGTAACCCAGCTGCGAATCGGTTTCCACGCCTTCGGCAATCACGCCGATACCCATGTTGCGGCCCAGGTCCAGCATGGTGCGCACGATGGCGCAATCGTCCCGTTCGCGCGGCACTCCCTGCAGGAAGCCGCGGTCGATCTTCAGCGACGCGATCGGCAACGTTTTCAGCAGCGACAGCGACGAATACCCCATGCCGAAGTCATCGAGGCTGATTTCAAAGCCCAGTTGCGTCAATTTGCGCATGATCGGCAGCGACGTGTCGATGTGCGACATCACCATGTTTTCCGTCAGTTCGATTTGCAGGCTGGAAGGATCGATGCCGGCTGCGCGCACGGTCGCCATCAGTTCCGCCGGCAAATCGCTGTCGAGGAATTCCGGCGCCGCCATGTTGATGTGCACTTTGAGGCCGTGCATACCGGCCGCATGCAGGCGCGGCAAATCGTGGCACACCTGCTGCACCACCCAGCGTCCCAGGTGCACGATCAGGCGGCTTTGCTCCGCCACGGGAATGAACTGGTCGGGCGGCACGATGGTGCCGTCGGACTTGCGCCAGCGGATCAGCGCTTCCACCGCCGCCAGCGCTTCGCCGTGGGCATCCATGATCGGCTGGTAAACCAGGAAAAATTCGCCGCGCTCGAAACCGTGCTGCAATTCCGACAGCATGATCAACTGCTTCGCCAAGACATCCTGCTCGGCGCCCTGCGCATCGCTGTAATGGCTGACGCGGTTGCGGCCATTGCGCTTGCTGGCATACATGGCGGCATCGGCCGCGTGCAGCAGTTGCGCCGTGTTGGCGCCGTGCGACGGGTACATGCTGATGCCGATGCTGGCCGACACCGACAACTCGTGTCCCATGTACTGGAACTGTTCGCGCGCGCAGGCCGCCACGCGCTGCGCCAGCGCTTCGACAGCCTGCGGTTCCAGTCCATAACCCGTCATCATGGCGAATTCGTCGCCGCCCAGGCGCGCCACCACCGCCCCTTCCGGCGCCAGCTCCCGCAAGCGCTCGGCAAAGGCCTTCAGGACCACGTTGCCGGCCGCGTGGCCAAACGCGTCGTTGATGGGCTTGAACTGATCCAGGTCGATATACAGCACGCCAAAGCTGGCGCACGGCGGACACTGCTCGCACGCGCGGTCCAGCAGGTAATGGAAATGCGCGCGGTTGACCAGCCCCGTCATTTCATCAGTCTGCGCCAGCACGCGCATGCGTTCCTGCTGCGCCATGCGCTGCGCGGTCTGCGCAATCAGCGCGCTGATCGATTCGGCCAGTCCCGGCAATTGCGCTTCACGCTGGCGCGGTTCGCGGGAAAAGAATTCCAGGATGCCGGCGCTGTGCAAGCCGCCGTCGCCCCCGGTGTACGTCACGGGGAAGAAATAGCCCGATTGCAGACCGCAGCGGCGCGCGCTGGCAAAGCGCCCCCCGTCTTCCGTGTCCGTGCTGGCATCGACCCATTGCGCCTTGCCGCTCCAGACCTGTCCCAGCACGCCATGGCAGGTATCGCCGGAAGCCGTCGTCGTGACGGCGCGCAGTTCCGAATAATCGCCCGTGGCGGCATGCCACACGTGGCGGCAACGCAGCACGCCGGTACGGCCTTCCGGTTCCTCGCGCACCCAGAACGCCCCCCAGTCCCAGCCCAGTTCATCGCACACCAGCTGGATGATCTTGTGGATCGCGGCGTCGAAGGTATCGGTGCCGATCAAATATTGCGTCAGCGCGAAGCTGAAGCGTTCGCGCATGGCGGCATGCTTGGTGGACGTGATGTCGACCACCATGCCCGCCACAATGGCTTCCCCTTCGCGCGCGACCGGTTGCACCTTCAGCCAGCGCGTCCCCTTGCCCGTCACATTGACGCGGAATTCGCAGGCCGTGCCCAGGTGGACATCGGTGATGGCGTCGAGCGTGCTGCGCAGGCGCCACGCATCCTGTGGCGCCACGTTCAGCAGCGCATCGGCCACTTCATGGCAGCCGCTGGCGGCAATGCCCAGCAGCGATGCCGCCACCGCCGATAAATACAGGCGGCCGTGCCGATGCTCATACCACCAGCGGCCCAGCCCCGCCGCCTCATCGACGGCGCTGGCGCGCAAGGCCCGCTCGCGCACAATGCGCCAGGAATCCCCCGATGCGGGACCCGACGGTGGCGCCAGGGCTGCGGCCAGGATGTCTTCGCGGGGGAACGGCAGGCAATCGGTCTTCATGGTCTTTCGGCTTCTCTGCACTAAATGAGTGCGTCAATGACCCACAATCGATCAAAACTCACACCATGCGGCCTGGGTCCGGGGCCGCATGGTGCGTAGCAGCAAATGCCGTGCCATGGGGCCTTTCTCCACGAAATCCTGATGCCGATGGTATGATCGGCAAAGCAAACATGACAATAGATCAACAGCATCAGACCAATAGCCCCGGGAGATTGAATGACCAAGCGGATCAAGCATCAGGCAAGGAAACGCACGCAGGCGCTGGCAGCGGGCGCGCTGCTGGCGGCAAGCCACTTCGCCGCAGCGCAAACCACCATGGACGCGGACAACCCGGTCCGCGTTGAAATCACAGGTTCGGCCATCAAGCGCGTGGAAGCGGAAACGCCGCTGCCGGTGCACATCATCACGCGCGCGGAGATGGACAAGGCAGGTGTGACGACGGCGGCGGAGCTGATTGCGCGGATTGCGGCCAACATGGGCGGCCAGACAGATGGATCCAGCATCACCGATGGCCGCGACCAGCGCGGCTTCAACAGCGCCAACCTGCGCGGCATCGGCACCTCGTCCACGCTGGTCTTGCTGAACGGCCGCCGCATGGCGAACTTCGCGTCGCCCGGCGACGACACCGGTGTGGACTTGAATAATATTCCCGCCGCCGCGCTGCAGCGCGTGGAAGTGTTGCTCGATGGGGCTTCGTCGCTGTATGGTACGGACGCGATTGGCGGCGTGATCAACTTTATTACGCGGCGCGATTTCCAGGGTGTGGAGCTGGGCGCCTATGGCGCATCCACCAAAGAAGGCGGCGCGGGCAAGCGCACCGCCAGCATTGCGGCCGGTATCGGCGACCTGGTGCAAAACGGCTTCAATGTGTTTGGCGTGGCGGACTTCCAGCGCACGGACAGCCTCAGCACGTCGCAACGCAGCTTCATCAAGGATTTGCACATCGACGAGCGGCTGGGACACTTGTTGTCCGGCTACACCAACCCGGCCAATATCCGCCTGACGTCTGCGCAGCGCGACCATTTGCAGGATATCGGCTACACCATCAATGGCAAGCCGATCGTCAACCGGATGATCAACCTGTCCGCCCCCGATTGCGCGCCGCCGGCCAACCTGTACCTGCCGCTCGGCACCGGTGGTGAAAACGGTTGCACCTACAACTACATGCGCGACACCGAGCTGTATCCGAAATCGGAAAAAGCCAGCTTCCTGGGCCGTGCCGTATTCCAGCTGAACCCCGTGGCACAACTGTATGCCGAAGCATCCTATGCGCGTGCCCGCACCCACTACGTCGCCTCGACCGCGCGCGTCAAGGCCTATATCGATTACCGCAAGGTGCCGCAACTGGCCAACACGGGCCTGGACACGCTCGATGACGACACGCCCGGCGAGCTGGAGTTGCGCATACGCCTCAATGAGGCGGGGCGCCGCACCAGTGAATTGACCAGCACCGGCACACGCGTGGTGGTCGGCATGAACGGCGTTGCCGGCAAATGGGATTACGACGTGGCCATCAACCACAGTGTCAACACAGTGGCGGACAAGGATACCCGCGGCTACCTGCTGTACGACAAGCTCCAGCAAGGCATTGCCGATGGCGTCATCAATCCGTTCGGCCCTTCCAGCGCGGCCGGTGTGGCGCTGCTGAACTCCATTCAGGTCAACGATGACGTGCGCCATTCGCACGGCACCATGGACAGCATCGACTTCAAACTCAGCCGCGAACTGGGACGGATGGAGGGTGGCGCGATGGCGCTGGCCATCGGCGGCGAAGCGCGGCACGAACGCACGCGCTTCAACCCGTCGGCCTTGCTGTTGAGTGACAACATCAACAATGACGACGCCCCCCCGGGCGGACGCGCCACCAGCGACAGCCGCCATGTCGAAGGCGTCTATGGCGAATTGCTGCTGCCGTTCGCCAAACAATGGGAAGCGCAACTGTCGGCCCGTTATGACCACTACCAGATCGTGGGCGGCGCGGCCAGCCCGAAAGTCGGGATCAGCTACCGGCCATCGTCGGAACTGATGCTGCGCGGTTCGGCGGGACGCGGCTTCCGCGCGCCATCGATGGTGGACCTGTTCCGACCAACGCTGGTCAGCGCCACGGCTACACTGCCCGACCCGGCATATTGCGCGACGGTCGACAACAACTATGCCGATTGCGCGGACAATTGGGAAGCCCGCCGTTACAGTAACAAGAACCTGAAGCCAGAACACAGCCGCCAGGTTTCCGTGGGCGCCGTGTGGGCCGCCACGCGGGACGCCAATCTGTCGCTTGATTACTGGAACATCAAGCGCACCGACCTGATCTCCGAAATCGGCGATGACATCATTCTCGGCAATCTGGCCAAATACGGCAACCTGGTGCACCGCGATGAAGACGGTTTGATCGATTACATCGAACTGCACAAGGAAAACCGCGGCGCGCAGCAGGCATCCGGGCTGGATGTATCGGTCGACTGGCGCGGTACGCAAACACCGATCGGCCGCATCGGCGCCCGTCTGAACGGCACCTATGTGCTGAAATCACGCATCCAGAACGCACCGGGCGATGCTTACGTCAGCAACCTGGGGCGCTTCGTGACGGATGGCGTGGTTCAGCGCTGGCGCCATACCGCCACGTTCGATTGGGAACAGGGACCGCTGTCGGCCTACCTGTCGCACACGTATTCAAGCGGCTATGACGACCAGAATACCGCCATCAACGTCGACAACGGCACGGTGGTGGCGCCGAACCGCGTCAAGGCGTATTCGCTGTGGGACATGTCGGCCACCTACGCGTGGAACAAGCAGCTGAAATTGCGCGCCGGCGTGCAAAACATCTTCGACACCAGCCCGCCGTATTCGAACCAGGCGTATTACTTCATCTCCGGCTACGACCCGACCTACACGGATCCGCGTGGACGGCGCTGGTTTGGCAGCGTGACGTACTCGTTCAAATAGCCTCCTAACTCGGGAGAGGCGCCATGGCAGGGCCTCCCCCGCTGTCGAGTACGTGGTCGGGGCGGCAGCGCCAATAGCCCCGTTGCGTTAAATGCTGCACCGACCAGCCCCGCCACCGCTCCTAGGATGGATGCCGACGCGGCCATTCCGGTCCGCACGCAGCCAGGAGCACAGCATGAACTCCATCGATCAGCAGCAACCCGAAAGCAACCATTGCGACCTGTCCGGTCCGGACGCCGTACACCGCATCCGCGACATGGTCGACGACGCCAAGACTTGTTTCTTTTGCACGGCCGGCGGCGTGCGCCCGATGAGTCCATTGGAAGTCGACGACAACGGCAACTTGTGGTTCCTCAGCGCAGCGGACAGCCACAAGAACGACGAACTCGACGCCAACCCGGCGGTGCGCCTGTATTTCCAGGGCTCGGCGCACTCGGGTTTCCTGTATCTCGACGGCCACGCCATCGTTTCACGCGACCAGGCGCGTATCCACGAACTGTGGAACTTCGCGCTGAAAACCTGGTTCACGCAGGGTGAAGCCGATCCCCGCATCACGGTGATCCGCGTGACGCCGACGCAAGGCTACTATTGGGACAACAAGCATGGCGACGCGGTGGCCGGCGCCAAGATCATGGCCGGCGCCGTCATCGGGAAAACCCTGGACGACAGTATCCAGGGCCAGTTGCGCCTCTGAGCCGCGGCTACGTGCTCAGCCTGCGCAGCACCGCCGGCACGATGAGTTTGTGCATGGGCGCGACGGGGATCATGTAAATGCGCCCCAGCAGTCCATGCAAGTGCACGACCGTCGACACGGCAACGGCATCCTGGCCGTCATGGCGCAGCTTGCAGACCGACACTTGCACGCGCAAGTGCTTGTCGTCGTCACCGAGGATGACTTCATCGTCCGACACGCGCAGCACCCTGAAAATGCCGGCACGGTCGCCCGGCTTGTAATCCGCGGCCGCCTTGCCGGCGCGCAGGCTGCCCAAACTGCCGAGGTTCTTCAAGCCCACCAGCCCCACCACGCGGTTTCGCACCGACATCAGGAAGTTGACCCAGCCCGGCGTGCGCCGCACCACGTCGAGATACATCTGCATCGCCGTGCGCCCGTGCGGCGCCACCGTGGTTTGCCAGCAATCGTGGAAATAGGCGCCGGCCAGCTCCGTGTTCAGGTGGCTGGCGGCAGGGATGGCGGTTTCAAAGATGGGCGCGTTCATTGCCGGAAGAATAACATGTGCCCATCAACCCCGCCCTATTGCGGCAAGGTGTTCACGTCGACCGCTGGCGCGATGCCCGTCGCGGGCCGCGTGAAGTTCTGGTTCACCGGCACGTAGGGGCTGAAGAAACCGCCGTTGCGCAAGTAAAAACGTCCATTCTGCAAGCCGCCCGCATAATCCATGCGCTGCGCATTGGTGGCGGTCGCATCGCCCGTAAAGCGCGCCGTGGTCAGTTCGGTCCACGTCCCGGACGTGTTGCGCGCCCACTGGTTGCCATACTGTGCGCTGCGTTCCAGGTAGCCGTTGGTGTCGATGAAGTTTTCCAGGAACGAATGCACGCCGGTCAGGTACGTGCTGATGGCCGGACGCTTCCAGGTGGCGATGAAGCGCCAGCTGGCCAGTTCCGGCGCATAGAACCAGGCCGAATAGTCGGTGGCGCCTGCGCCGTCCGGACGGGCGCGCGTGATGAAGCGGTAAGTCGTTCCCGCCGCCCAGTTGTACACGAGGTAGGACTGGCCGCCCGTGCCCTCGCCGCCAAAGGTGTTGTCGACGACACCGGCGCCCTTCTTCACCAAGGTGGTCTTGGCGCCGTTGTCCGCATCCCAGACGGAAAACAGGATCCACCGTTCAGAGGGAGACTTGACCTGGATGCCGAAATAGCCCTGGCCGAAACCGTTGGCCATGTAATACGACCCGATCTTGTCCTGCCCCGCCGGCACCGTGACTTCGTTGTAGAAATATTCCGTGTTGGCCGGCGCCGTGTAGCCCAGGTGAACCGACGGACCGCGGCGCGACCAGTAGTAATTGGCCGCGTCGTTGGCGTAATTCAGGCCGGCGCTGGTGGTCACCTTCAATGCCGACACGTCGCCAAAGTAGCCGCCACTCTTGCTGACGCCCTGCAAATCCACCCGCACATAGCCGGGCGCCGCCACGTTGACCGTGCCGACAGCGTAGGTCTTGCTGGCGGCGCCGGATAGGTTGACGTTGAACGGCGTGCCGTTGATAGTGACTTTCACGGTACTGCTGGAACTGCCGGCCAGCTTCGCATCCATCGCCACGGTCGCACTGCCTGCCGCGTCCATGCGGAACCACGCGCTGGTGACCGTATTGGCACTGGTCCAGTTGGCCAGGCCGTTGCTATTGATGACTTCCGTTGCGCCGGCCGGGGCGCTGGTGATGAAGGCGTTGCCGGCCAGGGCCACCGTGGCGGCGGTGGCGGCGGGCGCGCCCTGTATGGCGCGCGGCGACTCGGTTGTGACGGCGGTGGGGCCGCCACAACCGGCCAATGCCAAAATAACGAACTGCACCAGCAAACTTCTACGTTTCATGTTTCGGTCTCCTGAGTAGCATGCATGGCGGCTTCCGCGTTGCGGAAACCGCCCTACGGTTACGGCCGCTGGCCAAAGTTAATACTTGTCGTCGAATGCAAAGATCGGCTTGCGTTTCGCCCACTGCCCGTTGGTAAAGTCCGGGAAGTCCAAGGTCTGGAAGCCTTGCTTGATCGATTGTTCGGACAGCGGCGTGATGGCGCTCCATGTTACCGCGTCGTAGATATCGATCGGCATCGGCGCCCTGGCCTTCAGCGCTTCGATGAAGGCGTGGATCACGAAATAATCCATGCCGCCATGGCCGGCGCCGGCCGCCTGGTCGCCATACTTACGCCACAGCGGGTGGTCGAATTTATCCTGGTACCCCTGGAAATCGTCCCACTGGTGCGGCTTGCTGACGCCTTCGATGTGGATGCCATGGTTCACGTCCATCCACAAGCCGTTGGTGCCCTGCACGCGGAAGCCCAGTGAATACGGGCGCGGCAGCGATGTATCGTGCTGCAGCAGGATGGTCTCGCCGTTTTCGCACGAAATCGTCGTGGTGACGACGTCGCCCAGCTTGAACTTCGCCTGCGCGTTCGGATGGTCGGCGCCGCCCTGCTTCACCACGTAGTCGTGCAGGCCGCGCGCCTTGGTGGCAAAGGTATTGATGCGGGTGAAGCGGTTGCCCCGGTTGATGTTGGTGTACATCGCGCACGGGCCGATGCCATGGCTGGGATACAGTTCGCCATTGCGCTGCACCGAGTGTTCCGTGCGCCAGCGCGCTTCCGACCAGCCCTTGCTGCCGAATTCCACGCCGCTGCCATAGGGTTTGGCCGGATCGCCGTTGTTGAACTTCACGGCCCGCAAATCATGCTGGTAACCGCCCTGCAGGTGCACCAGTTCGCCGAACAGGCCGGAGCGCACCATTTGCAGCACGGCCAGCACGTCGCGGCGGTAGCAGACGTTTTCCAGCAACATGTACGGCGTGCCCGTTTTCAGCTGGGTATTCAGCACATCCCAGTGTTCCTGCAGCGATACGCCCGCCACCACTTCGCATCCCACCGCCACCCTGGCCTGCATGGCGTCGATCGCCATTGGCGCATGCCATTCCCACGGCGTGGCAATGATGACGCCGTCGAGCAGCTTCGCATCGAGCATGGCGCGGTATGCATGCTGGTCGCCCTTGTCATTGCCATTGGCGCCAAAGGTGCGGGGACGGGGCTTGCCGGCCTTTTCGGCCAGCGCCAGCGCCTTGCCCAGCATGATGGGTTCGATGTCGCACAAGGCCGCCACTTCCACGTCGTCGCGGCGCAGCAGTTCGCGCAGCAGCACCTGGCCCCGCATGCCGGTGCCGATCATGCCGATGCGCAGCCGCTCGCGTCCCGTGGCGCCGAATGCCTTCGGCACTGCCAGCGCGGCGCCGGCGCCACCGGCGGCGGTCAGGAATTGGCGTCGATTGAATAACTTTTCCATCTATTGATCTCGTTGTCGGGTTGAAGCGGATTACCAGAATTTGTAGCTGGCGGACAGGGCGAACTGGCGGCCGAACAGGTTCTGGCTGTGGTTATAACCTTCCCAGCCGTTCGGATCATAGTAAGGGCGCTTGTTCAACACGTTTTTCACGTTCACGCCCACATCCAGGTGCTTGGTGGGTTTCCACGTCACGCCCAGGTTGACCGTCGTGTACGACGGCGCACCATCGCACAGTTCCTTCGGCATGTCGAGACCGGCCGCCATGCAGGTGCCCGGCGCATTGTCCGTGTCCCATGGACCGTAGGCCCACTTGGTCTTGCCCGTGTAATTGACGAACAGGCTGGTGACGAATGCCTCGTAGCTCCAGTCCGCGTTGAACGTTGCGCGCACGCGGGGCGAATCGTAGTAGCCCACGTAGTTGCCGGAGAAGCCGTCGCCATCTTCCGCGTTATACGTTTCGCGCTTGCGGATGGTGGCGGCAATGCCGGTGCCGAGTTTGCCCCAGCCACCCAGCGAGAAGCGGGTGCGCGCATCGATATCGAAGCCGTCGATCAGCGTGCGGCCACGGTTCGAATACGAGTTGATCAAGCCGCCCAGGTTGCCGACCGAATACTTCGGCACACCGCCCGCGCACGCCGCGCCATTGGCAGGGTTGGCGCACATGGCGGCCACCGCCGCCATGTTGGCGCGGTCGGCGTCCGTCAGCGCGCTGCGGATGGCTTGATTGGTGCCGGCCAGCCCCGGGCCGTATTTTTCCACCAGTTGCGTGAACAGCTGGTTGAAGTCCTGGCGCACGATTTCATTGCGGCGGTAGACGAACCAGTAATCGAGCGACACACTGACATCCTTGGCCGGCTGCAGCACGATGCCGGCCGTGGAAATCCTGGCCTTTTCCGGCTGCAGTTGCGGGTTCGGCGGCGTCAGGCCACCCACCGTGGTCGAACAATTCGAATTGAGCAGCGACTTGCCGAGGTCCGCGTCGGTCTTGGTGACGGATTTCATCAGCATGCGGGCAATCGCGTTGGTTTCATCGCAACGCACAGTATCGCGGATGCCGCCTACCTGCGCAAACACGCCGCCACTGCCGGATTCGGCCAGGTTGGGCGCACGGAAGCCTTCCGAATACGTGCCGCGCACCAGCAATTCCGGACGGGCGCGCCATTGCACGCCGATCTTCGGCGCCAGGTTGGCGGAGAAATGCGGATATTTATCCAGGCGCGCGGCCGCGTTGACTTCCAGGTTGTCCGTGACCGGCACCACCACTTCGCCAAACAGCGACGCGATCGTGCGCTTGCCGTCGAACCACGAACCGCCCTGCTGCGTGATCAAGCCATTGGCCGCATCCGCATTGCCCGGCGTATCGAAGCTTTCGCGCATCAGGTTGGCGCCAAACGCGGCGCGCACTTCGCGGTCGCCCAGCTTGAACAGGGTGCCTTCCACCTTGCCATCCCACGTGATCAGCTTGGTCCACGACTGGATATCGAAGGTCGGATACGCTTCGCGCAGCAGCGCCGCATTGGCTTCGCTGATCACGCCGAATTTGTAGGCGGGGTTGTCCGAGATGTAGGTGCGGCCCGTGACAGGGTCTTTTGTGAACGGGCCGAACGCCTTTTCAAAGCCCTTGGTGTTGACGTTGATGGTCTGGTACAGCACGGAATGGCTGCCCGCCACGTTGAACGCGGTTTCAAAGTCCCAGCCACTGAGCCAGCCACCGAGGCTGCCGCGCAGGCCGGCCATCACGCGGTAATTGTCATCCGTGTTTTTCTGGCCGAAGTGGCCCAGCGCATCCTGCATCAGGTAATTCAAGCCTGCCGCGCCACCCATCGTGGCCGCCATGTCCGCATCCAGCTTGCCCTTCAGGTAAACATTGTTCGGCCCCAGGTAGGGATAGCTGAACGTATTGAGCCTGGTACCGGTGTTGCGCGAGAACCAGTTGTTCGTGGTACCGCTGTTGAAGCTGCGCGGGCCGTTTTCGCCGCGCAGCTTAATGTGCGTCAGCGCCGCTTCCGCAAAGCCTTCCATGTCGCCGCCCAGCTTCACGCGGCCGCTGAGGAAGGCGGTGGCGCGGTCCGACGTGGGGCCGGTGTCCAGCGCATACGGCAGGTTGTTCCAGATGCAGCGCGTGCCGGATGCTTCCGTCACGGTATTGGTGCAACCCGCCACGGCGCGCTGGGTGCGGGCATTGTTTTTCAGCGGATCGAAGACGAAGAACGTCCCCGGGTTCAGCACGCCCGGCTCGCTGCCGGTGCCGATGCGGAAGTTGGAGATGAAATTCGGATTATTGACATAGAAATAATCGGGGCGTTTCAGGTAAGTGTCCGCCAGTGAAATGCGGTCGCGCTGGTAGACATTGACGGAACCGTACACGTTGTAGCCTTCGACATTCAAGTCGCCCGTGCCGTAAATCAGGCTGGCCTGCCGCTCGCCGTACGATTTCACGCTGGGCGACGAATCGCTGGTGGCGCGCGCTTCCAGGCCCTTGTAATTCTTCTTGGTGATGACGTTGATCACGCCAGCCACCGCATCGGAGCCATAGACGGCCGACGCGCCGTCTGTCAGCACTTCCATGCGCTCGATGGCGGCGGCGGGAATCGCGTCGATATTGACGAACATGGTCTGGAAGCCGGACGGCGCGCCATAGAACGACAGGCGGCGGCCGTTGAGCAGCACCAGCGTGCCTTGCGCGCCCAGGCCGCGCAGGTTCGCCTGCGAACCGCCGTCGGATCCCGTGAACATCGAGCGGAAGTCCTGCTGGGCCGGGCGGGCCGCCGGCAAGTTGTCCAGCACCTGCATCAACGTGCGGGCGCCCATGTTTTCGATCTGCTTGGCATCGATGACCTGCACCGGCGACGCGGTTTCCGCATTGATGCGTTTCAGGCTGGACCCCGTCACTTCGACGCGCACCGCTTCCTTGCCCAGTTCCTTGCCCGCCGCCTCGTCGGCGCCTTCCGCGGCGGCCGCCGAGGCGGCCAGTCCCGAGGCCAGTCCTGCGGCGGCCAGGGCTGCGATCATTTTTTTTACCTGCATGTGCGTCTCCTTCGTTCTGTGGTCGTAGTGTCGTGAGGGTGCACGCTCCCCTCCCCCGTCACGGCGAGGGGTGCATGTCTTGTAATGTGGTTGTGGTTACGCGGGATTCAGCGTGTTCGGACCGTGGCGCCGTCCGCGCCAATCAGCATGGCGTTGGCCCAGTTGCCGCAGACAGCGGCGGGCTGCTTGCCTTGCGCGCCGAGCGTGCGCAGGCTCAGTTGCGTCACGCCGCGGATGTCGAGTTCCGGCTTGACGACGGCGGGCGCCGCGACCAGGCCGCTGTCGTACAACAGCCGGTCACCGCTCCAGACCTGGAATTGCAAGCCCCCGGCGTCCCGGCAGCTGTCGTCCACGCCGAGGTCGGCGCGCAGCAAGTTCCAGTTCCCGGCCAGCCGCAGGTCGATGCGGCCGGCCGGTCCCATGCCAAGGCCCTTGTGGAACCTCAGTCCGTTCATGCGCATTTCCGCGCCTTGTTTCGATGCGGCCTTGTCGCGGCCCGGCGCCTTGGCAGGCAACAGATCCGACAGGTAGCGCTGCTGTTCGTCGCCTTCGGCGACCGTGTGCTCCAGGATGCGGAATTCCGACAGCGTGATGGGCGGCACATCTTTTGCCGCGATGGCGTCGAATGCCTTGACGGTGCTGCCTTGCGCCGCCGTCACCATCGGATCGGCCGATTCCGCGCCATCGCCGTCCGGGTTATGCACCGACAGAACGCGGAAGCGCAGCAGGCGGCCGATCGACGGCGTGAACGCGATGGTTTGCTTGCCCTGTTCCAGCTTCAGGCGCCCCGTGTGAACCGGCTTGCCCCATTCGCCGTTGCTGTCGGCCATGTAGATTTCATAATCGCGCACCTGGCCATATTTCCAGTTGGCGTCCGTGCGCGGCGCCAGTTCGATACCGTCGACCAGGCGGCGTTCCGTAAAGCCGATGGTCCATTCATGGGGACCGCTCTTGATGGCCTGGCTGCGCACCGTGCGGAACCACGTGCCCGGCTTGCCGTCGAAGGCGTTTTCCAGCGGGTGGCCCGGTTCTTCGAACGGGCGCGACACCACGATCATGGCATCCGCCGGCAAAGCGCGGCCCAGCGCCGGTGCGGACGGAAAGTCACCGTCGGCGCGCGCCACGGCCACCGGTCCCTGCACGGCGATGCGCAACGGCTGGCGGATATCCTGCGCCGCGGTCTTGACGAAAACCGTGCCGCTCCGCTCCTGCGCATCGAAGTACCAGCCTTCGGCGGCGGCGTCCCAGGCGGCGCGGTCCGCCAGTGCGGCCAGTGCGCGGCCATTGGCGTCAACTCCCGCCGGACGGTTTGCCGCCAGCATGCGCAGCGCATAGGCGCGGCGCGCCAACTGGCCATCGTAGCTGCCGGTCACCGGCGCGATATCCACGGTGACGGCGCCCGGCGTGCTGGCCATGCTGAATTGCTGCTGGCTGAACGCCCCTTGCTGGTAGCGGCGGGTATTGCCATCGTCTTCATACATCGTGAATGTGGAATCACCGTTCTGCGCCTGCGGATATAAATCCAGCGTTACCACGTCTTTCGGTTTTTCACCGTCATACAGCGCTTCCGGATACATCGGCAGGATCGCGCCGGCGCGCACCAGCACGGGCAGCTTATCGAGCGTCACCTGCATGTCGATGTCGCGGCCCTGCTGGCCCGCCGTGACCTGGCGGCCGTCCCAGTAATCGAACCATTGTCCCTGCGGCACGTGGATGCCCTTGCGCCAGCCCTGCGTGACGGCCTGGCTGCGGTAGACCGGCGCCACCAGCATGTCGCGGCCCAGCAGGTACTGGTATTTATGGGTTTCCAGCTGCGCGGCCGGATCGTTTGGATAATCCCACATCAGGCCCCGCACCAGCGGCGCGCCGCTTTGTTCCGCTTCCCGCGCCAAGGTGTACATGTACGGCGTCAGGCGCAGCTTGAGTTTCAGGTAGCGGCGGTTGATGGCGCGGTATGGCTCGTCGAACCACCACGGGTGCTTGCGCGCGGCGGCCGACCAGCCGGACATTCCCATCAAGACCGGCGTAAAGCTCTTCCACTGCAAATCGCGCACATAGGTTTCCGCGCTGCCGCCGAAGATCGCATCGACGTCACCCGTCGCATAGGCCTGGCCGGACAGGCCGGACCCGATCAGGGTCGGGATGTGCCAGCGGATGTAATCCCAACTGGCGCTCTGGTCGCCCGTCCACGCCACCGCATAGCGCTGCGTGCCGGCCCAGCCCATCACGGTCCAGATGAATGGACGGCTGTCGGAATTGTTCAGGATGCCGTCATAGGCGGATTTGTTGGCGTCCAGCGAAAACTGGTAACCCTTGCCGGTCCACGCCACGTCCAGCTTTTGCACGCGGCTGCCCGCCTGGCCCACTTCCCACGCGATCTTGTCGACGCCGTTTTCCGTCCACAGCCCGGTGCGGAAACCGTACTTCGACAGGCCCGCCACCGTGCCCGGCAGCGACGTGTAGCCACAGCCATAGCCGTCGTTCGGCAAGATCCAGCCGCCCGGCATGTCGTGTTCGCGGTACTTGCGGGCCACCGATTCGACCACGTCCGGTGTCTTGCCGGTCGGGCCGTCGGTCCAGCCGGCCGGCACCGTGCCCGGTTTTTTCACGTTGTCGCCATCGTTGTAGCAATCCGCATCGCCATATTCCAGCGCCCAGCGGGGCAGCAATTGCGCGCGTCCCGTCCATTCCGTATAGCGGGCCAGCACGTCGCGGATATCCTTGCCAACAAAGTAATACGCATCGAAGCGCTGTTCGGCGTGCTGCAGCGAACTTTGCTCCTGCTGGCGCAAGTCATACACGCCGTCGGACCACGTATTGCGCAGCATGCCCCAGCCCCTGGAACTCATCAGGAATGGCGCGGGGCTGGGACGGTCGCCCTCTTCCCAGCCGCCGGAATACGACACGTGCAACTGGCGGCCCTTGAATTCAAAGCGGCCGTTTTGCTGTCCGCCGCCATAAAAGCGCTCCGCGCGGCTGCTGGACAGGGTTTGCACGGTCTGCGTGTCGTTCTTCGCAGCAGCCAGTTCCAGCGGCTGCACTTCGCGCCACATCGGTTCGGTTTCCCCGGCGCGGAACAACGCGAAGCGCAACGGCTTGCGTTCGACGCGCAAGCGCAGCGCGCCGGTGGCGAATTCAATGGCGTGGCTGTCTTCGCGGACCGTGACATCGACTTTCGGATCGGCCTTGCCGACCACGATGGCCGCGGCTTTATCGCCCGCCCCCGTCAATTGCGCCGGCTTGCGCTCCACCGAGGGCGCCGCCCAGATACGCACGACGTCGGCGCGCGGCAGTTCGATGCGGACGATGGCGCCACTGTCGGTGGCGATGTCCCACGCGTTGCCGGTGGCGGCAACGGGCTGGAAGCTGCGCAGGTTGCCGACGGGCGCCGCCAACAATGGCACGGCGGTCACCGTCAGCAGGGACAGCAGGCTGCAGGCGGCGAGGCGGCGATAAGCTTGTTTGCGTTTCATGGCTGGCTATCAATGTGAATCGATGCACGCACTTTAGAAAGAAAAATAAGCATCGTCAACAAAAAGAAAGAAAAACTGTGAATTCGTGCGAGGAAAAGCCGTTTTTCCCATATTTTTCTTTCGTTTTGATGCATTTTCACATGTTTTACTTTCGAATTCGTGGCAAACAGCATACATTGATGCGGTGGAACCGGTGCTATGTGCACCGTTGAAACGTCATCAAAGCGCAAGAAACGAATGATTTATCTTTCGTTTTACTTTCGTTATTGACTTTTGAAAAGGCGAACCTTATGCTTCAACCCAATCGCCACTTTTACTTTCTTTCGATGACACAACTTCTGCAACGCGGCCGGCAAAGCTGGTCCGACATCGGCGGCCTCGCCACCGCCGAGGAAATCGCGCAGCAACCTGCCGTCTGGCGCGCGTTGGCAACGTCGCTGCAAACGGAATTGCCCCGCGTGAGCGCCTTCCTGTGCGACTGCCTGCGCAATCCCGCCCAGCGCGTGATCCTCACCGGCGCCGGCAGCTCCGCCTATGCGGGTGAAATCATCGCCGACACGCTGGATGCGGCGTGGCCGGCCAGCGTGCGCGCCGTGCCGACCACCAGCCTGCTGACGCATGCGGAGCTGTACCTGGACGCGAATGCGCCGACCCTGCTGGTGTCGTTCGCCCGCAGCGGCGACAGCCCGGAAAGCGTGGCGGCGGTCGAGCTGCTGCGCGCCACCGTGCCGGGCGCCCGCTTCCTGCACGTGACGTGCAATCCGGACGGCGCGCTGGCGCGCCAGGCCGGCGATGGCGGCCATGTCTGCACGTTATTGATGCCGGCCGCCAGCTGCGATCGTGGCTTTGCCATGACCAGCAGTTTTACCTCCATGGTGCTGGCAACCTTGTGCGCGCTGTCGCCGCAACCGGCGGAGCAATCGGTCGCACAAGTCAATGCACTGGCGGCGCTGGCCGAGCAGGCGCTGGCCGTATGGGCGGCGCCGGTGGCGGAACTGGCGGCACAGCGCGTCGGGCGCGTCGTTTACCTGGGCGCGGGCCCGCTGGAAGCGCTGGCGAAAGAAGCCGCGCTGAAAATCCTGGAACTGACGGCAGGCCAGGTGCAAGCCATGGCCAACACGCCGCTGGGCTTCCGCCACGGTCCGAAAGCCGCCGTCAATGGCGATACGCTGGTGGTGCTGTTCCACAGCGCCAAAGCGCTGGCGCGCCGCTATGACAGCGACTTGCTGGCCGAATTGCGCCGCGACGGCATTGCCGCGCGCTGCCTGACGGTGGGCTTCGGCGCCGATATCGGTGTGCCCGCCGTTGAAGGATTCTCCGACGCCTGGCTGGCGCCACTGTGGCTGCTGATGGCGCAGCAATATGCGCTGCACCAGTCCGCGCTGCTCGGGCTGCGTCCCGACAACCCGTTCGCCGGCGGCACGGTCAACCGTGTCGTGCAGGGCGTCACGATTTACCAGGAATGACGGATATGAGCGAGCACATGCCCCGCGCGTGGCACGGCATCGATATCGGCGGCAGCAAGATCGAGCTGGTGACCTACGCCGAACAGGGAGCGCAATTGCAGGAGCGGCACCGCGAACGCATCGCCACGCCGGGCCACGATTTCATGGAATTCATGGGAGCGATCGGCGCGCTGGTGGTGCGCGCCGATGCGGCGCTGGGCGCCAGGGCCGCGGTCGGTGTCGGCCTGCCCGGCATTATCGACAGCGCCAGCGGACGCCAGGTCAGCTCCAACGTGCCCGCGCTCAATGGCCGCCTGGTGGCGCAAGCCATGCAGGAAGCGTTGCAGCGCCCGGTCGCCATCGGCAACGATTGTCAGTGCTTTGCGTTGTCCGAAGCGCAGGGCGGCGCGGCGGACGGTTTGCCGACGATGTTCGGCGCCATCCTCGGCACCGGCGCCGGCGGCGGCTATTGCGTGGAAGGCCGCTTGCAGCGGGGCTTCAACGGCATCGCCGGCGAATGGGGCCACTGGTCGATACCCGCGCCGCTGCTGGCGCGCCACGGTCTGCCTGTGTATGACTGCCCGTGCGGCAAGCAGGGCTGCCTGGAACGCTACGTGTCCGGCCCCGGCATGAGCCGGCTGCATGCGCATTTCGGCGGCGATGGCGCCGAGCCGCTGGCCATCGCGGCGCGCGCCCACGGCGCCGCCGCATCGGAAGCCGCCGTGCACACGGAAGCGGTGCACCTGGATTTACTGGGCCATGCGCTGGCAGGACTGGTGCTGGCCTTTGATCCGCATGCGATCGTGCTGGGTGGCGGCTTGTCGAATTTGCCGCACCTGTACCGCGATCTGCCGGGCGCCGTGCGGCGCCATCTGTTCCGTGGCGTGCAAGTCCCCCCGATCCTGCCGCCCCGCTTCGGCGACGCCGGCGGCGCCCGTGGCGCGGCCCTGCTGGCGCGCCAGCAAACCATGACTTCGATTTTTTAAATCCGATCAGCACATGACTTCAACTGAATCCTTGTCCCCGGTACAGCAGATCGTCAAGGCGCACCGCCGGGGTGACGCAGTCGGCCTTTACAGCGTCTGCTGCAGCCACCCCGTCGTGCTGCGCGCCGCCATGCGCACCGCGCTGGCTTACGATACCGTGCTGCTGGTCGAAGCCACGTCGAACCAGGTCGACCAGTTCGGCGGCTATACCGGCATGACGCCGCCGCAGTTCCGCGACTATGTGCACGGACTGGCGCGCGAACTGGCGTTCCCGTTGACGCGGCTGGTATTGGGTGGCGACCACCTGGGCCCGAACGCCTGGCAGCACCTCGACGGCGCCACGGCCATGGCCAACGCGGAAGTGCTGATCGCCGCCTATGCGGCGGCCGGCTTCCATAAAATCCACCTTGATTGCAGCATGCGCTGCGCCGATGACCCGCAACATCTGCCCGATGAAACCGTGGCGGCCCGCTCGGCGCGCCTGTGCGTGGTGGCGGAAAACGCCGCCGCCAACGCCGGCTTGCCACCGCCCGTCTACGTGATCGGCACCGAAGTGCCGGTACCCGGCGGCGAAGCGTCGCTGGCGCAGGCACTGGCCGTCACGGCCCCCGCAGCCGCCCGCAATACACTCGACGTGCACCGCCGCGCATTCTTTGACCAGGAATTGCACGACGCGTGGCGCCGCGTGATCGCCATGGTGGTGCAGCCCGGGGTGGATTTCGACCATAGCGCGATCCAGCATTACGATGCGGCGCAGGCGGCCAGCCTGTCCGATTTCGTGGCGGGCCAGCCGGGACTGGTCTTCGAAGCGCATTCCACCGATTACCAGCGCGAATCGGCGCTGCACCAGATGGTGCGCGACCACTTTGCCATCCTCAAGGTGGG
The DNA here is from genome assembly GCF_009674485.1 of Pseudoduganella rivuli. Classification (GTDB taxonomy): domain Bacteria; phylum Pseudomonadota; class Gammaproteobacteria; order Burkholderiales; family Burkholderiaceae_D; genus Rugamonas; species Rugamonas rivuli_B. The sequence continues at coordinate 378,775 of NZ_WKJJ01000005.1, read as the reverse complement.
GCCGGCCGCCACCTTTGCGCTGCGCGAAGGCTTCTATGCGCTGGAACAGATTGAAAGCGAACTGGTGCCCAAAGCGCAATGTTCCAACCTGATGCGCACGCTGGAAGACACCATGCTGGACAAGCCGCAGCACTGGCGCAAGCATTACCATGGCAGCGGCGTCGAACAGCGGCTGTTGCGCCGCTATGCGCTGTCCGACCGCTGCCGCTATTACTGGGGCGAGCCGGACGTGGTGCACGCGGTGGCGCGCCTGATGGACAACCTGGAGAACGTGGCGATTCCGCTGCCGCTGCTGTCGCAGCACTTGCCGGAACAATACCTGGAAGTGCTGCAGGGGCAACTGGACATCCGGCCGGGCAGCCTGCTGGAGCATAAGGTGGGCCGCGTGCTGGCGCAATATGCGCGGGCCTGCAACCGCAACCAGGCGGGCAATGTGAGCGAAGCCGTACCCGCTGGCGCTGGCGCAACGGCGGCAATCTGTTAAGCTGCCGTTTTTTCAGCCTACAGCCTACAGAGCCCCCACATGCGCAATACCAGCCAACGCCGCGAAGCGATCCTGCAAATCCTGGCCCGCCAGGGTTCGGTGCAAGTCACTGATATGGTCGAACAGTTCGGCGTGTCCGCCGTGACGATCCGCAGCGACCTGACGGCGCTGGAATCGCAGGGACTGGTCACGCGCAGCCATGGCGGCGCGCTGCTGGCGCGCACGCCGCCGCCCGAGCACAGCATCCGCCAGAAGGATGCCATCAACCATGAGCAAAAGGAGCGCATCGGGGCGCTGGCGGCCAGCCTGGTGCAGCCGGGCGACAATATCGTCATCGATTCCGGCACCACGACGATTTCGCTGGCGCGCCACCTGCGCGACGCGGACGGCGTCACGGTGGCCACCAATGGCTTGAACATCGCGTGGGAATTGCAGGATGCGCCGGGCGTGGACCTGATCCTGACGGGCGGTTTGCTGCACAAGAAGTCGCTGTCGATCCAGGGCAGCCAGGCCGAAGCCTGCCTGCAGGCGTACAGTTTCGACAAGCTGTTCCTCGGCGTGGATGGCTTCGACCTGCAATTCGGCGTCACCACCCACCATGAAGCGGAAGCGAGCCTGAACCACAAGATGGTGGAGCGCTCACGCAAGATCATCGTCCTCACGGACGCTTCCAAGTTCGGGCGCGTCAGCCTGCACCGCATCGTGCAGCTGGACCGCGTCCATACCGTCATCACCGATGCCGCCATCAGCCCGGAATACCGCGAGGGATTGCAACGGCTGGGCATCGAATTACTCATAGCGGAATAGAGCGCGGTGTCAAACGTATTCAACAGCTTAAGCGGCAGAATTCTTACTCCTTCCGGCTGGATCAACGGCACGATCGCATTTGACCAGCGCATCCACACCATCGGGCATGACGCGGCCGTTGCAGGCAATCGCGCGCTGACCATCCTGCCCGGCTTTATCGACTTGCACGTACACGGCGCGGCCGGCACCGACATCATGGAAGGCGGCGATGCGGGCGCGGTCGTGGCCCGTACCCATGCGCGGCATGGCACCACGTCGCTGCTGGGCACGACCTTGACGGCGCGCGAACCGGCAATCCGGCGTGCGCTGGAAGGACTGGCCGGCGTCATCGCTGCCCGTCCCGCGGGCGGCGCCCGCATGCTGGGCGTGCACCTGGAGGGGCCGTTCCTGAATATCCACCGGCTCGGCGCCCAGCCGCCGGACGTCATGGTGGCCAGCCTGGCGCAGGTACAGGCGCTCAATGCAATCGCCCCGATCCGCGTGCTGACCATGGCGCCGGAAGTACCGGACCACCTGGAATTGATTCCCGCCCTGCGCGGCATGGGGATCCGCGTGCAAATCGGCCACAGCGCGGGCACCTATGACGATGGCGTGGCCGCGCTGAACGCGGGCGCGACCGGCTTTACCCATTTATTCAATGGCATGACCGGCACGGACCACCACGCCCCCGGCATGGCGGCCGCCGCGCTGGCGCACGCCGAGTATGCGGAAATCATCCCGGATCTGCAGCACGTGCAGCCAGGCGTGATCCGCGCCGCGCTGCGCGCGATTCCCCGGCTGTACGGCGTCACCGACGCCACCTCGGCCACCGGCATGCCGGACGGCGAATATGCGCTGGGCACGCAGCGCGTCTTCAAGTGCCAGGGCTGCGTGCGGCTCGCCACCGGATCGCTGGCGGGCAGCGTGCTGACGATGGACCAGGCGCTGCGCAATTTCGTCGGGCTGGGACTGGACCTGGCCGACGCATCGAACCGCTTGTCGCGCTATCCGGCCGATTACCTGGACGAAATGGAACGGGGCCGCCTGCAACCCGGCGCCTGGGCCGATATCGTGGTGCTGGACGAAGCCCTGCACCCCGTCGCAGTCTATGTCGAAGGCGAGGCCATCCCGTTGAACAACGCCGAAACGCAAAACCCGTAGGGCAGTTTCGCGCAGCGAAGCTGCCCTGCATGAGCCGCCAAAGAGCGTGCCGACACAGACAATCAATAACATCCCGGAGACCCCCATGCACCGCGCCCCCACCCCAGCAGAACCATCCCCCACCGCGCCCCCGTCCCGCATCTGGGCCATGCGCTACCTGTTGTTCATTGCCGGCATGGGCGGCCTGCTCTACGGTATCGACGTCGGCATCATCGCCGGCGCCCTGCCCTACCTGGAGTCCACCGCATCGCAAGCATGGCAACTGAGTGCGCAGCAATTGTCATTCATCGTGGCGGCCGTGCTGCTGGGTTCCGTGCTGTCGTCGCTGTTCGCCGGCGCGCTGGCCGATGCCATCGGGCGCCGCTGGGCCATGGTGCTGGCGGGCGGCCTGTTCACGGCCAGTATTCCACTGATTGCCTTGTCGGACGGCTATACGGCGCTGTTGCTGGGACGGTTGTTGCAAGGGGTGTCCGGCGGCCTGATTGGCGTGGTGGTGCCGCTGTACCTGGCCGAATGCCTGCATGCGCGCCAGCGCGGACGGGGCGCCGCCTTGTTCCAGCTGTTGCTGACGGTGGGCCTGGTGGCCGCAGCGGTGATCGGTTATATCGAAGCACAGGGCGTGGAAGCTGCCGTGGAAACGGCGAAACTGCTGCCGGAATCGGCCCGCGCCGAAGCGCTGTTCGATGCAAAGGACCAGGCATGGCGCCGCATCTTCTGGATGTGCCTCGCCCCCGGCGTGGTCTTCACCATCGGCAGCCTGTCGCTGGCCGAATCGCCCCGCTGGCTGGCGCGACGGGGCCGCATCGAACAGGCCCGCGCCGCGTTGCTGCGCACCCGTACCCCGGCGGAAACGGAAGCGGAAATGCGCGACATTGGCGCGGGCCTGGCGCTGGTGCATTCCGACATCGCCGCGCCGCGCGCCACCGATCCCCTGCTGAGCCGCCGCTATGTGCTGCCGTTCCTGCTGGCGTGCCTGATTCTTGCCTGCACGCAGGCGACGGGCATCAATTCCATCCTGGCCTATGTGGTCAACATCCTGAACCAGGCCGGCTTGCCGGGCGCCACCGCCAACATGGCCGACGTCGGCCTGAAGGTGTTGAACGCGGTGATGACGGTGGCCGCCGTGGCGCTGGTCGATACGCGGGGCCGCAAGTTCCTGCTGATGATGGGCAGCGCCGGCATCGTGGTGGCGCTGGTGGCGGCGGGCCTGCTGTTCCGCAGCGCCGAAGGTACGCAGCGGGACGTGACGGCATTGGTGCAGGCGGCGGTCGTCAACGACGGCCTGTCGCTGCGCGCCGATGGCGCCACGCTGCAGGCGCTGGGCGCGGCCGGCGGCAATGGACCTGTGCAGTTGACGGTAGCGTATGCGTATGGCCCGTTCACCAACGTGCAGGCGCTGCGCAGCGACGATCCTGCCCTGCCGGCGCTGGCGGTGTCGCGCGACGCCACCGTGCAGCAGGACAGCGTGATCGGCGCGTTCTTCCGCAAGCTGCACCTGAATCCATTCGCCAATCCACGGGACGCCGTCGGCGCCCCGCTGCGCATCGAACAGGCCATGCTGGGCGCGGTACCGCCGCCCTCGCATGGCTGGCTGGTGGCGTTGGCGATCTTCCTGTTCGTGGCCAGCTTTGCCGTCGGTCCCGGCGTCTGCGTCTGGCTGGCGCTGTCGGAACTGATGCCGACGCGCATCCGTTCCAACGGCATGAGCATTGCGCTGCTGATCAATCAATTCGTGTCGACGGTGATTGCCGCCGTGTTCCTGCCCACCGTGGGCCGCCACGGCTACTCGACCATGTTTTTCTATGGTGCAGCCTGCACGGTCGTGTATTTCCTGGCTGCCGCGTTCCTGTTGCCGGAAACAAAGGGCAAAACGCTGGAAGAAATCGAAGCGCATTTTGCCCGCTGACCTACAGACAGCCGGGGCGTGCGCCTACAGCCGCATGGCTTGACAGCGCCTAGCATGGGGAAACGCCGGGATGGCCCGGCGCATTTCATGGAGGCTATCATGGCTCAGAATCAACAGCACGGAGACCAGTCGATCGGCGGCAGCGGCACCCAGGACGGTATCCAGGGAACGCCGTCGGGAACGGAAGGCGCCACCAGCGGCCAGGGTGTCGAAAAAGGCCAGTCGAAACAAAGCGCGCAGAAAACCGGACAAAATGCCGGGAAAGACGGCGGCAACCGCCAGTCATCCACCGGCACGGAAACATACCAGCGCAACGACTTGTTCGAGGACGACCGCGAAGATACCGGGGTGGAAAAAACCCCGCGCTCGAACCATCCCAATTGACTACCCCCGGGGTCAGGCTGCGATGCACTGACCCCTATGGTTAACGCAGCGTTTTTTCGGGTTGCGCGACCGGGGTTACCGGTACGCCGCCCCGAGCTGCGCGCAGCGTAACCAGTTTGACCGGCTCCAGCGCATTTTCCGGCTTGCCATCCGTCGTCACGGCCAGCGCAATGGTGTTGTCACCGTTCGCGTTCAAAATCCCGGGCGGCAGTACGAAGGTGCGCTGTGGGCCGATGTGGCTGATGAAGTTACCCATGTTCCAGCCGTTGACGAACATCAGCACCCGGGTCTTGGCCGCCGATTGCGGCTTGCTGGTGTCGCCGAAGGCCAGGCCCAGCTGGATGTCGTGCTGCTTGGGCAAGTCCAGCTTGAACTTGGTGCGCAGCCAGTAAGTGCCGGCCTGCGGTGGCGCAATACCGGGCGACGCGGCAGCCCAGCCATCCGCTATGGCCGCGCCGGACGTCGGCAAATACCAGCCCTGCCGCTCGCCGTACAAGCCGCCATTGTTCATCGGTCCCCTCACCAGGTCGGCGATTTCCTCGCCGCCCCGGTTGCCCTGCAATTTCCACGCGATCGGCGTGGCGAATTTCGCTCCCTGCGGCGCGGCCAGCGAAGCGCTGATCAAACCGCGCGCTTCCTTGTGCTCGTCATTGGCGGCCAGGTCCCAGTTGTGCGAATTGTTGCGCACCATGACGGACAACACGTGCGGTCCCGGTTTCAGGGCATCCGCCGGCAACGTGAACGATGCGGTTGCCGTGGTCTTCGGCCGCGCTTCGCCGGACGGCACTTCGCTGACGCCGAGATACACGCCATCCAGCCAACCTTGCAGCATGCCCGCGCCGCCTCCGCCATAAGCCAGTTCCAGCTGCGTCGGCAGCGTGTGACCGGGCGCCAGTTCGAAGCGCCCCCGGTACCAGACGTCGCCATGGTGGAAGCCATAGTCGCTCATGGCCAGCACGGGCTGCCCCTGCGGCGGCTGCGTGGCCGTGGTGGCCGCGCTGACGGTGAGGTCGGCCTTGCGCCAGCCGCTGTCATCGAAGTCCGCCCGCGCTTCCGGTGAATCCACGCGCATGCCCCACGGCAGCGCCATCAAGTCCGGCAGCCGGTACGGCGCGGGACCGGCAATACCGCCGGCCACGACACGGCCATCGCTGCCTCGGGCAAGCTTCAGCGCCTGCCCGTTGAAGCGCACACCGGTGGCGGCGCGGTCCGCCCACACGTCGAGCGTGGACGGCGCCGTGCTGTCACCCTGCACCGCGAGGACGCCCTGCTGCCACGCTGCCGACCGCACCAGCGCCGAAGAGCGCAGCAAGACCGGCCCGTGCACCGTCTCCACTTTCCAAATCTGGCGCCCGGCCGCATCGTCCGCCAGCAACAGCAGCAGCGGCGCGCCTCCCGCCGGCGTAATGCGCACGATGGCCAAATCCTTGTGCACGTAATTGAGCCGCAAGTCGCCGCGCGCCGCGTCATAGGCATGGGCCACCTGCCCCTGCAACACTTCCACCTTCGGCGCCTGCGCATAGCGCAACACCGTCTCGCCATCCTCGCCCGAGCGGCCATACAGCAAGGCCAGGTCGCGCGCGCCCTGCCGCATGTGCGTTTGCGTATCGGACGTCGTGTACACCAGTTGCTGGCGTTCCAGCGCATAGTCGGCCAGCAGCAGCTTGGCGTCATGACCGTTCAGCGCCAGCCTGCCCTGCTGCGGCACCGTATAGCTGCCCGCCTTCAGTTTCAGCGTAAAACTGAACGGATCGTTGGTGGTCGCATCCGACGGGTAATGCTGCGCATAAATCAGGCGCGCGCCCCCATCCGGGCTGATGTTGTGATACAGCTTGATGCGGTCCGTCGATGCGGCAAGCGGTTCCGCCTTGTCCATCTTTGCCAACAAGCCTTCCGCCGCCTGCACGAAATGACCCATCTGCTTCAGGGTCAGCGCCTTTTCGCGCAAGCCCCGCCCTTCGTCGATGGCTGCGCCGTAATCGTAGGACGTGTACACCACCGAGGCCGGCGACCAGCCCCACGACGTGCCGCCGTACACCATGTACACCGTGTGCAGCGACAAGGCGTTGACCAGGCTGGAACCATAAAACACGCGCGTATAGCTGGAACCGATCCGCTCCGCCGTGCATTCGTACGTCCCTACGCTGCCCCAGAAGTCGAACCAGCCGCCGCCGATTTCAGCAGCAAAGCCGGGCGTCTTCGGCGACGCCAGCGCGCCGATCTTCACGGGACCGGCCGTTCCCGCCGGCGGCATTTCGCCATACATGCCCCAGTTGGGGACCGTGTTCGGCTTGCCCGGCGTGCGCGTGTTGGTGCAGCCGCCGCCCGGATAGCCATCGAATGCATACAGGTCCGTCGGACCCGGCACGGCAAACGGCGCGCTCGATTCCGGCGGCGTCCAGTTAGGCAGGCGGCCCGCCGAATTGTGGAACAGCGGCACCGTGATGCCGTCCGCCCGCACCTTGTCGTGCAAGTGGCGCATGTAGCGTTTGTGCGCGTCGGTGGTCTGGCTCAGTTCATTTTCCAGCTGGTAGGCGATGACGTTACCGCCGCCATTGGTGACCTGGTGGCGCGCCACGATGGCGTTGATTTGCGTCAGCCACTCGTCGGCCGCGCGGATATAGTCCGGCGCATCGGTGCGCGCCACGGCGCGCTGGCGCGCCAGCCAGCCGGGGAATCCGCCCCGCGTCAGCTCGGCGTTGACGTACGGTCCCACCCGCATGATGACGTACATGTCCAGCTCTTCGGCCATCTCGATGGCGCGCTCCATGTTGCGGATGCCCGTGAAGTCATATTCGCCTGGGCGCGCCGTGTGGTAGCCCCAGTCGAAATAAAACGACACGGTGTTCATCCCCATCGCCTTCATCTTTTGCAGCACGTCGCGCCACAGGTCCGGCGACGGCAGGCGGAACGGGTGGATTTCACCGCCCCAGATCATCTTGCGCCGGCCGTCGAGCATCAGCGAATGCCGGTCCCACGTGACGGTCTGCGGCTTGTGCTTCGGCGCGGTGGCGGCATCGACAACCTTCGACGGTTCGGCAATCACCGTAAAGTGGCGCGCCGTGCCCGACATCGACGCCAGTTCCGCTTTCGGCGACCACGACGTCCAATCCCGGCTGTCGCTGCTGTAATAGCGCCTGCCGCCGTCGCCCTCGAAATACAGGCGCCAGCCGCCGTCCTCCAGCTTCACCAGCGCTGGCGCGCCATTGTCTGCCCCCCAGCCAGCCCAGTCGCCCGTCTTTTCCATGGTCCACGGGCCGGACGGATCGCGGGCCACCGCCATTTCCAGGTGTCCCGTGGCCTGCTTGCGGGCCAGCAGCCGGAACACGCCGCCATCGCGCACGGCAAAGGCGTCCACATAGCCATCCAGCCCTGGCAGGCGCACCGGCTTGCCAAAGCGCTTGAAGCCGGTACCGGCCGCCGTCAGCAGGTAGTTGACGGCGGCGCCGTCGCGCTGCGCGGCCGACACGATCACGTGCACCTTGCCATCGCTTCCTTGCAGCCATTCCGGCGCGCGGGCGCCCGCCAGGGCCACATCAACCACATCGACCACGTGCGACCAGCTGCGCAAATCCTTCGAGCGGGCGACGGCAAAGCCGCCGCCTTGGGCGGACGTGTAGGCGACATAGTAGTAGCCGTCATCCGCGTGGAAGATCGACGGGTCACGCACGCCGCCCGGCGGCGCATAGGTTTCCGACGCCAGCGATGTAAACTCCTTGCCGTCGTAAGCGCTGAACAGGCTGAGGGACGGCGCCGCCGTGGACGGGAACGCCGTCGCGATATACGTGGTGGCGCCCTTGCGCGGTACGACCTTTAAATGGGAACCATCGGACGCGTCCTGCTGCCCGGCCGTCTGCACTTTGTTGGCGGACGTCAGGCCCATGGTATCGAGCAGCGCATCGCCCGTATTCGGCACCGCCGGCTGCTGCTGTCCGTATGCCGTGCTCACGGACAAGGCCAGCGCCAGCATACTGAAATGCACGGCGTGCCCGCGCAGTCTCCTGTTCTTATTGATCATCGTGCCATCCCGTCTCATCATCGCTCGCAGCCGGTTTTTCCGGCGATGGGCCATGATAGTGGCTTCCACGGGGCGGCACGAAGACACCCGGCAAAACACTCACTCTGTTGATCGGGAATGCGCCGGGTTTGACCAGTCTATGCGACGATCAGTCCCAGTTCGCCGAGGAAGGCCGCCGCCTGGCTGTGCGAAATCACGGCGCCCTTGAACAGGCCCGCTTCACTCAATTTGACCCCTTCCAGGTTCACGCTGCGCAAGTCCGCGCCGGTGAATTTCGCCTGTTTCAGCACTGCGTTGCGCAGGCTGCCGCCGTCAAAGACCGCTTCGCGGAAATCGCAACCAGCCAGGTAAGCGTCGGAAAAATCCAGCTGTTTCAGCGTGGCGGATTTGAAGGAAAAACCCCGTAAATCCGCGCCCACCAGCAGCGATTCCTCGAACGCGGCGCCCAGGTGCGACGTTTCCTCCAGCGAGGCGCCGGTCAGCTTGCAATTGGCATAACGCACCGACGCCAGCCGCGCGCGGCGCCACTTGGTGTTATTCAAGTCGCAACTGTCGAATTGCGCATCGACGGCGTCGGCCGCTTCGAAATCCGCGCCGCCGGCCCGGCAGCGCAGCCAGACCGTGCGCGCCAGCTTGCACGCATACAGCACGGCGCCGCCGAACGTGCAGCGGACGAAGGTGCAATCCTGCAGGTCGAGCCGCGACAGGTCGGCATCGTCCAGCGCGCAACCGTCGAATGTGCGCACGCCGCGCGCCAGGGCGGCGGCCATGCCGTCGCGGTTCAGCGCAGCGCCGGAAAGAGTGGAAATTTCGCTGAGGCTGTCCATTGGCCGGGTATCCTTTATCTGCGGACGCCCCGGATTCCAGGTCCGGGGCGCCGCGGATTGTAGCGTGTTTGCGCCCGGCGGGGCATCGTCTATTTGCGGTAGATGCCCACGCCCAGCCACGTCCCGTCATCGATTTTTTCGATGTACGACGTTTTCGGCTCCAGCGCCTGCGTGGCGGGATTGATCCACTGGTAATCGACCCAGCCCGATCCCCTGGACTTGGCCAGCGCCGCCATATCGCGCGAAAAGAACTTGCCGTTGGCATCCTTCAGTTGCGACAAGTTCTTGCCGTTCATGCGTTTATTGGCGCCATGGCACACCATTCTTGCGTTCATATCCTGTACGAACACATACAGCTCGCCCTGGATAAAGCCGCCCTGCGGATCGGCGAAATCGCGGCACGCCTGTTCCACGCCCTTGCCGCGGGCATGCGCCACGGCTTTTTTCACCAGCGCCACCGCTTCATCGGCGCTGGCACGGCCGGCGCCCTGGGCAAGCGCCGCTCCGGAACAGGCCATCAGCGCAGCCACCGCCATGAATTTAAAACGCATGGCGCACTCCCGCCGATAAGCCGGACTGGTTCTGGCCCACACCCACCGTGCCGCCCGCGTCCAGCGCAATCGCCGCAATACCATTGTTGCGCATATGGCCGATGGAACTGTACACGGCCGTGCGTTTCGACAGGCTGTACGTCAGGCGCAGCACGGACAACGTGGAATCGTTGCCGCTGTCTTTCACGTCATGGCGCGCCACCTGGCCATCGAGTTGCAGCATCGGTGTCAACGGATAGCTGGCGCCGATGTACCACAAGTTCGATTCCAGGTCGCTGGCGCGGGTGGCCGCGACCTTCTTGCGCGCCATCAGGCCCGCCCCCACGCGCAGCGGGCCCGCCATCGCATAACCGTTCAACGTGGCGCGGCGGTCGTAACTGTCACTGGTGGTCAGGCCCGCCGCCGCGCCCGCGTTGCCATACATGATGTCGTAGGACGCGGTGACGCCATATGCCTTGTTGTCATAGCCCAGCAAAGCCGTGGCCTGGCGGCACGCCTTGCTATTGCCCGCCACTTCGCCGGCACAGGCGGTGCCGGCCGGACCGCCCGCCGTGGAAGTGTCGCGGCCCACGCTGTACGTCGCGCCCACCGTGAAGTCGTTGAACGTGCCGAGGTAACCGATGGCGTTGTCGCTGCGGGCGTTCGGGATATACAGGTCGATGCTCGACATCGAGAACAAATTCGGTCCCAGCACGTCGGATTTCACGGCGGCGAGGAAGGTCATGTTGACTTGGCGGCCCAGCATCAGCGTCCCATACGCGTTTTTCAGGCCGACATACGCCTGGCGGCCGAACAGGCGCCCGCCCTGCCCCACGGTGCCGGTATCGACCGACACGCCGTTTTCCAGCACGAACACGGCTTGCAGGCCGTTGCCCAGGTCTTCCGTGCCACGGAAGCCGATGCGGGACGGCACGCTGCCCGTCAGTCCCGGCACTTTCAGCACCGAGTCGCCCGCCGCGTTGGCGTGGTTGGTGTAGACGATGCCGCTGTCCAGGATGCCGTAAATGGCCACATTGCTTTGGGCGAACGCCGCGCCTGCCATGGTCAGGGCGCACGCGCCCAGGGCCGCCGCGACGGCGCCCGATACTGTCTGTTTCATATTGTCTCCGGGTTGTTTTAAGTAGAGTGGGGAATTACACGGCTTCGGCCGCGTCGGCGTGGACTGGCGCCAACGCGGCCAGCGATGCCGAGCGGCCGTGGCGGATCATGGACACCGCCACCGTGGCAATGACAGCGGGGATGGCCATCGCCATGAAGTTCTGTTCCAGCGGCAGCGCCATGCCCACCAGGGTGCCGATCACGATGGGCGCGAGGATGGCGCCGCTGCGGCCCACGCCGGACGCCCAGCCGATGCCCGTGGCGCGGATCGCCATCGGGTAGAACTGGCCCGCATAGGCATAGGTGACGATTTGCGTACCGATCGTCGATGCGCCGGCGAAACCAACCAGCACGAACAACACCGGCGTCGGCACCTTAAAGCCCAGCAAGGTGATCGACACGGCCGCGAGCGCATACATTCCGACCAGCACATATTTGATGTGGAAGCGGTCCGCCAGCCAGCCGCCGCCCACGGCGCCGATCATCGCGCCGAAGTTCAGCACCAGCACGAACGTCAATGCGGAACCCAGGCTGTAACCGGCGCCGGCCATCAGCTTGGCCAGCCACGAACTGAGCGCATACACCATGAACAGGCACATGAAAAAGGCGACCCAGAACATCACGGTGGAAAAACCGCGTCCATCCTGGAACAGTTTGCCGATGGTGGCGCCGGCCACGCGGTCCGGCGACGGCACGACAAATCGGTCCTGGGCGCCGGCCGCATACGACGGCTCCATGCGGGCCACGATGGCTTTTAACTCGTCGAAGCGGCCCGCGCGGATCAGGAATGGCATCGATTCCGGCATGGATTTCAAAATAAAGGGAATCAGCAGGACTGGCACACCGGCGGCCAGGAACACGGACGACCAGCCATACGCTTCCAGCATGCCCTTGCCCAGCAGCGCGGCCAGCATGCCGCCCACCGCATAACCGGAAAACATCAGGGTCACCATGGTGGCGCGGATTTTCTTGGGCGAATATTCCGTCATTTGCGCCACCACGTTCGGCATCACGCCGCCGATGCCCAGGCCCGCCAGGAAGCGCATCACGCTAAACATCACGGGATCGCTGGTCATGCCCGCCGCGGCGGTAAAGATGGAAAACAGCGCGACACAGATGGCGATGGCCTTCCGGCGGCCGATTTTATCGGCGATGGTGCCGAGGAAAATCGCGCCGAACATCATGCCGAACAGCGCGGAACTGACCATGAAACCGGCGCTCTGGGGCGTGACGCCCATTTCCTTCATGATGGACGGCAGCGCAATGCCGGCGACAGCCAGGTCGTAGCCGTCGCAAATGATGATGATGGCGCACCAGAACAGGACGCCGGCATGGAAGCGGCCAAACGCCGCGCCATCGGAAAGTTTGTGTACGTCGATACTGCGCATGGCAGGTGTCTCCCTTGATGTTTTCGTATTGCTTGATGTTGTACGGGTGCTTGCAAGGCATTTGCAGAATAGATACCTCGAGTCACCCAGTCCAACACTGATTTGGTAGGGATTTCATACCCGCCGGGTATGGAGAATGCGGCTTGCCCACCACGGCAAGAATTGCAGGCATACAATACTTTGCCGCCATAGGATATGATCAGGCTCATCATTAGTTGATTAAGGAAACCGACATGACCAAACTTTCTTCCCTGCGCCTGTTGTGCGCCGCCGGCGCGCTGGCCTTCGCCTTCAACGCCAGCGCCGACAGCACGTCGTCCGCCTCTAGCGCAGGTTCCGCCTCCAGCGGCAGCGTATCCGATTCGATCGGCGCTTCCAGCAATTCCTCGTCCGGCGGCAAGAACAAGGTGGCCGACGGCGCCTACCACGTCATCGATATCGCCCAGGCGCCCGACCGCAAAGGCATGACCCGCGTGACCCTGCAAGCGGATAACGGCAGCTTTGTCCTGACCCTGCCGGAAAAAACCCTGAACCAGGCGCAGTTGGCCAAGGGCGACGCCGTGTATGCGAAAAACCTGGAGTTCGGCGTGGAATTCGCCCGCGCCGATACGCGCGAAGCATTCTTCCTGGCGATTGCCGACGAAGTGTATGGCGAACTGGCATCCCGTAAAGTGACGCTGTGACCGCATTGCGGCGCAGCGCGGCGCGCTGCTTTGGCGGGAACAAGGTTGTGACGGCGTTGCCGGGCGCCGTGCTGGCTGCCGGGCTGATCTCCAGCCTGCTGGCCGGCACCGCCCAGGCGATGCCGAATTTTGCCAGTTCCGCCAATGCCGGCCTGCCCCGCTTTTGCGACAAGGACCCGTCGCTGACGGTGGCCGAAGAAAGCCGTTTGCTGCGCTTTGCCGCCATCGTGCGGCAGGAATTATCCGCCGGCGACAGCGATATCGCGCTGATCAGCCGGTCCGGCCTGGACCTGTCCCGCTTCGGCATCCGCTATTCGCACGCGGCGCTGGCCTGGCGCGCCACGTCCGGCACGTGGTCGGCGCGCCAGTTGTATTACGCGTGCGACGAAGGCAAGCCCCGCATCTTCGACCAGGGCGTGGCGGGCTTCACGATGGGCACGGACAACCCGGCGCTCGGCTATATCTCGGCGCTGCGCCTGCCGCTGGCGGCGGCCGATGCGTTGCGCCCCGCGTTGATGGACCGTCCCCGCGTGCTGAACCTGGTGGCGGAACAATACAGCGCCAATGCGTACGCCTACAGCCTACAATACCAGAATTGCAATCAATGGGTGGCGGAAATGCTGGCCGTGGCCTGGTCCGGCCTGCCGGACGGCCCCGATTTGCGCGCCCGCGCCCAGGACTGGCTGCGCGAGAACCGCTATGCGCCGGAACCGGTGCCGGTCGGCTCGCGCCTGCTGATGTGGCTCCCCACGTTCGTGCCCCTGCTGCACGTCGATGACCACCCGCGCGAAGACCGCGACGCGCTGCAATTGCGCGTCAGCCTGCCCGCGTCGCTGGAAACCCTGATGCGGCAACGGGTGCCCGGCAGCGACCGGGTGGAAATATGCCACAACGAACGGCAAATCGTCGTGCGCCATGGCTGGGAACCCATCGCGGAAGGTTGCCAGGCGGGGCCTGGCGACCGCGTGGTGCTGCTCGACTAAAAAGCTGACTTAATTACGTTGCGTCGCGGGCGGCGGCTTCCCGCTGGCGCAACGTCGTCACGTTTTGCCGGTTCACGCCCCAGTTATCCATTTCCACTTCATCGATGATGACGAACGTGGTGGCGGGATTTTTATTCAGCACGCGTTGCAGCAAGTCGGTAACGCCCTCGATCAGTTCCAGCTTTTGCGCTTGGCTGACGCCTTCGTTGGTGACCCGGATATTCACGTATGGCATGGCCATTCTCCTCAATGTGATGGGTTACCAGGTGCCGCTGGCCGCGCCGTCGTCCACGTTCAGCACGGCGCCGCTGGTGAAGTTCGAATCCGTCAGGTACAGCACGGCGTCCACCACGTCTTGCGTGCTGCCGATCGTGTGTGACGGGTTCAGGCCCTTGAGGAAGTTGCGTGTCCCCTCATCCTTGCCGTGCATCGGCGTTTCGATAATGCCCGGCGCCACCGCGTTGACCTTCACGTTGGACGGCGCCAGTTCCAGCGCCAGCGCGCGCGTCGCGTGATTCAGGCCGCCCTTGATCAGCACCGGCAACAGCGCCGGTACTTTCGCGGTCGGCTGCATGGCGATGCTGGCCGTGATGTTGACGATATGGCCGGACTTGTTCGCCGCCATGTGCGCGGCCACCGCCTGCGATGGATAGAACACGCCCTTCAGGTTGGTGCCGACCATGGCTTCCACGTCGTCTTCCGTGTAATCGGCGATCGGCTTGGCCAGGAAAATGCCCGCATTGTTGATCAGGATATCGACCTTGCCGAACGCCTGGACCGCGCGCTCCAGCAATGCCTGCGCGGTGGCCGGCTGGGCGATGTCGCCGGCCACCGGCACGAAGCGGGCCGGATGGCCCAGCTTGTCGGCCGCCGCCTGCAAGCGCTCCATGGTGCGGGCATTGCCCACCACGTTGTCGCCGCGCTCCAGGTAAGCCTTGGCAATGGCAAAGCCGATGCCGCTCGAGGCGCCGGTGACGATCACGGTTTTAGGGTTCGCATTCATTGTTTTCTCCAGTGAGTTTCAGTGAGGGCGGCCGTTGCGCCGCCATGGAAGCCACTATATCTATGCGCTTGGAGTTGATAAACAGCCGTCATAACAAGATAATTGATACATGATGTAATCAATTAACCGGCAAGGAGAGCCCATGCAACGCCAGTTCGACGACGTACTATTGGGCAGCATCGAGTTGTTCTGCCTGGCGGCGGAACTGGGTGGTTTTACTGCCGCCGCTGTCGCCGCCAGCGTGACGCCGGCCGCCGTCAGCCGCTCGGTGGCGCGGCTGGAACAGCGGCTGGGCGTGCGCCTGTTCGTGCGCACCACGCGGCAAATCCGCCTGACCGACAGCGGCAGGCTGTATTTCGAACAGTGCCGGCAAGCGCTGTCGCAACTGGCCGAAGCGGAACGGCAAGTCACGGGCAGCCAGGCCATGCCGGCCGGCCCCTTGCGCATCAGCGCCCCCACGCCGTATGCGCATTACCGCCTGTTGCCGATGCTGGGCGAATTCCGCGCGCTGTTTCCCGAAGTGACGGTCGACGTCCACATCAGCAACCGCAACATCGATTTCGCCGATGAAGGCTACGACCTGGCGATCCGGGGCCGCATGCCGCAGGATTCCAGCCTGGTGGCGCGCAAGCTGGAAGACGCGGAACTGGTGCTGGTGGCCTCCCCCGCTTACCTGAAACGGGCCGGCCGCCCAACATCGCTGGACGACCTGGCGCGCCACGAATGCATCCAGTTCGAACTGCCCAGCACGGGCAAGCACATCCCGTGGCCCTTCATGCGCAACGGCGAACAGGTCGACATCGCCACCACGGGCGGCCTCGGTTGCACGGAAGACGTGCTGGGCGTCGCGACGCGGGCGCGGGCGGGCGCGGGACTGGTGCAGACATACCGCTTCATCGTCGAACAGGATTTGCAACGGGGCGACCTGGTGGAACTGTTGCCGCAGCACGGCGGCACGTCGCGTCCGTTCATCCTGCTGTACCCGCACGCACGCCATTTGTCGCTGCGCGTGCGCGCGTTCGTGGACTTCGTCATGGAGCGGCTGAACCGGAAAGCCCAGACACAACGCTGATACAAAGCCATGTTGTCGTACAAGTGAGCGCTGTGATATCGTCGCCCACTTGTTTCGCTCTTTTGAATTCAACCATGAAATTCCGACTCTCCGCGCTGGCCCTGCTCTCCGCCACGGCCGGCTGCACCACTCCGGTAGCCCAGGTATCCCCGCCCGTCCCGGTGGGCGTCGCTTCGTTCAACATGGCGTGGGCCGGCACGGAAGCCGATTTCACCACGCACCTGGCCATGTGCACGGCCGTCGAATGGTGCGACACCCGCCCGCGCCGCAAACAGGGCGAAACCACGCCATCGCCCGAAGCGATTGCCACCGCGCGGCGCTGCGAAGCGGCCATCGACCAGTTCGCGGGCGGCGCCCGGCAAGCCATGCAAATCGCGCCATGCAACGCCTACAAGGGCAGGAATGCGGCCGACACGGTGACCCTGGCCAATTACCAGAAAAAACTGGCCGGCCTGCGCGCCACCATTGCCAGCCTGATTGAAAAAGACGGCGTGCAAGTGATCGCGTTCCAGGAAGTCAAATCGGACCAGGTCATCCGCGACGTACTGGGCGTGCACGCCGCCACGTTCGACGTATGCTACGCGCCGCACAATGCATTCCAGACCGTGGCCTTTGCGTGGAACAAGGCCGTCACGCAAAAACCCGGCCAGTGCGCGTCGCGCACCGAACTGGCCGTGGCCGAAGATCCCGCCAACCCGGCCAATTTCCGCACTGTGCGCCCGGGACTGGCGCTGGAACTGACCATCCACGGCCAGCCCGTGACGTTCATGAACGTGCATTTGAAGTCGTCGTGCGCCAATCTGAAAGCGAACGGCCCGTTCCCGGCGCGCACGCTGGACGACGCCGATGCCGCCTGCCGCGTGCTGAACCGCCAGGTGCCCGCGCTGGAAGACTGGATCGAAGCGGTGGATGCGAAGAGTCCCCGCTTCGTGCTGCTGGGCGACTTCAACCGCCGTATCGATGAGGAAGCGGCGGAAACCCTGGCGCCCATGCAGGTGCGCACCGATGGCAGCGACCCCGCCGGCCCGAACAAGAAGGATGGCCTGGGCTATGTGGCCAGCAAATACCTTTGGCAGGAAATTTCAGATGGCAAGCCCACGCTGCACCAGGTGCCGCTGTCCAGCCTGGACACCGGCTGCAAGGGCTTCACGGGGCTGGACCACATTGTCCTCAGCGATGCATTGAAGGCGCTGCAAACCACCGCCACGCTGACGTCGCGCAAGGTCCCGGTAGTCAATGAACCCCGCCAGGTGATCGAGACCAGCGACCATTGCCCGCGCATCATGACCCTGAACCTGTGAGCGCCATGAAAAAACTGCCCGCCCTGCTTGCCCTGCTGCCATGGCCGGTGCTGGCCGCCGCCTGCCAGCCTGTCGACAGCCTGATCGAACGCGACCGCCAGTACGAGGAAG
Organism: Pseudoduganella rivuli; assembly: GCF_009674485.1. Taxonomy (GTDB): domain Bacteria; phylum Pseudomonadota; class Gammaproteobacteria; order Burkholderiales; family Burkholderiaceae_D; genus Rugamonas; species Rugamonas rivuli_B. Next base: position 361,019 of record NZ_WKJJ01000005.1, on the reverse strand, counting down.
CGTTGCGCACGGGCGATGTGCCGTATTTGCAGGCATGGCTGGCCGACGATTACGTGTGGGTGCATACGCTGGCGTCGCAGGTCGAAGACAAGGCTTCCGTGCTGGGGCGCCTGAAAAAGCCCGACACCATTCCGAAAAGCCGCACCACCAGCAACGTGCAGGCGCACGTGCTGGGGCAGACGGTGGTGTTGCGGGGATTGTCCACGGTCGAGCAGTGGAATGCGGATGGCAAGACGTGGCGCACCAACCAGTACCAGTTCATGCGCACCTATGCCGACGTGGGCGGCCAGTGCAAGCTGCTGGCCGTGCAATCGATGAAAGTCGCCAGCAGTCCGTCGAACCTGCAACCGCTGCAAGCGGTGCAGGGTTCGAAATAATTCACTGCGGAAAGTGGTGGCTTGTCATTTTCCAGCCACCAGCGTTGTTCGATGACAGGGTGGAAAGAACCGGATTGGCTCATCCGCAACACTCAGGGCGGGCAGGCAACAGGGTGAGGCTGGCGCACGATTGCAAGTTCAGTCATGATGACATCATCGGAGGTGCGCATGACCAAGGAAACATTGCAACCTGATCAAGGGGAACCGGCCAAGCCGCTGATGCCTTTCCGCACGCTGCTATACCGGTTCATGTTTTTCGACTGGCTGTTCCGCGACGTCAGCGCGGCGCGCAACCTGTTCGAGCGGCACGCGGCGCTGCAGCACAATAAATACATGAGCCGCTACCTCCCCTTGTATTTCCGCCGCTGGACCGTGCTGGCCACGTTTGACTTCGGACTGGGATTCCTGTTCGAGCGTGTGTTGCAAACCACCGTGGTTTCCGCGTGTTTCTTTACCTGGTCGTGCATGACGATGGCGGGAATGGTGGTGATTGCCGTGGCGTGGGTGTTCCTGACCTTCGGGCGGATGTCCTGACACGGTTAGTCTGAAGGGACGATGCCTGGAGGACGGGACTGGCGCACATTCTGTGCCATTGCCCCACAACCGACAGGATCGCCATGCAACTCCCCCCTACTCCTTGCGCCGTCGTCACCGGCGCCGCCAGCGGCATCGGCCGCGCCATTTCCGCCGCGCTGGCCGCGCGCGGCGCCAACCTGATGCTGGTCGATATCGACAGCGCCGCCCTGCACGCCACCGCCCGCCATCTCGGCGAAGCGGCGCCGGACGTCCGCGTGCTGCCCATCGTGGCCGACCTGAGCCAGCCGGGCCAGGTGGCGGGCCTGGCCGGCAGCGCGTTTGAAGCGTTTGGCCGGGTCGACTGGCTGTTCAACTGTGCAGGTCTGCTGGCCAGCGGCCGCAGCTGGGAATTCGACGAACAGCAGTGGGCGCGCCTGATGGACGTGAATTTCTGGAGCGTGGTGCGCGCCACGCGCGCCTTTGTGCCCCGCATGGCGGCCCAGGGCAGCGGGCATATCGTCAATATCGCATCGCTGGCGGGCATGCTGCCGGCGCCGTGGCTGGCGCCGTACACAGTATCCAAGCACGCGCTGGTGGCGTACAGCGAAACCCTGCAACAGGAATTCCAGGCATTGGATATGCCGCTGCACGTATCGGTGGCGCTGCCGGGTCCCGTCGACACGGGGATCAGCCGCCATATCGGCGCGCCAACCGGGGATGCCGCTGTCGACGGGGTCAACACCTACCTGCGGGGCGTGATTGCCGAGGGGATGGCGCCGGCCGCACTGGCCGCGATCGTGCTGGCCGGCGTCGACCTGAAGCAATTCTGGATCTTTCCCCATGAGGCAATGCTGAAGGAAGCGCTGCGACAGCGCCACAGCTTGCTGCAAGGCGTGCAGGCGTAAACGGCATGGCATGCCCTACGTATTTCGCGCCAACGTCATTCATCCAACGCATTTCGTACCAACGCATTCAAACCCGTAGGGCGGATTGGTTTCATCAAGCCGCCATGCGTGCGCAGCCACCAGCGCAAGCGCCAGTGACAACGCCGACTAGTCCAAATGGATGTAGTCCCGGCAAGGCAGCTGGCATAGCCTAGCGCTACAGACAACCCAATCCAGAGGTTCCAATGAATCAGCAAACGAAACAGCGCAATGTGCGCGTGGTAGTGATGGGCGCCGGCATGGCCGGCATCCTGGCCGGCATCAAGCTGCGCGAGGCGGGCTACACCAGTGTGGCGATTTATGAAAAAGCCGCCCGCGTCGGCGGCACGTGGCGCGAAAACACGTACCCCGGCCTGACGTGCGACGTGCCGTCCCACGCCTACACGTATTCGTTCGAACCCAACCCCGACTGGAGCCGCGTGCTGCCGCCCGGCGCCGAAGTGCAGGCGTACTTCGAACGTACGGTGGAAAAATACGGCATCGGCGACATGATCCGCTTCAACGAAGAAATCGTCGGCTGCGAATTTCACGATGGCCGCTGGAATCTCACGATGAAAAGCGGTCTGCGCGACACGGCCGATATCGTGATCGCCGCCACCGGTGTGCTGCATCACCCCAGCCTGCCGGACATCAAGGGCCTGGCGTCGTTCGAAGGCAAGGCCTTCCACAGCTCGCGCTGGGACCACGGCGTACCGCTCGATGGCGCGAAAGTCGGCGTGGTCGGCAATGGCTCCACGGGCGTGCAAATCGTCTCCGCGCTGGCGGGACGGGCCGCCAAAGTATCGCACTTCCAGCGTACCGCGCAGTGGATCTTCCCGGTTGAAAACCCGTATTTCACGGACGAACAGAAAGCCGCGTTCCGCGCCGACCGCGCGCTGCTCAATTCGCTGCGCTACGACCCGACGTACATGTCCAACGTCGAGCGTTTCACCAACGCCATCCTCGACGCGGAATCGCCGGAAATCAAGGAAATCGAAGCCATCGCGCTGGGCCACCTGGAACGCAGCGTCCCGGACCCGAGCCTGCGCGCCAAACTGCAACCCGATTACCGCGTGGCCTGCAAACGCCTGATTTATTCGCCCGATTACTACACGGCGATCCAGCATCCCGATGCGGCGCTGGTCACCGACGGGATCGAATGCGTGGAAGCCAAAGGCATCCGCACCCGCGACGGCAAACTGCACGAGCTGGACGTGCTGGTGCTGGCCACCGGGTTCAAGGCCGACCAGTTCATGCGCCCGATGAATGTCGTGGGCCGCGATGGCGTCAAGCTCAATGACGTCTGGGCCAGGCGTCCCCGCGCCTACCTGGCGGTGGCGATTCCCGCATTCCCGAACTTCTTCATGCTCAACGGCCCGACCGGCCCGGTCGGCAACTTCTCGCTGATCGATATCGCGGAACAGCAGTGGCAATACGTGTCGCAACTGATGGACCTGGTGCGCAACGGTGTCTGCAACGAAGTCGAAGCGACGCAAGCCGCGCTGGACGATTACGACACGGCCCGCATCGAAGCGGCAAAGAAAACCGTGTTCGGTTCCGGCTGCAACAGCTGGTACCTGGATGCCGAAGGCGTGCCCGCCACCTGGCCATGGTCGCAACAGCGCTTCCGCGACGCGATGACGGCGCCGCAATTGGAACACTATACGTTGCGGGCATAAGGAGCGCGGCCATGAAAAAAACCGCCATCGTCACCGGCGCCGCATCCGGCATCGGCGCCGCGGTCTGCGAGCAACTGCGCCATGCCGGCATGCGCGTGATCGGCATCGACTTGCGCCACAGCGATATCTGCGCCGACCTGTCCACCGCCGCCGGCCGCGCCTACGCCGTGGAAGCGGCGCTGTGCCTTTCCGAAAATCGCATCGACACGCTGGTGTGCTGCGCGGGCCTGGGCCCGCAGGCCGAACCCGTCGCAAGCATTGCCGCCGTCAACTACTTCGGCGTGACGGCGCTGCTCGATGGCTTGTTCGGCGCCCTGCAGGCCGGGTGCCGCGCCAGCGCCGTCGTCGTCTCGTCCAGTTCCGCCACGTTGCAGGCATGGGATGGCAACCCGCTGCGCCAGGCCTACCTGGACAACGATGAAGCAGCGGTGCAGGCCATGCTGGCGGCGCTGCCGCCCGACCTGGCGCCGCAGGCAGGTTTTATCGCTTATGCTAGCTCGAAAAACGCCGTGGCCTGCGCCGTGCGCCAGCGCGCGGCCAGCTGGGGCCAGGCCGGCGTGCGCCTGAATGCCGTGGCGCCGGGCGCCGTGCAAACTCCGCTGCTGGAAGCGGGACTGGCCGACGCCCGTTATGGCGAGGGCATCCGCAACTTTGTCGCGCCGCTCAGCACGCGCGCCCGAGCGGAACCTGCCGACATCGCCGCGCTGATCGGCTTCGTCGCGGGTGACAGCGCCCCATTCATCCACGGCAGCGTGCTGTTTGCCGATGGCGGCATCGATGCCGCCATGCGTCCCCAACACTTCTAAGGAGTTCCCATGCAACTGTCATCCCCTTCCACCGCCGTCATCGTCACGGGCGGCGCTTCCGGTATCGGCCTGGCCTGCGCGCAGGCGCTGGCGCTGGCCGGCCGTCCCGTGGCCCTGTGGGATATCAACGGCGGCGCCGCCATCGAACAGGCGGCCGCCATTGAACGCGACCACCACGTCAGGGCCATCGGCGTCGGCATCGATTTGTCCGATGCGGCGGCGCTGCCTGCCGCGCTGGACGCCACGCGCGCCGCGCTGCCCGCCATCGGTGGCCTGGTTCATGCCGCCGGCATGGTCGACATGGGTTCCATCGACGGCCTGACGCCGGACAACTGGGACAAGGTCATGAACGTCAACCTGCGCCCGCTGGCATTGCTGGTGCGCGCACTGCATGCGGATTTCAGGGCCAATCCCGGTTCCGCGATTGTCGGCATCGCGTCGATCAACGCGACCTTGGGCAACGCGGTCAATCCGATCTACAGCGCATCGAAAGGCGGCATGCTGTCGCTGGTGCGTTCGCTGGCCGATGCGCTGGGACGCGACGGCATCCGCATCAACAGCATTTCACCGGGCCAGATCCTGACGCCGATGATCAAGCCGGTGGTCGACCAATTGCCGCCCGGCGCCTTCGAACGCCGCATCCTGTTGTCGCGGCTGGGCAAACCGGAAGAAGTGGGCAAGGTGGCGCGCTTCCTGCTGTCCGATGAAGCCAGCTACATCACGGCGGCGGAAATCGTCGTCGATGGCGGCAACCTGTCGTCGCAACGCATGTAAAGGAGGCCACATGACACAACCATTGATCGCGGTCGTCACGGGCGCGTCGCGCGGCGCCGGCAAGGGCATCGCGCTGGCGCTCGCGGCCCAGGGCGCCATCGTCTACGTGACGGGCCGTTCGCAGCAGGAAGGCGACGCGGCCCTGCCCGGCACCATCCACGCCACGGCGAAGGACATCACGGCGGCCGGCGGCGCCGGCATTGCTGTCGCCTGCGACCACGCGGACGACGCACAGGTCGCGGCCCTGTTCGAACGTGTGCGGCGCGAACAGGGCAAGCTCGATATCCTCGTCAATAACGCCACCTTCCTGCACGACCGCCTGATCGACAAGGGGCCGTTCTGGGAAAAGCCGCTGGCGCTGGTCGATATCCTCGACGTGGGCCTGCGCTCCGGCTACGTGGCCAGCCACTACGCGGCGCCGCTGCTGATTGCCTCGGGAAACGGCTTGATCGTCTTCACGTCGTCCTTTGGCGCCAGTTGCTACATGCACGGTCCCGCCTATGGCGCGCAGAAATGCGGCATCGACAAGTTTGCCAAGGACATGGCGGTGGACTTGCGCCCGCATGGCGTGGCGTGCGTGTCGCTGTGGATGGGGCCCTTGAAGACGGAACGCACAAAAGCCGTCTGGGAGCGCGAGCCGGAAAAATATGCGGCATTCGAACCGCTGGCGGAAACCCCGCAGTTCACCGGCATGGTGATAGCAAAGCTGCACGGCGATCCGCACAGGATGGAGAAATCCGGCCAGGTGCTGATCGGCGCGGAACTGGCCGAGGAGTATGGCATCCGCGACTTGGATGGCAAGCAACCGCCATCACACCGCGCCATGCTGGGCGGACCAGTACAGGCCCATCCGGCCATCGTCGAGTAACTTTACCGGGCAACCATGCCGACCGCCCCCGCCTGCTGCGCATCTTCGGCACGGGCGCGGCGCCGCGATGTCTTGTGTTCATACATGCGCTGGTCGGCCAGCGCCACCATGGCTTCCCGCGATGCCGCTTCCGTCGCCGCCGCCCAGCCCACGCTGGCGCCGGCGTGCGGGAATCCTTCGGCGCGCAACGACTGTTCCACCTGCTGCAGCGCTTCCAGCAAGCCCGCCACGTCGTCCTTGCGCGCCAGTACCGTGAATTCGTCGCCGCCCAGGCGGAATACCGGCACGCCGCTCCCCACCAGTTGTACCAGGCCTTGCGCAAAGGCGCGCAGCAAGGCGTCGCCCCGCGTATGGCCGTAACGGTCGTTGACGGCCTTTAACCCATCGAGGTCGATCAGCAATACCGCCAGCTCATGGCGCTGCGCATCGAAGCGGTGCGCCAGCTGTTCATCGAATGCGTGCCGATTGAAGATACCCGTCAGGTGATCGGTCTGCGCCTGCACGATGGACTGGTTCAGCCGCTGCAGCGCTTCATCCTTTTCCACCGCCAGCTGGCGCAGCTTGTGGGCCAGTGCAAACGCCAGCAGCACCGCGTCCAGCGTGCCGCCCAACAGGGTCAGCAATTCCGGATTATTGACGGGCGGCGGCACCAGCCCGAAATTGCTGGGCAAAATCAGGCACGCGGGCAGCAGCAGCGCAACAAACGCCAGCACGAAATAGCGCGCCTGCCGGTTCCCCGCGCGCAGGCAGGCAATGCCGCTGACCAGCGCAATCGTCAGCCAGACGCTGATGGCCAGGGTGGCGAGAAATGGCGCATACGGCAGCGCCAGCAACACGCAAGGCATCAGCAGCAGCGGCAACACATAGTTGATGCGGCTGATACGGGCCAGCAGCGGGAAATGCCGGTGCAGTTGCAGGAACTCGACATAGAACACCGTGTTGGGAATCGGCAGCAGGAAGAATGGCACGTACAGCCAGCGCATATCGTGCCAGCCCAGTATCTGCGCCGGCAGAAGAAATTCCTGCGCCCATGCCACCATGTACAGCAGCAGGTACAGCGCATAGAACAACGTTGCGCGGTCTGGCTTCATCAGGTGCACGAACAGGTTGAACAGCGCCAGCGCGGCCAATGCGCCCAGTGCGCCGAGGGCCAGCATGTTTTCCACGGACACCAGGTGGCGGTATTCGGGTTCGGTAAACAGGCGCACGGCGGGCGGCGCACGGTAAAACGGGCTGTCCGTGTGCACCACGATGACGGCGCTGGCGCCCGGCGCCAGCCGGATGCGCTGGCCGTAATGCAAGGGATACTGGTAGTCGGCGCGGTAGCCGCCGGAAAATTGCTGGACCGTGCCGTCGCTGGCATAGATCCGCACATCGGCGCGTTCGATCATCACGCTGCCCGGCACCAGCACCCAGTCCGCGACGTCCGTGTCGTTGCGGACTTGCGCCACCAGCCAGTAGGCGCCGCCGAACATGCTGACTTTACTGGCCGGGGACAGGGAAAGCCGCCAGCGCCCGATATCGGCTGCGCTGGAAGGAAAGGCCGTATCGGCCGCCTGATAGATGGCGCCGCCCCTGGGCATGACATCGGCCCCGCTGACCACTGGCTGGCCCGCGGATACCGGTTGCAAGGCGCTGGCCAGCAACATGGCCAGCAAGAGGCGGAGCAAAATCTTCATGGGGACGCAGGCAGCAGTCCGCCCCGCACGGAAATAATGCCAGTTTAATCAATGCGGGCCGGTAAATCAGGTAAACAAACCCGATCATACCAGATGAGTTGCATTCTGATATTAACCATTGCTTATCCGCTTATGCGGCGCCGGCATGCAACACGCTGGGCACGCCGCCGGCTATCGACAGCATCACGCTCGACGTGACCTTGCAGCGCGTGGCGCTGATCTTCCACTCGCCGCCCACCCGCACATAGGCATCGTCATACAGCGCCCCCAGCTGCGTGACCGTTTGTTTGACGGTGTCGATCTGCTGGTAATGCAGGCTCCACGTGCCCCGCGCATGGTCGCCATCGATGACGGTGATGTCCGGATTGACGCCGTGGTGCATTTCCACGATGTGCGGGTGGCAGCCCAGTTGCGTGAACAGCCGGACCAGCCCTTCGCGGTCGGTAAAGCGCCCCAGCGCACCGTAATCGATGTCCACCGGTCCCGCCGCGAAGCAGTCGCGCATGCCATCGGGATCCTTGCCGTCGCAACTGTGAAAGTAGCGCGCCTTCAGCTGCCGGATCGCTTCCACCGCTTCCAGCCGTGAAATGCGGTCGGAAAGGTCCATTTATGCCCCCTCCCATTGCGGACGCCGCACCAGGTACTGGCTGGTCGGCACCACGTCGATCTTGTCGAAGTCGATGAAGCGGCTGCACGAATCCATCATCGCATCGAGGTTGCGCTTGAATTTATCCGTGTCGCCGATGGCGTTGAAGAATGCCTGCATGTCCGTCATCGCAGCCTGCGGGAAGCATTCCTCGACGATGGCGGAATAACGGGGCGCGCCATAGGTCAGGGGACGCACGACGAAGTTTTGCACGTACTGGAAGTTATCCTGCGTATCGATCGCCACTTGCGTGTGGTGGCCATGCCAGATGTCCAGCCATGCGCCGGGCGTCAGCCGGGGCGGCACGCTGAGGAACGCCAATTGGGAAAAGCCGGCCGTGCGCTCGCCTTCGCTGGCCGGGTAGCGGGTGTTCTTGATCGGTTCGGATTCCGACACCAGGTAGGCCGCCATGTGGCTGACCACGGCCGCCACGGCTTCGTCGAACGGCTTGCGGAACGCGCCATTGGCGCTGTCCAGCCATACCGAGATGGCGCCGGCAATGGCGGGCTGCGTCTGCACCTGGCGCAGCGCCACGGCCGGCAAGACCGCTTCGTCACAGACATTGGCCTGCACGCCGCGCGCGCCCAGCGCGATCAATTGCTGCGCCAGTTCGCCCCGCACCGTGGCGGCGAATGCTTCCGCACTGGTGCGCGGGTCGCGCCACAGCGTATAAATGACTTTTTCCATCATGATCTCCTTATGCGGCCCGCCGTTCGCGGGCCATCGTCAGCGCCGTGTCTTCGATCATGTCTTCCTGCCCGCCCACCATGCCTCGGCGGCCCATTTCGACCAGGATGTCGCGCGCCGGCACGCCGTAGCGCTGTTCCGCGCGCTTGGCGAACAGCAGGAACGAGCCATAGACGCCCGCATAGCCCAGTGTCAGCGCGTCGCGGTCGATACGGATCGGGAAGTCCATCATCGGCACCACCAAGTCTTCCGCCACATCCTGGATCTTGTACAGGTCGACGCCGGTGTCGATGCCCATGCGTTTGCAGACCGCCACCAGCACTTCCATCGGCGTGTTGCCCGCACCGGCGCCCAGCCCGGCCGCCGCCGCATCGATGCGGTTGGCGCCGTACTCGATGGCGGTCAGCGAATTGGCCACGCCCATGGCCAGGTTGTGGTGGGCATGGAAACCCAGTTCCGTTTCCGGCTTCAGCTTGTCGCGCAGCAGGCCGATACGCTGTCTCACGTCTTCCGCCAGCATGTAGCCGGCGGAATCCGTGCAGTAAATGCAGTTGGCGCCATAGCTTTCCATCAACAGCGCCTGTTCCAGCAATTTTTCCGGCGACGCCATGTGCGCCATCATCAAGAACCCCACCGTATCCATGCCCAGCTTGCGGGCGTGCGAAATATGCTGCTGCGATACGTCCGCTTCCGTGCAGTGCGTGGCCACGCGGATGGTGGCTACGCCCAGTTCGTGCGCCATGCGCAAATGGTCGACCGTGCCAATGCCCGGCAACAGCAGCGCCGACACCTTGGCGCGCTTCATCAGCGGAATCACGGCGCCCAGGTATTCCTCGTCGCTGTGCAGCGGGAAGCCATAATTGACGGACGAGCCGCCCAGCCCATCGCCGTGCGTGACTTCGATCAGCGGCATGCCCGCTTGATCGAGCGCTTGCGCCACCGTCTTCATCTGGTCCAAGGTCATCTGGTGGCGCTTCGGATGCATGCCGTCGCGCAAGGTCATATCGTGCAACGTGATGCTTTTATTCACTTCGCTCATGCCGCCTCCCGCAAAATCGATTGCGCATACAGTTCCGCCGTGCGGGCCGCCGCCGCCGTCATGATGTCCAGGTTGCCCGCATATTTCGGCAGGTAGTCGCCCAGCCCCTCCACTTCCAGGAATACCGACACGCGCCGGCCGTCGAACACGGGACCGTTGACGAGGCGGTAGCCCGGCACGTAATGCTGCACTTCGGCGATCATTGCGTGGATCGACGCCGTGATGGCGTCCACCTGCGGCTCGCCCTCCACCAGGCAGTGGACGGTGTCGCGCATGATCATCGGCGGTTCCGCCGGGTTGATGACGATGATGGCCTTGCCCTTCTTCGCGCCCCCCACCTGCTCCACGGCGGCCGCCGTGGTGCGGGTAAATTCATCGATGTTGGCGCGGGTGCCGGGACCGACGGAACGCGACGACGTGGTGGCAACGATTTCCGCATAGTTCACCGCCTGCACGCGGGACACCGCCGCCACCATGGGGATCGTGGCCTGGCCGCCGCACGTGACCATGTTGACGTTGAGGGTGCTGCCACCCAACTCTTGCGATAGATTCACCGGCGGCACGCAAAACGGGCCGATGGCGGCCGGCGTCAGGTCGATCATCATGACGCCCAGCGCATTGAGCTTGCGGGAGTTTTCCGCGTGCACATAAGCCGATGTGGCGTCGAAGGCGATCTGGATGCCGTCTTCCAGCACGTGCGGCAGCATGCCGTCCACACCTTCCGCCGTGGTTTTCAGGCCCAACTCCGCCGCCCGCTTCAATCCGTCGGACGCGGCATCGATACCCACCATCCACACAGGCTCCAGCCACGGACTGCGCCGCAACTTATACAGCAAGTCGGTGCCGATATTGCCCGGCCCGATCAGTGCACATCTGATTTTTTTCATAGTCTCTCCTATACAAACGACACGGCGCACGTGCCGATGCCTTCGATCCGCACGGACAGCGTATCGCCCGCCTTGACGGGCACCAGCACGGCCAGCGAGCCCGATAAAATCGGCTCACCGGCCTCCAGTGCAATGCCCCTCCTGCCCAATTCATTCGCCAGCCACGCCACCGCCTCGGCCGGATGGCCCAGCGCGGCGGCGCCGATACCGCTGGCGACCACTTCACCGTTTTTCTCGATGGTCATCGCGCAGGCGGCCAGGTCCAGGCCCTGCGGCGCCACCCGCTCGGCGCCAATGGCGAACACGCCGCACGATGCGTTGTCGGCCACCGTGTCGGCGATGCGGATGCGCCAGTCCTGCACGCGCGAGTCCACGATTTCAAAACACGCCGCCACGCTGCGGGTGGCGTCCAGCACGTGCCGCGCCGTGATGCCCGGGCCTTGCAGGCGCTCCCTGAGGAAAAAAGCAATTTCGCCTTCCGCGCGGGGCTGGATCAGCGTGTCGGCCGGGATCGCCGCGCCGTCCGCGTACGCCATGCCGGACAGCAGGATGCCGAAGTCCGGCTGGCGCACGTCCAGCATGTCTTGCACGGCCTTGCTGGTGACGCCGATCTTCTTGCCGATCACTGTTTCGCCCTGGCCGATACGGCGGGCCACCATGCGCTGCTGGATGCGGTAGGCGTCGTCGATGGTGAGGGGCTGGCTGGCGCTGGGCGGAGCGATGGGGGTGCGGGTTTGCCAGGCCTGGTACAGGCGGTCGCCTATCGCGTCTAATTGGTCGTTGCTTATCATTGGTTTATCCTTGCTGTTCATGCTGTCTTGCTGCAAGCATGGCGGCTTCCGCTGCGCGGAAACCGCCCTACGGAGTCACTGTCCCGTAATCCGTAGGGCGGTTTTGCCAAAGCCAAAGCCGCCAAGCCTCACGCCCCGTTACAGCCCCGACTGGCGCGCCGCATCCGGCGTGTAATCGGCAGCCTTCAATTCACCGGTATTGATACGGGCGGCTTTCGGCTGCTGGTTGGTCAACCGATCCGCCATGTAGGCGCCCGAGACCAGGTCGTGGTAAGCGGTGACGCGGGCGTGGTAGGCCTGCAATTCATACGCGTACACCAGGTTCACCATCGCCACGCGCCACAATTCGCCGCGCGCATCGTAGTGGTCCGCCATCACGGCATTCCACGTGTCTTCGTCGACGTACATGACGCGGCGGGCATACAGGTGGCGCATGCCGGCCTTGACTTTGCCTTCCAGCACCCAGACGCGGTGCAGTTCATAGCGCATCAAGTCCGGATTCAAATGGCCCTTGGCCAGCATGGTGTCGTATTTGACGCTGGTGTCGTCCAGGCGGTTGGCGTGGTACGGGATGTACATTTCGCGCTTGCCGACGATTTTCCAGTCATAGCGCTCCGGCGACCCGTTGAACAGGCGATCTTCATCGACCGTGTGGAAACCGCCGGGACCGAATGGCTGGTCAAAGCCGAATTCCGGCGCCTGGCGCACGCGGCGCGTGCCCGGGTTGTAGCTCCACGTCTGGCGCGGGTGGTTGGCGAAGTCGTTGGTCTCGAAGCCCACATTGATCGTGCCCTTTTCCCGTTCCGGCAGGATGGTGTTGGTCAGGAAGTAGTTCGACGGGCCGCCCGCGCCGCGTTCCAGCACGGCCTTGCGGTCCATGGTGATGTTGTTGAACATGGCCATCATGCGGTAGTTGGTGCGGCCCCACGCCTTGTTGCCGTCCGGGTAAACCACGGCCTGGTCATAGATCGCGATTTCATTGTTCGCGCGGTACACGGTCTGCGTATTCCAGAACAATTCCAGTCCGGTCTTCGGCAGCGGGAAGGCGGGACCGGCAAACGCCCCGGCCAGGGTCAGGCCGCCATTGGTGAGCGTCGCATTGGCCGCGTTTTCCTTGACGTTGGCAATCACCTTGTCCGGGTAGCGGAAATCGCGGTGGCTGGGATAGACCGGAATGCGGAACGTGGCGGGGTAGCGCTTGAACAGGGCTTTCTGGCCATCGCTGAGGCGCTCCGCATACTGCGCCATATTTTGCGCCGTGATGGTGAACAAGGGCTTTTCGTTGGGGTACGGGTCCGGGTGCACGCTGCCCGTGCCCTGGAAATGCACACCGGGCGGCACGCCCAGCCACTTGCCGGAATAAGGCGGGATGGAGCCATCCTTGTTGCCTTCCTTTTCCGCGCCCAGCGGCGTCAGGGTCGAGCCCAGCGCCTTGATTTCTTCCGCCGTGGAAGCCTGCGCGGCGAAGGACAGGGTTGCGGCGGCAACCGCCGTGATATGAGCAAAACGCAGGGCGAATGATTTGAAGTTGCTATGCATGACGATCTCCCGACTTAGAAGCGATACTTGACGTTAAAGCTCAGATAATTGCGGTCGCCCAGCGGACGCAGGGCCGCATCGGCGCCCCCGAGGAAGGCGTTGTAAGCGGCGCCCACTTCCAGGTTGCTCAGGTAGCGGAACGTGACACCCACGGACATGCGCTTGTCGCCCTTGCCCGTCAGCGCGCCGAAGCTGCCCGCCACGGCGGGCACGCCGCGCACCAGGTGCTGGAACGTGATGGGCATGTCCATGTCCCAGCCGCCAAACACGTTCTGGTAGCTGAGCGTTGGTCCCACCACGTAACCCCACGACGAGCGGGTGGCCGCCAGCTGGCTGTATTGCGCGCCGGCGATGGTCAGCGCATCCACGCTGGATACCCTGTGCATGCCCACTTCCGCCACCAGGATCATGGAATCGGCCAGCGGCGTTTTTTCCATCGCCTTGATGGCGGAAATCTGGCCCTGCCATGACGTCGAGCGCGACGACGTGGGTCCGGCCGGCGTATTGACCAGCACCGGCGCGCCGCTGCGGCGGCTCAGTTCACCGGCCAGGCTGATGCCGGCCACCTGGGTGGAAAACGTGGCGCCCGCCAGGTGGATGCCGTCGAAGTATTTGACCTGGTACGTGGTTGGCAGGAACTGGAAGGCCGGTGGCAATGCGGCCGACGTGATGGCGGGGATGCCCGCCTGCGGCAAGCCTGGATACAAGGTGGCAAAGCCGAAGTTCATTTGCACGGTGGGGTTCTTGTCGTGGTAGCGCAGGTAGTACAGCCCCAGCTCCGTGCCCGCCTCGGGCCGGAAACGCACGCCGACGCCGAACTGGCCGCGGTCGGACGGGCGGATGTCCGGGCCGCGCAGCGCGGCCAGCATCATCGGCAGGCCGGGCAGCGCCGCCGTGGCGGGGTTGGCCAGCAGCGGATTGGCCATCGTGTAGATGCGGTCGGCGCCGGGGCCGATCATGTCGGCATAGCTGAAGTACGTGCCGGCGGGCGACACCTCGGTCGGCTTGTATTTGTACTGGTAGTACGCCATCGCGCTGAACGACGGGGTGATGGCCCACTGCGCGGACACCTGGCCGGTCGGCAGCAGGATATCCTTGACTTCCGCGCCGGCCACGTTGGACTTGGTGGCGTCGGCCGGCGCCTGGGCGCCCGCGATATTCGGGAAGTACAGCGCTTCGCCCCACTGCACCACTTGCTGGCCCGCACGCAGGTTCAGCTTGGTGTCGCCCGGCGTGAACGCGCCATAAGCATAGACGTCCAGCATGCGTGCGCGGCGGCCCGCGTAATCGCGCGCGCCTTCCGTGAACGATTGCGGGTCGCCCGCGTGGTTGACGGTCGATGGCACGTTGTTGTCGTTGCGGCGGTTGTACACGTTGTCGTAGAACATGCTGGCGCGCGCGAACAAGCCCAGGTTCCGGTATTTCAAGTCGCCTTCCAGCAAGGCGCTGATGCGGTTTTCCGTCAGGCTGTGGCGCTTGAAATTGCGGTCGCCATCATCCGCGTTGATGGTCGACGGCAATCCCGCCGCGCCAATGGGGCCATTGACCAGCGCCGCGCCGGGCGACTTGGTGCGCATGGCCACACCGTAGTTGATGGTGGCGTTGAAATCCAGCGTCGCTTCGTCGCCCAGGTTGATGGTGGGCGCCGCCATTGCCGGGGCGCACGCGGCCAGCATGGTTGCCTGTGCGATCCGGCGAAGCTTCCCTGGCGGTACTGCCTTGGTCGTACTGTTCATGCTCTGTCTCCTCGTTGTTTTAGCGTGTTTTTTCAGTGTCGATTTTTGGCGGGCCGCCAACATCGGCTGAATGGACTAGTTCAGTCATGCGGCAGGATTGCCCGCGTTGGCGGCGGCCAGGAACGCGGGACGTTCGCCACCGCCATCGAGCACGAGGTTGCTGCCGCTGGCATACGCCGCCACGGGCGACGCCAGGTACAGGCAGGCGGAGGCGATTTCCTCAGGCTGCGCAAGGCGTCCCATGGGAATGGTGGTGGCGATGGCTTGCAAACCGGCTTCGTCGCCGTAGTGCTGCAGCGCTTCTTCCGTGCGCACCAGGCCGGGGCTGACGGCCGCCACGCGCACACGCGGCGCCCATTCGACGGCCAGCGAACGCACCAGGCTGACGATGCCCGCCTTGGCCGCCCCGTACGCGGCCGTGCCGGGCGAAGGCCGCAGCGCGCTGACGCTGCCGATAAACAGGATCACAGCGCCCCGCTCCCCCATGTGTGCATAAGCGCGCTGCGCCAGCAACAGCGGCGCCGTCAGGTTCAGCGCGATGATGGAGGCCGACAGGCGCGGCGACGCATCCGCCGCCAGCACGTGGGGGCTGCCGCCCGCGTTGTTGACGAGGATGTCGAGCCGGCCATGGCGCTGCGCGATGCCGTCCACCATGGCGGCCGCCTGTTCCGCGTCGCGCACGTCGGCGGCGATGAATTGCGCTTCCCTGCCCTCGTGCGCGATACCCTGCTCCGGCGCCTTGCGGCCACAGACATAGACGATGGCGCCCTGTTGTAAAAAGGCGAAAGCAATCGCGCGGCCGATGCCGCGCGTGCCGCCGGTGACCAGCACGACTTGGCCGGAATAGTCGAATAACGTTGTCATGTGCAGCTCCCTGAAAGCTGCGATGGTAGGAAAATTGCGGGCCGCCGTCTTAGTCTGAAGGGACGATGCCGCTGCATGGGGCTTGGGCCACGATGGATGTCACCTATGGCAACCGGAGCATCCCCATGACATCAGCATCCCCCATTCCCGTCGGCCGCCACGTGCAATTGCCCGGTGGGCTGACGCTGCACTACCACGAGGCCGGAGAGGGAAACATCCCCGTGGTTTTCCTGCACGGCAGCGGCCCCGGCGCCAGCGGCTACAGCAACTTCAAGCACAACTACCCGGTGTTCGCGGAGCATGGCTACCGCGTCATCGTGCCGGACTTGCCCGGCTACGGCCTGTCGTCGAAACCCGCCGACGCGGAATACGTGCTCGATTATTTCGTCGCCGCGCTGCGCGAACTGTTGCAGGCGCTCGACATCCGCCGTTGCATCCTGGTCGGCAATTCGCTGGGCGGCGCCATCGCCATCCAATACGCGCTGGACTACCCGTCCGACGTGGCGAAGCTGGTGCTGATGGCGCCGGGAGGCGTCGAAGAACGGGAAACGTATTTTGAAATGGAAGGCATCCAGCAAATGGTGAAACTGTTCGCGGGGCGCCAGCTGGACCACGCCAACATGCGTGGCCTGATGTCGCTGCTGGTGGCCGATCCCGCCCACATCACGGATGCGCTGATCGCCGAGCGCTTGCCGGTGGCGGACAGTCAGCCCACCACGGTGCTGTCCACCATGCGCGTGCCGAACATGACGCAGCGCCTGCACGAACTGGCGTGCCCCGTGCTGGCTTTCTGGGGCACGGGCGACCGTTTCAATCCCGTCTCCGGCGCGCACAAGCTGCTCGGCCATTGCCGCGATGCGCGCTGCCTGTTGCTGAACCGCTGCGGCCACTGGGTGATGGTGGAACACCGCGAATTATTCAACCGTGAATGCCTGGCCTTTTTTGAGGAGTGAACATGATCAAGGAAATGATGCGGCAAATGCTGCTGGGGATAACATCGAAGGTAGCTGCGGCGCAGGTGGAAGCCGGCGTGCGCGCTTATCTGCACAGCTGGCGCAGCGGCGACGCGGTGGCGCGCGCCAACCTGTTTTCGGACGACGTGGTGCTGGAAGATCCGGTGGGCGCCGCGCCCGTCGAAGGCAAGGCGGCGCTGCTGGCGTTCTGGGCCCGCGCGGAAGGGCCGCATGCGACGTTCGAGCCGGAACTGGTGCGGCTGACCGTGTGCGGCGACGAGGCGGTGGCGGTGTTTAATTTGAAGGTGTCGTTCGACGGCGCCGGCAGCGCGGTACTGCGCATCATCGATCATTTCCAGTTCGATGCGCAGGGGAAGATACGGCGGTTGCGGGCGTTTTGGGATGCGCAGTCGGTCGAATAAGTTGGCGTGGAATCCGTAGGGCGGTTTGGCGCACGCATGGCGGCTTCCGCTGCGCGGAAACCGCCCTACGGGTTTGACGCCGCGTTTGTTTTTTACCGGATCCCCATGTTGGCGACGCTGTTCAACAGCAGGCGCACCAGCTCCGTCTGGCGCGTCACGTCGGTCTTCGAGAAGATCGCCCGCAAATGCGCGCGGGCCGTGTTGCGGCGGATGCCCAGTTCCATCGCGGCGTCCTCCAGCGACAGGCCGTTGGCCAGCTGCACGGCCAGCGCCGCTTCGGCCGGCGTAAAGCTGAACAGCTGGCGCACGATATCGACCGGCGCTTCCGCCTTGCCTTCCGGGTCGCGGATATAGATGGCGGCGGCGGGACTGCTGGCCCCTTCCGACCACTCGCTGGGCGGCACGCTGTGCACCACCACGCCGAGATTGCGCTTGCCCGAATGGCGTTCGATGGAAATGGCTTCCACCACGGCCGTGCGGCGCGCCATGCCGTAATTGTCCAGCGCATGCCTGATCAGGCGCTGCAATTCCCGGTTGCCGCTGGCGTGCGTCGCGTGCGGCATGTTGCCCACCAGGCGCATGCCGTCGGCCGACGCCAGCAATTCGTCGGCCTGGCGGTTGGTCTTCAGGACGCGGCCTTGCTTGTCGAGGATGATGGTGGCCACCATCAGGCGGTCCATCGCGCCCGCATACAGGCGGCGTTCGGATTCAGCCAGGTCGAGCCTGCCGTGGAAATGGACGGCGCGTTTGAAATGCGGCAGCAGCAGGCCGCACAGTTCCTTGTCCGCGCTGGTGAAGTTCGGCGCACCATGACCACGGCAAACGCGCAGCCGGCATTCGCCGCCATCGGCCGTGCGGATGTCGGCGCCCATCAGGCGGTGCACATCGTACGGCTTCAAAAACTCCTGGTAAAACGGCGATGCCATCCACGCTTTTTCATCGAGGATGTCATTGATCGTCACCATGCGGTCGCCCGGCAGGCCGACGAACGGGTCCATCGCGAAGAAGTGGCTGTTATACGAAATCAAGCCTTCGGTGGTGACGTCTCCCACGTTCACCATCAGGCCATGGTCCCCCACTTTCGGCTGGCGCAGGATCAAGGTCACGTAATTCGCTTCGAGCAAATTGCGCAACCCCATCAGGCACTTTTCCCAGGGGACGGGTTCCAGCAAGCCATCGTAGATGGATGCGGTCAATTCGCTGAATTTCTCCAGCGGGAAGGTGGCGACGGCGTTCTTCATAGTGCCCCTCAGCTGGCAGCCCGCGCTCAGGCCAGCTTCGATTCAAAAATGCGGCGCTCGCCCAGATGCGGCGGCACCTGCGCGGCATCGGTATAGAACTGCGCATACCATTCGCGCAACTGGTACACCGGACCATCCGCTTCACACAGCAGCGGGTTGTCGATGCGTGTTTTATTATGCCAGATTGCAACATCTTCATAGAACGCTTCCTGGGCCAATTTCACGTATTGCATGGCTGCCGCGTGGTTTTGTTGCTCATCGAGGCCGGGGAATTTGCGCACCATGACGCCGAAGCGCAATTCAAAGCTGTCCAGGTCGATCGGCACGTGGCAATTCAACAGGATGGAATCGACCGGGTAGCCATTCATCTCGCCCTGCATGACGGTGATCTGGTACGACGGGCCGTAGTAGGTGGCGATGCTGGTGAGCACCCCATCTTCCGACAGGCGCGGGCTGCGGCTGACCATCACCTGCTCCGCTTCATGGCCTTCGAAGCGGTTATGGAAACTGGTGACCTGCGCGCCGTGCACGTGGCCGAAGTGCGCCATATCGGCCACGTTGTCGATCAGTTCGCGGCAATTGGTGTTGATGACCATGCGGTCGATGACCCAGTCGGTCCACTCGTCCGAGAACGCGGCATCGATGCGGGGAATCGCCACGTGCTCCGGCGGCGCGTTGCCTTCGGGGTCGTTCCACACGAACAGCAGCTTGTTCTGCTCCATGGTCGGCCACGCGCCGACGCGGGCCTTGGGCGGCACCCGTTTGCAATACGGGATTTCGCTGCACGAACCATCGCCGCTCCAGCGCCAGTCGTGGAACGGGCATGCCAGGGTGTCGCCCTTGACCTGGCCCTGGCTCAGGTCCGCGCCCATGTGCGGGCAATAGCCGTCGAGGATGTGCAGCGCGCCGGATTCGCCCTGGTACGCCACCAGACGGCGGCCGAAGATGTTCAGCGTATGCGGCTTGCCGTCCTTGTAATCATCCGCCAGTCCCAGGCAATGCCATCCGCGCGCGTAGCGGTTGGCGACGGGGGCTGCTTCGATCTTGTAAACCTTTGCCATGCTATGTCTCCTTGTTTTTATGGGGTGGACTTATGCACCCATACCGACAAAGTACGAATTTGGCGGTGTTCCGGCATCGTCTTAACGGACGATGCCCGGGACCGGCGCCGGGCCGATAGTGCAATCACCTACACTTTCCGGAGTTCCCATGTCCACCGATCCCCAGGTACAGGCCATCCTCGCCATGTACGCCGGCTTGCCGGCGCCCGATTACGCCACCTTGCGCGCCGTCGATTACCGCGCCGGTGTTGCACAAATGCAACCAGTCCCGCTGAACGAGGACGTCGCACGCGTGACCGAATGCGTGCTGCCGGGGCCTGCCGGTCCCCTTTCCGCGCGGCTGTATCACCCGCAACCGGGCGCCCTCATGCCCGGCATCGTGTTTTTCCATGGCGGCGGCTGGGTCGCGTGCAGCGTGGATTCGCACGACAATATCTGCCGCCGGCTGGCCCGCCTGGCCGGTTGCGCCGTGCTGTCGGTCGATTACCGGCTGGCGCCGGAAGCCGTGTTCCCGGCGGCGCTGGACGATGGCTGCGCCGCGCTGCGCTGGGTCGCCGCGCACGGCGCCGCATTCGGCATCGATGCGTCGCGGCTGGCGGTGGCGGGCGACAGCGCGGGCGGCAACCTGGCTGCCGCCTGCGCCCAGCTGGCGCGCGATCCCGCGCTGGAATTGCCGCCACTGCGGCACCAGTTGCTGTTTTACCCGGTCCTCGACAGCGGTTGCGGCACGCCTTCTTACGCCGCCTATGCGCAAGGGTATTTGCTGACGGCCGACATGATGCGGTGGTTCTGGCGCCAATATGCGCCATCGGCTGCCGCACGTTCGGATGTGCGCGCGGCGCCGGGCCTGGCGTCCTCCGTTGCCGGCCTGCCCGCGGCCACGGTGCTGCTGGCGCAGTGCGACCCGCTGCATGACGAAGGCTGGAAATATGCGGAGCGGCTGCGCGCGGCCGGCGTGCCGGTGACGTTGCGCAGCTGGGAAGGCTTGTTCCATGGGTTTGCCAGCATGGTGGGTATGTTGCCGGCGGCGGATGAGGCGGTGGCGGTGGGCGCCGCGGAAGTCAGGAAAGCATTGCTGGGTTAAATTCCGCTCAATATGGCGGCTTTACCGGACTGCATGCATGGCACATTTCACGGGCCGCCACCTTCCTTTGATTCAACAGACGTGACTCCGTAGGGCGGTTTCCGCGCAGCGGAAGCCGCCATGCCCGCGCCCTATGACGCTTCCGCCAGATCCACAGGCCGTCCCGCCATTTCCGTCATGCCGGCCAGATGATCGGCCGCCAGCATCCCGAACACCATGGCGGGACCAATCGTGGAACCAGCCCCCGGATACGTGGTCCCCATGACCGCCGCACTGCAATTGCCAATCGCGTACAGCCCCGGTATCGCTTCCCCGTCCTGCCCCAGTACGCGCGCATGCACGTCCGTCGCCATGCCGCCCTTGGTGCCGATATCGCCGGGCACCAGCCTGATCGCGTAAAACGGTCCCTGCGCCAGCGGCGCCAGGCAGGGGTTCGGTTTGATATTGATGTCACCGTAATACGTGTCGAACGCGTTGTCGCCCTTGCCGAATTCCTCGTCGACGCCATTGGCCGCGTAGCGGTTCATGTTTTCCACGGTGGCCTTCAGGCCCGCCGCATCGACGCCGATCCTCTCCGCCAGCGCATCGAGCGTGTCGGCCTTGTGCAGCACGTCCTTCAGCGCAGGCGGCAAGCGGTTATCCGGCATCACGGAACCCGGCAGGATCGGCCCGCACGGATACTGCTTGCGGAAACGGCCGTCGAAAACGATCCACGCGGGAACTGCGGATGCGTGGCCCTGCGCTGCCCGCGCATACATGGTTTGCACCAGTTCCGAATACGCGAGGTTCTCATTGGCGAAGCGCTGGCCGGCCGCATCGACAATCACGCAGCCCGGCAATGAACGCTCCACGAAGATCGGGTGCGTATGCGGCATGCCCGGCACTTGCACGGCCGGCACGCCCCACATGTATCCCATCAAATCCAGCTTGGCGCCGACCGCCTGGCCGGCGCGGATCGCGTCGCCCGTATTGGCATGAGGCGGCGTCACGCTCCACTCGGCGCGGGTCGGTTGCGGCAGGTATTGCTCGCGCATGCGCTGGTTCCATTCGAAACCGCCGGCGGCCAGGATCACGCCCCGGCGCGCCCGCAATGGCAGCGGCTTGCCGCCGCGCTGCACCACCACGCCCGTCACCTTGCCATCCTCGTAAATCAGGCTGGTCAGCGGCGTATCCAGCCACAGCGGCACGCCACGGTCGCGCAGCGACGCGCGCAAGCCGGCCACCAGCGCCGCACCCAGTGTCAGGCGGCGGTCCGCGCCGTGCCGCATGCGCCACGGCACATCGAATACATACCGCAAGACGATTTTCAGCAGTTTCAAGATCCAGCCTGCATGCTTGCCGAGGATCAGCCGCGCTTCCGTCTGCGTCATCGACAGGCGGCCGCCGATCAGGGTCGCCCCCAGCGGCGGGCGTTGCAGCGCGAAATCATCGCCCAACTGCGCCGCATCGAATGGCGCCGGGTCCAGCGAGCGGAAACCCGGCTTGGCGCACGGCTTGTGCTGGAAATAATCGGCGTAATGCGGCAGCGCCGTGAAACGCACCCGCGTGCGTTCGTGCAGGTAGCGCACCAGGCGGGGGCCCGCCTGCAAGTAAGCGCGGACCCGCGATTCGTCGAAGTGCGGCGCCACGCAGGCATGCACATAGGCCAGCGCTTCATCGAAACTGTCTTTGGCGCCCGCCTGTTCGCCCAGGTGGTTATTGGGGATCCAGATCCCGCCACCGGAAATCGCCGTGGTGCCGCCGAACTGCGAACACTTTTCCACCACCAGCACGGACAGGCCGTTATCCGCCGCGCGGATGGCGGCCAGCATGGCGCCGCCGCCCGAACCGACGACGATCACATCCGGCTCAGGATCGGCGCCGGCACCTGACTCGGCATCGATCCGGGCGCCCGGCGGCACGGGCGGCGCAGGCGCCGCAGCGCCACGCCCCGACAGCAAGCCCGCCGCCAGCGCCGGCAACAGGAAGATCGAGCCCAGCACATTCACGAGGAACATGAATGCCAGCAGCACGCCCATGTCGGCCTGGAACTTCAGCGCGGAGAAGGTCCACGTCGCCACACCCAGCGACATGGTCACCGCCGTGAACAGCGCGGCAGTCCCGCGCTGCCGCATGGCTTCATAAAACGCCATGCGGAAGTCCTGCCCTTCAGCCCGCATCTGGTGCGCAATGCGCTCGTACAGGTAAATGCCGTAATCGACGCCGACACCGACGCCCAGCGCCACCACCGGCAAGGTCGACACTTTCAGGCCGATTCCCAGCAGCGGCATCAACGCATTGCACAACACGGAGACCAGCGCCAGCGGCACGATGATGCACAACACGGCTTGCCACGAACGGAACGTCAGCAGGCACAGGACCGTGATCGCGCCGAAGATCGCCAGCAACATGCCCACTTCCGCCTGTTCCACGGCTTCATTGGTGGCGGCCATGACGCCCACGTCGCCACTGGCCAGGCGCAATTGCACGGGTTGCGCGTTGCCGGATGCGATGAACGCCTTCACTTCCGACACCACGTGGGCAATGGTCGCCCCCTCATGGTTATCCGTGTAAATCAGCACCTGGATCGCCTTGCAGTTTTCCGTATTCATGCCGTCATCGGGGTTGAAGCTGCGGGCGCCCTGCTGCAGGCCGGCGCCGGTACGCGGCAATGCTTGCCAGCGCGGGCTGCCTTCGTTGTAGGCGCCGATGGTGACTTTCGCCAGCGATGGCACGCTGACCACGGAACGCACGCCGGCCACCCCGCGCATGTGAATTTCGAAACGCTCGATGGCGCTCATGACCGGATAGCGCAGGCAGGCGTCCCCGCTTTCCGCATCGCCGCCTGCCACCGCAATGATGGACAGCACGTCGGAACCCACGTTGTACTGGCTGCCGATGGCCGCGTGGTCGCGGTTATAGCGGGAATCCGCGCGCAACTCCGGCGCGCCGGAACCGATATCGCCGATGTGCAGCAGGCGCGCGCCATATGCACCCGCCACCAGCAGCATGGCGCTCACCAGCATCACCCACGGCGCGACGCGGGGCGACGCGGCGGACGACATGGTCCACCAGAACGCGCTGCGCGCCGCGCCTTTGGCAGGCGCCGGTCCCGCCGCGCGTTCGCCGCAGTACGACAGGAGCACGGGCAGGAACACTTTATTCGTCAAAATCATCAGCAGCACGCCGATGCACGCCGTCACGCCCAGTTCCCGCACGATGGCGATATCGATCGTCATGATCACCAGGAAGCCCAACGCATTGGTCAGCAGCGCCAGGGTGCCCGGTACGAACAGCGCCCGGAACGCATCGGCCGCCGCCCCGCGCCCATCCGTCCCCGCGTGCACGGCCTGGCGCCACGCATTGGTCATTTGCACGGCATGCGACACGCCGATGGAAAAAATCAGGAATGGCACCAGGATCGACATCGGGTCGATGCCATAGCCGATCAGCGGCAATATCCCCAGCAGCCAGACAACCGGCATCAGCGCCACGGCCAGCGCCAGGACACTCATGCGCAACGATCGCGTGTACAGCAACAGCAGCAGGGCCGTGACGGCAAACGCCACGCCAAAGAAGCCGAGCACGCCATCGATGCCGTCCATCACGTCGCCGATCACCTTGGAAAAGCCCGTGATGTGCACGTCGATATTGCGCGCCGCATACTTGGCGCGCAATTGTTCCAGCCGGCGCGCCACGTCCACGTAATCGAGCTTCCTGCCGGTGGCGGGATCGGTTTCCAGCAGCTCGGCCTGCACCATGGCCGATTTCAAGTCATTCGATACCAGTTGGCCGATCTGGCCCGAACGTGCCACGTTGGTCCGCACCAGCGCCAGTTCGTCAGGCTGGCCGGAAAAGCGCGCCGGCACGACGACGTCGCCGTAAAAACCCGCTTCCGTCACTTCCGTGTAACGCACGTTCGGTGTAAACAGCGACGCCACGCGGCTGCGCACCACGCCGGGAACAAAGAACACGTCATCGGTCGCTTCGCGCAGCGCGGCAAGGAAGGGCGCGTTATAGATATCGCCGTCGCCGCGCCAGCGCAGGCTGACCTGGATGCGGTTCGCGCCCGCGAACTGGCGGGCAAATTCCGTATACGTCTGCATGTACGGGTGCCGCAGCGGCACGGTCTTGGCAAAGCCGGGATCGAGCCGCACGCGGGTGGCGGAAAATCCCAGGGCAACGGTGGCCAGCAGGAACAGCCATAACAACGTGCGCCGGTGGCGCAGCAACGTGGCGGCGCAAGCATGGATCAATGCGCTCAGGCGGGGGGACGAGGGCTGGCTCATAAGGTCACTCGCAAAATTCTGTTGATTCAAGGTGGCGCATTACAGCGCTTCGCGGGAAATGCCGGCTTCACCGGCCAGCAGCACGTGGCCGGCGTCGGCTTCGGCCACGGCGGCCAGGCTGGCGCGACCGCCGACCCGGTGGATGCGGAACGTCCTGCCGCCGTCGCCGGACAGCACGACCGCACCGCCCTGCCCCACCAGCACCACGCGGCCATCCTTCAACTGGGCGCCACCGAAATACGACGTGGGCAGGCCGGTATCGACCGCGTCCCACGTGACGCCGAAGTCGGTGCTGCGGAAAACGTGGCCGCGCATGCCGAACACCAGCCAGGCGCCGTCGGCCAGCGCCAGTCCGCCGAACAGCGAACCTTTATACGGCAGCGCCAGCGTTTGCCACGTGGCGCCGCCGTCGTTCGACCGGTGCAGCAAGCCCGCTTCGCCCACCAGCAGCATGGCGTTGCCCTTGCCCTTGCCCTTGCCCCATACCAGCGCATTCGCGTGGGCGTCGGCGATGGCGGGTGGGGTTACTGCCGGCAGCCACCGGCTGCCGCCATCTTTCGACACCAGGAAGCGGCCGAAACTGCCGACCGCCAGCGCGCCGCCGTCGCCGCGCAGCGCCACGTCGAGCAGCGGGTCCGTGTGTTCGGTATCGAAGCGCAACTGTTGCCAGTGCCGGCCGCCGTCTTCGGTCCCCAGCACGACGCCGTCATGCCCGACCGCCAGGCCATGGCGGTCGTCGCTGAAGCTCACTTGCGTCAAGGTGGAACCGGGCTGGCGGGCCACGTCGGCGTCACGCCAGCCGACGCCGCCATCGTCGGAATACAGGATATGGCCCGCCTCGCCCACCGCCACGATGCGCTGGCCTGCCCGCGCCAGCGCATTGACGTGTAAACGGTCGGCCCGCACGGCGGTGGCGGCAAACACGGGATGGGGGCGCAAGGCGAAGGCATAGACCGCCCCCGCCGCCACCGCGATCGACAGCGCCAGGCTGGCGCCGCGCAGAGTATGTTTCATTGTTGTCTCCTTGACAGCTCTGCGGCTGCGTTTTTCATAGGCCTAGTACACTGCGAATCCGGGGCTCCAACATCGTCAACTTGGACTATGTTGCATCTCCACGCACGGCGGCTTCCGCTGCGCGGAAACCGCCCTACCGGTTCAGTTACAACACTTCGAACAGCGCTGCGGCGCCCATGCCGCCGCCGATGCACATCGTGACCACCACGTGGCGTACGCCCCGGCGTTGCCCTTCCAGCAACGCATGGCCCACCAGGCGCGAACCCGACATGCCGAATGGATGGCCCATGGCGATGGCGCCGCCATTGACGTTCAGGCGCGCATCGGGAATGCCCAGCTGGTCGCGGCAATACAACACCTGGCTGGCAAACGCCTCGTTCAATTCCCACAAACCAATATCGGCCACCGTCATGCCGTGGCGTTTCAACAGCCTGGGGATCGCATACACGGGGCCGATACCCATTTCATCGGACGCGCATCCCGCCACCGCCATGCCCCGGTAGGCGCCCAGCGGCGCCAGGCCACGGGCGCGGGCCAGCGCGGCGCTGGTCAATACGCAGGCGGACGCGCCATCGGCCAGTTGCGACGCATTGCCGGCCGTGATGAATTCGCCTTGCTGTACCCACTGGCCGCCCTGCCACACGGGTTTCAATGCCGCCAGCGACGCCGCATCGGTCGCGCCGCGCGCGCATTCGTCGCGCACCAAGGTCATGACTTCGCTGCCGTTCGGATTGCCGTCGCGATCAAACAACTGGTGCACGCTGGCCATCGGCACGATTTCCGCATCGAACAAACCCGCCCGCTGGGCCGCCGCCACCCGCTGCTGGCTGTGCAGCGCGTAGTCATCCTGCGCGGCGCGGCTGATGCCATAGCGGCGGGCGACGATTTCCGCCGTCTCGATCATCGGGATGTAGGCGGCGGGGTCGTGGGCCAGCACGGCCTGCGCCTGGTTGCGGTACGTGTTTTTATGCTTGTTTTGCGTCAGCGAGATCGATTCCACGCCGCCCGCGACGGCGATTTCCAGTTCGCCGCACATGATGGACTTCGCGGCGCCGGCAATCGCCATCAGTCCCGATGAACACATGCGGTCCAGCGCCATGCCCGGCACGCTGGCCGGCAAGCCGGCCGCAATGGCGGACAGGCGGCCGATGTTGTAGCCCTGCGTACCCTGCTGAGCGGCCGCGCCCATTTGCACGTCTTCCACTTCATGGCCTTCGATGTTCGGCACTTTCGCCAGCGCCGCGCGGATCACGTGGCCACCCAGCGCGGGGGCTTCCGTATCGTTGAACGCGCCCCGGAATGCTTTACCGATCGGCGTGCGGGCGGTCGAAACTATCACTGCTTCCTGCATGGTGTACTCCTTGTTTTTTTTAAAAGTAGTAGCGGCTGATGGCGTCGGCCACGCACGCGGGCTTGGGCTGGCCGTCGATTTCCACGGTGACGCGGATGGTGGCCTGCACGCCATTGCCGGCAAGCGCTTCCGCGTGCACCAGCTGGCACATGCCCCGCACGCGGCTGCCAACGCGCAGCGGCGCGGGGAAACGCACCCGCTCGCAGCCATAGTTGACACCCATCGTCATGCCTTCCACCGTCAGCACCTGCGGCAGAAACAGGTTCACCAGCGACAAGGTCAGGTAGCCGTGCGCCACGCAGGCGCCAAACGGTCCATCCGCCGCCCGTACCGGGTCGACGTGGATCCACTGGTGATCGCCCGTTGCTTCGGCAAACAAGTCGATGCGGCGCTGGTCCACCAGCAGCCACGGGCTGGCGCCCAATACCCGGCCCACGCCGGACAGGAAATCCGCGCTGCCGCGCAAAGTCGTGCCCATGGCGTCCTCCTACGCGTGCTGGCTGCTGACAGGCACCACTTCGCCCACCATGTAGGACGCGTAGTCGCTGGCCAGGAACATCATCACGTTGGCCACTTCCCACACTTCGGCCGCGCGCCCGAAGGCTTCGCGCGACGCCAGGTGGTCCAGCAATTCCTGTGGCGCCGACTTGCGCAGGAAGTCGTGCAGCGCAATGCTGGGCGCCACCGCGTTGATGCGCACGCCGAATTCCGCCGCTTCCAGCGCGCTGCAGCGCGTCAGCGCCATCACGCCCGCCTTGGCCGCCGCATAGTGCGCCTGCTCCTTTTGCGCGCGCCAGCCCAGCACCGACGCGTTGTTGACGATCACGCCCCGGCCCCGCTGCTGCATGGCAGGCAGCATGGCGCGCGTCATCCTGAATGTGCCCGTCAGCGTGATGTCGAGCACGCGGTGCCATTCCGCGTCCGGCATGTCGACCACGCGGCGGCTGCCGCCCAGGCCCGCGTTGTTGATCAATACGTCGACACCCTGCAAGCGCTCTTCCGCTTTTGCGATCAATGCCTGCACCTGCTCTTCCTGCGTCACGTCACACAGCTGGCCGTGGATGTCCTGGCAATCCATTTCTTCGCGCAACTGCGCGACGGCAGCTTCCAGCCGCTGCGGATGGATATCGGAAATCATCAGCGCGCGGCAACCTTCCTCCACGGCGCGGCGGGCGGCGGCAAAGCCGATGCCGCCGCCCGCCGCCGCCGTGATCAGCACGGATTTACCGGCCAGCAGGCCGTGGCCTTTGACATATTCCGGGATAGCTTGTTTCATAGGGTGCCCCTTGGTTCTTTCGGCATGCCGAGACCACGCTCGGCAATGATGTTGAGTTGGATTTCATTGGAACCAGCGTAAATCGTGTCCGCGCGGCTGAACAGGAACAGGCTTTGCAGGCGCTGGCGGCGGCCATCATCGGTACCGTGGTCATCGCCCATCACATTGCCGTCCGCCCCCAGCACGTCCATCGCCAGTTCGCCCAGGTCGCGGTGCCAGTTGGACCAGTGGTATTTGTAGATCAGCGATTCCGGCGCCAGCTTGCCGCTGTCCGCGCCGGACAACATGCGCAGCGCATTGCAGCGCATCGTGCGCAAGCCGATCCATGCACGGGCGATGCGCTCGCGCATGGCCTGGTCGCCCCATGCCCCGTTGTCGCGAGCCGCCGCGATCACCAGTTCCAGCTCATGCAGGAAGTGCATTTGCTGGCCCAGCGTCGACAAGCCCCGCTCAAAACCCAGCAGCGCCATCGCCACCTGCCACCCTTCGCCCGGCTTGCCGACGACATCGCATGCCCTGGCGCGGGCGCCATCAAAGAACACTTCGTTGAATTCCGCGCTGCCGCTGATCTGGCGGATCGGGCGGATGTCGATGCCCGGCTGGTCCAGCGGCATCAGCAGGAAAATCAAGCCCTTGCCGCCCTGAGAACCGGGTTCGCAGCGCGCCACGACGAAGATCCATTGCGATTCGTGCGCCAGCGACGTCCACACCTTCTGGCCTGTGACGATCCAGTCGCCCGTCGCGTCGTCGCGCACGGCGCGGGTTTGCACGTTGGCCAGGTCGGACCCTGCGTTCGGTTCCGAATACCCCTGGCACCACAGTGTGGTGCCCGCGCAAATGCCGGGCAAATGCCGCTGTTGCTGGTCCGGCGTGCCCAGTGCAATCAGGGTCGGACCGATCAAGCCTTCGCCTATATGGCCGACCCGGCCCGGCCCGCCTGCCCGCGCATACTGTTCGTGGTGCGCCACCTGCTGCGCCAGCGACAGGCCCCGGCCGCCGTGTTCCCGCGGCCAGCCGGCGCACGTCCAGCCGGCATCGGCCAGTGCGCGCTCCCATTGCTTGCGCTCTTCCGGATACGCATCCTCATCACCCGGGCCGCCCCGGTGGCGCAGCGCCGCGAATTCGCCGGACAGCCGGGCTTCCAGCCATTGTTCGAATTCGCCGCGCGCCGCGACGGGTGCCCGCGCAGCCGTCGCGCCGTCGGCCAGCACCTGCGCCACGTGCCGCAGGCAGGCGCTGTCGCTGCCGAACCAGTGGCGCGCGGCCTGTGCGCGCTTGAAGTACAGGTGCGGGTCATATTCCCACGTGAACCCCACGCCGCCATGCAGCTGGATGGCTTCCTGCGCGCAGAAGAACAGCGCCTGGTTGGCGGCGTACTTGGCGCTGGCCACCTCCGCTTCGAGTCCCTCCCCGCCGCAGTCGGCCAGCAGCGCCGCCCCATGCACCATCGACGCGGCCGACTCCAGCGCCACCATCATGAGCGCGCAGCGGTGTTTGACCGCCTGGAACGACGCGATGGCGCGGCCAAACTGCACGCGCTCGCCGACGTAGGCCAATGTCAGCTCCAGGCACTGGCGCGCACTCCCGACCTGCTCCGCCGCCAGCGCCAATGACGCCAGCGTCGTCGAGCGGGCCAGGCCGGCCTGCAATGCTTCTCCCGTTGCCTGCCATGCTTCCGCCCCTATCTGCACGTTCGTTAATTGCAAACTTGAGATCGCGCGGGTCAGGTCCATGGTGCGCAATGACGTCAGCGCGACACCCGGCGTGTCCGCGCGCACGGCAAACAGCGCGATTTCGCCATCGTCCGTGCGGGCCGGCACCAGCAGCACGTCCGCCTGCGCGCCGCCCATCACTTGCGCGGCTTCGCCGTCCAGCTGATGGCCGTGCGGCGTGCGCCGCGCGGTCACCGCGCATTGCGCCGCATCCCAGTGCGCCAGTTGCGGCAAGGCCAGCGCCGCCGTCGCCAATCCCGCCGCCATCCGTTCCAGCCACGCCTTGCCGGCCTGCGGCGCGCCGTATTGCAGCGCATCGGCCGCCAGGCAAGCGCTGGCAAAGTACGGCACGGCCGGCAGGCGGCGGCCCATCTGTTCCATCAACAAGGTACGTTCCACCTGGCCCAGGCCCATGCCGCCGCTGTGTTCCGGCACCGTCAGCGCGCACCAGCCCAGGGTCGTCGCCATCTCGTTCCACAACGGGCCATCGTGCGCGGCGGCGCCGGCGGCATGCGCCGGATCCAGCACCGCGCGCAGGCTGGTGGAACAGCACCGTTCGCCCAGGAAAGCGGCGGCCGCGTCCCGTATCATTTGCTGCTCTTCGTTGAGCGTGAAGTCCATGATTACCTCACGCACCATAGACCGGCTGCGGGGCGCGGGCCAGCGCCACCAGTTGCGCCACGGCGTCGCCCACTTCATGCGGCAGCCAGCGCGCGCCCTTGTCGCGCGCCGGGCCCACCTGCCAGCCTTCGGCCAGCGACAGCTTGCCACCCGCGATTTCAAACGTGCGGCCCGTCACGCTTGCCGACTCGGCGCTGGCCAGCCATACCACCAGCGGCGCCACGTTGGCCGGATCGTAGTAATCGAAGCCGCCGTCTTCCGGCGGTTTCATCATGGAGGCAAACACGTCTTCCGTCATGCCCGTGCGGGCTGCCGGCGCCAGGCAGTTGGCGGTCACGCCATAGCGCGCCAGTTCCGCAGCCTGCACCAGCGTCAGCGCGGCAATGCCGGCCTTGGCGGCCGCGTAATTCGACTGCCCGACCGAGCCCGCGAGGCCCGCGCCGGAACCGGTGTTGACGATGCGGCCCGCCACCGGCGTTCCCGCCTTGGCCGCATCGCGCCAGCGCCGCGCCAGCACGTTGGCCAGGCAAAAGTGGCCCTTCAAATGCACGCGCATCACGTCGTCCCAGTCCGCCTCGCCCATGCTGGCAAACATGCGGTCGCGGCAAATGCCCGCGTTATTGACCAGCGCGTGCACTTCGCCATAGGCGGCAACGGCTGCCGCCACGATGCTTTCCGCGCCCGCCATGGCGGTGATGTCACCGCCATTGGCTAGCGCGTTGCCGCCGCCGGCGACAATCCCGTCGACGACAGCTTGCGCGGCTTCCACGCGGATATCGTTGACCACCACGTTGGCGCCCGATTGCGCCAGCGCCAATGCATACGCGCGCCCCAGGCCACCGCCCGCCCCCGTCACGATCACGGTCCTGCCGATACAGATTTTCATGATGCCGTCCTCAAATTCTCTCGATAATCGTCACATTGGCCAGCCCGCCGCCTTCGCACATGGTTTGCAGGCCGAAGCGGCCATTGCCGCGTTCCAGTTCATGCAGCAGGGTCGTCATCAGGCGCGCGCCGGTCGCACCCAGCGGATGGCCCAGCGCGATGGCGCCGCCATTGACGTTGGTGCGTTCGTGCGGATAGCCGGTCTCTTTCAGCCATGCCTGCGCCACGCTGGCAAAGGCTTCGTTGACTTCCACCAGATCGATATCGCCCCAGCGCATGCCGCAACGCTGCAGCGCCTTCTTGCTGGCGGCGATCGGCGCGGTCAGCATCCAGACCGGGTCGTCGCCCATGACGGACAAATGGTGGATGCGGGCGCGCGGCGTCAGGTTGTAGCGCTTCAGCGCTTCCTCCGACACCACCAGCAGCGCGGCCGCCGCGTCGCACGTCTGGCTGGCCATGCCGGCCGTCAACCAGCTCCCTTCGCCAAGCGGCTCCAGTTCAGCCATTTTTTCCAGCGACGTGTTGCGCGGCGTTTCATCGTGCGCAAGACCCGCGCACGGCACGATTTCACGCTTGAAGCGCCCTTCGGCGGCGGCCTGCAAGGCGCGCCGGTGGCTTTCCAGCGCATACGCTTCCATCTCCGCACGCGAACACTGCCACCTTTCCGCGATCATTTGCGCCGCGTGGAATTGCGACACCGGCTGGCCGCCAAAGCGGGCTTGCCACCCCGTGCTGCCGGAAAACGGATCGGCAAACCCCAGCGGTTGGCCCGCCAGCATGGCCGACGAAATCGGGATGCTGGTCATGGTTTGCACGCCGCCCGCCACCACCACGTGCTGCGTCCCGCTCATTACCGCTTGCGCGGCGAAGTGCAGCGCCTGCTGCGACGAACCGCACTGGCGGTCCACCGTCACACCGGGCACGTTCAACGGCAAGCCGGCCGCCAGCCAGCTGGAACGGGCGATATTGCCGGCCAGCGGGCCGATGGTGTCGACGCAGCCGAACACCACGTCGTCATATTCATCGGCGGGAATCGCATTGCGCTCGACCAGCGCGCGCAAGACAAACCCGCCCAGGTCCGCCGCGTGCATGTGCGCGAGGCTGCCGCGCCGCTTGCCGACGGGCGTGCGCAGCGCGTCGACGATATAGGCTTCCGTTCGTTTCATGGTTGTTCCTCCCCGAAGGTGCTGCCCGGTCCCAGCGCGGCATCCCGCGCCAGCACGTGGGCGCGGACGCGCGCCAGGTGCAGGGTGCGCTCGCCCCACGCCGCGTCCAGCGCCCACGCCATTTTCATGAATATCTGTAAGTCCATTTCCCACGTATAGCCCATGGCTCCATGCACCTGCATGGCGTTGCGCGCCGCCAGCAGCGCCGCTTCGCTGGCCGCCACCTTGGCGTGGGACACATGCACCGCGCATTGCGCCGCGCTGTCCGGCGTGCTGTGCGCAAGTGCATGGGCGGCGCGGAACACCACGGGACGGGCGAATTCCAGCTTGACCGCCACGTCGGCCAGGTGGTGCTTGATGGCCTGGTTGACGCCGATCGGCTTGCCGAACTGCTTGCGCTGGTCCGCGTAATCGATGGCCAGGTCCAGCATGCGCTGCGCAAGGCCCAGCAATTGCGCGGCGGCGGCCAGCGCGCCGCGCTGGAATGCCTGTTCCATCAGCCCATGCGCCTGCTCGACGATGCAATATTGCGGTTCGCTGTCCCACTGCACGGTGAACAGGCGGCGCGACGGGTCGATGCTCGGTTGCGCCGTCATGGCGATCCGGCTGGACGGCACGGCAAACAGGCGGCCATCGCGCTCCAGCAGCACCAGGTTGGCCTGGTCGGCGTCGGCCACCAGCGGACTGTGGGCGTGGCCCATCGCCACGCGCAGGCTGCCATCGGCAATGCCCGCCAGTGCGTGGTCGCGCACATCGCC
This sequence comes from Pseudoduganella rivuli, assembly GCF_009674485.1. GTDB lineage: Bacteria > Pseudomonadota > Gammaproteobacteria > Burkholderiales > Burkholderiaceae_D > Rugamonas > Rugamonas rivuli_B. The sequence goes on along the minus strand of NZ_WKJJ01000005.1, from coordinate 327,396 downwards.
CTGAGGCAATTGCGCCAGCAGGCCGGCCGCCACCCACGACGATTCCAGCAGCGGCGCGGGCAAACCGTGGTAGCCGCATTCGCGGGCCAGCAACACCCAGTCGACATCGGACATGCCCATGCCGCCATGCTCGGCCGGCACCGACAGTCCCGTCAGTCCCTGCTGCGCCAGTTGCATCCACAAATCCTGCGAGCGGCCGCCGGGGCGGTTCCACAGTTCGCGGATCAGTTCCGGCGAGACTTCATTGACCAGGAAGCGGCGCACCGTGTCGGCCAACAGCACCTGGTCTTCTGCAAACGTAAAATCCATGATCTTCTCCTGTCAATGCGCCTCAGGAGCGCGGCATGCCCAGCATGCGTTCGGCCACGATGTTGCGCTGGATTTCATTGGTGCCCGCGTAGATCGGGCCCGATTGCGCAAACATGTAGCCTTCCAGCCAGCGGCCATGGTCCAGCGCCAGCGGTGCGTCCGCCGTGAGTTCGGCCAGCGGACCGGCCAGCCGCTGCGCGGTGTCGTGCAGGCGGATATCGAGTTCCGACCAGAACACCTTGTTGGTGGACGATTCCGGGCCGATATGGCCGCCCTTTTGCAGACGGCTGGCGGTGGCATAGGTCGACAGCGCATACGCTTCCGCATCCATCCAGCCGCGCGCCACGTCTTCCGCCAGCGCCGCATCGGCGCCACCGTGCTGTTGCCGCTCGCGGTACAGCGCGGCCAATGCGCGCGCCGTCTCCTGGAAGCGTGCCGGCGAGCGCAGCATCAGGCCCCGCTCGAATCCGGCGGTCGCCATTGCCACCTGCCAGCCCGCGCCTTCCTGGCCCAGACGGTTTGCGACGGGAATGCGCACATCGTCGAAGAAAATTTCCGCGAAGCCCGTCTGGCCATTCAACTGGCGGATCGGGCGCACCGTGATGCCGGGCGCATCGAGGGGCGTCAGCAGGAACGACAGGCCATGGTGGCGGCTCGATTCCGGGTCCGAGCGGAACAGCCCGAATGCGCAATCGGCCCAGACCGCGCGGGTCGACCAGATTTTCTGCCCATTGACGACGTAATGGTCGCCGTCGAGCCGCGCACTGCAGCGGATCGCCGCCATGTCGGAACCTGCGTTCGGTTCCGACCATGCCTGAGCCCAGATATCGTCGCCGGACGCGATGCGGGGCAGGAAACGGGCCTGCTGCTCCGGCGTGCCGACGTCCATCAGCGTGGGTCCCAGCAGGAACACGCCATTCTGGTTGACGCGCAGCGGCGCCCCGGCGCGCCAATACTCTTCTTCGAAGATCAGCCATTCGATCAAGGTGCAGCCACGCCCGCCCAGCTCGCGCGGCCACGTGACCATGCTCCAGCGGCCGGAATACAGCGTGCGCTCCCACGCGCGGTGTTCGGCGAAGCCCTCTTCCGTGTCGAAGCTTTTCAGCGGTTTGGCCGGCACATGCCCGGCCAGCCAGGCGCGGATCTCGGCGCGGAATGCGCGCTCGGCATCGGTATAGCGCAAGTCCATGGTCAGCCTCCGTTGGCGAATTGCGCGTCGCGTTTTTCCACGAAGGCGGCGCGCGCCTCGCCGGAATCCGTGGTCATGTACGCCTGCAACGTGAAACCCTGCTCCCAGCGGTATTTGTCCTCCAGGTTGCCGTCTTCCACGCCGTTCAGCGATTCCTTGGCCAGGCGCAGCATGGCGGGGCTTTTCGCGGCGATACTGCGCGCGATCTCCAGCGCGGTTTCGCGCAAGTCCGCCAGCGGCACCACGCGCTCGATGGAACCGAGGCGGTACGCTTCGTGGGCCGTGATCATGTCGCCAGTGAAGTACATGTGGCGCACCTTTTGCACGGGGAACAGGCGCTGCAAATGCGCGCCGCCGCCCATCGCGCCACGGTCGATTTCCGGCACGCCGAAGCGTGCGCAGTCGGACGCCACGACGATATCGGCCGCGCCGGACAGGCCGATGCCGCCGCCCAGCACGAAGCCATGCACGGCCACGATGACGGGCTTGGGATTGCGGTGCACGGCGCGGAACGATGCGTAATTGCCGGCGTTGACGTCGACGATGCGCTCCGGGTGCGCGGCCAGTTCCTTGATGTCGACGCCGGCGCAAAAGCCCCGGCCCGCGCCGCGCAGCACGATCACGCGCACGTCGTCGTTGTGGCCCAGCGCATCGAGCGTATCGGCCAGCAATTGCCAGCCCGCGCAATCGAGCGCATTGACCGGCGGCCTGTCGATCACCAGTTCGGCAATGCCTTCGGCGATCGTGGTGTGGAATGGAGTAGTCATGCGGTGTGCCTCCGGTTGGGATGTAAATGGGAAGTGAAGCAGCTCGACAGGCGCAATTCAGCGTCCGCCGCGATGCGGGCAATCAGCGTGGCGCACGACTCCAGGCTGCCGATGGCCGCTGCCGCCTGGCCGCTGGGCAGCACGCCCTCATCGGGCATGCCATCGACCATGGCGCGCTGGATCAGCACGGGCGCGTTGGCGGCCATCAGGGTTTGCGCGGCCGTCATGCCGTCGCCCCGCAGCGCCTGCGCCGCCGTGCGCAGCATGGCGCCCCAGCCCATGCCGGTATGCTTGCGCCAGCGCTGCGCCGTGCCCAGCGCCAGCAGCACGCGGCGCAATCCACCCGCCTGTTCCAGGTGGGCCAGGTAAGGGTTATCGATCATCCGCTGCGGCAAGCCATCGATGGCCAGCGATACGCGGATCGCGGCCGGGTCGCGCACCGCCACGTAGTGCGCCAGCGTCGCGGCGGGCACGGGAGAATCCGTCGTCATCAGGAAGCGCGTCCCCATCGCGATGCCGGCCGCGCCATAGGCCAGGGCTGCCGCCAGGCCACGCCCGTCATAAAAGCCGCCGGCCGCCACCACGGGGGCCTGGACCGCGTCCAGCACTTGCGGCAGCAATAACGTGGTGGGGACGGAACCCGTGTGGCCGCCACCCTCGCCGCCCTGCACCGTCACGATGTCGGCGCCCAGTTCGATGGCTTTTTGCGCATGCTTGACGGCGCCCACGGTGGGCATGCACAGCACACCCGCATCCTTGAGCCGCGCAATGGCGCGCTGGTCCGGACCGCGGCCGTAGCTGACGGCGCGCAGCTTGTGCTTGATGGCGAGCGCGATGGCTTCCTGCGCGTTCGGCTGGAACATATGGAAGTTCAGGCCGAACGGCGCATCGGTCAGTGCTTTCACGCGCAGGATTTCCGCTTCCAGCTGGTCCGGCTCGATGGTGGCGCCGGCCAGGAAGCCGAAGCCGCCGGCATTGCCGGTGGCCGCCACCAGCTTCGCATCGGCCACCCAGCCCATCGCCGTTTGCACGATGGGATAGCGGCAGCCCAGCATCCGGCACAGCACCGTGTCCAGCGGCCCGTTTTGCGTTATCGCGTTCATTTGCGGCCTCCCCGCTGTGAATCCGCCATGCTGCGCGCGTCATAGCCGCCCAGCTTGTCGCCGGATACCAGTTCGTTGTGCACGTGGGCGAAGTGATGCCAGCCGAATGCCGCTTCCATCGCTGCCCGCTTGCCCTGCAATTCTTCCGCATGGTTGACGGCTTGCTTGGCCAGCGCCAGGCCCATGCGGGGCATCGCGGCTATCCGGCGCGCGACGTCATAGGTCGCCTGTTCCAGCCCTGACGACGCCACCACGCGGTTCACCATTCCCAGTTCGCGGGCGCGCGTGGCCCCCATGCGTTCGCCGAGGAACAGGAATTCCTTGGCGATGCGGGGATGCATTTCAAACGGGTGGGCGAAATATTCGACGCCGGGTATACCCATGCGCACCACCGGGTCGCTGAAGAACGCGTCGTCCGAAGCGATGATCAGGTCACACACCCATGCCAGCATCAGGCCACCCGCCACGCAGGCGCCCTGCACCATCGCGATGGTGGGCTTCGGCAAATCGCGCCAGCGGCGGCACATGCCCAGGTAGACTTCCTGTTCGCGGGCGTACAGGAATTCGCCGCCAGGCTTGTTGACGTGGTCATACCAGCCGGACACGCGGTCGAACGACTTGTTGATGTCGCGGCCCGGCGTGCCGATGTCGTGGCCGGCGGAAAAATGCCTGCCCGCGCCGCGCAGCACGATGACCTTGACGGCATCGTCGGCGACGGCGCGCTGGAACGCCGCGTCCAGCGCATACGTCATTTGCGAATTCTGCGCATTGTGGAATTGCGGGCGGTTCAACGTCACGGTGGCGACACCGTCCGACACCGCGTACAGCACGGGTTCGCCCGTTTCATACACGGACGTGTCTTCGCGCTCGACAAACTCCGTATCGGTAAAAGCGTGGTTTATCGTACTCATGCCAGCACCGTTGCACGCAGGTTGTGGGGATCAAGCTGCGCGATCAGCGCCAGCTCGGCGGCCGTCGGCGCGGCGGTTTCCGGGATGTCGTCCGGCACGTGCAGCGGGAAGCCCGTCGCATCCTGCACCTGCTGCGCGGTGACGCCGGGATGCAGCGACACGATACGCATCTGGCGCTGCGGGCCGCCGAAATCCATCACACACAGGTTCGTCACGATGCAGCGCAGCGCGATATCGTCCAGTTGCCAGCCACGCGGCAGGCGCGCCGGGTTATAGCCGATGGACGCCACCATATCGACTTCGCCTTCGACGAACACCTTGCGGCCATGGTTTGGCACGAAAAAGGAATTCGCATGGCTGATGGAATTGCCGGGAAAGCCCCGCACGCCCAGCATTTGCACGGCCGGCTTGTGGTAATCCTTGCCGATCATGGAAATATTGGCCTGGCCGAAGCGGTCGATCTGCGTCGGCGCCACCATGGCGTGGCGGCGGCCGCTCCACACGTTGTCGAAGATGCGGGCAAACCCCATCCACGTTTCCCTTTGCAGCCGGTAGTCGCCGCGCGGCCCCAGCGGCGCCGGCTCGGACAGCAGCCACGCTTCGGAATCCGTCATCATCAAGTCCGGATTGACGGACTTCATGGCCAGCGATGCGGCCAGGCGCGGCAACACGCCGATGCCGGTGGCCAGTACTTCGCCATCACCCTGCCAGGCCCGAGCCGCGGCGCTGGCAATGGTATCGATCAAGGTCGTAGTCATCTTGTCTTCCTTAGAACACGGGCAAGGCCAGCTTGCGGATGGCGTCGAGCCCGCCCACGCGGCGCAGGTATTCCTGCTCGCCGCAGGCGATGTAGCGCTCCGCATACTGTTGCCAGCCATCCGGCTCGCGCGCGCCGGCCGCGTATTGTTTGAAATGGGCCTGGTCGAAGCCGTACAGGGGCGCGCACGATGTCGGGTGGGCGCCGCCCGGCGCATGTACGACGGCGGTGGTGACGGCGCGTTCCCAGTGCACGTAACGCGCTTCGTCGCCCTGGGCGAAATGGCTGCTGTCGACCAGCTCATCGCACGACACGTAGGTGTGGCGCGCCGCGCGGGCAAACAAGTCATCCATGTACAGGTCCGGCCCTTTCACCTGGCACACGCCACGCGCATCGGCGCGGTCCACGTGCAGCAGCGCCGCATCGAGCGTCAAGGCCGGCATGGCAACCCACTGTTTTTCGTCATACGGGGAATCGATGACGGCAATCCCGGGGTTGTGGCGCAGTACGTCCGTGCCCAGGCCGACCGCCGTGGGGATGAAGGGAATGCGCATGGCGGCAGCCTTCAAACCCAGCAGCAGCATGCCTTCATCGATTTCCATCACGTCGATGGCGCCCTGCTGGCGCGCCGCGCGGAAATACGGTTCCAGCGGAATGAAGTCCAGCGACACGAAAGCGAACACCAGTTTTTTGACCTTGCCCGCCGCGCACAACATGCCGACATCGGCGCCGCCATACGCCACCACGGTCAAATCCTTGACGGGAGAGCGCAGCAATTCGCGCACCAGCGCCATCGGCTTGCGGCGCGGCCCCCAGCCGCCGATGCCGATGGTCATGCCATCCTTCAGTTGCGCCACCACGTCGGCGGCGGATTTTTGCTTGTCCATGGTCCCTCCTTATTGGAAACCGATGGAAAAGTCGTGGCCCCACAGGCTGACCGCCGTGGCTTCATAGACACTGTGGTGGTCCCAGTCGACCACCAGGCCGCCGTGGCCATATTCCATGTCGAAGCCGCCCGGTGTTTTCATGTAGAACGACGTCATGCGGTCATTGCAGTGGCGCCCCAGCGTGGCGGACATTTTCACGCCATGCTGGCGCACGCGGTCCAGCGCACGTCCCACTTCATCCATCGATTCGACTTCCACCATGGCGTGGATGCAGCCGGACGGGGCCGACATCTCGAAGATGCCCAGGCTGTGGTGGCGGCCGTTGGCGCAATGGAGGAAATAGATGCGCTTTTCCGGTTCGGCCGGATCGGGTGTGAATTCGGGCGGAATTCGCATGCGGAAGATATCGGACAGCTGGAAGCCCAGCACGTCCTTCAGGAAACCGTAAGTGCGGTCGAAATCCGGCGCCGGCAACACCACGTGGCCCAGCCCCAGCTCGCCCGTGACGAAGCCGGATACGCCGATCGGCGACGCGAAGCGGCGGAAATCGGTTTTCACGCCCCAGTACAATTCATGGCGGTTGCCGGACGGGTCGGCCACCCACAGCATTTGCTGTACATGGCGCGCTGCGCAGGTGGCGCTGTCGGCCAGCTGGAAGGCGATGTCGCGCTGGCGCAGGCTGTCTTGCGCGGCCTGGAACGCCTGTTCGCCGGCCAGCTCCCAGCCCGACGCCAGGTAACCGTCACGCTCCCCCTTGACGACATGGATGCGGGCTGCCCGCTCGTCCATTTTCAGCGCCAGGCCGCCATCAGGAGCGTCAAGACTCATCATGCCCAGCACCTGCTCGCCGTAATGGCGCCACGCCGCGGTATCGGTGGATTCCGCCACGATATAGCCCAGTCCACGTAGTTCGATCATGTTTGCTCCCCTTGCTCGGTTTATTTAGTAGCTGGAACCGATTCTGGGCAAAAGCAAAAGGGGCAACATCGTCTGATAAGACTAGCCATCCGGGTGTGGCGGGGTAGTCCGCGCAGACGATGCCCGCCCGGACGCCCGGCGCGACACTGGCTTGCATCATCGGATAACCACCTCAGGAGACAATGCCATGGCAACCGACACCCCGTTCGATCAACAGGAATTCCGCAAGGCGCTGGGCGCGTTTACCACCGGCGTGACCGTCATTACCGGCATGGGCGCCGACGGCGCTCCCGTGGGCGTGACCGCCAACAGCTTCAATTCCGTGTCGCTGGACCCACCCATGGTGCTGTGGAGTCTTGCCAAAAGCTCGCGCAGCCTGGCGGCCTTCACGCAAAGCCCCCATTTCGCGGTCCATATCCTGGCGCTGGACCAGGACGCGCTGTCGAACCGCTTCGCCCGCAGTGGCGCCGACAAGTTTGCCGGCCTGGCGCTGGAATACGGCGCCGGCGGCGTGCCGCTGCTGACGGGCTGCGTGGCGCGCCTGCAATGCCGCACCGCGTTCCAGTACGAAGGGGGCGACCACATCATCTTTGTCGGCGAAGTCATCGCCATGGACCGCCGCGACGCGCCGCCGCTGGTATTCCAGGCCGGCCGCTACGCGGTTGCCACCGCCAAGACCGCGGCGCAGGCGCTGACGGACGACTTGCAGGACGAAGACGCCAGCTTCAGTGAAAACTTCACGGGCTACCTGCTGGCCCGCGCCCACTTCCAGTTTTACAGCCAGTTGCGCAGCCACTTGCAGCAGCATGGGCTCAGCGATTGCGAATACTTCGTCCTCAGCGTGCTGGTGGTGCGCGACGGGCGCAGCATCGCGAATTTCAACGAGCGGTTTTCCTATACGGGACACCAGGTGACGCCGCAGCTGATTGCGCGGCTGGAAGTGAAGGGTTACGTGCGCACCGTGGGGCCGGCGGGACAGCAGCTGTGCTATCTGAGCGACGCGGGACGGGCGCTGACCTTGCGTATCATCGCGGCGGCCAAGGCGCTGGAGGCGGATATGCTGGGCAAGCTGGGCGAGGCGGATGCTGCGGCGTTTAAGAATTTGTTGAAGCAGTTTATTTTGCACACGGATCCAGGATTGGCGCATCCCTGGAACGCTTAAACCCGGTGCTGGGATGAACTCGCACGTCTTCCCCAGGTCTTAACATTGAACATTGGCCAATCCGAAGGCCTGAAATTACGAGATCACGGCACCCCAAAAATACCACTCTCGCACCCACTGCACGGCGTTATCGCAGTATCGTATACGGTGAGCGCCGACCGGCGTGGCACTTTTGGAATCCATCTGTCGAGGACAAGGCAATTGGAGGGCCGATTTCATTCATGACTATGCATCTCTCACGTACTTTGCAAAAAATACTCGGTTTTTCGATTTCCTTTGTTACATTTCTTGCGAACACGTGGCTGTGCTTTGCGGGCAGCGACTTCTCCCTTTTAGTGAAATTTGTTTTTTTGCTCGTGTCGGGTGCTCTTTTGGGGGCACTCGCAGGCAACATTAAATTCTTTGAAGGGCAAAGGAAGCAGCTGGCTTGGGCGGCCACTGTGAGCGCTTTCATCCTATGGATACCCGTAGTCGTCGCAACTTACGGGTTTGCATTGCTTGGAATTCCCCTCATCTTGTTATACGGCTTGGCGGTGCACGCTGGCTGGCAGCTAAGTCAGCGGAAAACCGGCGCCTCTGATTGAGGCGCTACGCACCGCTCTCGCGGTCGTGGCCACTCCCCACTTTCTATCTCACCTCATCTGCCACCGCAATAAACCCGCCAGCGACGCGGCCACCAACACTATCCCCGCCGCCGCCAGTAACGATGGCCAGTTGTCCAGCAGCCAAGCTCCCGGTGATACGACGACATTCAATACGGTGCGCATGACGGATTCCAGTTGTACCGCAGCGCTGGGCAGACTAGTCATGTTGGATCTCCTTGATGTGTACCGGGCCTGTGTGCCGCCCCGGTCCGCGGCGTAAATCGTTACCCCGGCGCGTCACACTGCCTCCTGAGTTGGTACTTCAGCACTTTGCCGGATGCGTTTTGCGGCAATGCATCCATGAAGCTCGCTACACGCGGCACCTTGTAATTGGCCATCTGCCCGCGCGCCCACGCGATCAACTCCCCTTCCACCAGGCTGACACCCGGCCGCAGCACGATGCACGCCTTGCCCACCTCCCCCATGCGCTCGTCCGGTATGCCGATCACGGCCACCTGGGCAATCGCGGGGTGCGCGGCCAGCAAACGTTCGATTTCCGCGGGATAGCAATTGAAGCCCCCGCAGATGTACATGTCGCCCAGCCGGTCGGTGATGCGCAGATACCCCTGTTCATCGATGACGCCCACGTCGCCCGTGCGCAGCCAGCCGTCGGCGCCGATGGCGCGTTCCGTGGCGCCGGCATCGTTGAAATAGCCCTGCATGACGTTGTAGCCACGCAGCTGCACTTCGCCTGCGGCACCCGGCGCAACGACGCCGCCGTCCCCGTCCACGCAGCGCAATTCGACGCCGGGCATGGGGCGGCCGCAAGTCGTCGCCACCCGCTCCGCCGTGTCGCGGCCATCGCACAGGGTGGCGAAACCGCACGATTCGGTTAAGCCATACCCCGTCAGTACCGTGCGGAAGCCCAGTTCGCAGCGCATGCGTTCAATCAGCGACGGCGCGATCGTGGCGGCGCCCGTGACGGCTGCCCGCAAGCTGGACAAGTCGTATTCCCGCAACTGCGGGTGCGCCAGCATCGACAAGTACAGGGTCGGCGGCCCGGGCAACACGTGGATGCGCTCGGCCGCGACCCGTTCCAGGATGGCTTGTGCATCGAACACCTGGTGCGGTGCGATGGTGCAGCCATGCATCAGCGCGGCCAGCCAGCCCGCCTTGTAGCCGAAAGCGTGGAAGAATGGCGAGACAATCAGGTAGCGCTCCGCCGGCTGCAGGCCGACGGCGGCGCCCCACGACGCGATGGCGCGCAGGTTCTGGCCATGGGCCGCCATCACGCCCTTGGGCCGGCCCGTGGTGCCGGACGTAAACATCAGGTCAGACAAGTCGTCCGGCTTGACGGCGGCCGCCCGCGCGGCCGCCGCTTCCCAGCGCACGCTGCCGGCGCGGGACAGGAAGGCATGCCAGTCTTCCACACCGGGCCCGGGCCTGGCGACGCCCAGTACGATGATGCGTTCCACTGTCGCGGGGCGATGGCCGCCCAGCAGCGCCGGGTAATAGTCGCCGAGGAAATCGCCGGCGCAAAACAGCATGCGCGCACCGCTGTCAGCCAGGATGCCGCCCGCCTCGACGCCGCGCAGCCGCGTATTGACGGGCACCAGCACGGCGCCCGCGCTATGGATCGCCAGTGCGGCGGCAATCCACTGGTGGCCGTTGGGCGCCCAGATGGCAACGCGGTCACCCGGTTCGATGCCGGCCGCCAGCAGCGCGCGCGTGGCTTGCCAGCGCAGCGCGTCGAGGTCGGCATAGGTCAGCGCATGGCCCGGCTCATAGATCGCGCGCGCCAGCGGCCAGCGCGCGGCGGCGGCGGACAGCATGTGCGGCGTGGTCTGGGCCGCCGCCGGCTCGCCGGCCAGGATAGGATTCATTGGCTTCATAGGAAAGTCGAAAAACTAGTCGGGAAAACGGATGCGCAGCGAATCGCTGGCGGGCACGCCCTGGCATGCCAGGGTCCAGCCTTCGGCCAGGTCGTCATCGTCGAGCACCGCGTTGAGCTTCAGCGTCACGCGGCCCTCTTCCACCTTGCACATGCACGCGCCGCAGGAACCGCTGCGGCACGAGTTCGGCGGATTCAGGCCGGCGGCCAGCATGGCGTCCAGCAGGGTTGCGCCGGCGGAAACCGTCAGCTCATGGTTCGTGCCATCCAGCGCCACCGCCAGCGCGGTGGCCGCGCCGGACGTTTCTTCCGGCTGCGGCGCGATGACGCCGGCATCCAGCGACACGAACCGTTCGACCCGCACCTTGCCCCGCTCGACACCCAACGCCTTCAGCGCGGCCTGCGCGCCATCCATGAACGGTTTCGGGCCGCAAATAAAATACTGGTCGGCGCCGTGGGATGCCAGCAGTGCCTGCATCTGCTCCTGTTCCGGCACGCCCTGCACCTGGTCCAGCCAGTGCTGCACGACGAGGCGCTGCGGATGCTGGCGCGCCAATGCTTGCAGTTCGCCGCGGAAGATGATCGATTCCGCATCGCGGTTGGCATACAGTAGCCAGATCCTGCCCGCGCCCTGCGCCAGCACCACCTTGATGATCGACAGCATGGGCGTGATGCCGCTGCCGCCCGCCAGCAGCGTGAAATCGCCGTCCAGCCGCGCCGGGACAAAGACGCCGGCCGGCGCCATCACGTCCACCTGCGCCCCGGCCTGCAAGCGGTCGCACAGCCAGTTCGATGCGCGTCCGCCCGCCACCCGCTTGATGGTGACGCGGGGTTTCGCATCGATGCCCGGGCTGCTGGACAGTGAATAGCAGCGCGCCAGCTCGCCGTCCGGATGCGCGACGCGCAACGTCAGGAACTGGCCGGGCCGGTAGGCGAACAGCGGCGCCAGCGCGGTCGGCACGTCCAGCTCCACCGACGTGGCGTCGGCGGTCTCCGCCACGACGCGCGCAACGCGCAACGCATGGTAAGTTGGCACGGCGGCGTTCATGCCGGCCTCCTCAGGAATCGATCGACAACTGGCCGTTGTCGATGCGCAGTTCCGAACCGTTGATGAAGCGCGATTCGTCCGAGGCCAGGAACAGCACCAGGTTGGCGATATCCTTCGGCATGCACATGCGCGCCATCGGATCGCCCTCCACCTTCACTTCCGCTTGCTCCCCCTTCGCGGCGGCGCCCATCAGGCTCATGACCATCGCCGTCAGGATGCCGTCCGGGTGGATGGAATTGCAGCGGATGTTGTAGCGCTGCTGCTTGCAATGCGCTGCCACACTGCGGGTCAGCGCGGTCACCGCACCTTTCGACGCGCTGTACGCGCAGAAGTGCGCCATGCCCGCCAGCGCAGCCAGCGACGCCATGTTGATGATGGCGCCGCCGTGCTGCTTCATGGCTTGCACGCCGTATTTGCAGCCGAGGAAATACCCTTCCGCATTGATGCGCTGGATTTTTTGCCAGTCTTCCAGGGTGGTCGATTCGATCGTTCCCATGGCCAGGATGGCGGCGTTGTTGACCAGTACATCGAGGCGGCCAAAGCGCTCCAGCGTCGCCACCACCACGCGCTGCCAGTCGCCTTCGCTGGCGATGTTGTGGGCCATGGCATAGGCGTTGTCGCCGATCTCTTGCGCAACCGCCTGCACGCCTTCCTCATTGACGTCGGTCAGCACGACTTTCGCGCCTTCAGCCGCCAGCAGCAATGCGTTTTCCTTGCCGACACCACTCGCCGCGCCCGTGACCAGTACCACCTTGCCCTTGACCCGTCCGTTATCCTTGCCCATAGCTGTCTCCTCGTTGTAGTAGATGTGTTTGGCATGCGGCGGCGCCGGCACGGCGGCCGGACCACACGCAGTCCGCCAGCGACAAGCCGCTGACGTATTGATTCGATGCGATGCCCAGCGCCGTGCGTCCCGCCGCATACAGGCCGCCAATGGCGCGGCCATCGGCGCGCAGCACGGCGCCGGTGTCTTCGTCCACGCGCAGGCCGCCCAATGTGATGGCGGGGCACGGGAACAGCCGGCTGTCCATCGAGATGTCGATGGCATACAGCGGCCCTTCCAGCGGCGCCAGCATCGATGGCGATTTACCCAGCGCGTCGGGAGCGCCGCCCCGCGCCGCCAGGTTGTAGCCGTCGATGGTTTGCCGCAGTTGCGCCGGCGGCATGCCCAGCCGCGCCGCCAGCGTTCCCGCGTCGGGCGCCTTCACGGCGCCGAACAACATCAGCAGCATGGCCGGGCCGCTCTGGAACAGCCACAGCTTGCCGCCGCGGCATTCGCGCAGCGCCGCGTTGCGCAGGCGCGTGTCGAGGATCAGCCACGCGCGGCCATCGGCCTGTTCGCACATGGCGTGCCCCAGCCGCGCGCCATAGACTTCCTCGTTGCAGATGCGCCGCCCCGACCGGTCGACGACGATGCCGCGCGCCCAGTCGAATGGCGGATTGATGAAGCGCCACGCCGACACCTTGTGCATGTGCGACGTGGCGCCGCCGGCGGATTCACCCAGCGCGATGCCGCTGCCCGCGCAGCCCGTCGCGCCAAGGCGCCACGCGCGCAGGTAACGGGGAGCGTGCCTGCCCAACATGGCGCGGTTGAAAATAAAGCCGCCCGTGGCCAATACCACGCCGCCCCGGGCACGCACGTGGCGCACCTTGGCGTACCGCTGTTCCAGCGCGGACAGCGCGGCGCGCGCGCCATCGGCCAGGCCGGGCGCCATGTTGTGGACGGTATCGGCAAAGCGTTCCAGTTGGCGATGCAGCCATCCGGGCGCGCCGCGCAACTGCGCCACTTCCGCGCCGATCACGTTGCCGGCGCGGTCCGTGATCAGGCGGCGGGCGATGGCCTGCCCCTGCACGGCGATGCCGGCGCGGGCCACGGCGGCGCGCAGCACGCCGAACAGCGCGGCGCCCGACATGCCACGTCCCTTGACGCGGTGGCCCCGGGGTGCGGGTTGCGCCTGCTGCGCAAAGGCGGGCACCGCTTCGCTGCCCGAGTAATACAGGTAATAGCCATCCTGCGGATACGACGTTTTCACAGGCGGCATGCGGGAATCGAATTGCACGCCAAGTCCCGTCAGCCATGCCACCATGCCCCTGCTGCCTTCGCAGAACGCGCGCAACGTGGCGTGGCTGACGGTGTCGCCGGTTTCCTGGCGCAGGTAATCGAACATGGCTTGCGGCGTATCGTGCACGCCCGCTTCCAGCTGCTGCGGCGTGCCGCCGCCCGCGTAGACCACGCCGCCGCTCTTGGCGCTGGCGCCGCCCCGGTTGAAGCGGTCCATCACCAGCACGCACGCGCCGCTTTCGCTTGCCGCCAGCGCGGCGCATGCCCCGGCCGCACCGAAGCCCAGCACCAGCACATCGCAATCGTCATCCCACGGATGGCAGGCGGAAGCGCTTATCTGCAGTGGCGGCTGTGTTGGCGATAGTTCCATGGCCCGCTCACACGAAGAAGTCGCGGTTGTTCTGGCCCATCAGCAAGCCGCCGTAATTGCGGCCGTACGGGTCCAGGTTGTTGGCCACGTGGGCGCGCGCCGTGTGGGTATCGAGGAAAATGCGGGTCAGCGGGTTGGTGAGATAAATGCCACGGCCGCCGCAATAGCGCAGCAGGCGGTTGACCTGGGCGGCGCACCGTTCCGGCACGGCCGCCGACTGGTAGCGGTACTCGACGCGGGTTTCCACCGGCAGCGGCTGGCCGGCGCGGGCCAATGCCATCAGGTGGGCAAAGTTCCGTTGCAACACGACGCGCATTTCATCGGCGGCCGCCTGCGCTTCGGCGCACGCCATCTGTGCGCCCACGTCTTCCGTGGTCTTCTGGCCCGTATTGATACTGACCAGTTTCAAAGCATACGCGCGGAACTGGTTGATCGCCCCTTGCAGCGCACCCAGCGACGCCGTGGACACGGCGCGTACGAAGATTTGCGCGAACGGCAAGCGGTACAGCGGCGACGTATTGACGGCATTGCCCGGACTGTCGCACAGGAAGCCGTCGGACGACTTATGCGTGCGGTAATCGGGCACGAAGACGCCATCGACGACGATGTCGTGGCTGCCGGTGCCGCGCAAACCCAGCACGTCCCAATTCTGTTCGATGCGGTAATCGCTGCGGGGCAGCAGGAAAGTGCGGTATTCCGGCGGGCCGCCCGCTTCCGTCGGCGGCACCAGGCCGCCCAGCAATACCCATTGGCAATGTTCGCTACCGCTGGAAAAGCCCCAGCGGCCGGAAAACTGGAAGCCACCTTCCACCGGCACTACTTTCGCCACCGGCATGTAGGTCGATGACGTCAGGATACTGTCGTCATTGCCCCACACATCCTGCTGCGCGCGGTCGTCGAACAGCGCCAGTTGCCAGTTGTGCACGGCCAGCACGCCGTACACCCACGCGCTGGACATGCACGCCTCGGCAATCGCCAGCTGGATGTCGAAGAACACTTGCGGGTCCATTTCATAGCCGCCATAGCGCTTCGGCTGCAGCACACGGAACAGGCCCGCCTGCTGGAAGTCCTCGATGGTCTGGTCCGACACCTTTTGTTCCCGCTCCGCCTGCGCGGCGCGTTCCGCCAGCGCGGGCAGCATGGCGCGGGCACGGGCCACCAGTTCGTCCGGCGTGGGATGGTCCAGCCGGTCCGCCGGCAGGGGTAACGAGGCCACGTTCTGTTGCATGTCTGCTCCTTGTTGGTGAGTGTCTGAGGGCATGTTCACGCAACGGGCAAACCGCAACATCGTCCGAACAGACGATGAGGGGATGGGGGCGATGGGGGACGCTGTGACCGACGCGACAACTAATCGCGCACCACAACTACAGGAGACTCCATGAAACGACTAACCATGATCGCGTCGCTGATGCTTGCAGCTTTTGCAAGCCCGTCGCACGCACTGAATATCCTCGTGACCAATGACGACGGCGCCGAATCGTCCACCGTGCACGCGCTGCAACAGCGGCTTTCGGCCGCGGGCCACAACGTGATCATCTCGTCCGAGGTATGCGACAACAGCGGCCAGGGCGGCGCCCTGGGCTTCCTGCGGCCGATCGGGCCACTGTCCGCCACCAATTGCGGCGCCACGCCCAGCCGGGGCGGCGCCCTGCCGGCCGGCGCGCCCGGCACCGGCACACTGCCCGGTATGCCATTCGCGTTTTACGTGAACAGCACGCCGGTGGCGGCCACGTTGTACGGCATCGACATCGCGGCAAAGAAAACCTGGGGCAAGGCGCCCGACCTGGTGGTGTCCGGCCCGAACTACGGCAACAACACGGGCTTCATCAACAATGGTTCCGGTACCGTGAACGCCGCGCTGGTGGCCATCAACCGGGGCATCCCGGCGATTGCCGTCAGCGCCGAGCAGCCGACCGATTACCGTCCCTACACCAGGCTGGCCGAAGGCGACGCGGAATATGAAACCGCCGACGTGGTGGTGCGGCTGGTGGCGGAACTGGAAAAACGCAAATCCGTGGGCGACGGCCTGTTGCCGCAGGGCGTGGGGCTGAACGTGAACCTGCCGAAATTCGCCAGGGGCGGCGCGGCGGCATTGCCGTTCAAGTACGCGAAACTCGGGCTGGCCACGATTGCGCTGCCCTACTTTATCGAAGATTTGTCGAAAGATGCGCTGGCGCAGAGCTACCTGGCGCGCGCCTTCCCCAACGGCGTGCCGGCCTTCCCCGGCGTCACGCTGCTGGTCAACCCGGCGCCCGCCCCGGCCGGGCTGACGTACGTGCCGGATACGGACCCGGAATCGGAACAGAACGTGGTCAACAGCGGTGCGATTGCCGTGGCGGTCATGCAGGGCACGCACCAGGGCACGCGGACGCAGGAAGCCGTGATCCGCGCCAAGCTGGCCAACTTCATCAAGTGAGGCGGCCATGCGAATCCCATACGTATTGCCAGCCTGCCTGGTTCTGGCCGCCTGCAACGGTGGTGGCGGCGCCCAGTCCAACGTCGTGCTGGGCGGCGCCCCCGCCCCCGGCCAGTCGACCGCCTTCCTGCTGGAGGGCGACCCGGCCGGCAATTACGGCGAAGCCTTCATGGATGCCGAGGGCAAGGGTTTTATTGTCGTGGCCCCCAGCGACGGCCAGGCCGCGCAGGCGCTGTACCGCCTCGACGGCGATACCGTCCAGCGCGCGCCGGCGGCGTTGTCCGGCGCCGTGAACCTGAACCAGTCCAGCGTCATGAAATTGCGCACGTCGGCCGTGGCGCCCGCGCAACTGGCGGGCCGCTATACGGTGCTGCTGGGCGGGCTCAGTGCGGACTTCACGCTGGATGCGGACGGCAAGGTGACGGCGACGGGCGGCGCTTGCCAACTGTCCGGGACCGTGCAGGCCAGCGGCGGCGTGCCCGGGACGCTGCCGGTCGCGCTGACCGTCGGCGGCTGCACGGCGGAAGGCAAGTACCAGGGGTACTTGATCCGGTCGGCCGATTATGCGCCGGGGGCGTTCCGGCTTGTGGCTGATGATGGCAAGCGCGTACTGGACGGGTATGCGATTGCCGTCGGAGCGGGCAAAGGTTGAAATAAGTCTCCTGGCCGGGGCAGTTCCCAGCCAGTTCCCGCGTGCCGGTGTTGTGCATTTGCCCATGGGTAACGTTCGTAATATTTCCTTGAGATTAATATTTTCAAAGAAACAACACATGTAACTTATATAAGACATACAAGTTGCATAGTGTAGAACGTTATTCCATCTGCTAAAATCTCGCTGCTCTAGCAAAAAGCTGTGTCCAAACTGAAGAGAGCTGAGAAAGTTAACCACCCGGGCTTCGACCGCACACGAGGGAAAACCTATGACCCAGAATTCCAAAATCATTTACACGCTGACCGACGAGGCGCCACTGCTGGCGACCTACTCGCTGCTGCCTATCGTTCAGAAATTCACGGCGCCGGCCGGCGTGGATGTCGTTACCAGCGACATCTCGGTGGCGGCACGTGTGCTGGCCGAGTTCCCGGAGTTCCTCACCGACGAACAGAAAGTGCCGAACAACCTGGCCGAACTGGGCCAGTTGACCCTGAAGCCGGAAACCAACATCATCAAGCTGCCGAACATTTCCGCTTCGGTGGCGCAGCTGATGGCTTGCGTCCGCGAACTGCAAAGCCTGGGCTACAAGCTGCCGGACTATCCGGAAGATGCCAAGACCGAAGAAGAGAAAGCACTGAAAGCCCGCTACGGCAAGTGCATCGGCAGCTCCGTGAACCCGGTCCTGCGCGAAGGCAACTCCGACCGCCGCGCGCCAAAAGCCGTCAAGGAATACGCAAAGAAAAACCCGCACTCGATGGGCGAATGGAGCCAGGCTTCCCGCACCCACGTGTCGCACATGCACCACGGTGACTTCTACCACGGCGAAAAATCCATGACCCTGGATAAAGCCCGCGACGTCAAAATGGAATTGCTGACGGCGTCCGGCAAAACCATCGTGCTGAAACCGAAAGTCTCGCTGCAAGCCGGCGAAATTATCGACAGCATGTTCATGAGCAAAAAGGCACTGCTGGAGTTCTATGAAACCCAGCTGGAAGATGCGCGCAAGACCGGCGTGATGTTCTCGCTGCACGTGAAAGCCACCATGATGAAGGTGTCGCACCCGATCGTGTTCGGCCACTGCGTCCGCATCTTCTACAAGGAAGCCTTCGCCAAGCACGCCAAGACGTTCGAAGAACTGGGCGTGAACGTCAACAACGGCATGGTCAACCTGTACGAAAAGATTGAAAAGCTGCCGGCGTCGCACAAGGAAGAAATCCTGAAGGACCTGCACGCCTGCCACGCCAACCGTCCGGAACTGGCCATGGTCGATTCGGCCAAGGGCATCACCAACTTCCACTCGCCGAACGACATCATCGTTGACGCGTCGATGCCTGCCATGATCCGCCTGGGCGGCAAAATGTGGGGCGCCGACGGCCGTCCGAAGGACGTCAAGGCCGTGATGCCGGAATCGACCTTCGCCCGTATCTACCAGGAGATGATCAACTTCTGCAAATGGCACGGCAACTTCGACCCGACCACCATGGGCACCGTGCCGAACGTGGGCCTGATGGCGCAGCAAGCGGAAGAATACGGTTCGCACGACAAGACCTTCGAAGTACCCGAAGGCGGCGTGGCCAACATCGTTGACCTGGCCACCGGTGAAGTGCTGCTGACGCAAAACGTGGAAGAAGGCGACATCTGGCGCATGTGCCAGGTGAAAGACGCGCCGATCCGCGACTGGGTCAAGCTGGCCGTCACCCGTGCCCGCAACTCCGGCATGCCTGCCGTGTTCTGGCTGGATTCCTACCGTCCGCACGAAAACGAAGTGATCAAGAAGGTACAGGTTTACCTGAAAGACCACGACACGTCCGGCCTGGACATCCAGATCATGTCGCAGACCCGCGCCATGCGCTACACGCTGGAACGCGCGTTCCGCGGCCTGGACACGATCTCCGTGACCGGCAACATCCTGCGCGACTACCTGACCGACCTGTTCCCGATCCTGGAACTGGGCACGTCCGCCAAGATGCTGTCGATCGTGCCACTGATGGCTGGCGGCGGCATGTACGAAACCGGCGCGGGCGGTTCCGCTCCGAAGCACGTGAAGCAGCTGGTGGAAGAAAACCACCTGCGCTGGGATTCGCTGGGCGAGTTCCTGGCACTGGGTGCATCGCTGGAAGACATGGGCATCAAGACCGGCAACGCCAAAGCCAAAGTCCTGGCGAAAACCCTGGACGACGCCACCGGCAAGCTGCTGGACAACCGCAAATCGCCATCGTCCCGTACCGGTGAACTGGACAACCGCGGCAGCCACTTCTACCTGTCGATGTACTGGGCACAGGCGCTGGCGGCACAGACCGACGACGCTGAACTGGCAGCCAAGTTCGCGCCGCTGGCCAAGTCGCTGACGGAAAACGAAGCGAAGATCGTCGAAGAGCTGAATGCCGTGCAAGGCAAGGAAGTCGACATCGGCGGCTACTACTACCCTAACCCGGAAAAGACCTCGGCGGTAATGCGTCCTAGCGCAACCTTTAACGCTGTGCTGAACGCAATCTGATCACCGGCTGACGTCACTGAAGGCGGTTCGGCGCTCTGCGCCGGCCGCCTTTTTCATTTTGCGGCGCGAACAAATGATGTTATTATTTAAATAATATTCTTATTTTGCCATCACCATGCCGCTGACTCTGCTTTCTGTTTCCCCCGCCCCTGGCACCCACGACGTCCCGGTCGACAGCAATATCGTCCTGACCTTCAATGCACCGGTACAAGCGGGCAGCGGCGGCATTTATCTCAGCAACATCTTTCATTCTCCGTCAGGGTACGTGGACATCCGCAGCGAGCGGGTGACGATTTCCGGTAATACAGTGACCATCCATGCCGAGCTGGGGTCGGGCCGCGACTATACGCTGATGGTGCCGTCCGGCCTGGTCAATGACGCGAACGGCGCACCGCTGGCCACAGAGAAAACCGTCGAATTCTCCACCGGTTACCTGACTTCGCCCGTCCACAAGACCGGCACACCGGACATCGACTTGCTGCAGGGCTCGACCGCTGCTGACGTGATTGACGGCGGCGCGGGCAACGACATCATCGATGGCTGGGGCGGCAACGACGAATTGAGCGGCGGCGCCGGCGACGATTACCTGTACGGCGGTGGCGGCAATAGCTGGCTCGATGGCGGCGATGGCAACGACTATCTGTTCAGCGGCGACACGTCCAACGTGCAACCGGTCAGCGGCGGCAACCATACGCTGATTGGCGGCGCCGGCAACGATGACTTGTTTGCACGCGATCCCGACACGGCGCTTTTGCAGGGTGGCGACGGTAACGACTTGATCAGCGCCTATTTCCTCCGGATGGGCGTGGGGACGGCCACCATGGAAGGCGGCAATGGCGACGACACCCTGGCCGTAGGACAGGAGGGCCATGCCGGTATCCGCGCCACCATGACCGGCGGCGCGGGCCGCGATACATTCTCGCTGCACGACAGCTATTCCCAATCGCCCCATGTGGTCACGGATTTCCAGCCCGGCCAGGACACCATCGACCTCACCATTATTCCTGCGCTGCGGGCTTACACGCACGGCAACCCGCTCGGGGCCGCTGGCTACCTGCGCTTGCAACAGCAAGGCGCCGACACGGTCATCTTTATTGATGACGATGGCGCTGCGGGCCTGGCGGAAACCTGGCATCCCTTGCTGATCCTGCAAAACGTTGCACTGTCGAGTTTGAGAGACAGCGATTTCACCGGCCAGATGCGGCTCGACGGCAGCGACACCGGCCTCCAATGGCAAGGCACTGCCGGCGACAACGAGCTTACCGCCACCATACAAAACGATACGCTGCTCGGCGGCGCCGGCAACGACACCCTGTCCGCGCTGTCGGGCGACGACGTGGTCGATGGCGGCGATGGCGACGACCACCTGTTGGGCGGCGCGGGCGACGACAAGCTGTCCGGTGGCAATGGCAATGACTGGATCGGCAGCGAATTTTCTTCGTCCAGTGGCAACGACGATGGCGACGATACCCTCGACGGCGGCGCGGGCGACGACCACATTTACGAATCACATGGCAACAACACCATCGCGGGCGGCGACGGCAATGACACGCTCTACGTTTGGGGCGGGACCAACCGCGTCTCCGGCGGCGCCGGCAAAGATGTGATCATTGCCGACGGCGGCACGGATATCGTCGATGGTGGCGACGGCAACGACATAATCCGCGTCCACAAGACTTACTATGAGTTCGATGCCGACGTGACGGCCACCGGCGGCGCGGGGCGCGACCGCTACGAATTCGCGCCGGCGCTGAAGCATCCGGTCACCATCACGGATTTCGCCACCGGCGCCGGCGGCGACATCCTCGATCCGTTCACGCTGTTCGACTCTCCCCGGCAATCGAATCTGTTCCTGGACGGGCAGTTACGGTTACAGCAAAGCGGCAACGACACACTGCTGCAATTCCTGCCAGCAGGATCAAGCGGCAACAACAGCTTCCGCACCGCGGCCGTGCTGCTCAACACCAAAGTCGAGGCGCTGACCCACGATAACTTCGCGCAGGGCATCCACCCGTCCGGCGGCAGCCTGGGCGAAACGTTCACCGGGGAGGCCGGCCCCGACCAGATCACGGGCGGGTTCCTGGACGACGTCATCGACGGCCTGGGCGGCAACGACGTGCTCAATGGCGAAAACGGCAATGACACGATTTCCGGCGGCGATGGCAACGACCAGCTCAGCGGCGGCGGAGGCAACGACATCCTGCACGGCGGCGCGGGCAACGATTTGCTGACAGGCGGCGATGGCGCCAATACTATCGATGGCGGCGCGGGACTCGACACCGCCAAACTGTACGCCACGTACCTGCTGGATCCCAGCCAGCACATGACGTTCGACCATGGCACCGTGAGGATCGAGCATGCCAACTACGGCGATAGCGGCAGCGTCGACACCTACACCAACGTCGAGCGCTTCCAGATCCAGTCGGCATCGCTGATGTATCCCACCGTGACCGGCGTGGCTTACGACATCGATGGCAATGCCGGTAAAGTCTACCGGCTGTACAAGGCCGCGTTCGACCGCACGCCGGATGACAAAGGATTTTCCTTCTGGCTGCAGCATGCCGATAAAGGCCTCAGCATGGCCGAGATCGGAAAGACATTCACGCAATCGCAGGAATTCCGCGACTTGTACGGCGCCGCCCCCTCCAATGCGGACTTCGTCAACCACCTGTACCACAACGTGCTGCACCGCGACCCGGAACCCGAAGGCTATAACTTCTGGCTCACCGCGCTCAATGAAAAGCGCGCCACCCCGGCGGACTTATTGAACATTTTCGCGGAGAGCAAGGAAAATACCGAAGCGGTCGCCGAATTGATCGGCAACGGGATCAAGTATCAGCAGTATTACTTCTAAGCCAGGATCGGCCGGTCCGTCCCCCACCCGGGGGATGCCCCACCCTGTAGCCTATGGTAAAGTTTGCTGATTCCCAAAGCAAAAGGCCGCACACCATGGAACCGCAACTGATGCCCCGTAACAGCGAAGAAGAACGGGTCGCTGCGCTGGAAAAACTGGGCATCCTCGACAGCCAGACCAGCGACTACTTTGACGGCGTCACCCGTCTGGCCATGGATGTGTTCAACATGCCGGGCGCGTATATTTCGCTGATTGACCGCGACCGGCAGTGGCTCAAAGCCAGTTCCGGCTTTTGCACGCCGGGCGATTCGCGCGAAGAATCGTTTTGCAACCACACCATCAAAGGCGCCGAAGTCCTCGTCATTGAAGACACACGCAACGATGAGCGCTTCCGCAGCAATCCCGCCGTCACGGGCCCGGACCGGATCTACTTTTATGCCGGCGCACCGTTGCTGACCAGCGAAGGCTACGCGATCGGCGCCCTGTGCGTCATCGCCCAGGAGCCGCACACGTTCAGCGCAGCGCAACGCAGCCAGTTGCAAGGCCTGGCCGCGCTGGTGGTCGCGCATATTGAATTGCGCCGCGCTGTCGGCCACGTGGACGCCATCACCGGCATGCCGAACAAATTCCAGCTCGATGAAGACCTGGATGAACAAGGCGCCGTGGCGGAAGGCGAACCGCGCGTGCTGCTTTACATCGACATGCCCGATGCCTCCAAGGCGTTTGAAATCGCCAGCGTGCTTGGCATCACCGTCTACGATGACTTGATCCGCGGTGTGGCGCGCAAGCTGGCGCACCTGTTCCGCGGCAAAGGCACGGTGTACCACATCACCGATGCGCGCTTCGCCGTGCTGTCGCAGGATGCCGACACCGACGGGTTCATTGAATTTACGCACAGCCTGGAAGCAACGCTGCAGGAACCGCTGATGGACGTCAACGTGCCGATGAACCTGGCCAGCTTTGGCGGCATCGTGCCCTTTCAACTGTGCCCCCATTCATCGAAAGACGCGCCGCGCAAAGCGTCATCGGCCGTCAACCAGGCATTGTTGGGACAGCAGCGCTGGCGTTCGTACGACACGCAATCGGATGAAGGCCAGCAGCGCGCCTTCCGTTTGCTCAACAGCATGCACCATAGCCTGGACAACCATGCCTTCCACATGCTGTACCAGCCCAAGCACGATGCGCTCACCGGCGCGTGCCACGCGGCGGAAGCGCTGCTGCGCTGGCAGCACCCGGAACTGGGCTTTGTGTCGCCCGCAGAATTCATCCCGCTGATTGAAAAGACCGCGCTGATCGGGCCACTGACGGCATGGGTCATCCGCACGGCAATCCGGCAGGCGGCGGAGTGGCATCGACAAGGCCATCGCATCAAAGTCGCCATCAACCTGTCGGCCTATAACTTTGAAGAACCGGATATCTGCGACCGCCTGCGCGGCACGTGCACGGAATTCGGCCTCGATCCCCGCTACGTCGAAGTCGAGTGCACGGAAGGCATGTGGATGGAAAGCCCCGGCATCCTGACGACACTGAACACCATCCGTGCCATGGGCATGAGCCTCGCGCTCGATGATTTCGGCACGGGCTACAGCAATTTCGCTTACCTGCAAAAGATCCCGGCCACGGTCATCAAGGTTGACCAGTCTTTGATCCGCAATGTCCACACGAATGAACGGGACCAGCGCATCGTGCGCTCGCTGATCGCGCTGGCGCGGGAACTGGGGTATGACGTCGTGGCGGAAGGAGTGGAAACCGAACAGTCGCTGGAACTGATCCGCAGCTGGGGGTGCCAGATCGCGCAGGGTTATCACTTTGCCAAGCCACTCGCGCCGGATGCGTTCCTGGCCCATGTGCAAGCCTGCGCGGTGAACTGACTCCCCTGTGCCGGGGCGTGTGGCGCAGTTACAATGACGGGCTCACACCATTCGTCACACCGATGTCCACCCTGCCCACCCGCCCCCTCTACATCATCAGCGCCACCTGCCTGCTGGCCATCCTGTACTTCGGCCGCGACGTGCTGCAATCACTGGCGCTGGCCGCCATTCTCAGTGCCGCCGTCGCACCGCTGACGCGCCGCTTTGCGCGCCTGGGCCTGAGCCGCGCACCGGCCACCCTGGTCACCGTCATCCTGGCGGCGCTGGTGCTGGCCGGGCTGGGGGCGGTGATGGTCGGCCAGTTTGCCAGCCTGACGGACGATTTGCCCGCCTACCGCAAGGAATTGCGGGCCAAGACCAAACAGTTGCAGCGGCTGGCGGAACGTCCATTGGCCACACTGGAAGCGCGGCTGCAGGTGGTCGATGTGCCGGGCGCACTGTATGCCGCGCCGGCCACCGCGCCGGCGCCGGCCGGCGTGGCAGCCGCCCCGCCGCGCCCCAGTGTGCAGGACTCCGCGGGCAGGCTGCTGTCGCAGATTTCCGGCCCGCTCGGCAAGGCCGGTATCGTGCTGGTGCTGTTCATCTTCATCTCGCTCGAGCATGAATCGCTGCAGGACCGCCTGATACGCCTCGCGGGCGACACCGCCATCAGCCGCACCATGCAAACCCTGGCCGATGCGGCGCAGGGTATATCCCGCTTCTTCTTTGCGCAAATTATCGTCAATGCCGCGTTCGGGCTGGCGGTCGCCGCCACGCTCTGGCTGCTGGGGCTGCCGCACGCCTTCCTGTGGGGGATGCTGTCCGGCGTGCTGCGTTTCGTACCCTATCTGGGCATGCTGATTGCCGGTTCGCTGATCGCGCTGTTCGCGGCCGCCGTCGATCCCGGCTGGACCCTCGCGCTGACGTGCATGGCGCTGTTCCTGGTGATGGAAGTCGGCGTCGCCTACCTGGTCGAGCCGCGCGTGTATGGACATTCGTCCGGGCTGTCGCCGCTGGCCGTGATCGTTGCGGCACTGGTGTGGGGCACGCTGTGGGGTCCCGTCGGCCTGATCCTGTCGACGCCGTTGACCCTGTGCCTGGTGGTGGCGGGCCGGCACGTGGAAGCGCTGGCGCCCCTCACCACGCTGCTGGGCGCGGCGCCCAGCGTCGGCGCCGCACAGCGCTTTTACCAGCGGGCGCTGGCGGGCGATATCGCCGCCATCGTCCGTGATGGCCAGGCGCGGCTGAAACGGGGCAGCCTGGCGGCGTATTGCGACAAGGTGCTGATACCCGGCATGGCGATGGCCGTACCGGAAATCGAAAGCGGCAAAGTGGGCGACGGCCAGCTCGACCAGCTGCGCAAGACCATTGTCGAAGTCACGGAAGAAATCTCCGCCCCGAGTGCCGACGGCCCTTGCAAGCGCAAGCGCGTGCCGCTGATGGACAAGAATATCGGTTCGCACCTGCGCAAGCTGCGCCAGGCCCGCACGGGGCAGTGGCAGGGATCGCTGGATGTGCCGGCCCGCTCGGTCGTGCTGTGCGCGGGCCTGGGCAGCGACCGCGAAGACTTTTTGTCCGAACTGCTGGTGCGTGCGCTGGTCGAAGGCGGCACGGATGCGCGCAGCGGCGTGCTGAACCGGCCGGAAGACAATCCCGGCGACGACAAGGCGCAACTGGTATCGACGGTGATCCTGCCGTATCCGGAAGAAGCGAATGTGGATGCGTGGCTGAATGCGGTAGCGGACCTGCGCACCGGCATGCCCCATGCGTGCATCGTCGTGCTCAAGCTGCAACTGGACGGCAGGATTGCGCGCCAGCCGGAAGTCGAGAAAGCCGCGGACCTGGTGGTGCAGTCGTTCGAGCAGGCGCGCGCATTCGTGGAGAGCGGCGCATGACCGATACGCCCCGCCCGACGTTGCCGCCATTGCCGGAACATTCCGCCGCCGTGCGCCAGGCCCGCGAACAGAAAGCCGCGCAAATCCGCGGCGTCGCCTCGATCCAGCACATGCGCGACGCCATCAAGCAGGCCAGCCGCGTCGCGCCCGCCATCACGTCGATCGCGCGCCTGAACAAGCCCGGCGCCGCCATGTTCCGCGCGCGGGCCGGCGAAGGCTTGCCATTCCTGATCGAAGGGGTCGTCAACAAATGGCCGCTGTGCGGCCTGACGCCGCAACAGTTGCGCGAGCAATATGGCCACTTGCACGTGCGGGCGCGGGTCGGCGATTACGTCAACACGGCGTTCGCACCGGACCGCGCCATGCACGACATGTCGATGCTGGAATACCTGGATTTATCGTCGTCCGGTGAAACCGGTTTGCCGCCCTATGTCGGCAACCTGGAATTACGGGAACTGAACCACCTGTGCCACTGGCCCACGTACTTCAACAAGATGGGGCCGGCCCGTTTCTGGATCGGTCCCGCGAAGACCGTGACGCCGCTGCACTGCGATTACGACGACAATATCTTCGCGCAAATCTGGGGCACCAAGCGCATCTTCCTGGCGCCGCCCCATCACGACGCCTTCCTGTATCCGCGCGAAGCCAATGCACTGCTGTTCGGCTCACCGTTCGATCCGGAAGCGCCGGATTACGACCAGTTCCCGCTGGCACGCCACGCCACGCTGATCGAATGCATCGTGCAGCCGGGCGACATGCTGTACGTGCCGGCCGGCTGGTTCCACCAGGTGCGCGCGCAGACATTTTCCCTGTCCGCCAACCGCTGGGCGCGCGGCGTGCCGTTTGCGCTGCAGGGCAATTCCGCGCTGCCGCAGCCCTGAGGTTACTGCCGCCCCGCCCTGGCGGCGGCGTCCGCGGCATGCGCCTGTTTGCCGCAAGCCTGCACACAGCGCAGGTACTGCGTGTCGCACGTGCGCTGCATCGTCACGCGGCGGCTTTCGTAAGCCTGTTTCGATTGCGCCTCCGACGGCTTGTCCGCCAATCCCCTCGCCACCCGCGCATTCGGGTTCCTGTCCGCCATCGCCACCAGCGACAACGCGTCGTCATCGCTTTGCGATGCGGCGTTGCTGCGGCATTCGCGCTTGTCGGTGTCGCACAGCGGCTTGCACAGGCCATTGCCGTCGGCGTGGGCGGCGCCGGCCAGCAGCGCAGCGCATAACAGCATCAATCGTTTCATGGGGTACTCGTTGCATTCGGGAATGTCGATTGTACCCACGGTGTATTTTTTCACAACATCCCGGCGGTAAAAAAGATGCAAGCAAATGTGACATGCGCCTTCACGCCATGGTGGCGCCGCCAAACTCGACCATGCCCGTTTGCGCGGCCAGGTGCATCAGCTTGAAGTCATTGTCGACGGCCAGCTTTTGCCGGATCAAGGTCAGGTAATTCAACACGGTTTTCGGGCTCAGGTGCATGGCGGTGGCGATGTCGTGCGCGGATTCGCCATGCACCAGTTGGCGCAGCACTTCGAATTCCCTCGGCGTCAGGTGCTGCAGCGCGCCGGCACCGGAACGTTCCGCCTGTGCCGCGTCACGCACGTCGGCGGAGAACGCCCGGCTGCCCCGCATCACCTGGCGGATGCCGTCGATCACGTCTTCCGGTTCGCTGTGCTTGGTCATGTAGCCGTGCGCTCCCGCCTTCAGCGCCTGGCTGACGTGTCCATGGCTGCTGTACATCGACAGCACCAGGATGCGCAGGCCGGGCTGGCGCGCCAGCATGCCGGCGATGGCTTCCAGCCCGCTGCTGCCCTTCAGGCTCAGGTCGACCAGCGCCACGTCGGGCTGCACCTGCTGTACGACGGCATTGGCTTCGCCGGCGCTGGCCGCTTCGCCCACCACGTGGAAATCCGGTTCCGCCGACAGCAGGCGCCGGTAACCGTTGCGGACCACCGCATGGTCGTCGACCAGGATGATCCTGATTGTGCCCATGTTCATGCCAATACTCCCCCGGCCGGCAACACGGCCACCAGCCGCAAGCCGCCGCCGCAATTGGGCAGCAGCGACAAGGCGCCGCCCGCCATTTCCACCCGTTCCCGCATGCCCAGCAAGCCGCCGCGCCACGCGCCGGGGGCCGCCGGCAACCCCGCCCCGTCATCCGTCACGGCAACCCGCACCTGTTCGTCCGTGCAGCTCAATTCCACCGTGCAGTGGCTCGCGCGGCTGTGGCGGACGACATTCGTCACCGCTTCCTGCACCACGCGGTACAAGGTCAGCGCCGTCATTTCCGCCACTTCCACCACCGTGGGCTGCAATGAGGTGGTGAATGCAATGCCGGTGCCGCGCCCCTGCCAGCTGTCGACCAGTTCCGCCACCGCCCGTTCCAGCCCGCTCGCATGCAAGCCATGGGGCCGCAGCGATTTCAGCATGGCGCGCAACTGTTCGCCGCTGGCGCGGATATCGCGCCGCATGTCGTTGGCGCATTCCGCCACTTCGCCCGGCGCCAGCTTGCCAGCGTTGCGGGCCAGGTGGGCGGCCGTCGCATTCAACGCCGTCAATGTCTGGCCCATGTCGTCGTGCAGTTCGCGCGCCAGCGCCTTGCGTTCGTTTTCCTGCACGCTGATCAGATCCCGCGCCAGCGCATGCTGCGCGGCGCGCGATTCGGCCAGCGCCGTGGCCAGCCGTTCGATCGCGCCCGCCACCTGGCGGAATTCGCGCAACGCGAATGGTGGCAACGCGGGATCGGTCTCGCCGCGCGCCAGCCGGTGCAAGCCCTCTTCCAGCGCCCGCACCGGCCGCAGCGCGCGGTCCGCCGCCCACCAGACCACGAGCAAAGTTGTGCCAGAAAAGAACAGCAGGGTGTACCAAATTCGCACAGTGTCACGCCAGCGCTCGCTGATTTCCGAGCCGGGATGGGGCGCGATGTACAAGGTCTGGCCGCCGATGCGGATTTCGCGCTCGTCCTGCGGCGGCGGGGCCAGCCCCAGCCACGCCAGCAGCGGATGGGGTTCCGGCTGAACGGCCGGCTGGCCCGCCGTGCGGATGCGCAAGTGGCGGATGCCGGTGTCGGGCAGCAGCGCGGCCATGGCGCCGCTGCCGGTGCTGTCCGCCGCCAGCAGCACGTTGACCATGCGGGCCGACGCGCTGATTTCCGCATCGATGTCGGCGCGCAGCGAATAAAACTGGATCACCGTGGCCACTGCCATCAGGCAACCCAGCAGCAGGCCAAGCGACCCTGTCAGGCGGCGGCGCAAGTCCATGATCTCCTCCGGTTGTTTTCTGTTTTGCCGATGACAGGTGCAACTTCCATACCAACCCGGTCGCCAACGCAACGGCGGGAATTTTTCCCTATCGGCGGCTGTGCCAGTCCCGGAATAATCGGCCCCATGAACTTAAGCCGCGACGACGGCGAACCACATCGGGGAGACCAGACATGAGCCAGTCCGTAGCACATCCCGCACAGGCCAGGCGCTTACGGTTAACCTTGATCGCGGCAATGGTCGCCGCTTGCTGGCACGGCGCCGCCGCAGCGGATACCGCCGATACCACAGGCGCGGCGGCGATGTCGGCAACCACGCCGGCCGCCGCCGTCGTGATCATCAGCGCAACCCCACTGCCCGGCGCCACCGTGCCGCGCCAGCACGTCCCGTCCAACCTCCAGACAATGGGCAGCGCCCTGCTGGACGATACGGCCTACACCAATGTGCCGGACTTGCTGAACCGCCGCCTGGGCAGCGTCGTCATCCACGATATCCAGGGCAACCCCTTCCAGTCCGACGTCAGTTACCGGGGCTTCACGGCGTCGCCGCTGCTGGGCACACCGCAAGGCTTGTCCGTCTACGTCGACGGCGTGCGCCTGAACCAGCCGTTCGGCGACGTGGTCAGCTGGGACTTGATCCCCCGCGCCGCCATTGCCTCCGCCACCCTGATACCCGGATCGAATCCCCTGTTCGGCCTGAACACGCTGGGCGGCGCGCTGGCGCTGCAAACCAAGGATGGCCGCGACCATGCGGGGACGGCGATACAGGCGCAGGTGGGCCGCTATGGCCGGCGTACCGTGGAATTGGAACATGGCGGCCACGATGCGCAAGGGTGGCACTGGTTCGTCACCGGCACCGGCTTCCGGGAACGCGGCTGGCGCGACGATTCCCCCACGCGCGTGGGCCAGCTGTTCGGCAAGCTCGGATGGGCCGATGCCGCCACGGAGGCCGCGCTGACGGTGGCGCTGGCCGATGCGCGCCTGAACGGCAATGGATTGCAGGAACAGCGCATGCTGCAGCGCGACTACCGCAGCGTATACACCCGGCCCGACCAGACCAGCAACCGCTCCATCCTGCTGAACCTCTCCGCCAGCCACCGGTTGACGGACACGCTGCAACTGTCCGGCAACGCGTATTACCGCCGCATCCGCACGTCGACCTATAACGGCGACCTCAACGACGATGCGCTCGACCAGTCGGTCTACCAGCCCAGCGCGGCGGAACGCGCCGCGCTGGCGGCCGCCGGCTACACCGGGTTTCCCGCCAGCGGCGCCACGGCGGCCAATACGCCCTTCCCTTACTGGCGCTGCATCGCCAACGTGCTGCGCCAGGATGAACCGGCGGAAAAGTGTAATGGCCTGATCAACCGCACGGCGTCCACGCAGCGCCAATACGGCTTCAGCGGCCAGCTCGCCGCGCAGGCCAGGACCGGAACGTGGCGGCACCGCCTGGTCGCCGGCGGCGCCTACGACGCCAGCCGCGCGGATTTCCAGCAAACCACGCAATTTGGCTACGTCACCCCGGACCGCACCATCCACCCGGTGGATTTTTACGCGGATGGCACGGAAACCGGCGACGATGGCGTGCCGGTCGACAACCGCGTGGACCTGGCGGGACGCACCCGCACGTGGAGCCTGTATGCGGCCGACACCATCGGCGTGACGGAGCGGCTGCACGTGACCTTGTCCGGCCGCTACAACCGCACCGCCGTGCATAACCGCGACCGCATCACGCCGGGCGGCGGCAGCGGTTCGCTCGATGGCGATCACCGCTACAGCCGTTTCAATCCCGCCGTGGGCGCCACCTGGCAACTGTCGCCGTACGCCACCTGGTATGGCGGCTACAGCGAAGGCAGCCGCACGCCCACCGCCGTGGAACTGGGCTGCGCCGACCCGGCCAACCCGTGCAAGCTGCCCAATGCCATGGCGGGCGACCCGCCGTTGCGGCAAGTGGTGACGCGCACGTGGGAAACGGGCCTGCGCGGCAAGGCGGGCCAGGCGGACTGGCACGCGGGCCTGTTCCGCGCCGCGAACACCGACGACATCCTGTTCGTGGCCGACGACGCCGCCGGCTTCGGCTATTTCCGCAACTTCGGCAAGACGCGCCGCCAGGGACTGGAACTGGGCGTCGGTGGCGTCATCGGCGACAGCGGCACGCTCAGCTATTCGGCCAGCTACACGTGGCTGGACGCGCGCTTCCGAAGCGGGGAACTGGTCAACGGGGCAGCCAACAGCAGCAAGGACGCCAACGGCAATATCGCAATCCGCCCGGGCGACCGCATGCCGCTGGTGCCGTCCCATATTTTCAAGGCCGGCGTGGACTGGCAGGCAACGCCGGCATGGAAACTGGGCCTCGCCATGCAGGCGGTGTCCCGCTCGACGGCGCGCGGCAATGAAAACGGCCAGCACCAGCCGGATGGCAAATATTTCATGGGCGCGGGCCACGCCGCCGGCCATGCCGTGTTCGACCTCGACACCCGCTACCAGGTCACGCCGCGCCTGGGCGTCTTTGCCCACGTCGGCAACCTGTTCGGCAAACGCTATGCGACGGCAGCGCAACTGGGCGCCACGGGTTTCACCGCCAACGGCAACTTCATCGCCCGGCCGTATGCGGCGCAGGGAGACAATGCGACGTTGACGTCTTCCACGTTCTACGGGCCGGGGGCGCCGAGGATGATACGGGTGGGGTTGCGTTACGAATTCGGCAAGTAACTTGCGCTCGCCCGCAGGATCTCCGCCACCCGCACCGCCACCGGCGACAGGTAGGCATGCTTGCGGTACGCCAGCCCGAACCGGCGCATCAATTGCGTGGCGGGCACCGCCACTTCCCGCACGCGCGCCCGGCCCGCCGTCAGGTTGAAACGGGAGACAAAACCCAGCAAGGGCGTGCGCTCCAGCACCGGCAGGATGGTGTTCAGCACGTTCGACTCGATTTGCACGCGGGGCCGTGGCAAGCCGTGGCGCTCGAAGGTCTGGTCCAGCCACTGGCGCGACGCGACGGTGCTGGCCCCGAGGATCCACTGGTATTGCAATAAATCCGCCAACGCGCACGGCGACGCGAATACCGGGTGGTTTTCGCTGGCCACCACCACCATCGTGTCTTCCCCGATTTGCTCGCATTGCAACTCATCGTCGGCTTCCGGCATCGGCCCCACCACCATTTCCAGTTCGCCATTACGCAAGCTGTCGACCAGGTTGTCGTTCATGGCCACCGTCAGATTGACGGAAATCCCGGGCGCATCGGCCAGCAATTGCCCGAACACGGCCGGCATCAAGTGTTCGGCCAGGGTCGCCAGGCAACCGATGCGGACGTTGCCCTGCAAGCCGTCCGCGTGATCGCGCATTTCACGGGTGGTTTCCTCCACCATGATGGCCATTTGCCGCGTGCGCCGCACCAGCACGTGGCCGGCGGCCGTCAGGCGCATGCCCCGGCCATCCTTTTCAAACAATTTCGCGCCCATGGATTCTTCCAGCCGGTCGATGCACTTGGTCAATGCCGGCTGCGTGCGGTGCAGCCGCTCGGCGGCACGCGCCAGGCTGCCCTCGGTGGCAATCACTTCGAAATACTTCAAGTCGCGGAAATCCACAATACATTCCCAGAAGTTTAGAAAACTCAAAAATAAGTGAATATACATTATAGATCGTGCTTCCTATACTCGGTTTCACTCAACCACAGAACCAACCGAGGAAAATCATGAGCCAACCGACTCCCCCCGATGTCATCCGCGACATCCAGCGTATCGCCCCGGAACTCACCGCCCGCGCCGCCATGTATCCATCGTCCATCCTGGCCGACGTGGCGGGCCGCCGTGGCGCCCTGTCCAGTCGCATTGCCCCGCTGGCGCCATCGATGCGCATTGCCGGCCCGGCGCTGACCGTGGAAGTGCGTCCCGGCGACAACCTGATGATCCACGCGGCCATGGCCATCGCAAAACCCGGCGACGTGCTGGTGATCGACGGCAAGGGCGACGAAAGCTGCGCGCTGATGGGGGAAATCATGGTGTCGCAGTGCATGGCGATCGGCATTGCCGGCGTCATCGTGTATGGCGCCGTGCGCGACACGGAAGCCATCCGCGAACTGGGCTTCCCCATGTACGCCATCGGCGCCAACCCGAACGGTCCCACCAAGCTGGTGCCGGGCCGCATCAACTGGCCGGTTTCCGTGGGCGGCGTCACCGTGCAGCCGGGCGACCTGATCGTGGCCGACGCGGACGGCGTGGTGGCCGTGGAACCGGCCAAGGCGCCCGCCATCCTGGAAATGGCAAAGAAGAAACTCGCCGATGAGACGGCCCGCCTGGAAGGCATCCGCAGCGGCGACCAGTTGCGCCCGACGTGGCTCGATGGCGCGCTGCGCAAGGCCGGCGTGCTGGCCGAAGGGGAAACGCTGTGAGCGCCATGCTGCAACCCAAACGCGCCGCCATCCTCGTGACGGGCGCCGACCTGGCCGAACCCGCGCTGGCGCTGCTGTCGCCATTCGATATCGTGTATGCCGGCGCGCGGCCCGATGAAGCGCAGCTGGTGGCGCTGTGCCGCCAGCACCAGCCCGTCGCCATCATCGTGCGCTATGGCCGCGTCACGGACACCGTCATGGCGGCCAGCGCCGGCCTGCGCGTGATCGCCAAGCATGGCGCGGGGCTGGACACGATCGATTGCGACGCGGCCGCCCGGCGCGGCATCGCCGTCAAGGCCGCCGTGGGCGCCAATGCCGCCGCCGTGGCCGAGCATACGTGGGCGCTGATCCTGGCCTGCGCCAAGAACGTGCCGCAACTGGACCAGCGCATGCGCGCCGGCCACTGGGACAAGTCCACCCATAAAAGCCTGGAATTGCAAGGCCGAACGCTGGGCCTGGTGGGCCTGGGCGCGATCGGTGCGCGCGTGGCGGCCATCGGCGCCGCGATGGGCATGCACGTCATCGCCCACGACCCGTATGCGAAAGCCGCGCCGGACGGCGTGCCGTTGCTGCCGCTGGCCGACGTGATCGCGGGCTCGGACGTGCTGTCGCTGCATTGCCCGCTGACGCGCGACAACGCCAACATGCTCGATGCGGCCACGCTGGCCACCATGCGCCCGGGCGCCATCGTCGTCAACACGGCACGGGGCGGCCTGATCGATGAAGCCGCGCTGGCCGGCGCGCTGCAAAGCGGTGCGCTGCGGGCGGCCGGGCTGGACAGTTTCCACGAAGAACCGATGCGCCCCGGCCACCCGTTCACCGGCATCGCCAACGCCATCCTGTCGCCGCACATCGGCGGCGTGTCCACCGATGCCTACATCGGCATGGGCGTGGCGGCGGCGAACAATATCCTGGCCGTACTGGCCGGAGTGGCCGAACCAGCCCGATAAAACCACCGATCGACACGCAAAGCGCGCATCAAGACGCGCTTTCAGGTTTAATGTAACGGAGGACGACAATG
This sequence comes from Pseudoduganella rivuli, assembly GCF_009674485.1. Classification (GTDB taxonomy): domain Bacteria; phylum Pseudomonadota; class Gammaproteobacteria; order Burkholderiales; family Burkholderiaceae_D; genus Rugamonas; species Rugamonas rivuli_B. Next base: position 292,608 of record NZ_WKJJ01000005.1, on the reverse strand, counting down.
AATATTCAAGACCATACACAGGAACACAACGCCCGCCTGGAAGCGGAAACCATCCGCAAAGTCACGTGGCGCCTGATTCCATTTCTCATGGTGTGCTACCTGCTGGCTTTTATCGACCGGGGCAACATCGGCATGGCCGCGCTGCAAATGAATCATGACCTCGGCATCACGCCGAAAATCTTCGGTTTTGCCGGCAGCCTGTTTTTCATCTCTTATTTCCTGTTTGAAGTTCCCAGCAACCTGGCGCTGCAAAAATTCGGCGCCCGCAAATGGATTGCCCGCATCATGATCACCTGGGGCATCGTCACCGCCAGCACCGCATTGGTACAGGGCCAGACGTCGCTGTTCATCATGCGCTTCCTGCTGGGCGCGGCCGAAGCCGGGTTCTTCCCTGGCGTGTTGCTGTACCTGACGTACTGGATTCCCGCCGCCTACCGTGGCCGCCTGATCGCCATCTTCATGGTGGCCGTGCCGATGGCCAGTTTTATCGGCTCGCCGCTATCGGCCATGCTGCTGGAAACGGATGGCATGCTGGGCTTGCGCGGCTGGCACTGGCTGTTCATCCTGGAAGGCATCCCCACCGTGCTGATCGGCCTGGTCTGCCTGTTTTACCTGACGGACAGGCCGGAGCAGGCCCGCTGGCTGACCGAAGAGCAGCGCAACTGGCTGTCGGCCCGCATGGCGCAGGAACGCGCCGCGAAGAAAACCTCGTCCGCCCACCTGACGATCTGGCAATTGTTCCGCAGCAAGGAAGTGCTGGGCATGGCGCTGATTTGCGCGACGGCATCGTCGGCCGGGTCCGTGCTGGGCATCTGGCAACCGCAATTGATCAAATCGTTTGGCCTGACGGTCATGCAAACGGGCCTGGTCAATGCCATCCCTTACGTCATCGCCTCCGTGGTCATGGTGTGGTGGGGCCGCCATTCCGACAAGAATAATGAACGCCGCTGGCATACCGCCATCCCGCTGGCCCTGATCGCACTGGGCATGCTGGGCACCTTGCTGAGCGCGTCGCTGGTGACCACCATGATGCTGCTGTCCTGCGTGCTGACCGGCGCGTATTCGTTCAAGGGCCCGTTCTGGGCGCTCAGTTCCACGTGGCTGTCGTCCGCCACGGCCGCGGCGGGCCTGGCTGCCATCAATGCCGTCTCCAACCTGATCGGTGGCGGCCTGATGATCAACGTCTATGGCTGGATCAAGGAAGAAACCGGCAGCCATGCGCTGGCGCTGACGCCGATCGCGGCGCTGGCCGTGTGCAGCATCATCACCCTGCTCGCCCTGAGCAACGGCGCCCGCCAGGCGGCGCGCAACGCCGCCGCCAACGCGGCGGCCTGACCTCACCACCTGCAGAAGCTCGACACCGGCAGTATGCCGGGGACCTCGCTCGCCCCGGCTGCCAATCATAATCGGAGACAAACATGAAGAAGTCCTTACTGGCGCTGGCCCTGGCCGCCGCCATGCCGTCCGCCTTTGCCCAGTCGAACGTGCAATTCTACGGCGCCATCGACGCCGGCTTGCGCTACCAGACCAATGTGGACGCCGCCGGCAACCATTTATTGTCGGTGGGTTCCGGCCAGTACTATTCGAACCGCCTGGGCCTGCGCGCCACAGAAGACCTGGGGGGCGGCCTGAATGCCCACTTCCAGCTGGAGAGTGGCTTCAACAGCAAGACCGGCGCGCTGGACAACACCAACAACGTGCTGTTCAACCGTACCGCCGCCGTCGGCCTGGGCGGCGCCTGGGGCGCCGTGGACCTGGGCCGGCAGTACTCGATCGGCTTCCGTACCGAACTGTTCCTCGATCCGTTCAACCACCATTACACGGGCCTGGTGCCCCTGTCGTCCGGGTCCGGCACGTCGCTGCCGGCGGCCGCCACGGCGGCGGGACTGGGCGCGTCGTCATCGTCCGGCACCCGCTTCAACAACGACGTGCAATATACGGGAACGTTCCATGGCCTGACCGTGCGCGCGGAATACGCGCCGGGCGAAGTGGCGGGCGACAGCGGCAAAGGCTCGGCCCGCGCCGCGGGCTTCAGCTATGCGGGCCACGGCGTGCTGGCGGCGGGCGCCTATACGCACAAGCAGACCACGGCAGGATTCGACAACCATGCCGTGCTGCTGGGCGGCGGCGTGAAGCTGGACGCGTTCACGGTCAAGGCCGGCTGGGCGCGCGAGCGCCAGCAGGCGGCCGCCACCACCTATCAAAACCAGACCACGTTTGGCGGCGTCAGCTACCAGTTGAACCCCGCCGTGGAACTGGCGGGCGCCGTGTACCGCTCGGACTATGAAGACGGCAAGGCCGACGGCAAGCGCACCTTGTACCTGTTGGGCGGCAGCTACCATTTTTCCAAGCGCACCAACCTGTATGGCGAATTCGACGTCAACCGCTACCGGGGCGCGCTGATCCCCGCATCGAAACAGACGGGCCAGCGCGGCATCGCCGTGGGCGTCATGCACATGTTCTAGCGGCGAGTTGCTATACTGGGCTTTTGCTCAGCGGGAACATAAAAATGAAGAAAATCGTCGTGAAATTCGGGGGCTCCAACTTGCGGCGGCCGGAAGACATCGACCGCGTGGCCGATGTGGTGCAAACCTATAACCGGCCGCTGGTGCTGGTGGTCTCGGCCTTTTACGGCATCACGAATGCGCTGATCGATTGCGTGCAGGCGGCCCGCAAGGGTGCCGGCACCATTTCCGCGCTGGAGGAAAGCCAGGACTACACGCTGGCGCTGCGCGCCCTGAAAAAGGAAATCCTCGAAGCCAACATCAAGGACCCGGCGCAGCGCGCCCGCACGGAAGCCGCGCTCAATGCGCGGCTGGACCAATTGACGCGCTACCTGACCGGCATCCATTACATCGGCGACGTGCCGGATTTCGTCAATGACGCCATCCTCAGTTACGGCGAGCGGCTGTCCAGCCTGCTGCTGGCGGACGTGCTGCAAAGCCGGGGCATCAATGCGCGCGAAGCGCTGCCGGAAGATATCGGGCTGGTGTCGGACGGCGTGTTTGGCAATGCCGCCTGCGATTTCGACGCCAGCACGGGTCCCGTGTCGACAGCCCTGTCGGGCGACGGCGTGGTGGTCGTGCCCGGCTTTTACGGCGTCAGCCGCGACGGCAAGCCAACGTTGTTCGGCCGCGGCGGTTCCGATTATTCGGCCGCGTCGATTGCCCGCTGCATCGGCGCCGAATCGCTGGACGTGTGGAAGGACGTCGACGGCTTCCTCAGCGCCGACCCGGGCGCCGTCAGCGCCCCACATTCCATCGCACGCCTGCATTACCTGGAAGCGGCGGAACTGTCGTACTTCGGCGCAAAAATCCTGCACCCGCGCACGGTGGAACCGCTGTTCGACCAGGGCATTCCGATCCGCATCCTGAACATCACGCGGCCCGACCTGGGGCTGCACCCGTTCACCGTCATTGATGGCGAACGCACCGTCACGCATGACGTGGTGAAAAGCGTGTCGTCCAGCGACGATGTGGCGATTTTGAAGCTGCATGGTCCCGGCGTCGGCTTCAAGCCGGGCATCCTGGCCGAAGTCACGTCCACGCTGGACCACAACGGCATCAACATCAAGAGCGTATTGACGGCGCAGACGGCCATCAACGTGCTGCTGGCGCGCGACCACCTGGAGGCGGCGTATGAAGCGCTGGCCGGGCACCATATTCCCGGCGTGGTGGAAGTGTCGCGCAACGATGCGGTGGCGATTGTCGCCGTGGTCGGTGACGGCGTGCTCGACGCATCGAATGTCGGCAGTGCGATTGCCAGCCGCGCGTTGTCTGCCGCGCTGGCGGGCGGCGTGCGCGTCACCCTGGCGGCGGCCGGCGCCAGCGAAGTGGCGGCTTACATGCTGGTCGACCGCAGCGACCGCAAACTGGCGCTGCAGGCGATCCATGACCACTTCTTCGGGGCGGGGGCATAACCGACCCGTCATCGCTTCCTGCAGTCGCAGGGCGTCATGCGTAGGGCGGATTTGCCGCAGGCAAAGCCGCCATGCCCGCGTCACCACATAAGCCCGCTGCATCGCAACGCTGGCATGGCGGCTTGGTGAATCCAATCCGCCCTACGTGGCCACTCCGTCTCCGAACAGCGCCGCCACCAGCGGGTCGCGGCGCACCGGTTCGTCGCGGATCCGCAGCACGACGCCGACATCGTCCAGCATGATGTGAAAATAACGGTTGCCAACACGTATCCCCTGCTGGCGCGCACGCTTGCCAATATGGATCAACCGTACCGTCATGATTTAGTCCTTCTTCAGCAAATCGATGATGCTGGAGAAGTCCAGCGCGCCGGCGCCCCGCGTGCTGTGCAGCGCATACAGGTTGCGCGCCAGTTCGCCCAGCGGCACCGGGGATTTCGCGTTCATGGCCGCTTCCGCCGCCAGTCCCAGGTCTTTCAGCATCAGGTCCACGCCGAAGCCGCCGCTGTAGCCGCGCGACGCCGGCACATTGTCCATCACGCCGGGCACGGGGTTGTACAGTTCCAGTACCCAGTTGCGGCCGGAACTCTTGACCATGATGTCCGACAGCACGCGGGGATCGAGGCCGTTGGCCATGCCCAGCGCCAGCGCTTCGGACGTTCCCGCCATCAGTATCCCCAGCAGCATGTTGTTGCAGACCTTGGCCGTCTGGCCCGCGCCATGGCCGCCCGCATGGAAAATATTGCGGCCCATGGCCAGCAGCACGGCGCGCGCACGTTCGAGCAAGTCGGCAGGTCCACCCACCATGAAGGTCAGCGTGCCCGCCTGCGCGCCGCCCGTTCCGCCCGATACGGGCGCATCGAGCATGTCGATACCGGCCGCTTGCGCCGCCTGCGCGACGGCGATCGCCGACTGCGCCGCGATCGTGCTGCAATCGATCACCAGCGCGCCGGGCTTCAGCACGCCCAGCACGCCCGCGTCGCCATTCGCGCCCAGGTACAGGCTTTCCACATGGCGGCTCGCGGGCAGCATGGAAATCACGATATCGGCCCCTTCGGCAGCGGCGCGCGCCGATGGCGCCACCGTGGCGCCGGCGTCGCCCAGCGTTTTCAATGCGGCCGGGGCCAGGTCGAACACGGCCAGCCGGTGGCCGGCTTTTACCAGGTTCAGGGCCATCGGGCCGCCCATGTTGCCCAGTCCAATAAATGCAATATGACTCATCATGTCTCCGTTTATTTAAGGTCCGCCAGCGGATGGGAGTGCCCTGCCCACGGGTTGTCGAGGAAGCCTGCGCTGCTGTCGGCCGGCAGCCAGTCGGGCGCCATGTCCTTGTCGATCAGCAGTGCGCGGATGCCTTCGGCAAAATCCCCCCGCGCGGCACAATGCAGCGCCACCCCGTATTCCAGGCGGAACACGTCCGCCAGCGACAAGTGCTTCGCGGCTTCAAGCATGCGCCACGCCAGGCGCAAGGCGCCGGGCGATGCCCGCCGGGGCGACGCGGCCGCCTTGTCCAGCCACGGGTTGTTGGTTTCCAGCGCGGCCATGGCCGACAATACGTCATCCACGCTATCGCGGCCGCACAGGTAATCGATCAAATCCTGGTGCTGGCGCAATGGTCCCGTGTGCGTCCAGGCCTGGTCGCCGCTGCGCGCTTCCGCGCGGCGCAGCACATAGCCGACCAGCGCGTGGTTGGCCTCGCAGTTGGCGCTCCACGGCTGGATCAGCAGCGCTTCCACCACGTCGTCCCTGACCGCGTGCGGCAGCACATAATCAGCCAGTCCCACATAGCGGGCGTCCGCTGCTTCGATGGAAATGCCCGTCAGCGCCAGGAAGCGGCCCGCGTGGCCCGGCATGCGGTTCAGGAACCACGAGCCCCCCACGTCCGGGAACAGGCCGATGCCCGCTTCCGGCATGGCCATCCGCGTCCTTTCCGTCGCCACCCGGTGGCTGGCCCCGGCCATCAGGCCGATACCGCCGCCCATGACGATGCCATGGCCCCAGCACAGGATCGGTTTTTCATAGGTGTGGATCGTGTAATCCAGCCGGTATTCCATGCTGAAGAAGGCGTTCGCGTAGGCATTGCCGGTAACGTCGCCGGCCTGGTCCGATTCCCGCTGCGCGTGCATGGTGCGGTACAGGTTGTGCAAGTCGCCGCCCGCGCAAAACGCCTTGCTGCCGGCGCCCTGCAGCAGCACCATGGCCACGTCATCGTCTTCCGCCCACGCAGCCAGGTGGTCGGTCAGCAATTCAATCATCGGCAACGACACCGCGTTCAGCGTCTTTTCCGCGTTCAGCGTCAGCACGCCGATCAGGCGGCCATTGGCCGTTTGCAGCGTTTCAGCCAGCACCGGCAAGCCGGTTGCCGGAACCGTGTTCGAGCCGTCCATCAGGCATTCCTCCATTGCGCGGCGCGCTTTTCCAGGAAGGCGCTGACGCCTTCCTTCTGGTCTTCCGTATCGAACAGGTCGACGAACATTTCACGTTCCACCGGCAGCCATTGCGCGGGCGCCTCGTGGCGGGCGCCCTGGATCAGCTTCTTGCAGGCGGCCACGCTGGTCGGGCTTTGCTTTTCCACCGATTTGGCCAGCGCCAGCGCCGCAGCCAGCGCCTCGCCTTTCGGCACCACCTGTTCGACCAGGCCGATGCGCAGCGCCGTGTCGGCGTCGACACGCTCACCGCACAGCACCATGCGCTTGGCCCAGCCCTCGCCCACCAGCCATGCCAGGTTTTGCGTGCCGCCGGCGCACGGCAGCAAACCCACCGCCGCTTCCGGCAGCGCCATTTGCGCATGGCTTTCCGCGATGCGCAGGTCGCAGGCCAGCGCGCATTCCAGTCCGCCGCCCATCGCGTAGCCATTGATGGCGGCAATCGACACGCCACGGAAACGCGACAGCGCTTCAAACGCTTCGCCAAAGCGGCGCGCCATGGTACGGGCCATGGCCTTGTCGCCATCGGCAAACACTTTCAGATCGGCGCCCGCGGAAAAGAATTTCTCGCCCTGCCCCGTCACCACCAGACTGTAGATTTCCCGGTTGGCGTTCAAGTCCGCCACCAGCCGCGTCAACGCGGACAGGCTGTCGGCGGTCCACGTATGGGCCGGCGGGTTGGCCAGGGTGACCACGGCCGTGTGGCCGGTGATTTCAACTTGCAAATTGGTGTAGGTATTCATCGCAGTTCCTCCGCGCTTGGTTGTTCGAGTAAATGGCGCGCAACAATCACGCGCATGATTTCATTGGTGCCTTCCAGGATCTGGTGCACGCGCACGTCGCGCAGGTAGCGTTCCAGCGGGTATTCGCGGATGTAGCCGTTGCCGCCGTGGATTTGCAGCGCCTGGTTGCACACCTTGAATCCCACGTCCGTCGCCAGCCGCTTGGCCATGGCGCAATACACGCTGGCATTGGGCGCCTTCGCATCGAGCTTGGATGCCGCCAGCCGCACCATCTGGCGCGCGGCCACCAGTTCCGTTTGCATGTCGGCCAGTTCGAATTGCAGGTGCTGGAACGCCGACAGGCGGTTGCCGAACTGGCGCCGTTCCGTCATATAGGCGCGCGCCGCGTCCAGCGCCGCCTGCGCCGCGCCGACGGAACAGGTGGCGATGTTGATGCGGCCGCCATCGAGTCCCCGCATGGCGATGCGGAAGCCTTCGCCTTCCTGTCCCAGCAGGTGGCTGGCCGGAATGCGCACGCGGTCGAAACTCACGACCCGCGTCGGCTGGCTGTTCCAGCCCATCTTGACTTCCTTGCGGCCGTAGCTGATGCCCGGTGTGGCGGCCGGCACGGCAAAGGCGCTGATGCCTTTCGGTCCCGCGTCACCCGTCCTGGCCATCACCACCAGCAAATCCGTGGAACCGGCGCCGGAAATGAAGGCCTTGTTGCCGTCCAGCGTGTAATAGCCGTCTTTCAGCACCGCGCGCATCGCCAGCGAACCGGCGTCGGAGCCGGCGCCCGGCTCCGTCAGGCAATACGAGCCCAGTTTTTCGCCGGACGCCAGCAACGGCGCCCATTGCTCGCGGATTTCCGGACCGCCCCAGGTGGCCACCATCCAGCTCACCATGTTGTGGATGGTGATGTAGGCCGTGGTGGACGGACAGGCCGCCGCCAGTTCTTCGAACACCAGCGCCGCATCGAGCCGCGACAAGCCCAAACCGCCCATCTCGTGCGGCGTGTACATGCCGCAAAATCCCAGCTCGCCCGCCTTGTGGATGGTTTCCAGGGGAAATTCGCAATCGGCGTCCCAGCGCGCCGCGTGGGGCGCCATCTCGCCCGCGGCAAAATCGCGGGCGCTCTGCCGGAAAGCGCCCTGTACTTCGGACAGTTCGAAATCCATGATGGGCCTCTATTTCAGCGAGATGGTGGTATTGACCCCGCCCGCCACGCTGCCGTCTTCGAACCAGCGCGCCGTCACGGTCTTGGTCTGCGTGTAGAACAGGATCACCTGCTTGCCGTACGGGCCCAGGTCGCCCAGCTTCGACGCGCCGGAACCCGTGAACGAGAACAGCGGCACCGGGACGGGAATCGGTACGTTGATGCCGATCTGCCCCGCTTCCACTTCTTCCTGGAATTTGCGGGCCGCCGCGCCGGATTGCGTGAAGACCGCCGTACCGTTGCCGTTCGGGTTGCTGTTGATGAAGGCCAGCGCGTCATCCAGCGTGGCGGCCGAGACCAGCGACAGCACCGGGCCGAAGATTTCCTCGTCGTAGATGGCCATGCCGGGCTTCACGCCGGAGAAGATGGTGGGGCCGACGAAATTGCCGTTGCCGTAGCCCGGCACGTCCGGCTGGCGGCCATCCAGCTCCAGTGTCGCGCCCTCCTCGATGCCCCGGCCGATCAGGCGTTCCACGCGGGACTTCGCCGCGCATGAAATCAGCGGACCGATATCCGTCCCCGGCTCGGTGCCGCCGCTGATTTTCATGGCGCGGGCTTTTTCCACCAGTTCCGGGATCCACTGGTTCGCCTCGCCCACCAGCACCACCACCGGCAGCGCCATGCAGCGCTGGCCCGCCGCGCCGAATGCCGCGCCCAGGATATTGTTCAGCGCCTGGTCCTTGTTCGCATCCGGCAGCACGACGGCGTGATTCTTCGCGCCCATCATGCACTGCACGCGCTTGCCCGCCAGCGATGCGCGCTGGTACACGTGCGTGCCGACGCGGGTTGAGCCGACGAACGATACGGCCTTGATGTCCGGGTGGTCGCAGATCGCGTTGACGGCGGTTTCACCGCCATGCACGACGTTCAGCACGCCGGCCGGGATGCCCGCCTGCAGCGCCAGCTCCACCAGGCGCATGGTGACGATCGGGTCTTGCTCGGATGGCTTCAGCACGAACGTGTTGCCGCAGGCGATCGCCATCGGGAACATCCACAGCGGAATCATGGCGGGAAAATTGAACGGCGTGATCCCGGCGCAAACGCCGATCGCCTGCTGCAGCGTGTAGGTATCGACGCCGTTCGCCACGTTATTGGCCATCTCGCCCATTTGCAGGGTGCCGATATTGGCCGCGTGTTCCACCACTTCCAGGCCGCGGAAGATATCGCCTTCCGCGTCGGCCAGGGTCTTGCCCTGCTCAGCCGTCAGCAGCGCGGCCAGTTCCTTCATGTTTTCGCGGATCAATTGCTGGTACTTGAGGAAGATGCGGGCGCGGGCGCCGATCGGCGTGCGGCGCCACGTTTTAAAGGCATGCCTGGCGGACGCCACGGCGGCGTCGATTTCCGCCACGGTGGCCAGCGGCACGCGCGCCAGCACTTCCTGCGTGGCGGGATTGACGACGTCGCGCCACTCGGTGGTGGACGACTCGGTGAATTCGCCGTTGATCAGCAGCTTGACGGTGGGGATGGGTTGGCTCATGGTGTCTCCGTTTAAAAGATGTGTGTCGGTCGGTGCGTGAAAACAGAATACGCACGCAGGTCCGCCCCGCCTATGCCGGAAACAATCAAACTTGGTGCGAGAATTTGCCACTTTTGCCGAACGCGCGCCAACTGTTTATACTGATTGCATGAAGCCTTACACCATAAGGCTTACTTTCATGAATGCAGAATATCCCGTATGGAAAAAGGCAGCGTCTCCGTCTACTTCGTGCAATCGGCGCTCGATTCCCTGCGCGCGCGCGGCATTGCGCCCGATGCGCTGCTGCTCGATGCCGGCATCGCGCCGGCCACCGTGCAATCGCCCCACGGACGGGTGACGCCGGAGAGTTTCAGCAAGCTGTGGCTGTCGGTGGCGGCCGCGCTCGACGATGAATTGTTCGGCCAGGACAGCCGCCGCATGAAGGTGGGCAGCTTCGCCATGCTGGCGTACATGCTGACGGATTGTCCGAACCTGGGCGAAGCGCTGAAGCGCATGGCGCGCTTCTTCAATTTGCTGCTGGACGATTTCCACTGCGCGCTGGAAGTGCGCGGCGGCGAAGCCATGCTGACGATCCGCCCGTCGGGACAGCACGGCGCGGCGCGCGTGTTCGGCTTCGAAACCCTGCTGATGCTGCAGCACGGCCTGGCGTGCTGGCTGGTGGGGCGCCGCATCCCCGTGCTGTCGGCCGCGTTCTGTTATGCGGAAGCGCCGCGCAGCGCGGAATACCAGCGCATGTACTCCGAGCACCTGTACTTCGGGCGGGAGGCGACAGCGCTGCATTTTGCGCGCGCGCTGCTGGAACTGCCGGTGATCCGCAACCAGCAGGATGCGCGCGCCTTCGTGCGCAAGGCGCCCGGCAACATCGTCATCAAATATAAAAACACGGACGGCCTGGCGGCGCAGATCCGGCGCCGCCTGCGCGCGTCGTCGGCCAGCGAATGGGCCGGGTTCGACGACGTGGCAATGCAATTGAAGATGACACCGGCCACCTTGCGCCGGCGGCTCGATGACGAGGGCCAGTCGTTCCAGCTGATCAAGGACCAGCTGCGGCGCGACATGGCGGTCGACCTGCTGTGCCATTCAACGCACAGCGTGGCCGACATCGCCGCGCAACTGGGTTTCGCGGAACCCAGCGCGTTCCACCGGGCTTTCAAGAAATGGACCGGCGCCAACCCGGGGCAGTACCGCTTGCAGGGCGCCAGCCAGGGCTGAGATTACTGCTTGTAGATCCCGCACAGGATGGCCAGCTCACCCGCCTTTTCCACGTAGGTGGATTTGGTTTCGATCTGCCCCGTCACCGGATTCGGCCACTTGTAGTCGACCCAGCCGCTGCCCTGCTTGTGCGCCGTGTCGAGCAAGGCGCGGATGAATTGCCTGCCATCGGCATCCTTGATATCGATCAGCGACTTGCCGATCAGCCGGCGGTTGCCGCCATGCGCCAGCATGGTGCCGTTGGCTTCGATCACGGCGATGTACAGGTCGCGGTCGGCAAAGCCGCCCGCCGGGTCGTTGAAATGCCGGAACGCCTCGTCGCGCCCTTTCGATTGCAGGAACGCCGACGCGCGTTTGACCATGGCCACGGCTTCGCCGGCGCTGCCACGCGGGGCGGCGTGCGCGGGCGCCTGCTGGGCAAACAGGAACAGGGCCAGCACAACCAGCCGGAGGATGGCGTTCATCGGCTGCCTCCCGCTGCCGCCAACGGTACCGCTTCGGCCGGCAAAGCGTGCAAGGGCTCCGCGTCGGCGGGCGCTTCCTGCCCGTGGAAGCGGTGGTCGACCAGTGCCATCGCGATAAACGCCAGCAATCCCGGCACGGCGATGGCAAAGAAGTTATGCTGCAATTCCAGCTGCATGCCGACAATGGTGCCGATCAGCACCGGTGCGATGATGGCCCCGGTCCTTCCCACGCCGGATGCCCAGCCCAGTCCCGTGCCGCCCACCGTCAGCGGATAGAACTGGCTGACATAGGCATAGGCCAGCAACTGCGTGCCGATCGTGGTGGCCCCCGCCAGCCCCACCAGCAGGAAACGGACCGGCAGCGGCGAGTCATAGCCCAGCAAGCCAATCGATGCCGACGCCAGCAGGAAAAAGGTCATCAACACGTACTTGATATTGATGCGGTCGGCCAGCCAGCCGCCGCCGATGGCGCCCACCATGGCGCCGAAATTCAGCGCCAGCACAAAATTCAATGCCGAGCCCAGGCTGTAACCGGCGGACGCCATCAGCTTGGCCAGCCAGGCGCTGAGGGCATACACCATGAACAGGCACATGAAGAACACAGTCCACAGCATGACCGTACTGAAGCCGCGTCCCTGCGCAAACAGCGCCCGCACGCCTTCGCAGCGCGCCGTGCCGGCCGATGTCACATAGGTATCCCCCACCTGCGGCACGTGGGACGGCGCCATCGCGGCCAGCACACGCTTCAGTTCCCCCGTGCGCTGGTTGCGGATCAGGAACGGCATCGATTCCGGCAACGATTTCAGCACGAAGGGCACCAGCACCACCGGCATGCCCGCGACGAAAAACACGGATTGCCAGCCATACGCGTCCAGCAGGCTTTTGCCGGTGACGGCGGCCAGCATCCCGCCCACCGCATAGCCGCTGAACATGAACGTGGTCAGCGTGGTGCGGATGCGGGCCGGCGAAAACTCCGCCATTTCCGCCACCAGGTTGGGCAGCACGCCACCGATGCCCAGTCCCGCCAGGAAGCGCACCGCGCTGAACGTGACGGGATCGCTGGTGAAGCCCGTGGCCAGCGTAAACAAGCTGAACAGCCCCATGGAAATCGCGATGGCTTTCGGGCGGCCGATGCGGTCGGCCGCCGTGCCGAACCCGATCGCGCCGACCATCATGCCGAACAGCGCCGAGCTGACCATGAATCCCGCGCTGGCCGCATTCACGCCCATCGTTGCCATGATCGATGGCAGCGCGATCCCCGCCACCGCCAGGTCATAGCCGTCGAAGATGATCACCAGGCCGCACCAGATCAATAGTTTGCCGTGAAAGGCGGCGCTGAAAGGCGCCGCGCCCGCCAGTTCGCTGACGTTAATTTTTCGCATTGTTGTCTCCAGTGTAGTCGGATCAGGCGGCGGCCCGCGCCAGGTCCTGCTTGCGCTGTTCGCGCAGCACGAAGCGCTGCACCTTGCCGCTGGCGGTCTTCGGCAAGTGCTGCGCGAAGTGGACCTTGCGGGGATAGGCGTGCGCCGCGTAGCGCTCCTTGACCCAGCGCTGCAATTCCTTTTCCAGCTCCACCGACGCGGCGTTTCCCTGGTGCGGCACCACATAGGCCTCGATGACTTCGCCGCGCACCATGTCCGGCACGGCAATCACGGCGCATTCCGCCACGGCCGGATGCAGGGTCAGCACGGATTCGATTTCAAACGGGCCGATGCGGTAGCCGGCCATGATGATGACGTCGTCTTCGCGCGACGAAAAACGGAAGTAGCCGTCATCGTCGACCTGCCCCAGGTCGCCCGTCACGTACCATCGGCCATCGGCCGTGAATTTTTCCGCGCTTTTTTCCGGCTCGCTTTCATAGCCGGCGAACCAGGCCAGCGGGCTGGCCCGCAGGTCGAACGCGACGCGCCCCACTTCGCCGGTGGCGGCCACGGTATCGCTGTCCTTGGCCAGCACCTGCGCCGTCCAGCCGGGCATCGCCGTACCCATCGACGCTTCCTTGACGGGACTGGCCAGGCGCGGATCATGGTGATTGCAGATCAACATGCCGGTCTCCGTCTGGCCATAGTGGTCATACACGGGCACGCCCAGCGTGCCGACCGCCCACGCATTGACTTCCGGCGTCAGCGGCTCGCCCGCGCTGGACGCGCAGCGGATGCGCAGCTGTCCGGGCCGCGCGTCCGACGCCAGCATCGAGCGGTACACGGTGGGCGCGGCGGCAAAGTTCGTCACGCCGCACTGTTCCAGCACACGGTACGTCAGCGCCGCGTCGAAGCCGGCCTTCAGCAGCACGCTGGAAACACCCGTGGTGAACGAACCCAGTACGCCGAAATACAGGCCATACGCCCAGCCCGGATCGGCGGCGCACCAGTAAGTGTCGTCCGGCCGCAAGCCCAGGCTGAATTCCGCATACGCGTGGAAGGCCGCCAGCGCGCGCATCGGCACCACCACGCCTTTCGGGCGGCCCGTGGTGCCGGACGTGTAAATCTGGATCAGCGGGCTGTCGGGTCCGAGCGTGGCTGGCGCGAAACCGGGAACTTGCGCATCCAGCGCTTGCTGGAAACCGATGGCGCGGGGATCGCCGTCGGGACCGGCGCCGCCCACGGTGACGATCTTCCACGGCGCGCCAACCGGCATGTCCGGTCCCGGGTCCAGCTTGGCGCGCTGCGACGCGTCGCAGACGACCACCCGCGTATCGCTGCCCGTCAGCCGCAGCGCCACCGCGGCCGGCGCAAAGGCGGTAAACAGCGGCACGTGGACGGCGCCCAGGCGCCAGATGCCCATCAACGTGATCAGGAATTCCTTGCTCTTGCCCATCAGCGTGGCGACCCGGTGGCCCGGACGCACGCCCAGCGCGGCCAGCGCCGCGGCGAAGCGTTCCGATTCCCGTTTCAGGTCGCCGTATGTGAAGGGTTCGACCGACAAATCGCTGCTGACGATGCGGTACGCGACCGAGTCCGGATCGTGCCGGTCGCACAGCAGGTGTGCGGCGCAGACCTGGGTGGCGCCGTATTGTTCGAGTAATTGCGCGATGCGTTGCTGTGGCGAAGCGCCGGTGGTGCCAAAGTCCATGGTTGTCTCCAAGTGGGAATGATGCTGTCTTAAATAGTTATTAGAATCTATCTTCACTTAAGATTAGGTTGATGACTTCTTGTTGTCAAAGGTTTTTACGAGAACGGTCGTTCGCTTTACGTCAGCCATCCGCTGTCGTACAATCGCGCGCAAGACATCTTGGGGGAATCGCGTGGAAGACGACATCAATCCGGCTGGCGCGGCGCGCAAGCCGCGCATCCGCCACCGTGGACCGGACAAATACCCGCTGATCCTCAATGCGGCGCGCCGCCTGGTGGCGCAATCAGGCTTCCGCGACGTGCAAATGTCGGCCATCGCCGATGCGGCGGGTATCGCCATCGGCACACTGTACCGCTACTTCCCCGCGAAGGTCGAATTGATGATGGAAGTGGTCGACATGTCCGGCCAGCGTGAAATCGACGTGGTGGCCGGCGTCGCCATGGGCGAAGGCAGCGCCGCCAGCCGGCTGGGCAACGCCGCCTGGACCTTCGCCAGCCGCGCGCTGCACGGCCGCCGCATGGCCCACGCGCTGGTGGCCGAACCGGTCGAGCCGGAACTGGAAGCCGTGCGCATGAAATACCACCGCGCGCTGTCGCGGATCTTTGTCACCATCATCGAACAGGGCATCCACAGCGGCGAATTCCCCGCGCAGGATGCCAATGCGTCGGCCGACTGCATCGTCGGCTGCCTGTTCGAGGGCCTGGTCGGGCCGCTGGCCATCGACGCGCCAGCCGACGATCCCGCCCTGACCGCGCAGGCGGTCGCCATCATCAGCTTTTGCCTGCGGGGCGTGTGCGGCAGCCAGCAGGTCTTCACGCCGCCGGCGCCGCGCTGACGTTTTTTACTGTTGAGGCTGCCGTTGTCATTTCACGCAGCCCTACGCTGGTTTTAACGCAGTATTGACGCGGCAAGCCCTATCTTGGGAACAACCATAGTTCCACTGGGGAATGCCGATGAAATTGCGCCCATCCTTTGCCGCCGTCCTGCTGGCCGGCGCCTGCTGCGCCGCCCATGCCGACGACTTCGACCGGCGCCTCAATGAAGTGGAAGTCGGGCCGTTCTGGCGGCACGGCAACCTCGTGGTCAATACCACGGTAGTGGGCGCCATGGCGGGCGCCTTGTGGCTGGGGTCCGAAGACCGGCTGGGCCGCACGCTGTGGCAAAGCAGCGAAGCATGGGCGCTGGCGTCCGCCACCACCGAGGTGTTGAAGGTCGCGACGGGCCGGGTGCGGCCCACGGAAACGCAGGATCCCGGCCGCTGGTTTGCCGGCGGGCGCAGTTTCCCCAGCGGGCACGTGACGGCCGCCTCCGCCGTCGTCACGCCGCTGATCCTGGAATACAAGGATGACCATCCGATGGTCTGGCTGCTGGCCGCGATTCCCGCGTATGAAATGATTTCACGCGTGAAATCGCATTCGCACTGGCAAAGCGACGTGATTGCCGGGGCCGCGGTCGGCGCGGCCGCCGGCTACCTGGAACACCAGCGGGGGCCGTGGGTGGTGAAAGCCCTGCCCCGTGGCGTGTACGTGGGTTTTCACAAGGCGTTCTAGACCGGCCTTCCCCCGATGCGCCGCCGGCGCGCCGCCATCCACCCCATGGCGGCAATGCCGAACAGCGCCACCGACGACGGTTCCGGCACGGTCATCTCATCCATGGCCCACTGCGTGCCGCTGCTGTTGTAGACCACCAACGTATCGATGCCGCTCCAGTCCAGCTGCACCCACAGCGGCGTCATGGTGTCGATGACGAACGAGGCCGCCGACGCATACAGCAACTGGCCATTCGCATAACCTTCGAATGACAGTTCCTGGTCCAGCCACGCGGACGTGAAGAACGCGCCCACGAAATCAAAGGTCCCCGCCCCCGCTTTGGAAATCGCGGCAATGCCGCCGTCGCGGTTGAACGCCGTGTTGGCTGGCGAGACCGCGCCGGTCTCATAGCCGCTGCCCGGGAACGCATCCGAGCGGATCGACCCCATGCCGGTCCAGTTGAATCCCTGGTAGCCGTCCGCGATGGCTTCCGTGAAGTCGCCGGACAGGTCGTCGAACGTCACCACGCCGGCCGACGCGGTCGCGGAACAGATGGCCAGCGCCAGCGGCAGCACGATTTTTTTCAGTACGTTGTTCATTGTCTTCTCCGTCAAATCAGCGTGCGATGCTGGAAATTTCCGCGTCCGTCAGGGCCGAACCATAGATGCGCAAGTCATCCATCGACCCCTTGTATGGCGTATCCCACCAGTTCACGCCCAGCGCAAACACGCCATTGGTGGTGGTGAACACGTTCGGGAAGTTGGTCCCGCTGAAGCGCTTGACGCCATTGACGTAGACGTTGACGGCGCCGCTCTTGACGGTGAAGGCCACGTGCGACCACTGGCCGACGGGAATATTCATGCCCAGTCCCGCGTCATACCACGCGGTGCCCGACCACAGCATGGACGCGCCGCCGACGAAATCGTGGCCCTTGGGCAGGAAGCTGATCCACGAGTCACCCGTGCGGGCGCCGAAGAACGTGGTGGTGAAGGCCGTCAGTTGCGCGGGCTTGAGCCACATGGCCACCGTGTACGTGTTGCTGGCAATCAGGCCATCGGGCAGGCGGATGCCGGTGGCGCCGTTGAAGACCGCCGCGCTGCCCTTCATGCCCGCTTCATACGTCAGGCTGCCGCCCGCGACATCGATCCTGCTGCCGATGACCGTGCCCGCGCGGAACGCGCCGGTGGAATCGGCCAGGTTGCCGTCGAACGCGTAATTGGCGACCAGGCTGCCCAGCTTGCGGACCGTCACCACGAACTGCTTGACGGCCTTCAGACTGCCTTTGGCAATGTTGGCCGTCAGCGTGACGGTGACGTCGCTGGCGGGACTGGTGACTTTACCGGTATTGCTCAGCACCGCCGGATTCGACGATGTCCACGTGATCGTGGCGTCGCGCGCGGCAACGGTGGGCAACGTGATGTCGCCGGTGACGGCATTGGTGTTACCCAGGCTCAGTTCCTCGTACACCGCGCTGACGACTTGCTGGTCGCTGCGGGGAATCAGGCGGCTGCCCATAATGGCCACGCCTTCGCGCGAGGTGGCGGTAAATGTCGTCACGTAGCTTTTCGACGTCTCATCCCACTGGACGAGGAACACGCCTTTGAAGGGCGACGAACCAGGCAGGTTGATCTCGACCTGGTTGGCGCCCGCCAGCGTCCAGCTGCCCGTCACGGCGCCGGTAATGCTGCCATTCGCATTCAGCGTGATCATCCTGGATTTCTTGATGGTGGCGGAGATATCCTTGCCATGGTTGACGAACATGTAGTCGCCAAAGATGAATTCGCGGCGCACCGTGCCCGCCGTTTCATTGGTGTTGCGGTATGGCGCCACCACCGGCCAGCCATCGGCGTTCATGAACATCTGGTGCACGCGGATTTCATGCTGTTCGCCCCGCTCGGGGAAGCGGCTGTGGAAGATCAGGAAGTGCTTGCCGGTGGCGGCGTCGTAATACGCCGAGTTGTGGCCGGCCGACACGTAACCGGTGCCGATGCCCGTGCCGGCGTCGCCGATCCTGCGCTCGAACAGGAAGTTGCCCATGATTTTCACGCCATACGGCGCGATCGACGCGTCGTCGAACAGCGGCTTCGCCGGATCGGCCTTGACGTTGGCCATGTTGACGCCCTGCGCATCGACATACGGGCCGTCCGGCGCCGTGGCGCGCGCCACGCGCATGTTATAGCCGCCGTTCGCATCGAGTCCGCCGAACGACGTGAACATGTAGTAGTACTGCGTGGCGGGGCTGTACATCACGTAGGCGCCTTCGATGCGGCTGTGGTTGCCGCCCGTCAGGCGCTTGCCATAACCCTGTCCCGCCAGCGGCATGCCGGTGGTGGGGTTCATCTGCATGATGAAAATCCCGCCCGAATACGAGCCGTAGATCATCCACAGCCGGCCGCCGTTATCGAAGAACACGTTCGGGTCGACCGTGTTCGGGTGCTTCAGCGCGTCATAGATCGTGCCGTCATAGCTGGTCTGGCCCCACATGCCGGACTTCAGGATGATGCCCTTGTTGACGTACGGCCCTTCGATGTTATTGGCGACGGCAACGCCCAGCGCGGAACGGGGCGAATCGCCCTTGCACGCGTTGTAGTACATGTAGTACTTGCCGTCGGCCAGGCGGATCACGTCCGGCGCCCACAGGGTGGACGTCTGCGCCCAGCTGAAGGTTTCGGCCAGTTCTGTGTAGACGTTGCTGGACCCGTTCAGGAACAGGGGATTGGTGGCGCTGACGGAGTCCGTCAGTTGCGTCCACTTCATCAGGTCGGTGCTCTTGGCCGACGCCAGGTGCGAGCCGAACACGTAGTAGGTGTTGCCGTTGCGGATCACGGATGGATCGTGGACGGATGCGTTTTGGAATGCCACGGGCGTATAAGCGGCCTGCCCTGCGGCGTTGGTGGACAGCAGGGCCGAGGCCAATGCAGCGGCAGCCCCCCACAGCGAGAAGGTGTTTGTCACGGTCGTCTCCATTGAATTATTGTTGTATGCCGCGACTGGATCGCGGTCAGGTGGGGACGATATCCCTCTGGGGTATGCCACGTCCAATGACGTTTTTACCACCTTCGATACCCGAACGGATATCGATGCGGCAACGCGGCGTGTGCCTCCCTATGGCACAATGCGCACAACTCGAACCAACCGCAATCACTATCCTGCCGATGACAGCCCCCCGGGACCGCACTGCCCAACAGGCCACGACGCCACGCCGTTTAACCATCAAGGACGTGGCGCAAGCGGCCGGCGTGTCGCTGACCACCGTGTCGCACGCGCTCAATGACCGTGGTTACGTGGATCCGGAAACCCGCGCCAGGGTCAAGCGCATCGCGCAAGAACTGGGTTACCGCCCCAACCTGCGCGCGCAGCGCCTGCGCACCGGCAAGACCAACAGCATCGCCGTGTTCTTTTCCATGCCGCTGGCCATTGCCGGCGGACCGGCCCGCATGGGCTTCATGATGGAAATCGTTGCCGCCGCGGCGGAAGCGGCCATGCGGCGCAACCTGTCGCTGGTACTGGTGCCGCCGCTGGCCGGCGCCAACGATTTTCTCGACGGCCTCGACATCGACGGCGCCATCGTCATCGAACCGGTGCTGGGCGATCCGCAAATCGCGGGCCTGCGCCAGCGTGGCGTGTGCGTCGTGTCGATCGGGCGCCCGCCGGAACCGGAACCGGCGATACCCTATGTCGACCTGCAAACCACGGCCATGGCGCAGCTGTGGCTCACGCATTTGCACGAACAGGGTGCGCGCCGCATCGCGCTGCTGGTCGGCGCCCAGGCGCGCCACTCGAACCTGGAAACGGAACGCGTGTACCGCGAATTCGTCGCCGCCAACGGCTTGCCGTTGTTGCTGCGGCGCGCCGACGTGCACGTGGGCGAAGCGGCCGGCGCCGCCGCCTGCCGCGAATTGCTGGCCGAAGATCCCGCCATCGACGCGGTCTGCGTGCCGGTCGACGCCTTTGCCACCGGCGCCATGCAGGCGCTGCGCGAAGCGGGCCGGCGCGTGCCGCACGACGTGCGGGTGGTGACCCGCTACGACGGCTTGCGGGCGAAAAACAGCGTGCCACCCATCACCGCCGTCGACCTGCACCTGGAACAGCGGGCCGTGATGGCGGTGGAACTGTTGTTCGAACACATCTGCGGCGATACCCGCCATACCATGCTGGCCGGCCCCGCGCCAAGCCTGATCCTGCGCCCCTCGTCCGTGGTGGCATAAAAACCACACCCAACATTTGGATTGCTATCCAAAACGATTTTGGACATACTCCCCAAATCGTTTTGGGACTATTTTTTTGCACCGACCCCAAAACGATTTGGGCGCATCCCGTTCCCGCGTATTGATATCGGATCAAGAAAAGGAAGAGCAATGCAGAATCAATCCACACAACAAGCCACGACGGCGCCGGTCGATGAAAAATTGCCGCTACGGCAACTCGTCGCTTTCGGCCTGCAGCACGTGCTGGTCATGGCCGCCTCCCCCATCGCCTCGGTGTTTTTAATGAGCAAGGCCATGGGGTTTTCCCCCACCCTGATGATCAACCTGCTCAGCGCCACCTTCCTGGTGTGCGGCCTGGGCACCCTGCTGCAATCGTTCAGCCTGCGCGGCATCGGCGCGCGGCTGCCGTTCATGATGTTGCCGGGCGGCGCGCCGATCCTGATTTTCATCCTGATCGCGCAGCAGACCGACGTGCAGACCGCGTCCGGCGCCGTCATGCTGACCGGCGTGTTTTATTTCCTCGTATTGCCGCTGTTCCGCCGCTGCCTGCGCTTCTTCCCGGGCCTGGTGGTGGGCATCATGCTGTTGCTGGTGTCGATCAACCTGGCGCAAGTGTCGGGCAAGCTGATTGCCGGCCATGCGGGCACGCCCGGCTTCGGCAGTCCCGGCAACCTGTTGCTGGCGTTTGCCACCATCGCGCTGACGGCCCTGTTTGCCCGCATCTCGACCGGCATGCTGCGCCAGTTGTCAATCCTGCTGGGGCTGGTGGGCGGCACGCTGGTGGCCGTGTTCACGGGTGACTTCCACATTGAACACGTGTCGCTGTTCCCCCTGTTCAGCGCACCGTCGCTGCTGCCGTTCGGCATGCCCAAGTTCGATATCGTGGCCGCCCTGCCGATGATGATTTTCGCCGTGATTTCCATGGTCGAAGCCACCGGCCAGACCATGGCGATCGGCGAAGCGGTCGACCGGAAAATCGATGCGCGGCGCGACGTGCCCCGCACCATCCGTGGCGATGCGCTGGTGTCGCTGCTGGGCGGCTTCTTCGGCACGTCGCTGATCATCACGAGCGGTGAAAACATCGGCATCGTGCGGGCCACGGGCGTGCGTTCCCGCTTCGTCACCGCGATGGGCGGCGTGATCCTGATCCTGTTTTCCGTGCTGGCGCCGCTGACGCAACTGATCGGCGCGATTCCCGAAGCCGTGATCGGCGGCACCGGCCTGATCGTGTTTGCCGTGGTCGGCACGATGGGCATCGATATCCTGCGCCGCACGGATTTGCGCGAACACGCCAACATGTACGTGGTGGCGCTGGCGCTGTCGGCCGGCCTGTTGCCGATCCTGATCCCCGGCATCTACAGCCAGTTCCCCAGCGGCGTGCGCATGTTGCTGGGCAATGGCGTGGCCATCGGCACCATCACGGCCGCCGTCATGAACGTCATCTTCTTCCACCTGGGCGGCAACCGCCACGGCCACGCCGCCGCTGCCACCGACGGCTTGCAGGCCACCGGCACGCATTGAATCACCTTCGCAACAGAACACAGGAATCGCATCATGAATCACGCATTCACCGCGGCCGACCTGGCCAACCCACGACAATTGCTGATGCCGCAATGGCTGCTGTTGAAAGACGGCCCGGTGGCCGGCCATGCGGTGCTGGTCGAACACGGCAAATTCGCCGCCGTCGGCCCGGCCGCCGCGCTGCGCGAACTCTACCCGGACTTGCCCGCGCTGGATTTACCGCACACGCTGCTGATGCCGGGCTTCGTCGACAGCCACCACCACCTGACGCAAGCGTTCGGCAAGTCGCTGGTGTTTGGCGAACCGTCGGAAATCTTCCGCCGCATCTGGGTGCCGCTGGAAGGACAGCTGGACCAGCGGCACCTGTACCTGTCGTCCAAGCTGGCCGCGCTGGAAGCGCTGCGCGGCGGCTTCACCACCGTGGCCGATGCCGGCACCCGTTCCGACGCCAGCGTCGATGCGATTGCGCGCGCCACCACCGAGGCCGGCGTGCGCTGCGTGCTGGGCCTGATCTGCAATGACGTCAATGGCGCCGCCACCGTGGCCGAACCGGGCGCCATCGCTGATCGCGCCGCGCGCCACCTGGCGCTGTGGGACAGCCACCGCCTGGTCCACCCGTCGCTGGCGGTGTCGATTCCCGAAGCGGCCACCGACGCCATGCTGCAACGCGTGTCGCGCATGTGCGCCGAAGCGGGCCGCGTGTTCCAGACCCATGCCAACGAACACCTGGTCGCGGTGGAACGCTCGCTGGTGCAGCGCAAGCTGCGTCCGATCGAACATTTGCACCGCGTGGGCGCGCTGGGGCCGCAAGCGTTGCTGGCCCACGCCACACTGGTCACGCCGGGTGAACTGAAAATGCTGGCCGACACCGGCACGGCCGTCAGCTACAACCCGGTGGCCAGCGCGTGGAAAGGCAATGCGGTCGCGCCGGCGCAGCTGATGGCCACGTTCGGCATCCGCGTGGGACTGGGCACGGACGGCACCCGCAGCGATGGTTTCCGCCTGCTCGATTACGCGGAAGCGGCGCAGCGCTTCGCCTTTGGCATCGCGGCCGGCGATGCGTCGTGCGGCGGCGGCGCGGCCTGGCTGGACCACGCCACGTACGGCGGCGCCGACGTGCTGGGACTGGGACAAATGACGGGCGAGATCGCCGCCGGC
The DNA here is from genome assembly GCF_009674485.1 of Pseudoduganella rivuli. GTDB lineage: Bacteria > Pseudomonadota > Gammaproteobacteria > Burkholderiales > Burkholderiaceae_D > Rugamonas > Rugamonas rivuli_B. The sequence continues at coordinate 269,687 of NZ_WKJJ01000005.1, read as the reverse complement.
AAGGAGGCGGATTTCCTGCTGGTCGACCTGGACGTGCCGGAAATGCAGCCATCTTGGGACCTCAGCTGGGAACTGGTGCGGCTGGCCAACCGCGACCAGATCCAAGCCGTGTTTGTCGCGGGCAAGCTGCGGCTGTGGCAAGGCTGGCCGGTCGACTGGGATGCCCGCGCGCTGATGCGCGAGGTGGGCGATGCCGCGCGCGCCGCCGTGGCGGCGGCGCCGATCCAGAAAATCCATGAATTTTCCAGCGCGCCGGGAGCCCAGTCGTGAGCACCACGGTCCTCGCGCTGGTCGCCCTGTCCGTGCTGGTGGCGGCCTTCATGCAAAGCACGACCGGCATGGGCTTCGCGCTGATCGTGGTGCCGGTGTTCGGCATCCTGCAGCCGTCGCTGCTGCCGGGCGGATTGCTGTTGATGATGCTGCCGCTGAACGCCTACGTCGCGTGGCGCGAACGCAAGGCGATTGATTTTTCCGGCGTCAAGTGGATCACGGCGGGCCGCGCGGCCGGCACGTTTGGCGGCTTGTGGGTACTGGTGGCCGTGCCGCTGACGTACCTGAACTGGCTGATCGGCGGCAGCACCATCGCGGCCGCGCTGGCGACACTGGTGGCGCCCGCGTTTGCTCCCGACCGCCGCGCCTTTGTCGCCACCGGCCTGTTCACGGGCGTGACGGAAACCGCCACCGGCATCGGCGGACCGCCGTTGGCCATGGTGTACCAGCACAGCCCCGTCGCGACGTTGCGCGCCTCGGTCGCCCTCTCGTTCCTGATCGGCGAAGTGATTTCACTGCTGGTGCTGGCGGTCAACGGGCGTATCACGACCGACAACCTGGGGGCGTTGCTGTGGCTGATGCCCGCGCTGGTCGTCGGCACCCTGGCCAGCCACACGGTGCACACCCGCGTCAATACCCGTTTCCTGCGCATGGCCGTGCTGGTGTTTGCCATCGGCTCCGGCGTCTTCATCCTCATCCACGGATAAATAACATGAATCGTCAACTCAACGTGGCGGCCATCGCCGCCCTCAGCGCGGGCCTGGCCCACGCGCAAAGCAATGTCACTTTTTACGGCAGCATCGACAGCGGCCCCACTTACGTCAGCAATGTGCGCGGCGCCCCGGTCACGCTGGTCGACGACGGCGTGCTGCAGGCCGACCGTTTCGGCTGGCGCGGCAGCGAAGACCTGGGCGGCGGCCTGCGCGCCATCTTCCAGCTCGAAGGCGGCTTCGTCACCAGCACGGGCGGGCAGCCGCGCGCCGGTGTGCTGTTCAACCGCCAGTCGTACGTGGGCCTGGCCGGCAACTGGGGTGCGCTGACCATCGGCCACCAGACCAACATGATGTTCGACGCGGTCGGCAAGCTCAGTAACGGCGTGCTGTTCGGCAGTTTTTATGCCTTCCACCCCGGGAATATCGATGAATTCGCCAACGTCGGCCAGGCCGACAACGCCATCAAGTTCACCAGCGCCAGCTATGGCGGCCTGACGGCCGGCGCCATGCTGTCGCTGGGCGAGCAGCCCGGCGATACGGGGAAAAACCGCGCGTTCGGCGTCAACCTGGCTTATGCGCGGGGTCCGCTGAAGGTGGCGGGCGCCTATACCAGCGCCAATAACAAGGCGCTGAACCTGGGCGCCGCGCTGGGCGTGAAATCGCTGCTGGGACAAACCCTGGCCGCTGGCAGCCCCACGGCGCCGGTCTATACGCCGCTGCAGGCGGACAACCTACGCAACACGGGCGTGGGCGCCAGTATTGCGCTCGACGGGGTGCTGCTGCATGCGGCCGTGGGCCAAAGCCGCATCCGCACGGCGGCCGGCGCCGCCACCATGACCACGCCGGATTGCGGCGCCAACATCCGCCTGGCGCCACAGGACACGCTCCATGTCGCCGTGTCGTCGACCCGCCTGGCCGGCATGCGGTGGCGCCAGTTCCAGGTCAACAATGTGGTTGCGCTGTCACCCCGTACCGAGCTGTATGCGATGGCCGTGTTCCAGCAAGCAGCCGGCGCCGGCGCGGTGGCCGCCATCAATTCGCTGGGCCCGTCGTCGAACCAGCGCCAGCACGCGATCCGGCTGGGCGTGCATCACCTGTTCTGACGCGGGACGCATTGTTCCTCTTGTACCCCTTGTGTGTTGTCTCTTTGCCAGGAACTCGTTCCTGGCTTTTTTTACTAAAAATCCTTCAATCTTCAGATTCATTCACTAGAAAAGCCAACATAAGATAGCAAAATCATCTAATAACCAGACTACCAACGTGAATACACCTGAAAGCCGCGCCGGGGCTGTCCTCACCATCGACCTGGCTGCCATCGAAGACAACTACCGCTTGCTGCAACGCCGCGTCGGCGCGGCCGCCTGCGCCGCCGTGCTGAAAGCCGACGCTTACGGCCTGGGCGCGGCGCACGTCGCCCCTGTCCTGCGGCGCGCCGGCTGCCGGCACTTCTTTGTCGCCCACCTGGAAGAAGGCATCGCGCTGCGCCGGACCCTGCCCGCCGCGCAGTTCGCTGATACCCAGGTCTTCGTGCTGCACGGCGTCCCGCCCGGGGCGGAAATGGACTTGCTGGAACACCAGCTGACGCCCGTGCTCAACAGCCGCCAGCAACTGGATGCCTGGCGCGCCCTGGCGCGCCAGCTGGGCCGCGCGCTGCCCGCCATCGTGCAGGCCGACACCGGCATGTCGCGCATGGGCATGCCGCCCGCCGAAGTCGATGCATGGCTGGATTCCAGCGATCCGTTCGGCGGCCTGGCGCTGCAGTACGTGATGAGCCACCTGGCGGTGGCCGACGAGCCGGACCACCCGATGAACGGGCTGCAACTGGCGCGCTTTGCGGCGCTGCGCCAGCGCCTCGGCGGTATTCCCGGTTCGCTGGCCAATTCGTCCGGCATCTTCCTCGGCGCGGACTACCATTTCGACCTGGCGCGGCCCGGTGTCGCGCTGTATGGCGCCAATCCCCAACCGGGCCAGCCCAACCCCATGCGGCCCGTCGTGACCTTGCAAGGCCGGATCGTGCAGACCCGCCGCATCGCCGAGGGCGACTACGTCGGTTACGCGCTGTCGTACCAGGCGCCCGGCGAACGCACCATCGCCACGGTCTCAGTCGGCTATGCGGACGGCTGGCTGCGCCACCTGAGCAACCGGGGCCACGTGCTGGTCGATGGCGTGCGCGCGCCCGTGGTGGGACGGGTGTCAATGGACAGCATCACGGTCGACGTGACCGGCATCGCGCCGGCGCGCGTGACGCCGGGCGCCTTGGTCGACCTGCTGTCGGCTGACCAAACCGTGGACGACGTGGCGGCGCTGGCGGGCACCATCGGCTATGAAATCCTCACCAGCCTGGGCCTGCGTTACCACCGCCGTTATACGGGTGCGTGAGACCGGCGGCATTCAGCGCAGCGCCACCGCATCGGCTTCCCGGGATTGCCAGCCACCGCCGAGCGCCTTGAACGCGGCAACGGCCGCGCGCGCGGATTCGGTTTGCGCTTGCGCCTGCATGTCGGCGGCGCGCAGCAATTGCTCGTCGGCCTGCAGGACTTCGATCAGGCTGACCACGCCTTTCTGGTAAGCGGCGAACGATGCCGTCCTTGCCACGCGCAACGAGTCCACGCCCTGCCCCAGCACGGCGGCCTGCGCCTCGCGCTTGACCAGATCCGACAGCGCGTTTTCCACGTCCGCGGTGGCCCGCAGCGCCGCCAGCCGATACGCGGACAGCGCCTCGGCCTCCTGCCCCCTGGCCTGGTCGATTTGCGCATTGATGCGGCCAAAGTCAAATAGTCGCCAGCGCAGGCCCAGCACGCCGGCGCCTTGGCTGGCGCCGCCGGTGAACAGATTGCCGCCTGAAACCGACGTCGCGCTACCGATCATTCCGCCAAAGGACAGCTTCGGGTAAAACTCCGCGATGGCCATGCCGATGCGCGCGTTCGACGCGGCAAGGCGGCGCTCGGCCACGATCAGGTCCGGCCGGCGGCGCAGCAAATCGCCAGGCGAACCGGTGGCGGCGATCCGCGGGGCGGCCGGGATCGCGCGCGCGGTCGCCAACGCTTGCCGGTACGTGCCAGGCGATGCGCCCAGCATCACGTCCAGCGCATTCATGGCCGTTTCCAGCCCCGCCTCCAGCACCGGCACCGCGGCCTTCACCTGGGCCAGCGCGCCTTCGGCCTGTCGTACCTGAAGTTCCGCAGCCAGCCCCTTGCCGTACAACAAATTGACCGTGGCCAGCAACTCTTGTTGTGTCTTGACCTGGTTGCGGGAGACGTCAAGGCGGGTTTGCAGTCCCCGGATGCCGATGTAAATGTCGGCAGTCTGCGCCGCGACCGCCAGGCGCGTCGCCGCCGCACCGGCCGCCGATGCCTGATACTCGGCAAGCGCCGCCTCCCGCCCGCGACGCAAGCCACCGAAGATGTCAAGTTCCCAACCGACGCTCAAACCGGCTTCATAGGCGTTTCCGTAGCGCTCAAAATTGGGCTGGGCGCCAAGCACTTGTCCCAGCGGCGTTTCCAGCGACTGGTAGGCACGCGCCGCTTGCGCCTGCACGGCGCCCGATGGCAACAGCGCCGCATTGGCCGCGCCCAATCCGGCGCGCGCCTGCGCCACCCGGGCGGATGCCTGCGCGAGGTCCAGGTTCTGGTCCAACGCCAGCGTGACGAAGCGGGTAAGTTGCGGATCGCCAAAGCCGGCCCACCAGGCGCCGAGGTCGGCGACAACGCTGGCGTGCCGTTGTTCGATGGCGGCCTGCCCCAGGTAGCCATCCGGCAAGCGCATGTCGGGGTGGACATAGTCGGGTCCGCCAGCGCAACCGGCAACGATGCCGGCAACGGCGAACGAAAGGAGCGTGCGTTTGAGTAGCATAGGATTTTTCACATAGTGGAGGAGTCTTTGGTGACTATATCACCATTTGGTCACTCGTTGTGCAAATCCATGGCTGGCGTTAATCTGTCGGGCATGAACACAACCGCCACCAATCAAAGTCCCGCCCGGGGCCCCATCGATCACGAAGTACGCGATCAAATCGTTTCCGCCGCTACCGAGCACTTCCGCCTGTACGGCTATGAAAAGACCACCGTCTCCGACCTCGCCAAAGCCATCGGCTTTTCCAAGGCGTATATCTACAAGTTCTTCGAGTCCAAACAAGCCATCGGGGAACTCATCTGCGCAAACTGCCTGCGCGAAATCGAAACCGATATCAGGGCGGCCGTGGACAGCGCCGATGGCGCGCCGGAGAAGCTGCGCCGCATGTTCAAGGCCATTGTCGAGTCGAGCATGCGGCTCTTTTCCGAAGATCGTAAGCTTTACGACATCGCGGCGGCTGCCGCCACCGGGCATTGGGAAGCCGCGCGGAACTACGAATCGCGTATCCAGCAAATCCTGCAGGACATATTGCGTCTGGGCCGGGAGACCGAAGATTTCGAGCGCAAGACACCACTGGACGAGACGATGAACGCCATTTACCTGGTCATGCGCCCTTACCTGAACCCGCTGCTGCTGCAATACAGCTTCGATTGCATCGACGAAGCGCCGGCCCGGCTGGCCAGCCTGGTGCTGCGAAGCTTATCAAGATGATCACACCAACAAGTTAGTGACTGTTGACATATTTGGTCACTAGTCTCAAAATGAAATCCTGTTTTATTCATTTACGGGATTTCCATGCTTCGCCGTCGCCATGTTTTCTCCGCTGTCATCGCCGTCTTGCCGCTGATGTTGGTCGCCTGCGGCGAGAAACAGCAATCCGACCCGCGCACCGACGCGCCATTGGTGCGCGCCGCCATCGTCACGAATGCGGCGCCTGTCCCGAGGGCGTTCACCGGAACCGTCGCCGCCAGGGTGCAAAGCGACCTGGGCTTCCGGGTCGCCGGCAAAGTGCTGGCGCGCCTGGTCGACACGGGCCAAACCGTCAAGCGCGGCCAGGCGCTGATGCGCATCGACCCGGCCGACCTGAAACTCGCCGCGCTCGCCCAACAGGAAGCGGTCGCCGCTGCCCGCGCCCGCGCGCAGCAAACCGCGCAGGACGAAGCGCGCTACCGCGACCTGCGCGGCACCGGCGCGATTTCCGCTTCCGCTTATGACCAGGTGTCGGCCGCCGCCCATGCTGCGCAAGCCCAGCTGAACGCGGCCGAAGCCCAGGCCGAAGTGGCGCGCAACGCAACCCGCTATACCGAACTGGTGGCGGACACCGATGGCGTCGTCATGGAAACACTGGCCGAACCCGGCCAGGTCGTCGGCGCAGGACAGGCGGTCATCCGCATCGCCCATGCAGGCCGCCGCGAAGCCATCATCCAGCTCCCCGAAACCTTGCGTCCCGCGATCGGCTCGGCCGGGCTGGCCTCGCTATTTGGCAAGGATGGCGCCGCCTCTCCGGCCCGGCTAAGGCAGCTGTCGGATACCGCGGACCGCCTCACGCGGACTTTCGAGGCGCGCTATGTGCTGGAGGGCGAACTCGCCGATGCGCCGCTCGGCGCGACCGTGACGATCCACATCCCGGACGCGCAGTCCGCTGCGCAAAGCGCGTGGGCGGTACCGCTGGGCGCGCTGTTTGACGCCGGCAAGGGACCTGGTGTCTGGGTGATCCAGGGCCAGCCGGCCAAGGTCAACTGGCGTCCGGTGACGGTCCAGCGCCTGGGCGACGATAACGCGCTGATCAGCGCGCAACTCAAGCAAGGCGAGCGGATCGTTGCACTGGGCGCCCACCTGCTGCGCGAAGGCGCACCGGTACGTATCGCCGACCAGGCTGCCGCCGGCACGGGAGCGCAACCATGAGCGCAAGCCGCTTCAACCTGTCGGCGCTTGCCGTGCGCGAGCGCGCCGTCACACTGTTCCTGATTTTCCTGATCTCGGTGGCCGGGATCGTTTCATTCTTCAAATTGGGCCGCGCGGAAGATCCTGCTTTCACGGTCAAGGTCATGACCGTGGTCACGGCCTGGCCAGGCGCGACCGCGCAGGAAATGCAGGACCAGGTCGCCGAAAAGATTGAAAAGCGCCTGCAGGAATTGCGCTGGTACGAGCGCAGCGAAACCTACACCCGGCCGGGGTTGGCATTCACCACGCTGACGCTGCAGGACGGCACGCCGCCGGCGGAAGTGCAGGAACAGTTTTACCAGGCCCGCAAGAAAGTCGGCGATGAAGCCGGCAACCTGCCGGCCGGCGTCATCGGCCCGATGGTCAATGACGAATATGCGGACGTGACATTTGCGCTGTTCGCGCTGAAGGCCAGGGGTGAGCCGCAGCGCGTGCTGGTGCGGGATGCCGAAACGCTGCGTCAACGCCTGCTGCATGTGCCGGGCGTGAAAAAGGTCAACATCATTGGCGAACAATCCCAGCGCATCTTTGTCGAATTCTCGCATGAGCGCCTGGCAACGCTGGGAGTCAGCCCGCTGGAGGTGTTCGCCGCACTGAACAATCAAAATGTCCTGACGCCGGCCGGTTCGGTGGAAACCAAGGGACCGCAGGTATTCATCCGCCTGGACGGCGCGTTCGACGAATTGCAGAAGATCCGCGAGACCCCCGTCGTTGCGCAGGGCCGCACCCTGAAACTGTCGGACGTCGCCACGATCAGGCGCGGCTATGAAGACCCGGCAACGTTCATGATCCGCAATGGCGGCGAACCTGCGCTGCTGCTCGGTATCGTCATGCGCGATGGCTGGAACGGCCTCGACCTCGGCAAGGCGCTCGAGAAAGAAGTGGGCGCGATCAATGCGGAACTGCCGCTCGGCATGGGCCTGACCAAGGTCACCGACCAGGCTGTCAACATCAGTTCTTCGGTCGATGAATTCATGGTCAAGTTCTTCGTCGCGCTGCTGGTCGTGATGGTGGTGTGCTTCGTCAGCATGGGCTGGCGCGTCGGCATCGTGGTCGCGGCAGCCGTGCCGCTGACACTGGCGGTGGTCTTCATCGTGATGGCGGCAACAGGCAAGAACTTCGACCGCATCACGCTCGGCTCATTGATCCTGGGGTTGGGCCTGCTGGTCGATGACGCCATCATCGCCATTGAAATGATGGTGGTGAAGATGGAGGAAGGCTACAGCCGTATCGCCGCGTCCGCCTATGCCTGGAGCCATACCGCCGCGCCCATGCTGTCGGGCACGCTGGTCACGGCGGTTGGGTTCATGCCCAACGGCTTCGCGCGTTCCACCGCGGGCGAATACACCAGCAACATGTTCTGGATCGTCGGTATCGCCCTGATTGCCTCGTGGGTCGTGGCCGTGGTCTTCACCCCTTACCTCGGCGTGAAACTGCTGCCCGAACTCAAGCAGGTCGAAGGCGGTCACGACGCGCTCTACGACACTCCGCGCTACAACCGCTTCCGTCAGATCCTGGAGCGCGTCATCATCCGCAAATGGCCGGTTGCCGGTGCGGTGGCAGGCCTGTTCATCGTGGCGATCCTGGGCATGGCCGTGGTCAAGAAACAATTCTTCCCGATCTCGGACCGCCCGGAAGTGCTGGTCGAAGTCCAGATGCCCTATGGTGCGTCGATCGTGCAAACCAGCGCGGCCGCGGCGAAGGTCGAAGCATGGTTATCCCGGCAGGCGGAAGCGAAGATCGTGACCGCCTACATCGGCCAGGGGGCGCCCCGCTTCTACCTGGCCATGGGACCCGAACTGCCTGATCCGTCGTTCGCCAAGATCGTGATCCGCACCGATAACCAGCATGAGCGCGATGCGTTGAAGCAGCGCTTGCGCCTCGCGGTGGCCGCCGGTCTCGCGCCGGAAGCGCGTGTCCGTGTCACCCAGCTCGTGTTCGGCCCCTACTCGCCGTACCCGGTCGCCTACCGGGTCACAGGACCGGATCCGGACAAGCTGCGCGGCATCGCGGCGGAAGTGCAGCACGTCATGGAAGCCAGTCCGATGATGCGCACCGTGAATAACGACTGGGGCGCACGCACGCCCACACTGCATTTCACGTTGCAGCAGGATCGCTTGCAGGCGGTCGGCCTGACGTCCAATGCCGTCGCGCAGCAACTGCAGTTCCTGCTGAGCGGTGTGCCGCTGACCACGGTACGTGAAGATATCCGCACGGTGCAGGTGATGGCCCGGTCCGCCGGCGGCAACCGCCTGGACCCGGCCAGGATCGCCGACTTCACATTGACCGGCGCGGGGGGACAACATATCCCGCTATCGCAGGTGGGCAAAGTCGAGGTGCGGTCGGAGGAGCCGGTCATCCGCCGCCGCGACCGCATGCCGACCATGACCGTGCGAGGCGACATTGCCGATGGCTTGCAGCCGCCGGACGTTTCCGCCGCCATGACCCGGCAGTTGCAGCCCATCGTGGACAAGCTGCCGGGCGGCTACCGTATCGAAGAAGCCGGCTCGATCGAGGAATCCGGCAAGGCGACGAAAGCAATGCTGCCGCTGTTCCCCATCATGCTGGCCATGACCCTGCTGATCATCATCTTCCAGGTGCGCTCGATCTCCGCAATGGTCATGGTGTTCCTGACCAGCCCGCTGGGATTAATCGGCGTGGTCCCGACGCTGATCCTGTTCCAGCAGCCCTTCGGCATCAATGCGCTGGTCGGGTTGATCGCCCTGTCGGGCATCCTGATGCGCAACACGCTGATCCTGATCGGACAGATCCACCATAACGAACAGGCGGGCCTGGCCCCATTCCAGGCGGTGGTCGAGGCCACGGTGCAGCGTTCCCGCCCGGTGATCCTGACCGCACTGGCGGCCATCCTTGCGTTCATCCCGCTGACCCATTCGGTGTTCTGGGGCACGCTCGCCTACACGCTGATCGGCGGCACCTTCGCCGGGACGGTGCTGACGCTGGTGTTCCTGCCGGCCATGTATGCCATCTGGTTCAAGATCGGGCCGGCCACGAAAGCGGAACCGCATCGCACCTTGCACGCGGTATCGTCGCACTGATTGCTGTTCCTGACTCTTCACACAATCGAGAGAATTTGCTATGTCTAAAGCTACTGTTGTCGTTATTACCGGCGTGTCATCGGGCATCGGACGTGCCGCCGCAGAAAAATTCGCCGCACGGGGATGCCAGGTATTCGGCACCGTGCGCAGTATCGCCAACACCTCGCCGCTGCCTGGCGTCACACTCATCGAGATGGATGTGCGCGACGAAGCGTCGGTTCGCCATGGGATCGATCTGGTCATCGGCCAGGCCGGCCGCATCGACGTTCTGGTCAACAACGCGGGCACAAATCTGGTGGGCGCGGTGGAGGAAACCACCACCTACGAGGCTGCATCGCTGTTCGATACCAATGTGTTGAGCATCTTGCGCACGACGCAGGCGGCGCTCCCGCACATGCGGGCGCAGGGTCGAGGAAGGATCGTCAACGTCAGTTCGGTGCTCGGCTTTCTGCCGGCGCCGTACATGGGACTGTATTCCGCCTCCAAACATGCAGTCGAGGGACTCTCCGAGAGTCTGGACCATGAAGTGCGCCAGTTCGGCATCCGCGTCACGCTGGTCGCGCCATCCTTTACCAGGACCAATCTGGACGCCAACTCGCCTCAGGCCCATTCCAGAATCCCGGACTACGACCGCGAACGCGATCTGGCCGCGCGCACGGTCGCCAATACCGTCAGCGCCGCCCCCGCCCCTTCCGGGGTGGCTGATACGATCGTCGAAGCAGCCCTGGGGGCTTGGCGCATGCGCCGCGCGCCAGCAGGAGAGGCGTCGCTGTTGAGCAAATTGCGCCGCTTCATGCCTGCCGGCCCGGTCGACTCAAGCCTGAGAAAGACCTTCGGGCTGGCTTGAAGCTTCATCAGGAACGTCCCTATCGGTCATTCCGGAAACCACGCCTCGCCCCCACAATTCCTCCCCTTGCCCGAGGCTACCGCCCGTGCAACGGGGAATGTAACCACCAGTCATCTGTCTATACGACTGAGCCGGTTTTTCACCCCGCTTTGTTGATCAAACCCCACATTTACTTGTCGTCCGGCAATTAAAATCATTATTAACTCATGATTCGCGAGTAGACTAGGCGCACTCAATATCTGTTTGACATTTAATTTCATAATTAAAATATATGTTGCTAAATGACCCCAATCCCGCCTCGATCCGCAAAGGTCCGCCCCGGCCGCAGGACGCGACGGACCCGATCCCGGCCACCGCCAAGTCGCACGACATGGCGGACGTCGACGATATCGGCGACGCGCTGACCTTGCTGGCTTACAGCGGCGATGCCATATCGATGTACGCGGCGGGCAGCCGCACGGTGATATTGGGGCGCATTTTGTCGGTCGATCCCGAATTGCCGCATTTCGTCATTGAATTGAATGCCGGAGAGAAGTTACCACCCGGCAAAGTCACGTTCGTCGCGTGGCTGCGCAACGCCAAGCTGCAATTCGAACTGACGGACAAAAACTGGCGTTCGGCGCCCGCCCTGCCGCACCAGGTCCCACTGACGTTCCCGGAAACGTGCGAAGTGCTGAACCGGCGCGAGTCGACGCGCCAGGAAACGCCGGTGGGCGTCACGTTCATGGCGTCGTTCGTCATGAACGGCAACCCGTATGAATTGCCGCTGCACGATTTCTCGGTGGGCGGGATTGGCCTGCGCTGTGCGAAAAACGAAGCGAAGGGCTTGTTCAAGGGCCGCAAGCTGCAGGATGTGCGGCTGGACCTGGGGCCGGAAACCATCATCGTCACGGAAATGGAAATCCGCCTCACGCGCCCCTACCGCTCTTTCCTGCTGGGCGAGCAGTTGCACATCGGCTGCAAATTCATCAACCTGGACCCGGAAATGCAAAGCCGGATCGCCAGCCTGCTGGAAAACATGAACAACGCCCAGCGTAAGCGCTGAGCGGTCCCGTCCCCTACTGTTGCACGCTGCCGTCCCCCGATCGGACGGCACGCATCCGCCTTTTTGCCGGCCGCGTTCCCTCCTCCCGGCATTCCTATTCCAAATTGATATAGCTGCATGTGAAATTCATATTGGAAATACCTGCCATAGCTCGCCTAAGATGCCTTCGTCATTGACCACTTCGTCGTGTACCTCCTATGAGCACTTTTTCCACCCTGGACCTCGTGGTCTTCCTGTTTTACTTCATCCTCGTGGCCGGCTACGGCATCTGGGTTTACCGCCGCAAGCAGACCGGCTCCGGTTCGGCTTCGCACGACTACTTCCTGGCCGAAGGGTCGCTGACCTGGTGGGCCATCGGCGCTTCGCTGATCGCCTCCAACATCTCGGCCGAGCAATTCATCGGCATGAGCGGTTCCGGCTACAAGATCGGCATGGCGATCGCCGTCTATGAATTGATGGCCGCCGCCACGCTGGTGATCGTGGCTGTGTTCTTCATGCCGGTCTACCTGAAAAACCGCATCTACACGATGCCGCAATTCCTCGAGCAGCGTTACGGCAAGGCCGTGGCCACGACGATGGCCTTGTTCTGGCTGGGCCTGTACGTGGTGGTGAACCTGACGTCGATCCTGTACCTGGGCGCGCTGGCGATTTCCAGCCTGTCGGGCATCGCGCTGCTGCCCTGCATGCTGTTCCTGGCGATCTTTGCCGCCATCATCACCCTGGGCGGCATGAAAGTCATCGGCTACACCGACGTGATCCAGGTGACGTGCCTGGTGATCGGCGGCCTGGTGACGACGTGGCTGGCGCTGGACCTGGTGGCGGGCCTGGCCGGCAAGCAAGGCGCGATGGCGGGCTTCTCCGAACTGTTCGTGCGCGCCGGCGATCACTTCGAGATGGTGCTGAAACGCGACAATGCCAACTACATGGATTTGCCGGGCCTGTCGGTGCTGATCGGCGGCATGTGGATCGTCAACCTGAACTACTGGGGCTGCAACCAGTACATCACGCAGCGCGCGCTGGGCGCCGACCTGCCGACCGCGCGCAAAGGCTTGCTGTTCGCCGCGTTCCTGAAATTGCTGATGCCGGTCATCGTGGTGTTGCCAGGCATTGCCGCCTATGCGCTGGATAAATCCGGCGCGCTGGGTACCGCCATGCAGCACGGCGGCGAAATCAATCCGGACCGCGCTTACCCGGTCCTGCTGAACCTGCTGCCATCGGGCCTGAAAGGCATCGCGTTCGCCGCACTGACGGCCGCCGTGGTGGCCTCGCTGGCCGGCAAGGCCAACAGTATCGCCACCATCTTCACGCTGGACATCTACAAGAAATCCTTCAGCAAGGAAGCGTCCGAACAGCGCATGGTGTGGATCGGCCGCATCAGCGTGGTGGTCTCGATGGCGCTGGCCGTGCTGATCGCGCCAATGCTGGGCATCGATAAGAAAGGCGGCTTCCAGTACATCCAGGAATACACCGGCTTCGTCTCGCCCGGCATCCTGGCCATGTTCCTGATGGGCTTCTTCTGGAAAAAAACCACGTCCGGCGCCGCCATGTTCGCCACTATCGGCGGCCTGGTGGGCTCCATCGTGCTGAAGTTCCTGCCGCAAATGATGGACCTGTCGTTCCTGGCCCCGATCGGTTTTGCCAAGGCCACGGAATCCGGCGTGTTTGAAATTCCCTTCCTGGACCGCATGTTCATCGTGTTCTTCTTCGTGGTGGGCGGCATGGTGTTGATGAGCAAACTGGCGGAAGCCAAGCGCGCCGGCAACACCAAGGCGCTGCAGGTCGACACGTCGCTGTTCCGCGTCGACGGCGCCTTTGCCTTCGGCTCGGCCGTCATCGGCGTGGCGTTGGCGGCCATCTACGGCGCCGGCTGGTAAAGTCCTCGTACAGGAGCAGGCGCCGCGCGCCTGCTCCTGTTTTTCGGTAAGGCGCCACCGACAGCGCGCCACACATCCCCTCCCCGCCACGCGCACCATGGCGTCCCCACCGGACAACTGTGGTTTCCGGTTCGCTTTATCCCACCACTTTCCCGCACGGTCTCTGCCTGTTCGCACAGAGCGACGGCGAGGCCGGTGACTCGCACGGCCATGCTTTTGGCTCGCCAAAACATGCCAAACATGCCGACCAGTCATCCATTCCGAACTAACATCGAGGGCATGCTTCATGAATCTTTTGACACCATTTACTGTAAAAATACCAATCGAGACACTCCATGAATTGCGCTCCGCAGGACCAGCAATCAGGCCAGCCCCTTAGCCAGCAACCCAGCCAGCCACTGAGCGTCCATGCCGCCCTGGCCGGCAAGCGTGTCCTGATCACCGGCAGCACCGGTTTCCTGGCCAAGGTGGTGCTGGAAAAGCTGATCCGCACCGTGCCCGACCTGGGCGGCATCATCCTGCTGATCCGCGCCGCCGACGGCGTCGACGCCCGCGCGCGCTTCGACAGCGAGGTGGCCGCCTCCTCCGTGTTCGAGCGCCTGCGCGCCGAGCGCCCGCAATTCCTGGAACGCTTTTTTGCCGAGCGTGTCGAATGCGTCACGGGCGACGTGACGGCGCCCGGCTTCGGCCTGCGCTCGTCCGAGTTTGCGTCGCTGGCGCGCCGCGTCGACCTCATCATCAATTCCGCCGCCAGCGTGAACTTCCGCGAGGCGCTGGACGTGGCGCTGTCCATCAATACCTTCAGCGTGCGCCACATCGCCGAACTGGCGCGCGCGGCGCACGCGCCGCTGATCCAGGTTTCGACCTGCTACGTCAACGGTTACCACAAGGGCGACATGCACGAACAGAATGTCGCCCCGGCGCGCGGCGCCCTTCCCCGCCATCCCGGCGGCCACTATGACCTGGAACGCCTGCTGCAGCGCCTGGGGCACCGCATCGGGCAGATCAAGGCCGAGACCGGCGACCCGCAGCGGCTGGCGCGCCGCCTGACCAGCCTGGGGCTGGCCGAGGCGCATTATTACGGCTGGAACGACACGTACACGTTTACCAAGTGGATGGGCGAGCAGCTGGCCATGCACCACATGCGGGGCCGCGCCATGACCATCGTGCGGCCCTCCATCATTGAAAGCACGCTGCAGGAACCGGCGCCCGGCTGGATCGAAGGCGTCAAGGTGGCCGACGCCATCCTGATGGCCTACGCGCGCGGCAAGACCAGCTTCTTCCCCGCCAGGCGGCGCGCGGTGGTCGACATCATCCCGGCCGACCTGGTCGCCAACGCCATCGTGCTGGCCGGCGCCGAAGCGCTGGCCGCCCCTGCCGCGCACCGCATCTACCAGTGCAGCACGGGATCGAGCAACCCGATTTCCGTCGGCGGCGTGATCGACCGCTTCGTGACGGAGGCCCGGCGCAACTGGCGCGATTACGAGCGCCTGTTCTACCGCGCGCCCCGGCATGACTTCAGGGTGGTGAGCCGTCCGGCCTTCCTGCTGATGCTGCGCGCCAGCGGCTTTGCTGCCAGCGCATGGAGCGGCGCGCGGCGCGCGCTGGGCGCCGCGCCGTCGCCGGCGCTGGAAAAAGTGCGCACGACGCGGCTGCTGGCCACCACCTTTTCGTTTTACACGGCGCCGCAATACCGTTTCCACAACACGCGCCTGATGGCGCTGGCGGCCCGCTTCGGTCCGGACGATTTGAGGCGCTACCCGGTCGACACCAGCATCATCGACTGGAACGATTACCTGGGCCGCATCCACATGACGGGCCTGAACCGGTATGCGCTGCGGCCCCGTCCGGCCTGCAGCACGGCGGCGGTCACCGCGCAGACCACGCCGCTACCGGTGGCCGCGCCGCCACCGGCTGCTTTGGAAATGCGCTAATCACAGCAACAGCCGACGCGGCACGAAGACCACACGATAAGCAGCGCGGCCAAGGAGACAGCATCAATGAATCAACACTCGCAACCGGCCGCGCCCATGACACGGCGCGACTATGCGTGGCATCGCATGGACACCGACAACAACATCATGGTCATCAACAGTATCCTGCTGTTCGAAGGCCCGGTGGACATGGAGCGCCTGGTGTCCACCATCGCGCAGCGCCTGCCGAACTATCCGCGCTTCACGCAGAAAGTCGAATTGCGGCGCGGCCGCCCGCGCTGGGTGGAAGACCAGCACTTCAACATCACGGACCACATCAAGCTGGAAAAGATGGCGCAGGACGTCAGCCGCGATGCGCTGCAGGGCCACCTGACGCGGCTGGCCCACCTGCCGCTGGCCGGCGGCCGTCCGCTGTGGCACATGACGGTGCTGGACCGCGTCAACGGCGGCCACGCCATCGTGTTCCGCGTGCACCACTGCATCACCGACGGGCTGGGACTGGTGCACGTGCTGAACCACCTGACCGACGACAACGGCCTGCATTGCCGCACGCCGTCGCCGGCCGACCATCCACACCGCGCCTCCGTGGTGCAGAACGCCGTCTGCTCGGCGCTGGTGCGCGGCATCTCCAACCTCAAGATCGCGTTCCACGTCACGCGCCTGTCGATGCTGTGGCCCGATGCGCGCACGCCGCTGAAAAACCGCATGTATGGCGAGAAGCAGCTGGTGTGGCTGCCGCCGCTGCAAATGGAACGGGTGCGCGCCATGAGCAAGCGCATGGGCGTGACGTTGAACGATGTATGGGTGGCGGCCGTCTCCGGCGCGCTGCGCACTTACCTGGAGCAGCGCGGCCAGCACGTCGATGGCCGCGCGCTGCGCGCCGCCGTCACGTTCAACCTGCGCGAAAAAGCCAACGCCTTCCAGCTCGGGAATGAATTCGGCCTGGTCGCGGTCGACCTGCCGACCAATGTCGGCGACGCCGTCACGCGGCTGCAACAGTCGAGCGCGCGCATGACGGCCATCAAGCGCTCGCACCAGCCGCGCGCCACCATGGCGTTCCTGTCGATCGCCGGCTGCCTGCCGACCGCCTTGCAGCACTTCGCACTGAACCTGTTCACGTCCAAGGGATCCGTGGTGCTGACCAATATCGAGGGCCCGGGCGGGCGGCGCTACCTGGCCGGTTCGCGCATGACGGACCTGATCTGCTGGGTGCCGCAGGCGGGCAAGCTGGGCGTGGGGCTGGCGTTCATTTCGTACGCCGGGCAGATCCAGCTGGCGCTGTTCGTGGACAAGGAGCAGGTGCCCGACCCGGAGCGTCTGATGGAACTGACTTATGCCGCATTCGATGAACTGGAGGAAGCCACGCGCGAACTGGCGCCGGAGCACGAAGGCGCCGCCGTCGCGCTGGCGGAACTGGGAAGTCCGTAGTAAGCAAAGGGTAAGCAACCGCACTTACGATTCGCTCCATGCCCGCACCGCATCAGCCAGCGGGCCGATCAAAGAAATGGAGACGAAAGTGGAACAAGACATTGTGCAGCGGGTCAAGGCTGACCCCAATTACCAGAAGCTGGTCAAAACCCGTTCCCGCTACAGCTGGACGCTGGCGTGGGCCGTGATGATCGTCTATTACGGCTTTACCGCGCTGAACGCGTTCGACAAGCCCTTCATGGCGGCGAAGATCGGCGAAGGCGTCATGTCGCGCGGCGTGCCGATCGGCTTGTTCGTGATCGTGTTTACCGTCGCCATCACGGGCATCTACGTGCGCCGCGCCAACCGCGAATTCGATGCGCTGACCGAGGCCATCCACAAGAATGCCGCTGCGGCCACTGAGCCAGTCGAGGCCGCGGCATGAACATCTTCACGCTCTCCCGCGCCACCATGACGGCAGTGCTGGCCTTGCTGGCCGGCACCGCCGTGGCAGCCCCCGACCTCGGCCAAGCCACCAAGCAAGCCACCAACTGGACCGCGATCATCATGTTTGCGGCGTTCGTGCTGCTGACGCTGTTCATCACCAAGCAAGCCGCCAAGCGCACCCGCTCTGCGTCCGATTTCTATACGGCCGGCGGCGGTATCACCGGCTTCCAGAATGGCCTGGCGATTGCCGGCGACTTCATGTCGGCCGCGTCCTTCCTCGGCATTTCCGCCGCCGTGTTTGCCAACGGCTTCGATGGCCTGATCTATGCGATCGGCTTCCTGGTGGGCTGGCCCGTGCTGACCTTCCTGATGGCCGAACGGCTGCGCAACCTGGGCCGCTTCACGTTCGCCGACGTTGCCGCGTACCGCTTCGCGCAAAAGCCGGTGCGCATGTTCGCCGCGTCCGGCACGCTGGTCACCGTGCTGTTCTACCTGATCGCGCAGATGGTCGGCGCGGGCCAGTTGATCAAACTGCTGTTCGGCCTGGATTACTACGTCGCCGTGGTACTGGTCGGCGTGCTGATGATGGTGTACGTGCTGTTCGGCGGCATGACCGCCACCACGTGGGTGCAGATCATCAAGGCTGTACTGCTGCTGGCCGGCACCAGCTTCATGGCGTTCTCCGTGCTGTCGATGTATAACTTCAGCTTGTCGGCGCTGTTCGCCAACGCCGTCGAAGTGCACGCGAAAAAAGACGCCATCATGGGTCCGGGCGGCTTCATCAAGGACCCGATCTCGGGCATCTCGTTCGGCATGGCGCTGATGTTCGGCACCGCCGGCCTGCCGCACATCCTGATGCGCTTCTTCACCGTGCCAAACGCCAAGGAAGCGCGCAAGTCGGTGCTGTGGGCCACCACGTGGATCGGCTATTTCTATGCGCTGGTGTTCATCATCGGCTTCGGCGCCATCGTGCTGGTCGGCACCAACCCGGGCTTCAAGGATGCCGCGGGCAAGCTGCTGGGCGGTGACAACATGGCGGCCGTGCACCTGGCGAAAGCCGTCGGCGGCGACATCTTCCTCGGTTTCATTTCCGCCGTGGCGTTCGCCACCATCCTGGCCGTGGTGGCCGGCCTGACCTTGTCCGGCGCATCGGCGGTGTCGCATGACCTGTATGCGACGGTGATCAAGAAGGGCCGCCCCGCCCCGGGCAGCGAATTACGCGTCTCGAAGTTCACCACCATCGTGCTCGGCGTCATTGCCGTGCTGCTGGGCATCGTGTTCGAGAAACAGAACGTCGCCTTCATGGTGTCGCTGGCCTTCGCCATCGCCGCCTCCGCCAACTTCCCCGTGCTGTTCATGTCGGTCCTGTGGAGCAAATGCACGACGCGTGGCGCCACCGTCGGCGGCTTCCTCGGCCTGTTCACGGCCGTGACCCTGACCGTGCTGTCGAAGTCGGTGTGGGTCGACGTGTTCCATAACGCGCAAGCCATCTTCCCGTACACGTCGCCGGCGCTGTTCTCGATGACCGTGGGCTTCGTCGGCATCTGGCTGGTCTCGGTGCTGGACAAGAGCCCGCGCGCCGCGATTGACCGGGCCGGATTCGAGGCGCAGGAAGTGCGTTCGGAAACCGGTATCGGCGCGGCGGCAGCCAGCGCGCATTAAGCGCCGGTAAGGCACCATCCTCCGTAAAACCGAACCCCGAAAGCCGGTAACGGCCTTCGGGTTTTTTTTCATGGGCGGCGCGCGCGGGCAACGATCAGTCGCGACTACCGGCACTGGCCGGCGGGCACCAGCACGGCTGCGCCGCGCACCCTGCCGGCGCGCAGGTCGGCCAGCGCGGCATTGGCCTGTTCCAACGGATAGGTCTGGACTTCGGCCCGCAACGGATAACGGGCCGCCAGCGCAAGGAATGCATGGGCGTCGGCGCGGGTCAGGTTGGCCACCGAGCGGATGGTCCGTTCGCCCCACAGCAGGGCATACGGAAAGGCTGGAATGTCGCTCATGTGGATGCCGCCGCAGATGACCGCCCCGCCTTTGCGCACCGCGGCCAGCGCGCGCGGCACCAGCGCGCCATCCGGCGCGAAAATCAGCGCGGCGTCCAGCGCCACCGGCGGCGGCTGGTCGGAACCGCCCACCCATGCCGCGCCGAGCTGGCGCGCAAGCGCCTGCGCCTGCAGGTCGCCCGGCCGGGTAAAGGCATACACCTGGCGCCCTTCGTAGCGCGCCAGTTGCGCCAGCAAATGCGCGGCGGCGCCGAAGCCGTACAGCCCCAGCCGCTCCGCCGCGCCCGCCATCGCATAAGTGCGATAACCGATCAGGCCGGCGCATAGCAGGGGCGCCGCATGGACCGCGTCGTAGCCGGGAGGAATCGGGTAAGTGTAGTCAGCGGCGGCCACCATGTACTCGGCATAGCCGCCATTGTTGTCGCAACCGTTAAAACGGATCGCATCGCACAGGTTTTCGGCGCCGCTGGCACAAGCGCGGCATGCGCCGCACGCGCCTGCCAGCCACCCGGCGCCGACCAGGTCGCCGGCACGCAGCCCTGTAACGCCAGGCCCCAGCCCGGCAACCCGGCCCACCACTTCATGGCCCGGTACCACGGGACAGGCTGCCGCCACCTCGCCATCGAGTAAATGCAGGTCGGTGCGGCAAACCCCGCAGGCTTCCACCCGCAACAGCACCTGCCCTGCCAGCGGCGCCGGCACCGGCAGGTGCACCGCGCGCAACGGTACGCCCGGCGCCACCAATTGCATGGCCAGCATGGCGTCGCCTTGCGTGCAGTTCCTGTCCGGCATTGGCATGGCTATCCCGCTGGCCTTGCCGGCGCGCCTTAGTTGATGGTCACGTGCTTGGACGCCTTGCCCGCCTTCTTGGGCAAGGTCAGTTCCAGCACGCCTTCGGCGTACCTGGCCACGACTTTTCCATCATCGATGTCATGCGCGAGGTTGAAGGTGCGCCGCTGTTCACCGTAGTAGCGCTCGGTGCGCAGCAGCTTGCCGTGCTTTTCCTCGCTTTCCTGCTTCAGTTCCGCGCAGATGGATACCTGGCTCCCTTCGACATCGACCTTGATGTCTTCCTTTTTCACGCCGGGAATTTCCGCCTTCACGGTGTACGCGGTATCGCTCTCGGACACATCGAGCTTGATGCGCGGCTCGGGCCGGAAGTCGCGCAGCGCAGGGCGCAGGCTGAAGTCGCGCATCCACTCATCGATACCGTTGAAGGGGTCGAATCGCGCAATTTCCGCAAATGGATCAAAGCGTGTCAGGTTATTTGCCATGATAGTCCTCACTGTTCAATCTACGGTTGGTCAATCGGGCACAGCGCCCTGCTCCGCCAGGAACAGGACACCTGCTCCTTCGGCTAAAAACATCATATTGAGGCAGACAAAAGAGTTAAATGATCCAAGTCAAATTCATCGCAGATTGCGGTCGCGAAGCAGCCCGTCTTTTCAGGCCATGACAAGCGGCAATTGGTCCCGCATTTGATCTGGATCATTTAACTTTCAGGGTACACTCCCTAGTATGACTTGCGCCGGACCAGCATCGCCGGCATCCGATGGCCGGCGGCGGGCAGACCGGACAACGCCGCAGCGCGCCATCCATTGCATTCAATCCTGGAGGCCATATGGAACATTTCACCCCGGCAGCCCGCACGCGCGTGCTCGACATTCTGCAACAAGGCCGCGACATGACACTGGCGACCGTGCGGCCTGACGGCTACCCGCAGGCCACGACCGTCAGCTATATCCACGACGGATTGACACTGTACGCAGGTGTCGGCCTGGGCAGCCAGAAAGCCACCAATATCCAGCAGAACAACAAGGTCTCCGCGACCATCAATCTCGACTACGACGACTGGCGCCGGATCCGGGGCCTGTCTTTCGGAGGAACCGCTGAATTCGTGCAAGGCAAGGACGAGATCGAACGCATCGAGCAGGCTTTCCTGCGCAAGTTCCCGCAGATCACAACGTTCGTCCCGGATGCGGGGACGCTGCCCTGGCCCGGATTGCTGTTTCTGCGCATCGTACCGGCCGTGATTTCCCTGCTCGATTACAGCATTGGCTTTGGCCATACGGAACTGTATGGCGTCCAGCCGGAGGGCTGAGGCGTCGGACAACTTGACATCAGCCCATGCAGCGGCGCCGGCGTGCAGTGAAGTACGTGATTTATCAGCTTCAAGAACCACTGGCATGGAAACTGCGGCATCCGTTCCCACACGGAGTCCGCCATGCCACCCTGCCCCCCATTCCTGTGCCGCGCCGCATGCCTCGCCTGGACCGCGCTGGCGGTTCTGATGACGCGGCCCGCCGCCGCGTCGCAGGCAGCCGAGCGCGACCTGTTACAGACCCGTGCTTTTACGCTGGTGCTGCACCATGCCACGGCGGTGGCCAATCCGGCCCAGCACCAGGCCGGCATCACCATTACCTCGCCCGTCCCTGCGGCACTGGACCGCCAGGGCAGGTTCTGGCCCGCCTTCGGCCCCGCTGCCGCGCCGCAACTGTCGCTGCAGGCAGCCGGTGTCGATGAGGATATCGCCGGCCTGCCCGTCGTCCCCGCCGGCGATCCGCAGCGGCAGGCTGGGCCGGAACCGGGTTACCTGTGGCGGCAAGACATTCCCGCCCGCCACTGGCTGGTGGCAGGCTACAGCAATTACTACGGCCCGCCAGGACGCTTGCTGACGGGCCCGGGCCGGCAGCAAGTGCTGGGGCTGCAAATCCAGTCGCACCACACGGCACAGTTCGAGAACGGCGTCCACGTATTACACATGGCGGTTGAATTGCGCAACAGCGGCGACCGTCCGCTGCATGACGTGCACTTCAGGCTGTGTTTTACCAACACCGTGGCCGTGCAGGGCGCCGCCGCCGCGCTGCCGCTGTTTCGCAGCACCGGCCACCGTGTCGAGGGCGAAGCCGGTTACAGCAATACCGCGCACGTCGACGGTTTCGGGCGGCGCGCGACATCCGGCCATGCCGCCATCTTGGCAGTCCCCCTGCTCCAGCCGTTGGAAAGCCGCACATTCCGGTTGGAGGTGCGCGGCAGTGCCGTGGCGCCCGCCGCCGAATTACACCCCGTCTACCTGATCGGCTTGCGCGAAGCGCCGGGCGGTGAACGGCTGTGGCCGGCCAGCATCGTGAACGGGGCCGCAGTGCCCGGCCCGCGCCACTACTACCGCCAGGCGGCGTTGCTGATACCGGCGCCTTACCGTTTTTCCCTGCGCGGTCCGCACGCGGAAGTGACCGCCATCCCTCCAGCCACCGATTGACCCACCCGACAGGAGCCTGCCATGCCTCACACCATGCCATTTCCCCGCCTAGCATTGCGGATGCCGCGCTGCCTGCTGCCAGCCTGCCTGCTGCTGGCCAGCCTGCTACTTGCGCCGCCCCTGCGGGCGGCCAACGAAAGCGCGCGGATTGAAATTCTCCAGTCGAGCAACCCGGCCTTTGCCACACTGGACCGCGTGCGCGTCGAACAGATCGTGCGCACCACGCTGCTGGCGGACAGCAGCACGCCTTACCTGCTGGCCAGGATCCGCGTCCGGTTCGACGCCACCGGCATGCCGCGCCACCTGGTGGTTTACCTGGCGCGCGCCGATATTTCCCAGGCCGATACTGCGCGCATCACGCTGTCCCCTGGCTATGTGGTGAGCGCAGTCGACCTTGCATACCAGCAGCAGGAAAGCGATCTCGAGCCCGGCACGTTCACGGTGCAGGACGCCGACATGCTGTTCGAGACCCCGGTCGACTTCATCGCGAGCGCCGTGGCTGGCGTCCAGCGTGGCTGCCAGCTCGGCGCCGCCGCCGGCTATGTTTGCGACACGGCCGTGGGCGGTGACGCCGGCGTGCAGGACATCCGCAATTACCTGCTGGCGCCGCGCCTGAAGGCACTGGGTAATATCGGCCATGGCAACCCCGACGGGATCCAGCTTGCCGACGGCATGCTGGCCAGCCAGTGGTTTACCACGCTGCCGTCCGGCACGCTGGCCGGCAAACTGCTGTATTTCAACTCCTGCCAGGTCCATAACGCACCGCTCGAGCCCGCCATCATGGGCGCCGGCGCGCGCACCTATATCGGCGGCGACCTCAGCCTGCCGATCGGCAGTTCGGAAGAAGTTTTCAAATGTTTCTGGGACGCCACGCTGAACGACAAACAGCCGATGGGAGCGGCCCTGGGCGCCTGCGAAGATGCACAGGGCCTGACGGGATTCCATGGTCTGTCCGGCGATGCCGGCCGCTTCACGGACAACCGGGTCGGCGACGACGACGGCTATCACCCCGGCGACGTGGCGGACCGCGCACCCGCGTCACCCCGTGTAGCGCGTGTGCTGTCGTACTTTGCAGGCCAGTTGGGCCAGCACGCAGGCGTCGGCCTCGATATGGGCGGCGCCGACCGGCCGGTCGGCCTGACCCACGTGCTGGCGCTGCCCCCGCAGGCGCGCGTCACCGCCGCCAGGGTGACCATACGCCTGCGCGGGACCAGCAGCCTGGTCAAAAACGACGTCATCCTGTACAACGACTCCGTGTCGGCCACCGAGGCGGAGCGCGAACCCTGCGGTCCCCTGGCGCAGTGCGACGGACTGCAGCCGTTCCTGCCCTATATTGCGCTGCGCGACCTGCTTGGATTCGAACCGGTGGCGGGCGTCGATTACGACGTGCACATCGACCTTGCCAGGGTCCCGCTGCGCCTGCGCGACAGCACGGGAGGGGCGGGCGGATCCCAGGCGCCGCGGCCGGACGTCTACCGCAACTTGCTCGGCGTATTGGCCAGCGGCCGCCTCGACCTGATCGTCGGCGACGACAGCATGATCGATTATTCCGAATTGACGCTCACGTATACGCTGCCGTCCGCCGCGCCGGGCGACCTGGACGGCGATTCGGCAATCGACCGCAATGATCTCGACCTGGTCCTGAATGCAGTGGGAACCGACGCCACGGCCGGCGGCGATCCGCGCGACCTGGACCACGATGGCCGCATCACCGTGCTCGATGCGCGCAAGCTGACGCTGCTGTGCAACAAACCCCAATGCGCCCGTTGATTCCTGAGGAGAACCTGCCATGAAAAAAATGCTATTCGCCGCAGCCTTGTGCCTGACCCTGGCCGCATCCATCCGGCCGGCGCACGCACTGGCCATCTCGCTGTTCCCTCGCACCGGCCTGACCGTCCACAGATTTGACGACGTGTTTATCGACGTCAACCTGACCGGCTTGCGCCCTGCCGGCCTCAACCGGACACTGGGGGCATTCGAAGTGGACCTGCTGTTCGATCCGAACCTGTTCCAGAAAATCGATACGCCGCCAGCCGGATGGGGCATGGGCCTGGGCGGCGTGCCGGCCGGCGAAGCACTGGCGTCCATGGTTCTGACCGCGCCCGGTATCCTGCATCTCAGCGCGGTATCCCTGCTGGAAGCCAGCCCGGCCGGCTGCGTCTTCTGCACCGGCCCGTACCTGGCGGATTTACAGGCGGACAGCTTCCGCCTCGCCACCGTGGGCCTGTATGCGTACAACCCGAATCTTCCCGAGGGCGTCACCACCGTGCGCACCAGCTCCGCCATACTGGGCGATGGCGATGGCAACCGCCTCCCCGATGTGCCGGACACCATGCTCCAGCTGAGCGTCCCCGAACCCGGCACGCTGGCATTGCTGCCACTGGGACTGGCATGTGCTGCGGTCATTGGTAAGCGCCGCCGCGCATCAGCCCGCTTCAATACGGCCGTGACATGACAATCGCGACCGCATGAGTCCGTCCGGCGCGGCAGGATGCGCACTGTGCAGTACAATTCCGGACACCTGACAACCCGGGAGTTCCCATGGATACGACCCCACCTCCGCTGCGGCCGGTCGACCCACCGGCGTTTCCATCGCCAGCATGAAGCAGCGACAGTGAGCAGGTGGCGGACATGCCCGCGCCATCTGTCGCAGGCGCGGGCAGGGACTCTGGCGCTTAAAAACTTTCCCAATCAGCGAACCGGGGCGGCGCCTGCGTCCCGCTTCCCGCGTCCGGACTGGCCGCGCCGGCGGTACCGGCGCCGACCAGATGCAGCACGGCTTTCGCCGCCGGCCTGGCCTGCGCCGCAGCCGGCGCGATCCCGGTATTGAACACCGCCACCGTCACCGACAGGTTCGTCGCCAGATCCCGCAGCGAATCCGCAGCGGCGGCCGCTTCCTCGACCAGTGCCGCGTTTTGCTGCGTCACGGTGTCCATCTCGGTTACCGCATGGTTGATCTGCTCGATCCCCGCCTCTTGCTCGCGGCCCGCCGCAGCGATCTCACTCATGACACTGCTAACCTGCTGCACACTGTGCACGACCGAGCGCATGGTGTCTCCGGCATTCGTGACAAGCGCGGCGCCACGCGTCACCTGGTCCACGGATTCGCCGATCAGGCTCTTGATTTCCTTCGCCGCCGCAGCGGAGCGCTGGGCGAGATTGCGCACTTCCGTTGCGACCACGGCAAACCCGCGGCCCTCTTCGCCAGCCCGCGCCGCTTCAACGGCGGCATTCAGCGCCAGGATGTTGGTTTGGAAAGCGATGGCGTCGATGGTGGCGATAATGTCGACAATCTTTTGCGATGCCGCATGAATGCCATCCATGGTCTGGACCACTTGCTCGACCACGATCCCCCCTTCCCTCGCCACATCGGTTGCCGCGCTGGCCAGCCGCTCCGCGTGGCGCAAATGTTCGGCATTATGGCGTACGGTCGACGTCATTTCTTCCATCGACGACGCCGTTTCTTCCAGCGTACCGGCCTGCTGTTCGGTCCGGGATGACAAGTCGAGATTTCCGGTTGCGATCTGTTCGGTGGCGGTGGCGATCGAATCTGTCCCGGCACGCACTTCGCGCACGATCTTCAACAGCGACGCGTTCATCGATTGCAATGCCGCCAGCATCTCGCCGGTTTCATCATGGCTGCCGACAGAAATTTCGGCGGTCAGGTCGCCGGCAGCGACGCGCTTCGCCACTTGAACCGCTTCGGTCAACGGCGTGACCACGCCAGCAATCATTTTTGCGATGGCGAGCGTGCTGGCGACAACCGCTATGCCGAGCAGGATGGAAATCGCAACCAGCGTCAGGTCCGCTTTACGTTTGGAATGCTCGGCGTGTCCCGCCATCAACTCATCCTGGAGCGATATGAATCGCTGTATCGTCTCAAAATAGCGCAATTGCGCCGGGCTTACCTCGTTGATCAGCAGTGCTTTCGCGTCCTCCCGCTGGTCCGCCTTGACCAGATCAACGAAGCGGTCCCGCAGCGGCAGGAACTGGGTGCGTGCCGTACGCACCTCGCGCAGCAAGGCCCTGCCTTTTTCCAGCCGCAGCATGCCCTCTATTTTCCCCAATGTTGCATTGATCACGCCGGTGGATTCAGCCATGTTGGCAATTTCCCTGGCGCGCGCCGCCGGCTCGTCAAAGACCAGGAGATCAGACATATTGCGCGCGGTCTCGTTCAATTCGTCCTTGACCAATTGCGACTGCAGGGTCTTCTGATAGTCAATCGCCGCCAGGTCAATCTGCGTGACGAGGTCATTGATGGCCCATAACGAGACCCCGCCGACACCCAGCATCAAGGTGAGGACAAAGCCAAAGCCAACCACCAGCTTGCGGCGGATTTTCCAATTCTTGAACGCCATGTCGGTTCTCCTTTCAGGCCGCAAGCTTCAGGGGCGGGAGATATGCCCGCCCCCCAACCAGCCAGTTGGAAGAAACAAGGCTCCCCGGTTCCTGGTCCCGCTCAATATCGATGTGAAAGAAATATTCACCTGCCCGAACGGCCAGGAGTTGGCGGCCGACCACCGCTGCACTGTCGATTGTCATAACGTTCCCTTTGTTGAAGCACGCCGCCGACGCGGCGGGCAAAGCACCATTGCTAGAGACGGCGGGGCGAGGCCGGGTGGGAAGCGGCGACTACGGGAATGGGGTAGTCATTAAAGCTGTCCGGGCAGAAATTGCACTGGATTGCTACAAAATAGATGTGCAGCTTAATTATTATTAGTTACAAATAGTGGCACAAAAATTTCCCAAAATTAATGACATGGATCAGTTTTTGATCAAATTTATTAAATTCATCATTTATTCTCGCCGCAGCGTCGTTTTGGCTGGCGCACGAGCGAAGCATCTTTATTTTCACACTCGCGCACGGTGACGTCGGGCTTAACTGCCCGAAACCACCCGAAAACGGCATTATTTCATTCAAAACGCGTTAATTTCATCTTGCTATTTTCAGGTAGCAATAGTGTTGGTACTATCGGTTGCCATTGAGCACTGCACAAGTGCGCGATAGGCAAATTCCCTCTTTCGTTGTCGCCTCATCCCCGCCTCAGCGAAGTCGCCTTTAACGGGCATCCGTTTCACCACGCGCCTTACTCCTGCGCCCATTCCCTCATCCGTTAATCCATTTAGCGAGGCTGCGTGCAGCCGAACGCCAGAGCACACTATCAGACACTGCTGTGATACATCTCAACAACGGGACTTCGACAATACCGACAACAAAAGCCGCAGTAGACAGTCCCGATGGCGCCGTTGCAGCAAGACCGATCCAGTGCAACGCTTCCACGCAAATTGTGGCAACCGATCCCCCCCAACACCACGGTGGAGAGGGCCGCCCAGTCCGCTTCCAGATAAGTTAAAGAGGCTCATGTCCAACGTACCGCAACCCAGCAGCTTGTTCGTATTGACGCCGTCGTCGCCACGGCATCCCACCACTTCGTTGTACGATGCCCACGGCATATTCGGCCCCGGTGTGCATCTCATGCGCAACGTGAATTTCGTCAGCAAGGCGATACTGATCTCGGGCCTGTTCCTGTTGACCATTGCCTATCTGCTGTATTTGTTCGTGACCGCCGCCAGTACGGAGCAACAAGTTGCCAAGGCCGAGCGGCAAGGGATCGTTTATAACCGCGCCTTGCTGGAATTGCTGGCGCAGAGCCAGGTGTTGCGCAATGAAGCGCTGCATGCCGTGGAAAACGGCAAGCCGCTGCCCGCGGTCACCCAGGCCAGCCAAATAGCAGGGCAACTGGCCAGGCTTACAGAACTGGAACAGCAATTTGGCCATGAACTGGAAACCGGCAACCTGGCGGCGAACCTCCGCGAAGGCTTGACCAAGGCGGCGGCCGAGACCCAACCAGGTCCAGCTTTGCTGTTGTACGACCGTTGGATACGATTGATCCTCGATAGCATCGCGACCGTCACACGTACGTCGCAACTTGCCCTGGATCCAGAGCAATCGACGTATTATCTGATGTTGGCTTCATTTGAACGCCTGCCAGAGTTATTGGAACAAAGTGCGCGCATGCAGGTGCTTGGTGAGCTGGCACTACGCGGTGGCCAGGCGCTGACGCCACTCGAGATCAGCCAGTTCCACAGAGCGGCCAACATTATCGAGTTCGCGGTGGGGAAGCGACAGGAAGACATCAAGTTTGCGCGCGGCAGCGATAGCATCGCGCATACCTTGAAAACCGCAGACGCGTCGCTGAAGCGTTTCCTCGCCGATGCGAACGATTACTTGATCAACCAGGATGTCATCGACCCGCGCAACGCGTTGCTATTGCGGGACACGGCAAAAATAGCCCTTGCCGACAATTATGCCCTGGCACGGCAACTGATCGATGAATTGGATCTCCAGATCAAGGCCCGACTGAATCGCTCGCGCCAATACATGTACAGCATGGGTATCGCGGTAGGCGTCATCTTGGTCGTTGCCGGCTACTTCTTTGCCTGCTTCTACCGCGCCACACTGGGTGGCTTACGCCTGGTGTCAGCACATCTGAAAGAGATGTCGACCGGTGACCTTCGCCGCACGCCCGCCGATCCGCTTGGCAACGACGAACCCGCCATAGTAATCCGGGACCTGCAACAAACCTACGCGGCACTGCACGGACTGGTCAAGCTGGTGCATGGATCTGCCGATGCGCTGCACGCAACCAGTGCTGAAATCACCGGTGCCAGCATGGACTTATCCGAGCGTACCGCCGCCTCTGCCGCGGCGCTGGAAGAACAGGCGGCCACGATGGAGCAGATCGGCTCCGTGGCGGCGCAGAACACGGATCAGATAGAGTCCGCCGCCAGCTTTGCGCACGAGAATGAACAAAGTGCCGAAGAGGGCGGGAAGATCATCAGCGGCGTGGTCGACGCAATGAACCACATTGATGCCCATTCGGTCAAAATCAGCCACATCATAGGCGTTATCAATGAAATAGCTTTCCAGACCAACATCCTGGCTTTGAATGCGGCGGTCGAGGCAGCGCGGGCCGGTGAACAGGGCCGGGGATTTGCCGTGGTTGCCAGCGAAGTACGCAGTCTGGCACAGCGCAGCGCCACTGCGGCGGCGGAAATCAAAGGTTTAATCACTGAAAGCGTAGCCCAGGTCAGCCAAGGTACAGCCGTCGCCGGGGAGGCGGGTGCGGCAATGCAACACATCGTGGAAAACGCACGCAAGATCAAACTTCACCTCGCCGACGTCGCCGATGCATCGCGGGAACAAGCTGGCGGCGTGCTCCAAGCCGCTGCCGCGATCCAGGAACTGGACCGCAACACCCAGGCCAATGCCAGCCTGGTCGAAGAAACGGCAGCTGCCGCCACCATGCTTTCAGGCCAAGCGGAACAATTACAGAACGAAATCGCGAATTTCAGGGTGCACTAGCGCCGGTCCTGCGCAGCCGCCGGCCTGAGCGGCGCGGCCGGTACGCCTCAGGCGATCCGGCAAGCCTCATCAAAAGCCAGCCTTGGCGCGCGCGGCCGCACCTTGGCCACATCGCCATAACCGATGCTGCACACAAAGTTGGACTGGACGGTGGTGCCGGCAAAGAAAGCCTCGTCCACTTTGGCGTTGTCGAAGCCGGACATGGGACCGCAATCGAGGCCCATGGCGCGCGCCGCCATGATCAGGTAGGCGCCCTGCAGCGATGAATTGCGGAAGGCGGTGGCCCGGATCAATTCGTCATTGCCCACGAACCACGCGCGCGCATCGACGGCGGGCGACAGTTGCGGCAGCTTGTCGTAAAACGCCAGGTCCATGCCGATGATGACGGTGACGGGCGCCTGTGCCGTCTTGGCCTGGTTCCCGGGCGACATGCAGGCCGCCAGTTTTTCCCGGGCTTCT
This sequence comes from Pseudoduganella rivuli, assembly GCF_009674485.1. Lineage (GTDB taxonomy): Bacteria > Pseudomonadota > Gammaproteobacteria > Burkholderiales > Burkholderiaceae_D > Rugamonas > Rugamonas rivuli_B. The sequence goes on along the minus strand of NZ_WKJJ01000005.1, from coordinate 239,208 downwards.
TTCGACTTCACGAACACGAAGCGGGCCGGAGAACCGTTGGCCGACGTCGGCGCCCATTTCAGCAAATCGTACAACTGCGCCAGCTGGGCGTCGGTGACGTCGCGGTCTTGCCAGCCATTGTGGGTGCGGGCCTGGTAGAACAGGGTGTCGAGGGCGGTATCGTTCAGCATCGCATTGTCCAGTAAAGGTTTTGAGGGTGTTCATGGTACACGGGGCGCCACGGAACCGGACGTGTAACTAAATTACCCAACCACACGGGCTGGCAGCAGCGTAATTTCCGATGAATTCATGCGTATATTTATGCAAAAATATTTACTTTAATGCATTTAAGTAGTTAAATTACACACATTAACAACCACTACTGAAAGCAGCGCCATGGATTTGCAATTCCCCGCCGACCCTGCCCTGCTCCCGCATGCCACGCCCGGTGGCGTCTGTTTTATCTTCGATGCAAATCCTGGCACCCGCAGCGTGGCGTTGTCGGGCACCTTCAACAGCTGGGTGGGCGACGCCTGCATGCTGGAACGCGTCTCCGCCACGCGCTGGCAAGCCACGCTGCCGATACCCGCCGGGCGGCACCTGTACAAGTTCGTCATCGACGGCACGGACTGGATTGCCGATCCCGCCAACCCGTGGATCTCGGAAGATGGCCAGAACAATTCGTGCCTGACGGTCGATGCAAGCGGCGCGGTGCTGATGCGGCAGCATGGCCTCAGCGCCGCCGCGCCAGGCCCGCTGCATGCGCGCGCGGCGCTGGCCAGCCCGGACTGGCTGCGCGATGGCGTGATTTACCAGTTGTCGGTGCCCGCCTTCGGCGGCGACTTCGATGGCGTGCGCGCCAAACTGCCCTACCTCGCCGAACTGGGCGCGGATATCCTGTGGATCATGCCGTTCCACCCGGCCGGCATCGAAGGACGGCGCGGCACGCTGGGCGACCCGTACGCGGTGCGCGATTTCGATGCGATCGACCCGGCCCTGGGCGACGCGGTGGCGCTGCGCGCGCTGGTGGACGCCGCGCACGCGCGCGGCCTGCGCGTGATCATGGATTGGACGCTCAACCGCAGCAGCGTGGACCACCCTTTTACGCGCACGCATCCGCACTGGTACACGCGGCGCGCCGACGGCGGCATTTACTACGCCGTCCCCAACCGCGATGAGTTTGCCGGCTTTGATTTCACGGATCGCACGCTGCGGCGCACCTTGATCGACAGCATGCGCGGCTGGCTCGAACGCTTCGGTTTCGATGGCTTGCGCTTCGACGATTCCGACATCACGCCCGGCGATTTCCTCGACGAGATCCGGGCTGACCTGGCGGCGCTGCGGCCGGATATCGCGCTGATTTCCCAGTCCTACGACGAATTCCACCACCTGGCCGCGTGCGACCTGACGTACGAGGGCGGCACGCGCGAGATGCTGCGCCGCTGCGCGGAAGGCGTTGCGGACAACGCCGCGTTCGCACGCTACTGGAACGAATCGACGTACAGCTTCCCGCGCGGCGCCTTGCGCATGCGCTGGCTGGAAGACAAGGAACAAGGACGCGCGTCCGCTTTCCTGGGACGCGCCGCCCATCGTCCTGCCGCCGCCGTGCTGCTGGCCATGGACGGGGTGCCGCACATCCTGATGGGACAGGAATTCGACGAGCCGACGTGGACCGGCTGGCAGGTATTGTTCGAACCCTACCGGCTCGACTGGAACGCCTTCGATGGCGGCCTGTATGCGCATTACCAGGCCCTGATCGGCCTGCGCCGCCAACACCCCGTCCTGCGCACCGGCGCCACGGCCTTCGTGGACGCCTTGCCGCCGGGCGCCATCGGCTTTACCCGCGGCGACGCCGGCGAATCCATCACGGTGCTGGCCAACCTGTCGCCGCGGGAAGTGACGTTCGACGCCGCCCCGGCGCACGTGCAACCGCTGTACGCGTCGGGCTGGCAAGGGGATGGCGCCACGCTGGCGCCGTATGGCTGGATGATCGGGATGCCTGACGCCTGAGCGTCTGAGCGCCTTAGCGCACGTCCAGCAACTCGACGTCGAAAATCAGGGTGGCGTTCGGCGGGATCGGGCCCGCGCCGCTGCTGCCGTAGCCCATGGCGGCAGGCACGATCAAGGTGCGTTTGCCGCCGACTTTCATGCCCTTGACGCCTTCGTCCCAGCCGGGAATCACCTGGCCGGCGCCCAGCGCAAAGCTGAACGGCGAGCGACCGACCGACGAATCGAATTGCGCGCCGTGCTGCTGCGGCGCTTTCGGGTCGTACAGCCAGCCCGTGTAATTGACCACGGCCGTCACGCCGCCAACCGCTTCCTTGCCGGTGCCGGGCACGGTATCGATCTTTTGCAGCGGGACGGCGGCGGCTTCAGCGGAAACAGGCGCCTTGGCACGCTCGCAGCCGGCCAGGGCCAGGGTCAGTGTCAGGGCGGTCATGCAGGAAAACAGCAGTCGGTTCATTGATTTCTTTCTTGTGGAATGCGCATGTGAAAAGCCGGCGCACGAGGGCGTGGCGCAAGACCCGCCATTTTACCGCCTGCAAAGGAGACCGGCATTGGCGCCAACGTGTTTCCAGCTCAGCGCGCGCGCCGGTACTCGCCGCAAGCCTTGCCGGTCCACTGCTTGAACGCGCGCTGGAACGAGCCGCTGTCGGAAAAACCCAGTTCGGCGGCAATCGCCGCCAGGCCTGTATCGGACGTCGACAGGCGCGATATGGCCAGGTCGCGCCGCAACTGGTCCTTGATGCGCTGCAGGCTGCTGCCCTCGCCCGCCAGTTGCCGCTGCAACGTGGCGCGCGACATGTGCATCTGCCGGGCCACCGCATGCACGTCCGGCCACTCCGGATAGGCGCGCAACAAGACATTGCGCGCTTCCTGGCTGACCTGTCCCAGCAGGCGCGGCGGCGCGATGATCTGGCCAAACGAATCGGACAGGAACGCGCGCAGGGCCATGTCGTCATGCAGCACCGGCGACTGCAACTGGCCCAGCTCGAACCAGAATCCCGTCACCGCCTGGCCGTAATGGCGCTTGCCCGGAAAGGCCACCGCGTATTCCGCCGCGTCGACCGGCGCCGCCATGGCGAAATCGAAATGTCCGACGCGCAGCGCGCCGCTGGTCAACCAAACGGCCAGGCGCCAGAACACGCGCACCAGCGTGTGCAGCAGGAAGGGTTGCGGGTGGCGGCCTTCGTGCAGCCAGCGCATCGTCAATCCAGCCTCCGTGCGGTTCTCCGCCAACGCGAACTGCAAGTCGTCCTGCAGCAAATTGACGGTGGACGCCATGCGTACCAGCGCGCCCCGCAAGTCCGGCGCGCTCATCCCCACCCGCGCCACCAGCGCGAAGCTGCCCGGCTTGAACGGGCGCGAAAACATGGCCAATCCCTCATCCTGCAAATCCAGCGCGATCGCGTAAAACAGCGCAATGTACTGGCCCGTGGTCACGCCCGGGGGATCGGCCTGCGCCATTGAATCGGCGGCAATGCCGGCGCGCTGCAGGTAAGGCGTAATGTCCAGCCCGCGCGCCAGCAGCGCGGCCAGCATGCCGCGTACGAATTCAAACCGCAGCAGCGGTTCCGTATCAGGCTGGATTGGGGGTGGTCGGGACATGCCGGGAACGCTGGCGGAGTGGATATGCCACGCAGTGTACGCCAAGAATGAGGCCAAATGCCATCGTTTTAATGTGCCGTGCCATTGCCGGGCCGGTCCCCGCTTCCTACACTGTCGCTACCTTCAATCAAGAGGACAACCATGGCTGACAAGAGCTTGATCGGTCGCGCGCTGGGCGTGACCACGGTGGAAGTGGAAAAAGGCCGCCTGCGCACCTTTGCCAGGGCGATCGGCGAAACCGATCCCGTCTATGTCGATGAAGCGGCCGCGCGCGACGCGGGTCACCGCTCGCTGCCGGTGCCGCCCACCTTCCTGTTTTGCCTGGAGTGCGAAGGGCGCGACCTGATGGACCTGGTGCACACGCTGCAATTCGACCTGGGCCGCATGCTGCACGCGGAGCAGGAATTCACCTACCACAAGATGTGCCATGCGGGCGACACGCTGACCTTCGATACCCGCGTCGCCGACGTGTTCGAGAAAAAAGGCGGCGCGCTGCAATTTGCCGTCAATGCCACCCGCGTCACCAACCAGCACGGCGAACACGTGGCGGACTTGCGCTGCACGCTGGTGCAGCGCTGAGGAGATCGCCATGACGACCTTGAACTTCAACGACCTCAACGTGGGCGACCGCTTGCCGGACCTGCCCCTGCCCGCCATCAACCGCGCCACGCTGGCGCTGTATGCGGGCGCCTCCGGCGACCATAATCCGATTCACATCGACCAGGATTTCGCGCGCAAGTCGTGCATGCCGGACGTCTTCGCGCACGGTATGCTGTCGGCTGCGTACCTGGGCCGCCTGGTCACGAACTGGGTGCCACAGCAACACATCCGAAAGCTGTCGCTGCGCTTTGCCGGCATCACCCACCTGGGCAATGTGCCGCTGTGCACCGGCGTGGTACTGGAAAAACTGGAAGAAGCGGGCGAACAGCGCGTGAAAATCGCCATCCAATGCGCCAACCAGTTTGGCGAAAACAAGGTGGTTGGCGAGGCGATCGTCACACTGGCATAAGGGAGCCAACGCATGTTGAACACTGCAACCGTCAAACCACTGGCCGGCGTACAAGTGGTCGAATTCGAAGGCATCGGGCCGGGCCCCCTGTGCGGCAGCATCCTGGCCGGCTTCGGCGCCGACGTGACCTTGATTACGCGGCCGCAAAAAGGCGGCCTGGCCGAAACGCTGGGCGGCGATGGGCCCAACCCGCTGCGCGCCGGCAAGCGGGAAGTGCCGCTGGATTTGAAAAACCCGCAGCACGTGCAACAGGCTTTGGACTTGATTGCGCAATCGGATGCGCTGATCGAAGGCAACCGGCCCGGCGTGATGGAGCGCCTGGGCCTGGGGCCGCAACCGTGCGCCGCGCGCAATCCGCGCCTGGTGTATGGCCGCATGACGGGCTGGGGCCAGGACGGGCCGCTGGCGCAGGCGGCCGGCCACGATCTCAATTACCTGGCCTTGTCCGGCATGCTGTCGCTGGGCCTGGCGGAAGGACAAAAGCCGATGGCGCCGCCCACTGTCCTGGGCGACGCCGGCGGTGCGCTGGGGCTGGCGTTCGGCCTGGTGTCGGCCGTGCTGCATGCCCGCGCCACCGGCCGGGGCAGCGTGGTGGACAGCGCCATCGTCGACGTGGTGGCCATGCTGGGCGGAATTGCGCAGATGATTGTCCAGGGCGGCCAATTGAACGGAAGTCAGCCCAGTCCCTTCCACGATTCGCCGTTCTACGACAGCTACCGCTGCGCCGATGGCCGGTGGATCACCGTGGGAGCGCTGGAGCCGCAATTCTATGCGCTGCTGCTGCAAAAGCTGGACCTGCCCGACGTCGATCCGAAACAGCAATACGACACCACCGCCTGGCCGGCGCTGAAGCAGCGTTTCACCACGCTGTTCCTGACGCGGCCGCGCAGCCACTGGGATACCCTGCTGGAAGGCACCGATGTCTGCTACGCGCCCGTGCTGTCGGTGGACGAGGCGCGCCGGCACGCGCACAACTCGGCCCGTGGCGTGTTTGCCGGCACGGGCGGCGCCCGCCCCGCGCCGCGCATCACGCCGCTGGCAACGCCCGGGCAATAGCAAGCTGGGCCGTGGATGCACTCCGTGTCCTCGCCAATGCTGGCGCTCCGTCCCGCATAACTCCTATATCATGCGCTGATGCCTTTTGAATTATGGGGGATGCGATGTCGATCTATCGGCAGGAAGGCGCGGCGGCCTATCGCGAGTTTGCGGTTGCGCTTGCCGAGGAGCAGGAAGTCGCGTACGAGCTGAGTCAATGCGTCAAAGTCGAAGTCTACAGCCTGCTGGCCCGGGACTTGTTCGACCGGATGGCGGCGGCACATGCAAAAACGGCTGCGGCTTTCGCTGTCATCCAGTGTTTTCAGTACGATAAAGTTTGAACGCTTCCGGCCGGCACGCTTCAGCATGCGCGCGGTGCAGTACAATTCCGCCGACCTGATCATCCGGGAGTTCCCATGGAAACACCAGCACCTCCAGCACCGCCGGTCGACCACCTGCGTTTCCATCGTCAGCACGAACATTTGGCCAAGGCGTTTGGCGGCGACAAATTCGGCCTGCGGGCGGAAGCATTCGCACGCTTTTTCGGCACACCGCTGTTCCTGGTCTTGCAGAGTGTGATCGTCACGCTGTGGGTCGTTGCCAATGTGCTGGGATTTGCCCATTTCGACCTGTACCCGTTCATCCTGTTGAACCTGGCATTCAGCCTGCAGGCCGCCTATGCGGCGCCGCTGATCCTGCTGGCGCAAACCCGCCAGGCGGAGCGCGACAAGGCGCATGCCGATGCCGACGCCAAGCACCGCGAAGCCATCGCACTGGGATCCGCTCGGCAATCAGCGCAAATGCTGGAACTGCTGCGGCAGAACACGGAGCTGACTGAAATGACCCGGTCAATGGCGGCGCGGATCGAGACGCTGACCGTTGAGTTACATGCGCATATTCTGCAGGACAAGCAGCGGCAGTGAACAGGTGGCGCCTGGCTTGCCCGGCGCATGTGGCGTGGCGCGGCCGTTTCTCTGCCAGGACCATGACTGTCGCGCAGCATGACCATCGATCGATCATCCGGCGGGCCGCTTCAGCTTACCGATCGCCAGGCCGCTGGCGCCGGCGCTCGCGCAGCGCCGGGATGCTGAAATGAGCGCGATATGTTGTTAAAAGAAATGACAACATTTCTTGCCAATCGCGTACAATTCGCGCGCTGCGTTCTTGATATGTATAGATCAATTTTGCATGCATCGGTTCTTGCCACCTGCGGCAAGCATAGGCGCAATGCGCCCTGTCGGATCAAGGGGGGAAGCGCCTCCACCATACAACGATGCGAAACTTACTGCTGAGATTTGCGGCGCTTTTCGGTCTGCTGCTAGCCGCCGCGGCTGTCTATTTTGGTTCAACCTGGGGGGGCGGCCTGCCCGCGCTGCGTGGCGGCCTCACTGTACAGGGCATCGGTGGCGAGGTCCGCATTCGCCGCGACCAGTACGGTATCGCACAGATCGCGTCCCCGCACGATAATGACGTGTTCTTCGGCATCGGTTACGCGCATGCCCAGGACCGGTTATGGCAACTGGAACTGCAGCGCCGCCTGGCGCAGGGCCGCCTGAGTGAAGTCCTGGGCCGCGACACGCTGCGGCTTGACGCCCAGATGCGCACGCTGGACCTGTACGCCGCGGCCCGCACCGACTGGGAAGCGTTGGCGCCGGAAGCGCGCGCATCGCTGACGGCCTACCGCGCCGGGATCAACGCCTTTATGGCCGCAAGCACAAGCCTGCCGATCGAATTCAATGTCCTGGGCATTCGCCCCGAGCCATGGACCGAGCTCGACTCGCTGGCCTGGAGCAAGGTCTTCGCGCTCAGCCTGGCGAACAATATGGGCAGCGAAATCACCCGGCTGCTTGCCAAACCTTATCTGACGGAAGCGCGCGAAACGGCACTGTTCGGCACGCCAGACCGGTCTTCGCCGGTGACGGCGTCCGGGCCTGAACGCAACGACGGCATGGCGGCCCTGCACGCCCTGCTCGGTCAAAAACAGCAGCTCGAACAACAATTGCAGATCGGCGGGCAATTTGTCGGCAGCAATGCCTGGGTCGTCTCGGGCAAATTGACCGACGATGGCCGCGCTTACCTCGCCAACGACCCCCATCTCGGCCTCCAGATTCCATCGTTGTGGTACATCGCCGGCCTGCAGGGCGACCATCTCCATGCGTCCGGCATGACCATCGTCGGATTGCCCGTGGTGATTTTCGGCCGCAACCAGGACATCGCATGGGGCGGTACCAACATGATGGCCGACGTACAGGACCTGTACTTCGAACGGATTAATCCCGCCAACCCGCGCCAGTACTGGCACGACGGCGCGTGGCGTGAATTTGCCATCCGGCGCCATGAAATCCGTGTACGTCCCGACTTCCCGGTCGCGCTGCGTGAAGAGCTCAAGCCGGTGCAAGTCGAGGTCCGGCATACGGTGCGCGGCCCGGTGGTGAGCGATGCATTCGGCCTGTCCGACCAGCCGGTTTCGCTGCGCTGGACCGCGCTGGATCCGGGCGACACCAGCTACGAAGCGTTTTACCGGCTCAATTACGCCACCGGCTGGCACAGCTTCAATGCGGCGCTGCGCCATCACGCCGCGCCGGCCCTGAATTTCCTGTATGTGGACAAACAGGGCAACATTGGCTACCTCGGCGCAGGCAAGATCCCGGTACGGGCCGCCGGCCAGGGCCAGGTACCGCTCGACGGCGGCGCAGGCGACAGCCGCTGGACCGGCTATATCCCGTTCGAAGCGTTGCCGCGCAGCTTCAATCCCGACAAGGGCTACATCGTCTCGGCCAACAACCGCGTGGTCGACGACAGCTATCCCTATTTCATTTCCAGCGATTGGGCGCCCCCTGCCCGCGCCAACCGGATTGACCAACTGATCAAGTCCAAGGTGCAACAAGGCAAGCCGCTCACCCAACGTGACCTGGAATCGATGCAGATCGATACGGTCAGCTTCGACGCGGCGCGCCTGGTCGCCATTCTGCGCTCGACACCGATGGCAACCGAACGCCAACGGCAGGCGCAGGCGCATGTGGCGCGATGGGATGGCAACATGGCCGCCGGCAGCCCGGCCGCGTCGATCTTCATGACCTGGTCGCGCCGGCTGCGCACGGAGCTGTATGGTGAATTGTTCAAGGCGCCGCTGGGACGCGAACGCGAAACGGACTTGCTCAAAGGCGCCTACATGGGCATCAGCCATGGCCGGCTGGCCGATGCACTGGCACCCGGCAATGCCGTGTGGTGTACGCATGACCGTACCGGGCCGCGCTCCTGCGATGCCATCGTGCGCCGGGCGCTGGACACGGCGATCGCCGACCTGGACAAACTGGCCGGATCGGATATGGATGGCTGGGCATGGGGCAAGATCCACCACGCCGTCTATGCGCACCGGCCGTTCAGCGACGTCAAGTTCGCCAAATGGCTGTTCGAAAAACGCGTCGCACGAGGTGGCGGACCGGATACCGTGGACGTATCGAACACCGCCTTCAGGGAAGCCGAGGGCTACGAGCAGACGTTTGGCGCCAGTTTCCGGCAAATTATCGGATTCAGCGCGCGCGACGTGGTGCACCGTTACATCAATCCGACCGGCCAGTCCGGCAATGTATTCAGCACCCACTACGACGACATGGTGCAGTCATTCCATGCCGGCCAGTATCTGGATGAAACGCGCCGCGCCACGGTCGATGAACTGGTGCTGACGCCAGCGCGTCCGGGTTCCGCCCAATCACCGCGGGAGTAATGCCTTGAGTCTGTTCGAATTATTCAGCCGGCAAGCGCCGAACAAAGTGTTCCTGTCCATCCTGCTGGGCATCGTTTCCGGCATCGCCTATGCGTTGCTGATACCGCTGGTCACCAGTGCGATCGGCGGCCCGCCGGACATGCTCGAAGAATTGCATTCCAGCACGCGCACCCTGCTGGGGCTGGAGGTGCGCCAGTTTAAATTCGCGCAGCTGTTCCTGTTCCTGTGCCTATTCATCATGTGCACCAAAGGCTTGTCGCAGGTCATGCTGGCGCACGTCTCGCTCGACCTGACGACCAGCATCCGCAGCAGTTTTTACCAGCGCATCACCGACACCTCGGTCGATGCGCTGGAAAAGGTCGGCATGTCCCGCGTCAACACCGCGATCACCACGGACATTGCCCGCATCGTCGACGGGGTCAGGGTCATTCCCGAACTGCTGGTGGCCAGCGTGACGATCCTGGGCTTGCTGGGCTTTCTCGCCTACCTGAACGCCAGCTTCCTGAAATTCATCATCGAAGCCATGGTGTTCGGCGTGGTGGTATATCAATCGCTGATGCGTATCAGCCGCCGGCACTTCGAGCATTCGCGGAAAAAGATGGACGAATTGCAGGAATCGATCCGGGGCCTGATTTTCGGCGCCAAGGATTTGAAACTCAACGCACGGAAAAGCCGTGTGTTCCACGACGATCTCCTGCTGGTCAACGAAGATGCGGTGCGCCGCTCCGACAAGAAGGCGGCCAGCGTCATCCGCCTGGCCACCAGCTTTGGCGACATGATCAGCTTCCTCGTCATCGGCAGCGTCACCTTCGTGCTGGCCAATTACGTCAAGGCTACCAGGGAACAGCTGGTCGGCACGGTCATGGTGCTGCTCTACCTGGCAGGACCACTCGGCGTGGTGATGAATGCCATCTCAATGATCACGGTATCGCGCGTGTCGCTGCGTAAATTCAATGCCGTGTTCGATGCCCTGCCGCCGGAGGACATCAACCACGCCGTCACCGAACCAGCCCCCTGGAACGACATATCATTCAACCGGGTGGCATACCGGCACCAGGCGGCCGATGCAAGCGAAGGCTTCCAGATCGGCCCGGTCGATTTCACGATACCCAAAGCCAGCATCACCTTTATCGTGGGTGGCAACGGTTCCGGCAAATCCACGCTCGCCAAGCTGCTGACCCTGCATCAGTTGCCGGACACGGGCGATATCCGCTTCGGTGGCGTACGCATCGACAAATCGAACATCAAGAGCTACCGCCAGGCCATTTCCGCCATTTATTCGGACTATTTCCTGTTCGACCGCCTGCTGATCGAACAGCATGAAGAAAGGCGGCAAGAGATCGGGCGCTACCTCGATGAACTCAAGTTAGCCAGCAAGGTCAGCATCATGGATGGGCGCTTTTCCACCACCAAATTGTCGGACGGACAAAAGCGCCGCCTCGCCCTGCTGGTTGCCTTCCTCGACGACAAGGATATCTACCTGTTCGACGAATGGGCGGCCGACCAGGACCCCGCGTTCAAGGATGTGTTCTACCGCTCGGTGCTGCCGGACTTGAAAGCCAGGGGCAAGACCGTGATCGTGATCAGCCACGACGACCGGTATTTCAATGTCGCCGACCAGATCCTGGTCATGGAAAGCGGCACGCTAACCACCTGCGCCGTACCAGCACAACGCCGGGCCTGACGCTAACGCGGCCGTGCGCCGCTCAAACCGCCAGCGCGTGCGTTGCGCCAAGCACTTGAATCACGTCGGACTGGCGGCTGAACAAAAAGAAATGGTCGCCATCGAATCCATGGCTGGCATAGCCGGCCGTGGTCAGGTCTTGCCAGCGCGCGACATCCGCTTGCGGTGCACAGTGGTCCTGCTTGCCATACAACACCGTGAACGGCAAGGGCAACGGCGCCTCGCCCGCGAACGCGTAATCGTGGTTCATCTGCAAGTCGGCGCGCAGGATGGGCGCCACCAGCTGCTTGAGTTCCGGTGACGACAAGAGCGCGTCCGGCATGCCGCCCAGCGACCTGACCTCTTCCCAGAACTGCGCATCCGGCAAGTCGTGAATTGCGCTCAGGCGGCCCTGGGCATGGGGCGCGCCGCGCCCGGACAGGAAGACATGCCGCAGCGTGAAAGACGCCTGCGCGGCTTCGCAATAGCGCCGGGCGACTTCATACGCCATCAGCGCCCCCAGGCTGTGCCCGAACAGCAGCACCTCGCGATGGCCGGCAAGGCAACGATTGAGTTCGGCCAGGATCGTACCGGCACAGGCGCGCAGATCCGTCATCAGCGGAGCATTCATCCGGTTTTCCCGCCCCGGCAGTTGCACGATGAGCGGGCGCGCTGTGGTGATTTGTTGCGCAAAGCGGAAATACGAAGACGCTCCGGCCCCCGCATGGGGCAACAGCACGATGACAGGTTCATCGTCACGCAATTCGCTAAGCGAAATCAGCCATGGCGACAGCATTTTGGGAGAGGCCAAACGAAACTCCTTGCAATGGAATACCGCCGCGCGGTACGGCAGCCGGCCGAATTGTAGGCCTGTCTATGGCACTTGGCAATTCGACATACTTGCCAATTTTTAATGTCTCATCTTTTTGATAACTATACGCAACACTTACATTTTTTTTAAAAGAATTCCCTTATGGAACCTTGACGAATAGACATCAACTCGCTGAAGATAAGCCGCCACGCCGATTTGGAAAGATTTCAATTTTATAAAAAAAGCATATGCCGCGTGCGCCCGGAATATGCAACCTGGAGAATTGCGATGGATGGATTTATTCAGTTTCAAGTGGTGCACAACCACGAACTTCAATATTCAATCTGGCCCTGCGATCGCGAGGTGCCGCCTGGCTGGCTGGCCGAAGGCTACTCCGGCACCAAGGATGCCTGTTTGTCGCATATCGCCATGATCTGGAAAGACATTCGTCCCCAGTCCCTGATCGGCTGAGTCCAGCGCTCCGCCGCGAACGTCCCAGCCCAGCCGCAGTCCCTGGCCGTTGATGTCCTGCGCCACGGCGGTATGACCGCCGCCGCGGGTGGACCCGGCCGTCCGTACCCGGCAACGCTATTACGCCGCACTCCCCGCTCACCATCCAGACCGCGTGCACGCTATGCTCACATTTATCGACATTATCCAGCGCAACGCTGCCGTACAGCCCGAGAAGGCGGCGTACATCTTTCTCGCCGACGGCGAACGGGAAGAAGCCAGGCTGACTTTCAGACAACTGCAGCAACAGTGCGAGCAAATGGCCGGACAGTTACTGCGGCGCGTCGCCCCAGGCGCAAGAGTTTTACTGGTTATGCCACAAGGCAAAGACTATGTGCTCGCGTTTTATGCGTGCCTGCGCGCCGGACTGGTTGCCGTGCCGGCCTATCCGCCACGCGCCGGCCGCCATGCGCTGGAGCGGCTCGAGCGCATGGTCGCCGATTGCATGCCCGACCTGTTGCTGACTTCGCAGCAATTGCTCGACCGTCTCGGCGACAACCTGTTCGCGCCCCTCACCGAGCGCTTCGCCTGCCCGGTGCTGGCGTTGGAAGCGCTGGCCGGGGAAACGACCGGCGGCCCGCTGCCGGACAGGATCGACGGCAGGCAGATCGCGTTCCTGCAGTATACGTCCGGTTCCTCCGGCGACCCGAAAGGCGTCATGGTCAGCCACGCCAACCTGCTTGCCAACCAGCGCCTGATCCAGCGTGCGTTCGGCCACACCAGCGACAGTGTGGTGGTTGGCTGGTTGCCGCTATTCCATGACATGGGCCTGATCGGCAACCTGCTGCAACCGTTCTTTGTGGGCGGCACCAGCGTGCTGATGACGCCCGCCGCCTTCGTGCAGCAACCGGTCCGCTGGCTGCGCGCAATAGCGGCCTATCGCGCGCATTCAAGCGGCGGCCCCAATTTCGCCTACCGCTTGTGCGCCGAGAAGATCAGCGAAGAACAATTGCAAGGCCTGGACTTGTCCTCCTGGAAAGTGGCCTTCAATGGCGCCGAGAAGGTCCAGGCCGATACGCTGAAGGCATTCGCACGGCGCACCGCGCCCTGTGGATTCCGCTTCGACAGCTTCTTCCCCTGCTACGGCATGGCCGAAACAACGCTGTTCGTCAGCGGCGCGACCGGACAGGTGCGGTTATTCCCGGCCGATACCGAAGCGCTGGCCAACGACCGCTACGTGCCGCGAGCGGGCGCGCCTGAACTGGTCGGCGTCGGCGGTCCCGAAGACCCCGGCATGGTCGCTATCGTTGATGCGCATGGGCATCGTTTACCGCCGGACCATGTCGGCGAACTCTGGGTTCGCCACCCGTCCGTGGCCTTGGGGTACTGGGGCCGGGAGGACTTGAGCGCCACCACGTTCCATGCCAGCCTGGAAGCCGAGCACGGCCGCTGGCTGCGCACCGGGGACCGCGGCTTCCTGCACGACGGTGAACTGGTGATCACCGGCCGTATCAAGGAAATGATTATTTTGCGGGGCCGTAACTACTATCCGCAGGACATCGAAGAAACCGTGCGCCTCGCATCGCCTGAATTGCAGGCCGATTCCGGCGCCGTCTTTTCCATCGAACAGGATGGCGAAGAGCAGTTGGTCGTGGTGCAGGAAGTGCGCCGCGGCGCGGTGCGCGGCCTCGATGTGCCGGCACTGACCGCGCGCATCCGGCAACGTATCGCCCAGGCACATGAGCTTGCCGTGTTCGACGTTGTGCTGATCCAGCCGCTGTCGATGCTCAAGACCAGCAGCGGCAAGAACCAGCGCCTGGCGATGAAAGCCGCGTACCTGGCCAATCAGTTGAAAGTCGTCACCAGCGCGGCGCCCGGCCGTGTACCGCACCCGGCCGCGCAACCTGGCGGACTGGCGGCCCAACTGGCAGTGCTGCTTGAACAAATCGCCGGCCACGGCGCCGGACACGATGTGCAACAGTTTGCCCTCGATTCAATCCGGATGCTGGAATTGCAGCACCAGATAGAACGGCGGTTCGGCGCGCGCCTGGACCTGGTCGACATGCTGGCGGCCGACAGCGTACCGGCGCTGGCCGCATTGCTGGAGGCACGCCTGGCCAGCGCGCCGGCGCCAGGCGGGCATGGTCCGGCGGCCGCGGAGGAAGGCGCGCACGACGATGCGCCGCCGGTGCTGGCCGCCAACCAGCAGGGTATCTGGATCGACCAGCTGGCCCACCCCGGCAGCACCCGGCACCTGCTGGCCGCGGCTTTCCGTCTCGACCACGGTCCGGACGCGGCCGCCATCGCCGGCATCGTCGCGCAACAGTTGCAGCGGCATGCCCAACTGCGCGTGCGCTTTGCGCTGCAGGCAGGGGCGATTGTACCCACGTATGGCAGCGGGGCCGGGGCCTTTACATGCCATCCGGAGACCGCGCCGGAAGCAGTGGACGCGGCCTTGCACGCACTGCTGTCCCGCCCCATGGCGTCCAGCGACGAATCCCTGTACCAGGTCCACTGCTGGCCCAGCGCTCCGGCACAGGTGACCGTGCTGCTGCTGGTACACCATGCCCTCGCCGACGCCGCCAGCGTGCAACAACTTGCCCTGGAGCTGGCCGGTGCGCCGGTACGGAGCAGCGCCCCGTACCGGCAATTTGCGCTCGCTCATGTCGCCCGGCCGGAAGTCCGCACGGCCCAGGCGGAGCCTGAGCCGTTGAACCTGCCAAGGGAACTGGGGCTCGATGCGGCCTGCTCCGGGCATGCCGCCAGCCACGCCTTCCCGCTCGATGCCGCGGCCGGAAGCGCCGTCGCCATGCTGGCGGCGCGCTGCAAGACCACCGTCCACCATGTATTGCAGGCGGCGTTTGCCATCGTCCTGAGCCGCTACGCGCAACAGGACACGGTCCATGTGGGCATGCCGGTTTCGCTCAGGCGCAACGCGGACTTCGCGCAGACGGTCGGCTATTTCATTGCGCCACAGGGGCTGGACTACAACGTGGCGGGCGCGGACTCGTTCGCCGGACTGCTGGACGCATCGCGCCCGGCCTTCTATCGCAAGCTGGAGCAGGCCGTCCCCGCCGGCAAGCCATACCAGGCCATGTTCACGTACTTAAAGGCGGCGGCCGGTGTGGCGCCAGGCTGGCTGTGCGGCGCCGGCGGGGAAACCCTGGCGCTGCACGATGCGGTATTGACCAGTGTGCCGTTACCAGCCCCCGGCCTGCAAAGTGAGCTGGACCTCACGATCGCCGATGGCGCCGGCGTCATGGCAGGGCGCCTGGTTTACCCGGCCGATACTTGGCCGCCCGAGACCGCCGCCCAGTTCGCCGCCGACTGGGTGCGCTTGCTGGCGGTCCTGTGCGATGCGCCGGATGCCCCGCTGTGGCAATGCCGGACGTCCGCACCGCCGGCCTGCGCGGTGCGGCAAGCAGCGCCGGACGCCGCCCCCGGTCTGCTTGACGCCATTGCCGCCCATGCGCACTCGGACCTGGTTGCCGTACGTTGCCGCGCCCACCAGTTGAGCTACCGCCAGCTGTGGCGCCGCAGCGGCACCCTGGCCGCCGCGCTGCGACGCCACGGCGCCGGGCCGGAGGTCACCATCGCCATTGATATGCAGGCCTCGGTCTTCCGCCTGGTGGCGATCCTGGCCGTGCTGCGCGCGGGCGCGGCCTACGTGCCACTCGACTTGCGTTATCCCGCCGAGCGCAAGCGCTTCATCCTGCACGCATCGGGCGCGCGCCTGCTGCTGACCGACACCATGCAGCCGGAACTGGCTGGCGCCGCCGAACAATGGGACCAGGGCGCCATGGACGCCCTGCCCCCGGCCGATTTCCCCGCCATGCAGTATCCCGCGCAGCGGCTGGCGTATGTCATCTTCACGTCGGGCAGCACCGGCCAGCCCAAGGGTGTGGCCGTCACCTGGGCCAATATCGAGCAGCTCTATCGATGGACACGGCGCGTCTATGCGCCGGCCGATTTCGCGCACGTGCTGGCCGCCACGTCGCCATGTTTCGACATTTCCGTGTTTGAACTGCTGATGCCGCTGGCCGTGGGCGGCTGTGTTTCCGTCCTCGATTCCGTGCTCGACATCGGGGATTTACCGGAAGCTGCCACGATCAGCCTGCTGAACAGCGTGCCGTCGGCCGTCGAAGCGCTGCTGGACAATGACTTGCTGCCCCCCGCGCTGGCGGTCGCCAACCTGGCCGGCGAACCATTGTCGCGGCACCTGGTGGCGCGCCTGCGCGCGCGCGGCGTAGGCCGCATCCATAACCTGTACGGTCCTTCGGAAGATACCGTGTATTCGACCTGGGCGGAAGTTGGCGCGAGCGCCGGCAAACCGTTGATCGGTCAACCTATCGACGATACGCAGGCCTACCTCCTCGACCGCTGGCTCAATCCCGTCCCGCATGGGGCGATCGGCGAACTGTACCTGGGCGGTCCGGGCGTCAGCCGCGGCTACCTGACCAGCAGCAGCCAGAGCGCCGAACGCTTCCTGCCCGATCCGTTCACGGACAGTCCCGGCCAGCGCATGTACCGCACCGGCGACCTGGTGCGCCAGCAGCGCGATGGTGCGCTGGAATTCATCGGCCGCGCCGATACCCAAACCAAGCTGCGCGGACAACGTATCGAGCTGGAGGAAATCGAATCGCACCTCGCCGCGCTGCCGGACGTGGAACAGGCGGTGGTGGCAGTCCAGGGAGCACAGATAAGCGCCTGCGTGGTGGCGCGCGGGGGCCGGTTCGACCCGGCCGCCGCGCACGATGCGCTGGCCCGCCAGTTGCCGCCCTATATGCTGCCGGCCCGTTACACGGTCCTGGCTGAACTGCCGCGCCTGCTCAATGGCAAAGTAGACCGCAAAGCGTTACCCGTTTCGATCGATACCGGCGCATTTCAGGCGCCCCGGCCCGGCATCGAACAGCGCCTGGCGGACATCTGGCGCACGGTGCTGCAATGCGGCCCTGTCAGCCGCGATGCCGGCTTTTTCGAGCTGGGCGGGCACTCGCTGCTGATGCTGAAAGTCAAACACGCCGTTGAAACGGAATGGCAAGTGCAAATTACCGTGTCGGACCTGATGTCGATCCGTACTGTCGCCGACCTGGCGCAATTGATCGCCGACCAACAAGCCGCGGCGCGCACACTTGGCGCCCTTATCGATGACAACACTGCCACTGCGCAGGATGAGTTCGTACTATGACTGTCAATGAACTGCTCGCCAAATTGGCCGAAGCCCGTGTTACCTTGTCGCTGACCGACGGCGAGCTGCGCGTCAAGGCGCCGCCCGGAACCATGACGCCAGCGCTGCTGGCCGAACTGAAGGCCCACAAGCCGGCCCTGCTGAACTTGCTGGACCGCCAGGATGCCGCCGGCCTGGCGCTGGCCGACAAGCGTGCCGTCCCGGCCACCCGCACGCAGCTGGGGATATGGATGGCCGAACAGGCTGGCGCCGGCAGCGCGTACCTGATGCCGGCCGCGCTGCAACTCGATGGCGCACTCGACACCCGCGCTCTGCTGGCAGCGCTGACGGCACTGACACGGCGCCATCCTGTGCTGCTCAGCCACTTCGCTTGGCAGGATGAGCGCCTGATGCTGGTGCGCAGCAACAGCGCATGGCAATGCGCGCCGGTGCAAAGCGTCGCCGCGCAGGATGCCGACCATGCCATGGCCGCGTTTTACGCGCAGCCGTTCGACCTGGCGGCCGGACCGTTATTCCGCGCCGCGGTGCTCAACCTGGCGCCGGATCGCCACCTGTTGTTGTTGGCCCTGCACCATGCGGTAGCGGACGGCCATTCCGTGAATGTGCTCAAGCGTGAACTGGCGGCACTGTATTCCCGCTTGAGCGGGCAGGAAGCGATGCCGGCTCCGGAAGAGGACGCGATCGGTTTTGAAAATTTTGCCCATTGGGCCGGGCAGCAGGATACCGGGCCCAAGCTGCAATACTGGCTGAACCAGCTGGCCAGCATCCCGGCGCCGCTGCGCTTGCCGCTGGCCCATGCCGGGCACACGGCGAGCCCGGCCGCCAATCCGCGCCTGATCCTCGACGCCGCCGCCAGCGCGGCCGTGCGCCGGCTCGCCGCACGGCTCGACTGCACGCCGAACATGGTGATGCTGGCGGCGTTCCAGTTGCTGCTGGGGCGCCTGAGCGGCGCCGCCACGGTCGTCACCGGCATCCCGGGAGTGCAGCGGCCGTTTGCCGCGCTGGCCGACACGGTGGGCCTGTTCCTTGACGTGTTGCCGATCAAAACCACCTGGCAACCCGACATGACGGGCGATGCGCTGCTGGCCCAGGTGCGCGGCAGCATGATCCAGGCGCTGGCCAATGACGGCGTTGCATTCCACGACATCGTCGCCGGACTGGACCAGCCACGCACGGCGCGGCACCCGGTGTTCCAGACCTTCTTCAATTTCATGTCGCAGGGCGAGCAGGAGTGGCGGCTCACCGGTCTGCAATGCAGCGCACTGGCCCCGCCGGCGATCGCCAGCAAATTCGACTTGACCCTGTATGTACATGACCGGCCCTGCTTCGAACTGGAAGCGCACGCTGATACGCGGCGCTACAGCGGCGCCACGGTGGCGCTGTGGCTCGATCAATACCGGCACCTCCTGGCGCGCCTGTGCGCCGACAGCGGCCAATCCGTCGGCGCCGTGGCGCTGCCGGGACCGCGGCCGGGACTTGCCTGGCCGCCGCGGGTCGACGACTTGCCGCGCCCGGAAGCACAACTACGCCATTGGGCCGAACAAACCCCTGGCATGCCTGCCGTCAGCGCGGCAGGCCGCACCCGCACCTACGCGGAGCTGCAGCATGACGTCGCCGCCATGGCCCATGCCCTGGCGCCGCGCTTGACGGCTTGCGGGCGTCCGCTGGCATTGGTCTCGGACCGGCGCTACGAACTGGTAACGGCCATGTACGCCGCGCTGCACCTGGCCATTCCGTTCGTGGTCATCAACGCCGCTTATCCTGCGGCACGCATCAACGCCATTCTCTCCGCCTGCGACGCGCAATGCGTGCTGGACCTGACCGGCACGGCGTGGCCTGGCGCCACCCGTCTTGCGGACCTCGCATTGCCGGCCGCATTTTCCGGCCTGCCGCCCCCCGGCCGGCCGGACCAGCTGGCCTACCTCGCCGTCACATCGGGCAGCAGCGGGGAACCGAAGCTGGTCCAAGGCCAGGCGGCACCGTTAAGCCACTATGCGCGCTGGGCGCGCGACGAATTGGGTATGGGGACGCAAGTGCGGTGTGCGATGCTGTCCAATGTCGGCCACGATCCGCTGCTGCGCGACGTGTTCGGCTGCCTTGGCAACGGCGGCCACCTGCTGGTGCCCGACATGGAAATGACGGCGACGGCACTGGCTGGCTGGCTGGAGCGGGAACGGCCGGCCGTGGTGGGACTGTCACCGGCACTGGGCAGGATCTTGACGCTGCATCCGGACCTGGCCAGGTTGACCGCGTTGCGCAAACTGTGGTTCGTGGGAGAGCGGCTGCCGGCGTCCCTCGTGCGCCAGTTGCGGGCCGCGTTGCCCCATCTGCATCTATATAATTTCTACGGTGCGACCGAGACCCAGCAAATGCTGGCCGTGCACCGTGCCGACGATGACCTGCCTTATGACATCGTCCCTGTCGGCCAGGCGATGCCCGGCGGATACTGCCTGGTGTTGAATGCCGCCGGCGAGCAGGCTGGAACGGGGGAAATGGGCGAGGTGCTGTTCGTCAGCCCGTTACTTTCGCCGGGCTATGCGGGTGGCGGTGACTGTGGCGGATTCACACGCCACCAGGGTCTGCCCGCTTATCGCACCGGTGACCGCGGCTTTTATGATGAAGCGGGCCGGCTGCACATTGCCGGCCGCGCCGACCGCCAGGTGCAGATCCGCGGCTACCGCGTCGCGCCGGAAGAAGTGGAGCGGGTGTTGCTGGCATGGCCAGGCGTGGCGGAGGTTGCCGTGCACGTGCATGGCGACGCCGGCGAGCAGGTTGACGCGCAACTGATTGCCTACGTGGGCGCCGCGCCCGGCTGCACACTCGCGCCGGACCAGCTGGCCGAGTTCTGCCGGCAGCACCTGCCCGCGCCCATGCTGCCTTCAGCATTCGAAATCCTGCCGCAACTGCCGCGCAACGCACACGGCAAGATCAACTATGCGGCCTTGCCCCGTCCCCGCCCGGACGCCGACCACGACACGCCTCCGGCCAACCCACTGGAGGCGCAGCTGGCTGCCATCTGGCGCTCCGTGCTCGGCCGCGAGAGCATCTGCTGCCGGCGCAGCCTGTTTGCCCAGGGAGGACATTCGCTGGCCGCGGCGCACATCGTCCATGCCGTCGCGCGCGAACTGGGCAAGGAATTATCCCTGGCCCAGCTATTCGCCCATCCCACCATTGCAGCGCTGGCCGGGCTGCTGGCCACCGCACCGGACGCCATGCGGCGCGACGATGCGCTCCCGGCTGCCGACGTGGGCCAGCGCCATGCCCCTTATCCGATGTCCACGCTGCAACGCGCCCTGTATGCCGCCCGCCACGCCCACGACGGCGCCCGGGCGGTGGCCGATACCGGCTGCGTCGAACTGGACATCAGTGATTTCGACCTTCCGCGCCTGAGCACGGCGATACAGGCCGTCATTGCCCGCCACGACATCTTGCGCACGGTGATCGTACCGGGCATGGCGTTGCGGGTTGTGCCGGAAATCCCGCCTTATGTGCCACAGGTGCACGAGCTCGGCGCCTGCGGCGAGGCGGACGTGGAAGCGCAACTGGCCATCCTGCGCGCCCGAATGACAGCACTGTCTTTCAACCACGAAACCTGGCCCAATTTCGCCATCCACTATGTGCGACTGCCGCACGGCAGGCAGCGCATGCTGCTGGCGCTGGACATTCTATTCCTCGACTACCCCAGCAGCCAGATCCTGCTGCGCGACCTGATGCAAGCCTATGAACACGGCGCCGCCGCCCTGGGGACGCTGCCGCTGAGCTTGCGCGACCTGATGCTGCATGCGCAGTCGCCGGCCATGCAGCAGGCGCGTGCACGCGACCAGGCGTACTGGCTGGCGCGCGTGCCAGGCCTGCCGCCGGCGCCGCGCCTGCCATTGGCCGATGCGGCGGAAAACACTTATCGCCACGCCAACCACCACCATCGCCATTGGCTGTCCCCCGGGTTGTGGCGCGGCCTGCAGGCACAGGCCGGGCGCCTGGACTGCACGCCCACCGCATTGCTGCTGGCCTGCTTTGCCACCGTGCTGGAACGCTGGTCCGAAACATCGGATTTCACGGTCAGCCTGCTACTCAACGAGCGCCCCGCCTGGCATCCGGCCATCGCCGCCATGGCCGGAAATTTTTCTTCCACGCTGATCTATACCCACCGCCGCGCCCGGGAATCCACGCTGGCCGCCATGGCCACCCAGTGCCAGCACACCTTGCTCGAAGCCCTCTCCCATCGGCAATTCGACGGCGCGGAAGTCATGCAGGCGGCGACACGCCATCACGGCCGCGTGATCGACCAGCCGGTGATTTTCAACAGCCAACTGGTGCACGATGCCGCCAGTACGGACGCGGCCCTGCCTTGCCTCTACAAGCACATCGAAGGGCAGGCGCGGCTGTGGATCGAAGCCATCGTCTGCGAGACCGCCGGTGGCCTGGAGCTGCGCTGGCTGAGCAAAGATTCCCTGTTCCCGCCGGGAATGGTTGCCGCCATGTTCGAGTGTTTCTGCCAGCTGGCCGAATCCGCGGCAACGCCCGCCGCCATGGCGGGCGCGCTGCTGCCGCTGCCATTGCCGGCCGCGCAGGCGGCCCGCCGGCAGCGCCTGAACGCCACCGCCATGGCACTGCCGACGGGCCTGCTGCACCAGCCGGTGATCGAGCAAGCCTTGCGCCGGCCGCATGCGACAGCCGTGGTCCAGGGCGACACCCGCATCAGCTATGGGCAATTGCTGGCACTGGCCGACGAGCTGGCGGCGCGCCTGCGCGCGCACGGGGTGGCCAATAACGAGCTGGTGGCGGTGCACATGGAGAAGTCGTGGCGCCAGGTGGTCGCCGTGCTGGCGACCGGGCTTGCGGGCGCGGCGTATTTACCGGTCGATGCCGGCCTGCCGCTGGCGCGCCGCCGGCAATTGCTGGAACTCGGCCAGGTGCGGGTCGTGCTGGTGGAACAAGCCGACGCCGCGCTCGGCTCCCAGGCACAGTTGGCGGTGGCGCCATTGCCGGCCGCCACCGGCGCCGGCGCCAGCGCGCATCCTCCCCTGCAAAGCCCGGTGAGCCCGGACTGCCTGGCCTATGTGATCTTCACCTCCGGTTCCACGGGCGAACCGAAAGGCGTCATGATACGCCACAGCGCCGCGCGCAACACCGTGGAAGACATCAACCAGCGCTATGCGGTCGGTCCCGCGGACGCGGTGCTGGGCCTGTCGTCGCTCAGCTTCGATTTATCCGTGTACGACCTGTTCGGCGTGCTGGGCGCGGGCGGCAAGCTGGTGCTGGCGGAACCGCGCCACAGCCGCGACCCTGCCGTCTGGCGTCGCCTGGTCGAACGCGAAAACGTTACCCTATGGAACAGCGTTCCGGCGCTGATACAAATACTGAGCGATTATTGCGGCGATGACGGCATCCCGCGCACGTTGCGCTGCTGCCTGCTCAGCGGCGACTGGATACCGGTCAAACTGGCGGCCCGCCTGCGCCAGTCACGGCCGTCCATGCGGCTGATCAGCCTGGGCGGCGCAACGGAAGCGTCCATCTGGTCGATTTATTATCCGGTCACCGACGTACAGCCCGACTGGTCGAGCATCCCGTATGGCCGGCCGCTGGCCAACCAGGGCTACCTGGTGCTGGACGACACCCTCGCCGATTGCCCGGATGGCGTGACCGGCGACCTGTACATCACAGGCGTGGGCCTGGCCGACGGCTATTGGCGCGCGCCGGAAAAAACAGCGGCGAGTTTCCTGTACTGCCCGCGTCGCCGAACGGCCATCTACAAGACCGGCGACAAGGGGCGCTACCTGGCCGACGGCGATATCGAATTCCTGGGACGGGAAGACAGCCAGGTCAAACTGCGCGGCTACCGTATCGAACTGGGCGAAATCGAACATGTCCTGGGCCGGCATGAAGGCATCGCCCAGGCGGTGGTCCATCTGGTGCGCGGCACGGCGCTCGGCGATATGCTGGCGGCCTACCTGGTCGCGGCTACTGATGGGCTGGACACCGCCGCCTGCGTGCACGACCTGCGCGCCGATTGCGAAGCCAGCCTGCCATCGTACATGCGCCCCGCCAGCTATCAATGGCTGCCGGCCCTGCCGTTGAGCGCGAACGGCAAAGTCGACCGCGCCGCGCTGCCGGCGCCCCACATCGACCTGGCGCCCCCCGCGCCGTCGGATCAGGCGCGCGGACCCGGCGCCGTCCTCATGGAGCTGGCCGCCCGCCTGCTGGGAACGGCGGTGGACGAAGAGGCGAATTTCTTTGCCCTGGGCGGCGACTCGATCAGCGCCATGCGGCTGTCGGCCGAACTGCGGCAGCACGGGTTGCAACTGGACGTGAGCGCGATTTTCGGCGCGCCGACCATTGGCGCGCTGATCGGCCTGTGCCAACCCGCCATGCCAGCGCCGCAGGCCGGCTGCGCACCGGCCCCGGTCGATCTGCGGGATCTCGACGCACCGCACGATTACGTCGACGCCTTCCGCGTCACGCCCATGCAGCGCGCCATGCTGCTGATGTCGCAGGTCGATGCCGCAGCCTACGTGAACCAGGTGCGCATCGTGGTGCGCGCCGGCTTCGATGCGCAGCGCTTCGTCCACGCATGGCGCCGGCTGTGCGAGCGCCACGCCATCCTCGGCGCGCACTTCGCCAACCTGCCCGATTGCGGCTGGGTCCAACTGCAGCCCGCCAACCCCGGGGTGCCGCTCAGCGAACATCGCGGCGTCGACGACCTCGATGCGCTGGCGGAACGCCGCCGGCGCTTCGATGACGGCCTGGAGCGGCGGCCGCTGAGCCGCTTCGACGCGGTCCATGGCGCCGAAGGCCGGGTCTGCCTGTTATGGACATTCCATCACGCCCTGCTCGATGGCTGGTCGCTGCCCTTGCTGTTCGCGGAATTGAGCGCCGTGTTCGACGCGCCAGCCGCCATCGAACCGGCTTCGGCCCCACAATTCCGGCAATTCGCCGGCTGGCTGGAACAGCAGGACGGCGCCGCGGCGCAGCGCTACTGGCGTCAATACCTGGCCGGGATCGAGCATCCGACCCGCGTCATCCATGGCGCCGACGAGTCCGTCGCGGCCGGCGCCATCGTGGAACAGGTCCAGCATCTGAGTGCGGAACTGAGCGCCGCGCTGGCCACGGTGGCGCAGCGCGCACGCGTCACCCTGAGTACGCTGGTACGCCTGGCATGGGGCCGGACCTTGCAAATTCTCAGCGGCGACGCGCCGGTGCTGTTTGGCGCCGTCGATAACGGCCGGCCGCAAGCCGTACCGGACGCGGAGCGCATGCTGGGCCTGTTCCTGAATACACTGCCGGTACGCCTGGCCTGCGCGCCGGAGACCGCCGTCGATACCTGCCTGGCGCAGCTGTGGCAAGACCAGCAGCAGGCGCTTGCGCATGGCTGGATGCCGCTGGCCGACATCCAGCAGGAAAGCGGCGTGGCGCCCGGCACGGCGCTGTTTGAAAGCATAGTGATCGTCGAAAATTATCCGGCCGACGGCTTGTCCGCCGGCTTGCGCGGCCTCGAAATCGACAGCATCACCGTCGACAGCAAGACGCATTTCGACCTGGCGCTGGTGGTGTCGCCAGGCGAGCGCATCGCCGTCAACCTGCAATACCAGGGGCGGCTGGTCGGTCCCGCCTATGCCAAGCAGGTCCACCAGCTATGTCTGCGGGTATTGGAAGGCATCGCGGCCAGCCGGGCGGATACGCCGCTGGCGCTGCTGCACAGCGCCAGTCCCGCCGACCTGCTGGCCTGGGAGCGCTGGCGCGGCGGTTCCGGCCCGCATCCGGCGCTCGACATCCTGGAGCGCCTTGACCACCTTGGCCGCGCCACGCCAGAGGCGCCGGCCGTCGCCTGTGGCGCGGACAGCCTTACCTATGGCGCCCTGCACGGCGCGGTCGCGGCGCTGGCGCAGCGGCTGCAGGAGCGGCAGGTGACCGAAGGCGACGCGGTGCTGGTCTGCCTGCCGGCCGGCGCCAGCCTGGTGGTGGCCATGCTGGCCATCTGGCGCTGCGGGGCCGTGTATGTTCCGGTCGACATCACCCAGCCGGCCGCACGCATCGCCAATATCGCGCTACAGGCGCGCCCCCGGCTGGCGCTGGTGCATGGCGCCGGTCCCGCCGTGGCGCCGGCCGGCGTGACACAATTGGCGGTCGACGCCCCCGCGCCAGCGATGGCGGCGCCGCCCGGCGCGCCGTGGCGCTGCCGTGGCGCGGCCTACCTGCTGTTCACCTCGGGGACCACCGGCCAGCCCAAGGGCGTGCTCATCGAGCATGCCGCGCTGCAGGCATTCCTGGCCGCCGCCAGCGCGCGCCTGGATGCCGGCCGCCAATTGGCGGTCCTGTCGGTGACCTCGGCCACCTTCGATATCTCGCTGCTCGAATACCTGCTGCCGCTGGCCGTCGGCGGCCGCCTGCTGATCGCCGGCGAAACACAGCGCAAGGATGGCCATGCACTGGCTCGCATGCTGGAGCAGCACGCCATCAACTGCCTGCAAATGACGCCCACTGGCTGGAACATCCTGTTGGCCGGCGGCTGGCGCGGCACCCCGGGACTGACGGCCTTGTGCGGTGGCGAACCGCTGACCGCGCCGCTGGCGCGCCAGTTGCTAAGCCGCTGCGCCCGCCTGTTCAACTGCTATGGGCCGACCGAGGCAACCATCTGGAGCATGATCGGCGAGGTACGCGACAACGACCTGCGGGACGGCATCACGCTGAGCGGCCCGCTGGCGCAGAGCGGCCACCTGGTACTGGACACCCAGCGGCGCCCTGTTCCATTGGGCGCCTGCGGGGAGCTGTGGATTTGCGGCCCCTCGCTGGCGCTGGGCTACCTGGATAATCCAGAGCAGACCGCCGAGCGTTTCCAGATGCTGCCCGACGGAAAGGGCGGCGCGGTGCGCGCCTACCGCACCGGCGACCGTGTCCAGCTCAGGGATGGCGCCGGCCTGGTCTTCCTGGGCCGCACCGACCAGCAAATCAAGCTGCACGGCTACCGCATCGAACTGGCTGAAATCGAGCACGCCATTGCGGCCGTGCCCGGCGTTGCCGGCGTCGCCTGCAGCGTGTTACGGGTTACCGGCCAGCCCGACCGGCTGGTCGCCTACGTGGTCGTCGACGGGCCGGACAGTCTGGAACTGGCCCAGGTCGCGGTGCGCGACACCCTGCCGGCACACATGTATCCGCACCTCTGGCAACGTCTGGATGTCCTGCCGACCCATGTGAGCGGCAAAATCAACCGCTCGGCGCTGCCGGCGCCGCACTGCGAAGAAATGGAACCCGGCGTGCCAGCCACGGAGCTGCAGGCACGGCTGCAAGAGCTTTGGCAGCAGGTGTTCGGGCGCTCGCCGATCCCGCTGACAGCGGGCTTCTATGCGCTGGGCGGCAATTCGCTGCTGGCCACCCGACTGGCAGTGCATTTCAAGCAACAGATGCCTGGGCTCGAACTGGATATCCGGCTCCTGCTCGGGGGCGCCAGCATTGCGGCGATCGCACAGTCGCTGGAACAGGCATATTTGATCAATAAAAACATGTCCGCGCTGGCCGGCGACGACGCCATGGACGAAATGGAGTGGTAAGGATGACGCAAGTACCGATGCAAGCGGTGGTAACACAGTTGAACGAAGACGGTATCTACCTGTTCGTCAACGAGGGCAAGCTGAAAACCAAAGCGCTGCCGGGCGCCCTGACTGCCGCGCATGCGGAGCTGATCAGGCGGCACCGCGACGCGCTGGTCGCGTTCCTGTCGCCCCAGGAGCCGGAGCGCGTCCCGGAACTGGCCAGCATCGACAAGAGCGCTGGCTGTGCGCTGTCGTATTCCCAGCAGCGCTTGTGGTTCCTCGACCAGTTCGAACAGGGCAATAGCGCCTACAATATTCCGCTCGCGTTGCAATTGACGGGCGAGCTGGACCACGCCGCGGTGGCAACGGCATTGACCAGCATACTGGAACGCCACGAGAGTCTGCGCACCTGCTTCCGCCAGGTGGAGGGCCAGGTCCTCCAGTTCATCCTTCCGCCACAAGCGGTAACCGTCCCGATTACCGAGCTCGACCAACCCGATCCGGCGCTGCGCGACACCGCGTTGCGGCGCCTGATGGGCGAAGAAGCGCGCCGCCGCTTTGTTTTGAGCGAAGGGCCAATGTTGCGTGCCGGGCTGATACGCTGTTCGCCCCGGCATCACGTCTTGCTGTTGACAATGCATCACATCGCCAGCGACGGCTGGTCGCTGAACCTGGTCGTGCAAGAGTTCAGCCATTTCTACAACTGCGCCACACGCGGCCACGCGCCGGAGTTGCCACCGTTGCGCTACCAGTACGCCGACTACGCCCATTGGCAAAACGCCGCCCTGGCCGGCTCCCGCGTGGCCGAAGCCGTGGCAACGTACCGGCACCGGCTTGCCGCCGCGCCGGCCCTGCACAGCCTGCCAACCGACCAGGCGCGTCCCGGCGAGATGACCTACAACGGCGACTTTTACCGGCGCCGCCTGCCGCCGGACGCCAGCGCCACGCTGCGCAGCCTGGCCATCGCGCAAGGCGTGTCGCTGTTCGCGCTGCTCGAAGCGGCGTATGCCGTCTTGCTGGCCCGCTTCAGTGGCGCCGACGATATCGTGATCGGCACGCCCGCGGCCAACCGCACGCTGCGCGACGTCGAACCCATGATCGGATTCTTCGTCAACACGCTGGTGCTGCGCCATCGCATCACGCGCGGCATGGCGTTTACCGAAGTGCTGCAACAGGCTGCCGCCGGCATCGCGGACGCATACAGCCTGCAGGAAATTCCGTTTGAAATGATGCTCAATGAAGTCAATCCGGAACGCAGCACCAGCCATCATCCGCTGTTCCAGACCTTCATTGCTTTCGACAGCCGCGGCCGCAGCCGCCCCAGCCTGCATGGCCTGGAAGTCGAAGAACTGGAACACTATCACCAGTTTGCCAAGTTCGACCTCAGCCTCTATTTGCAGGACGACGACGACGGCTTGCGCCTGGGGTGGGAATACAACACCGACCTGTTCCGGCCAGCCACCATACACCGCCTGGCCGACAGCTTCGCCGTGCTGCTGGCTGCCATCGCCGCCGCGCCCGGCTGCGCGGTCGGCGCCCTGCCGTTGCTGAGCGAGGAGCAGGCCGCGCAACTGACCGATATTGCCGGGCAACAGGCGCTGACGCCGCTGCCTCCACACACCGTGGTGCGCCAGATATTCGACCAAGCCGGCGCCGGCGCCGGCAACGGCGCCCTGGTCCATGGCGCACGGGAATTGTGCTTTGCCGAGCTGGCGGCCAAGGTGCGCAGCCTGAGCGCCTGGCTGGGCCGCGAAGGCATCCAGCCGGGCGACCGCGTCGCCGTCCATATGACGCGCGGGATCGACATGGTGCTGGCCTTGCTGGCGGTGATGGCGCGCGGCGCGGCCTATGTGCCGCTCGATCCGGAGTATCCGCGCGAACGCCTGGCGTATATTGCCGACGATGCCGATGTCGCGGCCATCCTGGTCGACAGCGATGCGGCTGCCGGCCATTTCCCGGCGACGCGCCGCCGCCTGCTGGTTCAGCACGGCCTGAGCGCCGCCGATGCACCAGGAGAAGCCGATTTGTCGCGCCTCGAAGGCGCGGCCTACCTGATCTATACGTCCGGCTCGACCGGCGTACCGAAAGGCGTCGTGATCAGCCATGCCAATGTCGCCAACCTGTTGCTCGGCCTGGATCAGCGCCTGCAGGAACCGGCCGGCACGGCGCCGGTCACCATGCTGGCCGTGACCAGCATGTCGTTCGACATTTCGGTGCTGGAGCTGTTCTGGACCCTGTCGCGCGGGCACCGCGTGGTGCTGGCAGACGCCCAGGCCCAGCACCGCCCACCGGCGCCTGCGGACGAACTGCCGCGGCGCCAGAGCGGTAACGGGCTGGCCTTCAGCCTGTATTATTTCGCCTCCGATCCGGAACGCCAGGGCCATGGCAAATACGATCTCCTGATGGCCGGCGCGCAATTTGCGGACCAGAACGGCTTTGACGCGGTCTGGATGCCGGAGCGCCATTTCCATGCCTTCGGCGGCCAGTTCCCCAACCCCTGCATTACCGCCGCCGCCCTGTCGCAAGTCACCAAGCGACTGCAGTTGCGCGCCGGCAGCGTGGTGCTGCCGTTGCACAATCCGATCCAGGTGGCGGAAGACTGGTCCATGGTGGATAACCTGTCCGGCGGACGCGCCGGCGTCTCGGTAACCTGCGGCTGGCATTTCAACGATTTTGTATTCGCGCCGGAAAATTACAACAACCGCTACGAACATATGTTCGAGGGCATCGAGGTGCTGCGCAAGCTGTGGCGCGGCGAAGCGCATCAGGCCGTCGCCGGTAATGGCGATCAGGTGGAGGTCCGTATCCGCCCCCTGCCGCTGCAGGCCCAGATGCCGATATGGCTGACCACGGCCGGCAATCCGGAAACGTTCCGCCGCGCCGGCCGCCTGGGCCTGCACCTGCTGACCCATATCCTGGGACAGACTCCCGCCCAGCTGGCAGCCAACATCGCCATCTACCGCGAAGCGCGGGCGCAGGCCGGCTTCGCCCCGCAGACCGGCAAGGTCTCTGTCATGGTCCACACCTTCGTGTGTGGCGACATGGAGACGGCGCACCGGCTGGCCCAGGCGCCATTCAAGGAATACCTGCGCAGTTCGGCCGGCTTGCTGCGTCCCTTTGCGGAAGCGCAAGGCTGGGGTACCGATGTCGACCCCGAGGTGCTGCTGGAAGCGGGTTGCCAGCGTTATTTCCGCACCAACGCCCTGTTTGGCACGGTCGAGCATTGCGCCCGCATCGCCCACAGCCTGTACGATGCCGGCGTGGACGAAATCGCCAGCCTGATCGATTTCGGCGTCGACCAGGCGCAGGTGGTCGAACACCTGCGCTACCTGGGGCAGTTGCGGCAACTGATGCAGCATCGCACGGAACAACCCGCCACGCCTTCCACCCTGTCCGAGCTGATCGAGGCGCATGGCGTCAATATCATGCAAAGTACCCCCTCGCTGATGCACCTGATGCTCAACGAGCCGGGCGCGGCGCAGGCAATCGGCCGCCTGGACCGCCTGTTGCTGGGTGGGGAACACCTGTCGCCGGCAGTGCTGCAGGCGCTGCGGCCGCATTTCCGCGGCCGCCTGCACAATATGTACGGCCCGACGGAAACCACGGTCTGGTCCGGCACCGCGCGCCTGGATGGCCTCGACAGCTACCTTGGCCATCCGATCGCCAACACCCAGTTTTACGTGCTTGACGAAGCCGGCCAGCTGGTCCCGCCAGGCGTGATCGGTGAACTGTATATCGGTGGCCTCGGCGTGGCCATGGGCTACCATGGCCAACCGGCGCTGACCGCCGAACGATTCCTGCCCGACCCGTATTCGAGGCAGCCCGGACGGCGCATGTACCGCACCGGCGACCTGGTTCGCCTGCGCCATGACGGCTATTGGGATTTCCATGGACGGGGCGACTTCCAGGTCAAGCTGAACGGCTTCCGCATCGAACCCGGCGACATTGAAAAAGCGCTGCTGCACGAAGCGGACGTGACGCACGCCGTGGTCGCCGTGAAAAAAGACCAAGCCGGCAATGACCGGCTGGTGGCCTATGTGATGGCGCGCGCCGACGCGGCGCAATCGACGTCGATGGGAAACGAGCGGGTCAACAGTTGGCAGGCGCTGTATGACGAAACGTTTGCCGCCCCGGCGGCGTCAGCCGGAGCCGACCCCCGCTTCAATTTCGCCAGTTGGGTCAGCAGCTATGACCAGCGCGCTTACCCGCGCGAACTGATGCAGGAGTGGATCGACGACACGGTCGCCAGGATTCCGGCGCCGGCCCATGCCGACGTGCTGGAAATCGGCGTGGGCACCGGCCTGGTCTTGTTCCGCTTGGCGCCGCGCGTGGCCAGTTATACCGGCATCGACTTCGCCCAGAACGGTCTGGATTATATCGCCGCCCACCTCGGCTATCTGGGCGAGGCGGCACAGCAGGTGCGCCTGCGCCGCTGCGCCGCCCATGAATTCGCGGCCCAGGCCGGGGGCCGTTACGATACCGCCGTCCTCAATTCCGTGGTGCAGTACTTCCCCTCGGAAGCCTACCTGACCCAGGTGCTTGGCGATGTCCTGGCCAACCTGAAACCGGGCGGCAGCATTTTCGTCGGCGACGTGCGCCACCTGGCGCTGTTGGAAGCCTTCGCCACCTCGGTCGAGTATGCGCGGGCGCGGCCCGACGACAAGCTGATCCAGCTGCGTCACCGCATCAGCCAGCGCGTCGCGCATGAACGCGAATTGTTGCTGGCGCCGGCCTATTTCGCCAATCTGCCAACGCATTTCCCGCAAATCAAACGGGTGCAAATCCTGCCCAAGCCCAGCCATGGGCACACGGAAATGAGCAAGTACCGCTATGACGTGATTTTGCACACGGCGCCGGCGCTGCATGCCAGCAGGGAGCTGGTTTTGCAGTGGCAGCAAGACCTGTACAGCGGCGACCAGGTGCGCCAGTTGCTGCGCACCCAGGCGCCCGACCTGTGCATCATCGACGGCTTGCCCCACCCGCTGCTGGGTAACGACATGGACCTGGGCGCCTGCGTCGCCCGCCGCGATCCGCAGCAAACCGTTGGCCAGTTGGCCGCCACCCGGCCAACGCCGGTGGCCGACGCTTCGCTGGCGCTGTTGCGCGCCGTGGCGCACGACTGTGGCTATGAAACCAGCCTGTGCTGGCACGCCGGCGGCGCCGCCGCATCGGTCAGCCTGGTGCTGCGCAGCGCGGCCCAATTGGCCAGCGCGCGCGAAACGGCCGGCGCGGCCGACTCGTCTGCGCCGATGAGCAATAACCCGCTCAAGGAAGACCACAGCCATGCGCTGCTTCCCCGCCTGCAACGCAATCTGCGCCAGCGCCTGCCCGGTTTTATGCAGCCCGACACCTACATCCTTGTCGAGCAGTGGCCTTACACACCCAACGGCAAGATCGACCTGCAGGGCTTGCCGGTGCCGGAAGCCCAGGTGGCGAAGCCGCGCGATTACACGGCGCCGCAACATGAACTGGAAAGCGAACTGGCGCTGATGTGGGCGGAGGTGCTGAATGTGGAACGCGTCGGTATCCACGACAACTTCTTCGACCTGGGCGGCCGTTCATTGCTTGCAGCCCAGCTGCTCAACCGCATTGCGCGCCGCTGGGGACTGGAATTGCCGGTGCGCGTCCTGTTCGAGGGACCGACCATCGCCGAACTGGCACGCCACCTGGCGCAGGGCGGCCCGGCCCGTGCGGTTCCCCTGCTGCCACAGGGACGGCGCCGCGGCGTTCCCGCCACGCTGCTGCAGCAAAGCCTGTGGTTTTCCAGCCTGCATGGCCACAATGCCAGTCTCTACAATATGTCCACCAGCCTGGAAATCAACGGGCCGCTGGACCCGTCCCGCCTGTCGCAGGCACTGGCCGCCTTGCAGCAGCGCCATGACCTGCTCAATGCGCGCTTTTACGTCAGCGACGGCCACCTGTGCTATGACATCGAAGACCGGGCCCCGGTCGGGCTTGAAGTGCGGCATCTGGCGGGGGTTGGGCAGGTCCGGCATCCGAACGTGACCAGCCACTTGCGCGCTTTCGGCGACACGCCGTTCGACCTCGCAACGGGTCCGCTGTTCCGCCTCGGGCTGCTCGTGCTCGGTCCGGACCATGCCGTGCTGATGTTCGCGATCCACCATATCATCTCCGACGGCTGGTCGAACCGGCTATTGATCAGGGAATTGTTCGACCTGTATGAAGCGCTGGCCACGCCGCAGGCGCCGGCGCTGCCGCCGTTACCCATCCAGTACGCCGACTATGCGCTGTGGCTCGACCAGCAATATGGACAGGACGGCTTCAAGTCCGGCCTCGACTATTGGGCCGCGACGCTGGCCGGCATGCCGGACTTGTTGCAGTTACCCTGGGATAAGCCCCGGCCGGCCGTGCTGGGTGCGGAGGGAGGCGAACACCTGTTCCGGCTCGATGCCGACGTCTCGCACCTGGTGCGCCAGTTGTCCAGCCGGCTCGGCATCACGCCGTATATTTTCATGCTGACGGCATGGCAATTGTTCCTCAGCGACTGGTCCAGCCAGTACGACATCGCCGTCGGCACGTCCGTACAAAACCGCAGCCGGGTCGAACTGGAAGCAGTGGTCGGCTATTTCGTCAATACCGTGGTGGTGCGCCAGCAATTCGACTGGACGCATAGCCTGGAACAAGTCCTGGCCAAAGCCAGGGCCACCATCGTGGAAGCCTTCGACCACCAACACGTTCCCTTCAGCCTGGTGGTGCAGCGCCTTAATCCGCCACGCAGCAGCAGCTATGCCCCGGTCTACCAGGTGCGTTTCTCGTATGAGGTGCTGGGCAATGTGGAACTGGGGCGTGGCGGCATGGCCATCCAGCCGGTCCGCGCCGACGTCGCCGCCGCCAAATTCGACCTCGCGTTGCTGATGAATGAAACCGACTGCGGCTTCGAAGCGGCGCTCGGCTACAACCGCCAGCTGTTCGGCGACACCGCCATCGCCGCCGTGTGCGACCGTTTTGCCGCGCTGATCGGCGCGCTGGTCCGGCACGCGCCCGACGCGCCGCTGGCCTCCCTGCGCCACACGGGCGCCGCCGCAGACAACCGCCAGGAACGCCTGTCCCGCCTCGCGGCGCGCAAGCGCACCGGCGCAATAGAATGAAAGGAAGCATCACCATGCGCGAGTCCTCCTCCGTGGACGAAATCATCGCCACGTCGTACGCCCCGCTGGGCATCGTGCCGGAGCGGTTTGCCCGCTTTGCCCTCAACGAACCGGCGCTGCACCGCCCGGCCGACTATCTGCTGCAGGATGATTTGCCTGACCTGATGCGGCACTATCAGTTTCCCGTGCAGCGCTGGCCCTTCTTTGTCGACAGCGCCAACTTTCGCGCGGTCGAGGTGCCGGCCACGGTACTGCCCGCGCTGATCAACAAAATACCGCGGCTGTTTTTCGACAACGACGTGGACGCGATTTGTAATTACTTCGGCATCGAAAACAAACTGCTGTTCTCGATGTTGTTCACGCACAAATGGCATGGCCAGTCGGTGGTGGCGCGTGGTGACTTCATCAATACCAGCGACGGTCTGATGTGCCTGGAACAAAATATGGGTAGCCAGATCGGTGGCTGGCAAACTGAAGCCATCAGCGCCGCTTACCTGCGCTGTCCCGCCATGCAGCGCTTTATGCAGGAAACGCCATTCCGCTATACCCCGACCAATGTGTTGCTGGCCTGGTTCAATTATTCGATCGGCCTGGCGCGGCGCAATACCGGCCTGGCCGATGGCGGTGTGCATAACCTGTTCATCGCCGCACCCCATGAATACGCGACAGGCAGCACCAGCGCCTACTTCGCCGCGGTTTATCAGCAGGCCCTGGAGCAACACGGCTTGCACGGCACATTGTTCATGAATAATTTCGACGCGCTCAGCGCCGGCAGGGACGGCGTGCATGTCCAGGGTCAGCGCATCCATTCCCTGCTCAATCCATCGGGACTGACTTTGCCCCTGCCGGTGCTGCGTGCCTATATGGCGTGCACCGTGTATATCGTCGATGAAACCCTGCCGGTCGTGTACAGCGACAAGCGCATGCTGGCCCTGCTGTCCACCCATGCCGGCGACCCGCGCCGCTTTACGGAACAGGAACGCGGCGTGATCGAACGCCACGTGCCATGGACCCGTGCCTTCGACCAGGAACACGTCGATTACCGGGGCGGGCGCCACCAGCTGGCGACGCTGGCGGTCGAGCAGCAGCACGAATTCGTGATCAAGCATGCCAAGGGTTGCCAGGGCAACGACTTGTATATTGGCGGCAAGACCCCGGCCAGCGAGTGGCGCCAGGTGGTGGAACGGGCCGTGCGGGAAAAATGCTGGGTGATCCAGCAATATTATGCATCGCTGACCTACCTGGGCCAGCAGGGCGAACAGGGCATCGGCCGCTTTCACGGCATCTGGGGCACGTTCTGCTTCGGCGAGCGGCTGGGCCGGATCTGGCTGCGCATCCAGCCGGCCAGCGGCGGCAGCGGCATCATCAATTCCCACCAGGGGGCGGCTGAAACCATCGCCTATGTGGTGGATCCGCTGGAATGAAGGCAGGCGGCCCGGCGGCAGCCTGCCATCCGGGCCAGCCTACTGTATCCCGTCGTGCCGCCGCTGGCTGAGACGGAACCACAGGCGCGCAGCCAGTGCCGGCGCGCCGTGGCGCAGCACCAGGCGCGCCGACCGCCGGTGCCCCAGCAGCGCGCCGATCCAGGTGCGGCGCACGATCGGCACCTGGAACGCGGCCAGCTTATGCCGCGGCGAGCCCCAGCACTGCGCCAGCGTGATGCCGAAGCGCGTATCGGTCGGTTCCACGCCATGCCACCAGTACGGCGGAATGTACAGGCAATCCCCCTCTTCCACCACCACCTCGCAGGGCTGCACGTGTTCCCGGTACGCGTCGAAGCAGGCGCCGCTTTCCAGGTACCGATAGCGCATCAGGTCCGGTTCCAGGCGGTCGAACGCCGGGTTGAGCGGCGCCAGCAAGCCGACCCGCTTGCTGCCTTTAATCTGGCACATCAGCGTCTCGTCCGCCTCATGGTAGTGCCAGGCGGTACCCGCGCCGCTGTACAGGAAAACACGATGGCGCGGCGAAATCAGCGGATCGGGCAACTGGCGCAGAAAGGGAAATTCATCCAGGTCGTCAAGCAGCGGCGCGAACGGTCCCCCGGCCGTGAAAAAGATCGAGGGCACGCTGACCACGCCGTCGCGGTTGGCCTGCAATTGCAGCACGGCGTCGTCCAGCGCGACCTGCTGCTCGCTTTTTGCCATCAATTCCTGGTGCAGATAGTTCGAGTGGCGGTAGAGCGCCACGGCAGGCCGGCCTACCCGCGACGCCAGGTAGCCGGGCTCGTGCCAGAAGCGCGCCGCGCGCCAGGCGCGGACGGCGCCCTTGATCAGGCAAGGTTTGTTCAACAGCACGTGCCGCTGGTAAAACACGTCCTCGGGCAACGCCGCGGCGTCGTAGACCGCGGGCGCGGCAGCCGCGAGCCGGTTTGGTAGATTTCCTAGGATATTCATCATCAGTTTCCTGTGGCCGCCACAACCGCTCAATGCGCCGGCGCCGGCGCCGCCGCCCGCGCCGCGAGCGCCTTGCCGACAGCCTGGTCGTGCTGGCGCATGATCTGCGCGACCGGGGCTTTGCGCGTGGTGTAGCGGAAAACCGCACGCGAAATCCCGCGCAGCCAGAACGGCACCGGCCGGAACGTGTCGATCAATACCACCAGGCGCTCCTCTTTCGATTCCTTTTGCACCGAATGCAGCGCTGAAGCATCGAAAGCGAAGCACTTGCCCACTGTCCAGGGCTGGCGCCGGCCGGCAATGGTGATCGAACATTCGCCCTCGGGCACGATCAGCGGCAAATGGCAAATGATGGACTGGCAATGGCCGTCGCGGTGCGGCGTGATCTCCTTGCGGTCGCCGCCGAGCAGCGAGAAGCGTACGCTGAACAGTTCCGGAACGTGGGTTTCCAGTAGCGCCAGGGTGCGCGGAAAATGCGGCGCCAGCATGGCGTTCCCGGTGCCGTTAAGGCGCAGATACAAAAAACCCCAGGAGCCGCCGCCAAAGTCCGCAACATTGTTGGACGTGCGCAAGTCTTCCAGGTCTGGCAGACGGTCCAACCGGGCACGGAAGCGCTCGAACTCATCCAGCACCACGGGCCAGTTTTCCTCCAGTGCGCGCATCCATTGCATGCGGTCCGCATACCAGATCGGCCCGGGCCCCGCTTTGCCCAGGCGCCAGTTCAAAATTTCAGTCATCCGGTACAACGGGACGATGACCGCCGCATCAAATACTTTCCGCATTATGTTTTTCAAGATTGCCTCGGAAACGTTTATCGAACCTCGAGCACACGCTGGTAGCGCTTGCTCAACGCGGCCCCCTCGAAGGCGCCCCTGACTTTGACGAACATGTCGTAATTGAGCCATTCGAAGAAACGGCCGGCCGGGCGGGGGAAGTCCACCAGCAGCACGATGCGCTCTTCGGTTGACGGCTTGACGACGGCGTGGGCGCGGGTCTGGTCAATCACGAAAGCCTTGCCTTCCGCCCAGTTCAGCTTGATATCGTCGAAGACCAGAAAATCGTTGACCGGGTCCGGCACTTTCAAGCCCAGGTGCACGCGCAAGGTGCCCGTCTTGAAATCCTCGTGGCGCGGAATGTTGGTCACCCCGGGCATGCACGAAACCATGACGCTGCATGCGTTTGGCAATACGTCCTTGACCAGCGCCAGCGTCTTCGGGAAGTGCGCCGCGACCGGCTCTATCCTCTGGCAATACACCATGGAGTGAAAATATTCCCACTTGTCCAGGCCATGGTGGCGCGTCATGCCTGGATACAGATCCTCCTTATCCAGGTGACGCCCGATATGCCGCTTGAAAGCCATGGTTTCCTCCAGCACCACCTGGTAATTCTCTTCCAGTTCATGCAGCCAGGGCACTTCGTCGCCGCGCCAGCAGGTTTTGCCGGCCATCGTTGAGTTCCTCACCAACAGCGCGTGAGCCAGCTTGAAGTAATTCTGGTAACCCCAGTTGATCAGCTTTTCTTTCAGTCTCATTTTTTATGTCTTGTATGCAATGGAAATGCTGCCTTGTTGTTTCATCGACCGATGCATGCCAGCACGGTCGCCAGGTTGGTTTGCTCGCTCAATAGTTCTTCGTGTTTTCCTCCAAGTCGGTGGACCTCCAGGTTGATCAGGTAGCGTCCCCAATCCAGGTCCGGCACATCGTTGTTTGCGCAATGGAACTCCGGGTCATCGATCCGGCACAACACCGCCGGCAGCGTCAACTTGTGCACGGGACGGTAAGCCATGCGGGCGCGGTTCGACAACAGCACTTCCTCGATACTGCGCTGAAGCATGCGGATGCGCTCGGGCGCGCGCGTGTGCCCCATCCGTTCAACGAATGCATCGGCAATGGCCGCCGCATCCCACTGCGACATGCGCGCCAGTTCGTCCGGCGTCAGCGCCACCTCGGCACGGCGCGCCAGCTTGCCCAGGAAGCGCGGGAAATCGGCATTGCCGTCATCGATGGCCGGCGCGTGGCCGTCAACCAGCACCAGCTTGTCGAGGCGTTGCGGATCATGCTGCGCGAACAGGTGTGCCAGTTCAAAACCAACCAGGCAACCAAAACAGTACGCCACCAGCGTCACCCTGGCCCGCCCCAGCTGCGCACGCAACTGTCCGTAATAGGCTTGCGCCATCTGTTCGATGGCCGCATGCAACGGGACATCGGGCGCGGCGGCGAGATTGGACTGCAAACCCAGTACCCGCACATGCGGCCCGATCGCTTTGACCAGTTCGGCATAGGCGCCCAGGCTGCCCCCTCCCGGGTGGATGCAGAGCACCACGTGGTCCGTATCGCCGCCCGGCTGCAGTACCACCAGGTTGCGCACCGCCGCCGGCGCGGCGGCGCCGGCGATGGCGCTCTGCAACGCCCCCAAGGTAGGCTGCTGAACGAAATCAGCCAGGTTGAGCGTCACGTTCAAGCGCTTTTTAACCATCGCCAGCAATTGAATGGCGACCAGCGAATCGCCGCCACATTGGAAGAAGTGGCTGTCCGGCGTCAGGTTTTCGTCATTGCCCAGCAGGAATTGCCAAATCCCGCGCAGTGTGGCCAGCCGGTCCGTCCCGGCGCCCGGGGCCGCGCTGGCGCTGGCGACGCCGCGCCCCTCGACCCAGTCGGCCACGCGTTCGTCGAGCGCCTGGCGCGAGACGACCAGCTGGGTTCCGGCAAACTCATCCAACCCGCTGCGGAACACCCGCACCCCTTCGGCCGGGCTCAGCGCGTTGGCCGCCATCGATGCGCCGTCCGCATGGTTGGCGCCCCAGCCGTCCCAGTTCATGCTGACCCAATGCTGGCCGGGACGGCTTTGACGGCGGCAAAACGCGTCCTGGAATGCGTTGGCCGCCGCATAGGAACTGTGACCGATACCGCCCAGCACAGCGGACATGGACGACATCACCGCCACGAACGCGCTGCGTGTCCGGTTCGCCAGGCTGGCCAGCCGGTCCAGGCTATCGGCCTTGACGGAAAATTCCTGTCCGGCGGCGCCCTCGCTCAGCGCGGTATGCAAACCCAGCGCGCTGTTGAAGGAGGTCACCGAATAGACGATGCCGTCGTACTGGAGCGCCGCCGATGCGCAGTGCCGCTCCAGCAATGCCCAGTGTGCGGGATCGCCTACATCCATGACCACGTAGGACAGCGCCGCGCCGGCCGGCCCCTGGCCGGTGCGGCGCCGCAAATAAGCGCTCTGCGCCGTCGCCCGGGCATACAGGCCGTCGGGCACCCCTTGCGCAAACAGCAGCGGCGGGAACCCGGCGCCGGCCGCCGGCAAGCCCTGGAAACCGGCTTCCGCCAACGCCCCGCGCCAGCCTTCCGTCGGGCCGAAGATGGCCAATCCGCCATCGGGTCTGAGCAATGCCGCCAGCCGCACCAGCAAGGCGCCATGATCACCGCCCGGCGCATCCAGCCCGCACACCACGGCCAGGTCGAACTCCTGGTAAGCGAAGCCCTGTTCGAAGGGATCGCCGGCCGGGTCCAGGCGGCGCAATTCGACGCGCGCGGCGCCGAGCCGGTCACGGCACGCGGCTGGCTCGGCCTGCGTAAAGACCCAATGCACCCCGTCCGCCGCGACCTGGCCGCACATGTCCGCTATCGGATCGCCATCGCCGATGGCCAACACCCGCAACGGCGGCCCGCCGGCCGCGCGCCGGGCGCGCATCAACCGGGCCAGCCCGGCCACATCGCGCACCGCCACCGGCGCCATGTCCGGCCGTCCGGCCTCACCACCCAGGCGGTACAAGTCGGTCACGTGGCGCGGGTCGACGCCCGGCACGGGATTGCGGCTCACCACCGTCACTTCCGCCGCATACTCGTCGGCCAGCATGGCGCTGAGCCGGGCCCCGACCCGTCCCATGCCGCCAAACACCAGATAGCGTCCGTTCAGGCGCAGGCGCGGCCGGGCAGGCATCGCCAGTTCCCCCAGCGGCCGGTAAGCCAGCGTGCTCAGGCCGTCCGGCCCGGCGCGCAACACCCGGTGCCGGGCCGGGCCGCAAAGGTATGGCCAGCAGCGCCGCAGCTGGCCGGATTCCGGCAACAGCAGCAGGCGCGTGCTCAAATTGGGCACCTCCTGTGCATACACGTTCAGCGCCGCCGCCACCGCCTGCACCGCCGGCGCCGCCTGGCCATCGGCGTCCGGCGCGCAAACCAGCGTCAGCACAATGCGCTCGCAAGCGCTCCAATGACGCGTCAGGGCCATCACCAATTGCCTGATTTCACGCCACAGGGGAAACAACTGTTCGGCCTGGGCCGCGTCGACCAGCACGCATACGGACTGCATGGACGCCGCCGGCAACGGCGCGGCGGCGCTTGCGGCCAACTCGGACAAGGTGGCGCAGGCATCGAATTCCGCCGCCAGGCCGGCCGCCGGCGCCGCGCCGCACAGCACCAGCAGCTTGCCGTGCGCGGGCACGCCGCTGTCGGCCTCCGCCGGCAATGCTTCCCACACCGGCGCATGGCGCCAGGCGCGGTGCGGCTCGGCGGCCGGATCGGCGACCGGCGGGGCGGCGGCGCGGCCGCCGGCCTGCAATGGCGACGGCAGCAGATACTCGCTCTCATCGAACTGATAGCCGGGTAAATGGATGCACCGCCCGCCCTGCTCCGGCCAAGGCACGTCATAACCCGCCGTCCACAGCCCGGCCATGACGTGGCTGATGCCGGCGTCGGCACAACCATCGCCCTTTCCGCCCAGCGCCAGCGCGGCCGCCCCGTTCTGGCGCAGCAGGTTGAGCAGGACCGCCTGCGGGCCCAGGTCCAGCAGCACATCGCAGCCGGCGGCCATCGCCTGCACGCCATCGCCAAACCGCACCGGCGCCAGCATGTGGTCCAGCCAGTAGCACGGGTCAACCGCCTGTGCCGCCGTGATCGGGCGGCCGGTCAGGTTCGAAATAAATGACATTTGCGGCGCCTGCAGGCGCACGCCGGCCAATGCCGCCTCGAATGCCGGGCGCGCCGCCGCCATCAGCGGGCTGTGATAGGCGTGTGACGTGGCCAGCGCGCGCGCCGCAATGCCATGCTGTTCCAGCACGGCCAACTGCGCGCCAATGTCCGGCGCCGCTCCTGCCAGCGTGGTATTGGCGCCGCTGTTGATGGCGGCCACCGCCACGCCGGGCAGGCGCAGGGCCTCGACCGTTTCCAGTCCGGCATGCGCCACCAGCATGGCCCCACCGGGCGCGGCCTGCATGGCCAGGCCGCGCGCCATCACCAGCTCCAGCGCCGTCTCGAATGACATGACACCGGCCACGGCGGCCGCCACATATTCCCCCAGCGAATGGCCGATCATTTGCGCCGGACGCAATCCCAGGTCCAGCAACACCTGGGCAAGGGCGTACTGGGTAATGAACAGGGCCGGCTGGGTCAGTTTGGTTTCCGACAGCAGGGCCTCGGCCTGTGCCGCGGTGTATGCGCCCAGTTCAGGGTAAATCAAATGGCGGATATCCAGGCCCAGGCGCGGCGCGGCGCAGGCCGCGCCGCGGTCCACCAGGCGCCGGAACGGCGCGTGGTCCTGGTACAACCGGCGATACATGCCGACCCGCTGGCTGCCCTGGCCGGCGAAGGCCCAGCCCTGGCGGTTGCCAGCCGGCTTGCGCTGCGCGGATGAAGCGCCCACCTGCCGCAGTCCGTGCAACAGCGTGTCGCGGTCGTGACAGGCAAACGCCACCCGGCAATCGAAGTGATCGCGGCGGTGCTGCAGCGTGTAGCAGAAATCGGCAAGATCCAGTTGCGCCGCGTCCTGGACGTGCCGCGCCAGCGCCCGCGCCATGCGCACCAGCGCCGCCGGTGTCTTGGCCGACAGCGGCACGACATGGTCCAGCCTCCCGCTCCCGGCCGAGGCGGTGCGGCCGCCGGCGGGCGCCGGCGCCACCACCAGGTGCGCATTGGTGCCGCCTATGCCGAAACTGCTCACGCCGGCATAGCGCTCGCCATCCTGGCCGGGCCATGGCTGCCGCGCCTCGCTGATATAAAACGGCGAGCCCTCCAGCCTGATGAGCGGATTCAAGCGCTGGAAGTTGCCAGCAGCCGGCAACTCGCCACGGCCAACGGCCGCCAATGCCCGGATCAGCCCGGTGACCCCGGCGGCCGCGTTCAAATGGCCGACCGAGGCTTTGGCGCTGGCCAGCGCACAGCGCCCGCCGGGGCCGAACGCCTGGACCAGGGCCTTGATTTCGACTGGGTCGCCCATGCGCGTGCCGGTGCCGTGCGCCTCCACGTAACCGATGCAGGCGCTGTCCACGTCCGCCATGGCGTGGGCCGCCTGGATCACGCGCGCCTGGCCATCCACACCGGGGGCGGCAAAGCCCACCCGCGCGTTGCCGTCATTGTTGACGGCGCCGCCCAGTATCACGCCGTGCACAGGGTCGCCGTCGGCCAGCGCATCTTCCAGGCGTTTCAGCAGCAACACGGCCCCGCCGTTGCCCGGCACCGTGCCGTTGGCGTCCTGATCAAAGGGACGGCAATGGCCATCGGTCGATTCTATACTGCCGGGCGCACTCACGTAGCCGCTGTCCTGGTGGATGCCGACATTGGCGCCGCCGGCCAAGGCCAGGTCGCATTCGTAATTGAGCAGTGCGCTGCAAGCCTGGTGCACCGCCACCAGCGAACTCGAGCAGCCGGTGTTGATGTTGATGCCGGGACCGCCCAGGTTGAGGCGATATGCCACGTTTTGCGCCGCGAAGTCTTGCCCGTTGCCCAGCAGCAGTCCAAGAAAGTCGGGCGAACTGTGCGCCAGGCCGGCCTCGTAAATATGCTTGAACCAGTACTGGCTGGCGCTGGTGGACAGGAATGCGGCGCACCGCGCCAAGTCCCGCCGCAGGCCGTAGCCACCATTGCACAATGCCTGGTATGACCATTGCAACAGCAACCGTTGCTGCGGATCCATGGTGGCCGCCTCGCCGGCGCGGATACCGAAGAAGCCCGCGTCGAAGTGATACGGCTGGCCGATCGCGCCATACGCCGCCACCCAGCCATCGATCGCGCGGGCCGGGTCGCCGCCCTGCGCCTGCAACTGGGCGGCCGTGAAATGGCTGATCATGACTTCGCCGGCGAAACTTTTGTCGATAAATTCCTCCACGCTATCCGCCCCCGGAAAGCGTCCGGCCCAGCCGATCACGGCGATCTGGTTC
Source organism: Pseudoduganella rivuli (assembly GCF_009674485.1). Taxonomy (GTDB): domain Bacteria; phylum Pseudomonadota; class Gammaproteobacteria; order Burkholderiales; family Burkholderiaceae_D; genus Rugamonas; species Rugamonas rivuli_B. The sequence continues at coordinate 195,552 of NZ_WKJJ01000005.1, read as the reverse complement.
GCTCGCTCAGTCATGCTGTCGATTCCTTTGCTGTCGTTGTTTCAATTGCGCGCGGCGCCGTTCAGCCTGCGCGTCGAGCGCCTGGCGCGCGGCGCCGGCCGGCGCCGACGCGGCCGTACCGGCGGCGCGCGTGGCGTCGATGAACGCCGCCAGGGTCTGGATCGTCGGGTATTGGAACAGGTCCGTCAGCTCCACGCCGAAGCCCGCGCCGGACGCCAGCCGTTCACGCAATTGCACCATGCGCATCGAATTGCCGCCAACCGCGAAATAGTTATCGTCCAGTCCGAAGTCGTCATGTTGCAGCGACGCCCGCCACGCTTCGGCCACCAGTTGCTCGGTCGCGGAAACCTGCGGCCCGGCGCGCCAGGATGCGCTCTGCCGGGGGCGCAGGAATTTGTACGGCAACCCGCTTTCGTCCGCCACCTCGCCGCCGTTCTCCGGGCCGGACTGGCGCACGGCATAGTGCGGCATGGCCTCCAGTCCGGCATCCGCGGCCAGTGCAGGATGCGCCAGGTTGACGCCGACCAGCCATTCGCCGGGTTGCTGCGACAGGCACCACAGCATGGAACGCAGCGCCATTTCCGGGTCCATGACATAAAAGCCGTTGGCCGCGCTGGCCGCCAGCGAACTGACGCGCAGGCTCATGCCGGTGTCGCGCCACGCACTGAACATCAGGCAATAGGATGGATGCCTGGCGCGCCGGTTCAGCTCGCGGCTCAGGCCCAGCTGGAAGCTGTTGGCCATCGCATACGCCGCGACGCCCGCGCCGCCGAAGTAGCCATTGACGGAAGCCAGGTGGATGATCGGCGCACCGTCCGGCAAATAAGGCTCGAGCGCGTCCAATACGGTAACGGTGCCGTCCACTTTGGCCGTCGTCAGCCGCCGCCAGTGGGCCTCGTCGATGTCGCCGGCGGCGCGCTCTTCGTAGACGCCGGCCGCATGGATCACGCCGTGCAGCGCATCGCGCCAGCTGTCCGGCAACGCCGCCATGGCGGCGCGCATGGCCGCCGCGTCGGCGATGTCCACTTGCACGTAATGCACCCGCTCCGGGTTGGACAGGTGCGCCAGTCCGGCCTGCACTTGCTCGGCGGGACGCCTGCCGCACAGGATCAGGCGAACGTGCAGATAGTGAAGCAGGAAGTCCAGCAGCGGACGCGCCAGTTCGCTCAATCCGCCACACACCAGATAGGTGGCATGGGCCCGGAATGGCAAGGCGCCTGGCGCGGCTTCCGCGGCGGGACGCGGCCGCGGTTGTCGCCGCTGGCCCTGCTCGTAATGCAAGTGCGGCAACCAGCGCGCGGCACCCGTTTCCGTCGTATAGATCGCCTGCCAGTCCGGCGCGGCATCGGCCACGCTGACCAAGCCGGTCTGCCAGGCCGGATATTCCTGGCTGATACTGCGCAGGAATCCCGGCAAGCCATGTGGCGCCGCCCCGCAAAATACCTGACAACGGACATGCAGCCCGGGATGGGCCTCGCTGGTGCGCCGCACCAGCTCCAGCAGCTGGCGGTAAGCCAGGCTGGCGCCGGCTTGTTGCGCCGGCCACCAGACAGCCAGCCGGGCCTGCCCGGCGGCGGCCAGCCTGTCAGCCAGCCGTTCCAGGTCGGCAGGTTGCCACCCGTGGGCCGGACCCGCGCCCGCCAGCGGCACCGGCGGCGTTCCCAGCAGCAGCGGCGGCGGCGCACCGCGCACCGCGCCAGGCGGCTCGCTTGGCAGATAGCGCACCTGGGCGATCCAGCGCGGCGGCTTGTCATCCTCGTCCTGCGCCGCGAAGCTGATGGTCGATGCCGCATACGCCTGTTCGGCAAAGCGCTGTTGCAAGGCGCTGCGCAGGATCTTGCCGATATTCGACTTGGGGACGTCTTCCGGCGCCAGGAAGACCACGAAATCCAGCGCCAGTTGGGTTTGCTCGAAAATCAGCTTGCGCAAGCGGCCGGCCAGCTGGCGCCGCCCGTCCGCGCCGTCCGGCGCCACCACGAACAGCGCCGACGCTTCCTGCCGGTTGCCCAAGGTCACCGGACAGGCCGCGCTGTAATTCACCTGCACCAGGCCGGAATGTTCGGCCGCCGCTTCGATTTCCTGGCAGGCGTAGTTGACGCCATTGATAATGATTAATTCCTTCTTGCGCCCCGTGATCACCAGGCCCTGCGGGCCGATTTTGCCCAGGTCGCCGGTATCGAACCAACCGTCCGCGGTAAACGACCGCTGGTTCTGCTCGTCATTGCGGTAATAGCCGGCCAGCACATTCGCGCCCCGGACTTGCAGGCAGCCGATTTCCCCTTGCCGCCTGAGCATGCCCTCGTCATCGACGATGCGCACCGAGACGCCCGGCACCGGGAATCCCACCGGCATGAAGGCCAGCGCCGCATCGGACGGCCGGGACTGATAATCGGCGTTGTACGTGACGCCGGAACAGGTTTCGGACATGCCCCAGCATGGCTTCATTGCGGTACGCGCCAGGCCATGCGGCGCCAGGTTATCCATGAAGCGCTGCACGGTCCGGGGCTGGATCGCTTCGCCGGCATTCAGTATGAAGCGCACGGCGCTCAAGTCCCAGCGCCGTCCCGGCGCGTTCATCAAGCGCTCGTTGAGCAGTTGGTAGGCAAAGTTGGGCGCCCAGGTGATCGTGACGCGATGACGCTCCATGGCGTCCAGCCAGTACAGGGGATCCTGCAGCACCAGCGACGTCTGGGCATGCAGCTGCGTAATCCCCAGGAAGGTGTCGCAAACATGGAACATCACGATGCCGCCCACATGATCCAGCGGCATCCAGTTAAAGCTGATATCGTCGCATCCGCCGCCATTGTTTTGCCATGCGGCGCGCGTACGCGCCAGGATGGCGGCGTGGGTCTGGGGCACCAGTTTGGCGTTACCGGTACTGCCCGAGGTCAGCAGCAACACCGCATTGTCTGCGGCGGCGAGCGCCGGCAGGACTGCCAGCGGCGCGTGTGCGGCCAGCCCGGCAAAGTCCAGTATGGCGCCCGCCGTCTGGCCGGCCACCTGCGCGGTGATGGCGGCGCTGCTGACGGTGCGGGCCGGCGCCAGCACTTGCTGGGCATGCAACAACTTGTTCAGTGCGCCGGCCTGCCGTTCGCGGCCATCCGGCCATTCGCAAAACACGGGTACCGCGCCGATCAGCTGGCATGCCCAAAACAACTGGCAAAACGACACGTTATCCTGCAGCAGGAAGATCACCGCATCGCCGCGGCCGATACCATGGGCCATCAGGCCGCTTGCCACGCGGGCGCTGGCCTGGTAAAACTCGCGGTAGCTGAACCGTTGCTCGCCGTCGGCGCCAAAGAAATGCAGGTAGCGCTGTTCGCGTTGTTCGGCCGCCTCCAGCAGGCAATCCCGCAGCAGCGCGATGTGCGGCTGCCGCGCCTGCAACGGCGCACCGCTCAGCATGGCGGGGCCGGCCTGCGCTTCACGCTCCGGTACAAAGGCGCTCAATGGCGGCAACGTCCAGCGCGCGTGCCGCACCGGCGCCGGGACGGTTTCCAGCCCGGACCAGCCCTGGCTGTGCCATAACCCCACTTGCCGCACCGACACCAGCGGCACGGCTTGCAGGGCTTTGCGGTCGGTGCGTCCCGCTTCATCGACGGGCAGCGCGGCCAGTTCGACCAGGTGATGCCCGCGCAAATGGGCCGGCAAACCAGCCAGTAGCGCGGCCTGCAGCCGCGGCTCCGGCGGCGCCACCAGGAACAGCACGGCGCACAGGCCCTGGCTGCCCGGACGGAAGCACAGCTCGGCCGCCTGCACCGGCAAATGCGCCTGCACAAAAGCGGCAATCACGCGCGCATCGGTCGCATGCCCCGCGATGTCGGCGACCATGCTGGCGCAGGTATCGATGCGCACCATACCGTCCAGGGTCAATTGCCCGGTCAGGCCGAGTTCCACGCTGTCGCCGCCCTGCCCGTCCAGCAGCGCAATCTGCGGCACACCCGGCGCGTGCAGCACCAGCCGGCCGATGGCGCCCGGTGGCAACGCGGCGCCTTGCGCATCGAGCGCGTGCAAGCGGTCGGCAGCGACCGCCTGCACGCGACCTTGCAGGGCCCAGACGCCGCAGGCGGGATGGTAGGAGTAGGTGGTGCCCGGCGTGAAGGCTGCCTCGCCCGCCGCCCCGGTAAAACGCCGGTCGAGCGCCCCGGCTTCGATGGTGGTGACGGTAGCGCCGGCCTCCAACGCGGCCAGCACCACGACCAGCGTGGAACCGAGCGCCAGCGCGGGATCGATGCCGACCCGCTGTGCGGGACCGATCGCAAACAAGGTACGGCATTGCTGCGTTTGCTGCGCCAGTCGGCGTTCGTCGAGTCCCCACCAGCGGTCGCCATGCGGCAGCCACAGCAACGCCGGATGCGGCTGCGCCGCGCGGCACGCCATTGGCGCGCGCATGAAATCGCGGTATGCCGGGCTCCAGCCAGGTTCCGCCACCTGCACGCTGCCGGTGCGCCACCATGCGCGCAGCGTCTCCAGGTAGGGTTGCAGGCAGGCGCCCAACTGCGGCGCAGTTGCCGCTTCGCCGTCCAGGCAGGCCAGCAGGTCCGCGTAGCTCAACGCGGCGCCATCACACAGCGCGGCCTGCCGCGGCTGGCGCGCAGCCTGTGCCCGCAGGCTGTCCTTGAAGGCCGGCAGGCGCCCCTGCCGGTTCAGCAGCAGTTGTTTGAGTTTGTCCTTCTGGGTTGGCTCGGAATCGAATTCTGACATGCTGGTCACCTCACTATGCTTCAAGCCGGGCCAGCAATTGGGCCGCCTGCTCTTCCGGTAATTGATCTATGTATTGCAGCAATTGCTGTTCCGGCAGGCGCAGCAGGCTCTGCCAGTCCGCCAGGACCGGCGGGCGCGCGGCGCTGAACAGTTCGGCCGCGCTCAAGTCGCTTTGTTGCGCCAGCCGCAGCAACGCATCGCGGTACAGCGCCAGCCATTGCTCCATGCGCTCGGCCGAGAACAGGTCGCTTTTGTATTCCAGATGCACGTGCAAGCCGTGCGCATCCGGATTAATCGATATGGTCAGGTCGAATTTCGCCTGGCCGTATTGCCAGGTCACCGGGCGCACGTCCAGCTCGCGGAATCCGGCGCCGCTACCCTTGCTTTGCTGCGCGTTTTGCAATACGAACATGACCTGGACCAGGGCCGGCGCGTCCACCGGACGTTCGCGGCACACCGCATCGACCACCTGGTCGAACGGCACGTCCTGGTTGTCGTAGGCCGCCAGCAGAGTTTGGCGGGTCTGCCGCAGCGTCTGGCAAAAAGGGACATGGGTCTGCACGGTATCGCGGATCACCAGCGTATTGGTGAAGAAACCCACGACCTCTTCCAGCTCCTGGCGCTGGCGGTTGGCCACCACGGTGCCCAGCACAATATCGGACGTGCCGCAAAAACGCGCCAGCAGCGACTGGAACGCACCCAGCAGCACCATGAACAGCGTCGCCTGGTTGGCAGCCGCCAGCGCTTCGAGTCCCGCCACGGCGGCGGCATCGATACTGACCACCTTGTTTTCGCCACGGAACTGGCCCGGCGCACGCGCAAAATCCAGCGGCAGCGGCAACACCGGGGCCGCGTCGCGCAATTGGCGGCGCCAGTAATCGAGCTGGGCGGCGTGGCCATGGTCCTGTTTCGGTTCGCGCTGCCAGACGGCATAGTCGAAATACTGTACCGGTAACGGCGGCAGGGTCAGCGCGCCGCCATGCGCATGGTGGTCGTACAGGCGGGACAGATCGCGCAGGATGATGCCATTCGACCAGCCGTCGGTGACGATATGGTGCAATACCAGCAGCAGCACATGCTGATCGGCGGCGCGGCGGAATACCGTGATCCGAACCAGCGCATCCGTCGCCAGCGAGAACGGCTCGCGGCAGCGTGCATCGATGGCCTGCTGCAGCGCGCTGTCACTCCAGCCATCGGCATCGATCCAGCACGGCGGATCAAGGGATTCCCGGATGAACTGGGTGAGCTCGCCGTCGGCCATGGCAAACCCGGCGCGCAAGCCTTCGTGCCGCTGCAGCAGCGCAGCGAGGGCCTGTTCCAGCGCCGGCCGCTGCAGCGCCCCCCGCACCGCCAGCGGCATGGCCAGGTTATACGATGCCCCGGCCCCGGGCAACTGGCACAGGAACCACAGGCGTTGCTGGGAAAACGACAGCGGACCGCGTTCGCGCCGCGCGGCGCGCGCAATGGCGCCCGGCAACTCCTGGCGCGACAGGCCGGCCACATGGCGCGCCAGCGCGCCCAGTTGGCGGTACTCGAAAATAGCCTGGACCGGAATGGCCACCTGGTGCCGCTTTTTATACGCATAAATCAATTGCGTGGCCAGCAGCGAATGGCCGCCAAGCTCGAAGAAATCGGCATCGGCGCGCGTCACCGGACACTTGAGCACCTCTTCCCAGACCGCCGCCAACGCCGCTTCCTCCGGGTCCAGGCCGGCGGCATCGGGCTGTGAGCCATGGGCCGTCCGGGCGTCCTGCTCCAGCAGGGCGCGCTTGTCGACCTTGCCATTGACGGTCATCGGCAGCGCCGGCAACACCATGATGCGGTTGGGCACCATGTAGTGCGGCAGCGTTTTCGCCAGCAGGGCCGTCAATTGTGCCGGCGTCCGTTGCAGCCCGTCCGCGACAAAGGCGACCAGGATGTCGTCGCCGCTGGCACTGGGGACCGCCGCCACCAGGCATTGCTCGATCCGGTCGAGCATGCTCAGCGCATGCTCGACCTCGCCCAATTCCACGCGGAAGCCGCGGATCTGTACCTGCTTGTCCATCCGCGCCACATACACCAGCAAGCCCTGCTCGAGATATGCCAGGTCGCCGGACCGATAATAGCGCCGGCCATCGCGCTCGACAAACCGCTCGGCCGTCAACTCGGCGCGGTTCCAGTAGCCGGGGCTGACGCCCGGTCCCGCCACCCAGATTTCGCCGACGCAGCCCGGCGGCACATCCAGTCCGCGTTTGCCCAGCAGGCGCATCTCCAGGTCGGCCAGCGGGCGTCCGATCACGCTGGCGCCGCTACCGATATCCTGCCACGTCAATTCGTGGTAGCTGCCATGCACGGTGATTTCCGTGATCCCGTACATGTTGACCAGCTTGACCCGTTCCAGCGGGTAGCGCGCCACCCAATCCTTCAGCAAGCCCGGGCTGAGCTTTTCCCCGGCAAAGACCACCGTGCGCAGGGCGCTCAGCGGTTCGCGGTGGGCCGCCGCCGCGGCAGCCAGCTGGTAGAAGGCCGACGGCGTCTGGTTCAGGACCGTGATGCCCTGTTCGCGCAACACCGCGTACAGGCGGTGGAAATCACGCGTGGCCGCCGCTTCCGGCAAATACAGCCGTGCCCCGTACAGCAATGCGCCCCAAATCTCCCACACCGACACGTCAAAGGCGAAGGAGTGCAGCATGATCCAACGGTCCGCGGCGCTGAAGCGATACGCAGACTGGGTGGTTTCGAACAGCCGCACCACATGCCGGTGTTCGATCATGACACCCTTGGGCTGGCCCGTGGTGCCGGAGGTGTAAATCAGGTAAGCCAGTGACGCCGCCAGGTCATGCCGGGGCAGTTGTATGGCACGACCGTGATCCGGCGCGTCCGGCGCGACCAGGCGCAACCCTTGCGCCAATTCAGCCGCCGACGGTTCAGCGACCAGGCATTGCACGGCGGCGTCGCGCAGGATAAAGCGGTTGCGGCTGTCGGGGTTGTTGATGTCCAGCGGCACGTAGCACGCCCCCGCTTTCAGTACGGCCAGCATGGCAATCACTTGCCGCTCATCCGGCGGCAACATGATGCCGACCCGGTCGCCCGGGCGGACCTGTTGCGCCAATAACTGTTCCGCCAGCAAGTCGGTGACGCGATCGAGCTGGCCATAACTAAGCTCGCGTGCCCCGCACACCAGCGCCGGCTGTTGCGCGGCGCCTTGCGCGGCGTGCGCGAAAGCGGCCACCAGGTCGCGCGCCGGCAGGCGCACCTGTGGATGAACGGCACTGATGGCCGGCGCATCGGTGCGGCGCAATTGCGCCAGTTCCTGCGCCGCCCCCCCTTCAAGCAGGCTGGTCAGCAGCCCCTGGAAATCCGCAAAAAAGCGCGTCAGGAACGCCACATCGAACAACGCCGGATGGGCGGCAATCCGCACCAGCGTACGTTCACCCGGCGCCACGATAAACGAGAACGGTACGCTGTTGGCTTCATGGGTTGCCAGTGGCCGGAACTGGAAGGCATCGCCCTGCACGCCCGGCGCGCCATCCAGCGCCACCGTGCGCGGATAATTTTCGTAGACGTACAGGCAATTGAACAGGTGACGCAGCCGTCCCGGAAGCTGGGCACCGATCTGTTGCAAGCTCAGGTACTCATGCGGCAGCCGGCGCGCCTGCCCGGCCATCACTTCGCTCAGCCAGGCGCCCACACGTAATCCGCCGGCGCAGCGCATCCGCACCGGTACCGTGTTCAGGCATGGTCCGACCAGCTTGTCGACATGGGCAAGGTCGGCATTGCGGCCCGACGTAATGCTGCCGAACACCACCTCGTCGCGGTCCAGGTAGTGGCTCAGGCACAGTCCGAACAAAGCCGACATCAGCACGTTCGGCGTGGCGCCCTGGCGCTGGCAAAAAGCCTCGATACGGGCCGTCAGCCCGGCATCGAGCACATGGTCCACCACGATCGGCAGCGCCGGCGCCAGGTCCGGATCGACGGTGCCGGCGCCTTGCAGCAAATGGCAGCCTTCTTCCAGGCCGTCCAGGTGCGTACGCCAGAACGACAGCGAGGCCTGCTCGTCCTGCCTGCCGATCCAGCGCATCATCGACTGAAAATCCGCCCTCGGCCCCAGCGCGGCGGGCGGCCCGCCGGCCGCGGCCAGGTAAAGGCGCATCACGTCATTGATCACGACCGGCAGCGACCAGCCATCGGAAATGGCATGGTGGTGGCACCAGACGAAACGGTAATGCGCCGGGCCCAGCGTCAACATCACCAGGCGCATCAGGGAGGGGCGCCCGAGATCGAAGTCGCGCCGGCGGTCGGCCGCCACCCACTGCGCATAGCCGGCTTCGGGATCGGCGCAGGCGCTCAAGTCGACCGCGACCCAAGGCAGCGGCACGCGTTTGCACACCACCTGCATGGGTTTATCCGTATCCAGCCGGGTGAACAAGGTACGCAATACCGGATGGCGTTCCATCGCCTGCTCCCAGGCCCGCTGGAAACATGCCGTGTCGAGCGGGCCGCGGATTTCAAAGCCGGCCTGGATCACGTACATGCCTTGCCCCGGCGATTGCAGGCTCTTGCTGATCATGGCCAGTTGCAGCGGCGACGCCGGATAGAACGTTTCGATATTGTTTTTTTCCAGCGTAAACGGCGGCAACGCGTAGGGCGCGCCGCCAGCGCCGGCGGCAGTATTCAATTGCATAGGTCATCCAGGAAGTCGTTGATCTGGTCCGCATCCATGCCGGCTTCCGGCACGTCCGACGGGGTGAAGCGGGGTCCGTCCAGCGCCCCGCACAAGTCCGCCAGCTGTTGCAGATGCTGCTCCACCGCGGCCAGCAGCCGCGCGATCTCGGCTTCGGAATGGATGGCGGGATCATGGCGGCAATTGAGCGCCAGGCGCTCGCCGCTGACCATGGCATTGATTTCAAGCAGGTACGGGCGGGCCAGTCCTGGCGCGATATCCGCCCCGGCCGATTCGTCCGCCCCGTGCAGGTAGCCGTCGCGCACCAGGGCGCCGTCCACCCGGCCCAGGTAGTTGAACAGCAGCGGCGGTGCCGGCTGCGCCGCCAGCGCCGCAACCACGGCAGGGTCCCGGCTCAGATAGCGCAGCAAGCCATAGGCGCGGCCATGGTCCGGCACCTGGCGCAGCGTTTCCTTGACGCGCACCAGCACATCCAGCACCGGCGCCGCGCCCAGATCCAGCTGCAGCGGATACAGTTGTGTGAACCAGCCGACCGTGCGGCTCAGGTCCAGCTCCGCGGACTGCCTGCCGTGATTTTCCAACATCAGGCTCAAGCGTCCCGGCGGCATGCCGCGCAAGGCGCAATCGCTGCATGCCAGGCCCAGCGCAGTCAGCAACAAATCTTGCGCATCGGTGCGGAAGGCATGGTTGGCCTCGCCCAGAAGGCGCTGCGTCAGCGCCGCATCGAGGCGGCGGGTTTGGTTCCGGCTGTCGCCATAACGGGATACGGCGGCCGCTGGCGCGGCCACCGACGCCTGTGCCAGCCAGTAATCGAACTGGGCGCGCACGGCCGGCTGATCGGCCTGGGCCGCCAAATGCGCCGCCCACTGGCCGAAGCCCACGGCGGGACGCTCCAGCCGCGGGTCACGGCCGGCTGCCAACGCGCCATACGCGTGGTTGAAATTGTCCAGCAGGATGCGCCAGGAAACCCCGTCGATCACCATGTGGTGGCAGACCACCAGCAAGCGCTGCTCCTGGCCCGCCGTGACCAGCGCGAAGCGGATCAGGGGCCCATGCCGCAAATGCAGGCCTGACTGCAAGCTGTGCGCCACCTCGCCGGTCAGCGCGGCCAGGGTCTGGCCCGGACCGGCGCTGTGCCGGCTCACAATCCGTTCCACCATGGCCGCCGACGGCGCCAGGGTCTGTCCTTGCAATGTGGCACTCAGCAAGGGATGGACTTGCAGCAATTGTGCGATGGCCGCGCACAATGTGTCCCATTGCAAAGCGCCGGCACGGAAGACGAACGCCTGGTTGAAATGGTGCGCCTGATCGCCAAACTGCGCCAGGAACCAGTGCTGTACCGGCAGCAACGCGCTGTTGCCCCCATCACCTCCGCCCTCCGCCGCCGTGTGCCGGCGCGCCACGGCGGCCAGTTCACGCACCGAGGGATGGACGAATACCGCCTGCACGTCAACCGCGATGCCGGCCCGCTTGGCCTGGGCAACCAGCTGGATGGCGCCGATCGAATCCATGCCCTGCATGAAAAAGTTGTCGTCGGTCGACAAGGCCGACCGGTTCAACAGGCGCAGCACGATTTCCAGCAATGCCTGTTCGGTTGCATTGGCGGGCGGGCGCAAGCCCGCGTCCGGCGCGTGCGCGCCGAAATCGGGTACCGGCAGCGCCTTGCGGTCGACCTTGCCATTCTCCGACAACGGCCAACTCTGCAACGCGCAGTAATGGTGCGGCACCATGTAGTGCGGCAAGCGTTCGGCCAATAGCGCCCGCCACTGTCCGGCCGCGGCGGGTGTGCCGGCCTCGACCTGCACATACGCCACCAGATGCGGCCGCTGCTGTCCGTCCTTGTGCAGGGCCGCCAGGCTGGCCTTGACACCGGGAATCTGGTTCAGCGCACTTTCGATCTCGCCCAGCTCGACGCGGAAACCATGGATCTTGACCTGGAAATCGGCCCGGCCGAGGAACTCGATATCGCCTTCCGGCAAGAATCGCCCCAGGTCGCCGGTCTTGTATAAGCGTTCGCCGCTGACCGGGTGCTCGAGGAAGCTGGCCGCGGTCCGCTCCGGATCGCGCCAATAGCCGTCCGCCAGCCCCAGTCCGCCGATATACAGCTGGCCCGGCGTGCCAATCGGGCAGGTGCGCATCGCCTCGTCCAGCACATGGAATGATTGCTGGTGCATGGCCTTGCCGTAGGGAATGCTGACCCAGTGCGGATCGATGCCGGTGACCGGATACGTGATCGACCAGATTGCCGCTTCGGTGGCCCCGCCCAAACTGTGGACCCGCGCCTGCGGCAACAGGCGGCTGGCCTGGGGCTGCAGGCCCAGGGGCAGCCAGTCACCGGACAACAGCACGTGGCGGATCGACGCCGCCAGCGGCGCTTCGCCGCCAACCTCGGCGACATCCATCCACAGCTGGAAGATGGCCGGCACGCTATTCCACAGGGTGATGCCATGCTCGCGCACCAGGCGCCCCCAGTGCGCGGGATCCTGGCGCTTGTCGCGGTCGGGCAAGACCACGGTGCCGCCCGACTGCAACAGCCCGAAGACGTCGAACACCGACAGGTCGAACGCGACTGAGGACAAGCCCAGTACGGCATCGTGCTCGTGCAGGCCATAGCGGATACGCATGTCGTTCAGCGTGTTTTGCACGGCGCTGTGGCGCAGCATCACGCCTTTCGGTTCGCCGGTGGAGCCGGACGTGAAGATCACGTAAGCCAGGTCGTCCGGATTCGCCCGCCCGGCAGGCGTGTCGGCCGGTTCAGCCCACAGGGCGCTGCCGGCGCCGATATCGAGCCGGCGCACGCCCTGCGGCAGCGTGGCGCCGCAGGGCGCCTCCAGCAGCAGGCGCACGTCGCCACGCGCCATGACCCTGGCCTTGCGCGCTTCCGGCCAGCCGGGGTCGAGCGGCAAATAGGCAACGCCAGCCACACTGCACGCCAGCATGGCGGTGACCTGGGCTATGCCGTCGGCGCAATCGATGGCGACCAGCTGGTTCGGTGCAATGCCCGCGGCCTGGATATGCCAGGCCAATTGCAGGGCGCGCGCTTTCAATTCCCCGTAGCCCATGCGCCGCCCTTCGAAGATGACGGCCGGCCTGGCGTCATGCCGGGGCGGCAGCGCCATGACCGCGGTGTGCAGGCAAGACAGGTGAGCATCATCGGCGGCCCGCACCGGCGCGGCGCGGGTCAGGCACAGTTCATCGGCGCCCGTCAAGCTCTGGCACCGGTAGGGATGCGCCGTTTGCTCCAGCATGGAGTCGAGCGCCTGCCGGTAATAGCCCGCGTAGCGCGCGACCTGCCCCGCCTGCAACTGTCCCAGGTCGAAGCTCAGGTTCCAGGTCAGCCGCACATTGAGCGGGTCATGGACACAGTTGACCAGCAGCGGATAGTTGATCACGCCCGACGTATGCGGCGCATGCTCGCGCCCGCCGTCCCCGCACAAGCCGTCGTAAGCGATGTAATTGAACACCACCTCGAATAATTCCTGGTGCTGGTTGTTCCTGATCAGCTCAGCAAGCGGGAAGCGCGCATACGGCAGCAGTTCGGCCTCCTGCCGCGCGATCCGGGCGATGCTGTCCGCCCAGCTGTGGCGCTCGTCATGGCACTGGCGCCAGACCATCGTGTTCAGGTACAGCCCGAGCACCGCAGTGGCGTCGCGGTGCTCGGGACGGCCGTTGCAGACCAGCCCGGTCACCGTTTCCCGCTCGCCCGTGATATGGCTGATCACGCGCAGGTGGGCCGCCAGCATCAGCGTTTTCATCCCGACCCCATGCGCCCTGGCCAGCGCCACCAGGCGTGCCGTGACGCCGCTGTCCACGTGTACCTGCAGCACCTGATGCCGCCCCGCGCAAAGCGGCCCCGGAAGGCGGGGCAAGCGGGTGAACCGGACCTGGTCCAGCGCGCTCCGCCAGAAGCGCTGCTGCTCCGGATCGGCCGCAACGGCCCTTTCCTCGGCCACATAATCGGCAAAACGGAACTCGAACCGGGCCCCGGCGGGTTCCTCGCCCGCCAACAGGCGGCGGTAATAGTCCACCAGGCGCTCGAGCATTTGCGCCAGGCTCCAGCCGTCCAGGATGGCGTGATGGCCGCTATAACCAAGCTGGAAATCCTGCCCGCTCAACTTGAACAGAACCAGCTTGAACAAGGGGTGCGACCGCAGATCCAGGTCGGCCGCGCTTTCCCCGCGCTGCCAGTCCGCCAGCGCGCGCCGCGGATCGGGCTCGCCGGACAAATCCCGCCACTCGACCTTGCCCCGCGCCTGGCGGTACACCAGTTGCAAGGGCTCGTCGCACAGGTCGAAATCGAACTGTGTGCGCAGCACATCGTGTTCCGCGATCACCTGGTCGACCGCCCGTTGCAGGCAGGCCAGATCCGGCCGGTATGGCATATGGATGCTGCAGACGTTGTGGTAGGTTTCCTTGTTGCGGCTGATCTGGTGGTGCAGCAGCATACCGAGCTGCAAGCGGGTGGCGGGGTAGGCATCGACCACATCCGCCGGCAAGCGCACGCGCACGGCCGGCGCCACCAGGGCAAACGGCGCGCAGCGGCGCCGGCTGGCGGCCTCGTCCTTCAGCAAGGGCGCCAGCGCACCGACTGTCTGCGCAACGAATAAATCCTGCACGCTGAAATGCAACCCGGCCTGGGCGGCCGCGGCGACCAATTGCAGCGAAACGATGGAATCTCCGCCCAGCGCAAAGAAATTGTCCGCCAGGCCCACCCGCTCCACGCCCAGGACGCGCTGCCACACCGCGCACAACGCGGTTTGGGCGGCCGTTACCGGAGCGGCGTAGGAAGCGCCACCCGTGCCGAATTCGACCGCCGGCAAGGCTTGCTGGTCCACCTTGCCGTTGAGGGTCAGCGGGATCGTCTCCAGGAAATGGAACGCGGCCGGCACCATATAGGCCGGCAGCCTGGCCGCCAGCGCCGCGCTCAATGCCGCCGCATCGCGCGGGTTGCCCGGCGCCGCCACCACATAAGCGACCAGGCTGGCGTGGCCATGCTTGTCGGCCGTGCGCACCAGCGCTTGCTGAACCTGCGGCATGTCCGTCAGCGCCGCCTCGATTTCGCCCAGTTCGATCCGGTAGCCGCGCACCTTGACCTGATGATCGTTACGGCCCAGGTATTCAAGCTCCGGCCCGCCATCCAGCGGCGAAGGCACCCAGCGCGCCAGGTCGCCGCTGCGGTACATCCGGCCATATCCGGCGGCCCGCTCGGCGGGCGTCGCGAACGGATTGTCGATAAAACGGTCTGCGGTCAGGTCCGGCCGGCGGTGATAACCGCGCGCCAGGCCGGCGCCGCCGACATACAGTTCACCCGCCGTCCCCGGCGGCACCGGTTCGAGCCGCTCATCCAACAGATAGACGCGCATATCGGCCAGCGGCCGGCCGATCGGCGACGTGGCGCCCGCCTCCTCTTGCCGCAGTGGCCGGCAGGTGGTGTGCACGGTGGTTTCCGTGATGCCGTACATGTTCACCAGGCGTGGATGGGTATCGCCGTACGCCTGCCACCAGGGCCGCAGTTGCGCCAGGTTGACCGCGTCGCCGCCAAAAATCACGTACCGCAGCGCCGGCAATGCGGCCCGCTGCGCCAGCGCCTGTTCGCTGAAGGCGTAAAAGGCGGCCGGGGTCTGGTTCAATACCGTCACCCCATGCTCGGCGCACCAGCGCACAAAGTGCGCAAAGTCGCGGATGCAGGCTTCGTCAGGCAGCATCAGGCGGCCGCCGTACAGCAGCGCCCCCCACATTTCCCATACGCTGAAATCGAACGAGACCGCGTGGTACAGCACCCAGACATCATCCTGGCCGAAACCGTAATCGGCCTCGGTGGCAAGGAACAGCCGGTCCACGCTGGCATGCGTCTGCAGCACGCCTTTGGGCTGGCCGGTGGTGCCTGAGGTATAAATCATGTACGCCAGGTGCTGCGGCCCGCTCCCCGCTTCGGGATTGCACGATGGCTGGCGCGCCAGCGCCGGCGTGTCATCCAGCGCCACCACCGGCACGCCGGCGCCCACCAGCGTGCGCAGGCCGGCGGCGGCGGCGCCGTCGCACAGCACCATCGCCATGCCACTGTCGGCGGCGATAAAGGCGGTCCGTTCCGCCGGGTTGCGGGTCGACATCGGGACATAGGCGGCGCCAGCCTTGAGGATGGCAAGCACGCCGGCCACTTGCGCCACGCCGCGCTCCACATGCAAGCCGATCAGCGTATCGGGCGCCAGCGCGCGGCCGTGGACGGCGGCATGCTGTTCGCGCAAGGCATGGGCCAGGCGGTTGGCCTGGGCATTGAGCTGCGCGTAGCTGGTCCGGCGCACGCCGTCGTCCAGCGCGATCCGTTCCGGATACAGTGCCGCCTGCCGCTCAAACAGCGCATGCAGCGTGCCGCGCGGCGGGAACGGCGCGTGGCACGGATTCCAATCGTACAGCATGGCCTGGCGCTGCGCGGCCGGAACCAGCGTCATGCCGGCCAGCGTCTGCGCCGGATCGTTCAGCAGGCTGCGCAGCATATCGAGGAACATGCCGGCGATGCGTTCAATGGTGTCGGGGCGGAACAGCTCCGTATCGAACTGCCATTCAAAGGCGAAATACTGCTTGACGTCGAATACAAACAGGCTCAGGTCGAACTGTGCGATCTTCGACGCGTACGGTTCGCGCGTGATCGTGATCCCGCCCAGTTGCTGCTCGATGAGTTCGCCACGCTGCAAAGCAAAGGCCAGCTGGAACACCGGCGTACGGGACAAATCACGCTGGTGGCCCAAGCGGTCGGCCAGGCGGCCGAATGGCATGGCTTGGTGAGCCTGGCAATCAAGCACGGTTTGGCGTTGAATCCGCAGCAATTCCGCAAAGGTGCGCTGGCGGTCTATGCGGTGGCGCAATACCATGACATTGGCCAGGAAGCCTTGCATCCGCGCCGATTCCGCCGTGGTGCGGCCGGACACCGGGCTGCCCAGGAGCACGTCGTCGGTACCCGCGTACAGGCTGATAAAGCAGGCCCAGGCCGATTGCAGCAGCATGAACGGTGTGCAACGGTGCTGCGCCGCCACCGCCGCAATCTGCTGCGCCAATGCGCTGTCCGTGGTACGGCGCAGCACGGCGCCATGGCCACGGCGCACCGCGGGTCGTGGAAAGTCGGTCGGAATGCTGTTGAGCGGCGCGACACCGTCCAGCAATTGCAGCCAGAAAGCATCGAGCCTGGCCAGGTTATCGCCCTGGTAGTGGGCGCGCTGCCAGGCCGCGTAATCGAGATAGTCGAGCGCCGGCGGCGGCGCCGTGACCGCCTCCCCGTTCACCAGGCGCAGGTACAGGCCGCTGAATTCCTCGATCAGCAAATCCAGCGACAGGCCGTCCGTAATGATGTGGTGGATGTTATACAGGGCCACGCTCGATTGCGGCCCCAGCCGGACCAGATGGATATGGAACAGCGGGCCCCGCTCCAGCGCAAACTCCCGCGCACGGCCGGCCTGCAACAGCGCCGCCAGGCTGGCTTCCTGTTCAGCCTCCGGCGCCCCGCTCAGATCCGTCACCGTCAACGGCAGCGCCAGCTCGGCGAGCACGCGCTGGCACGGCGCCCCGTCCCGCATGCCGATATGGACGCGCAAGATGCTGTGGCGCCGTACCAGCAGCCGCCAGGCTTGCTCGAAGGCGGCCTGGTCGAGCGGACCGCGCAAGCGCACGGCCGTGCCCAGGTTATATTCACGGCTGTCGGGGCTGAGCTGGGCCAGGAACCATAGTTGCTGCTGGGCGAAACTGAGCGGCGCCCAGTCCGCGTCGGCGCGCCGCGGGATTGCCGCGCCCGCCCCATCCAGGCGCACCCCCTGCTGTTGCATCAGCTTTTGCAACAGAGCCCGTTTTTGCTGGTTACTTTCGTGATTCGACATCAGATTTCCAATTCGGCTAGGAAGAGCGGCGCAGGAACACCGCTCACATCGCTTCCAGTGCGGCCAGTTCCTCCGGGCTCATGCTCTGCAGGAGCAGATACTGTTCGCACACGGCGTCAAACGCGGCGGCGCCGCCGATCTGCGTCCCCAGGTGCGTCACCAGTTCGCGGACGGTGGCATATTCAAATATGGCTTGCAGCGGCATATCGATGGCCAGGTGTTCATTGACGATGTTGACCAATTGGGTCGCCAGCAGCGAATGGCCGCCGACCATGAAAAAGTCATCGTCGAGGCCGACGTTGGCGTGCCCCAGCAAGCCGCGCCACAACTGCAACATGACGGTTTCAGCCGGCCCTGCCGCGACCTCGTCGCGCACCGCGGCGGCCGGCACTTCCATGGCCAGCAACCGTTCGCGGTCGACCTTGCCATTGGGGGTCAACGGCATGGCGCCGAGAATAAAGATATGGCCAGGCACCATGTATGGCGGCAGCGACGCCTGCAGCGCCTGCTTGAGTACCAGGCCGGTCAGGTGGGTTTCAGCGGTCACCACGTAGGCGCGCAATTCCCCGTCCCCGGCCGCCCCGGCGGCCAGGCAGACCATCGCCTGCTGCACACCGGCAACCGCCAGCAGTTGCTGCTCGATCTCCTCCGGTTCGATGCGGAAGCCGCGCAGCTTGATCAGGTGATCGTTGCGGCCCATATATTTGATCTCGCCGTTCGGCAACCGCCTGGCCAGGTCACCCGTCCGGTACAGGCGCTCGCCCGGCGTGGCGCTGAACGGGTGGGGAATGAATTTCGCGGCGGTCAGCGCCGGCGCGCCCAGGTAACCATGCGCCAGCGCCTGGCCGCCGATATACAGCTCGCCCACCACCCCATCCGGCACCGGCGCCAGGAACGGATCCAGTATCCAGCAGTTGGTTTGCCGGCCGGGATGGCCCAGGCTGGGTTCGGCGGACCATGCGCCGCGCCGCTCGTAGGACTTGCACGTGGCCACATGGGTTTCGGCCGGGCCATACATGTCATGCAGGCGGCAATGCGGCAAGGCATCCATCATCGTCACCAGCGGTTGCGTGAATTGCAGCGCCTGGGCCGTGGAAATGATGTGCCGCACGCCTTGCAGGAGATCATGGTATTTCGGATAGACCATGCCCCACTGCTCCAGCACGGGGGCCGGCAGCATGACCGTGTCGACCTGATGCCTTTTAATGTGGTGCAAAGTCTCCGCCACATTGCGGACCTGGTCGGCACTGATCATCTCCAGCCGCTTGCCCTGGTACCACGTCATGAACATTTCCTGGCAATGCACGTCAAAGCTGGACGACGAGAACTGCAGCATGCCGCGCTCGATCGGCACCGCCTCGCTGGCCCAGCGCACCAGGTTGACCAGACTGGCATGCGGCATGGCGATCGCCTTCGGCACGCCGGTCGAGCCGGAGGTGAAGACACAGTAGGCGGCGGTGCGCGGGTCCACCGGCACGCCCGGGTTGGGCGCGCCGGGGCGGCCGGCGGCAACAATCGCCGCCGCATCGAGTTGCACAATGCCGGCCGGGATCAGGTCTGGCGCCAGCGCCTGCTCGCCGTCACGAATCACGGCGGCGATCGCGCTGGTTTCCGCCATCTGGCGCAGGCGCGCGGCAGGATATTGCAAATCCAGCGGCACATAGGTGGCGCCGATTTTCAGCACGGCCAGGATTGCGGCCGGCAATTGCGGCGTGCGGAGCAGCGCAATGCCGATTCGGCTGTGCGGCCCCAAGTTGTGCTCCCGCAGCGCCGCCGCCAGTTGATTGGCGCGCTCATTGAGCTGGCCATAGCTGAGGCTGGCATGGCCCAGCGCCACTGCCGTCGCCTCAGGCGTGGCGGCAGCTTGCGCCTCGAACAGCCCGTGCAGCGTGGCGTCGCCCGCCTCGGCGCGGGTATCCAGGACGGCGGTGCCGCAGGCATGGCTGTACAGCGGCGCGTCCGGCCGCGCACAGGCCGATTCCAGCATGGCGCCTAAATCGTCCAGCATCGCTTGCGCGGACGGTTCCCGGTAAAGGCCGGTGTCGAATTCAAGTTCGCACAGCATGGTGCCGGCGGCCGTCCTGCGTATGGTCAGCGACAACTCGAATTTGGCCAGGCCGCCTTGCCGTTCGACCGGCTCGACGGTCAAACCGGGCAACACCAACTCCCCCTTCAGCGCATTCATGTAAGAGAAGTTAATCTGCGTCAGTGGCAAATGATGCAGGCTGCGCGGCAACTGCAAGTCTTCCACCATCTGTTCGAACGCCAGGTCCTGGTGGGCAAAGGCGCGCAAGGTACGGTCACGGGTCGTCACCAGTTGTTCGGCAAAGCTGGCGGCACGGTCGACCCTGCCGCGCAGCACCAGGTAATTGAGGAATAGGCCGATCAGGTTTTCCAGACGTGCGTCCGGCCGGTTGGCCACCGCCGTGCCGACCGCCACGTCATCCTGCCCGCTATAGCGCGCCAGCAACCAATGGAAGGCGGTCAACAGCACCATGTACGGCGTAGCCTGGTGCTGGCGCGCCAGCGCATCGATACGCCCGGACAATCCCGCGCTCCACTCCGCCCGGACCGTGCGTCCGTCACGGCCTCCGCCCTGGGCGCGCGGGAAATCGCGCGCCAGCGGCAGAACCGGCGCCAGGCCGTCCAGTTCCTGCCGCCAGAAGGCCAACTGGCCGGCACGGCTGCCGGTCCGGTCCGGGTGCCGGCTCCAGGCCACGTAATCGCGGTATTGCAACGGCAGCGGCGTCAGCGCCGGCGGGCGGCCGTGGCACAAGTCGCCGTAGCACTGCATGAACTCCCGGTTCAGCACCGACAGCGACCAGGCATCGGCGACAATATGGTGCAGCACCATGATCAGCACATGCCCGCCATCCCGCAACTTCAGCAATGTCACCGCCAGCAACGGCGGCGTCGCCAGGTCAAACTGGCGGCGCTGTGCCGCGCGCATGGCGGCAGCCACTTCCGCTTCCGGCTCGGCCAGCGCGCTCAGGTCCCGGCGTTCGATCACGCACGGCATGGCCGCATGCAGGCGCGCGGCAGGTTTGCCGTCGTCGTTATAAAAGCCGGTGCGCAGCGATTCATGGCGCGCGATGATATGGTCGAACGCCGCCGCCAGCGCTGTTTCATCGAGGGCGCCACGCAGGCGCAGCGCGCTGACGATGTGGTAAGCGCTCAAGTCTTCCTGCAGCTGCGCCATGAACCAGAAGCGCACCTGGGCCGGTGACAATGCGACCGGATGATCCGGGTTGGCGCACAGCCCCTGTTCCGCGCCCCCGAGCGCGAGCCATGCCAGCAGTGCATCCCTGTGGGCGCGGATGGCGTCCTGGCGTTCCGGCGTCAGCACGCCCTTCCCGGCTGACACGCTCAGCTTGCCGTTTTTATGTTCCAGCGTAACGCCCGCCTGCCGGAGTTCGTCGATCAAGGTTTGAACAGTATTGTGCATAGTCAGAATTCCATAACTTCCCGGTCAGCCGAACCGGTATCGGCGGGATTGCCTTGCCGGCACAGCACGGCGGTGAGCTCGCTGGCGATGGCGACGATGTTGGGACGCGCGAACAAATGCGCGATCGGCACCTCCACGCCAAACCGTTGCCGCATGCGCACAAGCATCTGGGTGATCATCAGGGAGTCGGCGCCCAGCTGGAACAGGTTATCCATGGCCCCGATCTGGCCGCGTCCCAGCAGTTCACAGCACAGGTCGTGCACTTCGCGCACATGAACGTCGTCCAGCGCCAGGTGCTCGGCCGGATCGGCGTCCAGCCGCAGGGCGGGCAGGCGCGCCACGTCCACCTTGCCGTTGGCGGTCAACGGAATCGCCTCGACGCGCTGGAAGCGGCTGGGCACCATGTATTCGGGCAAAGCCGCAGACAGGTACTCCCGCAACGCCGGTTCCGGCGCATCGTCGGCATCGGCCCCATTCGCCAGCCAGTAAGCCACCAGGTGGGGCTGTCCGCGCTCGTCATGCAGCACCGCCGCCTTGCACTGCGCCACGCGGTCATGCCGGCCGAGCTGGTACTCGATTTCCTCCAGCTCGATACGGTGGCCGCGTACCTTGACCTGGCTGTCGCGCCGTCCCATGAACTGGATATTTCCGTCGGGCAGGTAGCGTCCGATATCACCGGTCTTGTACAGCACCTGGCCGTGGCGCGGGCTGAAGATAAAGCTGGCCGCCGTCTTGACGGGGTCTTCCCAATAGCCTTGGGCCAGCCCTTGGCCGCCGATATACAAGTCGCCCGCCACCCAGTCCGGGCTATCGTCCAGCACCGCGTCCAGCACGTGCCATTGCTGGTTGCCTAACGGCCGGCCATACGGCACGCTGCCGAGGTGGGCCTGCTTTTCAAACTCGGCGATCGGATAATAGATGGACCAGATCGCCGCCTCGGTTGCGCCCCCCAGGCTGATTTGTTGCAGGTAAGGATAGTGCACGGCCAGTTGCCTGGTCATGGCCACGCTGATCCAGTCACCGCTCATCATGCACAGCCGCAGCGACGGGTCGATGCGGCGCCCGGTGCCTTCGCAATACGTCAACAGTATCTGCATCAGGGCCGGCACCGTGTTCCACAGGGTAATCTGTTCCTGCCCGATCAATTGCAGCCAGCGTGCGGGGTCCTTCAGGGCTGCCGGTTCCGGCAGCACCAGACGGCCGCCCTGCCCCAGCACGCCGAAGACGTCATACACCGACAGGTCGAAACTGAGTGATGACAGTCCCAGCACGGCGTCGCTTTCGCTGACGCTGAAACGCTGGTTGATGTCGTCCAGCGTATTGCAAACAGCGCCGTGCTGCATGACCACCCCCTTGGGCACGCCGGTCGAGCCGGACGTGAAGATCACGTAAGCAATGTTGTCCGGCGCAATCGCCGCACGGTACAGCGGTACCCAATCCGGATCGGCATCGAGCTGCAGTACATGCAAGTCGGAAAAGTCCGCGCCGGGCGGCTGGTCGCTCACCATCACGCGCACTTGCGCACTGTCGAGCAGCTGGCGCTTGCGCGCCATCGGCAATTGCCGGTCCAGCGGCAGGTAGGCGGCGCCGGCAATGGTAATGGCCAGCGCGGCCACCACCTGGCGCCACCCTTTGTCCATATGGATCGCGACCAGCCGGTTGCTGGCCACGCCGGCAGCCGCCAGCTTTACGCTGAGCGCGCACACATGACGGTGCAATTCCCGGTAAGTGAAGCGGCGCTCGCCACACACCAGGGCCACGCGCTCGCCATGCTTGTCCACCGACGCCAGGTAGCCGGAATAAATCAGCTGGTGCGTCCCCCCGGCCTGCGTGGCGTTGACGCTGGCGCGCACTGCCAGCTGGCCGGCAGGCAAGCCGCCCAGGCGTCGCGCCTGCCAACTGGCGGCATCTTCCTGCAATTGCCGCAGTTGCCGCACATGGCAGTCAAACATCTGGTCGGCCACGCCGTCCGCGAACAGGCCGTCGACATAGCTCCAGATCAGGTGCAGGTCGCCGTCCACCTCGGTCACCGAGTGGTCCAGCCATACCTGGGAAGTGCGGGTCAGCGTGTACTTTTCCTCCCCTCTGCTGCGCCCCCCTTCGATGCCCAGCGTGCTGGTGAAGACGACCGGCATCAGCGCTTCCTCGACATTGCCGCGCGCAACGACCAGCTCGCGGATCACTTCCACACCGTTGAAGTATTTGTGGTCCAGGTCTTGCCACAGCCGCGCCTGCAGGTTGCGGGCGCGTTCGGCAAAGCCCAGCGACAGGTCGGTTTCCACTTCCAGCAGGTTGACGGTGGTGAAATCGCCAACGACGTCATTGATCCCGGGATGCAGCGGCAAGCGGTTGAACAGCGTCAGGTTGATCATGAAGCGGTCGTCGCCGCTCCAGCGCGCCAGCACGTCCGTATAACTGCGCAGCAGCACGTTCGATGCCGACAATTGCAGCGAGGCGGCGATCTCCTTGATACGGTCCCATTGCGGGCGCGGCAGCACGACCTTGCGGGTCACGAATGACGGCTGCCCGATGGCGCCCGGATCGCGCGCGAGCGGCAGCGACGGACGGGATGGCAATGTGGCGATCCGTTCACGCCAATACCGGCGGCTCTCGTGGTACAGCGCACTTTGTTTTAAGCCTTGCAGCGCCAGCACGTAATCGCGGAAAGCCAGTCCCAATGCCGGCAGGCTGTCGCCGCGCCCGTGATAGCAGGCATCGAAGTCGCGCGTCAATATCATGACGCTCCAGGCATCGACCACCATCGAATGCCGCAGCAAATGGACCCGGACCTTGCCCTCCTCCAGCAGCGACAAGCGCACGTCGAACAAGGGCCAGCGGTACAGATCGATATCCGCGGCAATCATCTCGCCGCGGGTTGCCGCCAACTGCGCCTGCCGTTCGTCCGCGCCGCAATCGCGCAGGTCACGCACGCATACGGTAAACGGAGGGGTCTCCGGCAGCACGTGCTGGCCGCCATCGGCCAGCAGCACGACCCTCAACATGTCGTGGCGCGCGATGAGCGCATTGAACGCCTGCTCGAAGCGCGCCACGTCCAGCCCCGCCATGTCGATTTCGGTATAGCTGCCGGTGGCCACCTCGCCCAGCGACAAGGCCTTGCGGCTGCCGATCCAGTAAGCCTGCTGGATGTCAGTCAGGGGGAATGGCTGGTGGCGCTGTTCCGGTGCCGGCGTGAGCACGGGCAAGGCCGGCGGCGCGCCGGTCGCGGCGCCTTCGATCAGGCGCGCCAGCCCTGCCACCGTCGGATTGGCCAGCAAGTCCTGCAGCAGAATCCTGTGCCCGCAAGTGCGCTCGATCCGGTCGATCAGCATCGCGGCCAGGAAAGAATGGCCGCCCAGTTCAAAGAAATTCTCGTCGGCGCCAACTTGCTCGCGCCGCAGGATGTCACACCATAGCCGGGACAGTTGCGCAGTGACGGAGCCGTCGTCCGGCAGCGCCGTTTGCACCGGATGCAACAAGTCCTGCAATGCGCGCACATCGGTCTTGCCATTGGCCGTCACCGGCAGGAACGCGATTTCCCGAATCAGCTCCGGCACCATGTAGGCGGGCAGCCGGCCGGCCAGCCGCGCCCGCAGCTCCGAGGCGGCCGGCGCGCCGCCCTGCGCCACATAAAACAGCGCCAGCCCGGTCGCCGCTTCGCCACCGATTGGCAGCACCGCCGCCTGGGCCGCCCCCAGCGCCAGCGCCATGTGGCGCACGGCCGCCAGGTCGACGCGAAAGCCGCGGATCTTGAGCTGCTCATCCATCCGGCCGCAATACAGCAGCGCACCGTCGGCACGCCGAACGAACGCATCGGACGTGCGGTACCAGCGCCGCGAACCGGTGCCCGGCAAATCCCGTACCTCGAAACGTTCCGCAGTCAGTTCGGGCTGGCCAACATAGCCCGCCGCCAGCGCCGGCCCGCCGATCAGCAACTCTCCCACGCACCCGTCGCGCACCGGGCGCCCCTGCCGATCGACGATGGCCACGCTATAACCCGGCAGCGGACCACCCAGGCCGACCGCCCGGCCATCGGCTTCCGCCGCGATCTCCATCATCAAGGCGCCCACGGTGGCTTCGGTCGGGCCGTAATGGTTGTACACCGCCAATCCGGGAGCAAGGCGCCGTACCGTGGCCAGCAACGCCGGCGGCACCGCCTCACCGCCAAATACCAGGCATTGGCGCGGCAGGATACGCTCCGCCTCGCCCCCCGCGATCAGCAGGGCCAGGTGGGAGGGCACGATTTTCAGGCAATCGACCGGATATTGCGCCATGTGCGCCGCCAGCAATGCGGCATCGAGCTTGGCGGCTTCGGGGAACAGGCGCAGACATTGGCCGCTGGCCAGGCTGCCGTAAACCGCGGTATAGCCGAGGTCGGCCACCACGGTCGACAGGCTGGCATACGTGGCCGGCGCATGCGGCGCCAGCGCGCCGCTAACGGCGGCGCCGTAATGGCAAATGGCGCCATGGGATATCGCCACCCCTTTCGGTTCGCCGGTGGAGCCGGACGTGAAGATCACGTACGCCTCCGCCGACGACGCCGGGGCGGGAAGGCTGGCGTGCGTGGCGCCATGCCGGGCCGCCTGCTCCAGGTCCTGCCAGGTGCGCCGCGCCGGTGCACCGGCGGCGGCGCCATCGTCCGCGGCAATGGTCAGCACGGCTGCCGCGCAGCGGGCGATATCCTGTTTGCGTTGCGCCGGATAGGCCGGATCGAGCGGGACATACGCGGCGCCCGCCTTCATGACCGCCAACGCAGCCAGCAGTTGCGCGCAGCCGCCCTCCATTTCCAGCAGTACCCGGTCGCCGGCTTGGACGCCGTGCCGCTGCAACTGAAGCGCGACACGCTCGGTTAAATTGTCCAGTTCGGCATAGCTATACCGCGTCACCCCGTCCGCCAGGGCCTGCGCGCCGGGAGTATGCCGCGCCCAGTGACGCAGGCACGACACCACGTCGCCAAACGGGGCTGGCGCGGCTGGTCCGTGCAGAACAGGCGTGATCGATGCTCCCGCGCACGTGGCCAGCGGCACATCGGCGATACAGGAGGCAATCAGGGTTTGCAGCCGTTGCTGCAGCCATGCGGCCTCCGCGTCACCCTGGCTGCGCCCGGCGACCAGCAGGTGCAGGCGCAATCCGCCACCGGCCTCTTCCGCCATCAATTCCATCGAAAATCCGGTACCGCGCCAGTCCACCGCCAGCGCGCCCGCGGCCAGGCGTACGTCAGACGCCGGCAAATAGCGGAAACCGCATGTCATGTCCACGACATCGGCCCATGGCATGAACATCTGCCGCTCGTCCAGCGCCGGCTCGGGCGCGGCGGCTTGCAGCATCAGGTCGCGCCAGCTGGCGGCGTCCCCGGCCTGGAACAATTGCGGCACGTAGCCGTCCATCGCCCCCACCACGTCCGCCAGGTCCGCCGCGCCGCGGCCGGGCTGATGGCGATAGACCGTCATTGCGCCATCGGCCTGAAGCTGGCATTGCAGATAACCCCACAGCGCCAGCAGCAATTGCCGGCTGTCGCCCCCGAGCGCGGCGGCGGCAGCCCCGAACCGGGCGGCGCTGTCGGCGTCCAGTTCAAATGCACGGCGCGCCGCAACGGCGCCAGGCTGCCCGGCCTGGCCAAACAGCGCGGCCGCTGCCTGGAACCCACGCGTCTGGGCTGCCCAGAACGTCCGGTTGTCCGGCGGCGCGAATGCCTGCTCGCCATGCATCCATTCGATCACGTCCAGCAGTCCCAGCGCGGGGGCGTGCGCCGCGGCATCCTGCCAGCCGCTATCGAGCCATGTGCGGACCGTCGGCACATCCAGCAGCAAGGGGCTGGCGCTCACCGTCAAGCGCAGGGTCCGGGTATCCGGCGCGTACCAGTGCACCACCCGGATCGGCGCATGCGGGTGCGCGTCCCGTGCGGCCTCGGCAAGATTCAGGTACGCGGCCTCGTCGCCGGCCGCCAGCCATTCGACACAGGGCTCGCCGGTTTGCCGCATGGTTGCGCCGTCCAGCTCCAGCGCCAACGAAAAAGCGTCGTGACGGGCGGCGAACCGGCGCAGGCGCGCGAGAAAGGCGGCGCCATCGTCAACCGTCTCAATGGTGGCCGAGCAGGCCAGGCGGGCAGCGGTACCGCCAAGGGAAAACAGATGGCACCACCCTGCCTGGAGTGGCGATATAGGCAACGTATTGTTCATTCTTCACCATTCATCGAATCACCGGTCGGTCGATACGGCTGTGGTGAACGATGCCCTGGCTTGTGGCCTGGCGCCGCAGACCAAGTCTCCCCCTGGTGTTGCGTAATTGATAGTATTTTCGCGGCGATCTTACAGGAACTTAAGTTTTATGCAATTAGCAAATATGCCTTGTTGCAATATTGAAACACCTTGCATGTTCGCACCGGGCTGAGGAACAGGCATACGGGCCGCCAGCACAGGGATGTGCCGGCCACGCGCCTGTTTGAGGCGGCTGTATTTGTATAGGCATCCTGTTCAGCTTTTGAAATTATTTCTATTCTGCTAGAGTGGCACTTTTTACAACTTGGATGGACCATCTTGAAATCGAGTCAATTCGTGCTTGCAGCCTCCACTTTTGCCTGCGCTGCGGCATATGCCCATGGCGAAGGTGCGGAGCAAACCGCGCCGGCGATCGTGGAGATTACGGGCAGTGCGGCAAATCGTGACGCGCGCCGCGATGACACCGCCGGCAAGATCGTCATCAACCGCGAAGAAATCGTCCGCTATGGCGACACGAATGTACTCGACACCCTCAAGCGACTGCCCGGCGTCACCGTCAACGGCGGTGTGGCGCAGTTGCGCGGCCTGGGCGCGGGGTACACGCAGATCCTGCTCAACGGGGAACGCGCCCCGGCCGGTTTCAGCCTGGACAGCCTGTCGCCTGAATCCATCGAACGCATTGAAATCGCGCGCGCGGCAACCGCCGACAGCAGCACGAATGCCATTGCCGGCACCATCAACATCATCTTGAAGCGCGCAACGCCGCAGGGACAGCGCGAGTGGAAAGCTGGCCTGGGCCATTCAAGCGGCATGGCGGAAGGCAAAGCCAGCCTGAATATGTCTGACCGCGATGGCAAATTTTCCTATTCGCTGTCGGCCAATGCTTCGCGCAACACGTTCCGCCGCCCCGTCACCACCACCGAATCGGGGCGCGACCGCACCGGCGCCTCGCTGTTCATGCATGCGTTGCGCGGTGGCGACTTTGGCAGCTTCAATGCCTTCAATCTCGGCCCGCGCCTGAATTGGCAACTGGACAACGGGGACATGCTGAGCTGGCAATCGTTCATTTATGCCAATCGCCTGCACTATGGCTCTCCCTACGTGACCGACTATCTGTCCGGCGCGCATGTGATCGATCCGCTCAACGACAGCACCACCTATTCGACCCGCCTGAACGGGCGCACCGACTTGAACTGGATCCGCAAGCTGGGCAACAGCGCCAAGCTCGATGCCCGCATCGGCCTGGACGCCGCCAATTACGCCACGGAACTGGGGCAGCGTTCCACCAGCGCCGCCGGCGCCGCCAGCCAGGACCGCTTCGTCGACGGCCTGTCGCGCGACCGTGCCATACGCAGCACCGGCAAATACACCGGCCAGTCGGATGGTGGCCATGCATTCGGCCTCGGCTGGGAAGCAAGCGTTGGGCGCAATACCAGCGACCGCAACCAGTTCGACTTCAGCGCTCCCGCCACGCCGGAACGCTACCACGCCGACCTGTCCCGTCTCGCCCTGTATGCCCAGGATGAATGGGCGATCGACTCCCAGTGGTCGATTTACCTGGGTGGGCGCTGGGAGGGAATCCACACCACCATCGGCGGCTCCAGTCTCGCCGATATCGCCAACCGCAGCAGTGTTTTCAGTCCCATCATGCATGGCCTGTACAAGTTCCCGGGCAACAGCGGCAGCCAGCTGCGCCTGGCGCTGACGCGCACCTACAAGGCGCCGGATGCGACCCAGCTGGTGCCGCGGCGTGTAACGACCATCAATAACAGCGCCTCCAATCCCGACACGATCGGCAATCCCGGCTTGCGGCCGGAGCTGGCAACCGGCCTCGATGCCGCGTATGAATACTACTGGGCCAAGGGGGCCTTGCTGTCGATGTCGGTGGCGGTGCGGCATATCGACAACGTGACGGTGCAACAATTGAGCGAGTCGGCCGGACGCTGGCTGATCCGCCCGGAAAACGCCGGGCGCGCCGACGTGCGCAACATCGAGCTGGAATCGCGCTTTCCGCTGCAAACGGTATGGGCGCAAGGGCCCGCCATGGATGTACGGCTTTCGCTCAGCCGCAACTGGTCGACCGT
The DNA here is from genome assembly GCF_009674485.1 of Pseudoduganella rivuli. Classification (GTDB taxonomy): domain Bacteria; phylum Pseudomonadota; class Gammaproteobacteria; order Burkholderiales; family Burkholderiaceae_D; genus Rugamonas; species Rugamonas rivuli_B. Next base: position 166,576 of record NZ_WKJJ01000005.1, on the reverse strand, counting down.
GCGGGCCGTGCCGGGACCGGATAACCGCTTGGCCGAACAGATCCCGCTGTCCGGGACCGCCGGCGTCGATTACAAGTTCAGCACCTGGACCATGGGCGGCACCTACACCTTCAACAGCGCGCGCCGGGTACAGGTCAGCAGTACGCAGTCAAGCTATGCTTCGGTGCGGCGCGACATGGAACTGTATGGCTTATGGAAGGTCAACCAGACCAGCCAGTTGCGCCTGAGCGTGTGGAATTTCCTGCATCAGGACTGGGTAACGGACCGCACGTATACCAGTGCGCAGGGCACCCGCAACACCCATTCCGTGCAACCCGGCAAAGTTTGGGTGCGTGCCATGTGGGAGGCGCGCTTTTAAGCGCGGCCGTACGGACGACGTTCAATAATTTTGGCTATGTCCCCGCAAACCGTGGAAAGTGTCCAATTGCCGCTTTAAGCAGACATTCCGGCGTATCGATGCGATGTGCATCAAGGATGCAGCGCCAGCCCAGGTAGTTCGGCAGGTAGCGCGTGGCGACGCCGTGGAAACGGTGCAGCCACGCGCGGAAACGGCTGTGGTAGGCGTTGACGTTTTGCAAATGCAGCGCGCCGCGCGTGCGCGCACCGGCGCGCAGGTTGACCGCTTCATGGGTGATCCCGCTCTCGCGGGCAAAGGCGCGGTAGGCGGCGTTGGCATCGGTCACCAGCAGGATGTCGGGATCGAGCGCGGGCCGCAGGCACTGGTGCAAGGCGGTGCGGGTGAGCGCGCCGCACCCGGTGACGAAGTCGAGCGTGCGGCCATTGCGGTCGCGCGCCACCAGGATGCACACCTGCTCATGTGAAATGCCGCGCCGGCGTGCGTGCCCGCCCCGGCGGCGCGGCGGCCGGTCCAGGTGGCGCGATCCTTTCTGCGATTCCAGCAAGAACATTTCGTCGGCCTCGGCAATGCCATGCAGCAGCGGTGCGCGGTCGGTGCGGGGCAGCGCCAGGAAGCGGTGGCGCCAGCGGAACGTGGTATTGCGGTGCACGCCGAGGCGGCTGGCGGCATGGCGCAGCGAGTGCGACGCCAGCATGCCGTCGAGGTAGGCCAGCCAGCGTTCCTTATAGTGGAGCCGGGCCAGCGGCGTGCCGGTCAGCGTATTGAAGGTTTTACCACACGTGCGGCAGCGGTAGCGCTGCAGGCCGCTTTCGCGGCCATGCCGGTACCAGCGGGTGCCGGCGCAGCGCGGACAGCACAGTTTTTCCTGCGCCGCCTGGTCCAGCAGCCGGCCCACGTGCTGCCTGGCGTCGGCCTGCCCCAGCCGCACCTGCAGCTGGGTGCATTGCCGCGAAGTCAGTAACGCCAGTTGCGCCAGCAGCGATGCGAATGCCTGCGTTTCCATGATCTGTCTCCAGTCCCGGGATGATATTGCTTGGACCGGGAGCGGAAAGCAGAGTTCCACGAAGTTTGCAGACAGCGCCATAATTTTCGTACTAATTGAGGGAAGCGGGTCAATGCCAACGGCCAGGCCCGTCGCATGGCAGGCGCGCCTCCCAAAAGGTTCTGCAGGCTGCCCCAACCATTCGCATATGACTTGATCGGCATCAAATCGCTTCTGTAACCCAATGTATTCAGGTTTCCGATGGCATCGGAACCATCAAAATCGAAAACGCCATGCCATTATGGCTAACAAAATCACAACACAAAATACCATATGCTGCGCGCCGTGCGCCCTTGGGCCGCGTTGATGCCGCATCGCGCCATCTCACGACACGTCCTTGCGGTCGACGTAACGCTTGACGAAATTGAGGATGGCTTTCGATTGATATCCTTTTGCCAATACACGCACGTGCTCGGCAAACGGCCGATAGTGCTCGTCGAGATCGTCCAGTCGGTTGGCCCAGTTCAGAAGGTCCCCCATGTTGCCCAGCCGCGCCAGTCGATACAAGACCTCGATCTGTTCGGCCGGCGGCGGCACCAGATCGCCAGCTTCCAGCTTGTCCGGCGCCGCATTCGCGCGAATCGTTTCGTAGGTCAGGGTCAATTGCAACAGGGAAGCGATCTGCGCCACCAGGCGGTCGAATTCGATCGGCTTGGGTAGAAACGCATTCACGCCTGCGATCATGCTGCTGTCCTCGTCTTGGCGCATCGCACTGGCGGAAATCGCAATGATCGGCACCGTCCTGAAACCCGGCAGCTCGCGCAAGCGGCTGGTGACTTCCAGCCCCCCCATCACCGGCATGACGATGTCCATCAGGATCAGGTCCAGCCGCAGGGCCTTTGCCATTTCCAGACACTCCGCCCCGTTTGACGCCTCGATCGTCTCGAAGCCGAGCGAACTCAGCATCTCTCTGGCGACAGCCCGATTCTCCGCAACATCATCCACCACCAGGATTCTTCTGCGCGGCCCCTCATAACCCGACACGCGCGGGGCCTGTGACATGTCGGGTCGCGCGGCGGCCACCGGCAGCTCCAATTCGAACCAGAACGTGCTGCCCTGGCCTGGGCGGCTGTCAACGTGAATGTCGCCGCCCATCAAGCGCACTAACTGCTGGCTGATCGACAGTCCCAGGCCAGTCCCGCCAAGCCGCCGCAAGGATTCGCCGGCCTGTTCGAACGGCATGAAAATGGCCGCCATCTGATGCTCGGCAATGCCGATGCCTGTGTCCTGCACCTCGAAACGGAACTGGCCCGCGCTCGACATCTTCACGCTCAGCAACACCTTGCCCCGGTCGGTAAACTTGACCGCGTTGGAGAGGAGATTGAGCAGCACCTGGCGCAATCGCCTCTCGTCGGCCTGCACCCACACGGGCAGGTCCGGCGCGATCTGACAGCTGAACGCCAATCCCTTCTGCACTGCCCGGACGTCGATGATCTCGGCGATGACTTGCAGGAAGCGGATGAACTGCATGTCCATCATGTACAGTTCCAGCTTGCCAGCTTCGATCTTGGCGCAATCGAGAATATCGTTAATCAGCGTCAGCAGGTGTTCACCGCTTTGCTGGATCACGGTCAGTCCGGTCAATTCATGTTCACTCAAGGCCTTGTTTTGCAACAGGACCTGCGCGTAACCGAGAATGCCGTTCAAGGGTGTGCGCAACTCATGGCTCATGTTGGCGAGAAACTCGCTCTTGGCACGGTTGGCGGCCTCGGCGGCATCCCTGGCACGCTGCGCTTCCGCAAACACCGCTTCGAGATGCTCGATGGTTTCGACCAGGCGCTTGGTCATGATGTTGATGCTGATTCCGAGCACGCCGATCTCGTCGCGTGACTCGACCTCGGCGCGCGTGGAAAGATTGCCGGCTGCGACCTGCTGGGCCACCTCGGTCAGCCGGTGTACCGGATCGACAATGCTGTGCCGGAACAGATAGGCCAGCGCGACGCTGAAAACAACGGCAAGCATCCCGCCGGCCGCCGTTTGCAGGCGCGCATCCGATAGGCTGTTGCGCGCCCGTGCGAGATCGGTTTGCAATTGCACCTGTTGGCGCTGGGTGATCTTATTGAGCAGGCCGAGCAGAATTTCCGCCTGCGGCGTGACCTGGGTACGGAACAGATACAGATCCTCATAGGCATGCTCGCCGTGGAGTATGCCTATGATTTGCAAGGCCAGCTCCGTGACTTTCGCCCGATCGCGGGAAATTATGTCGAGCTTGCTCCGCTGTTCGTCCGACAGCAGCGCGCGCTTGCCGGACAGGGTATTCCAGAGCGCTGAATTGGTCCCCAATTGCGGTCCGTAGGCCAGCTCGAAATTGAGTTCTCCCGACGCGCCGTAGGCCATCAGGTTGGTCGCCATCGCATCGAACGAGGTCTGGAATCCCAGTAGGTCGGCCAGCAATTCCCGGCTCTCGGGCTGCATGCCGCGCGCTTTCTGGATGCTGATCATGGAATCGATCTCATCGAGAATCCGTATCCGTATTTCCTGGATGTCAACCCTGGCAATGCGCAAGGCCGGCCGGTTCTTGAGCGGATTGTCGTGCAATTCGAACAGATGGGGCGGCAGCTTGGCCCAGCGTGCATAGCTGGTAGTGAGTTCGACGACCCACTTCGCCTCTTCCTCGGGCCAGTTGCGGGACATCGCCTGCAAGGACGCCAGGCGCTCTTCGAAGGCATGCCGGGCCACTTGGAATTCCTCGATGTCGACCGGGTCGGACAACACCAGATAGCCGCGCAGATGCAGCTGCATTCTCAGCAGGCCAGCCTGTGCCTGCGCCGACGTCAGTGACGCCGGCGCGCGCACCGCTTCGACAAGATTGATGTCTTCGGTGGCGTTGCGCCCCGCAACGAAGACGAGTGTCGCAACCAGCAGCGTGACGATGGCCAGCGCACCGAATCCGAACGTCAGCTTGCGGCCGATACTGAACGACTTCAGATAGAGAATGAGCGGAGTGAAGAATTCCCCGGCTCGCACGCTACTGTCCCAGCGATGCACGATAGGATTGCCGCTGCCGCTCGCGTCCGCGGCGGATCGTGATCTCTTCGAAATCGACGGCGGTTGCCTTCAGTGCCGCCTCCGGACTTAATTGGCCGGCGACCGCTTCCGCCAGGTGCAGGTCGAGCGCCTGCCAGTAGCTGTAGGCGCCGGGAATGCGCAGATAGGGAAACTGAAGCTTGTTGGTGAACGTTGCGAAATACGCCTTCGAATAGTCGCGTACGTCGGCCTCGTCCCAGCCGGCTTTCAGATAGGTTTCCATCTGTCCGGTGCCCTCGGGCGGCAGGAAATGAAAAGTTCTCCCGGCATCAATACCGTCCCAGCCGCGCGCCGCATACACCTGCGATTTTTCCCGGGTCGCCATCAGGGCGAACAGGTAATAGGTCGCCGCCGGCACTTTCGATTGCTTCGAGATGACGCCAGCCCACGAGCCGCCGGTGGTATTGCCGATCAGGTTGGGCTGCGCCGTCTTGACCCACTTGTGCTGCGCGATGCTGTAGTACTCGCGCGTACCGGGCAGCACCGCGGAACCGATCTTGCCCTTGACCTTGCTGCCGCCTTCCTGCGCCAGCGCGCCAAGATCGCCCCAAGTGAAAGCAAGCGCCGCGCGGCCGGCCAGAAAGTGGTCCCAGCTCTTTCCCAGATCCCAGTTGAGCATCTCTTTGGGTCCGAACTGGACCAGATCGACCAGCGCCGTGAGAGCCCGCACATGGCCCGGACTCTCGATCAGCGGCTTCATCGTCTGTGGATCGAACCAGTACAGCCGAGGATTGTCCGGCCCGATCACGAAGGGCGCCGAGAACGACATGAAATGAAACATGCCCTGCGCTCCCACCTTCAGATGCATGCTCAGCCCATGATCCGGCACGCCGTCGCCATTGAGATCCTTGCCGTTGAAATACGCGGCCACATCCCGGAACTGCGCCCAGGTCTTCGGCACATCGAGCGCGTAGCCGTACTTTTGGCGGAACGCCGCCTGATGCTGTGCATCGGCCAGCAGATCGCGCCGGTAATACATGACCTGGCCGTCGTGATCGTTGGCCACCATGTATTTCTTGCCGCCATACGACAGCAGGCTGCGCGGCGCCGGCAATACGTCGTCGATGTTCCATTTCGGAAAGCGCGGATCGCCGTAGTACTTGTCGTAGGAAAGCAGAAAGCCCCCGTCCGCCAGCTCGCCCAGCCACCAGGCGGCGGCGTATGCCGCATCGTACTTGCCGCCGAGGTTGGTCAGATCGGAAATGAAATTCGGATACAGCTCTTCGTGCGCAAGTTGAACCAGGTTGAGCTTGGCGCCGGTGGCCGCCTCGAATTCCTCCTTCAACTCGTCGATCGCGCCGCCTTTCTGCCTCTTTCCCTGCAGCACCGTGACGGTCTGGCCGGCGAATGGACAGTGGCCGGGTTTGCATGGCTGCAAGACCCGGGGCGGAGCGATTTCCCCGGTCTTCACGGCCGTTGCTTCATACAGTTGCCGTTTCTGCTTCGCTTCCTCGGCCGCAAACGTCATCGAAACCGAGCATAGCGCAATCAGGATTGCCAGTCGCCTTAGCTTCCTATTCATGTTCCGGTCCATAGTTCATGTCCCAGCCGCGCGGACCACGCTCGCACTGCATTTTATTTTGGAAGGTGAAACGGGCCGCAGGTCTTTGCATCGATACAGGGAGCGGCTGGGCCATTCAGCGCTGCAAGGATCTCCCTGCGCCGTTAAGGATTTCTCTAAAAAAGCACTGCCTCGCCTGACGGTACATTCAAAATACCCGGATGGCAATACCTTGGTCGCTTGCGGATACTGTCTTCATACCCCACCGGCGTCGGAAGCAACAAACGACGTAATGACGGTTCAGGGTTTTACGGGGTGTTGACCTTGGCCTCAACGAATGATCTGCAGGAGATGACAAAATATCAATGCATTCTATTACGGAAATCGGTGACCCCGACGGGAATGTTTCAACCACGCCTTCGCATTATTCCACCATCCTGACCAGCAGCCTGCCATAAAGCCGGCAGTTGCCGTAACAGGTCTGGAAACGCCAACTGCACGGTATCCCATACAACGTCGAGGTTGATGCCAAAAAAGCCGTGGGCGATGCGGTCGCATCCCGCGCATGCCGCGCCACGGTACTTCCGGGTGCGCAAGTGTAAATTCTTTCGAAGGCAAATCTGCCGGCGTCAGCAGGTCAACGTGGATGCCAAGCAAGGATTCCAGTTCATCTTGCAATCCAGCAAGTGGAGGCATGACTCACATAAATGGGCTTCTCAGAAACCAGGGCCGTTTCAGCCGCGCTTTGGTCGCGTAGGCGACCTCTTTCAGCCACGGACGCTGTTCCCAGTGGCGCTGCCGGAATGCCGTGATCTGGCTGGCCATCGCCAAGGTGGCGCCAATCTGGTCCAGCTCTTCCATAAACATGTGGCGGTGACGTTCCGACATGGAAAACGGGGCCGACACGCTGTGGCTGGTCACAGTCATGGTTTGCACATCGATCGTGACCTTGCTGGTCTGCGGGTTGCCAACATCGGCCATGATTTGCTGTACCACCTCTTCCGGCAGCATCACCAGCAACAGGCGATTATTCATCGCGTTACTGTAGAAAATCTCGCCATAGCTCGACGCGATGACGGCGCGGATGCCATATTGCTGCAATCCCCACACCGCATGCTCGCGGCTGGAACCACAACCGAAATTGCTGCCGGCGACCAGGATCGCCGTGTCGTGATAAGCCGGCTGGTTCAGCACGAATTCGGGCCGCAGCTGGTGGCCGGCATCGTAGCGCAAGTCGTACAGCAAGCCTTTGTCGAGTCCTGCCTTGTCGATGCCGCGCAAGAATTGCTTCGGCATGATCTGGTCCGTGTCCAGGTTGGGCGTCAGCAACGGCGCCGCGATACCTTCGAAGTGAATCGTGTCAGTCATGGTTTGCTCCCAGTTTGCGTACGTCGGTGATGCGGCCGGTGATGGCGGCGGCGGCGGCCATAGCAGGACTCATCAAATGCGTGATGCCGGCGCGGCCCTGGCGGCCTTCGAAATTGCGGTTGGTGGTCGAGGCGCAGCGTTCGCCCGGCGCCAGGAAGTCGTCGTTCATGGCCAGGCACATCGAACACCCCGGTTGGCGCCATTCGAAGCCGCTCTCCATCAGGATTTGCGCGATGCCCTCCTGCTCGGCCTGCCTGCGCACGAGGCCCGATCCTGGCACCACCATGGCGCGCACGCCCTCGGCGATCTTGTGGCCCTTGGCGATGGCCGCGACGGCCCGCAAGTCTTCGATCCGGGCGTTGGTGCACGAACCAATAAAGACCCGCTGGATCGGGATGCCTTCCACCGGCATGCCCCCGGACAGGCCGGTGTAGTGCAGTGCGCGCTCGGCTGCCGCGCGCGCGGTCGCATCCGGATCATCGGCTGGTACCGGAATCGACGCATTGACCGGCACCGCCTGGTCGGGGCTGGTGCCCCAGGTGACAAATGGCGCCACATCGGCCGCATCGAACACGTATTCAGCGTCGAAGCGCGCGCCGGCATCGCTGCGCAATTGCGCCCAGTCGGCCAGCGCGGCGTCGTGCCACGCTGCGCCGATCTCCGGCGCATGGGACAGCACATAGGCGATCGCCTTGCTGTCCGGCGCGATCAGCGCGCCGCGCGCGCCCGCCTCCACCGCCATATTGCACAAGGTCATGCGCGCTTCCATACTCAGCGCATCGATGGCATCACCATGGAATTCCACCGCATAGCCACGCGCGCCCTGGGCGCCGATGCGGCTGATGATGGACATGATCAAATCCTTGGCAGTGGTCCCGGCAGGCAGGACGCCGTCGACGCGAATACGCATGCTCTGCGCCAGCCGGTAGACCAGCGTCTGCGTCGCCAGCACGTGTTCCACCTCGGATGTGCCGATGCCGAATCCCAAGGCGCCAAACGCGCCATAGGTCGTGGTATGGCTGTCGCCGCACAGCACCACCATGCCGGGACGGATCATGCCCAGTTCCGGGGCGATCACGTGCTCGATGCCTTGCAGCGCATCGTTGGTGTCGAACATCACGATGCCGTGCTCACGGCAATTCTTCGCCAGGTTGGTGGCCTGCAGCGCCGATGACGGATCCTGGATCACGCGGAAAGTGACCGGGTGCGTGGGAATGATGTGGTCGACCACCGACATCTGCTGGCCCGGTACGGCCACCGGGCGCCCCATGTCGCGCAAGCCGGCGAAGGCTTGCGGACTGGTGTATTCGTTCATGATATGCAGGTCGACGTACAGCAACACGTTCTGCGCGTCGAGTTGCGCCACCGTGTGCGACTCGACCAGTTTTTGATACAGCGTTTTTCCCATGATTCCTCCAATGACGGCCTAATGCGTTGGCGTGCATCGCCAATGGAGGAAAGTTTAATCATTACGTAGCAACATATAATGCATAATATCTTTTTCTGTTATTAAGTTTAAGTGAATAATGGACCGCATCGCCGACTTGGAATTTTTTATCCATCTGGTCAAGCAGGGCTCGCTGGCGGCGCTGGCCAGGGAAATGCACGTCACCCCGCCGGCCATCACGGCGCGCCTGGCGCAACTGGAAAAACGACTTGGCGTGCGCCTGCTGAACCGCACCACGCGGCGCATCAGCGTTACCCATGAAGGCGAAATTTACCTGGCCACTGGTGAGCGCCTTCTGGTGGAGCTGCAAGAGCTGGAGCAGACGGTCTCCAGCAGCCGCGCCGTGCCGAAGGGGCTGCTGCGCGTCAATGCCACGTTTGGTTTCGGGCGGCGCCATATCGCACCCGCCATTTGCGCCTTCGCGCGGCGCTATCCGCTGGTGGAAGTCCAACTGGAACTAACCGACCGCGCCATCAACCTGGCCGACAAGGCTTATGACATCGGCATCTGGTTCGGTTCCGTGCCGGACTCGCGGCTGGTGGCGCGCCGTATCGCAGGCAACCACCGGCTGCTGTGCGCAGCGCCCGCTTACCTGCGGCAGGCCGGCACGCCGCAATCGCCGCGCGACTTGTCGACGCACCAATGCATCGTGCTGCGGGAAAGCGATTCCGTGTTCGGCACCTGGCATTTCACGCGCGGCAGCAAGCAAGAGACTGTCAAAGTGCGCGGTGCGCTCAGCACCAACGATGGCGAGACCGGCGTGCAGTGGGCGCTGGAAGGATTTGGCATCCTGATGCGCTCTGAATGGGATGTGCGTGCGCACCTGGATGCCGGGCGCCTGGTGCCGGTATTGGACGACTGGGACTTACCGGGTGCGGACATCTTTGCCGTGTACCCGGAGCGCGCCAATTTGTCGGCCAAGGTGGGCGCGTTTATCGACTTTCTGACGCAGTGGTTCGCGCAGCAGGCAAGATGGGAAAACTGAATGGTCAATCCAGCGGCGCGCCAGCCCGGGCTTTGCGCTCGCGGCCCTTGGCGCGGCTCCCCTGCGCTCCTTGGGCGCCCTGGAACTGCTCCACCAGGAAATCAATGAATGCCCGCGCACGGATGGTCTGGTTGCGCCGGCTCGGATAGTAGACAAACAAATCCGCGCTGGGCAAGGTAAATTCGGGCAACACGATCTTCAGCCTGCCACTATCGAGGTATTTGGCCAAATCCCATTCAGACCGGATCAGGATGCCATGGCCATCGAGCGCCCAGCCGAGCACGATGTCGCCATCATTGCTGGACAACATGCCGTGCACCTTCACCACTTCGCTGTGATCAAGATGGTTGAAACGCCAGATGCCATACGCATCGTCGTTTTGCCGGTGGATGATGCAGCGGTGATGGGACAGGTCAGCCAGGCTTCGCGGCGTTCCGTGGCGTTCCAGGTACGCCGGCGATGCGCACAGGAATCGCCGGTTCGACATGATGCGGCGCGCGTTCAGGCGCTTGTCCGGCAGCGCGCCGAAGCGGATCGCAAGGTCAAAGCCGCTTTCCACCAGATCGATCGGCCGGTCGGTCACTTCCATCTGCACTTCGATGTCCGGATAGCGCAGCGAAAAGGCTGACACCAGCGGCGCAATCGTGGTACGGCCGAAACCCAGCGTGGTATTGACCCGCAACAGCCCGCGCGGCGTGGCGCGGCCCAGCGAAACGGCATCCTCCATCTCCTTGATCTCCGCCAGGATGCGCGTGGCGTGGCGCAAATAAGTTTCGCCCTCGCTGGTCAGACTGACGCTGCGCGTGGTCCGGTTCAGCAGCCGTACGCCCAGCCGCGCCTCCAGCCCCGCCAGGCGCTTGGTGGCGGCGGGCGGCGTCAGGTCCAGCGCGCGCGCCGCCGCGGCCAGGCTGCCATGGCGCGCCACCAGCACAAAGAACTGCATATCGGAGGTGGACTCATTCTTCATATTTGTTCATTTCTTAATTCACTTTGAGGAAATTATAGTCCGCATTTCCGGGATTAACCTACGGCTTTCTCACCACCCATTCGCATCCTGAGCATGCGATTTCCCTAAGGAGACTAATCGTGAAGATCGTAGAAATCCGTGAAAAAACCGTCCCCATCAGCTCGCCGATCCGCAATGCATACATTGACTTCAGCAAGATGACCCTGAGCCTGGTGGCCGTTGTGACCGATGTGATCCGCGACGGCAAACCCGTGATCGGTTACGGCTTTAATTCCAACGGCCGCTACGGCCAGGGCAAGCTGATGCGCGAGCGCTTCATTCCCCGCATCCTGGAAGCCGATCCCGCGTCGCTGGTCGACGATGCCGGCACCAACCTGGATCCGCACAAGATCTGGAACTGCATGTTCACCAATGAAAAACCTGGCGGCCATGGCGAGCGCTCGGTAGCAATCGGCACCATCGACATGGCGATTTGGGACGCCGTGGCGAAAATCGAAGGCAAGCCCCTGTTCCAGCTGCTGGCGGACCGCTATGGCAACGGCAAGCCGGACCGCAAGATCTTTGTCTATGCGGCAGGCGGCTACTACTATCCCGGCCAGGACCATGAAAAGCTGAAGGATGAGATGCGCAGCTACATCGACCGCGGCTACACGGTGGTGAAGAAGAAAATTGGCGGTGCGTCGCTGGACGAAGACTTGCGCCGCATCGACAGCATCCTGTCGGTCTTGCAGGATGGCCAGAAGCTGGCGGTCGACGCCAACGGCCGCTTCGACCTCGATACCGCCGTCCAATATGCGAAAGCGCTGTCGCAGTACGATTTGTTCTGGTACGAAGAACCAGGTGATCCTCTGGACTTCGAGTTGCAGGCCACCTTGCGCAACTACTACAAGAATCCGATGGCGACCGGTGAAGACTTGTTCTCGATGCAGGATGCCCGCAACCTGATCCGTTACGGCGGCATGCGCGCTGACCGCGATTATCTGCAATTCGACTGCGCGCTGTCGTACGGTCTGGTGGAGTACCTGCGCACGCTCGACATGCTGCGCGAACATGGCTGGTCGCCAAGCCGCTGCATCCCGCACGGCGGCCACCAGATGTCGCTGAACATCGCCGCAGGCCTGGGCCTGGGCGGCAACGAATCGTACCCAGACCTGTTCCAACCGTACGGCGGATTCCCCGATGGCGTCAAGGTCGACAACGGCTACATCACGATGCCGGACCTGCCTGGCATCGGCTTCGAAGGCAAGGCGGACTTGTACGCCGAAATGCAAAAACTGGCGGCCTGACAGCCGCGCTGACCGAACGCCATATTCCATCTTCAACAAGCGGCGCGGTCAGCGCAATCGCAGTCGGCAGCACTCGGCCATGGCTCCCGCTCCGGCGGATGAACCGTGGTCGAGGCTGCATTTCAATCGGCACGACAACTTCGCACCAGGAGACAACCATGCGATCCACCTTTCTCGGAAAAACCCTTTCCAAACTCTATGTCCAGGTCTTGATAGCCATTGTGCTAGGTATTGCACTGGGCCATTACATGCCCGAACTGGGCACCCAGCTCAAGCCCCTGGGCGACCTGTTCATCAAACTGATCAAAATGCTGCTGGCGCCGATCATCTTCGCCTCCATCGTGGTGGGCGTGGCGCGCATGAACAACGTTCATGAAGCCGGACGCGTCGGCCTGAAAGCCGTACTGTATTTTGAATTCGCGTCAACCCTGGCGCTGGCCATCGGCCTGATCGTGGTCAACCTGTTCAAGCCAGGCAGCGGCATGAACATCGATCCGGCACATATCGATGGTTCGTCCGTATCGACCTATGCGCAAAAGGCCACACAGCAAGGCGGCGTGTTCGACTTCATCATGAACATCGTGCCCAACAGCGTGGTGGGGGCGTTTGCCAATGGGGAAATGCTGCCGATCATCTTCTTCTCCGTGCTGCTGGCGATTGCCCTGGCCCGCGCCGGCAAAACCGTGGAACCGTTCGTCGACATGCTCGACATGTTCTTACAGGGCATGTTCGGTGTGGTCCGGATCGCCATGTACGTGGCTCCGTTGGGTGCGTTTGGGGGCATGGCTTTCACGGTCGGCAAATACGGCATCGGCACCCTGGCGTCGTATGGCCAGTTGATCCTGTGCTTGTACCTGACCTCGGCCGTCTTCATCGTGCTCGTGCTGGGTATTGCCATGAAGTTATGCGGACTGTCGCTATTCAAGTTCATGCGCTACATCAAGGATGAATTGCTGGTCACACTGGGCACCGCGTCTACCGAAGCCGTGTTGCCGCAAATGCTGGTCAAGTTGGAAAAAATGGGTATCCCGAAACCGGTGGTCGGCCTGGTTCTGCCCACCGGCTATGCCTTCAACGCAGACGGTACCGCGATTTACCTGACCATGGCTGCCATCTTCATTGCCCAGGCCATGAACATAGACCTGACCATGTGGGATCAATTGGTGTTGCTCGGCGTACTGCTGTTCACGTCGAAGGGATCCGCAGGTGTGGCCGGCGCCGGCTTCGTCGCGTTGGCTGCCACTCTGGCTTCCATGCACAAGATCCCGGTGGAAGGCCTGGTGCTGTTGCTGGGCGTGGACCGTTTCCTCAATGAAGCACGCGCCCTGACCAACCTGGTTGGTAACGGCGTCGCCACCGTGGTGGTGGCACGCTGGGAAAAATCGATCGACTTGGCGCAAGCCCGGGCCGTACTGGACCGCGGTGCCGCGCTGCCCGAACCATCTGATGTGGAAAGTGCTCCAACACACGTGACAGGCGCGCCACTGGCGGCAATGGCCAAACATCACTAGATCACGTCAACCGTATGGCGGATTGGCGAGACATGTGCCGCCAATCCGCCAGCAAGCCGCCGTCGCGTTGCGCGTTGCGCGGCGCAATCCGCCGACGCCAGCCGCACCGCCCCCGAATCACCGTTGCTTCCCGCCGCCCTACGCAGGGCTGGTTGAATGAATGAGCAACACACCAGGACAATTATCATGACGACCGATGCATCCCTGCTGCGCCAGGCAGCACTTGATTATCACGAATTCCCGAAGCCGGGCAAGCTTGCCACCATGCCGACCAAACAAATGGTCAACCAGCGCGACCTGGCGCTGGCGTACTCGCCCGGCGTAGCCTTTCCCTGCGATGAAATCGTGGCCGACCCGCTCAACGCGGCGCGTTATACCGGGCGCGGCAACTTGGTGGGCGTGATCACCAATGGCACTGCCGTCCTGGGGCTGGGCGACATTGGCGCCCTGGCTTCCAAGCCGGTGATGGAAGGCAAAGCCGTGCTGTTCAAGAAGTTTGCCGGGATCGATGTCTTCGACATCGAAATCAATGAAAAAGACCCGCACAAGCTGGTCGAGATCATTGCCGCGCTGGAGCCGACCTTTGGCGGCATCAACCTCGAAGACATCAAGGCGCCGGAATGCTTTACCGTCGAAAGCGCCTGCCGGGAACGCATGAAGATTCCAGTGTTCCACGATGACCAGCACGGAACGGCGATCGTGGTGGCGGCCGCCATCATGAACGGACTCGATGTCGTGGGCAAACCGATAGGCGAAGCCCGGCTGGTCACATCCGGCGCCGGCGCCGCCGCACTGGCTTGTCTGGATTTGCTGGTCGACCTCGGTGTCAGACTGGAGAACATCTTTGTCACCGACCTGGCCGGCGTGGTCTACCGCGGCCGGACCGAGCTGATGGACCCGAAGAAAGCGCGGTATGCACGCGACACACCTGCCCGCAGCCTGGGTGAAGTGATCGAAGGCGCCGATATTTTTCTTGGGCTGTCGGCGGGCAACGTCCTGAAGCCCGAGATGGTGGCACGCATGGCGCCACGCCCCCTGATCATGGCATTGGCCAACCCCACACCGGAAATTTTGCCGGAGGCGGCGCTGGCAGTGCGTCCCGACGCCATCCTGGCCACCGGGCGAGCTGATTATCCGAACCAGGTCAACAACGTGCTGTGCTTCCCGTACATCTTCCGCGGCGCACTGGATGCGGGCGCCACATCGATTACCCGCGAGATGGAAATCGCCGCAGTCCACGCGATAGCCAACCTTGCGCGCCAGGAACAGAGCGACATCGTGGCGACGGCTTACGGCACCGGCGACCTGGCATTTGGACCAAACTATTTGATTCCAACTCCATTCGACCCGCGCCTGATCGTCACGATCGCTCCCGCAGTGGCGCAAGCAGCCAAAGCGTCCGGCGTGGCGACGCGTCCGATTGACGACCTGGAAGCCTACGCCCATCACTTGCAGCAATTCGTGTATCACAGCAGCAGTATGATGCGCCCGCTATTCCAGGCAGCACGCGATGCCAGCCCGCAGCATAAGCGCGTCGTGTTTGCAGAAGGCGAGGAAGAGCGCGTCTTAAGGGCCGTGCAGATCGTGGCCGACGAACGGATTGCCCGCCCTATCCTGGTTGGTCGCCCAGCCGTGATTACGCAACGTATTGCCAAGCTCGGACTGCGGCTGGAACACGACCGAGACTATACAGTGATCGATACGGACCATGACTGGCGCTACCGCGAATATTGGAGCGCCTATCACGAATTGATGTCCAGGAACGGCGTCAGCGCACAAATGGCCAAGCTGGAAATGCGCCGCCGTACCACGTTAATCGGCGCCATGATGGTGCGCAAAGGTGAGGCCGATGGCATGGTCTGCGGTACGATCAGCAGCACGCACCGCCATCTGGAATTTATCGACCAGGTGATCGGCAAGAAAGAAGGCTGCAATGTCTACGCGGCCATGAACGCACTGATCCTGCCCGGGCGCCAACTGTTTATTGCGGATACCCATGTGAATGCCAATCCGGACGCGGCGGAACTGGCGGAAATCACCATGCTGGCAGCAGCGCAAGTGCGCAGCTTTGGCATCGTTCCCAAGGTGGCCTTGCTGTCGCACTCGAACTTTGGCAGCAGCGACGCGCCGTCGGCGCGCAAGATGCGCCAGGTGCTGGACATCTTGCGCCACCACGCACCGGACCTGGAAATCGATGGGGAAATGCATGGCGACGTGGCGCTGGACGCTGCATTGCGGCGCAAGATCCTGCCCGATTCGAACCTGGAGGGTGAGGCCAATCTGTTGATCATGCCGGACATCGATTCGGCCAACATTGCCTACAACCTGTTGAAGGTGGCGGCGGGCAACAACGTGGCGATCGGTCCCCTGCTGCTGGGCGCGGACAAGCCGGTGCACGTATTGACGCCCTCGGCCACCGTGCGGCGCATCGTCAACGTCACCGCCGTCCTGGTGGGTGCGACGATGAACGGCCAGCCACAGCAGGCCTGACTCCCGCATCGTCACCCAATCCATGAATTTCCCGGCAACAGCCTGACTGACCCGGCCCGCCGCCCGCCGCCCGCCGGGAGCGGAGGCATCCAGCTTCACTTTTCACTAACAACTATTGGGCGCAGCCCCGACACGGAGACAATAGGAATAAATGGTGGTTCCCCCTGCATTAGCGATGCTCCGCTTACCAGCCGCCTATGCGCAAAGTAGCGTGGTCATCTATGGCATTGCCGATGCCGGTCTTGCCTACCGGATCGACACCGGCGAAGTGGACGCGGCGGGTACGCTGTTCAACCTGCGGAATCCAGCCGGGAACAAAGTTTGGGCATCTCGCAGGTAAACCAGGCCATTGCACAACTCGACGACCTCACCCAACGCAATGCAGCACTGGTGGAGCAGGCAGCCAACGGTACGCAGTGCATGCGCGGAGACACTGCCAGCCTGGTCGACGCCGTATGTTTTTTAAGATTCAGACGAGGACTTGCGCATGATTGCACGTTTGTTGTGTGCCACCCCAATGTTGCCAACTATCGCTGACCGCGCGGTTGCTCAGTTCAATGCAGTGACGTCGCAGGCGCGCCAATTGACAACCGCCGAGACCATCGAAGCGCTACGCCGCATGCCTTCGGCGCTGGCGGTGCTAATCTCCAGCCGCATCCGCTTTGACTCCACGGCCATCGCCGCGCTGCCCCCGCAGGTCAAACTGATTGCTACCTGCAGCGTCGGATACGACCATATCGACGTCGCAGCGGCCAGCGCCTGTGGCATCCATGTCAGCAATACGCCGGACGTCGTGACCGAAGCCACGGCCGACCTCGCGCTATTCCTGATGCTGGGCGCCCTGCGGCGCGGACGCGAGTATGCATCGATCATGGAACGCGGGTGGCGCGAGCGGTTCGGACTGGGCGATATGCTCGGCCAGGATTTCCACGGCAAAACGTTGGGCATTATCGGCATGGGCCGTATCGGCCAGGCTGTGGCGAAGCGGGCACGCGGATTTGGTGTCGGGGTGGTGTACCACAACCGGCGGCGGCTGGCGCCGGCGTTTGAGCAAGGAGCCACCTACTTTAGTGATGTCCGCGCCATGCTGCCACATTGCCAGATCCTGTCGCTGCATGCGCCTGGCGGTGGCGGCGGCTGTATCGATGCAGCAATGCTGACACTGCTGCCGCGCGGTGCAGTGCTGGTCAACACCGCCCGGGGGACATTGGTCAACGAAGACGACCTGCTTGCAGCGCTGGACAGTGGCCAACTGGGTGCGGCGGGCCTGGACGTATTCAAGTCAGAGCCGGAATATGATTTACGGTTCAGGGATTTGCCCAACGTCTTCATGACACCGCATATGGGAACCGCAACGATTGAGACCCGGGAGGCCATGGGGTTCCGGGCGCTGGACAATGTCGGTGATATCGTCATGAACAGATATCCACGTGACGCGGTCCGATGTGCATGACTATGGCCACGTGGCGATCCTTCACGCAGGAAAAGAAAATTCGATGGACGACCGTCTCCACACATTGAGACGCGGCTGGTTCAAGCTGCGGCAAACGACAATTGCCGCTTCGCCGCCTCCTTACCGGCTGCTGGCCTGATGCGCTTGCAACGGCCTGCCGGCGGCAATTTGGCCGTCGCACGAGCGGTTAACAGTGTTTTGGGGCGGCTAACATGCTGAAAACGGCTATATCGCGCTGCATCACAACCTCCTCCTACTTGACTGATTGAACGGTCAATCCAACTTGTTCACCGCAAAAGCATACCGGCATTTCACATCGCGAAGAACGCGGACGATGATGGTTTATCAGCAGCGCGCAAGCGCCATAAGGAGATAGATCGCGACAGAAAGAAATATAGACAAAAAAATCGCCGACTAAGCGGCGATCTTTCCTCACCAGATTTGCCTTCGCATGGCAGCAAACCCTTGATATTCTGGAGGCGAGGACGGGAGTCGAACCCGTCTAGACGGCTTTGCAGGCCGCTTACACCCATTATAAATCAATGACTTACGAATTAACCGCCCAATTCACCGCCTGAACCGGATTCACAGCTTCTTTCAAGCATTATTCCACCGCCCTGACCAGCAGCCTGCCATAAAACCGACAGTTGCCTTAACAGGTCTGGAAACGCCAGCTGCACGGTATCCCATCCAACGTCGAGGTTGATGTCAAAAAAGATTCAGTTCATTTTGCAATCCGCCCAGATCAAACAAGGTCGCACCAGGCAAAGCGTCTACCAGCAAAGCCAGCGTCGCCCCCTGATGGCCCTCCCCTACCGCAAACAGCCTTCCGTGGAGGACAACGACAGCGGCGGTGTTCCGACCTGCATGTCCGGCGCCTCCACCATCACCAAGCTGCCGGAAGCGGGTGCCGCCTGCAGCTTGAAAATGCCCACAGCGTGCGCCAGCGCCGCCGCCTCGTCGCGCATGCGTTCGGCCGCGGCGGCGGCCTGCTCCACCAGCGCGGCATTTTGCGCCGTCGCGTGGTCGATGTGCACGAATGCCTGGCTCACTTGCGCGATGCCGTCGCTTTGCACGCTGCTGGCAGCGGAAATGTCCGCCACCAGCGCCGTCACGCGGCCCACACTGGCCACCACGTCCGCCATGGTGCGGCCCGCAGCATCCGCCAGCTTGTTGCCCGCTTTGACCCGCTCGACCGAATCGCCAATCAGCGCCTTGATTTCCTTCGCCGCGCCGGCGCTGCGCTGCGCCAGATTGCGCACTTCCGCCGCCACCACGGCAAAACCCCGGCCCTGTTCACCGGCACGTGCCGCCTCGACCGCCGCGTTCAGCGCCAGGATATTCGTCTGGAATGCGATGCCATCGATCACGGCAATGATGTCGACGATCTTGCGCGCGGATTCATCGATGGCTTGCATCGTTGCCACCACCTGCTCCACCACGGCACCGCCCTGCTGCGCCACGGCCGACGCACCGACCGCCAGCTCGCTGGCTTGCTGCGCGTTGTCAGCGTTATGGCGGACAGTGACGCTTAACCCGTCCATCGCTGCCGTGACGCGTTCGACCGACGCGGCCTGCTGCTCTGTGCGCGCCGCAAGGTCCATATTGCCCTGGGCGATTTCCCTGGACGCAATGCCGATGGTTTCCGTGCCGCGCCGCACTTCCGTGACGATCTCCGCCAGTCCTGCATTCATGACTTGCAACGATTGCATCAATACACCCGTCTCGTCGCTGCCGGCATCCTGTGTTGCAACAGTTGCTGTCAAGTCGCCCTGTGCCACGCGCGACGCCAGCACCACCGCCTGTCCCATGGGACGGACGATACTGCGCGTGACCAGCACGCCAATCACCACCGCCAGCGCGCAGGCTCCGGCAGCCAACGCCACCATCACGGCCACCGCGCGCACGGCATCGGCGATGGCGGCCTGGCTGCTGGCCGCCATGGCGTCGCCGTGGAACCCGATCACATTGTTCAACGCCTGAAATAACGCCAGTTGCGCCGTTTGCACACGCGTGTACAGGGCATCGCGTGCCATGTCGCGCTCACCGGCCAGCGCCAATTTCTTGAAAGCGTCCAGTTCCGCCTTAAAATCATCATAAGCGGCAGCCACACTTTTCCTCAGTTCTTCATCCCTGGACGACAACAGGGGCTTTTGACTCATCTCGGCCAGGCTCTTGCCGGCATACTCCATCCCCTGGTCGATATCTTCAGCCCGGCTCCTGGCTTCTTCCGCGTCGGCGACCAGCAACATATCGCGCATGCCTTGCACCGTGTCGGATAAATCGGACTTCACACTGTTGGCCAGCGCCGTTTGCGGATAACGCTCATTGGCCAGCACGTCGATACGCTGCTTGACGCTGCCCAGGCAAATGGCGCCGTACAGGATCACCATGGCCATCACGACTATCGACAGGCCAAAGCCAAGGGTAAGCCGGATACCGATCTTGAATTGATTGAACTTCATGTTGGCGAATCTCATCACACGCTCCCTGAAAAAAAACCCGGCAGCCCCGTGGCCGCCGGGCAAAATCCATCCGGATCGGATGGAGGAGACAACGGTTAATCGCGTGCCGCGGCGGTTTTCAAGTCTTGCCGCGACGGGCGGGGTGCCGCCGGCATGCCCGCTGATCCCGCAGGCCGTGCCTGCCTCGCCAGCGGCATGACGTGCAATAGTCCGAACAGCACGGTCAGCAACAGGCTGACAAACAGCGGTCCCTGGTACAGCCGCACATAGCGGAGCGCCAGCACCGCTTCCGCCGCGTGGGCAGCCAGCACCAATGCGGCAGCCACGGCGGCGGCGCCATGCGGCCACACGCCCAGCCAGTCGGCCAATCCCAGCACGTACAACAGCAGGCACAGCACCTTCAATGCAAACATCATGGCGCCACTCCCTGCGTGGCAGCCCCGCGCGCCCTGTGGTTGGTGATGGCGTCCAGCAGGCCCGTGATACGCAGTGCCGACTTGACGGCACACCATTGCAGCGGCTCTGGCAAGACCGACGGCGTCTTGTGGCGCAGCGCTGCCAGCAGCGGGTGTTCATTACCCATCACCCGTTCCGCCAGCAGCAGGCCCATCAGCGACTGGGTGGCCACGCCATGGCCGGAACAGCCTGCCGAATACAGCACATTACCGTGCGTGCCCGTCTCGCCCACGACGGGCAAGGCGTCGTACGCAAGGCTGACGTAGCCGCTCCAGCAAGCGCGGATGCCCAGGTCTTGCAGCATCGGGAAACGGTCGCGCAAGCCCGATGCCAGTGCCGCATAAGCGTCATTGTCCGGCACATTCGGCGTGCCCCCGCCATAGACGTAGTTGAGCTGCTTGGTGGTGGCAACGATGGTATTGCGCGCCGTCAGGCGGAAGCTTTCCATGGTCCAGTGCGGGGTCATGATGCCTTCCCGTCCGTGCCAGCCCAGCGCCGCCAGTTGTTTGGCCCGCAGTGGTTCCGTTTCAATTGCCGACACCCGCAGCGGCGTCACCTTATTGCCAAGCAAGCCCAGTTGCGGCGTATAGGCGTTCGTGGCCAACACCATGTAGGGCGCGGTCGCCTTGCCACCCGCCGTATGCGCGGTGATCACCTTGCCTTCGTGGTACGCCTGCAAGCCCGAGTTTTCGAATATCCTGACACCGGCCTGGAGCGCCGCGCGCCGCAAGCCCAGCACATATTTACCGGGATCCAGGGTGCCGCCGCCAGCAGCGTAGACGCCGCACAGAAATGCCGCCGGAATGCCCCTTGCCCGCATGGCTGCATGGTCGAGAAATTGCAGCGGCGCGCCCAGCGACATGCCGGTCGCCATATCCTTGCGCAATTTGCCTTCTTGCGATGCGTGTACGGCGGCGCGGACGATGCCTGACTGGATGTAGTCGCAGGCTATGCCGCTGGCGGCCAGACGCGCCTCCACGTACGGCACGCCGGCTTCATAAAAGCCGACGATTTTCGTAGCCTGTTCGTGGCCGACGCGCTTGGCGAACATGTCGTATTCCAGCCCCAGTCCACCGCCGAGGTAGCCCGCATTGCGGCCGCTGGCGCCGAATCCCGCGAAATCCCGCTCCAGCAGCACCACGCTGGCGCCGCGCGCCCTCAATTCCAGCGCGGTATTCAAGCCCGCAAAACCGCCGCCAACGATGATGGCATCGGCGTTGACGTTGCCCGTCAATTGCGGCTGCGGGTCGGCTGGACGCTCCAGCCAGCCACCGATCGTGCGGAATGCTTCAGTGGTCAAGTTATTCGTGGCCATGTTCGCCTCCATTCATTCGTTAAGGTTTGCTGAGGATGTGGATCGCCAGCGCACCCTCTTCCACGCCCAGCAAGCCACCGCCGTTTTCCTGGATGGCATGGCGCGCGTTTTCCACCTGGCGCGGTCCCGCTTCGCCGCGCAATTGCGTCACCAGTTCATACAGCTGGCCTATGCCCGTGGCGCCCAGCGGATGGCCTTTCGATTCCAGCCCGCCGGATGGATTGATGGGAATGCGCCCGCCGATCGTGAAGTCGCCACGTTCGGCGGCCACGCCGCCGTCGCCGAGTCCCACGAAGCCGAGGTTTTCCGCCTGGATGATTTCACCCATGGCCGACGCGTCATGCACTTCCGCCACGTCCATGTCGACCGGCGACAGGCCGGCCTGGTCGTAGGCTTCGATGGCGGCCAAGCGGCCGATGTTTTTCAGCGGTTCATCGATGCGGCGGTGCGTGAAGCTGCGGATCACGCTGGCGGCCACCTTGACGCAGCGTTTGCGGTCCGCGCCGATGCGGCGCAAGCCTTCTTCCGTGCACAGGATGGCGGCAGCGGCGCCGTCCGAGATCGGAGCGCACATCGGCAGTGTGATCGGGTAGGTGATGGGCGGCGCCGCCAGCACTTCCTGGATCGTGAACGGCTGGCGGAATTGCGAATACGGGTTGTGCACGGAATGCTGGTGGTTCTTGGCCGACACGGCCGCGATCTGGCGCTGCGTGGTGCCATACTGGCTCATATGGTGGCGGCACAGCCCCGCATAAATTTTCATGAAACGGCTGAACGGCTTGTCCGACTCCGAGCCGGGCGGCGGTGTAATGCCTTCGCCCATGCGCGCCAGGATCTTGAAGTTCTCCTCGACGCGCGACACGTCCCAGCCAGCTTCGAACAGCGCGAACGATTTTGCCTTGTCGGCCACCACCATTTTCTCGGCGCCCAATGCCAGCGCCACGTCGCAACTGCCCGCCTTCAGGCTTTGCACGGCCAGGTGCACAGCCGTGCTGCCGGAGGCGCACGCGTTTTCCACATTGAAAATGGGGATGCCCTGGACGCCGATCTTGCTCAGCACCACCTGGCCCGGGATCGACAATTGGCCCTGCAGCGCGCCATTGGTGATGCCGGAGTAATAGGCGACGCCAAGGTCGCCGGCCGTGCAGCCGGCGTCATTCAGCGCACCGCGCAGGGCTTCGCCCGCCAGGTCGTCAACGCTGCGTCCGGGATGGCGGCCAAACACCGTCATGGCGATGCCGGCGATGTAGATATTGCTCATGATATGCATTCCATAATGAAGTCCATCCATGGCCGGCGCCCGGCCGGCCATGTTTCAGGGGTTGCTTAAATCCTGCGTTGCACGCCCTTCCAGTACTGCTCGCGCAAGTCTTTCTTCAACACTTTGCCAACCGGGCTGCGCGGCAGCGCGGGCACGAAGTCCACACTTTTCGGCGCCTTGACCGAGCCCAACTTTTCCTTGCACAGCGCGATGACGTCTTCCGCGCTGACGCTTTGTCCCGCATTGAGCTCCACCACGGCCTTCACGGCCTCGCCCCACTTGTCGTCGGGCACGCCGATCACGGCGCAATCCTGCACGGCTGGATGGGACCAGATCACCTGTTCGACTTCGCTGGGATAGACATTGAAGCCGCCGCTGATGATCATGTCTTTCTTGCGGTCCGTGATGTGCAGGAAGCCTTCCGCATCGAGATGGCCAACGTCGCCGGTATGCAGCCAGCCATCGATGATGGTTTCCGCGGTCTTGTCGGGCGCCTTGTAATAGCCTTTCATCACGAGGTCGCCGCGCACGCAGATTTCGCCCGTCGCCCCCTGCGGCAGCACTTGGTTGCGGTCGTCCATGATCTCGACACGGATCAGCGGATTCGGACGGCCCACCGACGACAGGCGCTCGTCGGACGCCAGTTTTCCATCAATGAAATGGTCGGCTGGCGGCAGGTACGAAATCGATGCCGGCGCCTCGGTCTGGCCATAACCGCCAGCCATCACCGGGCCGAATACTTCGATGGCGCGCTTGAGCTTTTCCACCGACATCGGCGCCGCGCCATACAGGAAGTACTTGAGCGACGACAGGTTCAGCTTTTCAACGCCGGGAATGTCGAGCAGGCGGTAGATCACGGTCGGTGGCAGGAACAGTTCGGTCACCTTGTACTTCATGATGGCGCCAAACACGGTGGCGGGTTCCGGCCTGGTGACCACCACCACGGTGCCGCCCAGCGACGTGCACGGCAGCGACATCAGCCCCGCGGTGTGCGTCATTGGCGCCGCCGCCAGGTTCACGGGACGCGCGCCCTGGTACGGGTGCGCCATCATGAATTGCGCCAGGTACGTCTGGATCGAGCGGTGCGTATTCATGACACCCTTCGGCAGGCCCGTGGTGCCACCCGTCGCGGACAAGGTCACCACGTCATCCATGCCATACTCGACCTGCGGCGCGTCGGCTGATTGGTTGCCGCACCAGCGCTGCAGCGAGATTGCCCAGGGCAATTCACCATCGGTGCACACCCACAGCCGGACTTTCGGCAATTGCGGGCGCAGCGCTTCCAGCGTTTCCGCAAAACGCTGCTGGAAGAACAGCACTTCGCAATCGAAGAAGTCCAGCGCGTACTGGTTTTCCGACGGCGCGTTGCGGCCATTGACGGGGATGCCGGTCATGCCGGCGCGCCACAGGCCCAGCAAGCACGTCCACCCGGTGACGTCGTTATCCGACCACACGGCGCCAATCGCCTGGCGGCCAAAGCCGCTTTCGGCCAGCGCGTTGGCAACGCGGCATGACAGTTCGCGCACTTCGCGGAACGTGTATTCGCGCTCGTCCTGGATGTATGCGATGCCATCCGGGTTGCCGCGCCAGCCACGGTCGAAGAAATCGATGATAGCCATGATGATCCCCGTTACAGCTGCGTCACGGTGGCGCGCGCCAGGCCGCGTTGTTCCAGGAAGCCCAGCAGGTAGCGGTGCCCGAATGCTTTCGAGCCGGATGCGAAGCCGACTTTGGCCGTGTCGTTGTCGAGCAGCTTCATGACGCCGGCCGCATGAATGGCGCCGGTGGAAATGTATGGGGTCGTGCCATGCACGGTGGCGCGCACGGACGCCAGCTGGCCACGGCCGATCGCGAAGTCCACCGTGCGCTGCACCGTGGTGCGCTCGCGTGGCGGCATGGATGGCGTCGTGGAATCCACGATATTTTTCAGCACGGCGTCCTGCTGTTCCGGCGACAGGTGCTTGTACTCGGCTTCCCATTTCTGGCCCAGCGAGTGCACCATGCGCATCGCATTATTGTCATAGAACCCGACGCTGGACACGCAACTGCGCACGCGCGGGTCGCGTTCGAAATACACGGGCAGCGACGTGCCGCCCCAAGGCAACGTGAAGACAGGCTGCATGAAGGCCGGGTCGACGATGCTGAAGCTGGCGTCGGCTGCGTGCGGCACCAGCTTCTTTTCCCACAGGTAGCAGGATTCGTGGCGGTAGCCTTCGAAAATCGTGGCCGTCGAACCAACGCTGATGCCTGCGCCGCCGCGCGGCCCGCGGCACAAGGTCGCGGTTTCCAGCACGTCCACGCCCGGGGTTTCCAGCGCCAGTTCGGCGGCGATTTCCGCAAAGGTGTACATGTAGGCGTTCGATGGCGACAACAGCAGCCCCGCCTGGCGGTATTGTTCGTCGAACAGGTCGCGCGCCTGGCGGATGAATGCCTGTTCACCGGTCGTGTCGAGGTAATGGCAGCCGGCTTTCACGGCGGCTTCCACCGTCACCAGGCCGGAATGGACGAACGGGCCGACGGTGGCGCACACCACTTTCGCGCCCTTGAAGGCTTTGACCAGCGAATCGACATTGTGGTCCGCTTCGACGATTTCATATTCCGCCGATTCCAGGCGCACGACGCGCTGCGCCATCATTTCCCTGATACGGCCCGCATTGCGGCCGACTGCGGTGAATGGGATGCCCTGGTCGATCAGCCAGTCCATGATCAGCATGCCGGTATAACCGCTTGCGCCATACACTACGACAGGATGCTTAGCCATGATTGTTCTCCTTGAAAATAGAAGCGTTGCTTGTAAAAGTTATGGAGGGTGGACTTTCTTCTGACAGATGCGGCGTCCACCCGTGCCGTATTGCGAGCCCGGCCTTAGCGGCCGGCCAGGTATTGCGCCAGATCGTCGATCTGCTGTTCCGCCAGCGGCGCCACAATGGCTGCCATCACGGGATCCTTGCGTTTGCCACCCTTGAAGGCCGCCAGCTGGTCGCGCAGGTAGCCCGCGTTCTGGCCCGTCAGGCGGGGGAATTCACCCTTGCCTTCGAATTGCTGGCCATGGCACGACGCGCAGTTGGCCGACTTCGCCAGCGCTTCGCCGCGGGTGGCCGCCGCCGGATCGGCTTTGAACGTATCGTTGGCGACCGGCTGCATCTTCGCGAAGTGCGCCGCCATCGCGTTCAGTTCCGCGTCATCCATGCTGAGCGCCATCGGCGTCATGGTCGGGTCGGTACGCGCGCCGCTGGCGAAGTCGCGCAACTGCTTGGCGATATAGGCTTGCTGCTGTCCGGCCAGGCGCGGATAGTTCGATGCGCGCGCATTGCCTTCGAATCCGTGGCACGCCTGGCACGTGTCGGTGGCGCGGGGCCAGGGTCCGCCATTGCGCGCATCTTCCTGCGCGATCCGCTCCACGTCCTGCCCCGCCTCCACCAGGCCGAGCACATTCGGCCCGAACACGATGCCGGCCACCAGCACCGCGACCAGCGCCAGCCAGCCCACGGTGATCAACGCCCAGCCGGCGGCGCTGCGCGGTTTCTTTACGGTTTCCATCACGCTTTCCTTCCATTGACGGATTGCAGCGCCGTCAGCGCCGCCTTGTGGCCCGAGCGCACCGCGCCATCCATGTAACCGGCCCAGATGTCCGCGGTTTCCGTGCCGGACCAGATCAGGCGCCCGGCGGGGGGATGCAGCGCTTCGCCATACCTGGTCAGGAAGCCGCGCGGCATCGGCGACACGCACGTCAGCGTCCAGCGGTCGGCCTTGCCCCAGTCATGGTCGTGATACGCAACGGGATGCAGCGCTTCATCGCCAAAGGCTTGCGCATAGATGCGCGACAGTTCCTGCTCGGCCGCCTTGGGGTCGGCCGGCAGCATGCTGTTGTTGACGAAAGCGTTGATGACGCCAAACGACGCGTCTTGCGGCGAGTTGTCATAAGCCCACAGCACCGGGCCCTTGGGCTGGAAGATCCAGCCATTCAAGCCCTTGTCGCGCCAGAACGCCTTCTTGTATACGTGCGCCGTCTTGCGGGCCGGTGCAAAGGCGGGCCAGCGGCGCTGCATTTCCGCGCGGGCCGCCGGCAGCGGCGGATCGAACGCGATCTGGTTGCACAGTGGCGGCGACAGCGCGACGATCACGCTGCGGGCGCGCAGCACGCCGTTTGGCGTATGGATGACAACCGGCCCACGCATTTCTCCGTTCTGCCAGTTTTCGATCCGTAGCACGGGCGACGACAGCCTGACCTTGTCTTTCAATTCTTCCGCCATCTTGATCGACAGGATTTGCGAGCCGCCTGAAATGCGGGTCTCCTGTGCGCCATCCTTGACGGCTTCCAGCCGGTCATAAATGCAGTCCGCTGAATTGACCATCGACAGCCAGTGCAGCAGCGACACGCGTGCCGGCGCCGCGCCGCCGGACAGCGTGATGCCCGTGGACCAGCCGATCTGGTCGCCCGGCGCGATATTCTTCTTCGCCAGCCATTCGCCGATCGTGATCGCATCGAATTCCGCCGCCCGCGGCGATTTCCACGGCGCGCCGGACGGCACCAGCTTCGCCATTTCTTCCAGTTCGCGCGTCAGCTTGCGGTCCGTCTCGAAGCCGCCGCCCAGTTCCACCGCCGCATGCGCCTTGCCCGTCACCATCGTGGCTTTCCCTTGCCACAAGCTGGGAAACGTGCCAACGCCCAGTTCGCGGCACAGGTCCGCAATGGCGGTCTGGCCGGGACCGATCCACTGGCCGCCCGCCTCCGTGAAATAGCCTTTGCCCAGGTCGTGGTTCAACGTGCGGCCGCCCACGCGGTCGCGCGCTTCCAGCAAGACAAAGGCCTCGCAGCCTGCCCGCTTCAAATCACGCGCCGCCGTCAGTCCGGCCAGGCCGCCGCCGATAATCACCACATCCAACACGCCGCTTGCCGCTGGTGTGACTGGGGCCTGTGCCGCATGTACCGCCGTTACCGTGGCAGTCATGCCCGCTGCGGCGGCAGCCGCCATCCCGAGGAAACCACGCCGTGTCAAGGCTGACGCTTCCGGTGCGGTATCGGTTTTTTCTGCAGGGTCTTCCATTGCATTGCTTTCGTTAAGGTGGGTCATGAGAAATCTCCGGATGGTCAGCGGCTGGCCAGGTAGTGCGCCAGGTCGTCGATGTCTTGCGGCGCCAGCGCATTGGCAACGGCGCGCATGACGGCGTCATGCCGCGTGCCATCCTTGAAATGCGCCAGCTGGTCGCGCAGGTAATCGGCGCCCTGTCCGGCCAGGCGGGGAAATTCGCCCTGCCCCTGCAACTGCGCGCCATGGCACGATGCACAGTTGTGCGTGGCGGCCAGCGCGGCGCCACGGCCCACTGCCGCAGGGTCGCCCTTGAACGTGGCATTGGCCACCGGTTGCATGCGGGCGAAATGGGCGGCATACGCGGCCAGTTCCTTTTCCGGCATCGACAGCGCCAGCGGCGTCATGATGGGATCGCCGCGCTCGCTGCTGGCAAAAGCCAGCAATTGCTTTTTCAAATAAGCCTCCGGCTGGCCCGCCAGGCGCGGATACGTTTGCGCCCGGGCATTGCCGTCGAAACCGTGGCAGGCCACGCACGCGTCGGCGGCGCGCGGCCATGGGCCGGCTTTGCCCGCATCTTCCAGCGCGATCGCGTCGATCTGCTTGCCCAGTTCGACCAGGCCATAGAGTTCGGGACCGTATGTGATCCCCGCCACGGCGCCGCCGGCCAGCGACAGCCAGCACGCGATGGCCAGCACGCGCCGGGCCAGGCCCGGGCGGCTGCGCGTTTGGATCGTCCGGTTCATTTCATCCTCCCTGCCGCCGGGGCCAGCGCCTGCAACGCTTGCAGCGCGGCCTTGTGGCCGGAACGCACTGCGCCATCCATGGCCGTGGCCCAGATATCGGCTGTTTCCGTGCCGGACCAGATCAGGCGGCCCACCGGCGGATGCAGCGCGTCGCCGTAATGCGTGAGGAAGCCCGGCGGAATTGGCGACGTGCAGGTCAGCGACCATTTGTCGGCCTTGCCCCAGTCGTGGTCGTGGTAGGCAATCGGATGCAGCGCTTCTTCGCCAAACGCTTGCGTATAGATGCGCGACAGTTCCTGTTCCGCCGCCTTGGGATCGGACGGCAGCACGCCACTGTTGACGAAGGCATTGATGACGCCAAACGACACATCTTCCGGCGAGTTGTCGTATGCCCAGATGACAGGGCCCTTGGCTTGCACGATCCAGCCGTTGTAGCCCTTGTCGCGCCAGAAGGCCTTCTTGTACACGTGCGCCGTCTTGCGCATCGGGGCAAACGCGGGCCAGCGGCGCTGCATTTCGCGGCGCTTTTCCGGCAACGGCGGGTCAAATGCGATGCGGTGGCACAGCGCCGGCGACAGCGCGACAATGACGCTGCGGGCACGGATCACGCCGTGCGGCGTATGGATGGCGGCGGGACCGTTTTGCCAGTTTTCAATGCGCTGCACCGGCGACGACAGCCTGATCTTGCCTTTGAGATCCTCGGCCATCTTGACCGACAGCGCCTGTGCGCCGCCGGCAATACGGGTTTCTTGCGCCCCGCCTTTGATCGCTTCCAAACGTTCATAGCTGCAGCCGGCGGAATTGATCAAGCCCAGGTAATGCAGCAGCGACAGTTTTTGCGGCGGCGCCCCGGCCGTCAACGTCGCGCCGATCACCCAGCTCATCTGATCGGCCGGCGACAGGTTCTTGGTAGCCAGCCAGTCGGCCAGCGACAGCGCATCCCACTCTGCCGCACGCGGCGACGTCCAGGGCGCCCCGCATGGCACCAGCCTGGCCATCTGTTCCAGTTCATGGCGCAATGCCGGGTCGGTGCCGAACCCGCCATCGCTTTCCTGCGTCGCGCGGGCGCTGCCGGCCAGCATCGTGGTCTTGCCTTGCCAATATGTCGGGAACGTGCCCACGCCCAGTTCGCGGCACAGGTCGACAATGGCGGTCTGGCCGGGGCCGATCCACTGGCCACCCGCTTCGGAAAAATAGCCATTGCCCAGGTCATGGTTCAACGTGCGGCCACCGACGCGGTCGCGCGCTTCCAGCACGGCGAAGGATTCGCAGCCGGCGCGCCGCAGGTCGCGCCCGGCCGTAAGGCCGGCCAGGCCGGCGCCGATGATGACGACGTCGAGCACGTCATGGGCCGGCGTCCTGGCGGCAGCTTGCACGGTTGCCGGCATGGCGCCGGCGGCCGCCGCGGCCGATGCCGCTGCCGCCATGCCGAGGAAGCCCCGGCGGCCGTTCGTTGTTACAGTTCGCTTGTTCATTTCCAACTCCTCACCGCCCATCGGCCAGCGGTCCATCCATCGACATCAACAGCGCCCGCTTGCCATCGGCCACCACCGCTGTCAGCGGTTCACGCCCCGCCCGCTCGGCCAGCGCAAAACTCTTGCCGCCATCCGCGCTGCGCAGCACGGTGCCAGCCATCCCCACCACGGCCACGCTGCCATCGGCCAGTTCCGCGATGCCCGTCAGCGATTGCGTGGTGTTCGACGCCACCGCCTGCCACGTCAAGCCATCGTCGTGGCTGCGGTACAGGTGGCCGCGCATGCCGCACACCAGCAGCGTGCCGTCGGCCAGTGCGCGGCCATGCCACAGCGACCCCTTGTTGCCGGTGGAGAGCGCGTGCCACGACTTGCCGCCATCGGCCGAGCGGAACAGCGTGCCCGCCTCGCCGGCGATGAACAGCGTGCCGCGCGGCGACGCAAAGACGTGCAGTAAATGGCGGTCGGCTTCTTCGCCGGATGCCACGGTCAGCGGCGCCCAGGTGCGGCCGCCATCGCGCGTTTCGATGGCCCATCCATACAGGCCGACGGCGATGCCGTGTTCCGGCGTCGTGAAGTACAGCGCGAGAATCGGCTGTTCCTCGCCGGGCGTGGCGCGCAGCATGGTCCACGTATCGCCGCCATCCTGCGTCCCCAGCACGACACCGTCATGGCCCGCCGCATAGCCGCGCTTCGCATCGACCAGTTGCACGGACGTCAGCATCGCGCGCACCGGGACAGAGCGGGCCTGGCGGAACGCGCCGCCGTTATCGGATAACAGCACGGCGCCATGGTCACCCACGGCCACCACCCGCTGGCCTGCCTGTGCCGCGGCCAGCAGCGGCACGCCGGCAAAGCCGTTGGCGGCGGCAATGCGCTGCGCCTGCGCCAGGGCGGGCCAGCGCGCAGCCGCCGCGTTCTGCGCCTGCCCCGCGCCGGCCGGCTGGCCGGGATGTTCGGCTGCCGTCGCCCCGCAGGCGACATGCAGGACGATCGATGTCATTGAAAAGAAGTGGCTCGGTTTCATGGGAATGCCTTTCAATGCTGCAAAATTGCCGGCATGTGCACGGGACCACGGCGCGGCACGCACCACTCCAGCACCGCGGCAAAGGCCGGTAGCAAAGTAATGGCCATGACCATGTTCACGAGGAACATAAAGGTCAGCAGCGCGCCCATATCGGCCTGGAATTTCAGGCTGGAGAAGGTCCACGTGGCCACGCCGACGGACAAGGTGATGGCCGTGAACACGGTGGCCAACCCGGTCTCGGACAGTGCGCGTTCCAGCGCGCGGGTGAATTCCAGTCCGCCCGCCAGGTTCACTTGCAGGCGGTTGTAGATGTAGAAGGCGTAGTCGACGCCGATGCCCACAGCCAGCACCATCACAGGCAAGGTCGCCACCGTCAGGCCGATTTCCAGTTCTTTCATGAACCAGTAACCGATCCACGTGGCCACCGTCAGCGGCAGGCAGCACGCGATCATGGCCCGCCAGTCGCGGTAGACCAGGAACACCAGCACCAGGATGGCCGCATACACGTATAGCATCATCGGCGTTTCCGACGCTTCCAGCACTTCATTGGTGGCGGCCTGCACGCCGGCGTTGCCGCTGGCCAGCCGCAATGCGACGCCGTCCAGGTGGTTGTCGTCGCGGTATGCCTTGACGGCCGACACCACGCTCTTGATGGTGGTGGCGCGGTGGTCCGGCAAGTACAGGTTGACGCCCTGCACCCGGCAATCGTTGGACGACAGGCCGGCAATGCGGTTGTTGACGCCCTGGAATTGCCCGCCCAGGCCACGCGCATCGCGCGTCACTGTGGCCAGCTTCGGGTTGCCCTCGTTCATGCCGGCGTTGTACAGCTTCAGCTGCCCGGCCAGCGAATCGGCCGACACCACGCCCGGCACGCCCTTCATATGCCACGCAAATTCATCGGTGAACAGCATCTGGTCCACACGCGAACAGACGTCTCCATCACGCTTCGGCGTTGCTTCGAATACCACCGTCAACCAGTCCAGGCCCACGTCGAAGCGCTCGACAATGCCGGCCGCGTCACGGTTGTAGCGCGACTCGGCGCGCAGTTCCGGCGCCCCCGCCTGCAGGCTGCCGACGTGGCGGCCCTGGCTCTGCCAGTACGCCACGCCGAACACGGCCGCGCCAATCACCGTAACCACCAGGGCGTTGCGCGGCCGCGCTATCCGCGCCAGTACGCCGAGCCACGCGCCATGCTTTTCGCGGCGCGCCAGCGCCTCGCGGGCAAATTCCGGCGTAAAGCGGAAGTAGGAAGCGGCCACCGGCAGCATCATCAGGTTCGTCAGGATCTTGTAGCCGACACCGATGGCTGCCGTGATGGCCAGTTCGCGGATCATCGGGATCGGAATCAGGATCAAGGTGATGAAACTCACCAGCGCCGTGATCAACGCCAGCGAACCGGGAATCAGCAGGCCCGTGAAGCTGCGCCGCGCCGCGACGCCCGAATCGGCGCCATTGGCGACTTCGCGCACGATGTAATTGATTTGCTGGATGCCGTGCGACACGCCGATGGCAAACACAAGGAATGGCACCAGGATGGCCAGCGGATCCAGGCCGAATCCCAGCAGGCGCAAGGTCCCGAACTGCCACACCAGCGACGTCAGCGAACAGGCCAGCGGCAGCACCGTCAGACGCACGGAGCGGCAATACCAGTACACGGCGGCGGCCGTCAGCAGGAAGGCCACCACGAAGAAGCGCGCCACTTCATCCGAACGGTCGGCAATGTCGCCGATCTGCTTGGCGAAGCCAATGATTTGCACTTCGACCTTGTCGTTTTCAAATGCGCGCCGGACTTTTTCTTCCAGCTGGCGGTTGAGGCGGATGTAGTCGAGCTTTTCGCCGGTGCGGGGATCGACGTCCGTCAAGCCGGCCGTGATCAGCGCGCTGGTATGGTCGCGCGCCACCAGGGTGCCGACGTGGCCGCCCGCCATGGTGCGCTGGCGCATTTTCGCGATGACGTCCGGCGTCAGTTTTTCGGGCACGATATCGCCGCCCGCCACCGGTTCGGCGCGGAAGCCGTCTTCCGTGATCTCCGTAAAGAACACGTTCGGCGTCCACAGCGACGTGACGCTGGTGCGGTCCACGCCCGGCAGGTACGTCACGGCCTCCGTCACTTTCAGCACCTGGCCCAGCGCCTGCGCGTCCCAGATTTCACCCTGGCGGGCATGCACGGCAATGGTCAGCCGGTTGGCGCCGAACAGCTGGTCACGGTACTGTTCAAACGTCTTGATGTATTCATGCCCTTGCGGCATTTGCTTCTCGAAGCCGGCTTCCAGGTGCAGCTTGGACGCCATCACGCCCATCACGGCGGTGAAGGCGGCCAGCGCCATCAGGAATTCCCGGCGGCGCCCGAATACGAGCGCTTCGAGGCGGGTTATCAGGTGCGAGATCATTAGAACGACGAAGCCAGGCTGACGGAGAAGAAATCGCGGTCGCGCATCAAGTTGCTTGCGCCGCCGCCCCAGTTTTTCGTGAAATCGAAGCGCAGCTTGGTTTCAGGCTTGGATTTAAAGTCGATCGTGGCGCCTAGCACGGCAGCACCGGCCCCTTTGACAAAGCCCGGCAGCGCCGTGGCGGAATAGCCGGACACGCCTTGCGAAATGGCCAGGTCCGGCGACAGCGACGCGCGGGTGCCGAAGATATTCGGATAGGTGACCGAAGCGGCCACCACCACGCCCCACGATGCCCTGGTCGGTTGCCGGTAATCGGCCGTTACCGCATACGGCGCCCCGGTGTTGAAGCGCAGTTTCGGGTAATACGCCACCGCGCTTTCCGCCGTGATCGTGCCTTCGCTGGCGCCCAGTGCGCGCAGCAGGCCGCCCAGCGCACCTGATTGCGACAGGATATGGATACCCGTTACGTGCCACTGATAGTGCTGCGTGTCGACCCAGCCCTGGCAATGCGTACCCACCGGCGCCACCGTGAAGTCCGACAGCGCGTTGCAGTAATAGCGGTTGGCCGGATCGATGACAGCGGAACGGTCGATCGCCACGCCATCCTTGGGGCGGAACGACAGTTCCGTGCCGATCGCCCATTCGCCGGCCTGGAAGTTGTACGACACGCCGAACAGGTCGCGGTGGCGTGCGTACTCGGCCACGGCTTGCCAGCCAAACGGATTGGTGACAGTGCCGGTCACTTGATAACTCACGAACGGCACCTTGTCGCTGTAGCGGAAATAGTACAGGCCCAGTTCATTGCCGGATTCCGGGAACTGGTAGCGCAGCGCCACGCCGCCCTGGCCGTCGTCCGGCTTGATGTCGCGGCCGCGGGGAATCACGGTACCGGCGCCAATCAGCGGTCCGGCCGGATTGGCCATCGGATCAGCCAGTTCGTTAAAGCCCAGGCGGCGGTTGTATGGCAGGCCGGTGGCGGGATTCGGGCCCGCAATGACTGTCGCCGTATTGCCGATGGTGCCGCTGGCAAACGGCGGCATGCCATACGGTGCCACGGCGGCATTCAGCAGGGTGGTCGGCAAATAAATGCCACGCCCGCCCTTGCCGAGGAAATTGGTGGTGGAAAAGAACGTGCCCGGCGCATCGAACGCAAAGCTGTTCCACTTCCACTGGTAATACGCTTCAATGCCCAGACCAGGCGCCAGCGACGTGCTGGCGGAAATCATCGGCGACGGGATGAACAAGGTTTTCAGCGGCGTGCCCGGCTGGTGCGCGGCCGGCGCATACAGGGGGTTGATGGAATTGATGCCGCCCGTGATGAACAGGTTTTCGCCCCAGCTCAATACCTGGTTGCCGACGCGCACGCGGCCATGCTGTCCGCCCGCTTCGAATTCCTTGGTCACGTAGGCATCGAGCCAGCGCGGATTGCTGACCGCGAAGTCCTTGGCCTCCGGATCCAGTGCCCCGCGCTTCGTGTGCGCCACCGCGAAGTCGTGGTTGGCCACGCCGCGCAGCAAGCCGCTCCAGCCATCGGTGGCCTTGACGTACAGATCCGCCGTGTATTGCAGGTTGCTGGAAACGACCTGGCCGCGCTGATAGTGCACGTCGCCCAGGTCCTGGTTCAGCCGCAGCGTGTCGATATTCATGGAAAACGCGGCCGGATTCATTTGCTGCAGCGGCGTGACGGCATCGCCCACGCAGCCGCCATTGTCGTTGCCCAGGTAGCGGCATTGGGCTTTCGATGCGCGCACCGCCACGCCCAGCGATACGGTGGAATCCAGGTTCACGGTCCAGCCATTATCGAGGCCCCACTGCGCGGCGCGAGCCGAGCCAACGTCCATGGCGGCCAACGCCACCAGCACTGCCGCGCCCATCCTGGTGCGGGCAAAACGCATTTGCTTGTTCATCCCCATCTCTCCCTGTGTTGTCGTGTGCTTATCGTGTGGTGGCGCGGCGCAAGCCATCCGGTTCGAAAACGGCTTCCTTCAGGCGGCCTTCGCGGGCGGCCAGCCAGTCCGGTTCCTTGCGGCCGGCCAGCACGCGGTCCAGCACCATGCGGCGCGTCACGTGGTCGTAGCTGGCGTTGGCGGCCCACACGCATGCCGGCACTTCCCACGCCATGTACGGGCCCATCTCGGCAGTGCGCCACACCTTGCCCTGCGCGTCATACATGTCGGCGACCAGGATCATCCACGTGTCTTCATCGATGTAGAGCGTGCGTTTCGGGAACATATGGCGCATGCCTTCCTTCAGCGTCGCCTCCACCACCCACACGCGGTGCAGTTCATAGCGGGAATGGTCGCGGCTGAAGAATTTGGCTTTGACCACGTCGTCCACCTTGTTGGCAGGGGAGTTCAGGCGGTACGTGTTGTAGGGCACGTACATTTCCTTCTTGCCGGCCAGCTTCCAGTCATAGCGGTCCAGCGGACCATTGAATTGCATGTACTGGTCCACCACCAGCAGGTTTTCCGTGTTCAACTGCGGCGAGTCATACTGGTACGTCGGCGCGCGGCGCACGCGGCGCTGGCTGGAGAAATACAGCCACACATCATTTGGCTTGCCCACGTTGTATTGCGCCAACGTCGCGTCGCCGGCGATCGATGGCGGGCCCGTGAAGACGTTGAGCAATTGGTATTCGATCCCCTTGGCGTCCGCGACGCCCTTGTTCGATGGCGACCACATCGGCGACATTTCCGATTCTTCCTGCACGATGGCTTCGCCGATACTGTCGCTGCCCTTCGGTGGTATGAACCCGGCGTGGGTGATGGTGAAGCCTTCGCCGCGCCAGTGCAGCTTGTGGTTCCATACGGCTTCCGCGCCGTTGTGCGGCACCGGGAATGGCACGGCGGCGCCCAGCGCTTCGGCAATGTCGTTGCCGTTGGCGCCCAGCCTGGCGCTGGCCGCATTCTTTTTCGTGCGCTCGTAGAAGAAGTCGGGGTAGCCGCACGAGCGGCGCGACTGGAACACATCCATGCGATAGCCGGGAATGGACTTGATCATTTCCAGCTGGCCCGGAGCCAGCTTGTCCTTGTAGCGGTCGACATTGGAAGCGTCGATGGCGAACAGGCGCTTGTCGTTCGCATACGGGTCGGGACGCGGCGCGCCCGTCTTCCAGCCGGCCGGCGCTTTCATGTCGCCGCCGGTCCATGCCGGAATCGTGCCGTCCTTGTTGCCGGCCCGTTCCGCTCCCACCGGGGTCAAGTCCTTGCCCAGCCGGGCCGCATCCTGCTCGGACGCGGCCAGCGCGGCAGTCACTGCGGCCGCGCCGCCCAGCGCCAGCGATACGCTGAAAAACATCGTCTTGAGGTTCACCTTGGTCTCCTTATCGATTCACTATCAATATTTAGGTCAAACAGCCAAACTTAGGACAAACGTACAAACTTTAGTTTAAAAAAATGGCTTAGAGCGCCCCGCTGCCTCTCACTGCCACGGCGCGGATTTCAACGCAAAGTCCAGGCAAGGCCAGTTCGCTCAAGCCCACGGCAGTCCACGATGGGTAGCGGTCCGGGAAGAATTCATCCTTGACCTTGGAAAAGGTCTGGATGTCCTGCTGCAGCGCCGTATGGAACGTCGTCAGTTCCACCACATCGGCCAGCGTGGCGCCGGCCGCCGCCAGGAGGCCTTGCACGGCGGAGAACGCAATGCGTGCCTGCGCTTCGATGCCGTCGGCGGGACGCATGTCGGCGTCCAGGCCGACCTGGCCGGACACCCAGATCAAATTGCCCACCCGGGTGGCGGGAGCGAAGTGGTAGGTGTCGTACATCGCCTGGGTGGCTGGCGGGATAATCGCTACGCGTTTGTCGGTCATGGTCATCTCTCTTGTTTGGATTAGGGGTCAGGCAAATTGCTGGCGTTCATAATCAGCCAGGGTTGGCTGTTCCGCCCGCTCCAGTGCGCAATAAGCGTAATAGGTCTGGGCGCACAGGTAAGCCCACGTCAGTTCGGCCAGCGTATAGAACATCATGTGTTCGTGGTCACCAGGGATCGGGAAGAAGTCGTAAATCACGGCAATGGCCTGCGCGGCCACCAGCGCGACCACGATGCCCAGCGCCTGACCGCCCTGCCCGGCGCTCAGCAATCTTTTGGCAAAGTAGCCGAAGTAAATGGAAAACGCGCTCCACGTGGCCACGTAGAAGTACGGTTTGACAGGCGCCACGGCATCGCACGCCACCAGCACGACGCCGCCCGCGGCGGCCAGCGCAAAAATCGCCAAGTCGGCCAGCACGGTCGGACGGAACGCATGCGTCACGGCCATCAATCCCGCCACTGCCACCAGTGGAATACCGAAGCCGCGCGAAAATGCGTCGCAGAAGTACGAAATACTGTACGCGCCCTTGATATCCAGCAGGAAGAACACTAGCGCATTCGTTGCCGAGAAGGTTACGATCAGCCACTCGAAGCCGAGCAGGTAATTGCGCTTCTTCAGGAACTTCACACCATAGGTGGCGGAAATCGCCACCAGGATGGTCGTTGCCAGACAAAGCATGTAGTACTGCAGTTCCATCACTATTCCCCACAGGTTAAGGTCAAATTGGACAGCCAGCGCGCGCATGGGCCTGGCCTGTTACTCGCGCGTCCAGCCGTTCTGATACAGCTGCGATGCAAGCACGCCGAGGCGCGCCGTGAGCACGTAGTTCTCGCCATCCTCGATCAGCGCGGAACGCACATCGCGGAACAGCTTTTCAATTGGGTATTCCAGGGTGGTGGCATTGGCACCCATCAGCTGGAAAGCTTCGTGGGTGATTTTCATGGCTTCTTCCGTCGTGCTGACCTTGGCCTGCGCCGTCGCGTATGGGTGGCTTTGCGGCGACATGCGGGCAAACGCCAGGCTGCGGCGGGCAATGGCGCGCGCCATTTCCAGGCGGCGCAGCATGTCGCCGATGCGCCAGTGCGTCATCTGGTGGTCGATCAGCAGTGCGCCGCCCTGTTTGCGCTCATGCGTGTATTCCAGCGCCAGCTCGAACGCGGCGCGCGCCGTGCCCACGAACACCTGGCACATGTGCGTCCCCGCGTAGGACCACATCGACGCCAGGTTGCCCAGGTAGTCATCCTTTTGCGCAATCGCGAAGCGCTTCGGCACCTTGACGTTGTCAAAGTAAATTTCGCCTTGCGGCAACGCGCGCTGGCCGATCTTGTCCAATGGCTTGCCGCGCGAAATGCCGGGCAAGTCGAGCGGGATAATCAGCGCAATGCCGTTGGTGAATTGGCTGCGCTCTCCGTCGCCATAAAAACCGTCGCCATAATCGGCCGCCATATAGGCCAGCGCCACCTGTGCCACGGAACCGTTCGACACCCACGCGGAACTCTGGCCATTGATGATGATTTCATCGGCGCCGACTTTCGCCGTGATGTTGCCGACCGGCTGCTTGCCGCCGGTCGCCAATTCCTGGCGGTACAAGATGGCGGCATCGGAACCGCGGTCCGGCTGCGTATTCATCCAGCAGCCGATCTTGCCGGTGCACAAGTCAATCAATTCCTGGTTGCCTGTCGCGTGCGCCATCATCAGCGGCGCGGTGGCGGCGCCCAGCGAAACGCCCAGGCCGGAATCGCCCCAACCGAACTCTTCGCCGATGATCGATTCGATGCGCACCGCCATTTCCGGCGGGAATTGCGCGATCAGTTGCGGATCCAGGCCCAGCTTGGCGCTTTCCATCATCGCGTACCAGTACGGCGAACCAGCGGCAATCACGTCTTCCGCCTTCATGCGGTCCAGCTCGCGGCCAACCGGGCGCAGCACGTCGCGGGCAAAGCGATGCACCGTGTGCTGGATCGCATTTTCTTCTTCGCTGAGCGGCGTTTCAAAGCCCGTCAGGCCTGCCAGCGGCAGCGCAGTGGATTTATACAGTCGTATCACTTTGGGTCTCCTATCAAAGTTGGCAACCGGATAGTGCGTCCCGGTTAAGCTGCGTCATTGTTAGGTCATAATACAAAACTTAGGTCACTAGTACAAACACTTTTTAGGACAAACGTACAAACATATGAGAAAAAAAACGACAGGCCGCGGCCTGTCGTTGTTGGGATGGAACGGTTGCCCGGTCTACGCTGCTTTGGGAGCGTCCAGCCGCAGCAGGCAATCGACCATCGTGAGGAATTTGGTTTCCAGGCCCCGCGTATATTCGCGCTTGCGGCGCCCTGCCCCCAGTTGCAGGCTCAGGCCATCGACCATGGCGATCATCAACGTGGCGCGGTGCAGGCTGTCGGCCTGTGTAATGTTCGGGTTCTGCGCCCGCACCAGCTTGGCCACGCCGCGCGTCAGCGCCTCGTACCAGTCATCCAGCAGCCGCGAACACTCGTCATCGATGGCGGCCAGCGAAATGAAATGCCACAGCAGTGCGGCGGTTTCCGTGCTGCGGGAATCCCGCAAGCCCCGCTCCAGCAGCGCGATGACGGTGTCGCGGGGCGCCGTGTCGCCTGCCAGCGCGCGCTCCAGGTCGCGCAGATACACTTCGATCACAGGTTCGATCACGGCCCGCAGCACGGCCAGGCGCGACGGGAAGTAATACTGCAGGTTGCTGATGCTGATGCCGGCGCGGGTGGCCACTTCGCGCAGCGAAAACTCCAGGCTGCCCCCTTCCAGCAACAGTTTGCGGGCGGCACGGATAATCGCCGTGCGGGTGCGCTGGCCCTGGGCGCGCGTGCTGCGCTCGGCGGCAGGC
Organism: Pseudoduganella rivuli; assembly: GCF_009674485.1. Classification (GTDB taxonomy): domain Bacteria; phylum Pseudomonadota; class Gammaproteobacteria; order Burkholderiales; family Burkholderiaceae_D; genus Rugamonas; species Rugamonas rivuli_B. The sequence continues at coordinate 126,323 of NZ_WKJJ01000005.1, read as the reverse complement.
GCCATCGCTTCGCTTTTCGGGCGGCGTTTGCGGACAGGGGTTACGGTAACGTCGGTCATGGTGCTCCCGGTAAGTTGGGCGTGAATCAATGTTTGGTATGTATACCAAAAACTGGAGCGACCCGCAATGACCGCGCCTAGTGCTCAGCCTCAGGCAGCCTGTCACGGTAGTCGCTGGGCAGTACGCCCGACCAGCGCTTGAACGCGCGCCGGAACGAGCGCGCGTCCGCATATCCCATACGTTCGGCGATGGCCGCCACCGACAGTTGCGAATGGGCGAGCAGATCGCGCGCCGCTTCGAACCGCGTGGCGTCGCGCAAGGCCCGGTAACTGGCGCCCTGGCTGCTCAACTGCCGCCGCAGCGAGCGCGCGCTGACATTGACGGCTTGCGCGATGTGCACCTGGCTGGGCGCCTGTCCGGTGCGGAAGCGCATCTGGTTGGCAACCGATTCCTGCAAGTCGTCACGTCCTGGCGGCACGTGCAGCAGTGAATTCAACTGTTCCCGCACCATGCTGCACGTGATGCGGTCATACCCCGGCAAACGCACGTCCAGCCAGTGCGATTCCAGCACCATGCGGTTGACGTCCGCATTGAACCGGAGCGGGCAGCGGAAATACCGCCGGTACATTTCGTCATGGGCCGGCGCCGACCGAGTGAAGTCGATCCGCAACGGCCTCAGTTCCGCGCCCAGCAGGTAGCGGGAAATTGCCAGCGCCCCCGCCAGCGACTCGTCGGCCAGGAACCCTTCGATCTGCAAATCAAAGCGGCGCGGCCGGACTTCCAGCATCAGTTCATTGCCGCGCACTTCCACGAAGTTTTCCACCAGCGCGCCCGCTGCTTCCTGCTGCGCCACCACATATTGCGTCGCTTCGCCAAATGTTTCGCACGTCAGCATCGCCAGCCCGGCCACGCCCCATGACACGGGGGTTTGCCGCGCGCCGACGGCAACGCCAAAGGCCGGGTCTTGCAACAGCCGCTGCGCCCGCAAGATCAGTTCGCGTGTTTGCTGGTACGACAGCAGCACCTGGTGCCGCAGTAAATCCTGGTACGTAAAACCCATGCCGCGGCATAGCCGGGCCGGCGACAAGCCCCGGTCTTCGATCAAGCCCAGCAGCGCGCGCGCCATATTGGGGATGATATTGGCCACGGCGGCCGGCTTGTCCGCCACGTCGTCCTGCCGTCGGCGCTGGTTGGGAGACATGCAACACCTCGGAAAAAGTTGATAAGGACCGTCCCCGACACTGTACCGCAGGCGCATCCGTACCGGTCATTCCAGCCCCCCTTGGATAGCGCATTTGTCCTATTTTGTCCCCGTGCTTACCGCTATTGCCCTCCCCGTCCGACAGCCCCGCGCCTTACAGTGGCGGCCATGCTGACCGGCAATTCCGCGCCAGCCGCACTATCGACCACCACCCAGAAAGAATTCATCGTGCAAAAATGTCCCTCCCCGCGGCATCCGCTGCGTATCCTGATCCGCGCCGCCCTGGTGCCCGCCTTGCTTCCCCTGTTCAGCCTGACCGGCTGTTCCGAACCTGCGGCCACCGGCGTCCACGCCGAGCCGCCCCGCCCCGCCTACGTGGTGACCGTCACCCCGAAAGCCGGCGCCGAACTGGAGTTCGTCGGCGAAGTGCGCGCCGTACAGCGGGCCGAATTGTCTTTTGCCGTGGCCGGCCAGGTCGCCACGGTATTGGTGGAACCCGGCGACCATGTCCGCCCGGGCCAGGTGCTGGCGACACTGCATCCGCAGCAAGTGGCGGCGCAAACGGCCACGGCGCGCAGCGACCTGGCCCGCGCCGAAGCGCAACTGGCCGAAGTGCGCCAACGCCACGACCGTATCGTGGCGGCGCGCGCATCCGGCGCCGCCAGCGCCGCCGAGCTGCACGCGGTCCAGGCCGAACTGGGCAGTGCCGAAGCCACGCTGCGCAGCGCACACGCCCAGCGCGATGCGGCCGACTGGTCACTGGAACAGGCCAGGCTGCGTGCCCCCATGGATGGCACGGTCAGTGCGCGCCACGTCGAGCCGGGACAAGGCACGGGCCCGGGCGCGCCTGCCTTCACGCTGGATGGCGCCGGACGCGAATTGTCGGTGCTGGTGCCGGGCGACCAGCCAGCCAAGGCGGGACAGCCCGCGCTGCTGCGCAGCGGCGATGTCCGGCTCGATGGCAAGGTGCTGCGTGTCGCATCCAGGCTGGAAGCGGGCGGATTGCGGCGCGTGTTCCTGTCAGTGCCAGAGCGCGCCGACGTGGGCTCGGCCTGGCGTGTCAGCCTGACGGCCAACCTGCCCAGTGCCGCCTTGCAGATTCCACTGCGCGCCGTGCAGCAATCGCAACAGGACCGTGGCCACGTGCTGCGCGTGGGCGCCGACGGCCACACGGTGGAACAGGTGACGGTCCGACTGGGCGCCCTGCATGGCGACTCGGTGGAAATCGAGGACGGCCTGCGCCAGGGTGACCGCGTGATCGTGGCGGGCGCCCTGTCGATCCAGCCGGGCAGCAAGGTCGCGCCATTTGCCCTGCCGCGCGGAGGCCAGCAATGAACCTGGCCGCCGCAGCGCTGGCAAGGCCGCGCTTTACCTTCCTCGCCGTGCTTGCCCTGGTGCTGGCCGGCCTGTGGCTGGCGCTGGACTTCCCCTCCACGGAAGAACCATCGATCACCATCCGCACCGCGACCGTGCTGAACCTGGTACCCGGCGCCAGCGCCGACCGGGTCGAACAACTGGTGGCGCGCCCCGTCGAAGAAAGCATCCTCGGCCTGCCCGAAGTCAAACGCGTAAAAACCACGGTACGGCCAGGCTTTGCCTTCAGCTACGTGGAATTGCACCCGTCCGTACCGGCCGACAAGCTTGGCAACGTCTGGCAGCGCCTGCGCAACCGCATGAATGACGTGCGCCCCAATTTGCCGGAAGGGACCGTCGGTCCGCTGGTCGACGATGAATTCGGCCGCGTGGCCGTGATGACGGTCGGCCTGACCGGCAAAGGCTACAGCGCGGGCGAGTTGCGCGAACAGGCGCGCCGCATGCGCGACGCGCTGCTGCAAGTGGCCGGCGTCGAAAAAGTATCGCTGCACGGGGTGCGCGATGAGCAGGTGCAGATCATCCTCGATGTGCCGGCGCTGGCCGCCAAGGGCGTGAGTCCCGCCACCGTGATGGAAGCGGTCGCCAAGCGCAATGTGATCACGCCGGCCGGCTTTGTCGAAGTCGGTGGCGCGGAACTGGCACTCAATGTCAGCGGCAACGTCGCCAGCCCGGACCAACTGCGCTCCACGCCGGTCGCGCTGCCAAAAGGCGGCACCGTGCTGCTGGGCCACTTGGCGCGCATTGAGCGCCTGGCGCAAGACCCGCCGATGAGCGGCGCGTTCGTCAACGGCACGCCTGCCGTCGTGATTGCCGTCTCGATGGATCCGGGCCAGAACGTGGTCAGCTTTGCCGCGCAGCTGCGCGGCAAAATGCAAGAGCTGCAGGCATCGCTGCCGGCCGGCATGCAAGTGTTGCCGATCACGGACCAGGCCCATATTGTCACGAAACAGCTGAAACAGGTGGGGCAAGTGTTCCTGGAAACCACCACGATCGTGATGAGCGTCGTGGTGCTGTTCCTGGGCCTGCGGACGGGGTTGATCGTCGGCGCGATTGTCCCGGCCACCGTGCTGGGGACGCTGGCCATCATGAAATTGCTGGGTATCGAGCTACACATCATTTCCATCGGCGCCATCATCATTGCGCTGGGCTTATTTGTCGACAACGCCATCGTCGTGGCGGAAGACATGGAACGACGCCTGGCGCTGGGCGAAGACCGCGCGCAGGCAGCCGCCGAAGCCGGCCGCACCATGTTCGTGCCGCTGCTGGTGTCGTCACTGGCCATCATCCTCACGTTCATGCCGCTGGTGCTGTCCACCACGGAAACCGGCGAATACCTGCGCAGCATGGGGATCGTGATGGCGATTGCGCTGCTGCTGTCGCTGCTGCTGGCTGTGACTTTCACGCCGCTGCTGTGCCAGCGCTTCATGCGCCAACACCACCGCCATTACATGGATCACACGGAATCGGGCCGCGTGGCGCGCGCAGTGGAGTCGCTGACGGCATGGTACCGGGGCGCGGTGCGCCGGATACTACGGCACAGGGCCGCGTATATCGGCGCCATGCTGGTCTTGCTGGCCGGTGCAAGTGCACTGTTTACCACCGTGCCGTCCGAGCTGATGCCCGCCTCCGAACGGCGCCAGCTGCAAATGGTGATCGAACTGGCGCCCGATGCCAGCACCGGCCGCACGCTGTCCCAATCCGGCGACATCAGCGCCGCGCTGGCCGACCATCAAGCCTTCCCCGAACTGGCCAGCCATGCGATTTACCTGGTCGACGGCGGTCCCCGCTTTATCCTGGGCCTGACACCGCCAACACCGGCGGCCCATATCGCCTACGCCGTGCTGGAGCTGGCGCCAGGGGTCACGCATGAAAAGGCGATCATGGCATTGCGCGGCAAGCTGGCCGCACGGTTCCCCGACATCCGCTTCGAGCCCAAGCGCTTTTCCATGGGGTCGTCGGATGCGGGCCAGGCCATCTTCCGCCTGTCCGGCAGCGATGGCGCCAGCCTTGCCGCTGCGGCGGACAGCCTGCAAGCGGCGCTGCAGGCGGTGCCGGGCATGCAAAACATCAGCAGCGATGGCGAACGCCTGATCCCGCAGCTGAACGTGGAAGTCGACCAGGTCAAGGCCCATGCGGCCGGCGTCAGCACCAGCGATATCGCGAAGAACCTCGACATGATGCTGGCCGGTGCCATGATCAGCCAGTACCGCGAGGGCGATACCATCCTGCCCGTGATGCTGCGCGGCGCTCCGTCGCTGCGCGCCGGCATCGAACAATTGCGCACGCTGCCGATCCAGCGCGCCGACAACAGCGGCAGCGTGCCGCTGGGCCAGGTGGCCACCATCGCCATGGCGGCGCAGCCGTCCGTAATCAAGCGCCACAACCAGGAACGCACGGTCAGCGTGATGGCCAAGCACCCGGACATGACGGCGCTGGCGATTGCCGAAGCGGTGCGGCCTGCGCTGGATGCGCTCCGTGCCGGCGGTAAAGTGGACGTCAGCCTGGGCGGCGAAATGGAAGAAAACGCCAGCGCCAATGACGCTGTCGTGAAATTACTGCCGGGCTGCGTGCTGGCCATGTTCCTGCTTTTCGTGTGGCAGTTCGAGAGCGTGCGCAAAAGCCTGATCATTTTGGCCAGCATTCCGTTCGTCGCCATCGGCGCGGCCCTGGCGCTGAAACTGTCCGGCACGACGTTGACGTTCATTGGCACGCTGGGCCTGCTGGCACTGGCCGGCATCATCGTCAACAACGCCGTGCTGATGCTGGACGCGATCGAAGAAGGCCGCCGCGCGGGCTTGCCGCCGTTCCAGGCCGTGGAAGATGCGGCGGCCAAGCGCCTGCGCCCGATTGCCATGACCAACATGGTGTGCATCGTCGGCCTGGTGCCGCTCTGCCTGTTTGGCGGCGCGGTCTGGAACAGCCTGTCCGTGGTCATGATCGGCGGCCTGGTGCTGGGCCCCCTGATCACGCTGGGCTTGATCCCCGCGCTGTACGCAAGCTTTTACAACTTTGGCAAACCGGAAGGGAATTAACCATGCAACGCTCTCCTCTCTCGCCGCTGGCCCGCGCCGCGCTGGCCACCATGCTGGTCTTGGCCGCCGGCTGCGCGTCGGTGGTCGCGCCATCCAGTAACGTGCCGGACGCCATGTACCGCTACCCGGCCACGGCCGCCGCCAGCCACGCGGCGCGCGATGCCGGCGTGACGGCCGGCGCGCCCATGGTGAACTGGTGGCAATCGCTGCACGATCCCATGCTCGATGAGCTGGTGACGCAAGCCATGCGGCACAATCACGGCTTGCAGGCCGCGCTGGCCGCCGTACGCGCCGCGCGCGGCATGGCCGATGCCGCCGCCCGTGACGGAATGCCGCGCGGCGCGCTGACGGCCGAAGCCCAGCGCAGCCGCGCTGCGCTGGCGGAAACCGATCCCTACCGCCAGGGCGCGCCGCGCCCGCCGGCCGGCAATGCCGCCACGCTGGGCCAGACCCTGACGTGGGAAGCCGATCTGTTTGGCCGGATCGGCACGGCGGCCGCCGTGGCCGGCCGGCACGCCGATATGGCGGCGGCCGATGCACACGGTGCGGCCGTGCTGCTGCAGGGCGAAGTGGTGCGCGTCTATACGCTATGGCGCCACGCGCAGCAGGATTTGCAGCTGCTGGAACAGGCCAGCGCGCTGCACGCACGCCGCGCCGCCATGCTGCAGGTGCGCGCCGACAGCGGCCTGGCTGACCGGCGCGCAGCGCTGGCCGCGCGCCACGAGACGACTGTCGCCGAGGCCGGACTGGTGCAATTGCGGGCCCAGGTCGCGCTGCATGAAGGGGCGCTGAGTGTGCTGGCCGGCCAGGTCCCTGCCATGGCGCCAGTGGGCGATCCCGCGCCAGCCGGCGCCCTGCCGGCGGTACCCGACGATGCGGCGCTGCGCTACCCCGACGACTTGCTGGCGCGGCGGCCCGACGTCGCCAAAGCCGACGCCCGGTTGCGGGCCGCCATGGGTTCCTCTGTACTGGCCGAGCGTGCGCACCTGCCACGCCTGAGCCTGAACCTGTCGGCCGCCCTGCTGGCGCCGTTCGGGCAGCTGGGCAGCGCCGGGGCGGTACGCTATGGCGTGGGTCCCGCCCTGAGCTGGGAATGGCTGGATGCGGGCCGCAACGCTGCGCTGGCGGCAGCGGCTGGCCACGAACAGCGAGCCGCGTGGCATCAGTTTGAACAGACGGTGCTTTCCGCCATCGACGAAGGCGAAGCATCGCTGCGGCTATGGTCGGCCAGCCGGCAGGCGTTGTCCAAGGCGCAGGCGGGCGAGGACGCCGCGCAGCAGTTGATGCGCCACAGCCAGCAACGGGCCGATGCGGGCCTGGAACCCTTTTCGCAGGCACTCGAACATACCATCGCATGGCACAACGCGCGGCGCGCCACGCTGGCGGCCCGCGCCGAGGCGCTGCACGCGTTTGCGCGCGTGCAGCTGGCACTGGGCGCGTGGCAGCCAGGTAACGGTTAAACCGCCAGCGGCCGTGCGGGCGCGCCCGCTGGCGGCAGATATCTGGCGGAAATGCGGTAAGCTCCCATTGAATGGTCAATTGGGAGGTCCGATGATGGCTGCCGGTGACATCCTCACGCTGAATCTGGACGGCGCGTACCTGCAGCGCAAATTCCAGGCGTACCGCCACCAGACGTCGTTGGTACTGATCCTGGCTGCCATGATGGGCGCCGCCCAATGGTTCATCGACCGCGAACTGGATCCGGCGGCGGCGCGCGGACTGCTCTGGGCCCGCCTGGCGTACCTGTGGATGCTGTTGCCGGCATGGGCGATATTGCGCGTCGGCTCCCATGTGACCGGGGCACTGCTGGCGCTGGCATCATTGACGCTGGCGCAATTGCACGATATCGCCATCCTGCGCCAGCTGGAGGGCGGTATCGCCACCACCGTCATGAGCTTTGTCTTTTACCCAATGTTGCTCGTGCTGCTGTGCCTCGGCTACTCGCTGTTCGTCAATTGGGCCGGGCTGGCCCTGCTGTCGGCCAATCCGCTGATGCTGGCATCGGCCGGCTGGCTTGCCCCATTCCCTTACCAGCTGTATAGCATGGCCATCTGGCCCACGGCGATCTTCATGCTGTTGATCTGTGCCGCCTTTTCGCTGGGCTACCACCAGCGCTACATGCTGGAAATGGCGCTGGAACAGGCGTCGAATATGGACCCGCTGACGGGCGTGGCCAACCGCCGCCATTTCCAGCAGCGGCTGCAGCAGGAAGCGTCGCGGTTCGTGCGCCTGTCGCAAACGTGTGCGCTGTTGATGATCGATATCGATCATTTCAAGCGCATCAACGATACCCATGGTCATCCGACTGGCGACCGGACCATCCAGGCGCTGGCCGGTATCTGCGCCAGCAGTTCGCGCGACGTCGACCTGGTGGCGCGCCTGGGCGGCGAGGAATTTGCCGTGCTGGTCCCGGGGACGGACCTGGACGGCGCCCGTGCGCTGGCGGAACGCATCCGCAGCCAGGTGCAAGAGCTGACCCTGCACAGCGACGCCGGCCTGGCGTTCCAGTGGACCGTCAGCATCGGCATCGCCAGCCTGGCGCGGCAGCCCGCCGGCAACCTGGATGCCGCCGCGCTGGGCGAACAATTGATGGCGCATGCAGACCAGGCGCTCTATGCGGCCAAAAACGCGGGCCGCAACCGCGTGCTCGAGTTCATCCAGCGTTAGCGCCGATCTGGACGCTGTCCGCTTTATTCGTGAGGCTTCTACACAAACTCGGCGATGCCAGGACTACTCATCCGCAGCGGCAGCGATGCAAACGGCCAGTCGTGCTTCTACTGAGCGCACTGGAAATCACTATCCTGGTATTTGACGCACCAGGCATCTGAGACGGCCTGATTAGCCGTCTGCATTATCGACAAAGGCAGAAGTTATCGCATTGAAGCGGCAGATGAAAGGAAATAGTGGAGAAAGTGCGGTTGCGAGCCATACAAGCCAAATCGCCGGAAAAGAAAAAAGCCCGCATCACGGCGGGCTAACTTCTTGATTCTCTTAGAGATTCTGGAGGCGAGGACGGGAGTCGAACCCGTCTAGACGGCTTTGCAGGCCGCTGCATAACCGCTTTGCTACCTCGCCAGGGAGACTTGACTGAAACGGCAGCCGGTTATTGTCTGCCGTTCGGAATTCTGGAGCGGGAGAAGAGTCTCGAACTCTCGACCTCAACCTTGGCAAGGTTGCGCTCTACCAACTGAGCTACTCCCGCATGGAGTGTGATGTGCTGTAAAAACCTGGAGCGGGAGAAGAGTCTCGAACTCTCGACCTCAACCTTGGCAAGGTTGCGCTCTACCAACTGAGCTACTCCCGCATGGAGTTTGTTGCACCATCATGTACTGCAGTAAAACCTGGAGCGGGAGAAGAGTCTCGAACTCTCGACCTCAACCTTGGCAAGGTTGCGCTCTACCAACTGAGCTACTCCCGCATGGAGTCTTACGTTTACATCTACCGCTTGCTGCTGCTCCAGTGAACTGGAGCGGGAGAAGAGTCTCGAACTCTCGACCTCAACCTTGGCAAGGTTGCGCTCTACCAACTGAGCTACTCCCGCATCGGAGCCCTGCATTATCGCAGAAACATTCTTGTTTGACCAGAGCTTGTTTCTACAACATTATTTCCAACTTCACGCTGCTTTTGGAGCGGGAGAAGAGTCTCGAACTCTCGACCTCAACCTTGGCAAGGTTGCGCTCTACCAACTGAGCTACTCCCGCTTCGTTCTTGCTGCGCGTTGTCATCAACAACAGGCAGGCATTATAGAGGCTGGAAAAAACCTGTCAAGGTCGGGTAAACGATTTATTTCAATTTCTCAAAGATTGCCACTTTTCTCTTTGATCAGCGGCCACGCTTTTTGCAGGTAGTAGAACATCGACCATACCGTCAGCACGCTGGCGATCCACAGCAGTTTGTCGCCCCAGAACTGGGTGTCGACGGCGCCGAACAGGATGTCGTGGTACAGCAACAGCGGGATGGCCGTCATTTGCGCGGCGGTCTTGATCTTGCCGATCGAGTTCACCGCCACGGATTTCGAGGCGCCGATTTGCGCCATCCATTCGCGCAGGGCGGAGATCGTGATTTCACGGCCAATGATGATGAAGGCCAGGATCGCGTTACAGCGGTCCAGCTGCGTCAGCACCAGTAAGGCGCCCGCGACCATCAATTTGTCGGCCACCGGGTCGAGGAAGGCGCCGAAGGCCGAGGTCTGGTTCCAGCGGCGGGCCAGGAAGCCGTCGAACCAGTCGGTGACGGCGGCCACGATGAACACCAGGGTCGCCGCCAGGTTGCGGTCCGCCAGCGGCAGCCATGACTGCGGCAGGAAATAGACGCCGACTACCAGGGGAATCAACGCAACGCGCAACCAGGTCAACAGGATCGGGATATTGAAAGGCATAAGACTGCGGTAGAAACTTAATAATTGTTATAGACGCGCCGCTAGTCTACCTTGCAACATGATTTAGCACCAGAAACAAACGTGCGCAGCATGGCAGACCCGGTCAATGCAATTGCCGGTAAATCTCCTCGGCCAGCGCATGTGAAATCCCTTCCACGGATTTCAAATCCTCCACGCTGGCATTCATCACGCCGCGCAAGCCGCCAAAGCGCGACAGCAGCTTCTGGCGCCGCTTGGCGCCGATGCCTTCGATCTCTTCCAGGCGCGACGTCTGGCGCGTCTTGGCGCGCTTGGCGCGCATGCCGGTGATGGCAAAGCGGTGCGCCTCGTCGCGGATCTGCGCCACCAGCATCAGCGCGGCCGATTCCTTGCCCAGTTCCTGCGGCGCGCGGCCATCGGCAAAGATCAGGGTCTCCAGGCCCACGCGCCGGCCCTCCCCTTTGGCCACGCCGACAATCAGGCCGATGTCCAGGCCCAGCTCGGAAAACACTTGTCTCGCCATTTCCACCTGGCCCTTGCCGCCGTCCACCAGCACCACGTCCGGCATCACGCCGTCCGCCGCCGCCACCTTTTCATAACGGCGCGTCAGCACCTGGCGCATGGCGGCGTAATCGTCGCCCGGCGTGATGTCGTTGATGTTGTAGCGGCGGTATTCGCCGTTCTGCATCTGGTGGTGATGGAACACGACGCACGACGCCTGCGTCGCTTCGCCCTGGGTATGGGAAATGTCGAAGCATTCGATGCGCAGGGTTTCCAGGTCTTCCGCTTCCAGGTGCAACACTTCGGCCAGTGCGCGCGTGCGCGATTGCTGCGAGCCCTGTTCCGACAGCAGGCGCGCCAGCGCGATTTCGCCGCCCTTTTGCGCCAGCTCCAGCCACTGGCGACGCTGGCCCTGCGGCTGGAAGATCAGGTTGATCCGGTGGCCGCACTGTTCCTGCAACGCCAGCATCAATTCCGGCTGGTCGTATTCGATGTTCAGGATCAGCGTGCTGGGGATGAATTTTTCCGTGTAATGCTGGACCAGGAAGGCGGACAGCACTTCCACTTCCGGCGCCGCTTCCGCCACGGCGGCGGCATCGCCCAGGTGCGTGGGGAAGTACGCCCGGTCGCCCAGGTGGCGTCCGCCCCGCACCATGGCCAGGTTCACGCAGGCGCGGCCGCCCTGCACGATGACGGCAATGATGTCGATGTCGGCATCGCCCGTGGTTTCCATGCTTTGCTGGTGCAGCACTTTCGACAGCGACTGGATCTGGTTACGCACCGAGGCCGCCTGCTCGAACTTCAGTTCGGACGCAAAGCCCAGCATTTTCTTTTCCAGGTCTTCCATCACCTCGGTCTGGCGGCCGCGCAGGAAACGCGCCGCATTGTCGACGTCGGCCCTGTAATCTTCCTTCGTGATGGCGTCCACGCAGGGCGCGCTGCAACGGCCGATCTGATGCAGCAGGCAGGGACGCGTGCGGTTCGCATACACGCTGTCTTCGCAGGTGCGGATCTGGAACACCTTTTGCAGGATCTGCATGGATTCCTTGACCGCCCACGCGCTGGGGAACGGTCCAAAATACTGGTTCTTCTTGTCGACGGCGCCCCGGTAATACACCATGCGCGGCGCATCGCCGCCGGTGATTTTCAGGTACGGATACGATTTGTCGTCGCGGAACAGGATGTTGAAGCGCGGCTGCAGCGCCTTGATCAAATTGTTCTCGAGGATCAGCGCTTCCGCTTCGCTGCGCGTGACGGTGGTTTCCAGGCGCGCGATGCGCTCCACCATCATGGCGATGCGGGGACTCGACAGCGTCTTCTGGAAGTAGCTCGACACGCGCTTTTTCAGGTCGCGCGCCTTGCCGACGTACAGCACGTTGTCGGCCGCATCGAAATAGCGGTACACGCCCGGCAGGTTGGGCAGCTTGGCGACCGTGGCCAGCACCACGTCGCGCGCGTCCTGCTCCGGCAGTTCTGATTTTTGAACTTCGTCGTTCATACTGTTTATACGGTTTGTTGCTCGACGATGACGAAGGCCACCGCGTATTCCGCTTCATCGCTGACCGTCACCTGCGCCGACAGGCGATGCTGCCGCATGTGCTCCGCCAGCGCGCCGCTGCAAACGAATGCCGGCTTGCCGGCCGCGTTATTCAGTACCTGCGCGGTGGCCAAGGTCATCGGCGGCACCACGCCGGTACCGAGCGCCTTGCCCAGCGCTTCCTTGGCCGCCCAGCGCGTGGCCAGGTAGCGCGTGGCGCGCTCGGGACTGCGCTCGCCGCGCAGCCGGTATTGTTCCAGCTCGTCCGGCCCCAGCACCTTTTCCACGAAGCGCTTGCTGCGCCCGGCCGAATCGGCGATGCGCGCGATCCGGCAGATATCGGTGCCGATGCCGACGATCATTTTGCGCCCAGGCGGGTGGCCGTCATGATGGCCTTCATTTCACGCACGGCGTTTTCCCAGCCGACGAACACCGCATGCGCAACGATGGCGTGGCCGATGTTCAGTTCCACGATGCCGGGGATGGCGGCGATCGCCTGCACGTTGGTGTAATGCAGGCCATGCCCGGCGTTGACTTTCAACCCTTTTTGCAGGCCCCACGCCACGCCGGCCTTGACGCGTTCCAGTTCGGCCAGTTGCGCGGCGCCTTCCGCGTCCGCATAGGCCCCGGTGTGCAATTCGATCACCGGTGCGCCCGCTTCCGCCGCGGCGGCAATCTGCTGCTCGTCCGCATCGATGAACAGGCTGACGCGGATGCCTTCGGCCTGCAGCTGCTTGACGGCGGCCTGCACGTCGGCGAAATGGCCCACCACATCGAGGCCGCCTTCGGTCGTGACTTCGGTGCGTTTTTCCGGCACCAGGCACACGTCGGCCGGCTTGATCTTGCACGCGAAGTCCAGCATTTCAGCGGTGACGGCCGCTTCCAGGTTCATGCGCGTGACCAGTTGCGGCGCCAGCGCGATCACGTCGGCATCCTTGATGTGGCGGCGGTCTTCGCGCAGGTGCAGCGTGATGCAGTCGGCGCCGGCCTGCTCGGCCAGCAGCGCCGCGCGGATCGGGTCGGGATAGACGGTGCCGCGCGCGTTGCGCAGGGTGGCCACGTGGTCGATATTGACGCCCAGGTCGATCACCGGGCCGGATGGGTAGAGGAAGCTCATGGTTTTACAATTGTGAGAGGTCGATGAGGATCTGGCGCGTGTTCAGGGGCGCGCCGCCCAGGTGATGCGCCAGCAGGAAACGCATCAATTGTTTGCTTTGCGCCTGCGTCGCGGTGTCTTGGTAATCTTCGCGCTCCATGTCGAGCAGGGTCTTGCCATTCACGCGCGGCCACGTATCGGCGGCCTGCTCGGGGCGGGGACCGCGCTCCGGGTCCACCACGTACACCTGCCCCGCCTTCACCTTCTGGCGCGTGCCGGTGCAGTGCGTCAGGTCGGCGGCCACGCCGGTTTCCTTCAGCAGCGCGCGCTCGAACTTGCGCAGCACGATGGGAGCGGGTTCCTGGTGCGCCAGCTGGTTCAGGGTCGACACGTAGTGGTTGAACAGGGCCGGGTGCGCATCGTCGCGCGCCAGCAGTTTGACCAGCAATTCGTTCAGGTAAAAGCCGCACAGCAGCGCTGTCTTTTCCAGCGGCAGCATGCCGCCCACCCATTCCGCATCGGTCAGGGTGCGCAACTCGTTCTTGCCGGTCCAGCTGGCCGATAACGGTTGAAACGTTTGCAGCACGCCCCGCAATTGCGAATGGGGGCGCTTGGCGCCTTTCGCGATCAGCGCCACGCGGCCATAGTCGCGCGTCAGCATGTCGACGATCAGGCTGGTTTCCTTGTACGGATAGCTGTGCAGCACGAACGCGGGCTGGCCCGTGACGCGGGTGCCGATGGTGCGTTCGCGCGACGGCGTACGGGCGCGCTTTTGCGCGGGTGCGGCAACGGCGGGCGCAGAAACAGGCGAGCCTGCAATATCCTCCCGGGGTTCTGGCCCCAGGGTGGACACGGCAGGCTCGACAGTGACAGGCATCGTGGTGATGGGATTACTCGTAGCCGTATGCGCGCAGGCCCGCTTCGTTGTCGGCCCAGCCGGATTTCACTTTGACCCAGATTTCCAGGTAGACGGGACCGCCGAACAGTTTTTCCATGTCCTGGCGGGCCTGGGTCGACACGTCTTTCAGGCGTGCGCCCTTGTTGCCGATCACCATGGATTTATGCGTATCGCGTTCCACCAGGATGGCGGCAAAGATGCGGCGCAAATTGCCTTCCTGTTCGAACTTCTCGATGATGACCGTGCTCTTGTACGGCAGTTCGTCGCCCACGAAGCGGAACAGTTTTTCACGCACGATTTCCGACGCGAGGAATTTTTCGCTGCGGTCGGTGATATCGTCCGCATCGAAGATCGGCGCGTTTTCCGGCAGCAGGCGCTTGATCTCGTCCTGCAGCCCGTCGAGCTGGAAGCGCAGCTTGGCCGAAACCGGCACCACGGCGGCGAAATCATGCTTGGCCGCCACTTCCTGCGCGAATGGCAGCAGCACGGCCTTGTCCTTGGTGCGGTCGGATTTATTAATCACGAGGATCACCGGCACCTGTTTCGGCAGCAGATCCAGTACTTGCTGGTCGGCCGGACCGAAGTTGCCCGCTTCGATCACGTACAGGATCACGTCCGATGAATCGAGCGTATTGGTGACCGTCTTGTTCAGCGTCTTGTTCAGCGCATTCGCATGACGGGTCTGGAAACCCGGCGTGTCGACGTAAATGAATTGCGCATCGTCGACCGTCTGGATGCCCGTGATGCGGTGGCGCGTGGTTTGCGCCTTGCGCGACGTGATGCTGACCTTGGCGCCGATCAGCATGTTCATCAGCGTGGACTTGCCCACGTTGGGACGGCCGACAATGGCGATATAGCCGCAACGGAAGCCGGCGGGAGTGGTTGGGGTGTTCATGTTGACCTTCTTTTACTGTTTGACTGCCTTGCCGTCTTTCGCCACTGAGGAGGCCGGTTCGTCGGCTTGCTCCGATTGCGCCTGAATCGTGGCGATGCCCGCCAGTTTCAATTGGGCGCCACGCTGGCGCGGCTTGCGTGCGGCGGCGGGCGTCTTCTGCATTGCCTGTTCTGCGACTTCCAGCGCCAGTTTGGCGGCAGCCTGTTCGCCGGCGCGGCGGCTGCCGCCCCGGCCATAGACCTGGATGCCCAATTTCGGCACCAGGCACTCGATTTCAAATTCCTGGCTGTGCGCCGCGCCATGGGTCGCTACCACATTGTACTGCGGGAGTGAAATTTTCTTCGCCTGCAGGAATTCCTGCAGTAAGGTCTTGGCATCCTTGCCCAGCGTGCGGGGATCGACGCTGTCGAGGATGGGGATATAAAACGCACGGATCACCTTGGCCGCGCTGTCGAAACCCGTATCCAGGAAGATTGCGCCAAGGATGGCCTCCAGGGTATCGGCCAGGATCGACGGGCGGCGGAAACCGCCCGATTTCAGTTCGCCCTCGCCCAGGCGCAGGAATTGCGACAATTCCAGCTTTTGCGCGATTTCGTACAACGATTGCTGCTTGACCAGGTTGGCGCGCAAGCGGGACAGGTCGCCTTCGTCGACGGCCAGGTAGCGCTCGTACAAAATCGACGCCACCACGCAGTTGAGGATGGAGTCGCCCAGGAATTCCAGGCGTTCGTTATGCAAACTGCTGTGGCTACGGTGCGTCAACGCCTGCAGCAACAGGGCGTCGTTTTGAAAGGTGTAGCTGAGACGGGTTTGCAATAACTGTAAATTCATGGGGTTTTATTCTGTTTTGGGCTTGGCGGCGGCTTGCCCCGATTTCGATGTGGTGCCGGCATATTCCAGCAACAGGCTGGCCGGCCCGGCCAGCGGAATCTTCTTGTCGTAAGCGAAGCTCACTTCCAGGCCGCCCTCTTCGCGCTCGATCAGCAAGTCCGAGCCGCGAATCGACGAGATGTAATTCACTTCGGCGCTTTTATCGAACGCCTTGATGATTTCCGCCGGCGTCGTGCCTTCCGATTTGGCTTTCACGATGGCGCTCTGGATCGAACGGTACTCCGAATACGTGGGCAAGACTTTCGCGGCCAGCAAACCAACCATGCTGAGCACGGCAATGGCCAGAATCAGGCCGACCAGGGAAATACCTTGTTGCTTGTGCTTGCCGCGCATCTTGCGCCCTCCTTATTGGATGCTGCCAATCCGTTTCAATGGGTTGCCGAGGTTCATCCAGACAAAGAATGCTTTACCAACAATATTCTTGTCCGGAACAAAGCCCCAGTAACGACTGTCCGCGCTATTGTCGCGATTATCGCCCATCATAAAGTAATTGCCGGCAGGCACAACACACGTGAAGCCTTCGTAGCGATAAGTGCACGCTTCGCTGTGCGGGAAATCTTTCACATCCGACAAGTTCACGGTGGGCGCCGCTTCCGTGACGATCACGCGGTGTTCGGTGCCGGTCAGGTTTTCCTTGAACTGTTTCGAATACGTGAGGCTTTCCTCGTTCAGGTAATCTTCCAGCGCCGTGTATTCCACCGGCTTGCCATTGACGGTCAGGCGTTTGTTTTCATACGTGATCTTATCGCCCGGCACGCCGATGACGCGTTTGATGTAATCCTGGCTCATATCGCGCGGATACTTGAACACCATGACGTCGCCACGCTTCGGATCGTTCAGTTCAACAATTTTCTTGTTGATGATCGGCAAGCGGATACCGTAGGTGAACTTGTTCACGAGAATCAGGTCGCCCACTTGCAAGGTCGGCACCATCGACATCGACGGGATCTTGAACGGTTCGTACAGGAACGAGCGCAGGAAAAACACCAGTGCGATCACCGGGAAGAAACTGCCGGAATATTCCACCCACGTTGGCTGGCGCAGGTTGGCCGCTTCGATTTCCGCACGGCTGGTGGTGTTATCGAGCTTGATGCCGTCGGCCGTCAGCTTGGCCGAACGCGCATCATATTCCGCCAGTGCACGGTCCGCCGCGGCGCGGCGCTGCTTGGCAAGATAAAACACATCCAGGCACCAGATCACGCCCGTGATCACCATCAACACGAACAGGATCAGGGCGAAGTTGGTCAGTAGAGCTTGCAAGGTCATTTCTCATCCACTTGTAAGATGGCCAGGAACGCTTCTTGTGGAATTTCCACCGAGCCCACCTGTTTCATGCGTTTTTTACCGGCTTTCTGTTTCTCCAGCAGTTTCTTCTTACGGCTGACGTCGCCGCCGTAGCACTTGGCCAGCACGTTCTTGCGCAGCGCCTTGACGTTTTCACGGGAAATCACGTTGACACCGATGGCTGCCTGGATCGCCACGTCGAACATCTGGCGCGGGATCAGTTCGCGCATCTTGGCGGCGACCTGGCGACCACGGTAGGCACTGTTGGAGCGGTGCACGATGATGGCCAGCGCGTCGACTTTTTCGCCGTTGATCAGCATGTCGACTTTCACCACGTCCGATGGACGGTATTCCTTGAATTCGTAATCCATCGACGCATAGCCGCGCGACGTGGACTTCAGCTTGTCGAAGAAGTCCAGCACGATTTCACCCATCGGCATTTCATAGACCAGTTTCACCTGGCGGCCGTGGTAGCTCATGTCCATCTGGACGCCGCGCTTGCCGATACACAGCGTGATCACGGAACCGACATACTCTTGCGGCATGTACAGGTTGACCGTGACGATCGGTTCGCGGATTTCCGTGATCTTGGTGGTTTCCGGCATGCGCGACGGGTTGTCCACCTTGACCACGCTGCCATCGCGCATGACCACTTCATACACGACGGTCGGCGCCGTGGTGATCAAGTCCTGGTCGAATTCGCGCTCCAGGCGCTCCTGCACGATTTCCATGTGCAGCAAGCCCAGGAAGCCGCAGCGGAAGCCGAAGCCCAGCGCCTGCGACACTTCCGGCTCGTACATCAGCGCGGCATCGTTGAGCTTGAGTTTTTCCAGCGCGTCGCGCAGCGAATCGTACTGGTTGGCTTCGACCGGGAACAGGCCGGCGAACACCTGCGGCTGGACTTCCTTGAAGCCCGGCAGCGGTTCCGGCGCCGGCTTGGTCGCCAGGGTAATGGTATCGCCCACTTTGGCGGCGGCCAGTTCCTTGATGCCGGCAATGATGAAGCCCACCTGCCCGGCCGACAGTTGCGGCAGCGAGACCGAACGCGGCGCGAATACGCCCACGTCGTCCACCAGCTGCACCGAGTCGGTCGCCATCAGCTTGATCTTGTCTTTCGGACGCAGCGTGCCGTTGACCACGCGCACCAGCATCACCACGCCCACGTAGGCGTCGTACCACGAGTCGACGATCAGCGCCTGCAGCGGCGCTTCCGGATCGCCCTTCGGCGGCGGCACTTTGGCAATGATGGCTTCCAGCACGTCGTCCACGCCCATGCCGGTCTTGGCCGAGCAATGCACGGCGTCGCCCGCCTCGATACCGATCACGTCTTCGATTTCCGCGATCGCGGTCGGTGGATCGGCGTTCGGCAAGTCGATCTTGTTCAGCACAGGCACCACTTCCACGCCCAGGTCCAGCGCCGTGTAGCAGTTCGCCACGGTCTGCGCTTCCACGCCCTGCGACGCGTCGACCACCAGCAGCGCGCCTTCGCAGGCCGACAGCGAGCGCGACACTTCGTACGAAAAGTCCACGTGGCCCGGGGTGTCGATCAGGTTCAGGTTGTACACCTGGCCGTCGCGCGCCTTGTAGCTCAGCGCAGCGGTCTGCGCCTTGATGGTGATGCCGCGCTCGCGCTCCAGATCCATCGAATCGAGCACCTGCGCTTCCATTTCGCGCTCGGACAAGCCGCCGCACAGCTGAATGATGCGGTCGGCCAAGGTCGATTTACCGTGGTCGATGTGGGCGATAATGGAAAAATTGCGTATGTTGTTCATTAAACAAATCTAAAAAAGGACGGCCGCCATCACGGCGGTGACAGGCTAACTCCGGATAAAAGCGGTTGCCAGCAATACAAAAAGCGCTCTGAACGGGGCATACCTGCCCCTGGCGAGCGCTTTTGGGTATCACAAGGCAGCTTTCCAACCCTCGCATTTTACCGGATTTCAGAGGGGAAAGCCGGGATTTCGACGGGTGCATCGCTGCAAAATGTTATTTCAACGGCTATTTATTGCCCTCCAACACCCTTTTGACGGCATCTTCGTTCAAAAAATAGTGGCACAGCTCAGGTTCGTCGAGATTGGCGAATAACACCGGCACCAGCTCGTCGAAACGCGCCACCAGGGCGTCGTCCGCGTCGACGTCGATCACGTCGACGGTAAACGGGCGCTGCGGGGTTTGCAGGGCGTTGAGGGCGTCCAGCATGTCCTGGCACAGGTGGCAATAGGAGCGGGAATACAGGGTGAAGTGCATAAAGCCTGAAGGGGAAGGCGGTCCGGCCAGGCCGGACCGCCGGGTACGATGGTTGATATTGCCGTTTATTTCGACGAAGGGGTTGGACGCAGCGAAATGAATTGCGCCACTTCACCGCGGCGCACCAGCACCACGTGCGACTTCTTCGGATCGAGCTTGGCCACGGCCGCGTTGAATTGCTTGGCGTCGCGGATCTCGATGTTATTCAATTGCAGCAGCACGTCGCCGGCCTGCAAGCCGGCGCGGGCGGCCGCCCCTTCGGCCGCCACCACCACCACGCCCGCATCCAGGCTCAATTCCTTCTTCTGCGCGGCGCTCAGGTCGCTGACCTTGAAGCCCAGCGCATTGGCCACTTCCGGCTGCGGCTTCTCGGCGGCGCCAGCTTTCGCGGTTTTCTCGCCATCCAGTTCCAGTACGGTGACCGGCAAGTCCAGTTGCTGGCCCTTGCGCCACACGGTGACGGTCGCCTTCGAGTCGAGCGGCGCGCTGCCGATCATGCGCGGCAAATCGCTGGAGCGGTTCACGGCGGCGCCGTTGAACTTGATGATGATGTCGCCGGCCTTGATGCCCGCCTTGTCGGCCGGGCCGCCCGGCTCCACCAGGGTCACTTCGGCGCCCTGCGTGTTTTTCAGGCCCAGCGCTTCCGCCACTTCCTTGCCCAGCTCGCCGATGCGCACGCCGATGCGGCCGCGCGCCACCTTGCCGGATTTTTTCAACTGTTCGGCCACGCGCATCGCTTCATCGATTGGAATCGAGAACGAAATGCCGTTATAGCCGCCGGACAAGGTCGCGATCTGCGAATTGATGCCGATCACTTCACCCCGCATGTTGATCAACGGGCCGCCCGAGTTGCCGGGATTGACCGCCACGTCGGACTGGATCAGCGGCAGGTAGTCGCCGGTATCGCGCGATTTTGCGGAAATGATGCCGGCCGTGACCGTGTTTTCCAGGTTGAACGGCGAACCGATCGCCACCACCCACTCGCCCACGCGGATCTTGCTGGAATCGCCGATGGTCAGGCTGGGCAGCTTGCTGCCTTCGATTTTCAGCAGCGCCACGTCGGTGCGGGTATCGGCGCCCAGCACCTTGGCCTTGAATTCGCGCTTGTCGGTCAGGGTCACGTACACTTCATCGGCGCCGTCGACCACGTGCGCATTGGTCAGCACATAGCCGTCCGCCGACGTGATGAAACCGGAACCGATGCCGCGCTGAATTTCGTCGCCCTGCTGCGGCGCATTGCGGCGGCCACGGGGGCTCTGGCCTTGCGGGCCGCGCGGCGTGGGAATCTGGCCACCAAAGAAGCGGCGCAGGAATTCCTGCATTTCCTCCGCGTCGACTTGGCCCGGCGCATTGTTTTGCAACTTCAGGCGCTCCGTGGTGCGGATATTCACCACCGCCGGCCCGACCTTTTCAACCATGTCGGCAAAGTCGGGCAAGCCCGCGACGGAAGAGGAAGCCGCTTGCGCCGCGGGAGCCAGGCCGGCCATGGCGGGAGCGAACAAAATACCTGCGCTGATCATCAGCGCGGACAAAGTGGTGCGAGTACCAGTCGGGAAAGTCGTTTTCATTGGCAGGAAAGTTCTAGTTTTGGATTCGGTTCAATGCGGATCACAATGCGCCCGGTCGGGACATGGTAAGCGAAATCCCGGCGTGCAGCGCACACAAGATGTAGCAATGTGCAAGTTTTTTCAAGGGGTCGGTTGACGCAACGCGCTGCGTGTTTGCATGGCAGCAGCGGCTGCTGCTTGCCGGGCAACCGCTGCTGCCAGCCGCGCAGTGCGCACCCGGCCGATACGCTACCAGCGCCCTTCCGTCATCTTGTCGATCACCGGCTCCAGCCGCTCCGCAATGACTTCGCGCGCCCGGAAAATCCGGCTGCGCACGGTGCCGAGCGGACAATCCATGATCAGCGCGATTTCCTCGTAACTGAGCCCTTCCAGTTCGCGCAGCATGATGGTGACCCGCAGCTCCGCAGGCAACGCTTCCATGGCGGCGCTGACGGTCAGCGCGATCTGCTTGCTGGCCAGCACCGATTCGGGCGTATCGTTGTCCCGCAACTGCTCTTCCAGCGCGTGGACTTGTTCGCGCGACTGGGCTGCCGTGGCATTCACCCGGTGCGTTGCGCTGGCCAGGTAATGGCGTGCGGTATTGACGGCGATGCGGTACAGCCACGTGTAAAACGCGGCATCGCCACGGAAGAAACGCAGTGCGCGGTAAGCCTTGATAAAGGTTTCCTGCACCACGTCTTCCGCTTCGGCCGGGTCGCGCACCATGCGCTTCAGCAGGCGCGTCAACCGGCGGTGGTATTTCACCACCAGCACGTCGAAAGCGCCGCGATCGCCGGCCTGCGCCCGCTCGACCAGCAACTGGTCGCTTTCGCGTTCTGTCGTCACCGCGTCCCCGTAAAGGTTTCACAGGTCCCTGGCGGCGCAAGCCCGGCATGCCACCGATAATGAACGGAAAGCGCCTGGCGCCACGCTGTCCGGCAATACCAGCAGGCGCACGGTACGGCCATCAGCCAGGCGCAGCGGCAATACCAGCAATTGCGGCCACAGCACGGCGCCCGGCAGCAATACTGCCGGCATGGCGACGGGAACACTGTGGTTCAGGTATACCGCCACGCGCAGCATGCCGTTATCCGAAATATCAATCCGGCAGCCCTTGTCATTTGCGCACGCCAGAGGCGGGTGGCACAACGCTAGCAAGCCCGTCAGCACAGCCAGCCAGGCCAGCGGTGCTTCAGGCGGCCAGAGCAGCAGCGGCACGGTGCAGACGGACGCGCCGAACCCTGCCTGCAGCCAGCGCAGGCAACGGGACGGACGCACGACCAGCGACACGGCAATGCCCATGGCGATGCCCGATGACGTGAGTGGAAAGGTGGGGACGTAAACGACAATGGCGCCGGACAAGCCGGCGCCATTTTGCGTCCGCCCCGTCGATCAGACCGGAGCGGCGCAGATTAGTTCAAACTCAGATCTTGCCGAATACCAGGCTGCCGTTCGTTCCGCCGAAGCCGAACGAGTTTTTCACGGCGTACTGGATCTTCGCGTCCCGCGCCACATTGGCGCAGAAGTCCAGATCGCAGGCAGGGTCCTGGTTGAAGATGTTGATGGTCGGCGGGATCACTTGATTGTGAATCGCCAGGACCGTAAACACGGCTTCCAGGCCGCCGGCGCCGCCCAGCAGGTGGCCGGTCATCGACTTGGTCGAGCTGACTACAAGTTGCTTGGCGTGGTCGCCGAAGGTGCGCTTGATGCCAACGACTTCGGCCTGGTCGCCCAATGGGGTCGACGTGCCGTGGGCGTTCACATATTGCACCTGGTCCGGATTGAGTCCGGAGTTTTTCAGCGCTGCAATCACAGCCTTGCTGCCGCCGCTGCCGTCTTCCAGCGGCGACGTCATATGGTAGGCGTCCGCGGTCATGCCGAAGCCATGGACTTCCGCATAAATCTTGGCGCCACGGGCTTTGGCATGCTCGTACTCTTCCAGCACCATCACGCCGGCGCCTTCGCCCAGCACGAAGCCGTCGCGGTCCTTGTCCCATGGACGGGACGCGGTTGCCGGGTCGTCATTGCGGGACGACAGGGCGCGGGCCGAAGCGAAACCGCCCATGCCCAGCGGCGACACGGTCGATTCCGCACCGCCGGCGACCATCACGTCGGCATCGCCGTACTCGATGAGCCGCGCTGCCGCGCCAATGCTGTGCAGGCCGGTGGTGCACGCTGTCACGATGGACAGGTTGGGACCACGCATGCCGTACTTGATGGACAGATTGCCCGAGATCATGTTGATGATCGAAGCAGGAACGAAGAACGGCGAAATGCGGCGCGGGCCGCGCTTGTCGTAATCCGCTTTTTGCTCTTCGATCATCGGCAGGCCGCCGATACCGGAACCAATGATCACGCCAATGCGGTCAGCGTTTTCCTCGGTGACGACCAGGCCTGAATCCTGGACCGCCTGAATGCCGGCCGCCATGCCAAAGTGGATAAAGGTATCCATATGGCGCGCCTCCTTACCGGGGATGTAATCCTCGATATTGAAGCCCTTTACTTCACCTGCAAAGTGAGTCGAAAAAGGCTGCGCATCAAACTTGGTGATGTTGGCGATCCCCGACTTACCCTCAACGACAGCGCTCCACGCTTCGGCAATCGTATTGCCGACGGGAGACACACAGCCGAGGCCGGTGACCACTACACGACGGTTTTTAGAACTCAAGCGATTCTCCTGGAGTGGATCGGGACGCTTAGGCGGCCTTAACGTGCGCGGTAGCGTAGTCGATAGCTTGCTGCACGGTGGTGATCTTTTCTGCTTGTTCGTCAGGGATTTCCATTTCGAACTCGTCTTCCAGTGCCATCACCAGTTCAACGGTGTCCAGCGAGTCAGCACCCAGGTCGTCAACGAAGGACGATTCGTTTTTGATGTCTGCTTCGGCGACGCCCAGTTGCTCAGCGACGATCTTTTTTACGCGTTGTTCGATATCCGACATGTTATGGCTCCATTTTGTTTGTTACGGAAAGCGCGCATTTTATCAGGTTTGCGCGCTGAAAAACTAATTTCAGCATGTGGTGCTATTTAGACTGAAATCATTACTAAATGACGACAATGCACGAATAACTCCGTGCATCTCCATCAATTCATGTACATGCCGCCGTTCACGTGCAAGGTCGTGCCCGTGATGTAAGCGGCCTGTGGCGAGGCCAGGAATGCCACCGCCGCGGCGATGTCTTCCGGCTTGCCCAAGCGGCCCAGCGGAATCTGCGTCAGCAGCGCCGTGTGCTGGTCGTCGCCCAGCGCCTTGGTCATATCGGTATCGATAAAGCCGGGCGCCACGCTGTTGACAGTGATGTTGCGGCTGCCGATTTCACGGGCCAGCGCGCGCGTCATGCCTTCCACGCCGGCCTTGGCGGCCGCGTAGTTGATCTGGCCTGGATTGCCGGCCGACGCCACCACGGACGTGACGTTGATGATGCGGCCGGTCTTGGCCTTCATCATGCCGCGCAACACGGCGCGGGCCAGGCGGCCCACCGACGTCAGGTTGGTCGCGATGACGTTATCCCACTCTTCATCTTTCATGCGCATGGCCAGCTGGTCTTGCGTGATGCCCGCATTGTTGACCAAGATGCCGACGGCGCCATAGGCCTTGGTGATGTCGTCGATGATGGCGGCGCAGGCCGGCGCATCGGTCACGTTCAGCACCATGCCTTTGCCGGCCTCGGCGCCGATCTCGGCCAGGTAGGCGGAAATCGCTTCCGCGCCCGCTTCCGTGGTGGCGGTGCCGATCACGCGGGCGCCTTGGCGGGCCAGTTCCTGCGCGATGGCCTTGCCGATGCCGCGCGATGCGCCCGTTACCAGGGCGACTTGATTCGACAGAGTCATGTAATTCCTTTATTTATATGCCGCGATGATGCTGTCCAGCGTCGCCTGATCGTAGATCGCACTGCCCACCAGGTTGCCGTCGATGCGCTTGGCCAGGCCCATCAGGACCTTGCCCGGACCGCATTCGATCACTTGCGTGATGCCGTCGGCCGCGACCTTCTGCATCGATTCCACCCAGCGTACCGGGCTGGCCGCCTGGCGCACCAGCGCATCCTTGATGGCGGCCGGGTCGTTGACGATGGCGACGTCGACGTTGTTAATCAGCGGGATTTGCGGCGCGTTGAACGTGATGCCGGCCATGTAGTCGCGCAGGCGGTCCGACGCCGGCTTCAGCAGCGACGAGTGGAACGGCGCGGACACCGGCAGTTTCAGCGCGCGCTTGGCGCCCTTGGCCTTGGCCAGTTCGCAGGCGCGCTCCACCGCGGCAACGTGGCCGGCGATCACGACTTGTGCCGGCGCATTGAAGTTGACGGGCTCGACCACTTCACCGCCTGCCGCTTCCGCGCACGCGGCGCGCACGTCGTCATCGGACAGGCCAAGGATGGCGGCCATCGTGCCCTGCCCCACCGGCACGGCTTCCTGCATCGCCTGGGCGCGGAAACGCACCAGCGGCACCGCATCCTTGAAGGCGATCACGCCGGCTGCCACCAGCGCGGAATATTCACCCAGGCTGTGGCCGGCCACCACGGTCGGTACGGGGCCGCCGGCGGCGATCCACGCGCGGTACGCCGCCACGGCGGCGGTCAACATGACCGGTTGCGTGTTGGTGGTCAGGTCCAGTTCTTCCTTCGGGCCTTCGGCCATCAGCTTGCCGATGTCGAAACCCAGTGCATCGGACGCTTCGGCGATGGTCTGCGCCACCACCGGATTACCGGCAAAGCCATCCATCATGCCGATGGCTTGCGAACCCTGGCCTGGGAATACAAATGCAAATTTACTCATATCTGTCTCGTTCTTGTCTGATTGTCAGGACTACGGCGTGCCATGGTAGGGCAACTGCCTTAGCCATCCCAACCTTTAGAACTCTAATTCTAAAGAGATCGGTATTTTACCGCGCCGGTGGCGGAAATCACATCTTTGCCAGGACCGCGCCCCACGTGAAGCCGCCGCCAACACCTTCCATCAGCACGTTATGGCCCTTCTTGATGCGGCCATCGCGCACGGCGATATCGAGCGCCAGCGGGATCGACGCGGCCGACGTATTGCCGTGCTGATCCACCGTGACGACCATTTTTTCTTCCGGCATGCGCAGCTTTTTCGCCGTGCCCTTCATGATGCGGATGTTGGCCTGGTGCGGGATCAGCCAGTCCAGCTGCTCCGCCGTCATGCCGGCGTGATCGAGCGCTTCGTTGGCGACCTGCTCCAGCACGGTCACGGCCAGCTTGAAGACCGCCTGACCATCCATGTACAGGTACGAACTGCCGGCCACGGCGCCACCGGCCAGGTTGCCCGGGATGCTGAGGATGTCCGCATGGCGGCCGTCCGCATGCAGCTTGGTGGCCAGGATGCCCGGCTCTTCCGATGCGCTGAGGACGATCGCGCCCGCGCCATCACCGAATAGCACGCAGGTGGTGCGGTCTTCGAAATTCAGGATGCGGGAAAATACTTCGGCGCCGATCACCAGCACATTCTTGTGCACGCCGGCGCGGATGAACGCATCGGCCGTCGACACGGCATAGACGAAGCCGCTGCACACGGCTTGCACGTCGACTGCCGCGCTGTGATTGGTCATGCCCAGCTTGCGCTGCACGATGCAGGCGGTGCTGGGGAAGCTGCCGAAGAAGTCGGGCGTGGAACTGGCGACGATGATCAGGTCGATCTCGTCGGCTTTCAGGCCGGCCATTTCCAGCGCATTGCGGGCCGCATGGGCGGCCAGGTCGGATGAATTCTGCTCGGGTTCGGCATAGTGGCGCGCCGAAATGCCGCTGCGGCTGACGATCCAGTCGTCCGAGGTCTCGATGCCCTTGGCCGCCAGTTGCTCGGCCAGGTCCTGGTTGGTCACGCGTTTTTCAGGCAGATAGCTGCCGGTGCCTATAATTTTGCTGTACAAAGTCATGCCGTTTCATCCAATGATATGTGGATACCGGCCTGAAGGCCCGGCACCCAGGTTATCCAGATATTCGGGCCGGCGTATTGCAAGGCGTTCCCGGCCGGTTGTCACACCGGCCGCTCCCTGGAACGGCACTTCCCTGCGTTACGCCTGCTCTTGCGTTGGTTCCGCACCGCGCGGCATCAGCTCGGCGATCATGGTCGCCAACTGGGCCTGCACGTCATTTTTTGCTGCCTCATACGCCCGGCGCAGCGCCCATTCGAACGCGTACGCATCGGCCCCGCCATGGCTCTTGAATACCAGGCCGCGCAAGCCCAGCAGACCAGCGCCGTTATAACGGGACGGGTTAAACTTGTTTTTCATGGCCTTCAGCGCGCCGCCGGCAATCACGGCGCCCAGCATGGTCAGGAAGTTGCGCTTGAATTCCGTGGTGATCACGGTTTTCATGAAGTGGCCCAGCCCCTCCATCGCTTTCAGCGTCACGTTGCCGACAAAGCCGTCGCACACCACGACATCGACGGTTCCCCGGAAGATATCGGTGCCTTCCACGTTGCCGTGGTAATTCAGCGCGCCGCGCTCATGGTCGGCCTGCAGCAGCTTGGCGGTGGCTTTGACCAGTTCATTGCCCTTGATATCTTCGGTGCCGACATTGAGCAAGCCGATGGTGGGTTTTTCAATCCCCTCCATTGCGTGCACCAGCACGTACCCCATGATGGCGAACTGGTGCAAATGGTGCGGTTCGCAATCGACATTCGCGCCCAGGTCGAGCATGTAGGTGGGGCCGCCCTTTTCGTTGGGCAAGATACTGCAAATGGCGGGACGGTCGACACCCGCCATGGTTTTCAGCACATAGCGCGACACGGCCATCAGCGCGCCGGTATTGCCGGCCGAAACAGCCGCTTGCGCCTTGCCGTCTTTGACTTGCTCGATGGCGACGCGCATCGACGAATCTTTCTTGCGGCGCAGGGCGACTTCCAGCGGGTCGTCCATGGTGACTTGCTCGGAAGCGTGCTGGATCGTGATGCGCGACTGCGACTCGGCGCCGTGTTTTTTCAATTCCGCGCGGATAACGTCTTCCAGGCCTACGAGGATCAACTCGACATCAGGCATTTGCCTGGAAAAGGAAATGGCAGCCGGAATCGTGACCGACGGGCCATGATCGCCGCCCATGCAGTCGATGGATATTTTTATTGTCATGTGGGACAGATGCGGGGCCGGAACGGGTTGCGTTCAGTCCTGCTGGATACAGATGACGGGCTGGAAACCAGCCGAAAGAAAAGAAAAAAGCGGCGTAACGTCAGTCAAGCTCACGTCGCACCGCCTTTATTCTGGGTAAAAACGCCGATTACTCGTCGTTTTTGGTCTTCAGCACTTTACGGCCACGGTAGAAACCGTTAGGGCTGATGTGGTGACGCAGGTGCGTTTCACCGGTGGTTGGCTCGACTGCCAGGTTTGGTGCAACCAGGAAATCGTGCGAACGGTGCATGCCGCGCTTGGATGGGGACTTCTTGTTCTGTTGAACTGCCATGATGACTCCTAATACAAAGTTCTAAGATTCTAACACATTCGACCAGCAAATACATGCGAATCGAGTATCCATGCGGCAAATGGTTAGTAAAACAATTAGTAACTTAGCCACTTGCCAACGCCTACTTTTACTACTTACTACAACGATGCCAATACTCGATACTTGCACGCGTCTGACACGTCTTTTACAACTTCAATTCAATTATTTTTTCAGGTTCTTCAAACCTGCAAACGGCGACTGCGCATCGGACTTCAACGAGTCGAGCAGCGACGTATCGGGACATACTTCGTGGCGGGGCGTGTGCGGCAATGCCAGCAAGGCCTCATCTTCCACCAGGTACATCAAATCCATATCGCGGGCGCCGACGATCACGTCGACCGACTCATCGTCGATAATCTCTTCGATTTCATCCGCATTTGCATCGTCCTTGCCCAGCATCAGCAGGGTCGACGAATGTAATTCATGAGCAAACGGCTGCATGCAGCGCTGGCACACCAGTTGCACCGTACCACTGGTCGACAGACGCAACTGCGGGAAGCCATGCTTGCTGGTGCCGCCTTCGGCTTTCCAGGCGATCTCGCCGGTGGCGTCCGCGGTTTCCTTGGCCAACCGGGGCATCTCGGCGACCGGCGTCACGCCGTCGCGGTTTCCATTGGTCCGACAAAATTCAAACGCGTCGATCACAAAGGCAGTCATTAGCAGCATTCCCCGGAAAACCTGCGATAATAGCAGGATTTTCAGCGATGTGCCCGTTTACCGGCACATTTTTATTTGCCGCCGCGTTTGTGCCGAATCACAGCGCACAGAGCATATAACAAAACATTGCGTGGGGCCAGTAAACCAATGCCGATTATTCAAAATTCCCCTCCCGACAATTCCCCCCGACTTTTTCCGGGACTCGTGCTGGCGTCCAGTTCCGTCTACCGCCGCGAACTGTTGAGCCGCTTGCAACTGCCCTTCACCGTGGACGTGCCCGACATCGATGAAAGCCCCCTGCCGGGCGAGACGCCCAGCGCCACCGCGCTGCGGCTGGCCCGCGACAAGGCCGCGGCCGTGGCGACGCGTCATCCGGGTGCGCTGGTGATCGGCTCCGACCAGGTCGCCACGCTGGACGATGAACAGATCGGCAAACCCGGCACCCATGCGGCCGCGCTGACGCAATTGCAGAAAATGCGGGGCCGCGACGTGATTTTTCATACGGCGCTGTGCCTGTGGGATGGACGCAACAATTCCGCGCAGGTGGAAGACATCCGGACCACCGTCACGTTCCGCGATTTGCCCGACGCGGAACTCGATGCCTACCTGCGCATCGAACAACCATATGACTGCGCGGGCAGCGCAAAAAACGAAGGATTGGGCATCGCCATCCTCGAACGCATTGCCACCGACGACCCGACCGCGCTGACCGGCTTGCCGCTGATCGCGCTGACCGGCATGCTGCGCGCCGCCGGCGTATCCTTCTTCAACCTTGCACACTGACCCCATGACCGGCACCCTGTTCCTGATTCCGAATACCCTGGGCGACACTGAATCGCTGTCGCACGTCATCCCCGAACACGTGCAGGCCACCACGGCCGGCCTCGTCAACTTCGTGGCGGAAAACGCCAAGACCGCGCGCGCGTTCCTGAAGCTGGTCGGCGCGAATTACCCGCTGGCCAGGCCCATGCAGGAAATCCGCATCAGCGAGCTGAACGTCAATACGCCGCCCGCCGCGCTGAAAGGGTTATTGGAACCATTGCTGGCCGGTGAAGATGCGGGGCTGCTGTCGGAAGCCGGCGTGCCGGCCGTGGCGGACCCGGGCGCGGACCTGGTGCGCCTCGCACACCAGCACAATATTCCCGTGCGCCCGCTGGTGGGGCCCTCGTCGCTGCTGCTGGCGGTCATGGCCAGCGGCCTGAACGGCCAGAGCTTCGCCTTCAACGGTTACCTGCCCACCGATGCGGCGCTGCGCACCAAGCGTTTAAAGGAACTGGAAATCCGCTCGCGCCACGAAAAACAGACGCAACTGTTTATTGAAACGCCGTACCGCAACGGCGCCATGCTGGAAGCCATCACGGCCAGCTGCCACGGCACCACACTGGTCTGCGTGGCCACCGACATCAGCTTGCCGGGCGAAGCCATCCACACCATGACGGTGGCGCAATGGAAGAGCCAACTTGGCGCCGGCAAGACGCCGGATTTCCATAAAAAACCGACGGTATTCCTGATACTCGGTCAATAAGGCAGGGACGGCGCCGCCAAGCCCCGGGGCGGTAATGCGGCGCTTACGGCTTGCGCTGCGCCCGCTCCTTCAGCAGCGCGTCGCGGTCCTTGATCCGATACAGCTTGCCTGCGCAGCGCTTGTTGACCGCGAACAAGCGCGCATTCAATTCAACTGAATCCTTGTTGAATTGCTCGCCCCTGGTGTTGATTTCCGCGACGCGTGCGTTGAGCGTCGCCATCTCCGCATTGAATGCGGCGACCGCCTGTTCATCGCCACGGTCGACCTCGGGCTGCCGGGCCACCAATGCCTGCATCTCATCGTGGAAGCCCTTCAACTCCGCCTCATGACCGCGTATCCACGCATCACGGGCCGCCAGCAAAGGTTTGAGCGCTTCCCCATCATCCATGCAGGCGCGCAATTCTTCTTTGGCGGAATACAGCGTGGCGGGCGCAGCCGCCAGTGCCAAAACAGGCGCCAGGCAAACGGCAGCCGCAAAAATACGAACGAATGAGGGCATGATGCATACAATAATTTCAACGGGGCATCATGCTATCAGATTTACAACGCCTGCAACACATGTGGCATTCATGCGTCAGTGCAAACCCGTCCGGTACTCATTGACCCAGTCATATGCCGCGACCTGTACCTCGAACAAATCGGCAGGCTCCATTTCCAGGTTCGCCAGCAGGTCGGCCATCTCTCCGCTGTCGCCGGCCCGCTCCACGTGCTCGATCAGTGACAGCATGTCGCCATATTCGCCGCGCCGGTACAGCAGCGCGGCGCGCACGTCGTCGATCACGTTGACGCTGTCCAGGATCTCTTCCATCGGCACGGAAAACAGCGTGTTCATCAGCGACATGATGCCGACCGTGAAGCCGATGTCCGCGCCTGTCCGCTGGCCGGGATGCAGGCGTTCCATCATGAGTTCCATCATTTTGCCGCGGGTGGTGGCCATCAGCAGAAGCGGCGAATCGAATTCCTGCCTAGGCCCCGTCTTTACATAGAGCAGTATCTGCAGCCACCGCTGCAATTGCCGCCGCCCCAGGACAATCAGCGCATGGCTGACGGAATTGATGCGAAAGCGCGCCCCGACCGCCGGTGTATTGACCAGGCGCAGCAAATTCAATGTGATCAGGGCATCGTGTTTGACGCTGCGTTCGATTTCCTGCTGGTCGGCATCGGTATTGAGCAAATTCAGCAAGTGCAGGATTGCCAGTTGCGATGGCTCGATCTTCTTGCCGCTGAGGATGACGGGGCGGGCAAAGTAATAGCCCTGGAAGTATTCAAAGCCGAGGTCCATGCAGTGCTGGTATTCCTCGATGGTTTCCACCTTTTCCGCCAACAGTTTTTGCGGCGAACTTTTCAGGCTCAGCGCCAGCGCATCGAGGTCGGCGCGGGACATGTCGTGAATATCGACCTTGATCACGTCCGCCATCGGCTGGAATTTCTGCACATCTTCGCTGTGGTGGATCACATCGTCCAGCGCGAAGCGGAAGCCCTGCTCTTTCAATTCCTGCACGCGCGCCAGAACGTCCGGCGTGGCATGCACGGTTTCCAGGATTTCCAGGATGACCTTGTCCGTGGGCAGGAAATGGATGAAGTCACTCATCAGCCCCACTTCGTCGACATTGACGAACGCCATCTGGTCGCCCACGACCTGCTCCATGCCCAGTTCGCTGGCATGGGCAATCACGGACGCCGTGGCAGTGGCGTCATCCGTAACGTGGGCCGATTCCGCATCGGCGTGGCGGAACAGCAATTCATAGGCAACCAGGCGCTGGCTGCGATTGAGGATGGGTTGTCGCGCCAGGTAAAACTGGTTCGCGATGGCAGGAGAAAAGTCTGCAGGCGTGGTCATGATCGGCCCCAATCCGCTCGTTGATCGTTCCGCAGCGGCGCTGCGCCGCGGCGTGGAAGGCGGACCGGGCACAGGCTTTGTCGTGCCCGGTTAGTACTAGCCTATACCTAAAAATGCAGTCATGACAACACTTTTCGTTACAATTTTTTTAACCCTTGCGCGGGCCGTTGCGCGGCCCCGACGTGCGGCCCGTGCCGGCAAACGGTTTGCCGGCCGGACGGCCACCCCGCCTGCCCGCGCCGTCGGCCGCGCCGGAACCACCCATGCCGGAAGGACGGGCGTCGCCACGCGGGGCACGGCTTTCATTGCCGCCTGCCCGCTCAACCGGCGGACGCGCGTCGCGCATGCGTTCGCTGCCCGGACGGCCGCGGTTGGCGCCATCGGCGCCCGCACCGGCGCTGGCGGCGCGATCCCCCCCCGGGCGTTCGCTGCGGGCCCGATCGGAACCGGGACGTCCGCTGGCGCCACGCGCCTTGCCGCCGCCATAGACGCTGCCGGCATCCCCCTGCGGCCGGCCGGAACCGGCGCGCTGGCCGCTGCTGCGCGGCGACGCGGCCGCGCGCGGGCCATCCGCGTGGGGCGACGCCGTCAGGCGCGGCGTGGTGGCGGCCAGGCCGGATTCCAGCACGAACGATGCGCCCGCATCGACGCCCAGCACGTCGACCAGGTAAGGCATCACCTGCTTCAGCGTGGCTTCCAGCGTGTACGGCGGATTAATGATGAACATGCCGCTGCTGTGCAAGCCGCCAAAGCCGTCCGGCCCCGGGGTGCGGATCGTCAGCGACACGTTCAGCCATTCCGTGCCCGGCATGTGCTTCAGGCGTTCCGCGAAATTGCGCGCTTCGATACGCTGCAGGATCGGATACCAGACGGCGTACATGCCGCCCGGGAAGCGCTTCAGCGCTTCGTGCAGCATGTCGGACACTTTGCGGTAATCCTGCTTGTCTTCATAGGGCGGATCGCACAGCACCACGGCGCGGCGCGACGGCGGTGGCAACAGCGCTTTCAGCGACTGGAAGCCGTCGGCGCGCGTCACCAGCGCGCGCTGCCCGCGCACGGACGGGCGCTGGCCCTGCGCCGCCGCGTGTTCGGCCAATTTACGGAAATTATCGGTCAACAGCTTGAAGTCGGCCGGGTGCATTTCATACATGCGCAAGCGGTCCTGCTCACGCGCCACCTGCTCCGCGCAATAGGGCGAGCCCGGATAAAAGCGCAGCTTGCCGCTGGGGTTCATCTTCTTGATCAAGTCGACGTACTCGGCCAGCGCTTCCGGCAAGTCGTCGCGCTCCCACAGCGGGGCGATACCGGTGGCCGATTCGCCGCTCTTCGCCGCATATTCCCCGTCCAGCTGATACACGCCCGCGCCCGCGTGGGTATCGATATAGGTGTAGGCAGTGTCTTTCCGGTTCATGTATTGCAATAACTGGATCAAGACAAAGTGCTTCAGCACGTCGGCGTGGTTGCCGGCGTGGAAAGCGTGGCGGTAACTGAACATGGGATTTTTCCTCTTGGTGGGTGATGCTTCAAGGGGGCCATTATACAGGGGCGATCCCCGGCGCCTTCATGCAGAAAAGGCCGCGGACCAGCGAGGGGACTGGTCCGGCGGCCTGTGAATTGGCTGGCGGGGCCCAGCCGGCGCGTGTCGTCAGGCGACTTTCCTGGATCCGTCAAAGAATTGTTCATCCTCCGTCGAACCATGCAGCGCCGTGGTGGAGCTCTGTCCCTGCTGGATGGTTTGCGTGACCGCATCGAAGTAACCGGTACCCACTTCGCGCTGGTGCTTGACGGCCGTGAACCCCTTCTCCGCCGCGGCGAATTCCGATTCCTGCAACTCCACGAAGGCCGACATCTGGCGCCGCGCATAGCCATGCGCCAGGTTGAACATCGAATAATTCAGCGAATGGAAGCCGGCCAGCGTGATGAACTGGAATTTGTAGCCCATGGCGCCCAGTTCGCGCTGGAATTTCGCGATGGTGGCGTCGTCGAGGTTTTTCTTCCAGTTGAACGATGGCGAGCAGTTATAGGCCAGCATCTTGCCGGGGAATTGCGCGTGCACGGCTTCGGCGAATTGCTTGGCAAAGACCAGGTCCGGCTTGCCCGTTTCGCACCACACCAGGTCGGCATACGGCGCATAGGCCAGCGCGCGGGAAATCGCCTGTTCCATGCCGGGACGCACCTTGTAAAAGCCTTCCACCGTGCGCTCGCCGGTGCAGAACGGCTTGTCATTGTCATCCACGTCGGACGTCAGCAAATCCGCCGCTTCCGCATCGGTGCGGGCGATCACCAGGGTCGGCGTGCCCATCACGTCGGCCGCCAGGCGCGCCGCCGTCAGCTTTTCCACCGCTTCACGGGTCGGCACCAGCACCTTGCCGCCCATGTGGCCGCACTTCTTGACGGATGCCAGTTGGTCTTCGAAGTGCACACCGGCCGCACCCGCTTCGATCATGGATTTCATCAATTCATAGGCGTTCAGCACGCCGCCAAAGCCCGCTTCCGCATCGGCCACGATGGGCGCGAAATAATCGATGTCGTCCTTGCCTTCCGACCACTGGATCTGGTCGGCGCGCTGGAACGTGTTGTTAATGCGGCGCACCACCATGGGCACGGAATTGGCCGGATACAACGACTGGTCCGGGTACATTTCCCCGGCCAGGTTGGCGTCGCCCGCCACTTGCCAGCCTGATAAATAAATCGCCTTCAATCCCGCTTTGACTTGCTGCATGGCCTGGTTGCCCGTCAGTGCGCCCAGTGCATTGACAAAGGGTTCGGTGGTGACCAGCTTCCACAGCTTGTCCGCGCCCTGCCGCGCCAGCGTATGTTCTATTTTCAGCGAGCCGCGCAGGCGCACCACGTCCGCAGCCGTATAGCTGCGGGTGACGCCTTTCCAGCGTGGATTCGTGTCCCAGTCTTGCTGCAGTTCGGCGATTTGCTGTTCACGGGTGGCCATGGTGTTCTCCTGTCGATGTCGGATACAAAGTGAAGTCTGTTATAGACATGGTAGGCGCTGTTGTTCACCGCAGCAATACTCTTATATAAGACATATAAGCAAATTTGTTTCATTTAAAAACAATGATTTATCACGAACTTTTCATGATTCGGAATGACATTTCTTGCTTTGGAAGGAAGGTCATGCGGCATGGCCGCATAGGTTTCCACGATATGAAACCGGCATTCCGTGAAGTGAAAACGCGGTGAAGCAGAGGCGCGCTTTCCTATTTGAAACTATAATTTCTAAATAGGAACTAAAATTAGCGTAGGAAAATACAATGAGACATTAGGACAGGCTCTGCTATCCTGAACTCACCAAGAACAACACACCCAGAGCAGCCGGCGGCACGATGTGAAGACTGAATGATGTCGACGCCAGCGGACATTCCGCTACGGATATTCGGCCATCACCACGTCCCCGGCCCGCTCCACCGCCCGTCCGGAAGGGAAGTGTGAGCGCATCGCCGCACCATGGATACCCATTGGTGCGGTTTTTGTTTGTGCGCTTATTTCAGCTTGCCGCGCGCCACCAGCACGCCATCCGCATCGGCATAAATCCAGTCGCCGGGGCGCACCGTCACGCCCGCGATCTGTACCTGCGGATTGACGTCGCCAACGCCCTTCTTCGCACTTTTTTGCGGATGGGCGCCGAGGGCGCGCACGCCGGTGGCGCAGGCGTTGATTTCATCGGTGTCGCGGATGCAGCCATAGACCACGATGCCGGCCCAGCCATTGTTTTGCGCCAGCAAGCCCAGTTGGCCGCCCACCAGCGCGCGGCGCATGCTGCCGCCGCCGTCGATCACCAGCACCTGACCGTTGCCCGGCTGTTCCAGCGCGGAGCGCACCAGCGCATTGTCTTCAAAGACTTTCAGCGTGGCGGCCGGCCCGCAAAAGCGCATATGCTGTCCATAATTGTGGAAGACCGGCGGCAACACGGCCAGCTCGCCGTTCTCCAGCAATTCAGCGTTGTCGTCGCACAGGTCGGTCGTGGCAAAACTCATGGCAATACCCCAAAGTTGGTAAAAACTTCAGGGTACGCCGAACCGCCGATGCGCGGCAATCTTTCGTCAGGCTTTTTGCAGGCGCAGGGCGCGGGTGTTGCCGCCCACCCCCACCGCCGTGGCGATCGCCATGGCCTGGAAGATGCCGATGCCGACAAACAGCCAGCCCGGACGCCCCGCATCCATCAGCGCGCCAAACAGCAGCGGCGCCACCGACAAGCCGCTGTCCAGCCCCGAATACACGACGCCGAACACGCGGCCGGTGGCGTTCGGCGGCGCGGCCGCCTTGATCATCAGGTCGCGCGACGGGCCCGCAAGGCCGGCGGCAAAGCCGATCGCCCCCATCAGCACGAACGCCAGCCAGGCCGGCACGGTGGCCGACGCCAGCACCACGGCCAGCAGCGCCGCCAGCGTGAAGGCGAACGCGATGGTCTTATCGTGGTCCTTGCGGCCCGCCGCCAGGAAGCCGCCCAGCACCATGCCGACCGCCGACGCCCCCATGTACGCCGTATAGCTGGACGTGGCCATGGCCAGCGACATGCCATACAGCGACACCAGCGCCGGCGACGCGAAGCTCTGGATGCCGCCCAGCGCCAGCGCCGTCACGAAGAAGAAGGCAAAGCACATCCACACGGATTTCAGGCGCAGGAAGTCCAGCGAGCCGCCGCCCTTGGCATGCGCGTGGCGGACGATCGGATTGGGACGCAGCGCCTGGCGGTTCAGCACCAGGATCGCCAGCACCGCGAACGGCAGCGCGGCGGCGCACAGCAGCGCCGTGCGCCAGTCCGACAGCGTGGTAATGGCCGTCATGAACAGCGGCGACAGGGCCCAGCCGATATTGCCGCTGATGCCATGCACGGAAAACGCGTGCGCCATGCGCGCCGCCGACACGCGCTGGTTCAGCAGCGTGTAGTCGGCCGGATGGAACACGCTGTTGCCCAGGCCGGCCAGCATGGCGCCGGCGATCAGCACCGGGTATTGCTGCGCACCGGCCAGCACCAGCGCCGAGACGCCCAGCAAGCCGACGCCGGAAAACAGCACGGCGCGCGCGCCGAAGCGGTCGACGACAAAGCCGGCCAGTGTCTGGCCGATGCCGGAGACGACGAAGAACACCGTCATCAGCAAGCCCACTTCCACGTGGGACAGGTTGAACTGGGGAATCAGCCACGGAAACAGCGCGGCCAGGATCACGTGGTAAAAGTGGGAAATGCCGTGCGCCAGGCCCACCAGGCTGATCACACGCACGTCGGAGCGCCATGTGGCGCTATCAGGGGAAGACATCGGGTTGCTCCTGTTGCTATTGAATTTTATTGGATGACTGCAACCAGTGTAAGCAAAATTGCCGCGTCTGAATTAAGATGGAAAGACATCCTTTGTCGCAAAACCGCCAACCATGCCCGTCCCCATCGTTACCCATACGGATCCCAACCTGCCCGGCCCCTACCCGAGCGAAGCCCGGCCCGTGACCTTGCGCGCCCGCGACCTGGGCGTCGCATATCAGATGGAGCCGCACCGCCACCTGTGGGGCCAGGTGACGTTCACGCTGGAAGGCGTGGTGCGCGTCACCGCCAACAACAGCAGCTGGATCGTGCCGCCGCAGCGGGCGATCTGGATTCCGCCCGATATCGAGCATGCGATCGAAGTGCTGGAAACGGCGCGCCTGCGTCCCTTGTTCGTGCTGGCCTCGCGCTCGCCCTTCCCCGGCCAGGAATGCAAGGTGCTGGCCGTCTCGGGGCTGATGCGGGAAATGCTGGTCGCGCTGGAACAGCTGGACCCGGCCGACCAGGGCACGCGGGCCACCCTGCTCTGCGAATTGATCATCGATGAAGTGGCGCGCCTGGCCACGCGCGCGATCCGCGTGCCGCTGCCGGAAGACAAGCGCCTGGCCAGCCTGTGCGCCGCGCTGATCGCCGATCCCGGCATGGCGCACACGCTGGGCGGCTGGGCCGGACAGGTGGGCGCTTCCGAGCGCACGCTGGCGCGCTTGTTTGAAAAGGAACTGGGCATGACGTTCGGCCAGTGGCGCCAGCAAGTGCGGCTGGCGCATGCGGCGCCGCTGATTGCGCGCGGCGTGCCGCTGGCGCAGGTGGCCGAACAACTGGGCTATGCCAGCCAGTCGGCGTTTTCCGCCATGTTCAGGAAAACTTTCGGCACCACGCCGTCCGCGTTCTTTGCCGACGCGGCGTAGCGCGGCCCGCTATGACAGCTCGTCCAGCAAGGCGCGGGCCTGCAGCAAGTCACGCGTGGCGTGCCCTTCGCTGAAGCGTTCATAGGCCGCCTGCAATGGCGCCAGCGCTTCCCCGGTCCGGCCCTGCGACTGGCGCAACCGCGCCAGGCTGATGGCGGCGCGTAATTCCCAGGCGCCGGCGCCCTGTTCCCGCGCGACGTCCAGCGCGCGCTGGAACAACTGGCCCGCCTGTTCCGGCGAACCGCCGCGCCGCAACGATTCGCCCCAGCTGCGCAGCACTTCCGCGCAACTCCAGCCGGCCTGCCCTGCGTCGGCCCGTGCAATGGCGCGCGCGCTCAATAGGCGCGGGTGCAGCGTCGCCATCACGTCCACCTGCATGTCGCCGCAATAAGGGCTCTGGTGCAGCGCCGACACGGCGGGCCCGGTGACAACCTCCGCCGCGGCATCGCCGTCATGCAGCAAGCGCTGCGCAACGGCGAACCCTTCACCCCAGAAATGCCAGTGCGGCAGCGCGCAGCGCTGCGAATGTTCCAGGATCAGGTCGGTATAGCGGCCCGCTTCCTGCGCGTCGCCGGACCAGGTGGACACCGTGCAGCCCAGCAACAGCGCGAAGCACAGTGAAATGCCGTGGCCGACCCGCAATGCATCGTCCACGCACTGCCGCGCCACGTGCGCCGCCTGTTCCGGATAGCCTTGCAGCCACAGTACACGCCCCTGTATCGCCAGCGTGGAAATGTGCTGGTCGAACTGGAACCCCCGGTGCAACGCGTGGCGGCGGTGGCTGAGCGGATGGCGCGCCACGTAATCCACGTGGGCGCGGGCGCGCTGCTGGTGCCCCAGGTAATGCATGCTGCGCGCCAGCATGCGCGCATGGCCGACTTGCGCCAATTCGCCGCCGTGGGCCGCCGCCGCGCCATAGCGTTCCGCATAGGCCAGCGCCGCGTGGTAATCGCCGCCGAAAATCGCATCGGTGTAGCAGCCCCACAGTGCGGCCATGCGCGCTGCGCCATCGCCGAGCCGATCCGCCAGCGCCAGTGCGCGCGCAAAGGCATCGGCACGGCGTGCGCTGTCGACCTGTTCGCCCACGTGCACCAGGGCGTGGCCCATGGCCAGCTGCAAGCGCATTTCCGTGCCCGCATCGATCCGCAGCGCGCCGCCCCGCACGCGCTGCATGGCATGTTCGAGCCGGCGCCGGTATTCATCCATCAGCGACAGCTGGTACCACAAGGTGGCGGATGCGGCGCACAGGCGCAGTCCCAGCGCAAAGCGGGCGTCATCGTCCTCGTTATCCTCATCGCCAGCGGCGCCCAATGTCCAGTCCAGCGCGGCCCGCACGTGGCCGATGCTGCCGCCAAAACGCGCCAGCCACTGCACCAGCGGCAACTCGTCGAACAGGCCTTGCGCCTGTTCCATCAATGCACAGCAGCGCTGCGCATAACGCCGCGACACCCGGTCCAGTTCACCACTGGCGCGCAATTTATCGAGTGCGTAAGCGCGCGTGGTGCCCAGCAGGCGGTACAGCGTTTCGCTGCCGCTGCTGTCCACGCTGAGCAGCGACTTGGCGGCCAGGTTGGCAATGCTGTCGATGACGAAGTCGCGGTCCGCCTGTTCGCAGCACACCACGTCGATGGCGCAATCGAGCCCGAACGGCGCGCGGAACACGGCGAGACGCCGCAGGATCGCCTGCTCCAGCGGCGGCAGCATGTCGTAGCTCCAGTCGAGCGTTGCGCGCAACGTCTGGTGGCGCGGCAGCGCCGTGCGGCGGCCCCGCGTCAGCACGGCAAAACAATCTTCCAGCCGCGCCGCCAGGCCGTGCACGCCAAAGAATTCCGCCCGTCCCGCCGCCAGTTCGATGGCCAGCGGGATGCCGTCGAGGCGGCGGCAAATGTCGGCCACGCAGGCGGCATTGTCCGGCGTGAGGCGAAAGCCATCCATGCCATTGGCTGCGCGCTCGGCAAACAATTGCACGGCGGGACTGGCGGCCAGCGCGTCGGCATGCGCCGCATGCGTGGCGTCCGGCAGCGCCAGCGGCGGCAGGCGGTGCACGCATTCGGCTTCCGCGCGCAGGGGTTCACGGCTGGTGGCCAGGATGCGGATACCGCTGGTATCGCGCAGCAGGCGCTCCGCCAGCGCGGCCGCCGCATCGATCACGTGTTCGCAATTGTCGAACACCAGCAAGGCCTGCACACCGCGCAAATGCGCGACCAGTCCCGGCACGGGATCCTGCGCCAGCGCCGGCACGCCCAGCGTCAGCGCCAGCGCGCCCCCCAGTTGCGCGGCATCGGCCAGCGGCGCCATATCCAGCAAATGGACGCGCCCGCCCCGGGCCGCGCAGCGTGCGGCGATGGCCAGCGCCACCGATGTCTTGCCCATGCCGCCCGGCCCCGCCACCGTCACGAGCCGCCCCTGCGCCAGCAAGTCTTCCAGCCGCAGCAAGGTGTCGTGACGGCCGAACAGGCGCGGCTGCCGGGGCAGCGGCATGGCGGGGGCCGGCGCGGCAATTGCCGCATCAGCGGAGGAAGACACGCGCCGCACCGGCGCCACGAAGCTGTAGCCCCGCCCCACCACGTTGTCGACATACGGCTGGCCGCTGTCGTCATGCAGCGCCTTGCGCAGCGCGGCAATATGCACGCGCAAGTTTCCCTCTTCCACGAAGGTTTGCGGCCAGACGCGGGCCAGCAACTCATCCTTGGCGATCACTTCACCCGCCCGTTCCACCAGTGCCAGCAGCAAGTCAAAGGCGCGGCCGTGCAGGCGCACGGCGCCGCCGCTGCCATACAGCGCGCGCTCGGCCGGCACCAGCCGGAACGAGCCAAACAGGAACACGGTGTCGGGAGGAAGCATGTCGTTAAAACATGTAGGAATGCAAATTATTTGCTTAACACCAATTTACAAGAATTTATGCGCGGGTGCAGCAATTAGTTTTTAAAATGGCATGGTTCCCACCCGGAGGCTGCCTGTGATCCAGTCCGTGCCATCCACCGTTCATCCTGAAGCCTGGACCCGGCTCGATGCGGTGGTGCGCCGCGCCGACCGCGCCGCCTGCGCCTTTGGACAGAGCAATGCCGCCACGCGTTGCCGCCTGCTGCAGGCGATCGCCGCCGAACTCGATGCGCAGGCCGACGCCATGCAGGATGCCGCGCGGCGCGAACTGGGCGCCGATGCGGGCGCCGTCATGCTGGAGCGGGCCGCGATCCGCCAGCAAATCGATGCGCTGTGCACGGTGTTGCAGCGCCACCACTGGCAACATGCCGCCATCGAGACTGCGCCGCTGCGCCTGTGCGCCCAGCACGTGCCGCTGGGACCGGCCGCAGTCCTGGGCGGCGGCGCCACGCCGCTCCATGGCGCCATCGGTCCCGACGCGCTGGCCGCGTTGGCGGCGGGCTGCCCCGTCATCGTGCACGCGCGCGCCACGCACCCGCTATGCCATGCGCTGGCGGGCCAGGCCGTGCTGCGCGCCGTGCGCGCCGCCGGCCTGCCCGATGGCGTGTATGCGCTGACGCCCGAACTGCCGGGCAGCGTCGATGCGCTGGTGGCGCATCCGGACGTGCGGGCCGCTGCGGCCAGCGACCGTGCGGACGCGCTGCGGCTGATGCGGCGCAGCCTGGAGCGGGCGGAACCGATACCCGTGCTGGCCGAACCGGGCGCCTGCAATCCCGTCTTTATTTTGCCGGGCGCCTTGAATGCGCAAGCCGAACACCTGGGCCAGCAACTGGTGCGCCAGTTTGCCGCCGCGCCGGCCGCGCACCGCCCGGCACTGGTGTTTGCGCTGGACGCCGACGGCTACGTGGATTTGCGCGAAACCATCATCGATGAAGTCGGCGCGCTGCCCGCCATCGCGTTGCCGGACGGGGCGCGCGGCCATGGCCAGCGGGTGGACTGGCTGCTGTCGGCGCAGCGCGTCGCGTTGTTGGCCGAGGGCGCACCGGGCGCGGGCCGGGGACTGGCGCGCCCCATGTTTGCCGAAACCGACGATGCGAATTTGCCAGACCCGCCGCTGCTCGACGATGCGTGTCGCAGCCCGGCCGGATTGCTGGTGCGCTGCCGCGACGAGCACGCGATGCTGGCGGCGGCCGCGCGCCTGGGCCGCCAGCATGCCGCGGTAATTCACATGGCCACGGGCGATGGCGCGGACGACATGGCGCTGGCGGTGAAGCTGTTGCCCCGGCTGCAGCGCATCGCCGGCCAGATCGGCATCAACAGTACGGTGGCGCCACCCGCCTGGCATGTGGCGGCCGCCAGCCAGGCTATCGAACGTTTCCTGCGTCCCGTGGTGTACCAGGACGCCCCACCCATCCTGCTGCCCGCCGCGCTGCAGGACGATAACCCGCTGCACCTGTGGCGCGCGGTTGACGGGGAAATGCGGCACTAGTGCCAACTTTAGCTATGCGGGAGAGGTATATGCGCATCAAGCACATGGAAGAGAAAGTCGGTGTGGCCAAGATCCGTATCCGCCAGCAGCGCAGCTGCACGATGGCGGTGCTGGGTTCGTTCGTGGCAGCGGACAAGCTGCTGAAAAACTGGGCGGCCGCCATGCAGCCGAGCGCCGAATGCGATTTTGAAATCGAATACCTGGACGGCTATACGGTGACGGGCAGCTACCCGATGCGGCAAAAGTGCACCACGCGGCAATCGCTGGGCGCCTATGTCAAGCGGGTGATCGAAGGGGTGTCGGCCAGCGGCCAGCCGGTGGCGATCGCAGGCATGGAAGCGGCAGGCTTCCTGGCGCGCTATGAAGTGGAAGACTTTGCGGAGCGGGACGGACGCCGGAAGGCGGCCTGATATCGTCAGGCCGCCTTCCCTGCGCCACGCTTACTTGGCGAACGTCAGTTCGCCATTGCTGACGTCGACCTTGATCGTATCTTTCGGACCGAAGCGGCCCTCCAGGATCAGTTTCGACAGCGGGTTTTCGATGCCCTGCTGGACGGCGCGCTTCAGCGGCCGCGCGCCGTACACCGGGTCGTAGCCCGCTTCCGCGATCTTTTGCAGCGCCGCGTCGGACACGTTGAAGCCCATGTCCATGCGGTTCAAGCGCTGTTCCAGGATCTTCAGCTGGATCTTCGCAATTGCGCCGATGTTCTTGTCGTCCAGGCCATGGAACACGACGATTTCATCGATGCGGTTGATGAATTCCGGACGGAAGTGGGAACGCACTTCCGCCATCACGGACAGCTTGACCAGCGCCGGGTCGGAATCTTCCATCGACTGGATTTTTTGCGAACCCAGGTTCGACGTCATGATGATCACGGTATTCTTGAAGTCCACCGTGCGGCCCTGGCCGTCGGTCATGCGGCCATCGTCCAGCACTTGCAACAGCACGTTGAAGACATCGTGGTGCGCCTTTTCCACTTCATCGAGCAGGATCACGCTGTACGGCTTGCGGCGCACGGCCTCCGTCAGGTAGCCGCCTTCGTCGTAGCCCACATAGCCGGGCGGCGCGCCGATCAGGCGTGCCACCGAATGTTTTTCCATGAATTCGCTCATGTCGAGGCGGATCAGCGAATCTTCCGAGTCGAACAGGAACGATGCCAGCGCCTTGGTCAGCTCGGTCTTGCCGACGCCGGTCGGGCCGAGGAACATGAACGAACCATACGGACGGTTCGGGTCCGCCAGGCCCGCGCGGGAACGGCGGATGGCATCAGCCACCGCATTGATGGCTTCATCCTGCCCCACCACGCGCTCGTGCAGTTTTTCCTCGATGTGCAGCAGCTTGTCGCGCTCGCCCTGCATCATGCGCGACACGGGAATGCCGGTGGCGCGCGACACCACTTCAGCGATTTCTTCCGCCCCCACTTGCGTGCGCAACAGCTTCGGCTTGTCGGCCGCCTGCGCACCGCCGGCCGCCGATTCGGCCTGCTTCAACTGTGCCTCCAGCTGCGGCAACTGGCCGTATTGCAATTCCGACACGCGCTGCCAGTTCGACGCGCGCGTGGCTTCCTCCATCTGCTGGCGGATGCGTTCGATTTCTTCCTTGATGTGGGTGGTGCCCTGCACGTTGGCTTTTTCCGCCTTCAGCACTTCTTCGAA
Source organism: Pseudoduganella rivuli (assembly GCF_009674485.1). GTDB lineage: Bacteria > Pseudomonadota > Gammaproteobacteria > Burkholderiales > Burkholderiaceae_D > Rugamonas > Rugamonas rivuli_B. The sequence goes on along the minus strand of NZ_WKJJ01000005.1, from coordinate 81,791 downwards.
GTCGTTGTACTCGCGCTGCAGTTTCGCGATTTCCTCGTCGATCAAGTCCAGGCGGCGGCGCGACGCGTCGTCCTTTTCCTTCTTGACGGCTTCCTTCTCGATCTTCAGCTGGATCAGGCGGCGTTCCAGCTTGTCCATCACTTCCGGCTTGGAATCGATCTCGATCTTGATCTTCGATGCGGCTTCGTCGATCAGGTCGATCGCCTTGTCCGGCAGGAAGCGGTCAGTGATATAGCGGTGCGACAGTTCGGCGGCGGCAATGATGGCGGGATCGGTGATGGCCACCTTGTGGTGCAGCTCATACTTGTCCTGCAAGCCGCGCAGGATCGCGATGGTCGCTTCCACCGTCGGTTCGTCAACCAGGATTTTCTGGAAGCGGCGCTCCAGCGCGGCATCTTTCTCGATGTATTTGCGGTATTCGTCCAGGGTGGTGGCGCCCACACAGTGCAGCTCGCCGCGTGCCAGCGCGGGTTTCAGCATATTGCCCGCATCCATCGCGCCTTCGGCCTTGCCCGCGCCCACCATGGTGTGCAATTCGTCGATGAACACGATGGTCTGGCCTTCATCCATCGCCAGTTCCTTCAGCACGGCCTTCAGGCGCTCTTCGAATTCGCCGCGGTACTTGGCGCCCGCCAGCAGGGCCGCCATGTCCAGCGACAATACGCGCTTGCCGCGCAGCGAGTCCGGCACTTCGTTGTTGACGATGCGCTGCGCCAGGCCTTCGACGATGGCGGTCTTGCCGACGCCGGGTTCGCCGATCAGCACGGGATTGTTCTTGGTACGGCGCTGCAAGACCTGGATCGCGCGGCGGATTTCATCGTCGCGGCCGATCACGGGGTCCAGCTTGCCCTGGCGCGCCCGTTCCGTCAGGTCCAGCGTGTATTTCTTCAGCGCTTCGCGCTGGCCTTCCGCTTCCTGCGAATCCACCTTGGCGCCACCGCGCACGGTATCGATGGCCGCTTCCAGCGACTTGCGGGTCAGGCCGTTTTCACGGGCCAGGCGGCCCGCGTCGGACTTGTCGTCCGTCAGCGCCAGCAACACCATTTCGCTCGACACGAACTGGTCGGCGCGCTTTTGCGCTTCCTTGTCCGCCAGGTTCAGCACGCCGATGAATTCGCGGCTGGCTTGCACGTCGCCGCTGTTGCCGGACACTTTGGGCAAGCGCTCCAGGCCGCTCTTGATGGCATTGGTCAGGCCGCCCAGGTTGACGCCGGCGCGCTGCAACAGCGAACGGGCGCCGCCGTCGTCCTGGTTGATCAGGGCCGACAGCAGGTGCAGCGGTTCAATATAGGGATTGTCATTGCCGACGGCCAGGCTTTGCGCGTCGGCCAGGGCTTCTTGTAACTTTGTTGTGAGTTTGTCTTGCCGCATGGTGTGCCGCTCCAGGTCAGTGATGTGTGATCTCTTGCGGACAAGGTAAGGCTGTATGACGGCATTTCAAGTCACTTCAACATTACTCCTGCCATTTCTTCAGCGCAGCATCGTCGCTGACCCGCGCATCGACCCAGCGGGCGCCTTCCGGGGTCTGTTCTTTCTTCCAGAACGGCGCCTCGGTTTTCAGATAATCAATGATGAATTCGCAAGCAGCAAACGCTTCGCCCCGGTGCGCGGACGTGACCGCCACCAGCACGATCTGGTCCAGCGGCTTCAAGGGGCCGATGCGGTGGATCACCAGCGCGCCGTAAATCGGCCAGCGCTGCTGCGCCTGGCCGATAATGGCGGCGATCGACTGTTCCGTCATGCCGGGATAATGCTCGAGTTCCATTTCCGCCACGTGCGCGCCTTCGTTCAAGTCGCGTACGGTCCCGACAAAACTCACGATGCCGCCCACCTTGGCATTACCGGCGCGCAATTGCGCCAGCTCGTACGCCACATCGAAATCTTCGGCCTGGACCCGGACCTGGTTAAAGAACGCCGTCATTTCGCATCCGCGCCGATCCGGCGGAACAATTGCTCGATACGGGACGCCGTGCGGGCATCAGCCAGCGCCGGCATGGCGCACAGTTGCAGGAATTGCGCGGCCTGCGTCAGGGGTTTCTGGCCGGACTTCAACGACGATTGCAACACTTCGACCTGCATTTTCAGGCGGTCGCGGGCAAACTCGGCGCCACTGTCCACGCCGGCAACGATTTCCAGGCGCAACACTTCACTCAGCAACGTGGCGCGCGCCTGTTCCAGGCGGGCCGCATACGCGCTGCGCTTGGCCGCATCGGCGGCGGCCGCGATGCCTGCCGCAAAGCGGCCGTGCAACGCGCGTTCATATTCGGCCGGCAAGGCCGGCAACGCTTTCCAGCGGCCTTCCCAGTCGTCGCCATCGATGGCTTCATCCGCCGTGATGGCCGTTTCCAGCGCCTGCGTCAGGCGCAGCTTGTCGCGCAACGCGTTAGCCTGGGCCGCGCCGGCGCGCTTGCGGATCGCATCGGCCTGGGCCTGGACTGCCGCAATGGCGGCTTTATAGCGGCCATCGATTTTCGCTTCGCTGGCGCGCGGCACGTGGCCGGACGCATGCCAGGCTTGCGCGGCATCGCGCAGCGCCTTGGTGATGGCCGCCATTTGCGCCTTGTCGTCGCCGGTGAACACGGCGTTTTCCAGCTGTGCGCAAATATCTTCCCGCACGTGCAGGTGGGCCTTGCGTTCGTGGTCGGCAGCATGGGCCGATTCCTTGCGCGCGGCAAAGATCGCATCGCAGGCGCCACGGAAACGCTGCCACAGCGCCTGTTCCTGCTTGCGATCCAGCGGCAGCGCACGGGCGAATTCCTGCCACTGTTCCTGCAGGTGGCGCACGGTGTCCAGCGTATGGCGGTCGGTCGGGTTCAGCTTTTCCGTCTCGGCAATCAATTGCTCGCGGCGGGCCACTTCGATGCGGCGCTGTTCTTCCAGCGGGCCCATCATCATGGCCATGGCCTTGTCGAACGCAGTATCGAGCTTTTTCTTTTCCTTGCGGTCAATCGCGCCCAGGCGCCCCCACGCCTGGCGCAAACGCTGCGCGGCCGCGGCCAGTCCCTTGAAATTCGGTTCTTCACCGGCCAGCTCCGCCGCCATTTTTTCCACTTCGGAAATCATGACTTCGGCCCGGGCGGCATTGGTGTGGCGCTCGTCCGCCAAATGCTTGAAGTGCGCGGCGGCGGGCGCATAGGCCGTGGTGCACGCCGTATCGAAGCGTTCCCACAGCGATTTCGGCGCGGCGCCGGACACGCTGTCCAGCGCTTTCCACCGTTCGCGCATGCTGCCGACTTTCTTGGCCAGTTCCGGCATCGACAGCTTTTGCGCCGGCAATTCCTCGACGGCTTTCACGAGCTCTTCGCGCGACACATTGCCGCCCCAGCGGGCCCAGTCGCCCAGGCGCTTCAATTCCGCCCGGATGTGGGCCAGGCGGTCCGCCTGCGCCGTCGACAACCGTCCGGTCTTGGTTTCTTTCAACACCTTGTCGTGGTCGGCTGCGATATGCAGCTGTCCTTGCGACAGCGCCTCTTCCATCTGGTCGACAATCGACATGAAATGGCGGTTGGCTTCGCGGTTGGCTTCCTGCGCCGCCGGCGATTCCTTGCGCGCATCCGCCTTCGCGGCGTGCGGCTGATCCTTATGCTCCTTGGGTTCCTTGTGCTCTTTCTGCGCTTTTTGCGGGTGCGCTTCTTCCTTCACGCGCACCGGCGCCGGCACGCTGGCCAGCAGCGCATCGAATTCCTGCTGCAGCGCGGCCGCCACGGCCGCATCGGCGACTTTCGGCAGCGCTTGCCAGCCGCGCTTCATTTCGTCCGCGTTCAACGCCGCAACGTCCTGCGCTTGCCATCCGGCCAGCGCCGCGCGGCGCGCGCTGACGGCTTCCTGGCCCGCGCGGGCGGCGGCCAGCGCCGTGTCGAAGTCGGTCAGCAAGTGGCGCGGCAGCGATTCCTTTTCCGGCGACGCCACGCGGATTGCATGGTCGGCCGCCAGCGCATCGAGCAGCGCGGGCACGGCGTCGGCCGTGGCGCCGTCCGGCAACTGGCCGGCCGCGATGCGGCGCACCGCCGCCAGCGCGTCCAGCGCGGCGCGCTGCAACGCCATTTGCTCTTCCAGGCGCTTGCCCAGCGCGGCGCGCACGGTGCCGAATTCCTCGGCCAACGCGGGACCGGCCGCGATGACTTTCCATAAGCGGTCCAGCTCGGCTACTTGGTTGGGATTGAGTTTTTCATCTTGCAGCAGCTTGCGGGCCGACGCGATGGTTGCTTCCGCCTGGCGCTGTTCCGCCTGCTGGTGGCGCAAAGCGTCGAGACGGCCTTGCACGAGTTTGGCGACGCGGCGGTCCGTGTTGCGCATCGCTTGCTGGACTTTTTCCAGCTGGGCCTGGTTGTGGACGTGCTCGGCCGCAGCCAGGCGCACGTCGGCAAATTCGCTTTGCAGGATCAGGTCGACGGCGCCCGCTTCATCGTCCCCCAACGCCTTCGCCCGCTCCAGCTGGGCGGCACGGCGGGCAGCAGTCTGCTCAGCTTGCGCAGCGGCCGCAGCGCTGGCTGCGGCCTGCTCCGGATTGGCTTGCTGATCGGACGGCTTGTCGCCGGGACGTTTGAAGAGGAATTCGAACATAATGGGCTACCGGAGGATCTAAAACCACCATGATAGCAAAGTAACGCGTTTTGCTTTGGCGGCCACCCGGATTCGCCCCATGGAGGTCATTCCAGCGGGCGACGCCCGCTATTCCATCATGGCCCGGCGTGCGGATGCGCGCCGTTGGTATTGCAGTTCAGAAACTGGAATGCTGGTTTCCAGCTCATCGTCCGGCATGGCGACCGGCAGCGCCGCCAGCACCGGCACCAGGTCGATGACATTGTCATCGGGCTCGGCCAGCAGCAATTGCTCGGCGGGTGCCGGCAACGCACCGCGGCAGCGGCGGGCTTCCGCCACGTGCGCATCGTGCAGCAGGAACTGGTTGGCGATGGCAAACCAGGCTTCGCCGCCGATGGTCGAGCGGGCGAGGTTGAACAATTCCTTTTCTTCCTTGTCCAGCCGGTTCAGCATGGAGTCGCAGAAGTCATCGATGCGTTCAGCGATTTCTTCGCCACACGCTTCATTGTCCCGCTGCGATTTCGCGACTTGTTCCTGCAACGAGCGGATCACGTTGAGCGCCGTGTCGTTCAGGCGTCCCAGTTCTTCCAGCAATTGATCGGCCTGCTGCGTGGCCTGGCGGATGGCGGGGATCAGGTACATCTCGATCTTGCGCCAGTGGCATGCCTGATACAGGCGGTTCAGCGATTCGTAAGCGAACTCGAGCTGATTAAGCGACATGCCATGTTGCCGCAGCAACGTGGCTTGCACATATTTTTGAAACGATTGCAGGCTGACGCGGATATTAGCTTGCTCTACCGAGAGAGCTACCAAAGTATAAGTGGCCGTTAACATCTTTACTCCAAGCAAGAATCACTCAACACAGCGAGAGGCGGAAGTAAAAGTGTAAAGACTTGCGACTGCTACTTCTTTGACATTGAACAAACCATCAAGAGACTTGCAACCTGATCCGAAGATCGGCCATGCCCGGTTCCAGCGAAGGACTGACGGTACCGCCGAAGCGGCGCACCAGCTGCTGAATACCGCTATTCTCAGACAATGCTTCGCCGACTAGTTCCGCAGTGCCCCGGCCGCGGAAGTAGTCGACCAGCTTTTGAAACAGGATAGCGCCTAGACCCATTCCCTTCAAGTCAGATCGTACCAAAATGGCAAATTCCGCCTTTCTGTTGTCCGGATCTGCAACAGCGCGCACCACACCCAGGGTTTCGGGGGCGCCCGCCGCCGTGGTGCGCGACGCGATGAACGCCATGGCGCGGTCGTAATCGATTTGCGTCAGGCGCGCCAGCTGGTTCGGGTGCAGCTCGCGCAGCGGCGAAAAGAAGCGCAGGCGCACGTCTTCGGGATGCAGGCGGCTGAAAAATTCACGGTGCTGCGGCGTGTCTTCCGGGCGGATCGGGCGCAGCACCAGCGGCGCGCCCTGCCAGTCCACCACCTGTTCCAGTTCCTGCGGATAGGGGCGGATCGCCTGCGCATGGCTGGCGCGCGGCGGCCCCAGTTCCAGCACGGCGTCCAGCGCCAGCACGCCCTGCGCATCGGCCAGCAGCGGATCGAGCGTCAGCGACACCAGTTCGGCGGTATCGGCCACCAGGTCCGACACCTGGATCAGTGCATGGCACAGGGCGTCGATATCGGCCGCGGGCCGCAGCCGGGTCCCGCGCCGCACACCGGCCAGCGCCCGCGCCACGCGGGTGCGCTCCACCAGGTCCCGCGCCAGCACCATGTTCAGCGGCGGCAAGCCGACCGCGTGCTCGTCGGCCAGCCCGGAAACCAGCTCGGCAGCACCGCCGCCCCGGCCGAACCGGATCACGGGGCCGAACATGGCGTCGGTTTCCACGGTAATGGCCAGTTCATGCGCCAGCGCCCGCCCCAGCCGCGCGCCCGGCGCGGCGCCGGGTTCGGCCACCGTGATGCCATAGGCGCCCAGCACGGCGCAGGCATCCGCGCCGTCGACGCGGGTACGGCCCTGTTTCAGGGCGCGGGCAATCAACTCGTGCGCGGCGTCCCGCTCCGGACGGCTGGCGCGCGGCAAGGCGCCCGGCACCTGGTTCAGCTGGTCCTGGTTGCGCCGGTATTGCACCAGTTGCATGAAGCCGTGCACCGCCTGCTCCGGCGTGTCATACGTGGGCAGGCCGGCCTGCGCAAAGACCTGCCGCGCGGGCGCCATCGTGGCGCCGCCCAGCCAGCACGACAGGACGTTCTTTCCCGATGCCTGCACCGGCGCCACCAGCGCCCCGGCCACGGCGGCCGCATCGACCGCGTACGACGGTGCGAACAGCAGCAGCACCGCATCCGGCACCGGTGCGCCAGCGGCTGGCGCCAGGAGCGCCTGCAAGGCCGTCACAAACGCGTCCGCCGGCGCATCGATCGGCAGGATCACGGGGTCACCCGCCAGCTTGCCATCCGCCTGTTCCAGCGTATCGGCGGCGATGCGGGCCAGCGCGCCGCCATTGCAGACGATCGCCAGCGTTTCGCCCCGCAGCGGCCTGGCGCGGGACAGGGTTTCGGCCGCATCGAACAAATCCTCCGTCGCATGCACGCGCAGCATGCCGGCGCGGCGGAAGGCCGCGTCATACACGTCGTCGCCGGGGCCGCCCGGTTTCAGCACGATGACCGGCTTGGCGCGCGACGCGATGCGCCCCGCCGTCATGAATTTGCGGGCGCACACCACCGATTCCACGTACATCAGGATCGCGCCCGTATCGTCGTCATCGGCCAGATAATCGAGCAAATCGCCCAGGTCGATGTCGCCGCGCCCGCCCAGCGATACGCACTTGGCGTAGCCGACGTCGTGCAGGTGCGCCCAATCCAGCGCGGCCGTCATGACGGCGTCCGATTCGGACAGGAAGGCGATGCGCCCGGCCGGCAGGCGCGACGGCGCCAGGCTCGCATTCAGGCCGCTGGCCGGCGCCAGCAAGCCCACGCCACCGGGGCCCAGGATGCGCAGCAAATACGGCTTGGCCGCATCGAGCATGGCTTGCTGCAAGGTCGTGCCATCCCAGCGGGTTTCCCGCTCCAGCCCCGGCGTCAGCACCACGGCCGCGCGCGTGCCCAATTTGCCCAGCTGGGTAATCAAGTCCGGCACGGTGGCGGGCGGCGTGCAAATCACGGCCAGGTCCGGCGCGCCCGGCAGCCGCTCCACGCCCGCGTAGCAGGGAATGCCCAGCAGCGTGTCGTATTTCGGGTTGACGGGCCACAGCGCGCCGGCATAGCCGCCTTCGGCCATATGGTTCAGCACGACCGTGCCGAGACGTCCCGCTTGCTGCGACGCGCCAATCACGGCCACCGACCCTGGATCGAACAATTTCGGGAAATTCCTGATGCTCATGGCACGGCCTCCTCACCACTTCGATGTATGGTCTTCCGTCACTCCCGCCAGATTGCTGACGACGCGCTTGGGCGCATCCGCGCTGGCACGCACCCAGCCGGTAAACGTGCCGATCGGTTGCAAATACTTGCTGGCGGCGATCACCAGGTTCTTGTCCTGCCGCCGCGCCCCTTCCGGCGTGAAAAACAGTTCCAGCAAATCGTCTTCCGTAAAGATATGCCACGTCGACAGCGGATCGTGGCGGTCATAGACAAAATGCGCGGCCGCCAGCGGATACACCTGGCCATCGAGCCACAGCGCATTTTCATTGGCACCGAAATACCCGGCCTGCAAATTGAACCCCAGTTCCAGGCTGTGGCCGGACGCCCAGCGCCACGCGGTATTCCTGGCCAGCAAGCCGTTCGAATAGTCAAAGCTGGCCACGCCGCCATCGAGCTGATACTCGCCCCGCCACAAGCGCACTTCGCCCGTGAGCGGCATGCCGGACGACTTTTGCGTGGCATGCACGGAACCGCCGTCGATCGGCCCCGTGGCCAGCAGCAGCGGCGCCGTGGGCGGCCCGAATTGCGCGTCGATTTCCAGGTACGGCGACACCAGTTCCAGGCTGTAGCGCCCGTCGCCCGCGTGATCGATGGCGATGCGCGTGCCTTTTGCCTTGAAGGTGCTGCGCCCGCCCGCATGGTCCGCCACCCTGGCCGCGATGCCGGGCAAGCCTTCCTGCGAAAAATTGGCCAGCATGTCTTCATCCTTGCGATCGAACGCATAGGCGAAACAGGAACTGATCCAGCCCAGGTCGACAATCGCCACGGCGCAAAACACGTCGTCCGTGGCCAGCGCCACATAATGCCATTTCTTGTGGTGGAAGCGCCGCCACAGCGCGCCCCGCGCATGGCTGCCGGCCAGACGCTGCCAGTCGAATTGCGCTGCCTGGCCGGCAAAACGGCCCAGCAGCGGCATGCCGTCGGCGCCCACGATGGCCGGGGGGGCGGAAGGCAGCATCATGGCGCCTCCTGCGCGGCAGTGCTCAGCGCCGCTTGCAGCACGGCGGCAAATGCCGCCGGCTCGCTGGCCGCCACCCGCACCTGCGGGCAGCCGTGCCAGTTGGCGCAGCGCTGCAAGGCGCCCGCCACGTCGCGCACGAAACGGTCGCTGACTTTCACGCCCGGTTCCAGCGCCACCGACTTCAGTTCGAATACCTGTTCGCGCCGGTGGGCCTTGGCGTCGACCCGGCCCACCAGCGCGCCACGGCGCAGGATCGGCAACGTGAAATAACCATAGCGGCGTTTTTCCGCCGGCGTATAGCATTCGAGACGGTAATCGAAATCGAATAAATCCAGCGCGCGGCGGCGGTCCCATACCACCGGATCGAACGGCGACAATATCGTCGTCGCGGTGGCCGCCAGGCCGCCCTGCGCGGCGCCCGCCGCCAGGTCGGCCAGGTCCGGATGGATATACACCGGGTCATCCCAGCCCTGCACGCGGGCCCGCAACAGCGCGCCTTCGGCCACCAGCGCTTCCGGGTCCAGCCGTGGCGGCTTGGTCCTGAAATAATCGGCAATCCACGACGCCCGCGCCAGGCCCAGCGATTTCACGGTTTTCAGCACGAACGTGCGGCGCACGTCGTCCATGGCCGGCATGTGCCGTTTATCGTCCCAGTCCGGCAACACCCGCTCGGCCAAGTCATACACGCGCTGGAAATTGTGGCGCCGCGCAATCATCAATTGTCCCGCCGTGAACAGCACTTCCAGCGAACGCTTTTCCGGCTTCCACTGCCACCAGCCGCCGCCCTGCCCATCCTGGCGTTCGAAGTCCGACGATTTCACGGGGCCGTGCCTGCGGATATGGTCCAGCACCGCGTCGACGTCGGCGCGCCGTTCCCGCATCCATGTTTCCGAATATTTCCAGCCCATGGCGGCCGGGTCCAGCATGCGGTGCCGGTACAGGCCGTAATCCTCGATCGGCACGAAACACGCCTCGTGCGCCCAGTATTCGAACAGTGCGCCCTCTTCCAGCAATTGCTCCAGCCATGCCGGCGGGTAGTCGCCCAGGCGGCTCCACAGCACCAGGTAAGGGCTGCGCGCGACGACATGGATAGTGTCGATCTGCAACATCGCCATTTGCCGGATGGTGTCCAGCACATCGGCTTTTTGCGCCTTTTTGCGGCGCGGCTGCAACAATCCCTGCGCCGCCAGGTGCAGGGCGCGGGCGGCAGCCACGGTCAGGGTCAATTCAGTCAAGCGCGCTTCCTTTTCACGAAGGGGTCAGCGGGCTATTCTAATGAAGAAACATGGAATGTTTCCCCTAACATTTAGCTCTTTTGGTACACGGAAACGAAAAATCTGCTTTGGCCAGCCTCAATCCATGCGTTTGCGTGCAGAATACCTATATGAGTGAGCGGCCGGCTGGCTGCCGTTGACAAGGGGCCATGTGATCCAGACCGACACCCCAATCCGACACACCCTGCGCAAACTGTATCGGATGATACTGTTGCCCGCGTTCGCGCTCGTGCTCCTGGTGTCGATGTGGACCGCCGTGGTGTACCAGGTCAACCAGGAATACCAGGGCGCCCGCCATGAAGCGGTGGTGCACGCCCAAACGCTGTCGCGCACGCTGGCAGAAAATGCCAGCCACCTGCTGCGCCAGAGCGACCATGCGACCCAGTTGTTCAAGCTGAAATACGAGGAAACCGGCGGTACCTTGCGCCTGGCGGAATTCACCCGCAAAGGTGGCCTGCTCGATTCGCTGATGCCATCCAAGATGCAATTGCCGATTGCCCTGTATGGCGCGGACGGCAAACTGGTCGACAGCCTGCATGGCATCTTCCAGGACGATATCCGCGTGGAGCCGGTATTCCAGGCGCTGTCGCAATCGGCCGAAGACAGTCCGCACGCGTCGAACGTCATGGTCAATTCGCAAACGTCGAAATGGCTGATCCAGATTGCCCGCCGCGTCAACGACCGCCAGGGGCAATTCGGCGGCATCATCATGCTGATGATCGACCCCGCGTATTTCATCGAGGATTACGACCGCCTGCACGTGGAGGAAAACGGCCTGGTGATGCTGGTCAGCCGCGATTCCGGGCTGGCCATCGCCCGCGTCGACGAACAGTTGTATATCACCGACACCATCGACTTCGTCACCAAGGTGGATGCCTTCGGCTCCGCCGACGAACTGGTGCTGCGCCATCCATTCGACGGCGTCGACCGCATCTACAGTTTCCGCGACATGCCGCGCTACCAGTTGACGGCCGTGGTGGGCAATACCGTCACGCATGCGATGGCCCGCTTCGAACGCCAGCGCCGCCTGTATTTCAGCGTGGCGGCCGCCGCCTCGATCCTGGTGTTTATCTTTGCGCTGCTGCTGATGCAGCAAAGCCTGCGCCTGCGCGACAGCATGGAAGAAGCCAACGCGGCCCAGCAAAAATTGCGCGCGGCCGCGGACGCCAGCCTCGACGCCGTGTTCCTGCTCAAGGCTTGCCGCAACCGCGATGGCGCGGTGGTCGACTTCACGCTGGCCGACGTCAACGAACGGGGCGCCGCCATGCTGGGCCACCACCACGATGACGCGGTCGGCCACCGCATCGGCGAACTGGCGCCGACGTGGCGCAGCGAAGGCTTTATCGACAAGTACCGGCAAGTGCTGGAGACCGGCATGCCGCTGGAAGAGGAAGTCGAAACGCACAACCTGCCCGGCCAGGAAAGCGAATCGCGCTGGCTGCGCCACCAGATCGTCGCCATCGACGACGGCGTGGCTGTCACCACCCGCAATATCACGTCGCGCAAGCGGGATGAACTGGCCGCCCGCAAACAGCAGGCGGAACTGCAGGCCGTCAACGATGCGTCGCCACTGGGCTTGCTGCGCGCCGATGCCCAGGGCCATTGCACGTACGTCAACCGCACGTTTGAATCCATCACGGGCCTGACGCGCGAGCAGGCGCTGGGCGATCAGTGGATGGCCGCCGTGCATCCGAACGACCGCGTGGTGTTGAAGGAAGCGCTGGCGCACTTGCGCGACACATTGGAACCGTTCCAGGACACGTTGCGCTGCGTGCATCCAGACGGCCGCATCGTGTGGACGTCGATGAAAGTGGCGCCCATTATCGTCGACGGCCGGATCGAAGGCTTCGTCAGCACCCTCGACGACATCACGCTGATGCGCAAATCCGTGATGGCGCTGCGCGAAAGCGAAGCGCGCCTGCGCACCATTGCCGACACCCTGCCGGCCATGATCGCCTACATCGATTACGACGAAGTGTACCGCTTCAACAATATCGCCTATGAACGGGAGTTTTCGCGCAGCGGCATGGACGTGATGGGCAAGACCGTGCGCGACACCGTGGGCGAACCGCGCTATGCCTTCCTCGAACCCTATATCCGCCGCGTGCTGTCCGGCGAACCGCTGGCATTCGAGGAAGACGACGACAGCACGGGTATCGTGCGCACCTTCGAAGTCAATTACATTCCACAATTCGACGAGGAAGGCGCCGCCGTGGTGGGCTTCCATGTGATGCGGCAAGACATCACGGCGCAAAAGCGCGAACAGCAACGCTTGCTGAAACTGTCGCAAGTCGATGCGCTGACGGGGCTGACCAACCGCGCCGGCTTCCAGCAAAAGCTGTCCGACACCATGCAGTATTGCCGCGACAACAGCGCCCTGATGGCTGTCATGTACATGGACATCGACCGCTTCAAGCCCGTCAACGACACCTATGGCCACAGCGTGGGCGACGCGCTGCTGAAAGCGTTCTCGGGCCGCCTGGCGCACGCGATGCGCGCCACCGACACCATTGCCCGCCTCGGTGGCGACGAATTCACCATCATCATGGAACGCATCAGCAAGCCGGAAGACGCCGAGGCGGCGGCGTTCAAGATTGTCGTCGCCATGCAGGCGCCGTTCGTGCTGGATAACATCACCGTGCACGTGTCGACCAGCATCGGCCTGACCTGGTACCGGGGCGAAGACGTCACCCCGGCCGAGCTGCTGAACCGCGCCGACATGCTGCTGTACCAGGCCAAGCAGGCGGGCCGCAACACGTTCCGCTCCGGCGCGCTGATCCCCGACCTCGACGCGGCCTGACCTCCCACCTGAATGCGGCATCCGTAGGGCGGTTTCCGCGCCAGCGGAAGCCGCCGTGCATACGCCGCCGCTGGCTTTGGCAGCATGGGTCTGCACGCATGGCGGCTTCCGCATTGCGGAAACCGCCCTACGAGATTGCCGTCAACGCGTTCCCACGCAGGTAATATCGACTACCTCATGCCGGCCGCGCGCAGTTTGCAGTATATTGTGCGCTTTTCCGCAAGTTTGACCGGCTTCTCCATGCGCCTGCTGCACACTTCCGACTGGCATCTGGGCCAGTCGCTGCACAATTACGACCGCCACTACGAACACCAGTGCTTCCTCGACTGGCTGCTGGACACCATCGTGTCCGAACAGGCCGACGCGCTGCTGGTGTGCGGCGACGTGTTCGACAATGCCAACCCGTCCGCCGCGTCGCAGCGCCAGCTGTACCGCTTCCTGCGCCAGGCTAAACAGCGCGCGCCGCAGCTGGACGTGATCGTGGTGGCAGGCAACCACGATTCGCCGGGCCGCCTCGATGCGCCCGGTCCGTTGCTGGAAGAGCATGGCACGCGCGTGGTGGGCAATGTGCCGCGCCATGATGACGGATCCATTGACGTGGAAAAACTGGTACTGCCGCTGACGGGCAAGGATGGGCAGGTCGCCGCCTGGTGCATCGCCATGCCATTCCTGCGCCCGGCCGACGTGCCGCGCATCGCCAGCGAAGATGGCGAGCCGGCGGGTGACCCTTACCTGGGTGGCATCGCCCTGCTGTACCAGCAGACGCTGGCCGTGGCGCAGGCGCGCCGCCAGCCGGGACAAAGCATCGTCGCCATGGGCCATTGCCACATGGTGGGTGGCGAAATGTCGAACGAATCGGAACGCCGCATCGTCATCGGCGGCACGGAAATGCTGCCGTCCGGCATCTTCGGGCCGGAGATCGCCTATGCGGCGCTGGGCCATTTGCACCTGGCGCAAGCGGTCGGCAAACAGCCACACATCCGCTACAGCGGCAGTCCCCTGCCCCTGTCGTTCTCGGAAGTGCATTACCAGCACCAGGTATTGCGCATCGATTTGCACGACGGCCAGCCGGCCGCCGTGACGCCGCTGCCGGTGCCGCGCGCGGTCGACATGCTGCGCCTGCCGGAAAAGCCGGCACCACTGGAACAGGTGCTGGAACACCTGGCGGCGCTGGCGCCGCCGGACGTGCCGTTCGAAGCGCGTCCCTACGTGGAAGTACGGGTATTGCTGGACCAGCCGCAGCCGGGCATGCGGGCGAAAATCGAAGCGGCGCTGGACAACAAGGCGGTGCGGCTGGCCCGCATCGACACCTCGTCCGTGCGCCGCGCACCATCGCTCGATGAAGTCACGCAAACGCTGGAACAGCTGGACAAGCTGCAACCGGACGATATCTTCCGGCGCCTGTACCGGCAGCGCTACGATACCGATGCGCCGGCCGACCAGCTGGCCGCGTTTGCCGAATTGATGGCGGGGGTGTAAGCATGCGTATCCTGCGTATCGGCGGTAAAAACCTGGCGTCGCTGGCCAATGAATTTTCCGTGGACTTCGAACAGGAACCGCTGGCCTCCAGCGGCCTGTTCGCCATCAGCGGCCCCACCGGCGCCGGCAAATCCACGTTGCTCGACACCCTGTGCCTGGCCCTGTACGACGCCACGCCGCGCCTGCTGAAAGCCATGCGCGGCAGCATGGTGCCGGACGTGGGCGCCGACACCGTGTCCACCCAGGACACGCGCACCTTGCTGCGCCGCGGCGCGAGCGAAGCCTATGCGGAAGTCGACTTCGTCGGCAGCGACCAGGCCCGCTACCGCGCCCGCTGGTCGGTGCGCCGCTCGCGCAACCGCGCCGAAGGCGCGCTGCAGCCGACCGCGATGGTGCTGCACACGCTGCCGGAACTGGTGCCGGTCGGCAGTACCAAGACTGAAGTGAAGGCCGAGATTGAAAAGCGCATCGGCCTGTCGTTCGAGCAATTCACGCGCGCCGTGCTGCTGGCGCAAAACGAATTCGCCACGTTCCTGAAGGCGGACGACAACGACCGGGGCGAATTGCTGGAAACGCTGACCGGCAGCGCGGTCTACAGCGACATTTCCATGCGCGCTTTCGAACGCGCCAAGCAGGAAACCGCCGCGCTGCAAAAACTCACGGCGCGCCTGGCCGATCAAAAGCCGTTGTCCGGCGAAGAACGCACGGCATTGCTGGCGCAGCGCGAACAGGCCGAACAGGCGCTCGCCGGGCTCGATGCGCGCAAGGAAGGGCTGGAGCAGCGCCAGCGCTGGTTCGAGCAGGCCGCCCGCCTGCAGGCGTCCGAACAGCAGGCGGAAACCCTGCTGCAACAGCGCCGTGACGACAGCGCCCGGGCGCAGCCGCGCCGCGATGCGCTGGCGCGGCTGGACGCGGTGCAGGCGGCCCGTCCGCTGGCGGCCGACGTGGCCCGCATCGAAGCCGACATCGCTTCCGCGCAGGCTGCGCAATCGGCCGGCGCGCAAACCATGGAACAGGCGCTGGCGGGCCACCGCCAAGCCATCGCCGCGCAGCAGCAGGCGGAAGCGGCGCTGGCCCAGGCGGAAAGCGCGCAGCGCAACGCCGGCCCGCAACTGGACCAGGCGCGCGCGCTCGATGCCCGCATCGAAGCGCTGCTGCCCGCGCACAAGCAGGCATCGGCCGTGCTGGAAGCGGCCAACCAGGCCGACGCGCAAGCGAAAACCGCGCTGCAAAACAAGCAAAGCGAACGGCGCCAGATGCAAGCCGCGCAGCAGCATGGCCTGGACTGGCTGGCGCAGCACGCGCCGTGGCAACCGCTGGCGGAACGGTGGGAAAAATGGGACTTGCTGTTCGCGCAGGCGGGCCACGCGCAAACCCAGGCCGACAAGCATGCCAACGCACTGACCACGATCCAGCAAAATGGCGCGCGCTGCCGCGAAGAAGACAGCCGCGCGAAATCCGCGCTGGCGGCCGCCATTGAAAAACTGGATACGACACAGGAACAGCGCCGCCAGGCCGACGCCGCGCTGGCGGCGTTCGATGCGGACAGCCTGCAAACCCATCGCCGCACGCTGGAGGCGCGGCGCGACCAGCTGGCCGGCGCCGATAAATTGTGGAGCGACTTGCAGGGCAAGGCCGAGCGCAACGCGCAACTGGAAAGCCAGGCCGCCACCCTGCGCGCCAGCCGCGCCACGGCGGAAACCGCGCTGGCCGGCGCCCAGCACGAGTACGCCGTCATCATGGCCGAATTCGGCGCGGCCGAAAAAGCGCTGAAACTCGCGCAAGCCGCGTGCGGCGAAAGCGTGGAAAAACTGCGCGCGACGCTGGAAGACGACACGCCCTGCCCGGTCTGCGGCGCGCACGAACACCCGTACCGCCACGACGATGGCGCGCTGGCGTCGATGCTGCACACCTTGCAGGCCGACGTGCTGCACTGCCGGGAAAAGCTGCAAAAGAACGTCGAACAGCAAGCCGCCCAGCGCGCCGCCGTCCAGTCGTGCATCGAGCGCGTGACGACGATCGGCGTGGAACAGCAATCGTTGCAAGGCGTGCTCGCGCAACTGGCGGCAGGCTGGCAAGCCCACCCGCTGGCGCAGGAAGCGGTGCACAGCGCGCCGGACGCGCTGGACCCGTGGCTGGCCGGCGGCGCCGTGGCTGTCGATATCGACCTGGTGGGCGCGCGCGCCACGTGGCTGGCACAAGAATTGTCCGCCGTGCGCCACGGCGTGCAGCAGCTGGAACAACAGGAGCAGGCATGGCGCCGGGCGCAGGCGGCGCGTGACGCGGCGCAAAAAGGCGTCGATTTGGCCACGGCGGAACACCAGCGTGCACTGGCGGCCGCCACGCAGGCGGCCACCGCGCTGGCGCAGGCGATTGCCGATTACCGCGCGCTCGATGAAAAACGCATCGAGACGGCGCAGCAACTGGCCGCCCTTCTCGATGAACTGGACAGCGCGTTCAGCGGCGGCGACACCGCCAACGACGAATGGAAAGATGCGTGGCGCGCGGCGCCGGAAGCGTTCCACGATGCGCGCCGCGCGGAAGCGAAGCAATGGCAGACCCAGCGCACGCAGGCCGACGAACGCGCCATCGCCATCGCGCAGCTCGATATCGAACTGCAGGCGCTGGCCGACGTGCAGGCCCGCACCGGCGCCGACGCCACAGCCGCGCGCGCCGCCTACGCTGCCGCCGACACGGGCGTGCTGACGCTGCAGGAACAGCGCATGGCGCTGTGGGGCGGCAAGGAAGTGCGCGACGTCGAAGTGCAATTGCAAGCCGCCATCGATGCCGCCCGCGCGCGCATGGCGGCGCAGCAGCAAGCCAGCCAGGCCGCGCTGCAACAGCACGCGCGCGCCGAGGAAGCGTGCGCGCAGGCGGCGTCCCGCGTGGCGGCGCTGCGCGACAGCGCACGCAATGCCGAACAGCGGCTTGCGTTGTGGCTGCGCGAATTCAACCGCGAACGCCTGGGCGACGACGTGCTGGAAGCGGCGGCGCCCGCCGTGGCCGACATGTTTGGCGAAGACCAGGGCGAGGCCGCGGTGGCGACCCATCCCGACCTGCTGACCATGGATGGCTTGCACGCGTTGCTGGCGCAGACTGACGCCGATGTGCG
This sequence comes from Pseudoduganella rivuli, assembly GCF_009674485.1. Classification (GTDB taxonomy): domain Bacteria; phylum Pseudomonadota; class Gammaproteobacteria; order Burkholderiales; family Burkholderiaceae_D; genus Rugamonas; species Rugamonas rivuli_B. Next base: position 64,257 of record NZ_WKJJ01000005.1, on the reverse strand, counting down.
GGCGGAACGGGATGCGTTGCAGGCGCTGGAACAGGCTTGCGCCAGCGCGGACACGGTGTTGCAGGAGCGCCGCCTGCAGCGCGAACAGCATGCCGCCACCGGCGACACCGACTACACGGCGGAAACCCTGGCGCATGCCATGCAGGAACTGGCCATGGCGCACCGCCAGGCCGCCGACACGCTGGCGGCGCACCGCCTGTCCATCGCGCAGGATGACGACAAGCGCCAGCGCGCCGCCGCCATGATGGACGAGATCGAAGCGCAGGAAGCCGTGGAACAGCGCTGGGCGCGCCTGGCGGACCTGATCGGTTCCGCGGATGGCAAGAAATTCCGCAACTATGCGCAGCAATTCACGCTGGACGTGCTGCTGGGTTACGCCAACGCGCACCTGTCGCACCTGGCGCGGCGTTATCAACTGGAACGTATTCCCCACCCGAGCAATCCGTCATTGGGATTGCTGGTGCGCGACCAGGACATGGGCGGCGAAACGCGCTCGGTGCACTCGCTGTCGGGCGGCGAATCGTTCCTGGTCTCGCTGGCGCTGGCGCTGGGCCTGGCCTCGCTGTCGTCGAACCGCGTGCGCGTGGAATCGTTGTTCATCGACGAGGGTTTCGGCAGCCTCGATGCGGAAACCCTGCGGGTGGCGATGGATGCGCTGGACGGCTTGCAAGCCATGGGCCGCAAAGTGGGCGTGATTTCACACGTCCAGGAAATGACGGAACGGATTTCCACCCGCATCCTGGTGCAGCCGTCCGCCGGCGGCCGCAGTACGGTTTCAGTTCAGGCGTAACGGCTGTCAGCCATCAGCGCCGCTTGGCGTCCGGGTCCGCTTTCACCAAATCCCAACCCAGCTCGCGGCGAATTTGCTGCGGGTCGGGCGGCGGACGCCGCTCTGCCAGCTTTTTCTGCAACCACTGGCGTACAGCTTCCTTGCTTGGTTGTTTCGAGTGTTCCACAGCGATCCCTCTTGGCTTGAATCCGGTCATCCGGTACCTGTTCAACGTGGGGGCGGCCAGGCAGTTGACGTGCGGGGACCAAATACAACACCTTGTTACAATGTCGTGGTTCCCGGACCGGATTCGTTGCCGCCATGGCGATCAATGCCATTTCATCCAGCGCTTATATACCTGCCGCCGCACCACCGGCAGGCGCGGCGGCGCGCACCGATAAAACCGAACTGACGCCGGAACAGCAGGCGCAAATCGACAAGCTGAAGGCCACCGACACCAAGGTGCGCCAGCATGAGCAGGCGCACCTGGCCGCCGCCGGCGGATTGGCCACCTCGGGCCCCACTTATACGTACCAGCGCGGACCCAACGGCGTCGCTTACGCGGTGGGCGGTGAAGTCAACATCAATACGTCGCCGGGCGCCACGCCGCAGGAAACCATTGCGCGGGCCCAGCGCATCGTGGCGGCCGCGCTGGCCCCTGCCGATCCGTCCGGCCAGGACCGCGGCGTGGCGGCCCGCGCCGCGCAAATGGAACGGGATGCGCGTGTTGAACTGGAGCAAGCTTATTCAACGGATGCGAAGGCCAGGCCTTCCATCGATGTCGAGGCTTGACGTGGAATGCTAAAATCCGCGTTTTACCTGAATTCTTTTCACCATGTCCAAACCAGCGCGTACCCTGACCTTCAAATGTGTCAAATGCAACAAACCAGTGACCTTGTACCTGCAAAAAGTATCGGCCTGCTCGCACATCCAGCCTTACCAGGGCCTGTGCGCCTGCGGTGAATTGCGTTTGCACGCCACCGGAAATGCGGATGCGGTAAAGTCGTTCCTGGAGACGGGTGAAGTGCACCACCATCACCACCACCACTGATTTATTCGCGTCCCGGCGCCCTCAAGTAAACGGGATTTCTGCCGATGTAATAAAGGAAACCAGACAATTGCCCTGCACCGGGTGCTGCGATGACCAACTTAAGCCCACTGAATTCCCGTTCGTTCCTTCCCACCGCCCTGCCTGCCCAGGCGGATAAAGATGCGCGTCCTGCAAGCGTGGACAAGACATCGCTGGTGGAGAAGGCCAAGAATGATTTGGTGTCGCTGTCGAAAAACGGCATCGACTTGCAGCAGCGCGTGGAATCACTGGGCAATTCCACGGTCGACCTGGCGCAAAACCTGATCGGTAGTTTCGCGCAGCAATTGTTTGGCGACGCCGCCAAGGACGCCACGATTTCCTTCGATTCCATCAGCCTGGATACGTCCGCGTCGTACGCGGCGGGTATCCAGCATAGCGAAGGCGCCGGCGGCGTGACCGATGCGGCCGCCCTCAGCCTGTCGGAAAGCTCGCATTTCATCGGCAAGGGCACGATCACGACGGCCGATGGCCGCAAATTCGATTTCGAAGTGGAAGTGCAATACGATTACTCGCTGGAAGCGGCGGCCAGCAAGACCACGTCTGCCGGCGCTGCGCCAGGCAAGAGCGGCGAAGCGCCCCGCTCCGCCGCCGATCCGTTGCCGGAGGTTAAGTTCCCGGACATCCACTTCCCGGGCAGCCTGCAAGACTTGTTCCGCCTGTTCGACAAGCCGCTGAAAACCGATGTGGTAGAGCAAGGCCAGGGCGACGAGCATGGCCAGAAACTGGGTACGCTGTCGATGCGCCTGCTGAACCTGGTCGACAACAAAGGCCCGCAAGATATTTACCATCCGTCGGACCGCTCGAAAGCCGTGGCCAACGCCTATGGCAAGGAAGCGCTGCCGGCCACGCCGGGCGCACTGGCGGAAGCCCAGGCGGATGCGGTAGCCGGCGATGCCGCGGCCCCGGCAACGGACGCTGCTGCCCCGGCTGCGGCGCCAGCCGCCGAACCGGCGCCAGCTGCGGCAGAGTCGCCCGAAAAAACCGCCTGACACCGCGGTCCCTTCACGGTCCCTTATAATAGGGTCCCCCGAACCGCCGCCGCAGCGCGGCGGTTTTGCCGTTTACACCCCTAAAATAAGAATCCCATGGAATCCACCGCGCCCCAACTCATCCACTGGACCGAAAACGGCGAACCCCGCTCGGCCCGCTGGCGTTCCGAAAGCGGCATGCCGCCGCCCAAGCGCGTCGTGATCGCGGACGACACGACCAATGCGGACACCGCCTACCGCCTGGCTTGCGAAGGCACGGCGCTGTTGTGGCGCGGCGATTACCAGAACGCGAAACAATTGCTGCAGGCACTGGCGCGCCGCGCCGACCACAAGGGCGGCGGCAAGCAGCGCAAAGCCAAGGCCGCGAAAACGCCGGCCACGCCCACCGAAGCGTTCCACCTGCACCGCCAGGCGCAGTCGCAGCGGGGCCGCACGCTGGCCATGCTGCTGATCCTGTTCGATGCGGATTACACGATCCCGCTGCGCCGCGCGCCGGACGTGAAAGTCGCGTGCAATGAAGCGTATGGCAAGGGCGAACAACCGTTCATTGCATCGCTGCGCGAATTGCTGGGCCTGATCGGTGCGCACGAATGGCGCCGCAACGGCGTCATGATTCCCGCGCTGGGCGAGCGCATCCATCCGCACTATGGCGTGTTTTCGCCGGTGCGGGGTGAATACGTGGCGCTGGTCAATGACACGCCGCTGCCGCCGAAGACGCAACTGGCGTTCGATATCGGCGTCGGCACGGGCGTGCTGTCGGCCGTGCTGGCCAAGCGGGGCGTGCCGCGCGTGGTGGCCACCGACCAGGACCCGCGCGCACTGTCGTGCGCCAAGGAAAACCTGGCGCTGCTGGGCGTCAATCACCAAGTGGAACTGGTGAAAGCCGACCTGTTCCCCGAAGGCCGCGCCGCGCTCGTGGTCTGCAATCCACCGTGGGTGCCGGCCCGCCCCAGCTCGCCCATCGAATATGCCGTGTACGACCCGGACAGCGCCATGCTGCGCGGTTTCCTCGCCGGCCTGAAAGACCACTTGCTGCCGGGCGGCGAAGGCTGGCTGATCCTGTCCGACCTGGCTGAACACCTGGGCTTGCGCCCCCGCGCGCAACTGCTGGAATGGATCGCCAACAACGGCTTGCGCGTCATCGACCGCCACGACGTGCGCCCGGTGCACGGCAAGGCGACGGACGCCACCGATCCGCTGCATGCGGCGCGCGCGGCCGAAGTGACATCGCTGTGGCGGCTGGCGATTTCCGCATAAGACTGCACTTTGTTATTCTTTTCCTTGCATAAAGACCCGTGACCCGCTATAGTCACGGCCTCAGACGCGGGGTGGAGCAGTCTGGCAGCTCGTCGGGCTCATAACCCGAAGGTCACAGGTTCAAATCCTGTCCCCGCAACCAGATACGGAAAAGCCGTTGATTCTTCGAGGATCAACGGCTTTTTGCTTTCCAGGCCAAATCGGCCGATCGCCGACCGTCCCTTGCGCACCTTGCCCCCAGCATATATAATTGCGGCCTCAGACGCGGGGTGGAGCAGTCTGGCAGCTCGTCGGGCTCATAACCCGAAGGTCACAGGTTCAAATCCTGTCCCCGCAACCAGATACTGAAAAGCCGTTGCCAAGCAACGGCTTTTTTCATTGGTGAACACGAAACCGATGGCACAACGACTTCTTTCCCGCTGGGTGACAGCGGTACTGCTTGCCGCCTCCTGCATCGCCGGCACGGCGCACGCGGACCAGCCCTGGCCCGACACCTATGTGCGCCGCGTGCAGGCGCAAGCCCTGCTGCAAACGCTGAACGCCAACATTCTCGCCAGCACCAGCGCCACACTCACGCTGGAAAAATGGTGCGCCGACCACGGCATGGCCGACCAGCCCAAAGTCGTGGCGCGGTTGCAGCGCGGCGCCGACCTGCCTGCCTCACAGGAGCAGCGCGCCCGGCTGGCCGTGTCGCCAGAAACGCCACTCAAATACCGCCGCGTACAACTGTATTGCGGCGAGCACTTGCTGTCGGAAGCGGATAACTGGTACGTGCCCGGCCGGCTGACGGCCGCCATGAACCAGTTGCTGGAACAGACCGATACGCCATTCGGCAAAGTCGTCCTGCCGCTGGCGCCCTACCGCCGCACGTTCGCCGCAACCACCCTGTGGTCGCCGCTGCCGGACCGCTGGGAAAACCTGCCTGCCACCGGCACGAACGGCGCAACGCCGGCCGCCATGGCCATCCCCGCCGCCCTGTTCGAACACCGTGCCGTGCTGTACACGCGCGGGCACGAACCGATCGCGGAAGTGCGGGAAACCTACCAGCGCGGCCTGCTGGATTTTTCACCGCCCGCCACGCCACAGTAAACACGCCCACCACAGAGGAAAGACCGCCGGATCCCGAAGGAACCGGCGGCCCCGGCTTTACAGCCCCCGCTTAGTCAGGCGGTCAATCACATCCGCCTGCCCCGGGAAGCTTTCCTTCAATTGCGCCAACTGCTGCGCCGTCGGCCGCGCCGGATCGGCCGGCTGCCATCCCGGCGCCAGGCTGCAGCCGAACAAGCCATAGCCTCCTTCCAGGATTTCACCGCCAAACCAGCTGCCGTGTGGCGCCACGGCCTGCAGCGCTTGCCCGCGCGACGGATCGGCGCCAACGTCCGTGACCAGGTAGCGCCCGTCGGGTGTGAAGCAGTGCAGGCGGATCGGATTGCCCGCGTGGTAAAACCACTGTTCGTCCTGGTTCAGACTGTGCAGCTGCAATACTTGCGGGTCCTTGAGCAGGTAGTAATTGGTCGAGTAAAGGCGCCGGTCGCCATTGAACCGGTCCGGCAGCGCAAATTTCAGCGTGCCCTCGTCCGCCCGGGCAACCGGCGCAAAATACCCGCCCAGGTCGATCTGCTTCAGGTTCAGCTTTGCGATCCAGTCATCAGCACTGTCCTGCAAGGCAAAGCAGACCGTGATGCCGATGATCTCGCCCGTGCCGGGCTGGCGCAGCAAGCCTTTTTGCGTGACGATCTGCACTTCCCGCATGCCGCCATTGCCATCCGGGACGGTGATACTTTCATGCAGGTTCAGCACGGGCTTCCCGCTGGCCATCACTTGCTGGTCATATTTGACGTGCTCGGCGCGCTGGTCGACCTTGCCGATGATGTCGTCCTTGGTTTGCCCCGTGAGCCGGGCAAAGTTTTCGTTGCACCACAAGAAGGTGGAATTCTTATCCTTGACGCACAGATAAATGCCATCGCATTTATCCATGACATCTTCCACGCTCATCGGTGGCACCGTTTTCAGGATGCTCTCAAGCATGGCCGCCCCCTTTGCGCACCAGCTTGTCCGCCAGATCCTGCGCCAGCGCCACCATGGTCATCGTGGGATTCCACGACCCGCCCTGCGGCCACAGGCCGCCGCCAGTCACATAGACGTTGGCGCTGCCGCGCAGCTTGTAGTCGAGGTCAACCGGCGCATGCTTGTCTTCGCCGATGTACAGCGACGACCCTTCATGCACCAGCCCGGACACACGGCGCTCCGCCACGGCGGGCCGGGCGGAAGCCCACTCGCCGGCGTCCGGGTCGGACGGCGTCGGCTTGCTGGCCCAATACTCCGTCTTGCCCGCCCCCTTGCCCAGCACGCGCTCGAGGATGTCGAAGGTCGCGTTATCCATCGCATCCCAGGTCTGCAGGTCGGCCTGGGTTTCCTGGATTTGCAGCAGCGAGTTCGTGACGGGATTGCCGTCCTGCGGGTTGGCGCGGAACCAGCTCTCGCTGTTGCGGTAATCCAGTTCACCCAGCACCGCGCAGACGAACACCACGTGGTCCGGCGACGTCTTCAACTGCGTCTGCGTGGCGGTGGCCACCACGTCCGGCATGTAGCGCAGCGCCGTGCCGGCGTTTTGCTGCGGGTTCTTGTCCGACAGCGCCGACAACTGGATGTGGAATTGCTGCTTGTAGTCGTCGTTGGCAACGCCGGCCACGTAGCAGGCGCCCAGTTCCAGGTCGCCGAATTCACCGTTCGGGTCCAGCAGCGCTTTCGGTACGCGCGCCACGATGGCGGTAATGAAGTGCGCGGTGAAGCGCTCGCCGACGTTGGGCGCCTGCGGGAAGGAATTGCGCACCAGGGTGGCGGGCGGCAATGTCCCCATGGCCAGGATCAGGTTGGCGCTGCCCAATGGCAGGATGCCGCGCGACGTTTGCAGCGCGGTGGCCACGCCATCCTGTTGCAGGATTTTTTCCACTTCGCAGTGCGTGGCGATATCGATGCAGCCGCCGGCGCTGCCGGCCGCGCCCTGGCGCACGCCGGCCAGCGCCAGCAATTCGCCCGGCGTGGAGAATTTTTGGAAATCAATGCCATCGAGGCTTTCCGCATCGCACGCCAGTGGCGCCGCTTCCGTGCGGTAAACGCCGGGGATCGTCGTGCGCTTTTCTTCCAGCAAGCTCTGCACGGCTTTCTGCAACGCGCCATATACGGGGCGGGTTTTGGCCACGGCTTGCGTCTCGGCGGCGCTGCGATGCTTGTCGACCTCGTCGACTTTCCGCACGCGCAGCAGCTTTTCCGCGCTGGTGAAGTTTTCCCGCGCGGCGCTGATGGTCGCGGCCGGCCAGCCATCCATTTCGTCGCGGTTCGGGCGTGGGCACCAGGCCGACCACAACGTCGAACGGCCGCCGAAGAACGGCACCATGCCGTGCTGCCAGTGGATGTAGCGCTGCTGGTCCGCCGTGCCGGCCACGGTCTTGGTGGACAGGGTCCACGGGAAGGTTTCCGACAGGCCGCCAATGGTATTCTTGAACGGCAGCGGCAAATTCTGGAAGTGTTCGGGCAGGAAGAACGATCCGCGCTCGACGATGAGGATTTTCGCGTCCGGATGCTTTTCGCGGGTGCGCTGCGCGAACGCCAGTGCGCAAAAGCCGGAGCCGACGATCACGTGGTCATAGGGCACGGTTTCGCGCGCCTGCTTCCATCCCGCGTTGGAAAGGAAGAACAAATGATCCATGACTTCCTGGCTGGTGGGCGATTGCGGGCCCGGGGTGGGGAAACCATGTTGCAGTTTGTCCGATGCGGCAGCGCTCATCTTCGTCTCCTGTTGAATTGTCCATTTGGAAGGCCGGCCAAAAGTCCGGTCGAAACAGCGTATTACGCGGCAATTTTTCCAGGCAAACACTTTTTAATCGGCAAAAACCACCTTGCACCGTGGAAGTTTCGATGACAATGCCATACGCCTTGCCGTTAAAACAGCTTGCATGCGGCAATCATTTCAGCACCCAATATTAATTTTTTGAAATTTGTATCCGAATGGCAACGCTATCAATCCAGCATGTAACGTTTTGTAGGGTTTGCATCTCCGCAACAAAATTCCCTTACGCAAGTGTTAAACTTTGCCACTTGTAAAAATTCCTGACAGGAGCTGCGTGTGACCGACAACAACGCACCGGAACGCCCTTCCCGCCGCCGTATTTTCCAGGCCGCCGCCGCCACCGGCATTGCCGCCGCCCTGCCGGCCGCCACGGTCGACGCCAAGCCGGCCGCCAGGCCCGCGTCACTCGACGCCAAGCTGAAGGAACACGTGAAAAACGTGGTGGTGATTTATCTGGAAAACCGCAGCTTCAATAACCTGTTTGCCGATTTCCCCGGCCTCGCGTCGCCGCTGTCCGCACTGAAACCCGAGCAATACCAGCAAAAGGACTATGACGGTTCCGTGCTGCCGGCGCTGCCGAAAGTCTGGGGTGGCATGGTGCCGGACGCACAAACCATCGGCGGCATCAAGTACGAGATCAAGGAAGACGACATCAAGGGCTTGCCGAACGCGCCCTTCAAGTTAAGCACGCCAGACGGCAAACCGCTGCCGGAAGCCGTCATCACGCGCGACCTGTGGCACCTGTTCTACCAGAACCAGATGCAAATCAATGGCGGCAAGAATGACGGCTTCGTCGCGTGGGGCAACACGGGCGGGATGGTGATGGGCCACTATGGCGAGACCCAGAAAAACCTGGGCCTGTACCAGTTGGCGCGCGAGTACACGCTGTGCGACAACTTCTTCATGGCCGCGTTTGGCGGCTCGTACCTGAATCACCAGTTCCTGATCAGCGCCCGCCCCGCCGAATTCCGCAACGCCGCACAAACTGCCGCGAAAAAGAAAATCTGCGTGCTGGCCGACGGTCCGACCGGCACCCGCCTGGCGATCGCGCCGGACAGCCCGACATCCGCGCTGGACGGCAAGCCTGTCTACGTCAACGATGGCTCGATTTCGCCGGATGGCTACGTCATCAACACCATGGCGCCACCGTACCAGCCCAGCTGGATCAAGCCGGCGCCCGGCGGCGATCCGAACCTGGCCAGCTCCGACGAAGCGTATTACCAGCCGCCGCAAAGCTATGACACGATCGGCGACTTGCTGTCCGCCAAAGGCGTCAGCTGGGCCTGGTATGGCGCCGGCATGCAGGCGGCGCTGGACGCCAGGGGCGGCGGTCCGAAACCGAATTTCCAGTACCACCATCAGCCGTTCAATTACTTCACGCAATTCGCGCCGGGCACCCGCGCCCGCGCCCAGCACTTGCGCGATGGCGGCCTCGGCGACAGTCCAATGTCGAATCACTTCCTGGCCGACGTGGTGGCGGGCAAGCTGCCGGCCGTGACGTTCTACAAGCCGCAGGGCAACCTGAACTTGCACGCCGGCTATTCGGACATCGAATCCGGCGACCAGCACGTGACCAACGTCATCGCCCACCTGCAAAAGTCGCCGCAATGGAAAGACATGGTGGTGGTCATCACCTTCGATGAAAACGGCGGCTGGTGGGACCACGTGGCGCCGCCGAAAGGCGACCGCTGGGGGCCGGGCTCGCGCGTTCCCGCCATCATTGTGTCGCCGCACGCGAAAAAAGGCGTGGTCGACCACAGTTTTTACGACACCACGTCGATCCTGCGCTTCATCTCGCGCCTGCATGGCTTGCCGCTGCTCGAGGGCATCAAGGTGCGCAATGAAGCGTTCGCGGCGCGCGGTGCGTTGCCGCCTGGCGACCTGACCGGCGCGCTGAGCTTTCGCTGAGCTATGACGTTATAGCCGCATGTGATACACTCCAAGCCGCTTTAAATTGCCAAGCCCGACTCTCGCAGCCGGGCTTTTGTTTTGAATGAGAGATAAAAAAGACAACGCGACGATAGACTTGCCGGGCTTCGCCCCGGCCGCGCCGATGGAGCCGGAGCCGAAACGCCCGCCGCCACCGCGTGTGCGCCGCGCTGCCATGAAACAGGTGCAGCTCGAACTGCTGGAAGAGACCGACACCACTGGTTTGCCAGTGTGGAAGCGCGGCGACGACCTGGATTTGACCGGATTGCCGGTCTGGAAAAAAGACTGAGCCTGCGCACCGGCCACCGTCGCCGATCAGCAACCTCATGTTCCCGCTACGGGAATTCACCTTGCCGTCCACGCCGCAAACGCGGCACACTGAACGGCGCCGCCCACTACAACCGCCGCCTCTGACCATACTATGTCCACCGCCTTCCATACCCTGCCCCTGTCTTCCGCGTTTATCGCCAACCTCGATGTGCTGGGCTACAAGCACATGACGCCGATCCAGGCGGAAACGCTGCCGGCCGTGCTGGAAGGCCGTGACTTGCTGGCGCAGGCCGCCACCGGCAGCGGCAAGACCGCCGCGTTCGGTATCGGCATGCTGACCAAGCTGAACCCCGCCTGGTTCGCCACACAAGGCCTGGTGCTGTGCCCCACGCGCGAACTGGCCGACCAGGTGGCCAATGAACTGCGTCGCCTGGCGCGCGGCGTGGGCAACGTCAAGGTGCTGGTGCTGACGGGCGGTATGCCGATGCGTCCGCAAATCGCCTCGCTGGAACACGGCGCGCACATCGTGGTGGGGACGCCGGGCCGCATCCGCGACCACATCAGCCGCCAGACCATCGACCTGTCGACGGTCGGCACGCTGGTGCTGGACGAGGCGGACCGCATGACGGACATGGGCTTCTACGATGAAATCGCCGGCATCGTGTCGGCCTGCCCGAAACGCCGCCAGACCCTGCTGTTCTCCGCCACCTACCCCGACGATATCCGCGCCGCCACCGAACCGTTCCTGGCCGATCCGGTCGAAGTCATCATCGAAGCGCAGCACGACAACAGCAAGATCGAACAGCGCTTCTATGAAGTGGATTACGACGACCGCGACAAGGCCGTCGGCCGCCTGCTCAAGCATTTCAATCCCGCGTCCGCGATCGCCTTCTGCAATACCAAGGTGCATTGCCGCGAACTGGTGGAATCGCTGCGTAACGATGGCTTTACGGCGCTGGCGCTGTACGGCGAACTGGAGCAGCGTGAACGCGATGAAATCCTCGTGCTGTTCTCCAACCGCAGCGCCACCGTGCTGGTGGCCACCGACGTGGCCGCGCGCGGCCTCGACATTGCCAACCTGGAAGCCGTGATCAACGTCGACGTGTCGAAAGACACGGAAGTGCACATCCACCGCATCGGCCGCACGGGACGCGGCGACGAACAGGGGCTGGCGCTTTCGCTGTGCGCGCCGAATGAAAAGAAATGGGTCAAGCTGATCGAGGAATACCAGGGCGCGCCCGTGGAATGGCACGACCTCGGCGCCTTGCCGGACAATGAAGATTCGGTGGCCGATCCGGCGCCGATGATGACCCTGTGCATCCTGGCCGGCAAAAAAGACAAGCTGCGTCCGGGCGACGTGCTGGGCGCGCTGACGGGCGATGGCGGCTTGAGCAAGGAACAGGTCGGCAAGATCAGCGTGCAGGAATTCATGACCTACGTGGCGCTGGACCGCCGCGTGGCGTGGGACGCGTTTGGCCGCCTGACGCAGGGCAGCCGCGAAGGCGCCGACTTCGGCAGTTTCAAAGGCCGCAACTTCAAGATGCGCTTCATCGAAGTCTAAATCTGCTACAGTGGCCGCATCACATCTGACTGGAGAGCGGCATGCGTATCGGTCTGGCGGGCATCATGGTGGACAACCAGGACAAGGCGCTGGCCTTTTATACTGGCGTGCTGGGCTTCACGGTCAAGAACGATATCCCGATGGGCCAGTTCCGCTGGTTGACGGTGACGTCGCCGGAAGGCGCGGAAGGCGTGGAACTGGTGCTGGAACCGATCGGTTTTCCACCCGCCCACGCTTACCAGACAGCCTTGTTCGCGGCCGGCATTCCCGCCACGGCCTTCCTCACCCATGACATCCACGGCGAATACCGGCGCCTGAAAGAACTGGGTGTCGTATTCCGGGGCGAGCCCAGCAACTTGGGGCCGATTATCGGCGTGATGTTCGAAGATACCTGCGGCAACCTGATCAATCTGGTACAGCCTAGCTGAGCCACTCCCCATCCTCGTCTTCCGCCGCCAGGAAAACACCACCGGTCTGGACAGATCCCAGACAGCGCAATAACCGCCGTTACCCCCTGCCTTTTTGCATTGATCGGCGTGCGCCGTCGCCTATACCCTTCCCGGCATCGGCAATATTCCGCCGAAAATAAATCCCTCCATTTTGCAAGCCATCCATGGTTCACTATTAATATTCACATCTCCCGCATTGATACTCATCAATTCATTCAACTCATCAAAAAACAACAAACCGGTTGACATATTAAATTGAGTTGACGCAGACTTATCAATACCACAACCCTGGAGATAATAATGAAGAATCGCATTAAAGAACTGGATGACTTGATATTTTATTCAATCGATAAAGCCTCGCCTTATGCACTGGCACAGAATCCGATGGACAATACGCTGGACAAAATAAGCGATCTAACGCTTGCTCAGCTCAGCATATTACCGCAAGGGGCGGCGATTATGTGGCTTTGGATTAATGCGCATTCGGGAAAATATCACGCCAAGCCGGTGCCCGCCACTATTGCCGGCAAAGTCGAAACTGTTAAACAAGTCATCGAGGCAGTGTATGCGACAATTCCCTGACCGCTCTCCAAACGCCTGCAGTAAATACCTGCTGGGAATCGCGCTAGCGGCGGGAAGCATTGCCTTGACGGCGCCAGCCCACGCCCAATTGACCCTGAGCGCCGACAGCGAGCCCACGGACAAGCCGTGGAAAATGCCGGCAACAATCGCCTATACGCGTAACGGCGACGGCTCATCCTTTACAACCATCGACGCCTACCTGAAATACAATGGCATACTCAAGACCAAAGGCGATGATAATTTTGCAAGCAGCGGCTCGTGGTCGGTCGCCGGTTTTATCCATAAGGATAATACCGCCGACGCACCGCGAAATGACCGCGGCGTGGTCTTGGGATACAGCCGCCTTCTTGTTTTTGATTATCCCAATAATTTCCCGGTAATGAGTACGACCTGGAATGCAAAAGTCTCAGTGGGGAAAAGCCTGCAGCAGGTAACAGATACGCCTGTTCCCATATTTACGGACCGCAATAAGGATCGTGAACAACTCTATGTAACGGGTTTTTTGCAGCCCGCCAAGCAGGATTCGCCCCATCACACCGCTTCCTCCACGACAAAGTCAGCTCCCAGGCAAATGGATATGTACTTTCTATGGGAAACAGGCCTGTATTCGGATCACGCGTCCGGGGGGAATGGCAAAGGAACCGGCCGCCTGAATGGGGCACGGGGAAAACTTGAATGGAATGTCTTCCCGCTTGGGATCATTGCTGCCGACAACAAGGTGGGGGCATATGGCGTCGCGCCTGTTATTACGTTGAGCGCCCAGGTGCAGCACGATCTTTCTGCCAGCGGCACGCGCAAGAAAGATACCTATCGCCTGTATGCGGCCTCGCTGACACTGGAATTCGAAACGATCGTCGCTGACGGCAGTGTGGGCAGAGTCACCCCTTCCCTCAACTTCACACGCAGTGTGGGCGCGGATTTGTTGACGGGACGTGCGTACGAAGGCAAGACGGAAATCGCGCTGGGCTTTACTTTCTAGCCCTGGTGCCCCGGCGCAGGCAGGCGTTACAGCGAGCGCGCCGGGGCAGCACCCGCCATCACCCAAACAGTCCGCGCGAGTTCAGCAGCGTATAAATGATTTCCGGCTTGCGCTTCATGCAGCGCCGGATCGCGGCGGGAATCGCTTCCCGCGTCTTGCGGCACAAGCCCTTTTGCTCGGCCAGCTCGATGGTCAGGCCCATCACCGTGCGCACTTCATTGTCGCCAGGCTCGATGGTCAGCACGATCCCCAGTTGCTGCTGCAGGCGGGCAGAGATGCGCAGCAATTCCTCGTACGTTTCCACGGCTTCGATCCGCTCGCACAGGCGCTTTTCCTCTTCCTTCGTCAGGCGCAGGATGGTGCAATCGGCGCCCGGCGTTTCCAGCAAGTCGTCGCGCTGGCACACGCACGCGCCGGGCGGGCATTCTTTGCGGATGGGGAAAGGCAAGTCCGGCATGGCCCACCTCGTCGTGCATTACGCGCTGAGCAGCGCGCAAAACCGTTCCATGTCGACGTTGCCGCCGCTGATAACGATGCCGACTTTTTTGCCCCGCAATTCGTCGCGCCGGGCACGGGCGGCGGCAAACGCGAGGCAGCCGGTCGGCTCCGCGACGATTTTCATGCGCGCGGCAAAGAAGCGCATGGCGTCGACCAGTTCCGCATCGGACGCGGTCACGATGTCATCCACGTCGCGCCGGATGATGTCGAACGTGATATTGCCCAGGTGCTGGGTTTGCGCACCATCGGCAATCGTGCCAGGCGTATCGATGTGTACGATACTGCCGCTCCTGAACGAGCGCTGGCCATCGTTGCCCGCTTCCGGCTCCACGCCGATGATGCGGCAACCCGGCGACAGCTTGCGCGCGGCCAGCGCTGAGCCTGACAGCAGGCCGCCACCGCCCAGCGGCACGAACAGGTAATCCAAGGCTCCCGCTTCGTCGATCAATTCCTTGACGGCCGTGCCCTGCCCCGCAATCACGTCCGGATGGTCGTACGGCGGAATCAAGGTCATGCCCTGTTGTTCCGCCAGCCCGCGGCCGATCGCTTCGCGGTCTTCCGTGTAGCGGTTGTACAGCACGACCTTGCCGCCGTAGCCCCTGGTGGCCGCGACCTTGGCGGCCGGTGCATCTTCCGGCATGACGATGGTGGCGGGAATGCCCAGCAGGCGCGCCGACAAAGCAATCGCCTGCGCATGGTTGCCGGACGAGAAAGCCACGACGCCGGCCCGGCGCTGCGGTTCCGTAAAGCGCGCCAGCGCGTTATAGGCGCCGCGGAACTTAAAGGCGCCCATGCGCTGCAGGTTTTCACATTTGAAGAACAGTTGCGCGCCGACGTCGTCGTCGGCCATACGGGATGTCAGCACCGGGGTGCGGTGGGCATGGCCTTCGATCCGTTGTGCGGCGGCCGCCACATCGTCATAGTCAGGCAGTGAATCAGGCAGTGAATCAGGCAGTGTCGGCATGGCATCCTTTACAAGAACTGTGCCAATGCAGCATAAGCCAAGGCTGCCGCCTTCGTCAAACCTGCGAGGTCACGCCATCCCCGGTGAAATGGTGGCGGGAAATTGCGGCGCCTTGCGGTGGTGCGTTGCCTGCTCAAACGCATACGCCATGCCGATCAGGCTGGCGTCGCTATAGGGCGCGCCCACCAGCGACAACCCCACCGGCAAGCCATGCACATAACCGGCCGGAACCGTGATGTGCGGATAGCCGGCCACAGCGGCGGGCGACGAAAAACTCATGCCGGAATTGTCGCCGGAGATAAAATCCGTCAGCCATGCAATGCTGCCGGTCGGCGCCACCAGCCCGTCCAGCTGGTGTTCGGCCAGCACCTGGTCAATGCCTTCATCGCGCGCATAGCGGTGGTTGTGCGCCAGCGCATCACGGTAGGCCTGTTCGTCCAATCCCCCTTTCGCCTGCGCCCGTTCCAGGTAATCCTGGCCGAAGTACGGCATTTCCTGCGCGCTGTTGCGGCGGTTGAATTCAATCACGGCCGCCATGTCCTGCACGGCGGCGTCCGGCGCATATTGTTTCAGGTACGACGCCAGCCCCGCCTTGAACTCATACAGCAGCACGTCCACTTCGGTTTCGTCGTAACGGCTGGTGTTGGGCACCTGCACGTCGATCAGGATGGCGCCCTGCGCCTGCAACACTTGCAGCGCGCTGTTGATTTGCGCATCGATGTCGGCCCGGTGGCCAAAGAAATTGCGCGCCACGCCGAGCCGCTTGCCCCGCAGCGCCCCCGTATCGAGCGCCTGCGCATAATCGCAGGTGCGGCCCCGGCAACTTTCCGTGACCGGGTCGTCCGGATCGCAGCCAACCATGGCGGTCAGCATCAGCGCCGCATCGGCCACGCTGCGCGCCATCGGACCGGCCGTATCCTGCGCCTGCGCGATAGGGATGATGCCGCTGCGGCTGACCAGCCCCAGCGTGGGCTTGATGCCCACCAGCCCGCAAATGGACGCGGGCGACACGATGGAACCATCGGTCTCCGTGCCCACGGCAATGGTGGCCAGCGCGGCCGCCACGGCGGCGGCGGAGCCGGAACTGGACCCGCTGCAATTGCGGTCCAGCGCATACGGGTTGCGCGTCAGGCCGCCCCGGGCGCTCCAGCCGCTGACCGATTGCGACGAGCGCATGTTGGCCCATTCCGACAAATTGGTCTTACCCAGGATAACGGCGCCGGCCGCCCGCAGGCGCGCCACCAGGCACGCGTCGCGCGCCGCCTTCACGCCGGCCAGCGCCAGCGACCCTGCCGTGGTGCACATGCGGTCGCCGGTGGCGATATTGTCCTTGATGAGCACGGGAATGCCGTGCAGCGGTCCCCGCACTTTGCGATGCAATCGCTCACGGTCCATGTCCAGCGCGATTTTCAGTGCTTCGGGATTGAGTTCGATCACGGCATTGAGGCGGGGACCGGATTTGTCCACGCTTTTAATGCGCGCCAGGTATTGCGACGTCAGCGCATGCGACGTCAGCTTGTGCGCGGCCATCAATTCCTGCTGCGCCATGATGCCGGCATCGAGGATGCCGGGTTTGTACATCGACGCCGGCGTCGCTGCCACGGCAGCGGGCGCGGGCGATGCCGCCGGGTGTGACGGCTGCGGGGGTAATTGCGCCGCGTCGGTGCGCGGCAGACCGGCGGCGGCGCCAGCCGCCAACCCCATCCGGACAAAGTCCCTACGATCCATGCCAGCTCCAGGCCTGGTGCATCACGGGGCCATTGCCCCGTCGCATCCGCAGCCCGTTTATCACTCTGTCAAAGACACCAGAGGTTGCTCAGCAGTACCGTGCGGCGGTTTTTATGTTAGTTGATGCACAATTTATCGGCTCAATTTCGACAACCTTTAAGACACTTTTCTTACGATAATGCAAGCTAACACATCAACTATCATCCAAAGCAGCGTTACCGCCTCCGATATCGGCCCCCGCCAATCCGGCAACGGCCGCTATGCCGCCTTCACGACCAATCAGAACCTGCTGGGTTCCGACAGTAACCTGGCCACCGACGTCTATGTCCGCGACTTACAGTCCGGCACGATTTCGCTGGCATCTTCCGCCACCGGCAGCACCGCGCCCCTGACCGGCGCCTCATCCGGCGCCGCCCTCAGCGCCGATGGCCAGACCATTGCCTTCCAATATGCGAATGGCAGTGCGCTGGTCGACATCATGGTCAAGAACATGACGACCGGGACGCTGACCAATGCCTCGACCAACAGCAGCGGCGCGGACGCCAATGGCCACAGCTACAACGCCGAGATTTCCGCCAACGGCCGCTATGTCGCCTACCTCAGCAAGGCAACCAACCTGGTGGCCACGGATACCAATGGCCACGATGACGTATTCGTCAAAGATTTGCAAACGGGTTCCGTGCGGAACATCTCCACCACGGCGGCCGGCGTGCAGGCCGATGCCGACAGCAAGGAAATCGCCATTTCATCCGACGGGCGGCTGGTGGCGTTCACCAGCTATGCCGGCAACCTGGTCGCCAACGACAGCAGCAATGCGGATATTTTCGTCAAGGATACGGTGACCGGCGGCCTGCAACGGGTCAGCACGGATTCTTCCGGCAACGCTTCCAACGGCAACAGCGACCACGCGGCGTTTTCCGCCAACGGCCGCTACGTGGTCTTCGCCAGCCAGGGCAGCAACCTGGTGCAGAGCGACACCAACGGCACGCGCGACATCTTCCGCAAGGATTTGCTGACCGGCGAAACCGTGCGCGCTTCCGTCACGGCCGATGGAGCGCAAGTCGTCGGCGATGCCAGCGATGCGTCGATTTCCGCCGATGGCCGTTACATCGTATTTTCCAGCACGGGCCGCTTCACGGCGGGCGACGCGGATGGCAAAACCGATATCTTTATCAAGGATATGCAAACAGGCGCCGTGTCGCGCCTGTCGCAAAGCGGCGCCGCCGATGACTACAATTACCTGGAAGGCGGCGCGCTGGCCAACGACAACCTCAGCGTGCTGTACACCAATTACAAATACGCGCCCGGCAATGCCGCCGACGTACGCAACCTCGTGAAAGTCCAGGTCGGCAGCGGCTTTGGCGATACGACAGGCCAGACCATCAATGGCACTGCCGGCGCCGACACCGTCAATGCCAACCAGGGCGCCGACCGCATCACAGGCCTGGGCGGCAATGACGTCATCGATGGCGGCGGTGGCGTCGATACCGCTGTCTACCAGGGCGCGCGCGCCAATTACACGGTCGCCTCCGGCGCCGGCGGCCTGACCATCACGGACAACACGGGCGCCGATGGCGTGGACGTGCTGGCCAACGTGGAGCGCCTGCACTTCGCCAATGCCGATGTGGCGTACGACGTCTATGGCAATGCCGGCGTCGCCTACCGTCTGTACCAGGCAGCCTTCGACCGCACGCCGGACGCGGCCGGGCTCGGTTACTGGATCAAGCAAATGGATAACGGCACCGACCGCTTCGATGTGGCGCGCTGGTTCCTGGCCGGTGCGGAAGCGCAATCCGTCTATGGCGCCAACCCCACCAACGCCACCGCGCTGAACCTGTTCTACAACCACGTGCTGCACCGTAGCGCGGATGCGGCCGGGTTCAATTACTGGCTCAATATCCTGGACACAGGCGTGGCATCGCAATCGGCCGTGCTGGCCAGCTTCGCGGAAAGTGCGGAAAACCAGGCGGCGCTGATCGGGGTCATGCAGAACGGCATGGCGTTCACGGCGTGGGCAGGTTGAGGCCTTGATACCGTAGGGACAAAAAAAACGCTGCAAAATTTGCAGCGTTTTTTTCCAGGTCAGCGTAAATTAGTTACGCACGACTTTCTTGTACTCGTTGGTACGGGTGTCGATCTCGATCACGTCGTCCTGGCTTACGAACAGCGGAACCTGGATGGTGAAGGCTTTGGCTTCGATCGCGTTTTCGATCTTGGCTTCTTTCAGCACGTTGCCCGAGGTGTTGCCTTTGACAGCTGGCTCGGAGTAAACGATCTTACGGGCGATGGTGGTTGGCAGTTCCACGGAGATTGCTTTGCCATCGTAGAACACGGCTTCGCATTCCATACCGTCTTTCAGGTAGTTGATGGCTTCGCCCATGTTTTCTTCTTCGATTTCGTACTGGTTGTACTCTTCATCCATGAAGACGTACAGTGGGTCGGCGAAGTACGAGTAGGTCACTGGCTTCTTGTCCAGGACCACAACGTCGAACTTGTCGTCACCGCGGAAGACGTTCTCCATCGGAGCGTTCGTCAGCAGGTTTTTCATCTTCCATTTGTAGGTGAAGCCCGTGCGGCTCGAACCGTTGACGTCGGAACGCAGAACGATGAAGGGCTTGGCGTCAACCATGATGATGTTGCCAACACGAATTTCTTTTGCGGGTTTCATAGCGAATTTACTTAAAAAGTAGGTTGCGTAAAAATCATCTGCGCCTGTTGGCTCACGCCGTCAGCCCAGGTTTGATCGGAAAAAATACGTTGCAGAGTAACCGCGCATTATGCCGGTTTTTTCAGTGAGCGTCTACCGCAGCGACGCGGCGAACCGCAGCAGGTTGGCAGCCAGGTCGCCGTGCGCCAGCATTTGCTGCTCCCATGCGGCAGCGCTCGCCGCCAGCGTTGGCAAGGCGGCATGCAAGCGCTGCCACAAGTCCGGCCAGCCGCCCTGCTGTTCCGGCGCCGCAGCACCATTCCAGCACAGCGAGAAATCGCCCAGCGCAGCATCGACGGCGGCGGCCGCATAGCGTTGCAGGAATGCCCGCAATTTCTTGTGGTGCAAGTTTTCATCTTGCGCATAGATATGCCAGACGAAGGGCTTGCCCGCCCACTGCGCCCGTACCCACGAGTCTTCGCCACGGACGAAGTTCAGGTCGCAGGCCCACAACAGGCGGTCGTAATCGGGCTGCGGAATAAACGGCAGCACCCGCACGGTCAGCGCGCCGCGCGTGGCCACATCGCCTGCCCTGGCCGGGTGGCCGAAGAACGCTTGCACGGCGTCCGCGGCAACGCCTTCCGGCACCAGGCAGGCCACTGGCTGTGCGCCGTGCTGCCAAGCCTGCATCAACGCCGCCGCCGGCGCATACGGATAGCAAAACAGCGACACCAGCATGGCTTGCTGTTCCTGCTGCGTCACGCCCAGCCGCGACAGGAATGCGCCACGGGCCGCGCCGTCATGCTGAAATGCGTGGCGCTCGATGGCCAGTCCGGTTTCGCGCAACAAGCCACCGGTCTTGCCGGTAAAGCCGGGGAAATAAAAATGTTTGGTTAACGGCAAGCGCGGATGCGACGACGGCAAGGTATGACATCCCTCGACCCACTCTTCCGCCGTCAAGCCTTCCAGGTTCAGCCACACAGGGCGGGGTTCGCACGCCGCCATGGCTTCGATATACGCGGGCGGGATGTCGCAGCCAAAAAATTCAATGACGATATCGGCAATGTCGGCCGGCGCGTACGCCGCATCCTGCGTCTGCCAGTGGCGCACCGTGACGCCGTCGACGGTTTGCACACCGGCCGCCACGTCGACCGGAGGGCAAATGCGGCGGAAGCTGGCCAGGTCATCCACCCACAGCGTGACGGCCACGCCGTGCTCCGCCGTCAGTTGCCGCGCCAGGCGCCAGCATATGCCGATGTCGCCATAGTTATCGATGACTTTGCAAAAGATGGCGAGCGTGGTGGACATGGCAATACCTCAAAAGAAAAAAGCCGCACTGGGCGGCTTTTACTCTCAGCCCATGCGGGCTTGTCTGGCGTCCCCACGGGGATTCGAACCCCGGTACTCACCGTGAAAGGGTGATGTCCTAGGCCTCTAGACGATGGGGACAGAAAATCTGTCGTGGCCTTGAATCACTTACTGCACACTGCGCTCAGCTTGATCAGCTGGTTTGGCGTCCCCACGGGGATTCGAACCCCGGTACTCACCGTGAAAGGGTGATGTCCTAGGCCTCTAGACGATGGGGACGTCGTGAAGCGTGCGCGCATTTTAGCACGCACCGTTGACGAATATCAAGGTTGGAGCCTCAACTGAAAAACGCCATGCGGGTCAGGAACGTGTGATCGCCCTCGATCAGCATCAGCGCCACCAGCACCAGCAAGGCCAGCGGCGGCACGATGATGGTATAGATCAGCGTCAGCCGCTCCCATTTCAAATGCATGAAGAAAGCCACGATCAAGCCGGCCTTCAACATCATCAGCACGAGGATCAGGGTCCAGCGCAAATAGCTTTGCACGTGGAAGTAATCGACCAGGTAAGACAAGGTGCTGAGCACAAACAGCCAGCCCCAGATCTTGAAGTAAATGCCGATCGGGTGCTGTGTGTGTCCCGCCTCATGCCCCGATGCGGCGGCGGTCCCGTTGGACATGGCGCCTCCTACCACAGATAAAACAATGCAAAGATGAACACCCAGACCAGGTCGACGAAGTGCCAGTACAAACCGGCAATTTCGACGATGTCGTATTTGCCGCCGCTGCTACCATGGGCGCCATTCGCGCCGTGGTCATAGCGTCCCGCCGCCAGGCGGCGCGCCACGATCAGCAGGTAAATCACGCCGGCCGACACGTGCATGCCGTGGAATCCCGTGATCATGAAAAAGCAGGAACCGAATTGCGCCGCCCCCATGGGATTGGCCCACGGCCGCACGCCTTCGTGGATCAGCTTGCTCCACTCAAACGCTTGCATGCATACAAACATTGCACCAAACAGCGCCGTCACCATCATCAGCCGTGCCGCCACCTGACGGTTGCCCCGGTACGCGAAATTCACCGCCATCGCCATCGTGCCGCTGCTGGTGATCAGCACGAAGGTCATGATGGCGATCAGGATCAGCGGCAACGTATGGCCCGCGATCGTCAATGCGAACACTTCGCTGGGATTCGGCCACGCCTGCGTCGCCCCCAGCCGCACCGTCATGTAGCCCGTCAGGAAACTGCCGAATATAAAAGTGTCGCTGAGCAGGAATATCCACATCATCAGCTTGCCCCACGGGACGTGGTACGCCTCGCGGTCCGCCGACAAATCGTTGACGATCCCACCCCAGCCTTGCGTTTCCATGGCGGCCTCCGTTACCTCGGCTGCGGCGGCCGGAGGCCGACGCCTTCACACACGACTTGCACGAATTCCGGCGTCACCCAGAACAGCAGCGCAAACAACACCAGCCACAAGCCCAGCAGGTAATGCCAGTACTGCGCACACAGCGCAATGCTGCCCGCCAGCCGGTAGCGCGCCAGCCCGCCCATGGCTTCCCCGCCCCGCAACAGCGCCCTGCCCGCCAGCACGGCGGCCAGCAAGCCGCCGATGACGTGCAAACCGTGCAGCCCCGTCAACATGAAAAAGAAACTGTCGGCGGGATTGCCGTCGACCCGGTATTGCATGGCGATCATCGCTTGCCACGCCCACCACTGCACACCCAGGAAGGCCACCGACAATACGCATCCCGCCACGCCGGCGCGCCGCCCGTCCGCCTGGTGCGCGCGGCGCCGCGCCACTTCCCACGCGACACACGCCGACACCAGCAATGCCGTACTGAGCCATAGCTGCCACGGGACGTAGCGCAGCGGCTGCCAGTCCGCCATCGCCATCCGCATCACGTACGCGGCGCCAAACAGCATGAACAGCGACGTGATCACGCCGAGGAAGACCCACAAGCCCGCGCGCCGCGCCGTATACGTGGCGCCGGGCAGCGCGGCCGTGCCGGCCGGATGGACGAAGGTGTTCATGCGGGCTTCCCTTCATTGAGTCCGGGCGCCAACCCCGGATGCGCGGCGTGATCGCCGCCGCCATCGTCCGGCCCCGTGGTTTGCGGCAGGTAATCCGTGTCGGCGCCCGGATGGCCGTAGTCATAGGCGCCCCGGTACACGACCGGCAGTTCCGGCCCCCAGTTGCCGTGCACGGGCGGCGTCTGCGGCGTCCACCATTCCAGGCTGGCCGCGCGCCAAGGGTTACCGCCCGCCGGTTGGCCGCGGAACGTGCTGTAGATGAAGTTGAATACAAACACCAGTTGCACCACGCCCACGATGAGCGCGGCGATGGTAATGAATTCATTCATCACTTGCGCCGACGGCGGAATGAAACTGTAATTCTCGTAGGCGTAATAACGGCGCGGCATGCCGAGGATGCCCAGGTAATGCATGGGGAAGAAAATCGCATAGGCGCCGATGAACGTGACCCAGAAATGCAGCTTGCCCAGTGCTTCGTTATACATGCGCCCGCTCATTTTCGGGAACCAGTGGTACAGGCCGCCAAACACCGCCAGCACCGGCGACACGCCCATCACCATATGGAAGTGCGCCACCACGAAATACGTGTTCGATAGCGGAATATCGACGCTGACATTGCCGAGGAACAGGCCCGTGACGCCGCCCAGCACGAAGGTGCTGATGAAGCCCAGCGCGAACAGCATGGGCACCGTCAGGTGGATATCGCCGCGCCACAAGGTCAGGGTCCAGTTATAGACTTTCAGCGCCGTCGGCACGGCGATGATCAGGGTGGTGGTGGCGAAGAAGAAGCCGAACCATGGGTGCATGCCGCTGACGTACATGTGGTGGGCCCAGACCACAAAGCTCAGCCCGCCAATCATGACGATGGCCCACACCATCATGCGGTAGCCAAAGATGCACTTGCGCGCATGCACGCTGACGAGATCGGAAATGATGCCGAACGCGGGCAAGGCCACGATATACACTTCCGGGTGGCCGAAGAACCAGAACAGGTGCTGGAACAGCAGCGGACTGCCGCCTTTGTGGTCCAGGTGCTGCCCCATCGACACCACGGCCGGCATGAAGAAGCTGGAACCGAGCGCCTTATCGAACAGCATCATGACGCCGCTGACGAACAGCGCGGGGAAGGCCAGCAGCGCGAGGATGGTGGCGATGAAGATGCCCCACACCGTCAGCGGCATGCGCATCAACGTCATGCCGCGTGTGCGCGCCTGCAATACCGTCGTCACGTAATTGAGGCCGCCCATGGTGGCCGCCGCGATGAACACGACCAGCGACACCAGCATGACGACGATGCCCCAGTCGACCCCGGGCGTGCCGGGCAAGATCGCTTGCGGCGGATACAGGGTCCAGCCCGCGCCGGTCGGCCCGCCCGGCACAAAGAAACTGCCCATCAGGATCAGCACGGACGCCAGGTAAAACCAGTAACTGAGCATGTTCAGGAACGGGAACACCATATCGCGCGCGCCCACCATCAGCGGAATCAAATAATTGCCGAAACCGCCGAGGAATAACGCTGTCAGCAGGTACACCACCATGATCATGCCGTGCATGGTGATGAACTGGTAATAGCGCTGCGCGTCGATGAAGGCGAATTTGCCCGGGTAGCCCAGTTGCAGGCGCATCAGGTCGGACAGCACCAGCGCCACCAGGCCGACAAAGATGGCCGTGATCGTGTATTGCACGGCAATGACCTTGTGGTCCTGGCTCCACACATATTTCGTGACCCAGCTTTGCGGCCCATGATCGAGTCCATGAGCGTGTTCGTGTCCGTCGTCCGCCATCGCCGCCTCCCCTACTTCAAGGTCTTGATGTAGCCCACCAGCGCCGCCAGCTCCGTCTCCGACAACGGTTGCTGCGGCATCACGGGCGGATAGCCCTTGACGATGCTGGCCTTGGGATCGGCAATCGCCTGCTTCAGGTAAGCGTCGTCCGCCACCACGCTGCTGCCGTTGTCCAGTGCTTCATTCTTGCCGTACAACCCTTTCCACGTCGGCCCCACGCCGGGCGCGCCATCGGCGGAGTGGCAAGCCACGCAGCCGCGCGCCTGCGCCAGCAATTTGCCTTGTGTAGCGATATCGGCACCGGCGGTCGCACCCGCGTCCCCGCCCGCGCCCACCGCGCCGGCCCCGGCGCCGGCCGCACCGGCCGCCGCGGACACGCCGGCTTTTTTCGCGGCAAACGTCGGTTGCCCCGCCAGCCACGCGGCATAAGCCGGCGGCTCATCGACGATGACCCAGCTGCGCATGTTCGCGTGCCCAACGCCGCACAGTTGCGCGCACAGCACTTCGAATTTGCCGGTCCTGGTGGGCGTGAACCAGAACGACGTCACCATGCCCGGCACCATGTTCATGCGGGTGCGGAATTGCGGCACATAAAAGTCATGCAGCACGTCCTGCGAACGCAGCATGACCTTCACGGCGCGGCCAACGGGGATATGGATTTCCTGGCTTTCCACCAGCACGTCGTCCTGCCCGTTCGGGTCCTGGTCGCTGAGGCCGAACGGGTTGTCCGGCGAGATGTGGCTGACATCGGTTTTGCCCAGCTTGCCGTCGCGGCCCGGCAAGCGGTAATGCCACTGCCATTGCTGCCCCATGACTTCGAATTGCATGGCGTCCGTCGGCGCGTTGATGAGCTTTGCGTACACATCGAGCCCCGGCGCCAGCATGACGGCGATGCCCAGGCTGGTGACGCCGATCAGCCACCATTCGAGTTTTTTATTGTGGCTCTCGCGCGACGCGCGCAAACCGTCGCGGTGGCGGAATTTGATGACGGCGTAGGCGACGAACAGGTTGATGATGATGAAGATGGCGGCCGTGATGTAGAGCGTCAGCATCAGCGCGTCATCCATTTGCTGCCAGTTGGATGCAAGCGGCGTCAGCCACCAGGGACTGGCAAAGTGGAACGCCACCGTGCCGATGACAATCAGGATCAATGCAAGCGCCATACGCAGCCCCCGCCAGTCAGATGCTTCGCTCTGAAAGGAGTGCCGCCTGGGCGCGAACGTAACGCTGCGCTTGATCCGGCAACTCCCCCGGCCCTACTTGAAAGCCCAACGAACCACTACTGCGGTGCTACGGATTTTCCATCCTGCGATAGATATAGGCGCATGACATGCCGAAGATCACATGCCCGATGGCGGTCTGCCAGCCGCGCAATTCGGCAAACCACGAGAAGGCGCCAACCATGCCGTAGAAGTTCAGCACGTACAGCACCAGCCCGAACACGGCGCCCGTGAACAGCACCATCGGCGTCGACGAATCGAGCTGGAATGGCGCGATGATGGCGGCCAGCATGATGCCGAAGGCGATGCCGAGGATGTAGTGCACGGCCAGCGCGGCCACCACGACGCCGAGGCTGTAGCCGGTCGATTGCAGCACGTCCCAGCCCATGACCATGGCCGCGATCATGCGGGTGGCGAGCCACGGGTCGCCCTTGGCGATGAATGCGGTCCATGCCAGCTCCAGGACCATGAGGATACCGCCGGCGCCAAAGCCGGCGACCGCTGCCGCCGCCCAATCCGGCTGGCGTGCAACCCAGCGATGCGAGTGCATGTGCAGTTCCATGACCGTCTCCCGGTATGTCCGGCAACTTCGAATGGTTACCATGGACGTCGTTCAGTTTAGGTCAGATTCGTCAACATGCAATCGCAACAAGATTGACTGGTGCAACGGGCCAACGGGGAACTTTTTGAGAAATCACAGGCGAAAAAAAACCGCCTCGGTGGCGGTAGCTTTTCTGTGGCGTCCCCACGGGGATTCGAACCCCGGTACTCACCGTGAAAGGGTGATGTCCTAGGCCTCTAGACGATGGGGACCGCGGACTTTCCGATACAACGTATTCTGCGCTGTTGGTGGAGGTAAGCGGGATCGAACCGCTGACCTCTTGCATGCCATGCAAGCGCTCTCCCAGCTGAGCTATACCCCCCGGGCGCAGAACTGACTACTACGGTAAAACTGGCGTCCCCACGGGGATTCGAACCCCGGTACTCACCGTGAAAGGGTGATGTCCTAGGCCTCTAGACGATGGGGACCTTGAACTTTCCGATACAACATATCCTGCGCTGTTGGTGGAGGTAAGCGGGATCGAACCGCTGACCTCTTGCATGCCATGCAAGCGCTCTCCCAGCTGAGCTATACCCCCTCTGGCGCAGAACTTTTACTACGACTACATTTACTGCCACTACAAAATCTTGGCGTCCCCACGGGGATTCGAACCCCGGTACTCACCGTGAAAGGGTGATGTCCTAGGCCTCTAGACGATGGGGACCCGGACGGTACTGCGTTACTGCCTTGTCTGCGCTGTTGGTGGAGGTAAGCGGGATCGAACCGCTGACCTCTTGCATGCCATGCAAGCGCTCTCCCAGCTGAGCTATACCCCCGCTGGCGCAGACAAAATAAAAGCCGCCCAGGGCGACTTCGTTACCACTGATGCATTTTCCCGGTAAAACCGGAAGCAAAACAACCAGTACAACAATGCCACTTTGGCGTCCCCACGGGGATTCGAACCCCGGTACTCACCGTGAAAGGGTGATGTCCTAGGCCTCTAGACGATGGGGACCCTGGAACAACTTATTTGCTACATTTACTGCTATTTTCTTCTCAAACTGGTGGAGGTAAGCGGGATCGAACCGCTGACCTCTTGCATGCCATGCAAGCGCTCTCCCAGCTGAGCTATACCCCCGTTTGCGAAGAAGACAGGAGTATAGCAGACGATCCCGAGAATGCAAATACCTGTATGCAATCTTGGAAAAAAGTTACAGGAATTTTGCTACGCGGGCCGCCACAGTGTCGCGTCCAAACAATTGCAGCACGGCATCGATGGCCGGCGTCTGCAATTGACCGGCCACGGCCAGGCGCAGCGGCATCGCCAGTTGCGGCATTTTCAGGCCGTGCGCCGCCAGCACTTCCTTGATCATGGCGGCAATTGCTTCCTTGGTCCATTCCACGGTGGCAATGCGCTCCGCGAACGCGGCCAGCGCCGGCTTGACGGCATCCGTCACATGCTGAGCCACCAGCGCCGCGTCCGGCTGCGGTGCGCGATAGAACAGCATGGCGGCGTCCGCCAGTTCGTTGGTCGTGTTGGTGCGGTCTTTCAGCAGCGCCAGCACCACCGGCAAGTCCGGCGCGCCATCGAACACGGCGCCCGCCTCGGCCATGCGCGGCTTCACCAGTTCCGCCAGGCGGGCGTTGTCGGCCTGCTTGATCCAGTGGTTGTTCAGCCAGGCCAGCTTTTCATTGTTGAACTGGGCCGGCGACGCCGTCAGGCTTTCCAGGTTGAACCACTCGGCGAACTGCTCCATCGAGAAGATTTCATCGTCGCCGTGGCTCCAGCCCAGGCGCGCCAGGTAATTCAGCATGGCTTCCGGCAGGAAGCCTTGCGCCGGATATTCCATCACGCTGACGGCGCCATGGCGCTTCGACAGTTTCTGGCCATCCGGCCCCAGGATCATCGGCAGGTGGCCGTATTCCGGCAGCTTGGCGCCGATCGCGCGCAGGATGTTGATCTGGCGTGGCGTGTTGTTGACGTGGTCGTCGCCGCGCAGCACGTGCGTGATCCGCATATCCCAGTCGTCGACCGCCACGCAGAAGTTATACGTCGGCGTGCCGTCCGGACGGGCAATCACCAGGTCGTCCAGTTCCTTGTTGGCGATGGTGATGGTGCCTTTCACCACGTCGTTCCACGTGACTTCGCCATCGAGCGGATTCTTGAAACGCACCACCGGCTTGCGGTCGGCCGGTACGGGCGGCAGCACTTTGCCCTCTTCCGGACGCCAGGTGCCGTCGTAGCGGGGCTTTTCACCGGCCGCCGTGGCGCGGTCGCGCATGGCCTGCACTTCTTCCGGCGACGAATAGCAGTGGTACGCGGTGCCGTCATTCAGCATCTGCGCCACGACTTCGCGGTAGCGGTCCATGCGCTGCATCTGGTAGAACGGGCCTTCGTCATGCTCCAGGCCCAGCCATTTCATGCCGTCCAGGATGGCTTGCACGGCTTCCGGCGTCGAACGTTCCAGGTCCGTGTCTTCGATGCGCAGCACGAAGGTGCCGCCGAAATGGCGTGCATACGCCCACGAATACAGGGCGGTACGGGCGCCGCCGAGGTGAAGAAAGCCGGTCGGGCTGGGAGCGAAGCGGGTGCGAACGGGAGTTGCGGTGGTCATGAATGGGGTCAGTGCGAAAGGATAAAGGTGCTATTTTAGGCGATGTCACCGCGCGCGTGGGAGTGCGCGGGCGCATGTAGCCATGCGCCCGGCGGCATCAATACAGGTGGTCCAGCGTGTATTCGGCCGAGCGCAAGTCGTCGCGCGCGCGGCCCGTGTTGCGGTCCAGCTCATGCAATTCCTGCCGCAACTGGCGGCGGCGGTCTTCGAATTCCTTGCGGATACGCTTGCGGTCGTCGTCCTTGTCCGCGGCTTTCAATTGCTTGTCTTCGTCGTGGTCGGCATCGCGCAGGCGGCGCTGCAGGCGCTCGCTGCGCCCGCCCAGTTCGCTGACCCGGCCGCGCAAATCGTAGACGGCGCGGGCCGCCTGGTGCCGCCGGCGGAATTCGATGTCCACCATCGGCGGACAGACCCCTGCATAGCTGGCGCCGCTCAAGCCCAGTGGCACGGCATTGTCGAGCCGACAGAAATTCTGCAAGCCCTGCTCCCTGCCGGCCATGTATTGCACGGTATCGACCCGCGCACCGGCCTTGGCGCAATCGCCGGACCGCTCGCTCAGCAGCGACACGGGCTCGCCCTTCAAGCCGTCGCGCAAGCCGATATCGCGCCAGTTCGCCACCTTGCACTCATCGGGCGACATGGTTTCGCAGCCGCTCAGGGCCGCCAAGGCGGCAGCGGCCAGCAGCAAGACGGTCCACCTTCCACAACGGCGCTGGGTCATACGGCCTCGCTGGTAAATTGAACAACCCTCAGCTTGCCACCGAGCACCGAGACCGGCAATGCATGCCGCCTCCCGGCTGACGCTAAAACAACAGCGCCGTCGCGAAGTTTATTTAACCGTGACGTTGATGGTCTTGCTGAGCGGTGCGCCGTACGACTGGTGCGCGCCGTTGGCGAACTGCATGGTCAGCTTGTACTGGCCCGGTGGCAGCTTCAACTCAGCTTCGGTCTGGCCCTTGCCGAAGTGCATGTGCTTTTCATCGAAGGGAATCGATTCGCCCGCTTTCAGGCTGTCGCCATTGATGATCAGGTGATGGTGGCCCGTGTTGGCGGCCATGTCGCCGGCAGGCTTCACGTCCATGCCGGTCACGTTGAACTTGACCTTGAACGGGCTGGTGACGGTGGCGCCGTCCGCCGGTTCGGCGAACGACACGGATTGGGCGGACGCGCCGGCAGCGGCCAGCGTCATCAGGGAAGCCAGCGCTGCGGTCATCAAAGTGCGTTTCATGCTGTTTTCTCCTAAGGATTAACAAAACAGCATTATGCACCTGATCAATCGTTTTTGATCACAATGGACGGGAACTTGCTGGTCATGTCTTTCGCTTTTTCCGCCACCTTGATCGCGACCTTGCGGGCGATCTCTTTATAGATGCCGGCCGTCGCGCCATCCGGATCGGCCACCACGGTCGGCTTGCCGGAATCGGTCTGCTCGCGGATCGCCAGTTGCAGCGGCAGCGCGCCCAGGTAATCGACGCCGAAGTCGCCACACATTTTCGCGCCGCCGCCCTGGCCGAAGATATGTTCCTGGTGGCCGCAATTGCTGCAAATATGCAGGCTCATGTTTTCCACCACGCCGAGGATGGGAATCCCGACTTTTTCAAACATTTTCAAGCCTTTGCGGGCGTCCAGCAGCGCGATGTCCTGTGGCGTGGTGACGATCACGGCGCCCGTGACCGGCACTTTCTGCGACAAGGTCAGCTGGATATCGCCGGTGCCCGGCGGCATGTCGACCACCAGGTAATCCAGGTCGCGCCAGTTGGTTTGTTCCAGCAATTGCTGCAGCGCCTGCGTCACCATCGGGCCGCGCCACACCATCGGCTCGTCCGGATCGATCAGGAAACCGATCGACGACACTTGCACGCCGTGGTTTTCCAACGGTTCCATGGTCTTGCCATCTTTGGTTTCCGGACGGCCGGACACGCCCAGCATCATCGGCTGCGACGGGCCGTAGATGTCGGCGTCGAGAATGCCGACAGAGACGCCCTCGGCCGCCAGCGCCAGCGCCAGGTTCACGGCCGTGGTGGATTTGCCCACGCCGCCCTTGCCGGACGCCACGGCAATGATGTTTTTCACGTTCGGCATCAGCTTCAGGCCGCGCTGCACCGTGTGCGAAATGATCTTGCTGTATACATTAGCGGACACCCGCCCCGCGCCCGGCAGCGCCTGCACGGCGCCGGTGACCAGTGCGCGGATCGTATCGAACTGGCTCTTTGCCGGATAGCCCAGCTCGATATCGAACGAAACGTCTCCGCCGTCGACTTTCAGGTTGCGCACGGTCTTCGAGGCGCAGAAATCCTTGCCGGTATTCGGGTCCACGACTCGGGACAGGGCTGCTTTGACGTCTTCAGTGGTAATGCTCATTAAGTTCTCCGTAAGTCGATGCGGAAGTCTAGCGCAAAATAGCGCCTGTATGTCCCCACGAATAGCCGCCATGGTGCGCACCGACGCCCAGCACTGGTAAAATGGCCGTTTTTCCACCAACAAAGCGCATTACTATGACCCGCAAGCTGTTCGTCACTACTGCCCTGCCTTACGCAAACGCTGCCTTCCACATCGGCCACATGATGGAATACATCCAGGCCGACATCTGGGTCCGTTTCCAGCGAATGCAGCGCGAAGGCAATGGCTTGCGCGAAGTGCATTTTGTCGGCGCGGACGATACGCACGGCACGCCAATCATGATTGCCGCCGAGAAAGAAGGCATCACGCCGCAGGAATTCGTGGCGAAAATCGCCGCCGGCCGCGCGCAATACCTGGACGGCTTCCATATCGCCTTCGATAACTGGTATTCGACGGATTCGCCGGAAAACGTGGAGTTGTCGCAAGGCATCTACCGCAAGCTGCGCGATGCCGGCCTGATCCAGACGAAAACCGTCGACCGCTTCTACGATCCTGTCAAAGGCATGTTCCTGGCCGACCGCAACATCAAGGGTGAATGCCCGAAATGCGGCGCCAAGGACCAGTATGGCGACAATTGCGAAGTGTGCGGCGCCGCCTACCAGCCGACCGAACTGGTGAACCCGTTCTCCGTATTCACCAACGCCACGCCGGTGCTGAAACCGTCCGAACAGTATTTCTTCAAGCTGTCCGATCCGCGCTGCTACACCTTCCTGCGCGACTGGCTGAACACGCCGGGCCGTTTGCAGCCTGAAATGGTCAACAAGGTGTCGGAATGGCTGGGCGAAGCCGGTGAAAAGCTGGCGGACTGGGATATTTCCCGCGACGCGCCCTACTTCGGCATCCCGATTCCCGATGCGCCGGGCAAGTATTTCTACGTGTGGCTGGACGCGCCGGTCGGCTACCTGGCCAGCCTGAAGAATTACTGCGGCAAACAAGGCATCGATTACGATGCGCTGCTGGCCGATCCGGGCACGGAACAGATCCACTTCATCGGCAAGGACATCGTGTCGTTCCACCTGCTGTTCTGGCCGGCCATGCTGCAATTCGCCGGCCACCCGACCATCGAGCGCATGAAAGTCGCCGTGCACGGCCACCTGACCGTGAACAATGAAAAGATGTCGAAATCGCGCGGCACCGGCATTTCGCCGCTGCGCTACCTGAACCTGGGCATGAACCCGGAATGGCTGCGCTACTACATCGCCTTCAAGCTGAATTCCCGCGTCGAAGACCTGGACTTCACGGGCGAAGACTTCGTGGCCCGCGTGAACTCGGACTTGATTGGCAAATACGTCAACATTGCCAGCCGCTGCGCCGGTTTCATTGCAAAGAAATTCGACGGCAAACTGGCGGCCAGTCTGTCCGACAGCGCCATGGCGTGGATCAAGCGCGCGCTGACCACGGAAAACGGCGCGGAGCGCCAGGCCAATATCGGCGCCAACTTCGACCAGCGCGAATTCGGCAAGGCCCTGCGTGAAATCATGGAAGTGGCCGACATCATCAACCAGTACGTCGATGAAAACAAACCATGGGTGCTGGCCAAGGACGACAGCAAGACGGCGGAACTGCACGAAGTGTGCACCACCGCGCTGATCCTGTTCCGCCAATTGACGGTGCTGCTGTCGCCGGTACTGCCGGGTGTCGCCGCCAACGTGGCGAAATTCCTCAACGACGAGCGCTACACGTGGGCCGATACGGAACTGTCGACCGGCGCCGTGTATCAATCGATGCTGGGCCGCACGATCGGCGCCTATACGCATTTGATGACGCGTGTGGATGCCAAGATGATTGAAGATTTGTTCGACGCGCAAAACCAGATTGCCGCCGCCGGCACCGCGCCTGCCGTCAAAGCTGAAAAGCCGGCCAAAGCGGAAAAACCTGCGCCATTGGCCCCATTGGCGCCGAATGACGGTATCGAGCCATTGGACGCGGAAATCAAGATTGACGATTTCATGAAAGTCGATTTGCGCATCGCAAAAATCGTCAATTGCGAACACGTGGAAGGCTCCGATAAATTGTTGCGCCTGACATTGGATGCCGGCGAAAACCGTCACCGCAATGTTTTCTCCGGCATTAAATCCATGTACCAGCCGGAAGATTTGATTGGAAAATTAACGGTGCTGGTAGCCAACCTGGCGCCACGTAAAATGAAATTCGGTATTTCCGAAGGCATGGTGATGGCCGCATCGGCCGCCGATGAAGGCAAGAACCCGGGTATTTATATCCTGAATCCATGGCCGGGTGCTGAACCAGGTATGCGTATCCGTTAATGAATATCGTCGTTCGGCAAGCCACGGATGACGATGCCAGATTAATTGCCGAGCTCACGCGTGCAGCGTGGGCCGGTAAAGTCAGCGTCACATCCAGTGGTCACCGGGAAACCGCCGTTCGCGTCTCGCAGCATTTGCGGGACGGCGGCGGTTTTATTTTATTGGTCGACGATATGCCCGCCGGCTCGATCCGCTGGCTGCCATTGGACGGCGAAACGGATGTATGGGAAATCCTGCGCATGGGTGTCTTACCCGCCTACCGTGGGATGAATATCTCGCAGCATTTGATTGAAGCGGTGATCCACCACGGACTGGAAACCAGCGTCAGTGAATTGCGGCTGGCCGTGCGCAGTGATCAGCCCAAGCTGATCGACTTTTATATGGCCTTTGAATTCGAATTGG
This sequence comes from Pseudoduganella rivuli, assembly GCF_009674485.1. GTDB lineage: Bacteria > Pseudomonadota > Gammaproteobacteria > Burkholderiales > Burkholderiaceae_D > Rugamonas > Rugamonas rivuli_B. The sequence goes on along the minus strand of NZ_WKJJ01000005.1, from coordinate 30,125 downwards.
CGGAAGCGCTGGAATATACGCACGCCAATCCCCTGGAACCGGCGCCGTTTGTCATGCGGCGGCTGCTCCGCTCATAATCGCCCAGCCCTTTAAAACGTCAGGATTACTTCAACTTTGGGTTTTAAAGGGTCGATCGGCTTATCCTGGCATCCCGCCGCCAATACCGCCACGGCGGCCAGCGCTATCCATAATCGGCGCATGGCATTCTCCTTCACGGCTACCCCAGCATAACAAACCCCGCATCGACGCAGCGCACGCCTGCGCCATGGTTTTCGCCGCTTTTATGCCACATTCTGGCTTAATCACGCCAATTTCTGGCATAAAAAGGCCGAAACGCCGCCGTTTCCACGACCATCCAGGGAAAATCAGCCGCGACGCGACGACACGACGATACCGCCGACTATCAGCAAAAAGGCGGCGCCATGGTAAAGGTGAGGTAAATCGCCGAGAAACGCCGACGATAACAGGGCGGCAAACAATGGCGTCAGATTACTGAAAAATGCCGCCACGCTGGGACCGGCCCGTTCCACCCCCGCGCCCCAGCAACGGAATGCAATCACGGCCGGGCCGATGGCCACATAAATTAAGGCGGCGATTAATGGCCAGCCCCAGCTGATATGCTGTGGCGCCACCAGCCATTCCCCGCCGGCAAACAAACCGGACCATGCGGCGCCAAATGCCACTTGCGCCAATAAGAAACTCGCCCAGTTTTTTCGCAGCGATGCAGGCTCGGAAGAGCGCGTCAACAGCCAGCTATATAACGACCACGCTATCGTGGCCAATATCATGAACATATCGCCGGCCACCAGCCGCAATTCCAGCAAGTGATTTAATTCGCCGCGCGCCAGCACCAGTAAAACACCGCTGATGGAAAATACCGCGCCCAATACCTGGCGGCGCGAAATCGTTGCACCGAAAAACATCCAGCCTGTTAACATCATCCAGACCGGCATACCGGCGGCCACCAGCGTGACATTAATTGGCGTGGAACTTTGCAAGGCCAGGTATTGCAACGCGTTATACATGCCAATACCTAATAAACCCAGCATGGCAAAACGGCGCCAGTGCTGCCATAAACCACTGTCGCGTCGAAATACCGGCCCGGCCAACGGCAGCAGGATAACCAGGGCAATCGCCCAGCGCAGGAAATTCAGCGTAATCGGCGGCACCAGGTCGTGCACCATGCGCCCGACAATGGCATTACCGGCCCACAGCAATGGCGCCAGGGTCAGGAACAGTATCGTGGTGGGATTCAGGGAAGGATTCATGCGCAATGATTCTACGCATTTCAATCAATCCCTGCTGACGGGCAAAAAAATGGCGCCCCCGAAGGAGCGCCCAAGAAAGACAGGCTGAAGATTCCCGTCCTTGGAGAAAGTCAGTGTGTATCAATGAAAGGGCCATCCGCATGCCGCACCACCAGCAATGCTTCGGCGTTCTTTCCGATACCCGCGACCGAAACGAAGAATAAAGGACGGCGCACGTTGAATGATCAGCCTGCGCGTATAGCTGTGCTAGCCCCTGCCATAGCTCAGCGCCGGATGTGGATTGGCGACAACGGCGATCGGCCACAGAGAATCCTCAAACTTGCATTCAAGAATGTCGGGCGTACAATGGACCGCGACCTTGCCGTGTATACAACTTCCAGATTTTAAGATTTCACATAGGGGAAACACATGCAGCGCATTTCTCGCACCGTTGTGCTGGCCGCCATCCTGTCGCCGCTCAGTTCCGCCGCCCTGGCGCAAGCGACCAATGTGCAGGTGTATGGCCTGGTCGACATGTACGTGGGCCGTTCGCAAATGAGCGGCACGCCTTCGACCACCGTGGCCAACAGCGGCGGCATGACGACGTCGTACTGGGGCATCGGCGGCACGGAAAACTTGGGCGGCGGCACCTCCGCCGTGTTTGCCATTGAAGGCTTCATGCGCGCCGACACCGGCGAAGCGGGCCGTACACCCGGCGAAGCCATGCTGACGCGGGCCGCCTATGCGGGCCTGAACGGCGATATGGGCCAGGTCAAGATCGGCCGCCTGCCCTCCCCGCTGTTCCAGTTGACGGGCAATTTGAACCCGTTCGGGTTTTCCACCCGGTTTTCGCCGCTGATGACGCAAATGTGGATTGCCGGCTATGGCGTGGCCATCATGGGCGATTCCGGCTGGAACAATGCGCTGCATTACACGTCGCCCACCTTTGGCGGCGGTTTCAGCGTGGTGGGCCAGGTCAACCTGGGCGAACGCACCGGCACGTCGGCCGGGAACAATTCCATCGCCGTGCTGCGCTATAACACGGAAGCGCTGATGCTGGCGGCGGCGGTGCAGGAAGTCAAAAACGGCTTGAACCAGTCCGCCGCCGCGCCGAGCCAGCGCACCGTGTTTGCAGGCGGCTCCTACGATTTCAAGGTGGCCAAGGTATTTGCCAGCTATGACCGCAACAAGACCGAACTGACGGGCCGCCGCACGCGCATGCTGCATGCGGGCGTTGCAGTGCCGCAGGGCGCGGGCAAGTGGATGGTGGGCTGGGCGCGCGCCAACGAGCGCACCAATGTCAAGGCGCCCTATCACCGCGACACCATCAGCGCCGGCTATGACTACAACCTGTCGGTGCGCACCGACCTGTATGCCATGGGCGTCTACGACAAGATCAGCACGTCCACCAGCGGCACGACCCTGGCCACCGGCATCCGCCACAAGTTTTAAATGCGCACAGTGCAGCTTTTAGATTGCACTCCCCATACCCTTGGTTGCTGCGGCGCGGTAAAATACCTGTTGTACATTTCTTAGCCTCTCACGATATGAAATTCTCCAAACAGTTCAGCATGTACGAGTCGGACCACACCCAGTTCATCAAATCGCTGCGTGCGCAGACGCCAGGCATGGAAGACCGCCAGCGCCAGGGCCGCGCCCTGCTGTGGGACAAGGAACCGACCCCGCTGTCCGAACAGGACCGCATCAAGGCGTCGACTGTTAAACAACAAGCTTACGTTTACCAGAACAAGCTGTAAGCCGGACAGTCAGGCATGTCGCAGCACGGCCAGGCGGACCTCAGCGCCGCCGTCGCCGAAGACGCTCCGGCGCCTGACGCGCCGGGACAGGATGCGGACAATACGGCGGCCGCAGCGGTTGAGGGCGCGGACAGCGCCGGGACTGCCGCGGTTGCTGGTCTAGCGCGCCTGTACGGCGAACCGCTGCTGAAGCTGCCCACGGATTTATATATCCCGCCCGATGCGCTGGAAATCTTCCTGGAAGCATTCGAAGGCCCGCTGGACTTGCTGCTGTACCTGATCCGCAAGCAAAACTTCAACATCCTCGACATCCCGATGGCGCAAGTCACGCTGCAATATTTGCAGTACGTGGACCAGATCCGCCTGTCGAACCTGGAACTGGCGGCGGAATACCTGCTGATGGCGGCCATGCTGATTGAAATTAAGTCGCGCATGCTGTTGCCGCAACGGGCCCCGGAACTGGAAGCGGAACTGGACGATCCCCGCGCGGAACTGGTGCGGTGCCTGCTGGAATACGAGCAAATCAAGCTGGCCGCGTGGGACTTGAACGCGCTGCCGCAAGTGGGCCGCGATTTTGTCCGCACGCAGATTTATGTCGAACAAAGCTTGCAGCCGGTCTTCCCGGACGTGTCGCCGGAAGATTTGCAGGCAGCCTGGGCCGGGTTGATGCGCAAGGCGCGGCTGGTGCAGCACCACAAGATCAGCCGCGAGGAATTGTCGGTGCGGGAGCACATGACGATCATCCTGCGCAAGCTGCAGTCGGCCCGCTTCGTGGAATTCGCCGATTTGTTCGACGTCACGGGAGGGCCTCCCGTCGTCGTGGTGAACTTTGTCGCCATGCTGGAACTGGCAAAAGAAACGCTGATTGAAATTACCCAGGCAGAGCCGTTTGCGCCTATTTATGTACGGCTGGCATATTCGCCCGCCTGATCACGAGAGCTCATTATGAAAATCATTTCCTCCATCGATGAATTGCGCGACCAGCTCAGTGGCCAGTTGCGCACGGCCTTCGTGCCGACCATGGGTAACCTGCACGAGGGCCACCTGTCGCTGATGCGCCTGGCGCGCAAGCATGGCGACCCGGTGGTGGCGTCGATCTTTGTGAACCGCCTGCAATTCGGCCCGAACGAAGATTTCGACAAATATCCGCGCACATTCCAGGCCGACGTGGAAAAGCTGGAAAAGGAAGGCGTCTACGTGCTGTTCGCGCCGACCGAGAAAGACATGTACCCGGAACCGCAGGAATACCGCGTGACGCCGCCGGACGGCCTGGGTAACGCGCTGGAAGGCGAATTCCGCCCCGGCTTCTTCACGGGCGTGTGCACGGTGGTGGCCAAGCTGTTCAACTGCGTGCAGCCGAAAGTCGCCGTGTTCGGTAAAAAGGATTACCAGCAGCTGATGATCGTCCGCAACATGGCGCGCCAGATGGGCATGCCGACCAATATCGTCGCGGCGGAAACCTACCGCGCGGACGATGGCCTGGCGCTGTCGTCGCGCAACATGTATTTGTCGGAGACGGAACGCGCGGAAGCGCCGGCACTGTACCAGACGCTGAACTTCGTGGCGGAGGAAATGCGCGCCGGCCACCTGGATATCTTCCAGCTGGAACACAAGGCGATGGACGACCTGGCCAAGCGCGGCTGGAAGCCGGACTACATTTCCATTCGCAAGCGCATGGATTTGCAGGTGCCGTCGGCGGGCGATCTGGCGCAAGGTGCGGAGTTGGTGGTGCTGGCTGCGGCCAAGCTGGGGACCACGCGTTTGATCGATAACCTGGAAATCTAAACGCGTAGGGCGGCTTTTACGGGGACGCCGAGTCAAAGCCGCCATGCTGGCCCTGCCGCAAATTATGCGGCCGCCGCGACGCCAACACGGCGGCTTCCGCGTTGCGGAAACCGCCCTACGGAGACACGGCGGCGGCTTGGTTCACCGCTGCTACGACGCTGTCACCGACTGCGTCCACGCCAGCGCCTCCAGATGCGCCTTGTTGACATCGGCCGGACTCAGGTTCAGCGACGATGCCAGCGACGCCACCAGGTTGCTGTTCAGCTCGCACGCTTCGGCCAGCGCCAGGTAGGGCCCGTATTTGCCGGAGCGCGTCATCAGCGCGGCCACCACGTCGTCCGACAGCTGGATCCCCGCCAGCACTTCTTCCATCGGCATGCCCAGCAAACGGTCCAGCAGCGAGAACATGCCGGCCACGAAGATGTTTTCCGCGTCGGCCTTGCCCAGCGCCTTCAAGCCCAGCAATTCAGCCAGGCGGCCCCGCACCACGGCCGTTTCCAGCAGCACGGGCGAATAGCCATTGGTGCTGGCCGTGGCCAGCAATAAAGTCAGCCAGCGGTACAGCGGTTCATAGCCCAGCATGGTGATGGCCTGGCGCAGCGACGTGATTTCCCGCCCCGCGCCGAACCCTGCCGAATTGATGTAGCGCATCAACTGGTACGACAGTGCGGCATCGCGCCGCAGCACATCTTCCAGGTTCTTGACGTCGGCATTGGCGCTGACCATCTGCATCAATTGCATGATCAGCGCTTGCGCGGGATTCATGCCTTGTACCGCCGAGCCCGGCCGTGGCGTCAGGTGCAGCTTGCCGACAAAGGCATCCAGGCCCAGCGCGGCGCACGCATCGAAATCGTTCCACGTCGCCACCGGACGGCCCACCATGCGCAAGTTTGCCGCTTTCAGCGCCGCATAATGGCGCGCCTGCGACGCCACGTCGGCGCCGGTGAATTTGACTTCAACGAAGGAAGCAATGGTGCCGAGCCGGCTGCCGACCCGCGCCAGGTCCGCGTCGCGCAGCAAGATGCCGACCCCGCCCGCGCGCAAACCCTGCACGGCCGCCAGCGTATCGGCATTGGCCAGCATCGGCGCCCGGATCGACAGCACCGTGTGCTCGGGCGGCATGTTGTACAGCGCGTCGGTCGACAGCATTTCCGGCACGGCTTGCAGGAACAGGATTTTATCCCGCAACAGCCAGCCCTGCCCGTCGTCATTGACCTGGCCGGCCACGAAACCCACCAGGTCTTCCAGCTGGGCCCGCGTCGGCGCCGAGCTGTCCTGCTGTTGCCAGGTCAATTCGTAGCCGACCACTTTCTGCTTCGGGTCCAGCAAGGGCTCACGAACGAGAAAATTGGTTTGATGCATAGTGTGGTCGCTTTGATGAAAAAGCAAAAAGCCGGCGCAAGGCCGGCCCGGGTATTACTGAGGCGCAGGCCCGGCGCGCGACCGCGCCTGACTGGCCATGATTGCCGCACTGGCCGCAGCCGTGGCACTGAGGTGATACGCCTGTGGCGCCGCGTGTCCGCCCAGGCGCACAGCGCCACACCCGCGGCGCGGATCAGGCGCCCAGCTTTTCGAAAATCTTGTTCAGCTTTTCATCCAGGGTGGCCGCGGTGAACGGCTTCACCACATAGCCATTGGCGCCAGCCTGGGCCGCCGCGATGATGTTTTCTTTTTTGGCTTCTGCCGTCACCATCAGCACAGGCAGCTTGGCCAGTGCGGGATCGGCACGAATATTCTGCAGCATGGTCAGGCCGTCCATGTTCGGCATGTTCCAGTCCGACACGACGAAATCGAAGGGTTCCGCGCGCAGTTTGGCCAGCGCCATGACACCGTCTTCGGCCTCGTCCACATTGGCATAACCCAGTTCTTTCAACAGATTCCGGACGATGCGGCGCATCGTCGAAAAATCGTCAACAACTAAAAATTTCATCTTTGGATCAGCCATGAATTACTCCGTTGATTCTCTTACGCGGTTGTTAATAGTGTTTATAAGCACCACCTCTTTGTAGGATAGCATTTTCATTGCGTTAAGGCGAACAAAGTGGTGGTAAAACGTCACTGCAACGGTAGCCTTGTACAAAAAGCAGCATACCGCATACTGCATTTCTTAAACGCGCAATGCGCGCGAACCGTGTTTGGCCAAGTGGCCCAGCACCATGCCCGGCAAATCCTGCAACGCGCCCACTTCATGCGTGCCACCCACTGCGATGGCTTCGCGCGGCATGCCGAACACGACGCAACTGGCTTCATCCTGCGCAAAATTATAGGCGCCCGCATTTTTCATTTCCAGCATGCCGGCCGCGCCATCCTTGCCCATGCCGGTCAGGATCACGCCCACCGCATTCTTGCCGGCGAATTGCGCGGCGGAGCGGAACAGCACATCCACCGACGGGCGGTGGCGGTTGACGGGCTCGCCCTGGTCGATCTTGGTCATGTAGTTGGCGCCGGAACGGGTCAGGGTCAGGTGCGAATGGCCCGGGGCGATATACGCGTGGCCGGGCAGCACGCGTTCATTGCCCTGCGACTCGATGACGGCGATCTTGCACAGCGAATCGAGACGCTTGGCGAACGAACGCGTAAAGCCTTCCGGCATGTGCTGCGTGATGAGAATGCCCGGGCAATCGGACGGCATTTGCATCAGGAATTCGCGGATCGCTTCGGTGCCGCCGGTGGAAGCGCCGATGATGATGAGTTTTTCGGAAGACATCAGCGGATTGCGCAATTGCGGCAATGGCGCCTGGCCTTCGGCGCCCGCTTGCGGCAACGTGCGCGCACGCACCCGGGCACGCGACGCGGCGCGGATTTTATCGGTAATCAGTTCGGCATATTCGCGCATGCCGGCCTGGATGGAGATTTTCGGCTTGGTGACGAAATCCACGGCGCCCAGTTCCAGCGCGCGCATGGTGATTTCCGACCCGCGTTCCGTCAACGACGACACCATCACGACCGGCATCGGCCGCAGGCGCATCAGCTTTTCCAGGAAGTCGAGGCCGTCCATTTTCGGCATCTCGACGTCCAGGGTCAGCACGTCCGGGTTGGTTTGCTTGATCAACTCGCGCGCCACCAGCGGGTCGGGCGCCACGCCCACCACTTCCATGTCGGCTTGGCTGTTAATGATTTCCGTCATGACGCTGCGGATCAGCGCGGAGTCGTCGACGATCAGGACTTTGATCTTCATGATGTTATGTCTCTTCTAGTGCACCAGTACGGCCGGGTCGGACCAATTAAAACAATTCGACTTCGCCCGCCACTGGCTGTTTCTTGAGCCGGCTCGCATATTCGCTTTCGCGTTTGGCCAGCGTATCGTTATGGGTTTGCATCAGTTTTTTCACCAGCACTTTCCCGGTGCGGGGGAAGAAATACACTTTGCGGGGATAGATATCGTTCAAGTCTTCCGCGACGATGCGGATGCGTTCATTCTTTAAAAACGTCTGGACAAAGGCGGCGTTGCGCTCGCCCACGTTAATCGCGGTGAATCCTTTCAGCACGGCGCCGCCGCCGAACACCTTGGCTTCCATATTGTCCCGCTTGGCGCCGGCCTTCAGCAAGTCATTGATGAGAATTTCCATCGCATAGCTGCCGTAGCGGGCCGAGGCCGACACGGGACTGCCATCGCCGCCGCCATCCGGCAGCATGAAGTGGTTCATGCCGCCCAGGCCCGTCACGCGGTCGCGGATGCAGGCCGATACGCAGGAACCCAGCACCGTGACAATCAGCATGTCCTTGTTGGTGAAATAGTATTCACCCGGCAGGATCTTCGCTGCTTGGCAGTCGAACGTCCGGTCGTAGTAGACATTCGTGGCAAATTGTTCCAAGTCCATAGTGTTCCCGCCTTCCTTTATGACGACACTTTAGGGCTTGCGCCACGGCGATCGTCCAGCTCGTATACGGTTTTACCGCGCAATTTCAATTGATCGGACACATACAGGAAATTCTCCGAATGGCCGGCAAACAGCAATGCGTCGGGCTTCATCAACGGGACAAAGCGCGACAGTATTTTACGCTGAGTCGCCTTATCGAAATAAATCATCACATTGCGGCAGAAAATCACGTCGAACGGGCCCGTCACGGGCCACTGGTCGCCCAGCAGATTCAATTGCTTGAACGTGATCAGGTTGCGCAATTCCGGACGCACGCGCACGTAGCCTTCCTTGTCGCCCTTCCCTTTCAGGAAAAAGCGGCGCTGGCGTTCCGGCGACATCTTGTCGAGGCGGTCCAGCGTATAAACGCCGTTGGCGCCGTGCGCCAGCACATTGGTGTCGATGTCGGTGGCAATAATGGTGGCGGGCGGGTTCAACGTATTGAACGCTTCGCACAGGGTCATCGCGATCGAATACGGTTCTTCGCCGGTGGACGCGGCGGAACACCAGACGGTGATGTCGCGCTTGTTCTTGACGTGTTCGGCCAGCAGCGGGAAGTGATGCGCTTCGCGGAAGAACGACGTCAGGTTGGTGGTCAGCGCATTGGTAAACGATTCCCACTCGTCGCCCAAACGCCCCGCCTCCAGGTCATCGAGGTACTTAACGAACGAATTGATGCCGTTGGCGCGCAGGCGGCGCGCCAGGCGGCTGTACACCATCTCCTGCTTGCTGTCGGCCAGCGAAATGCCGGCCTTCTTGTAAATCAGCGCCCGCACGCGCTCGAAGTCGCGGGCATTGAAATCAAACTCTTTGACGGTGTCTTTGGATTGCGGCATGTATCAACCTTCATAAAACGTGTCACCAGTGCGTCCCGCGCGCAGAGTCACTGCCGCGCGGAACGCTTGCGCCGCCTGGTCCTTGACCGTGGTCAGCGCATCAGAACTCTTCCCACTCGCCGTCCGGCGTATTGGTGGTAGCCAGCTTTTTCGGCGGCGCCTTGGGCGCTGCCTTGGCGGCCGGGGCGCGCGCCGTCAAGGCGGTGCGCGGCGCCGGCTTCGCCACGGCCTTCGGCGCGGCGGCGCGCTGGGCGGAATACGCATCGCCAGCCAGTTTGAAGATGGCGACCGCGGCCGCCAGCTTTTGCGCCTGGTCCTGCATGCTTTCCGCAGCGGCGGCGGCTTCTTCCACCAGCGCGGCATTTTGCTGCGTCATTTCATCCATCTGCGTGATGGCCTGGTTGACTTCCTCGATGCCGTTGCTTTGCTCCTGCGTGGCCGCCGTGATTTCACCCATGATGTCGGCCACCTGCTTGATCGACGTCACGATCAGGCCCATGGTCTGGCCCGCTTCATCGACCAGGCGGCTGCCCGCATCGACCTTGTCGACCGAGTCGCCAATCAATTCCTTGATTTCCTTGGCCGCCGCCGCCGAGCGCTGCGCCAGCGAACGCACTTCCGACGCCACCACGGCGAAGCCGCGGCCCTGTTCGCCGGCACGGGCCGCTTCCACCGCCGCGTTCAGCGCCAGGATGTTGGTCTGGAACGCGATGCCGTCGATCACGCCGATGATATCGACCACCTTGGACGACGATTCCTTGATCGAGCCCATGGTTTCCACCACTTGCGACACCACGGTGCCGCCTTTTTCCGCCACCGACGATGCCGACACGGCCAGCTGGTTGGCCTGGCGCGCATTGTCCGCGTTTTGCTTGACGGTGGACGTCAGCTCTTCCATCGAGCTGGCGGTTTCTTCCAGCGAGCTGGCCTGCGATTCCGTGCGCGACGACAGGTCGGCATTGCCGGACGCGATTTCCTGCGACGCCACCGTGATGGTTTCCGTCGACGAACGCACTTCGCTGACCGTGCGCACCAGGCTGTCGTTCATTTCACGCAGCGCCTGCAGCAGTTCGCTGGTTTCATCCTGGCCTTCCACCGTCACTTGCGACGTCAGTTCACCGCCCGCCACGCGCTTGGCCACTTCCACCGCACCCGACAGCGGCCCCGTGATCGAACGGGTAATGATCAGCGCCGCCACCACGCCCAATGCGATCGCGATGGCGCCGAGGCCGAACAGGATCATCATCAGGCGGCTGTCGGCCGTAATCGACCCTTCCAGCACCGCGTTGGCCGCTTTCTGCTGCATGTCGACCAGCGTGTTCAGCGCCGCCAGCGTTTGCTGGTTCAGCGGGTCGATGCGGCTGGCGATGACCTTGGCCGCGCCCTCCGAGTTAAACGCCAGCACCTGCCCGATGGCTTCCTTGAACGCGGCGTCGACATCCTTGTCCAGCGCCGCGATATCGCTCAGCACTTTCTTTTCCGCATCGTTCAGGCCCAGGCTCTGCAACTTGTCGCGCGCCGCTTCATAGCGCTTGCGCTGTTCCTTGACCTTGCCCTCTTCCTTCTGCATCAGGCTGACGTCCGATTGCAGGCCGATATTGCGCATGGCAATCCCGGTTTCCAGCATCGCGCTTTTCATCGCGGACGCTTGCAGGTTTTTCGCCGTGGACGTTTCCAGCCCGCCACGCAATTCCGCCTTGTTACGGTAGTTCAGCACGTTGGTCAGTAATACCATCGCAGCGAGAATCAGCAAGATGCTGCCAAACCCGATGCTCAACCTGGTGCCGATCTTAAAGTCGCGTAAATTCATCATCGTCTCCCTTCTCTGCTGTCTTTCCGGCTGCGGCATCCCTGTGGGAGCAGACCCGGCGCCGTCCGGTAACCTGCGCGCATTATATTTTTCTTCAGCCCACCGTCTTTGCGATGGGCTGTCATTGCTTGCTGCTTATGCCGCCAACTGGTCGTTCAACCCCATATCCGGGCTCGACATCAGGCGATCGATGTCCACCAGGATCAGCATACGCTCATCGATGGTGCCCAGGCCAATGATGTATTCAGTCGAGAACGCGGTCCCCATTTCCGGCGACGGTTTCACCTGTTCCGGGGTCAGCGTGGTGACATCCGACACCGAATCGACCACCATCCCCACGATGCGGCCATTGATGTTCAGGATGATGACGACCGTGAACTGGTCGTACACGACTTCACCGAGCTGGAACTTGATGCGCATGTCCACCACGGGAATGATGATGCCGCGCAAGTTGATCACGCCCTTGATGAATTCCGGGGCGCTGGCAATGCGGGTCACGGCTTCATAGCCGCGGATTTCCTGCACTTTCAGGATATCGATCCCGTATTCTTCCTTGCCCAGCTTGAACGCAAGGAATTCGCGACCGGCGATGTCCTCTGCGTTATTTGCCTGGATTACGTCTGCCATATGGTTACCCTCTAGCGTTTATTGTGAAAAAATGGTTTCGTCCGCCAGTTGGCGCGACGAGCGGATCAATGCGGCGACATCGAGAATCAGCGACACGCCGCCATCGCCCAGGATGGTGGCGCCGGAAATGCCCGCCACCTTGCGGTAATTCGATTCGAGGTTCTTCACCACCACTTGCTGCTGTCCCACCAGGTCGTCGATGAACAGCGCCGCCTTGCGGCCATCGGTTTCCAGGATCACGATGATGCCTTCGCACGGATCCGTGAAGCGCGGCGTAATGTCGAACATCTGGTACAGCGGGATCAACGGCAGGTATTCGCCGCGCACCTTGATGACCTTGCCCTTGCCCGTGATTTCCTTGACGTCTTCCGGCACCGGTTGCAGCGATTCGATCACGAAGCCCAGCGGCAGGATATAGATTTCCTCGCCCACGCGGATCGTCATGCCATCCAGGATGGCCAGGGTCAGCGGCAGCGAAATCGAAATCGTCGTGCCAAAGCCCTTGGCGGAACGGATATCGACCGAGCCGCCCATGGCGGTAATGTTCCGCTTCACCACGTCCATGCCGACACCGCGGCCCGACACGTCGGTCACGGTTTCCGCCGTCGAGAAGCCCGGCGCGAAAATCAGTTGCCAGACATCGGCGTCGGCCATGTTGTCCGACACCGGCAAGCCGCTTTGGCGCGCCTTGGCGAGGATTTTTTCGCGGTTCAAGCCGCCGCCGTCATCCGCCACTTCGATGATGATATTGCCGCCCTGGTGGCTGGCCGACAGCAGCAAGCGGCCCGCGTCGCTCTTGCCGGCCGCGCGCCTGATATCCGGCATTTCAATGCCGTGGTCGATACTGTTGCGCACCAGGTGCGTCAGCGGATCGACGATGCGTTCGATCAGGCCCTTGTCCAGTTCGGTCGCGGCGCCGTTGGTAATGAAATCGACTTTCTTGCCCAGCTTGGCCGCCAGGTCGCGCACCATGCGCGGGAAGCGGGAAAACACGAAGTCCATCGGCATCATGCGGATCGACATCACGGCTTCCTGCAAGTCGCGGGTATTGCGCGTGAGCTGGCTGACCGACGACAGCAGGCGTTCGTGCACCATCGGGTCCAGCGTATCGACGCGCTGTTCGATCATCGCTTGCGTGATGACCAGTTCGCCCACCAGGTTAATCAGTTGATCGACCTTTTCAATCGACACGCGGATCGACGACGATTCGCCGCCGCCGCCAGCCGCCACCGGCTTGTCGTCTTTCTTGACGACGGCTTTCTGCGGCTCCGGCGTGGGCGCGGCGGTCGGCTCGTCCTTGATGCCGGCGCGGGCACGGATGGTTTCCACCGGCTCGAAGAAGCCGTAACCCTTGTTGTCGTCCGCGGCCAAGGCCGCCTCGGCGCGGATTTGCTCCAGCGGCTGGAAGAAGCCATAGCCGGGGTCGCCGCCCTGCACAGGCTGGGCGGGCGCGGCAGAGGGTTCGATCGGGTCGAAGAAGCCGTACCCCTGCGCCGCTTCGATGCGGTTGCGTTCGGCGCTTTCGCGCGCCTGCTGGGTCGGCGTCAGCGCCGGCAATTCCGTGATCTTTAAATCGTCCGGGTTCAGGATGAACGAGCAAATCGACACGATGTCGTCCAGGCTTTCGTGGGTGGTCACCAGCAGCGCGGTGCGGCCGCCATCGAGCGGCGTGGTCGACACCAGCCCCAGCAATCCCACTTCGGCCGCCAGCGCCGCCACTTCGCGCTGGTTCATTTGCGGCAGTTCCAGGCGATAACGGCGGCCATCGGTATGGTCGACCTTGTTGTCGTCGGCCGCGCTGTTGAAGGATGGCGCGATGTGCTGCAAATCCGACACCACCACGTCTTGCGCCAGCGATTGCAGCATCATGCGCACGTTGCCCACGGCGTCCTGGTCGACCGTGGCGCCGGAACGGTGGCCGTCCAGCTGCATTTTCAAGATATCCTTGGCGGCCAGGAATGCATCCACGTGCTCGGCCGTCAGGGCCATCTCGCCTTTGCGGATGCGGTCCAGCAGGGTTTCCAGCACGTGCGTAATTTCCGTCATGTCGTTCAGGCCGAACGTACCCGCGCCCCCTTTGACGGAGTGGGCGGTGCGGAAAATCGCATTCAAGTCTTCTTCCGTGGGCGCGGCGATGTCGACGCCCAGCAGCAAGCGCTCCATTTCAGCCAGCAGTTCCTCAGCCTCATCGAAGAAGACCTGGTAGAACTGGCTAATATCGATGGTCATGGCGCGACTCCATCAAGTACTGGATACATGGGAAGTCCTCAGCCGATGACTTTCTTGACTACCTCGATAAGACGCTGCGGATCGAATGGCTTGACCAGCCAGCCGTTGGCGCCGGCCGCGCGGCCCTTGGCCTTCATCTCGTCGGACGATTCCGTGGTCAGCATCAAAATAGGCACTTTCTGATAGCTCTGCAGTTCACGCAGGTGCTTGATCAGTTGCAGCCCGTCCATGCGCGGCATGTTCTGGTCGGTCAGCACCAGGTCCACGGTCTGGCCCTTGGCTTTTTCCAGACCATCCTGGCCGTCAACCGCTTCCACCACCTGGTAGCCGGCGGCCTTCAGGCTGAAGGCCACCATCTGTCGCAGCGAGCTGGAATCGTCGACTGCAAGTATCGTTTTCGCCATTTTGTTTTATCTCACTCTATCAAAGCGGGGGCGGCTGGCCCCCGGGTTACTTCGTTATCGGGTACGCGGTCAAAACAACTCGATGTCGCCGCTTTCCAGGTGCTTCTGGCTGACCGCCTTGCGCAGCACGCTGCGCAGTTCCAGGCTCTGGATCGCCAGCGCCATGCTGACCTTGCCCAGCAATTCGACGATTTCGTCGTTATCGCTTTCCGGCACCATTTCCGCGCCATGAGCGCCCAGGGTGCCCAGGAATTCGCGCAGGCCGGTCACGCGTTTCAGCGTGCGGTCGATCAGCTGGCTCGTCATGTCCTGGAATTGCATGCTGGTGACAGCCGCATTCACATAGCCGCCGACCTGCGCGGACAAGGCGGACAGTTGTTCTTTCTGTTCGGCGCTGGGCGTGGCGCCGGCCAGCAAGGCATCGATGGCTGCTTGCTGCGCACTGACCGTCTCGTGGATGGCCATGAAGTTGCGCGACAGTTTTTCAATCGCTTCTTCCAGCAGGAGGTTGGTCTGGATTAAATCCGTCTCCACTTCCGTCAAATGCCGGCGCCCATGGTCGGAGACGCCGGACAGCAAGCGCTTCACATGGGAGCCAAGGATTTTTTTTCTCGTCATATCAGTCTCGTTTCAAAGCCCTGCAACCGCGCGCGGCCACGCGTCGGCCCTACTTTGCTTTTCCCTACGTGTTCCCTACTTCTTCGGCGCCGCCGCCCCGGCTTCGGCGGCTGCCCTGGTCGCCTCGGTCTCGACGCCCACATCCAGTTTCTGCGAACCTTCCTTCAGCAGTCCTTCTTCCGTCTTCTTGTTCATGACGATGATGCTGATGCGGCGATTGATCGGGTTGAACGGGTCCTTGCGGTCCAGGTGCACCGCCGAGCCCAGGCCCACCACGCGCATGATCTTGTTTTCCTGCATGCCGCCGGCAATCAGTGCGCGGCGCGACGCATTGGCGCGGTCGGCGGACAATTCCCAGTTGCTGTAACCCGCATCGGTAAAGTACGGGGTGGAATCCGTGTGGCCGGACAAGCCGATGCGGTTCGGCACTTCGTTCAGCACCACGCCGATTTCGCGCAGGATGTCCCTGGTATAGGGTTGCAAAGACGACGACGCCAGCGCAAACATCGGCCGGTTCTGCTCATCGACGATCTGGATGCGCAAGCCTTCCGACGTAAAGTCCAATAACAGCTGGTCCTTGTACTTCTTCAGCAGCGGATTGCTTTCAATCTTTTCTTCGATCTTCTCTTTCAACTGCTGCAGCCGCATGGTTTCCTGGCGTTCCATTTCCGCCTTGGCGGCTGTCAGGTTATACGACTTCTTGACCGTGCTCGGATCGTCGGCCATCTTGACCTGGCCTTCCTTGCGCGTCAGGTCCTTGCCGCCGCCGGGAATCACGGACGAGCTGTCGCCCGAACCGGAACCGCCCTGCATGGCGACTTTCAGCGGGGTCTTGAAGTATTCGGAAATACCGTTCAAGTCGCCCTTGGTGGTGGAGCCAAGCAACCACATCAGCAGGAAGAACGCCATCATGGCAGTGACGAAGTCGGCGTACGCAATTTTCCAGGCGCCGCCGTGATGCCCGTGGCCGCCCTTTTTTATGCGTTTGACGATGATAGGCCGCATCCCTTCGTCAGCCATACCGTTTCCTTAAAATTGCCATAGTGTAATAATACGCGAAGCGCCGGCTTACTTGGTCTTCGATTTCTTGATATGTTCTTCTAGTTCGGAGAAGGACGGGCGCTCCGTTGAATACAGGACTTTACGGCCGAATTCCACGGCCAGCGCCGGCGCATAGCCATTCAGGCTGGCCAGCAGGGTGACTTTCACGCACTGGAACATCTTGGTGGATTCTTCCAGCTTCTGTTCGTGCAGGGTGGCCAGCGGGCCAACGAAACCGTACGCCAGCAAAATACCGAGGAAGGTACCCACCAGCGCTTTCGCAATCAGCAAGCCCAGCTCGGACGGCGGGATGCCCACCGATTCCATCGTGTGCACCACGCCCATCACGCAAGCGACAATGCCGAACGCCGGCATGCCGTCGCCCAGCTTGGCCAGCGCGCCGGCCGGCACCATGCCTTCGTGGTGGTGGGTTTCAATTTCATTGTCCATCAGGTTTTCGATCTGGAACGCATCCATGTTCCCGGAAACCATCAGGCGCAGGTAATCGCTCATGAACTCGACGATGTGGTGGTCTTCCAGCACCATCGGGTATTTGGAAAACAGCGGGCTTTCGTTGGGCGAATCGATGTCGCCCTCGATCGACATCAACCCTTCTTTCCTGACCTTGGACAGGACATCGAACAGCAGCGACATCAGTTCCATGTACAGTTCCTTAGTATAGCGGGAGCCGGCAAACAGTTTCGGCACTGCCGCTATCGTGGCCTTGATCGCCTTGGTGTTGTTACCGACGAAGAAGGCGCCGAAGGCGGCGCCGCCAATCTGTACTAATTCGACGGGTTGGAACAATGATGCCAAATGGCCGCCGGCAAATGCGAAGCCGCCGAACACGCACGCCAGGACGATGAAATAGCCAAGTAAAACGAACAAGAGAACGCGCTCCGTAGAGTGAAATATGGGTAAATTTACACGTGGAACTACAATAGCGTGAGACAGGGGGTACGGGCAAGCAAAAGCGGCTCAAAAGCGCCAAACATGGAGTGCGGGACCGTGCTCTGTGGTAACTATGGTCTTGACGGGTGGGCAAGCGTCAATTTCGAACTCGTAACTGATGAGCAGGCTTCCGGGCCGCATTTCACGCGATGCCTTGGCCCACAAACCCGGCATCGCGGCCGGCGACAGGTAAGCGAACACCATGTCGTAGACGCCGAAGTCCAGGGTTTCATAATCGCCCCGGATGAAGTTCGCGTGGCTGCCGGCCAGTTTGGCGCGCAGCCGCGACAGCAGCCACGGCAACGGCGCCAGTTCAATGCCCGTCACACGCGCATCGGGCCGGACCCGCGCCAGGTGCAGTGCCATGCCGCCCACGCCGCTGCCGATATCGATCAGGTTCAGGCCGGGACGCCGCGGCAATTCCCGTTCGACCGCCTGCCACACGGCGACGCCCGAGTTATACAGCGGCACCTGCGTACGGTAAGTCGACCAGTACACGCCCAGCAGCAACAGGAACACCAATAAATAGAACAGCGGCGGCAATGCCAGCGCCAGCGCGGCCAGCACGGCAACCGGGAACAGCAACTGGATCACACGCCACCACGGCGCCATCCCCAGCTTCCACGTAAACACCAGCGCCACCACGCCCTGCAGCACGGCAAAGACGGCAAACGTCAGCGGCACATGGACAATGGCCAGCGCATAGAGGAGGAAGTAAGTCGTCGGCACAGCCGCCGCCTGCACCAGCGCCGCCTGCACCGCTGGAATGGAAAAGAAGCGCCCCCAGCTCATGCAAAGCCCCGGGTCATAAAACACAAACACCGGCGCAGCCGAGGAGCCAACGCCGGTGTTATTAAAGTGCGCAGATCATTCACGCCGCCTGCGACTCCATTTCCTTGGCCTTCTTGGTCTTGCCCGCCCGCGACGGCATGTGGCACAGCCCGCACACGTACCCGCCATTCAAATCCATCGCATCGACCACGAACTTGCCCTGGCACTTGTTGCACGGCTCCAGCTTCAGCATCTCGCTGTTAAAGAAGCGCACCAGGGTCCAGGCCCGGGTCAGCGACAGCACCGGCTCTTCGCCCGGCGCCGGCGGCATTTGCTCCAGGTACAGCTGGTAAGCCTTCATGACCGCCTGGATGCCGGTGGCGCCGGCATGAGTCACGAGGAAGGTATGGATATTGACGAACAGCGACGAGTGGATATTCGGCTGCCAGGTCAGGAACCAGTCGGTCGAGAACGGCAACATGCCCTTCGGCGGCGACACACCCTTCAATTCCTTGTACAGCTTGAGCAGGCGCTCACGCGACAGCGACACTTCCGACTCCAGCAACTGCAGGCGGGCGCCCAGGTTGATCAGCTCGATGGCCAGCTGGATTTCCTGCGCTTCGGTGACGACGCTTTTCTTGCTCATGGTGTTCTCCGGGAACGGGACTGGTGTCGCGGCTATTTTAATCAGGCAATCTCTTCAACCGGCTGGCCAGCCATCAGGATGGCAGCGTGCGATTGGGCCAGGGTGCGGTCTTTATTGTAATTGGTCAGCATGCCCAGGATGGCGCCGTCGTCGAAGCGGAAGCGGGCCAGCATCATGTTGCCGCCTGCCAGCTTCAGGATCTGCGCATTGCTCATGCTCTCGATCAGGTCGGCGATATCGGCGGAAATGCCCAGGCGGAAAATGGCGGTTACTTTGTCCGCGCGGATCATTTGCTGCGCCAGCATCAGGTAGCTCAGGTTTGCGTCGCGGATCTCAGCCATCATGTCGTTTGCAGTCATTTCCATCTCCTCGGTTGGTTTCAACGCAATTGCGTTTCCGTTGAGATACATTCTGCTGGAGCAAACCAAGGCGGAGAAGTGGACGACTTCTGTATTTTGAGTCCGGCAATGACGGACACGCCCTGTCAGCCTTTGTCTGACAAAGGCAGGGCGATTAGTGTGCAACGCCAGTATTGGCGCGGGTTTGCGGGGTGTCGGCCCTCAATCGAAATCCTGTTTTTAAAGCTGTAAACAGCGATGGAAACTGACTCTTTTTCACGACATCTAACCCGGTAACGGCAGGGTTTTCAGGAACTTTAGGGTTTTCGACAAAAAATTTTAAAATTTTTCGACTTTTTTAACCGGGGCTCCGAACGCGGTTTTCTGCGTATCTAAAACAGGTAACGGCACGGGTTGCGGGAACTTGAGGGGATTTTTAAGAAAATTTCGAAGAACATTCAAAATTCTGCATTTTCAACTAAAGTCAAAATTTTTGAATAGTTTCAGCATTAAATCTAGCGACATCCATCGACGAAACTTTAAAAATACCGTCATCTACTGATGCCCTTCCCCGCTAAAAATTGCTAAACTTCAGCTTCCAATTAGATTAAACCTAAACTATCTCCCGTCATGACTACCCGTAACGACTGCCTTACCCGCGACGCGCACGATCCGCTCGCGGCCCTGCGCGACCAGTTCGACTTGCCGGCCGGCGTCATTTATTTGGATGGCAACTCCCTGGGCGCCCGTCCGAAAGCATCGCTGGCCCGCGCCCAGCACGTGATCGGCCATGAATGGGGCAAGGATTTGATCCGCAGCTGGAATACCGCCGGCTGGTTCGACATGCCGAAACGCCTGGGCAACCGCCTGGCGCCCCTGATCGGCGCGCGCGACGGTGAAGTCGTTGTCACGGATACCACGTCGCTGAACCTGTTCAAGGCGCTGGCAGCCGCCATCCACATGCAGGCACAGCACCCTGAACGGAGCAACCGCCGCGTCATCATCACGGAACGCACGAACTTCCCGACCGATATCTATATGGCGCAAGGCTTGTCCAGCTGGCTGGACCGGGGCTATATCGTCAAACTGGTCGACAGCGTGGACGAGATTCCCGCCGCGCTCGATGACGATGCCGCCGTCCTGATGCTGACGCACGTGAATTACCGCACCGGCTACCAGCACGACATGGCCGCCCTCACCCGCCTGGCCCATGAAGCGGGCGCGCTGGTGGTGTGGGACTTGGCGCATTCGGCCGGCGCGGTACCGGTCGACCTGAACAGCGCAGGCGCCGACTTTGCCGTCGGCTGCACCTATAAATACCTGAACGGCGGCCCCGGTTCGCCCGCCTTTATCTGGGTGCCGCGGCACCACCAGGCCGCCTTCACGCAACCGCTGTCCGGCTGGTGGGGCCATGCGGCGCCGTTCGCCATGGCGCCGGATTTCGCGCCGACGGCCGGCATTGGCCGCGCATTGTGCGGCACGCAGCCGGTCACGTCCCTGGCGCTGGTCGAATGCGGGCTCGAAGTGTTCGAGCAAACCACGATGGACGCGATCCGCACCAAATCGCTGGCGCTGACGGACTTGTTCATCGAACTGGTGGAATCGCGCTGCGCGGGCCACCCGCTGGAATTGGTGACACCGCGCGACCATGCGCGCCGCGGCAGCCAGGTCAGCTTTACCCACCCGCATGGCTTTGCCGTGATGGCGGCGCTGATCGCGCGTGGCGTGATCGGCGATTACCGTGAGCCGCAGATCATGCGCTTCGGCTTCACGCCGCTGTACACCAGCTACGCCGATGTCTGGGACGCAGTCGACATCCTGAAACAGATCCTCGACAACGGGGAATACGATATTGCCGCCGAGCGCGGCGCAGTCACCTGAGGAACCGCCATGACCGACAATACCAACAACAGCGGCGGTTGCCCGTTCCACAGCCCGGCCCCCGCCTCCGGGGCAGACAAGGACGCGCAATGGCACGGTGCGCAGATGGATTTCAGCAAGTCCATGAGCTATGGCGATTACCTGGGCCTGGAACGCATCCTGACGGCCCAGCACCCGCTGTCGCCCGAGCACAATGAAATGCTGTTCATCGTGCAGCACCAGACCAGCGAACTGTGGATGAAGCTGATGCTGCATGAAATGCATGCGGTGGTCGCCAACATTCAGTCCGATAACCTGCCCCCTGCCTTCAAGATGCTGGCGCGCGTGGCCCGCATCATGGACCAGCTGGTACACGCCTGGGACGTGCTGGCCACGATGACGCCGCCGGAATATACGGCAATCCGCCCGTACCTGGGCGCGTCGTCCGGCTTCCAGTCGTTCCAGTACCGCGAAATCGAGTTCATCCTCGGCAACAAGAACCCGAACATGCTGGCCGTGCACGAAACCACGACGGACAACCACGCGCGCCTGCAACAGGCGCTGCACGCGCCGTCGATCTACGACGAAGCCATCCGCCTGCTGGCCCGCAACGGTTTCCACATCGCGCCGGAACGCCTGGACCGCGACTGGTCGCAACCGACCGTGGCCGACGAATCCGTCAAGGAAGCGTGGCTGGAGGTGTACCGCGACCCGCAAAAGCACTGGGCACTGTACGAACTGGCGGAAAAGCTGGTGGACATGGAAACCGCGTTCCGCTTCTGGCGCTTCCGCCACGTCACGACAGTCGAGCGCATCATCGGCTTCAAGACGGGCACCGGCGGCACGGCTGGCGTGTCGTACCTGCGCAAGATGCTGGACGTGGTGCTGTTCCCGGAACTGTTTGCGCTGCGTACAGCGCTGTAACTCGGCACGCAAGCAAGCCAGGCTGCCACGCCTGGCTTGGCATGCCGCTTACATGGCAGAGGAATCCCTCAAAGGCCGGTGCGCCAGGCTGCAGTGCTCGACAGCCTCCGGCATGAATGGATTCGCGTAGGGCCGGCGCGGGGTGATCATGCCGGTCTCCGACAACCGCCGCATCAAGTGCACGGGGTGTGCCAGGCTGATTTCACGCCACGCGAAATTGGCGCGGATGTTATCCCGGTTGGCGCCGCCGGTCAGCCGGCGGTCCGCTTTCAGCAAAGCCAGCCCCACCTTGTAGTAGCTGAGGTAATTCGCTGACAAGCCATCCCATGCTGTCGCCAGCAAGCGTCCCAGGTAATCGCGCGCCGACAGCAAGGCTTCCTTGAACCCCTCCTCGTGCCCCTTATAGGCTTGATCAAACTCTGCCTGGATTTGCGGCAGCGCGCTATTGGGCGCCTGGCCATGGGTGGAGCGCAACGCGAGGTCAAGGGTGATCAGCCCGCGCGCCACCAGTTCAGCCTGGTAGCGGCCGACGAAGATGTCGAAAATCGCGCCCGTCAACGGCAGCGACAAATCATGCGGTTCGGCGCTGACGGTACTCATGCGCTCATAGTTGAAAGCAACGCGGATTTCACGGCCGTCCGGCAATTCGCCAAGCCGGTCCAGCTCATTCACCGTAAACAAGTTGCCCGAACTGTGTTTGAGGATGTGGTTGACGACGCTATCGAAATGCAGGCTGGCCACAATGGCGACCAGGTCGCCGCACGATTCATGGAAACCGCCATACTCGTCGGTGGCGGAGGCCTCCGTATCTGGCGTGCCCACTTCGGAGAAAATAATGCTGTGGCCCAGTTCATGGGCCAGCACGTCGAAGTTCTGGCAATACGGGCTTTGATGGTCGATGCCGCCGTTGGGCAGGCGGCCGAAGCCGAACTCCAGGAAGCCAAAACCGGATTGGGCGTTATCCCATTCGATTGACGGGATCAATTCCAGCCGCTCAAAGTACATCTGGAACGCCCACTCGATGGGACGCTTGAAATAGTCTTCCCAAATGTCGAGTACGCGCCGCACCGTCGCATACATGGTGGTACAGGAAAATTCGCGGCTGTTGATATCGACATAGTCGAAATGTCCGTTTGCGTCCGGTTCGACCGGTGGGTGGCGTCGGCCATCCCATTGCGGCTGCGGACCGAAGCGGTCATAGGGCTTCTTGCCGATGGCGTCGATGACGAACATGCGCTCGTCTTCCGGTCCTGCTTTGACGGCGCCCGGCGGCAGCGATACGTACACGATCTCTGGCTCTGAAAACGACTTCAAATAACGGCTTTGGGCAAACAGGCGGAAGCGGGTTCCTTCCACTTTCAATTTCGCATCGAGTTGCATGGACATGATGTCGGCTCCTTCAGGGTACGTAGCTGGCACCCGGCATTCACACGCCGGGCGGGACAGGTTTGAGCAACGCCTGCATTCCGGCGCTCAACGCGCCGAGTACTTCCACAATGTTTTCTCCCACATACAAACATTGCTCCACAGGCACCGCAACCTGTTCCGCCGCGAAGCGGTAAATACGCGGATCCGGCTTGGCAATGCCCCCGTTATCGCGCTCGGAAACAAAACCATTCGGATCGATATGCTGCAACAAGCCTGCGCTATGCAACAGCGCCTTGCCTGCGGCGTTGTTCATGTTCCCCAGTGTCGTGATGACGCCGACACGCATGCCCAGCTGGGTACGGGCAGCCGCCAGCATTGCCGCGCTGCCGGCAAAGGCTTTGAAGGTGCCCGTGACCGGGTCATAACGGCCCAGCGTGTCCCCAATATCGAAGAAAACGGCCTTGACAGTATTCGCCATGATTGCGTCCCTGTAGGTTGCGGTGCAATCGAGTATAGGAATGGGCCGGCGAAAGAAAATCGCACATTCTCACCTCATCCACGTATTTATTTAGATCGGGACGCGGTTATCCATCATGTTTTTTTACTACGACTTTGATAGCAATCATTCATTCTTTTGAAATATTGCAATATTTGCATTTCAATTGAGCGGGCCTATAGTGAATGAGCAGAGTCCCTCCCTCCAAAAGGCCCGATATGAAAACACTGAACACGCCCCTGGCATTCGCTGCGGCATCACTGAGCGCCCTGCTGGCGACAGGCAGCGCCGTGGCTGCGCCCGCCACCTACTACGCCACGCTGACCGGCGCGGCCGAAGCGTCCCCCAACAGCTCTGCCGGCATCGGCGGCACCGTCGTCACCTTCGACATGACGGCGCACCTGCTGACCATCGATTTATCGTTCGTCGGCCTGGAGGGTACGAGTACCGCCTCGCACATCCACTGCTGCACGGCAGCACCGGGAATCGATACCGCCGGGGTGGCGACGGAAACACCCACGTTCAGCACCTTCCCGACCGGCGTCTCCGGCGGCCTGTTCTCGATGATGTATGACACGACCTTGCCTGCCAGCTGGAACCCGGCCTTCATCACGGCCAACGGCGGCACCACGGCCGGTGCGGAAGCCGCCTTTAGCGCCGGGCTGGCATCGGGATCCGCTTACCTGAACATCCACTCGACTCTTTATCCTGGCGGCGAAATCCGCGGCTTCCTGGCAGCGGTGCCGGAACCGGGGCAATGGGGGATGTTGTTGATGGGGTTGCCGGCGGTGCTGGCACTGGCGCGCAGAAGGAGGGATCAGGACGGACAATTTTGACCGCAACGCTTACCTGAGCTTCATCGCGGGCGCCGCCGGCGCGGCCTGGCCCAGCAGCGCCTCGAATTGCGTAATCGGTAACGGCCGGGAACACAAATACCCCTGAATGAAGTCGCAACCTGCCGACTTGAGCATGGCATGTTGCGCCTTGCTCTCCACGCCTTCGGCAATCACCTTCAGGCCGAGCTTATGCGCCATCATGATCATGGCCTCGCACAAGACCAGGTCGTCGGATGAGTATTCAAGGTTGCGCACGAAGACACGATCGATCTTGAGATAGTCTATGTCGAATTTTTTCAGGTAAGCCAGCGACGAATAGCCGGTGCCAAAGTCATCGAGCGCCAACTGCACGCCCGCCCGTCCCAGGGTGAATAACTTGCTGCGCACCTCGGCAGTAACATCAAGCAACAAGCCTTCCGTTATTTCAATAACGAGACCGTCTGGCGGCAAGTCCAGTTGTTCAAGATGCCCGAGCCATGTGGTACTGAGGGTTTCATCGTTTTTGAACTGGACGGGGGAAACATTGATGCTGATCTGGAATTTGGAATCGCCTAGCGCACGCCGATGCCGCAAGTAGGACGAAGCTTGCCGGAACACCCACTCGCCTATCTCAATGATCAGTCCGCTTGATTCAGCCAGGCCGATGAATTCAGCCGGACTAACCAGGCCACGGCTTGGATGATTCCACCGCAGCAAAGCTTCAGCCTTTTGGATAGCGCCGGTCTCCACGTCCGCAATCGGTTGCAGGAAAATTTCAAGCTGGCCGGCGGCCAGCGCGCCACGCAATTCGTTGGTCAGACTCATGCGCCGCTGCGCTGCTTCCTGCAATGCGGACGTAAAGTGGAAATAACGGTTACGACCGGCGTTCTTTGCCGCATACATGGCCTGGTCCGCATGGCGCAGCAAGGATTCGATGGTTTGCGCATCGTGCGGATATTTCGCTATGCCGATGCTGGCGGAAATGAACAGCATCTCCGGGCCAACCTTGAAGGGCGTCGTCAATGCGGCAATGATTTGCCGGGCAATGGCATCGAGCTGTTGCAAGGCATCGGCATCGTCCAGGATGATGGCGAATTCGTCGCCACCGAGACGCGCCAGTGTCGTCTCCGGCCGCAAGCAATCCCTGATGCGGCGCGCCACGTCGATCAACAGCAAATCGCCGGTGTCATGGCCGAGGGTGTCATTGATTTCCTTGAACTGGTCCAGGTCGATCAGCAACAGGGCAAGCTCCGCGCCAGCCCGCTGCGCTTTCTTGAGGTATTGGTCAAGGCATTCCCGGAACCTGTGCCGGTTTGGCAATTTCGTCAGCCCGTCGATATTGGCCTGGTCCCAGATCATGCGTTCCGCACGCTGTTTGTCGGTAATATCAGAAAACAAGGCGACACGCCGGTCGACGTTGCCATGTTCGTCGTAGACGGTATTGATGCTCAGCCGGACTGCGACCAGGCTTCCATCTTTGCGGCGATCGGTCAATTCACCATGCCAGCGCCCGTGTTGCTCGAGCGCTTGCCACATGGCCCGGTAGAAATCCGTATCCTGCAAGCCCGAACCGAATAGACGGGGATTTTTGCCCGCCACGTCGGCCATGCTATAGCCGGCCATCTGCGTAAACGCATCGTTAATGGCCAAAATCCGGTTGTCGGCATCGGTCACCATCATGGCTTCCGAACTGTGCGTGTAGACCAGGGCCGCAACGCGCAACGCTTCGTCGGCGCGTTTGCGTTCGGTCACTTCAACCAGCGAAAATACCAGGTATTCGATCTCGCCTTTGGCATCCAACACCGGCACCAGGGTCCAGTCCCAGTAAGTGACGCCACGCTCAGGCTGCTCGGCGAATTCAAATGCGCGGGTAAAGGTGACAAAGGGACGCTTGGTGCGCACCACTTCGTCAAAAATCGCCTTGGTGTCGGACGGATAAAGGTCAAAATGATTATGCCCAACAAAATCATTGATATCCCGGCGGCAAGCCCGGGCATAGGCGGCATTGACGCGGACGAAGTTGTAATGGCGGTCGAGAATGACGAGACAACTGACGCTGTGGTTGAAAAAGGTCTCCGCCAACGCCAGTTGCTGCCTGGCATGCGGGTCTGGCGAGCTTGCCTGGGATTGCAGCATGTACGCGATCTCCTTCAGCCAGGTTGATTTGATGCCTGGAGATAATTATATCTTCATGGATTACCTGATTTACATTTTTCTGCCCGTGTGGTATCGCCGCAAATCCAGATTCCAACTAATCGTGATTGCGGTGCTGCCACGCCCACCAGACCGCATAGACCGCAAGAGCCAGCCCAAGGATTTTCATGCCATTGCCTATGCGAATATCGTGGGCCAGCACGCCCCAGCGGCTAAAAATTTCCGTCCAGTCGTGGTCGCCGCCACCGACCAATGGGAGTTCCCCGGCGCGGGCATCCTTCATATAGCGGCCGACATTCATCAGGTTGTCGGCCAGCCAGAGCAGCGACGCGGCCCAGCCGGATGACTGTCGTTCACGCAAAAAGTAGTGCGCGAAAACCATGGGGAAAAGCAACTGGAAAATCGTCCCGCCATAGACCATCAGGCGGCTCGACAGCAAACCCACGATGGGGTGTCCGGCTTCATGCAGGGCCAGGTTGGCGTTGTCGACGATGAAGACCCAGGCGTCGGCGGTCAGGAAATGCTGCCAGGCGATCCATGCGGCGAACAGCGTTAGCGCGATTGCCACGCCCGTGGAGATGGGTGGCCAATCATTGTCGTCTGTTTCTTGATGGATGGGCTGATTCACAGCGCATTGACCTTGTCGACAATGAGCTTGTGTTCGCCATCGAATACCCAGGCATCTTCAAAATTGACTTCAAACAGGTGCCCGTCAGGATCCTTGAAATAGCCGGCCACACCCCATGCGGTCCTGGTCGCAGGCTTCACTAACACACCACCGGACTCGACTGCCCTAGCCAGGATGCGCGGCACTTCATCCGCCGCTTTGGCCAGATAAACCAGGCCGACACCGGAAAAGCCGGTTCCTTTTGATGTGGGCGACAAGGCATCTTTGGCGAAAGACTCTCTCGACAGCAAGCACAGCGCATAGCCGCCCAAGTCAAATTTGGCGAAGCCGTCATTTCCGGTGGGCGACTTTTTCCAGCCCAGCGATTCATAAAATTTGATGGATGCGGTGACGCTTTCCACGCCCAGCAGGATCAAGTGCAGCCGCTGGCTTGGGGGGAGAGATGGAAGTGTTTCCGGGGCAATATTGTTGGTCATGGCGAGCTTATCACTTGCGCGATGTGTCGTTCGGACTTCCTTGCTCAAGTGCCCGCTTCAGTTTCATTCCGCCAATGCAAGCCGGGTCTTCGGCTCCGTATTTACACGATTTTTCGAGCACCTTGAGCGCAAGCCCAGGGTTCTGCGGCACACCCAGCCCGCGGCTAAGGTGAAGCGCATACATACTACAAGCCCATGGATCATCAAAGTCACAAACCTTGGCGAATGTCTGAGCCGCACATTGCTGCACTGTTCGATTGTCTGGGTCATCAGAGAGCATGCCTGCTGCGCGATTTGTGCAGCCGGACATGATGCCCAGCTTGCACGACCTTTGGAAAAGCGCTTCACTACTAATCGTCTCGCTATGCGCTTGTTGCATCGCATATGCGAGCCAGTAGCATGAGCCTCCATCACCGGCAGTGCATTTCGCAAGGCAAGATGCCAACTGCGGCTGCGCCGTGCAATTGTTGACTGCAAGATAGCTCCGCGACTCCTTCTGAGGCAAAACATCGGCCGGGCACGTCTTTGCCTCACTGATCCAGTCAGCCCTCGAACGAACAGCCGCTGAAAGTTTCCTAACGACATCAGTCATCTCAGCAGCCGGGCTGGCATTGAGCGAGAGTAACAGCGGGATTCCAATAGATAAACTATAAAACAAACGCATTTTCTGGGGAGGTAAGGTAAACACGCAGCGCGCAAGCCGTCCAGCTGATTGGGAATTTTGGCATTTTCCAGGGGCTCAATGTTTGAGCTAAGGGCAGTCGCCCCTGCAGCGAATGGTTATGCACAAACACTACTAAACTCCCGCGCAACCAGCGCACTCATAAAACTTCTAGACTCAATAAGTACACGCTTAATATACTGTCGCGCAGCGTTCTGAATTTCTTGGAACGAGCTCGGATTTGCATTTTCCAGTTCCTGCCAAGCGCTTCCGACCAACCATTGCCCGTTTGAATGCGGACGAAACCATAATAGACCTTCTTGTTCATCGTCCATGGATGTGTAGTAGAACTCTGGACCATCCTCAGACGCAATTTGGAGCCATGCCGCGAGGTGTTCGGCAAGTTCAACGATGCACCAGTGTGGCTCTGATAGGAGTATGCCCTCCGTCACTTCCACAACGAAATCTGCCTCCACCCAAAGCAAGGCCTGCCACCGCTCCTGAGCGATACCTTGCGCACTTGAAACGTTCTGAAATTTAAGGGTGAGCACGAATCTTTCCTTTGTGCACTACGTTCAAACTAACCGCGCTGCGCGGTCTTATCGCACAGCGTCAACGTGATTGCTCAGCGGTGTGCGGAAGCGGCGAAGCCCGCTGTAGCGCGTCCGCTGGAGCTGAGGGTTAGGCATATAGCTACGCAAATAGAGCAGTGTACTCGGACGCTCGATGCTCATCTATCCCCCGTGCCTGCTCCGCATAAAGTGGGTGAGTACTCGACTTCAGAAAAACATCCGGCCGAGTCGTCGGCCCTGTCAGTCGTAATTCCGCTTCTAGACCAAGAGAGCCATTAGAAGTAGGAATTTCGTTGGCAAGTCGCGCCTCGAATGGCGGCTCGTTAAGTTGTTCATCCGAGTCCCAAAGATCGTAGATGCGTTCGAACGAAGACTGCGGAACTTCAACCCATAGCCCTATGCAGTATGGATGCTCGCGCGACTCCACCGAGAGCGGCAGCAGTCCACGAATGAAAAATCGTTTCCCTTCAATGACGCATAGATCGTTGTTCTCTTGAAGTAGACGTGACCGTTCTTCAGGCGACAGCTTCGCTGCATCGTCGGGGCGACGAAACGTCAACTCCATTTCTTCCAGCAAATGTTCCTCACCGCATTTTGAGCAAATCAAAGAATTACCTTTCTGTCTAACGTTTAAAGCAACTGGCTGCCGGAACGCGTAGCGTGGAGGCAGTCCAGTTGACTGCATTATTGAGCAGTTCCGTCATTTCTTCGCGGCCAACGCGGTATCTACGAATTTATTTATGATTGGCGTGACCATAGCAAGATACTCATTCGATTGATCCATGTTCATGTTTGAACGAATGAAGATTTCGCTAGTGCGCGAGAGGAATTCTTCGTCAACAAAATACTTCTCCGGGGTAAAACGGACGCCTGCGCCATCTCGATCAGAAACATGACGCGCAGCTAAGTCGAGATAGATGCAGTAGAAACGAAACTTATTTAGGTCCTTATAGCAGTCTTCACTGATTTGAACTAGTGAAGCGATGCCGCCATTCTTGTACTTCGCCACCGTTGTCGCGGCCGCCTTTTGCATGTTATTCACCACCTCGTCAGGTGTGACCGCGTGCGCATGGTTCACGCAAAGAACTGTAAGGATTAAATAGAGTTTCTTCATTCGTTATGTGCCCAACGAATGAAAGGGACTTCCCCCGTCCCACATGCGCAGCTTGGAACTTGCTGCAAGCACCTACGGTCTAAGGATGAGGAAGTTGTCTTCATCAATGGCCCAAATGGGGGAAGTCATGAACAAGG
>NZ_WKJJ01000059.1 GCF_009674485.1 Pseudoduganella rivuli | reverse complement strand
AGCATGGAGCCTACCAATTGATAGGCAGGGCGCCGGGCCGTTTCAAAAGCGATGATTTCTCCGTTGTATAGGTCCATGACGGGGGACAAGTAGAGCTTGTCCCCGGCGACGTTAAACTCCGTCACATCCGTCACCAACTTCTCCATGGGCTTCTTAGCATCGAATTGCCGCTGCAGCACATTGGCGGCGGCTTGTCCCACTTCGCCCTTGTAAGAGCGGTACTTCCTGGGGCGTACCAATGACTTGAGCCCGAGCAGGGTCATCAGGCGCTGCACCAGCTTGTGGTTCACCTGCTGCCCCAAATTTCGTAAGGCGAGCGTGATACGCCGATATCCATAGCGCCCTTGATGGCGGGCGAAAATCGACTGGATTTGCTGCTTCAAGGCTTGGTGCTTGTCTTCTGCCTGCGAGAGCTTCAGCTGATAGTAAAAAGTGCTACGCGCCAGACCGGCCAGCTTGAGCAATCCCGCTAGCGGGAAGTGCCGCCTTAGTTCATCGACTACTTGCGTTTTTTGCGCGCAATCGCCCGCTGCTTCTGCTGCGTCTGAACTAAGGCATCGAGCTTTTTTAAGTAGGCATTCTCCATGCGTAGATGACTCACCTCAGCGAGCAACTCCTCGCGGGTACGGGTGTCATCATCAACGGGGAGCGGTGGCTTGGGCGACTGGGAGTCCGGCATCGTTTTGGGACGGCCACGCTGACGCGGCCTTAAAGCATCTATACCCCCGCTATGATAACAGCGCTCCCAGTTGGAAATGTGCCCGGGACTGCGGATATCGAAAGCGGCAGCCGTTTGCTTATAGGATAGCTCCCGGGCCCACATATGCTGCAGAACCGCAAGCTTTTGTGCCGCACTGTAGGTGGCAGACCTCCTTTTCAAGCCTGCCTCTCCATGCGCTTCGTACAGCCTCACCCATAGCCTGACCATGGAATTACATAGGCCTCGTTGGTTTGCGATGGCTTTGAAGCCCATGTCGCCAGCCAAGTATTGCTGGACCACATCCAGTTTGAATTGCTCTGAGTACTTCGCCAATGAAAAACCCCAAAAGTTGATGTCCAACTTTTGGGGTTCAGTTCAG
>NZ_WKJJ01000058.1 GCF_009674485.1 Pseudoduganella rivuli | reverse complement strand
TTGGGTAACTCATCATCGAGTAAATGCGTATAACCGGCAAGGTTATAGGGACAAGCCGTACGGGCAATTAGTACTGGTTAGCTTAATGCATTACTGCACTTCCACACCCAGCCTATCAACGTCCTGGTCTCGAACGACCCTTCAAGGAGCTTAAAGCTCCGGGAAATCTCATCTTAAGGCAAGTTTCCCGCTTAGATGCTTTCAGCGGTTATCTCTTCCGAACTTAGCTACCCGGCAATGCCACTGGCGTGACAACCGGTACACCAGAGGTTCGTCCACTCCGGTCCTCTCGTACTAGGAGCAGCCCCCTTCAAATTTCCAACGCCCACGGCAGATAGGGACCAAACTGTCTCACGACGTTTTAAACCCAGCTCACGTACCACTTTAAATGGCGAACAGCCATACCCTTGGGACCGGCTACAGCCCCAGGATGTGATGAGCCGACATCGAGGTGCCAAACTCCCCCGTCGATATGAACTCTTGGGAGGAATCAGCCTGTTATCCCCAGAGTACCTTTTATCCGTTGAGCGATGGCCCTTCCATACAGAACCACCGGATCACTATGTCCTACTTTCGTACCTGCTCGACTTGTCGGTCTCGCAGTTAAGCACGCTTATGCCATTGCACTATTAGCACGATGTCCGACCGTACCTAGCGTACCTTCGAACTCCTCCGTTACACTTTAGGAGGAGACCGCCCCAGTCAAACTGCCTACCATGCACTGTCCCCGACCCGGATTACGGGCCAAGGTTAGAACCTCAAACAAACCAGGGTGGTATTTCAAGGTTGGCTCCACGGGAACTGGCGTCCCCGCTTCAAAGCCTCCCACCTATCCTACACAGATTGGTTCAAAGTCCAATGCAAAGCTACAGTAAAGGTTCATGGGGTCTTTCCGTCTAGCCGCGGGTAGATTGCATCATCACAAACACTTCAACTTCGCTGAGTCTCGGGAGGAGACAGTGTGGCCATCGTTACGCCATTCGTGCAGGTCGGAACTTACCCGACAAGGAATTTCGCTACCTTAGGACCGTTATAGTTACGGCCGCCGTTTACTGGGACTTCAATCAAGAGCTTGCACCCCATCATTTAATCTTCCAGCACCGGGCAGGCGTCACACCCTATACGTCCACTTTCGTGTTTGCAGAGTGCTGTGTTTTTATTAAACAGTCGCAGCCACCAGTTTATTGCAACCCTTTCACCCTCCTGGCGCAGGCCAGTCAAGCTACCGGGGCGTACCTTTTCCCGAAGTTACGGTACCAATTTGCCGAGTTCCTTCTCCCGAGTTCTCTCAAGCGCCTTAGAATACTCATCTCGCCCACCTGTGTCGGTTTGCGGTACGGTCTCGTATGACTGAAGCTTAGAGGCTTTTCTTGGAACCACTTCCGATTGCTTCGC
>NZ_WKJJ01000057.1 GCF_009674485.1 Pseudoduganella rivuli | reverse complement strand
CCCAACGAATGAAAGGGACTTCCCCCGTCCCACATGCGCAGCTTGGAACTTGCTGCAAGCACCTACGGTCTAAGGATGAGGAAGTTGTCTTCATCAATGGCCCAAATGGGGGAAGTCATGAACAAGGTTAGCACTTTAACAGCAAATGGAAACGCCGAAAACGTCCCTGTTACCATCGGCATTGATCTCGCCAAGAACGTGTTTGCGATCCACGGCGTCAATCGCTTTGGCAAACCAGTGCTGGTCAAACCCAATGTGCGGCGTGATCAACTGCTGGAACTGATGGCGCAGTTGCCGCCATGTGTGGTTGGCATGGAAGCTTGCTCCGGCGCGCACCACTGGGCTCGTGAATTGACAGGCCTCGGGCATACGCCCAGGCTGATGGCCCCCAAGTTCGTCATCCCGTACCGCATGCAAGGCAAACGGGGCAAGAATGACGCCAACGATGCGGCCGCGATCTGCGAAGCCGTCACACGCCCCGCTATGCGATTCGTCCCCATCAAAAGCATCGATGCACAGGCGATCCTCACCTTGCACCGCGTGCGGCACGGCTTTGTCGAGGAGCGCACCGCCATCATCAATCGCATTCGCGGACTGATGTCAGAGTTCGGTGTGATCTTGCCGCAGCGAGCCGAAGTGATCCGGAAACAGGCGCAACTCGCGGCCGAACGGCTGCCCGGCTGGGCTGCCAGCGCCGTGTATGACTTACTGGCACATATGGTCACACTCGACATGCGTGTTGCAGAGTATGACGAGCACATCAAACGCATGGCGCATGCCGACGAACGTTGCAAGCGCCTGATGGCATTGCCTGGCATTGCCCACGTGACCGCATCGGCGCTGGTCGCTTCGATTAGCAACGGCCATGATTTCAAGAACGGCCGCCAATTGGCCGCATGGCTTGGGCTGGTCCCAGGCCAGTACGGCTCCGGCGGCAAGGTCAAGCTTGGGCACATCACCAAGGCTGGCGATCGGTACTTGCGCACGCTTCTTATCCTGGGTGCCCGAGCGATGCTGGCCAATGCCGCGCGCAAGAGCGATCACATCAGCCGATGGGCCGTAGCGTTGCAGGCCCGCGCCGGATATGGCAAAGCGCTCGTCGCCATCGCAGCAAAGAATGCCCGCATTGCGTGGGCCCTGCTGGCTAAAGGAGAGACCTTTAAGCCGGCCTAGCCGTTTCGTTTTTCGCAGCACCGTCAATCAAGTCTGCACGCGTTGATGAGCTTTCGGTTCGGACCGAGTGGGGAATGACCTGATGAACTTTTAGGGGATGGCAGCTATATCCCGACCAACGATTGAGGTTCCCCACCGCGTCTTGCATCAGGGTCCGGGCAAATGACAAAGTTGCCCAACAAGACCGTTTATAGTTTCGCAGGCCGACCAACTCCAGACGCTAATCGACTTGATCGAGGAACGCATTTGCCTTGAAAAATTGGGAAGCCCTTATAGTGA
>NZ_WKJJ01000056.1 GCF_009674485.1 Pseudoduganella rivuli | reverse complement strand
GGAAAAACAGAGATTGAACTGAAGAGTTTGATCCTGGCTCAGATTGAACGCTGGCGGCATGCTTTACACATGCAAGTCGAACGGCAGCGCGGGCTTCGGCCTGGCGGCGAGTGGCGAACGGGTGAGTAATATATCGGAACGTACCCAGGAGTGGGGGATAACGTAGCGAAAGTTACGCTAATACCGCATACGACCTAAGGGTGAAAGTGGGGGATCGCAAGACCTCATGCTCATGGAGCGGCCGATATCTGATTAGCTAGTTGGTGGGGTAAAGGCTCACCAAGGCAACGATCAGTAGCTGGTCTGAGAGGACGACCAGCCACACTGGAACTGAGACACGGTCCAGACTCCTACGGGAGGCAGCAGTGGGGAATTTTGGACAATGGGGGCAACCCTGATCCAGCAATGCCGCGTGAGTGAAGAAGGCCTTCGGGTTGTAAAGCTCTTTTGTCAGGGAAGAAACGGCTGGGGTTAATACCTCCGGCTAATGACGGTACCTGAAGAATAAGCACCGGCTAACTACGTGCCAGCAGCCGCGGTAATACGTAGGGTGCAAGCGTTAATCGGAATTACTGGGCGTAAAGCGTGCGCAGGCGGTTTTGTAAGACTGTCGTGAAATCCCCGGGCTTAACCTGGGAATGGCGATGGTGACTGCAAGGCTAGAGTTTGGCAGAGGGGGGTAGAATTCCACGTGTAGCAGTGAAATGCGTAGAGATGTGGAGGAACACCGATGGCGAAGGCAGCCCCCTGGGTCAAAACTGACGCTCATGCACGAAAGCGTGGGGAGCAAACAGGATTAGATACCCTGGTAGTCCACGCCCTAAACGATGTCTACTAGTTGTCGGGTCTTAATTGACTTGGTAACGCAGCTAACGCGTGAAGTAGACCGCCTGGGGAGTACGGTCGCAAGATTAAAACTCAAAGGAATTGACGGGGACCCGCACAAGCGGTGGATGATGTGGATTAATTCGATGCAACGCGAAAAACCTTACCTACCCTTGACATGGAAGGAATCCCTGAGAGATTGGGGAGTGCCCGAAAGGGAACCTTTACACAGGTGCTGCATGGCTGTCGTCAGCTCGTGTCGTGAGATGTTGGGTTAAGTCCCGCAACGAGCGCAACCCTTGTCATTAGTTGCTACGAAAGGGCACTCTAATGAGACTGCCGGTGACAAACCGGAGGAAGGTGGGGATGACGTCAAGTCCTCATGGCCCTTATGGGTAGGGCTTCACACGTCATACAATGGTACATACAGAGGGCCGCCAACCCGCGAGGGGGAGCTAATCCCAGAAAGTGTATCGTAGTCCGGATTGTAGTCTGCAACTCGACTACATGAAGTTGGAATCGCTAGTAATCGCGGATCAGCATGTCGCGGTGAATACGTTCCCGGGTCTTGTACACACCGCCCGTCACACCATGGGAGCGGGTTTTACCAGAAGTAGGTAGCTTAACCGCAAGGAGGGCGCTTACCACGGTAGGATTCGTGACTGGGGTGAAGTCGTAACAAGGTAGCCGTATCGGAAGGTGCGGCTGGATCACCTCCTTTCTAGAGTAGGCTGTCCGCCTAAT
>NZ_WKJJ01000055.1 GCF_009674485.1 Pseudoduganella rivuli | reverse complement strand
GTAGAACCTATGATGTAAAAGAAAGAGCCGTCGGCATAACGATTTCCTAAACTGGAGGTGCTAACCAATCCAAATAAGGGGATCATCATGCAAACGGCTCAAACTCATTTTACGTCGATTGAATTGATTTTGGCAGTTGCGCTGGAGCTGGCGAGCAACAGTTGGAAGGTTGCGATTCAGGATGGACAGCGTGCCAAGGCATCGGTGCACACAGTCAGTGCCAAAGAACCGCTGGAACGGCTGCTGCAGGTGCTCGATGCGGTGAGCCGGATGCGTGAAAAGTGGGGCTTGCCCGAGAATATCCGCATCGTGTTCATGTACGAGGCCGGGCAGGATGGTTTCTGGATAGCGCGTGCATTGACCGATCGCGGTTTCGAAGCGCATGTGGTCAATCCGAGCGGCATACCGGTGGAAAAGCAAGCCAAGCGGGCGAAAACAGACCGGCTTGACGCGATCATGCTGGTGGAACGGCTGCGCAGTTGGCTGCGGGGTGAGCTTTCGAAAATGCACATGGTGCATATTCCATCGCCGGAGGCTGAGGCGCAGCGGCACCTGATCCGGGATCGCGGGGAGCTGCAAAAAGAGATTAACCAGCACCTGGACCGGATTCGCAAGCTGTTGCGGACGCAAGGGACATGGCTGCAAGTGAATGACAGCGAGCTTGAAAAACTGGTGACCAATCAGGTGCGCTGTTACGACGGCGCCTTGCTGCCAGCGGAAATGCTCAGCCGGTTCCAGCGGGAAGTTGAACGTTTAAAGCTGGCAAGGCGGCAATTCGACGAGCTCAATGAAACCATAGAGCAACAACTGCCGGAACCAGTGCGAGAGCGCATTGCAACGCTGCAACGCCTGAAGGCGGTTGGACCGGTCAGTGCAAGAAGACTGGTTCTGGAGCTGTTCTGGCGCCACTTCCAGAACCGGAAGCAGGTCGGGGCCTGCGTTGGACTGTGCCCGATGCCTTATGACAGCGGAAAGAGCAAACAAGACCAGGGCATCAGCAAAGCCGGCGCCGCCAAGGTACGTGCCTTGCTCATTGAACTGGCGTGGG
Source organism: Pseudoduganella rivuli (assembly GCF_009674485.1). Classification (GTDB taxonomy): domain Bacteria; phylum Pseudomonadota; class Gammaproteobacteria; order Burkholderiales; family Burkholderiaceae_D; genus Rugamonas; species Rugamonas rivuli_B. The sequence continues at coordinate 629 of NZ_WKJJ01000055.1, read as the reverse complement.
GCTGGTTACGGCATCAGCCGCAAAGCGAGCTGGCAACTTGGTTCAAGCACCGAACCTTGGGAACCGGGCAAAACAAACGAATGCGCCGCGTCGCGATCGTAGCAGTGGCGCGAAAGCTGACGATCGCTCTGTGGCAGTACCTGGAGCATGGTGCAATACCAGCCGGAGCAATGTTAAAAGCAGGTTGAACAGAACCGAGCCATCAGCCTGACCGACGGGCCAGGCCGGTAAGGTGGAAGTGAACAAACCCGTAAGCCGCCCTGGTTGCCACAGCAACCGTCAATAGTAGAAGGGGTTTGTTGGAATCGAGGTCCCTGAACGCATAGCGCATGCAGGTTCTGGCTGGCAAAGACCAGCGGATAGAAGGTGGTAAGGCGTCAGCCTTACGATAAGAGACCGAGAGCTTTCGCCTGAATTGGCCCAGCAGAATGGTGGTGGCAGTAGCGCAAACAGGTCGGTATGGTGGCAAGGCTAAAACCGTGCCTTGCCACCATACCTCAGCGTAATGCCGGCTGCCCCGGCGTCAAGGAAGATACACCCTTGACCCCGGGCCAGTCGGCGAATAGGCGGAGCACAGTTTGGAAAGAATTTGCTGACGTACCTGGACAAACTTCATAGAAGGGCGGCTT
>NZ_WKJJ01000054.1 GCF_009674485.1 Pseudoduganella rivuli | reverse complement strand
TGTCAAGCGCGGAGTAAATCTGAGCCACTTTGCGGGCCTTTACGCGGCCGAATTCTGAGCCACTACCTTGGCGGGCTTCTCCAGGAATCCCGCTTTCTTCATCCTTCGTAACCGATAGCTGTCCCCCTTGATCTGCACGATATGGGCATGGTGCAGCACTCGGTCGAGCATCGCAGCTGTTAGCGTCGGGTTGTCGCCAAAGGTGTCACCCCACTGCGCAAACGGCAGATTACTGGTCAGTATCATCGAGCCACCACGTTCGTACCGCTTAGAGACGATGTGGAAGAAGTGGCTGGCCTGGTCGCCGGTAAACGGCAGGTAGCCAATCTCGTCGATGATCAGCAGGCGCGGCCCCAGTACCCGATGGCGCATGACAGACTCGTACCGGTCCTGCCGCTGGGCGGCAGCCAGTTGCAGCATCAAATCGGCCGCAGTCACGAAGTGAGTCTTGATGCCTGCCTGCGTGGCCAGGTAGCCCAGGGCGATCGCCAAGTGGCTCTTGCCCACACCGGATGGTCCCAGTAACACTGCGTTCTCTCCGCGCTCGATGAAACGCAGCGTGGCCAGTTCATCAATCACGTTTTTCGGCGCGCCGACCGCGAAGTCAAAATCATATTGTTCCAGCGTTTTAATGACCGGGAACGAAGCCATGCGCACCAAAGTCTGGCGGCTGCGGATTTGTCGCGTGTCGCGCTCATGGCTCAACGCCTGCTCCAGGAAGTCCAGGAAACTCCAGTCGTGGTCCGCGGCTTGCCCAGCAATGGCAGCAAACCGTTCAGCCAACCCATCGAGTTTCAATTGGCGGCAGTGGGCGTCAATGCGTTCAGCTTGCAGGTTCATGCCGCCACCTCCGTGAGGATTTGCTGATAGACCGATAGTGGGTGCTGGAACGAGTGATGCCGCTGGCGCGCCGATGGTGCCGTCGGTTGGATCGGCTCGCAGCGCGGCACGTAATCCGGCAAGGGTTGCAGCAGCGCTTTCTCGGTATGCTCGAACAGCGTTTTCGGCGCATGGCCGGTGAGCGGATGCACACGGCGGTTGGCCACGTCGCGTAGCCATTTACCGACTTCGGCATTGGCCGTGGCCACGTCCACGATCAGCCCGCTGGCTTTCATCCGGCTGTCCAGCGGCACGTAGAAATTGCCGCGCAGGTAGCGGTGAAAGCGCTCGACCTTGCCCTTGGTCCGGGCGCGGTAAGGACGGCACAGTCGCGGCATGAAACCGTACAGCTTTGCCATGTCGAGGAAGTCGTCATTCCAGCGGTGCTGGCCTTCACCATAGCCGTCGCGTTTGATAACGACGCTCTTGGCGTTGTCGTATAGGACTTCTTTCGGCACGCCGCCCAGCGCATCGAACAAGGCGTGATGGCAGGCCACCAAGGTCGCCGCAGTTTCGTCCGAAGTAAAGCGCACCCAACGCCATCGGCTGTAGCCCAGCGTCGCTGTAAAAGCGTATAGCGGATCCCGGCCGCGCCGGAACACCACGAAGTCGCATTGCATTTGCTGCCCCGGTGCTGTTTCGAACCGCACCACCGGATCTGGCTTGGGCGCCGCTTTATGCAAGCGCATGAAGTCTTGTAACTGCCGTACCTGCCCGCCGTAGCCAAGCCCTCGCAACTCGCGCAGCATGGCCGGCGCTGGAATCCAGTCGGGCCTTGCCTCAGCGATCCGCTGTTCGATGTACGCCTTGAACGGATCAAGCTTGGTAGGCCGGGCTTCCCGCAGCTTGTATCGCGGCGCCTCCGGTGCGTCCAGATAGCGCGCCACCGTGTTCCTTGAAATGCCCAGCTGCTTGGCAATCCGGCGCTCCGAGAGGCCCTGGGCCTTGAGCACATGTATTTCCATCCACTCTTCCTTGTGTAGCACTCAGGTCTCGCGCAAAAGACCTGACTTTACAAAAAAGTGGCTCAGTTTTACTTTGCGCGAAGTGGCTCATTTTTACTCCGCGCGCAACA
>NZ_WKJJ01000053.1 GCF_009674485.1 Pseudoduganella rivuli | reverse complement strand
CGGCTACGACTGAACCGGCTACGACTGAGCCTGCGACGACGGAACCGGCGACAACCGAGCCGGCAACGACTGAACCAGCCACGACCGAGCCTGCAACGACCGAGCCAGCAACGACTGAGCCGGCCACAACAGAGCCTGCGACAACCGAACCAGCAACGACTGGGCCGGCCACGACCGAACCTGCGACGACTGAACCGGCTACAACCGAACCGGCCACGACCGAACCTGCGACGACGGAACCGGCTACGACTGAGCCTGCGACGACGGAACCGGCGACAACCGAGCCGGCAACGACTGAACCAGCCACGACCGAGCCAGCAACGACCGAGCCAGCAACGACTGAGCCGGCCACAACAGAGCCTGCGACAACGGAACCAGCAACGACTGAACCGGCTACAACCGAACCGGCCACGACCGAACCTGCGACGACGGAACCGGCGACAACCGAGCCGGCAACGACTGAACCAGCCACGACCGAACCTGCGACGACTGCACCGGCGACCACGGAACCCGCCACGACTGCGCCTGCAACGACGGAGCCGGCTACGACTGAACCGGCTACAACCGAACCGGCGACGACCGAACCTGCGACGACGGAACCGGCTACGACTGAGCCTGCGACGACGGAACCGGCGACAACCGAGCCGGCAACGACTGAACCAGCCACGACCGAGCCTGCGACGACTGCACCGGCGACCACGGAACCCGCCACGACTACGCCTGCAACGACGGAGCCGGCTACGACTGAACCAGCCACGACTGAACCGGCAACGACCGAGCCAGCAACGACTGAGCCGGCCACGACCGAACCAGCGACGACGGAGCCGGCTACAACCGAACCGGCCACGACCGAACCAGCGACGACTGAACCGGCTACAACTGAGCCAGCTACAACGGAACCAGCCACGACTGCGCCAGCTACGACTGAACCAGCCACTACTGAACCGGCAACGACCGAGCCAGCAACGACTGAGCCGGCAACGACCGAACCAGCGACGACGGAGCCGGCTACAACCGAACCGGCCACGACCGAACCTGCGACGACTGAACCGGCTACGACTGAACCGGCTACAACCGAACCGGCCACGACCGAACCTGCGACGACGGAATCGGCAACGACAGAACCCGCCACGACTGAGCCAGCTACGACCGAACCGGCTACGACTGCGCCAGCAACGACAGAACCCGCCACGACCGAGCCAGCCACGACGGAGCCGGCAACGACTGCGCCAGCAACGACGGAACCAGCAACGACGGAACCAGCAACGACGGAACCAGCAACGACGGAACCAGCAACGACGGAACCAGCAACGACTGCGCCGGCAACGACTGAACCAGCCACGACCGAGCCTGCGACGACTGCACCGGCGACCACGGAACCCGCCACGACTGCGCCTGCAACGACGGAGCCGGCTACGACTGAACCAGCCACGACCGAGCCAGCAACGACTGAGCCGGCCACGACCGAACCAGCGACGACTGAACCGGCTACAACCGAACCTGCGACGACCGAACCTGCGACGACTGAACCGGCTACGACTGAACCGGCTACGACTGAGCCTGCGACGACGGAACCGGCGACAACCGAGCCGGCAACGACTGAACCAGCCACGACTGAGCCAGCTACGACCGAACCGGCTACGACTGAGCCTGCGACGACGGAACCGGCGACAACCGAGCCGGCAACGACTGAACCAGCCACGACTGAGCCAGCCACGACCGAGCCAGCCACGACGGAGCCAGCAACGACTGAGCCATCAACGAGTGAGCCGGCCACGACCGAACCAGCGACGACTGAACCGGCTACAACCGAACCGGCCACGACCGAACCTGCGACGACGGAACCGGCTACGACTGAACCGGCTACGACTGAGCCTGCGACGACGGAACCGGCCACGACCGAACCTGCGACGACGGAACCGGCTACGACTGAACCGGCTACGACTGAGCCTGCGACGACGGAACCGGCGACAACCGAGCCGGCAACGACTGAACCAGCCACGACCGAGCCTGCAACGACCGAGCCAGCAACGACTGAGCCGGCCAC
>NZ_WKJJ01000052.1 GCF_009674485.1 Pseudoduganella rivuli | reverse complement strand
CTGCGCCGGCAGCGGGCGCACCACGGGCGGCCGTGGCGCGCCGGGCGGCTCCGGCGTCAGCCACAGCGTGGCGGCGCGCACCACGGCGCGGCTGCCGTTACCCAGCTCCAGGTATAGGTGCACCACTTCCGTGTCGACCGGCTGCAAGGTGACAATGTGGACGAACAGCCGGTGATCCTTGCGCTGCACCGACATGCGGGCGCCGGCCAGCGCCGGATGCATGCGCACGTTGGCGCCCTGGTAAATATTCGGTCCCGCCATGCGCACCGGCACGCCTTCCGCCGCTTCGTCCGGCGACAGCATCACCAGTTCGATATCGGCCGTCAGCGGCTGGTTCAGGTAAGTGCGCACCGCAATGTCGCCCAGTTCCGCGGCACGGGCAGGTGTCCCTGCCAGCAGGGCGGCCGCGATGGCGATCGATGAAAAACGGTTAAAGCGATGCTGCATAGTGTGGAAGTGGGCTGCACATAATGTAAGTATCTTAACGGCAGGAATTTTCCAATAGTTAGCCCCGCGCCGGAATTTGACCGCTGCGCTACACTTGCCGATACACCAACCCTGCGGAGCCCAAGTGAATACCCGATCCGAACACGACAGTTTTGGCCCGATCGACGTCCCCGCCGACCACCTGTGGGGCGCGCAAACCCAGCGCTCGCTGCACCACTTCGCGATTTCCACGGAACGCATGCCGGCCAGCCTCGTACATGCGCTGGCCCAGGTCAAGCGCGCCGCCGCCCGCGTCAACGTCGATCTGGGCTTGCTGCCGGAAGCCAAGGCAAACGCCATCATGCAGGCCGCCGACGAAGTGCTGGCCGGACAGCATGCGGAAGAATTCCCGCTGTCAGTGTGGCAAACGGGTTCCGGCACGCAGTCGAACATGAACATGAATGAAGTGCTGGCCAACCGGGGATCGGAACTGATGGGCGGCGAACGGGGCGAAGCGCGCCTGCTGCACCCGAACGATGACGTCAACAAGGGCCAGTCATCGAACGATATCTTCCCCACCGCGATGCACGTGGCGGCAGCCTGGGCGATGGCGCGCGACGTGCTGCCGGCGCTGCGCGAATTGCGCGCAACCCTGGAAGCGAAGTCGCACGCGTTTGCCGATATCGTGAAAATCGGCCGCACGCATTTGCAGGATGCGACGCCGCTGACCCTGGGCCAGGAATTTTCCGGCTACGTGGCGCAGCTCGATTACGCGGACCTGATGATCACGGGCGCCTTGTCCCCGGTACTGGAACTGGCGGCCGGCGGCACGGCGGTCGGCACGGGCCTGAACGCGCATCCGGAATATGCGCAACGCATGGCGCAGGAACTGGCGGCGCGCCTGCAATTGCCATTTTCCAGCGCGGACAATAAATTCGCCGTGCTGGCGGGCCATGACGCGCTGGTGTCCGCCCATGGCGCCCTGAAAACACTGGCCACGGCGCTGATGAAAATCGCCAACGATATCCGCTGGATGGCGTCCGGCCCCCGCTCCGGCCTCGGCGAAATCACGATCCCCGAAAACGAGCCGGGCAGCTCCATCATGCCGGGCAAGGTCAATCCCACGCAGTGCGAGGCCATGACCATGCTGTGCTGCCAGGTGTTCGGCAATGACGTGGCCATCACGATGGGCGGCGCATCGGGCAACTTCGAATTGAATGTCTATAAGCCCATGATCATTCATAATTTCCTGCAAAGCACGCGCCTGCTGGCGGACGGCATGCGCAGTTTCGACCATCATTGTGCGCAGGGAATCGAGCCCAATCTGGGCCGCATCGCAGAATTGATGGAGCGGTCGCTGATGCTGGTGACTGCGCTGGCGCCCCATATCGGCTATGATCGCGCCGCGCAAATCGCGAAAAAAGCGCAGCACGAAGGCAAAACGCTGAAGCAAGCCGCCCTGGAACTGGGCTTTGTCACGGAAGACCAGTTCACGCAATGGATCATCCCGCTGGACATGACCCGCCCTGCTGCGCCGTAATATGCGGAAACCAAAATACGTGTAACAGCAACTGAGGATAAAATGCAGAAAGTTAGTGTGGAACTGAACGGAGAGTTCATCGAGCTGAATCAGCTCCTGAAGGTGGCCGGCCTGTGCGACAGCGGCGGCGCCGGCAAGGTGCTGGTGGCCAGCGGTGCGGTCAAGGTCGATGGCAAGCAGGAATTGCGCAAGACCGCGAAAATCCGTGCAGGGCAGCGCATCACCATCGGCGATGTGCAAATCAGCGTAGTGGCGGAAGGCGCCGTTTAAGCTTTAGCTGGCGCATTTTTCTTGCATTTGGGAAATATCGCGCTAAGCTGAAACTAACCACGGGGATGGCGCCCCAGCCTTGCGCCATCCGGCACGCAAAGTTGTCTCGGGAGTACGTCATGGATGGCCCGGAAAACCAGCATACGCAGGAACGCCTGATCGGCGACTTGCGCCAGGTGATCGAAAATGCAGAGGAATTGCTGAAAAATACCGATCATTATTCCAGCGTGCTGTACCAAAGCGCCCGCGCCCGCCTGCTGCATGCGCTGCAAGCGGCCACCGAAGAACTGGCCCGTTTCGAAGATGCCCAACTGGCGCGGATGATCGCCGCCACCCATGCCGCCAACCTGCTGTTCGGCGACGCCACCGGCGAAGCCAGATTGATGCGCGCCTTCCGCGACGAATGATTTACCGGCCGCTGCGCGCCAGCCAGGCGTCCAGCGACAGCCGCCCCGGCCCCATGGCCACCACCACCAGCAACAACGCCCCCCAGTAGAAATGATCGTTGATGGCCGCAGGGCAATCGAACGTGAACAATTGCGGGTATGACAGCACCGCCATCACGTTGACCGCGCACAGCGCCAGCGCCGCGGGCCGCGTCAGCAAGCCGATGAACAGCAGCATCGGCAACAGCAATTCTCCCGCCGCCCCCATGTACGCGGCCAGCTCCGGCGGCAGCAACGGCGCCATGTATTCGTAGCGGAACAAGTCCAAGGTCGCATTCCAGTCCTGTACCTTGACCATGCCGGACTTCAGGAATTGCCAGCCCACATAGCAGCGGATGGCCAGGCTGGCCACGGACACACCCCAGTCGGCAAGAAATGCATCGCAGCACGACAGGCGGCGGTGCAATACCATCAATTTATTCATCATGCATCCAATCGTTGATCGCGCCGGCATCCAGCCAGCACTGCAGCTGGCCGGCCATGTCGAAATCGTCATCGGCATCGAAGGCCGCGTCGAGCGCCGCGCCAAATGTACCGCCGTCGCGCAAGACCGCCAGCGCCGCATACGACGCGGCAGGCAGCGGCGTCACGGTGGCCTTCCAGCGGGGCCGCGCGACCACGCAATAACTTGCTGCCGCCATGTGCTGCGGGAATGGCGCGCCGCCCGGCTGGTGCGCCTGCCACAGCGCCACCACGCTGGTGGCCAGCGCCAGTGGCGTGCAGGCCGGATGCAATCCCGGCGCGCATTGCTCGAAAGCGTCCGGCGCCAGCGCGGCCAATGCCTGCGCCGTGGCGGCTGGCGCATCGGGCGCGTAATGGGCGCGGTGCAGCGCCCACTCCAGGGTTGCCATGTCCGACAAATACGGCAAATCCGCCACGTGCGGGAAATCCGCCAGGAAGGCGGCGAAATGGGCGCCGAAGCGGTTCAAGTCGCCGCTGTCGGACGGATGCGCGCGACCATAGGCTTTACTGAGCGCCTCAAAGAATTCATCGCCCACCAGTTGCGCAATCACGGGATAGGCTGCCGCCAGCACCTTGTGCCACGTGGCGGACAGGTTGCCCCGGTACAGCGCGTACCGGTGTTCCAGTTGCGCGTGCGGCGCCAGCGGCGCGGTCGCCAGCAAAGCCTGCGCGGGATCGAACAGGCCGCCGGCGAACGCCTGCTGGTGTTGGGCCAGCGTTGCATCCGGCTCGCCGCGCACCGCCTGCCGTTGTGGCGAATCCGGCGCCACGCACGCTTCACGGGCATCAGGTTTGGCAAGGTTTGCGCTGCCGGCCAAGCCCTGCGCCGTCGCCACTCCGGCCAGATGGGCCCGGGCTTTTTCCGCTTCGCCCAGAAGCACGCCGAGCGCAGGGATATCGGTATCCCATTCGATCAACGTCGGCACCGCGCCAAAGCGCCGCAATGCCGCCTGGTACAGCGCCCAGACAGGTTCGGCCACGGTAGCGCCATGGTGGTCGATCACGGCTTGCGGCGTCACCAGGTGGCCTGCCAGGTGGATTTCCCCCACCGTGCCGGGCGCAATGGCGGCCAGCGCGGCCAGCGCGGCCAGCGCGGCCAGCGCATCTTCCCCGTGGTTGCACTGGTTGACGTACAGGTTATTGATGTCGAGCAGCAGCCCGCAACCCGTGCGCCTGGCCAGCTCCGCCATGAATTCGGCTTCGCTCATCGCATCGCCGCGAAAACGCACGTAAGTCGACACGTTTTCCAGCAGGATGGGCCGCTGCAGCGCCTCCTGGACCTGTTGCACACGTGCGCACAGCAAATCCAGCGCGGCGCCATCGAGCGCCAGCGGCAATAAATCGTTCAACTGGTGCGCCTGCACGGCGCCCCAGCACAGGTGCTCGGACACCAGCGCCGGCTCGACGGCCCGCACCAGTTCCCGCACACGCTGCAAGTGTTCGGTGGAAAAGCCCCGCGCCGATCCCAACCCCAGGCCGACGCCATGCAGGCTGACGGGATAATCGCGCCGCAGCGATTGCAGGACGTGCCAGTCCCAGCCCGCGCGGTCCAGGTAGTTTTCCGTGTGGACTTCGAGCCAGCCCGTCGCCGGGCGCTGCTCGAGAAATTGCCGGTAATGGGGCGCCCGCAATCCGACACCCACGCCGAGGCACGCGCTCCCGGCGGGTGACCCGCCCCCGGCTTTGTCAGCGTGGGGTTGGCGGCTGTCATGCGGCATGGCGGGCTCCTGTCGTTACCGGTGTGCCGGGATTACTTGGCTGGCGGCGTGGTTTTGCCGCCGGCTTTTTCGCACGTGCCCTTGGCGACGAATTTCCATTCGGCGGCGCCGTTGTCTTCCTTGGCCTGGCCTGCGCACGAGTGCGAGCCATTGGCGGCGGCGCAATCGTTCTGGCCGGCCTTGGCGATGCCGTAGCATTTTTCCTTGTCGCCTTTCGGTGCATCGGCAGCGGATGCTGCGCCGGCGGCGCAAACGGTTGCCAGGGCGGCGGCGATCAGGGCTTGGCGTTTGTTCATGGTGTATCTCCTTTGGTCAATTGAAAAGCGCAGATGTCTGCGGCTGCACGGTAGTCGCCCCGGGGCGGAGCAACCTTACAACTATTTTTAAATTTTTTTTTGCAGGAAGAAGCCGGCAAATAAAAAAAGCCCGGTACGCAATGTCCGGGCTCTGTTTCACGTCAGCGCTGAGTGCGCGGTCTGGCAGTTACGCCAAACAATCACACTGCGGCTTTACGGGCTTTTTTGTGCGCTTTTTTGTGCGCTACTTTTTTGTGCGAAGCTTTCTTCGCAGGCGCGTGGGCAGCGACTTCAGGGGTTGGAGCTGGAACCTGGGCGAAGGCTGAACCCATCGCGAAGGTGGCGGCAACTACGGCGGCAATCAGTTTTTTCATGGTCGTTCCCTTTGGTATGGTGGTCCGTAAGAAGTCTTACGTCCTGCATTAACGCGCAACACTGTGGAAGTGTTGACGCATTCTATGGCGCACAACCTGGGAACGCAACCCGGACGCCGCGACCGGCGCTCAGGCTGTCGTATTGATGCGAGTGCCGAGATTGGGTGGCAAATTGGAAGCCTTCGGCACAGGCGGAATCGCTTCGATCAGCGCCTGTGCGCTGGAGGCCTGTACATCCTGGGCTTTCTTTTCCACAGCGATGGCAACATCCTGCTTGATGCCGGTATCGGCAATCGTTGTCGCTGTTCGTGCAATTCCGCTAACGTCCATGGCATCCTCCCAATCAGGCCTATCTTCTGGTTACGGATGCTTTCCGCAGGACTTTAGGGCGCCGCGTGATTTTTTTTCAGCCAGGCGGCGATCCATGCCAGCACCGATTCACGCGCATTCAAATCCAGCCAGGCGACACCCGGCGGCGCGTCGGCCGGGCGCGGCTGGTCGGACGCCACCGCGACGATGTACGGGTCGTGCGGGTACAGTGGCGGCCGTCCCGCTTCCAGCCGGTACACTTCCAGCTTGTCATAAGCATAGCTTTTGAACCCCTCCACCAGGGTCAGGTCGGCCGGCGCCATGCGCGCCAGTTGCTCATCCAGCGTGGGTTCGGGCGCCCCGCGCAATTCCTGGATGATGGCAAAGCGGTAAGGCGACGCCACCATGACTTCATGGGCGCCCGCCATGCGCAGGCGCGCCGAATCCTTGCGCGGCGGCTCCAGCTCCAGGTCGTGGTGGCTGTGCTTGATGATATTGACCCGCATGCCCTGCCCCGCCAGTTGCGCGACCAGGAACTCGAGCAGCGTGGTCTTGCCACTGCCGGACGTGCCGACAATGCCGATCACAGGCTGCGCCGGGGCGGGGTTAACTGCTTGCATTACTGTCCTTTGATGCGGTAATCATTAGTAGGGAACCCGGTAGCGGTAACCGCGGAACGTAAACACCGCGCCTTTCGGCAACAGCCGCTCCAGCACCAGGCCCGGCGCGACTTCATCCCCTTCGCGCCGCAGCGCCTTGTCGATCAGGACCAGGCGGTCAGCCGGATTTTTCGAGTACATGTAGCCGCTCATCGCCACCGTTGGCAAGATGCGCTGGATCGGCTCCGGCAAATCGCGCGCGGTGGGAATGGTTTCGTCCGGCGGCTCGGGTGGCGCCACTGGTTTGACGGGGGCGGCGGCCAGCGCGGCTGGCGGCGGCGCGACGGGGGCGGTTGCCGCTGCAACAGTTGGCGTGGATGGGACCGGCGTGGCCGCTTGCGGCGCCTTCATAGCGCCGCCCACGGGCGCCGCAGGCGCTGCGGATGATTGCGCGGCGGTCGTCTGTGCCGGTGTTGGGGCGGCAGCTGGGCGCGCTTCACCTGGCACGACTGCGGCGTTGGTCGATAGCGCAGTGGCCTGCGGCGCGGCAGCGGTGGATGACGGCACGGCCTGCTGCGCTCCGGCTGCCATGACGCCAGCGGTTGGCGGTGCAACGCCAGGCTGCGCCGCTGCGGGCGGCACGGCCTGCGCCGGCATCGCCGGCAAACCGGCATGGGTGGCGGCAGCCGGCGCCGCAGCC
>NZ_WKJJ01000051.1 GCF_009674485.1 Pseudoduganella rivuli | reverse complement strand
CCGAACAGGACCGTGAAACGACTCTGCGCCGATGATAGTGCTGCAACCAGTGTGAAAGTAGGTTATCGTCAGGCTAGTTATATAGAAAAACCCCGCTGAGTTAGCTCTTGGCGGGGTTTTTTGCATTTGTCCCTTCGGTCACTCTGTGGCTCGCAATCACTATTTTTCCCCAAGCCGCTTGCTTGTCCAACGCACGGCGACCTAGCATGTGAAGATGGACGTTAAAAATATGTGAAGCGCAGTTCAACCTAATGAAGGGGGAGCAAATGCTTGAGAATTTGACGATCGGCAAACGGCTGGGAATTGCATTTGGATTGCTGACATTGCTGGCCGTGCTGTTTGGATTGATTGCGCATAATGAAATCCGGGCCATGAACGAGCAGTGGCAGAGCGTCAAGCAAGATGCGATTGCCAAAGGCGCTGCAACAAGCAAGGGGACTGTCGCCCTGGGCAGTGCGGTACATTACTTCAAGAATTTCGTCATCCGTGGCGGCGATTACGATAAAAAATTCAACGACCAGATGAGCATCATCGACAACGTCGACGATGAATACAAAGCCACGGGCCGCATGACGGCAGAAGAGGAAAAGATCCTCAACAAGATCCACGACAACACCCTCATCTACCGCAACGCCATCGCGAAGATTGCTGAAATGCGTGCGCGCAAGGTAGACGACGTTGGTGAACTGGATAAAGCCGTCAGCGGCGCCGATAAACCGCTGGCGGAAGCGTTCGACCAGTTACGCACCATTACCGCCGCCACCACCAAGGCTGCCGATGCCAACATGAGCGCCGTGACCACCCGCGCCACGCAATTGATCATTGGCGCCTTGGTGGCATTGGTGATCCTGTCCATCGTGGCCGCATGGCTGATCACGCGCAGCATTACGCGTCCGTTGGACGATGCGGTCAATGCAGCGAACCGTTTGGCCGATGGCGACCTGAGTGTTTCACTGGAGTCGGCAGCGAAAGATGAAACAGGCCAGTTGCTGCGCGCGATGGGCAATATGGTGGCCAAATTGCAGCAAGTGATCGAGGGGCAGCGTCGCGCCATCGCGGCAGCCAACAAGGGAAACTTCGGCACCCGTATTGAGCTGCATGGTTTGCACGGCTTCCAGCAAGAGATGGCCGAGGGCTTGAACCAGCTGGTGGCAACCACGCAAGCGGGCATCGACGACATGGTGGTCATGATGGAAGCCATTGCCTCCGGCGACCTGACCCGCACGATCGACAAGAAGTACGAAGGCGCGTTTGGCGACATGATGGGCTTTGCCAATGCCGCCGTCACCAAGCTGTCGCAAGTGGTGGCGGAAGTCAACGACAGCGCCGCCGCCCTGGCTGCGGCATCGGAACAGGTCAGCGCCACCGCGCAATCGCTGTCGCAGGCCGCCAGTGAGCAGGCCGCCAGCGTCGAAGAGAGCAGCGCATCGATGGAGCAAATGACGTCGTCCATTACGCAAAATACGGAAAACGCGAAAGTCACGGACGCCATGGCCAGCAAGGCCTCCAGGGAAGCAACCGAAGGTGGCGAAGCCGTGCGTACCACCGTGGCTGCCATGAAGCAGATCGCCACGAAAATCGTCATCATCGACGACATTGCCTACCAGACCAATCTCCTGGCGTTGAATGCAGCCATCGAAGCGGCGCGCGCGGGTGACCACGGCAAAGGCTTTGCCGTTGTGGCGGCGGAAGTGCGCAAGCTGGCGGAGCGCGCCCAGGTCGCGGCCCAGGAGATCGGTGAAGTGGCGGGCAGCAGCGTGACCCTGGCGGAAAAAGCGGGGACACTGCTGGATTCCATGGTCCCGAATATCAAGAAAACCTCGGACCTGGTGCAGGAAATCACGGCCGCGTCGGAAGAGCAGGCAACCGGTGTCAGCCAGATCAGCACGGCAATGAGCCAATTGAGCGACACCACACAGCAAAATGCCGCCGGCTCCGAAGAGTTGGCGTCCACTGCGGAAGAGATGAGCAGCCAGGCCGAAGAGCTGCAGCAAACCATGGCGTTCTTCAGTATCAATGGCGGTGGAAATAACAATGCAGGACGGCGGATGCAAGTGCCTGTGCGAAAATCTTCCAAGGCTACAACAGTGCCGCGCGCACCCGCCCGCAAGGTGCTATCCTCTGAAGTAGGGCCAGACGAGGGGCAATTTACGCGATTCTAGTGCGAGGACCGTGAATGCGAGATGCATCGACGATGTCAGTAGAACCCATCACCGACCAGGAATTTACACTGTTCCAACGCTTTATCTTCGACAATGCCGGCATCACGCTATCGGCAGCGAAGAAAGCGTTGGTCAGCGGCCGCCTCGCCAAACGGCTGATGCATTACCGGCTGGCCAGTTACGGCGCTTATTTCCGTATGCTGTCAGCAGGCCAGTCACCAGGCGAAGTGCAGATTGCAATTGACCTGTTGACCACCAACGAGACTTACTTCTTCCGCGAATCCAAGCACTTCGACTTGCTGCGCAAGCTGGCCGGCGCGGCGCTGGAACAGAGGCAACCGTTCCGCGTGTGGAGCGCAGCCTGTTCAACGGGCGAAGAGCCCTACAGCATTGCCATGGTGCTCGACGATGTATTGGGCGAACACGAATGGGAACTGTATGCGTCCGATATCAGTACCCGCGTACTGGCATCGGCCAAGGCCGGCCATTACATGCGCGAACGCACCAGCCACATTCCCCCCGCCTACCTGAAACGCTATTGCCTGCGCGGCATCGCGGAGCAGGAAGGCACTTTACTGGTTGATAAGCGTTTGCGTCAGCGCGTGCAATTTCATCAGGTAAACCTGAATGAAACGCTGCCCAAGTTCGGCCAGTTCGACGTGATTTTCCTGCGCAATGTGCTGATTTACTTCAGCCCCGAAACCAAGCGCGAAGTGGTGGGGCGCTTGCTGGGAGCGATACGTCCCGGCGGCCACCTGTTGATCGGTCATTCAGAAAGCTTGCATGACATGGCCGGGCCTTTGCAGGTGCAGGGACCATCGGTGTACCGTAAAGCATGAGGATAGCGCGTGGCGGTGATCGACGTTTTTTTGATGCCGGGCGAGCATTTTGTTGGCGATGCCCGGCACCGCATCCGCACGTTGCTGGGATCTTGTGTATCGATCACGTTATGGCACCCGCAGCGCCGTGTGGGGGCGATGTCGCATTTCCTGTTGACGGTGGGGGAAAACGAGGCGGTTGCGCACCTGAGCGGTCGTTATTGTGAAGGGGCGCTGGAATTGATGTTGACGGAATTGCGGAAGCTGGGCATCAACCCGGAAGAGTGCCAGGCTAAAGTCTTTGGAGGCGGCATGATGTTCCCCGACATCGAGCGCAATGATGAAAGCAATATCGGGCGGCGCAATGGCGAAACTGCGGAACGCCTGCTGCGCATGCATAACATACCGGTGGTGTCTGAAAGCCTGTTCGGCGTCGGGCATCGCCACATTATATTCAACGTCAAGACCGGTGATGTCTGGGTCAGGTTAGGCCCACCGGGACCGCGGCAAGGCAAGGCGTTGAAGGAGCGGTTATGAAGAAAATCAATGTGCTCGTGGTCGACGATTCTGCTGTCGTGCGCCAGGTTGTTACGGCCTTGCTGAACAAGGCGCCGGACATTCAAGTGCTGCATGCGGTGGCGGATCCCATCCTGGCCATGGAGCGCATGAAGACCGTGTGGCCGGACGTGATTGTGCTCGACGTGGAAATGCCCCGCATGGATGGCATCACGTTCCTGCGCAAGCTGATGGCGGAGCGGCCCACGCCGGTGGTGATTTGCTCCACGTTGACGGCCAAGGCGGCCAAGACCACGATGGAGGCCATGGCGGCGGGCGCCGTCTCCATCATCACCAAGCCCAAGCTCGAACTCAAGCAGTTCCTCAACGATAGCGCGGACGAACTGGTGTCTGCTGTGCGGGCTGCATCGGTCGCCAATGTGCGCCGGCTGGCCGGCCGGGCAGCCGCGCCGGCATTGCAGCCGGCTGCCAAGCTGACCGCCGATGCGATCCTGCCGGCAGCGGACAACCGCGCCATGGTGCAGACAACGGAGCGGGTTGTCGCAATCGGTACGTCGACAGGTGGCACACAGGCGCTGGAAGTCGTGCTCACGGCATTGCCGCGCGTCTCGCCAGGTATCGTCATTGTCCAGCATATGCCGGAGCGGTTCACGGCCGCATTTGCCGAGCGCCTGAATTCGATTTGCCAGATTGACGTCAAGGAAGCGCAAACCGGCGACCGCGTGGTGCCGGGCCGCGCGCTGATTGCACCGGGCGGCAAGCATATGCTGTTGCGCCGCAATGGCGCCCAGTATTACGTGGAAGTGGTCGACGGGCCGCTGGTCAACCGGCATCGGCCTTCCGTCGATGTGCTGTTCCGCTCCGTGGCCAAGTGCGCCGGCTCGAATGCGCTGGGTGTCATCATGACCGGCATGGGTGACGATGGTGCCGCAGGCATGCTGGAAATGCGCAATGCCGGCGCGTACACCGTGGCGCAGGACGAAGCCAGTTGCGTTGTGTATGGCATGCCGAAAGAAGCCGTGAAACGTGGCGCCGTGGAGCGCTCCGTACCGCTCGATAACATCGGCCGCGAAATCCTTCAACAACTGTCGTCATTCTCAGCCTAGGAGGTGCAGTGCAGGACTGGACCAATTGCACGGCGATGGTGGTGGAGGACAGCGCTGTCCAGCGCGACCATATGGCTGGCTTGTTGCGCCAGGCCGGGTTTGGTCAGGTCCTGGTGGCATGCGATGGCATCGATGCGCTGCGCAAGCTCGATGCGCGTGGGTTGCCTGTGGAGTTGGTATTGACGGACCTCGATATGCCGGGCATGGATGGCCTGGAACTGATTCGTCATTTGAAGGAGCTGGAACTGGCGTGCAGCCTGGTCGTTGCCAGCGCGCGCGAAGGCCGGCTGGGTGAAGCGGCGGCCAGTATGGCGGATGGCGCGACACGCATGCAAATGCTGGGTACGGCGCTCAAGCCGTTGCATTTCGATGTGCTGCAATCGCTGCTGGCGCACGCGGACGCGCAAGCGCTGTCGGCCGGCGCGATGACTGCGGTGCCTGGTTCGGAAGAAATCGAAGCAGCGCTGGCGCAGCAGCAATTCCTGCCTTATTTTGAACCGCGCATTGAAGTGGCTGGCGGCTTGCTGCGTGGCGTGGATGTCCATGCGTCCTGGCTTCATCCGGAACGGGGTTTGATACGGGCTTCACGCTTCCTGCCCACGTTGCAAGGCTCCGCTTCGATTGCACCGCTGGCGATGAGCATCGCGCAACAGGCGCTGGCCCAATTGAAAGCATGGCATGACATTGGCCTGGTGACGTTGACGATGTCGATCCGGTTGCCGGCGGAATTGCTGGCGGACCGGCGCATGATCGACCGGCTCTGCGCTATCGTGCATGAACACGGCGTGGCGCACCGCAGTATCACGTGGGAGTGCCCGGAAGCGGTGTTGACCAGTGCCGCGCCACTCAGCATTGCCAACCTTGCGCACTTGAGTTTGCGCGGCTTTGGCATCGGCGTGGCAGGCTACCGCGCGGGACAAACTTCGCAGCAGCAATTGGCGCGTTGTCCATTGACGGAGCTGCGTATCGATCACGTGATCGTCAACGAGGCGTCGCAACAGCCGGCGCGCGCCGCATTGCTGCAGCAATCCATCGAAGCGGCGCACCAGATGCGCATTGCCGTGGTGGCGGAAGGTGTTGAACATGGGAGCGACCTGGCGCTGCTGCGCAGCTATGGTTGCGAACTGGCGCAGGGCCCACTGGTGGCCGCGCCGATGCCGGCGCAGGCGCTGGTCGGATGGATCAAGGGAAACCGGCGGCGCCTGAAAGAACTTGTCGCGGTAGAGGGCGGCGATTAACGCTGCGGCGCGGTCAGCGGCAGGTTGACCGTGAACACCGTGCCTTCGCCAGGCGCACTGCGGACATCGATACGCCCGCCCAGCATGTCGTTGACGATGTTGTGCACGATGTGCAAACCGAGACCGGATCCGCCGACGCCCAGTTTGGTCGTGAAAAACGGCTCGAAGATGTGCAGCAGGTTGTCGGGAGTGATGCCATTGCCGTCATCGCTGATCGTCAGGATGACGCCGTTATCGATTTCCTGGCTGGAGCTGATGGTAATGGTGCCGGAGTCGCGTCCATCCAGTCCGTGGATGATGGCGTTGGTCAGCAAGTTCGTGATGACCTGGCCCAGCGGGCCGGGATAACTGTCCATCATCAGCGCTGGCGGAATGTCTTGCACCACCTGGTGGGGTGTGCGCCGTATCGTCGGCAGCAACGTCAGCACGTTGCCTGCCACGACTTCCGCCAGCAGGAACGTGCGCCGTTGCGCGCTGGTCTGGTCGACCGCCACTTGCTTGAAATTGGTGACCAGGTCGGCCGCGCGGTGCAGGTTGCGCACCAGGACTTCGGTGGCGGTGCTGGCGTTATTCAGGTAAGTGTCCAGCGAGGAGCGGCGCATCGGCTCGCCACGCACGAACTGGTTGCGCATTTCCTTGGTCTGGTCTTCGAAAGCGCTGGCGATCATCAAGCCGTTGCCGATCGGCGTATTCAATTCATGGGAAATGCCGGCCACCAGGGCGCCCAGCGCGGCGAGCTTCTCGTTTTGCACCAGTTCCGCTTTGGCGCGGTTCAATTGTTCGAACATTTGCTGCAAGTCGCGGTTGGCTTTGCGCAGCGCCAGGTGGGTGTTGATGCGCGCCATCACTTCTTCGATCTGGAATGGCTTGGTGATGTAGTCGACACCGCCGGCGTCGAAGCCGCTGACTTTCTGGCGCGAATCGGTCAGGCTGGTCATGAAGATGATCGGCGTATCGCGCGTGCTTTCCCGGTTTTTGATGCGGCGGCATGCCTCGAAACCATCGATACCGGGGAGTACGACGTCCATCAATATCAAGTCTGGCAAGCCGAATTCTGCGCGCATCAACCCTTCTTCCGCATTGCGTGCAATGAGAACGAGGAAGCCGCGCGATGCCAGGTGATCGAGCAGGGCGGTCAGGAATGACGGCGAATCGTCGACGACCAGGATCGTCGGCGGGATTCCGGCTGGCAGTTCGTTTGGGACCATCCTGACTCCTGGAGAGTGCTGCTGTGGACAAGTATATGCCGTTCTGGCAAGTATGGCTCGGAAAAAAGGCCACTTGCGGGATGGGTGTGGCTTTGCTATAGTTCTGTCCCCGCAGCGCTGCGACAGATCAACGAAACAGCGTAGCGAAGCAAGGGGTTGACGAGAATCACGAAACACTAGATAATCTCGCTTCTCTGCTGCTGACGAACAAAACGC
>NZ_WKJJ01000050.1 GCF_009674485.1 Pseudoduganella rivuli | reverse complement strand
GGAGCGGCATGCGGCCAGGCTGGCCCGCGAAGCCCGGCGCGCGCCGGTGGAAGCCGGCGCATGGCGCGCCTGGTTCGACGGCTCGGCCACGCCCAATCCGGGCGCCATCGGCATCGGTGCGCTGCTGTGCGGGCCGCGCGGGGAACGGGTGGAAATCAGCCGCCGCGCCGGACATGGGGGCAGCAGCGACGCGGAATACCTGGCGCTGATCGCGTTGCTGGACGCGGCGCGCCAGGCCGGCGCCACGCCGCTGACGGTGTATGGCGACAGCCAGGTCGTCATCGGCGACGTGGGCGCGCCCGGGCCGGCCGCCAAAGGCATGGATGTGTACCGCGCACAGGTACGGGACTTGATGGCGCAGGTGGGCGGCGTGACGCTGCGCTGGGTACCGCGCCACCGCAACGGCGACGCGGACCGGTTGTCGCAGCAAGCTTTTGGCGCCGGCCAGGGACCTGGCCCCGCCGCGGATTGTGGTGCTGCCGCCACAGACTTGGCGGCGCGGCGGTGACACCGGGTCCGCCCGCGAAACCACAATATTATCCATAAGCAACGTTTTTGCGCGACAACAAAATCACCTATGGTGAAACTGGCAATCCCATGCCACAATTGGACAAACGCCGCCTTGTGCTTTCACCAGGGAAGGCAAGAAAGACTGGAGACCAATGAATACGCTGTTGAGCAGCTGGCATCCGCGCCTGGTGGCGCTGGCCGCAAGCGCCTTTGGGGACGATGGCGCGCATGATACCAATCACCTGCATCGCGTGTGGCGCAACGCCACCCAGCTGATGGACGATTACCCGGAGGCCGATGCGCTGGTCGTGCTGGCCGCCTGCTATCTGCATGACCTCGTGAATTTGCCGAAAAACCACCCGGAACGGCACCTGGCGTCGCGCCAGGCCGCCCTGCTGGCCAGCCGCCAGCTGGCGGCGCTGGGATTCCCGTCGAACCGGCTGGCCGCCGTGGCGCACGCGATCGAGAGCCATAGTTTTTCCGCCGGCATCACGCCGGAAACCATCGAGGCGAAAATCGTGCAGGATGCCGACCGCCTCGATGCGCTGGGCGCCGTCGGCCTGGCCCGCATGTTTTATACGGCGGGCCGCATGGGCTGCGCACTGGCGCACGCGGACGACCCGATGGCGCTGCACCGCGAACTCGACGACAAGATGTACTCGCTCGATCACATCGAAGTCAAGCTGGCCACCTTGCCCGCCAAGATGCAGACCGAGGCGGGCCGCCGCATAGGACAGGCGCGGCTGGCCGAACTGGCGTCGTTCCGCGACAGTTTCATTGCCGAGTGGGCCGCCAGCCCCGCCACGCCTTAAGGTGCGCTCCGCATGATGCCAGCCCCTGCCGAGCAAACTCCGGCGCCGTCCAAAGGCAACCTGAATTTCGTCCTGGTGTGTGTCTTCATCGACATGCTGGGCATCGGCCTCGTGGTGCCGGTGCTGCCGATCCTGGTGGGCGAGTACGTGCACGACAAGGAAGCGCAGGCGCTGTGGTATGGCGTCATGGGCGCCGTGTTCGGCCTGATGCAATTCATTTTCATGCCCATGCTGGGCGCCATCAGCGACCGTGTGGGACGCCGCCCCGTGCTGCTGTATTCGATGGCCGGCATGTGCATCAATTTCCTGTCGACGGCGCTGGCGCCGAACCTGGCGTACATGTTCATCGGCCGCGTGATCGGCGGCATGTCGTCGGCCAGCATGTCGGTGGCGTCGGCCTACGCGTCGGACATCTCGACCCATGAAAACCGCGCCAGGAGCTTTGGCAAGATCGGCGCCGCCTTCGGCCTGGGCTTTATCGCGGGTCCGATGCTGGGCGGCTTGCTGGGCGACGTCAACCTGCATCTGCCGTTTTACGCGGCCGCCGCGCTGTCCGCCGCCAACTTCCTGTATGGCTATTTCTGCGTGCCGGAATCGCTGCCGCAAGCCCAGCGCGCGCCGTTCAAGCTGACGCGCGTCAATCCGCTTGCCGGCGTCTTCAAGCTGGCGGGGCGCGACGATATCCGCGGCCTGGTCGTCGCTTTCGCGCTGATGACGTGCGCGCAAATGATGCTGCAATCGACGTGGGTGCTGTACACCAGCTTCCGCTTCAACTGGAGCACGGGACAAAACGGCCTGGCGCTGTTCTGCGTCGGCATGGCGGCCGCCGTGGTGCAGGCCGGCCTGCTGGGCGTGTTCATGCGCGTGTTTGGCGAAGTGCGGCTGACCCTGATCGGGCTGGCGTCCGGCTGCATCACCTACCTGCTGTACGGGCTGGCTACGCAAGGCTGGATGATGTACCTGTTCATTTGCTGCAACCTGCTGGCCTTTGCCGCCGGCCCGGCGCTGCAGGGGATCATTTCCAAGGCCACGCCCGCCAACGAACAGGGTGAACTGATGGGCTCCCTGCAATCGATCAGCAGCCTGGGGGCCATCCTGATGCCGCTGCTGGGCAGCTTCGTGCTGGGCCAGGTCAGCCATTTGCCGCCGAACGACTGGCGCATCGGCACCAGTTTCTTCATGTGCTCCACGATGCAAGCCATCGCCATCATGGTCGCTTACCATTATTTTTCGGCGCGCCGCCGCGCCAGGGGGCAGTCTGCATGATGCGCCGCGTGGTTTCCGCCGCCATGCTGGCGGCGCTGTTGAGCGGTCACGCCGCCGCGCAACAGGCGCAGGGTTCCTGCTCGCGCGATATCCAGGTGCCGGTGGCGCTGATCGGCATGAGCACGACCCAACTGGAAAACGGCTCGGTCGGCGGCATCTATCCTGAAGCGCTGCAGCACGCCGTGCAAAAGGCCGGCTGCAAATTCGTGTACTCCGTGGTGCCCCGCGCGCGGCTGGAAGTACTGTTCGAAATGGGCAAGGCCGATGTGCTGATCCCCGCATCGCGCACACCGGCGCGCGACAAGATCGGCATCTTCGTGCCCATGATCAGCCACCGCGCCACGCTGCTGTCGCTGGCCGGCGGCACGCGCGCGCCACTGACGTCCGCGCAGGACTTATTGGACCGCAAGGAATTGCGGGTGGCCGTGGTGCGCGGCTATGACTTCGGCGAACAATACCAGTGGCTGGTGCGGGAACTGGCGCGCCAGGGCCGGCTGTACCAGGAAGTCGACACCGTCGCCATCGCCCGCCTGATGCAGGCGGGCGCCATCGACGTCACCATCATGGGGCCCACCACCTTCCACGGCGCCGTCCAGCGCGACCCGCGCGTGGCGGGACTGGCCGACCGGCTGCGGGTCGAAGCGATCCCCGAATTGCCATGGAACTGGAGCGGCGCCTATGTGTCGCGCCAGTCGCTGAGCCAGGAAGACCAGGCCGCCGTGCGCGACCTGATCGAGCGGGTGGCGAAATCACCCGCGATCCTGGAAGGGTTCCAGCGCACGTACCGGGCGGATTTGCTGGCCGAAAGCGTGCGCCCGCGCTGACTGTCACGGCCGGTAATCGATCACCGGCAATTCAATCGCGCTGCCCGCCTTCGTCCCGTAATACACGCTGTGCGTGGCCTTGCGGTAGTCGCCGGGCTGCGCGTGGAAAATATTCGGCACGTAAGTTTGCGGGTTGCGGTCATACAGCGGGAACCAGCTGGACTGGATCTGCACCATGATGCGGTGGCCCGGCAGGAACACGTGGTTCGCATTGGGCAGCGCGAAGCGGTAGCGCTGTACCTGGCCTGCGGGAATCGGGGTCGGATGGGACAGGCTGTCGCGGTAGCGTCCCCGGAAAATGTCCATCGCGATGCCCTGCTGGTAGCCACCCATTTCCGGCTGTGACGGCACTTCATCCGGATACACGTCGATCAGCTTCACCACCCAGTCGGCATCCGTGCCGGTGGTCGCCGCATGCAAATCCACTTGCGGCGCCCCGGCAATGGCCAGCGGCGCCGCCAGCGGCGCGGTCATGTACACCAGCACGTCCGGACGGTCGCTGGCGAAGCGCTGGTCGCTGACCAGCCACGGCTTCCACACGTTTTCATCGTGCAGGCGCACGGGGCGCGGCACGAACGGCACGGGCTTCATCGGGTCGGCAATGTAATCGTCATGGCCGTCGCGTTTGGCCGCCACGAAGTCCAGGCCCAGGCCCGGCTGCAGGTACAGCGTGCGCGCCGCCGCCGGGCAGCCCGACGCGCACGATTGCGGCCATTGCGCATAGCGCTGCCAGCGGTCGGCGCCGGACTGGTAGCTGAGCACCGGCGGCGTATCGGCGGGCGGCGCGCCGTCCTTGAGGTACTGGTTGAAGAACGGTTGCAGCACGTCGCGGCGGAACTGGCGCGCCGTATCGCCTTCGAAACGCAACGCGCCCAACCGGCTGCCATCGTAATTGACGCCGCTGTGGCGCCACGGGCCGATCGCCAGGAAATTCATGCGGTTGTCCTTGTCCTGCTTTTCCATCGCCGCGTAGGCCGCGTAAGGGCCGTAGATATCTTCCTGGTCCCACTGGCCGACGATGTGCATGGTCGGCACTTGCAGCTTGCGCGCCCCCACCAGCCGGTCCAGCGCCTGCTCTTGCCAGTACTGGTCATAGGCCGGGTGCTCGAACAGTTTTTTCGTGAAATTCAACTGGTCCAGGCCGAAACGCTTCGCATAGCCGGCCGCGGAACCGGAGCGCAGCACGCTGTCGTAATCGTCGTAAATGCCGCTGGCCAGCCCTTCGCCCCGGCCTTTCACCGTGGTCTGTCCGGCCACGTAGTCGAGCGACGGCATGCGGAACGCGCCATTGTGGAACCAGTCGTCGCCGCGCCAGCCGTCGACCATGGCGCTCATCGGCGCGGCGACTTTCAGCGCCGGATGCGGGTCGGCCAGCGCCATCATGACGGTAAAGCCTTCGTACGACGAACCCAGCATGCCGACCTTGCCATTGGATTCGGCGACATTTTTCACCAGCCATTCGATGGTGTCCCACGCATCGGTGGCATGGTCGGTTTTCGTATTGTTGAGCGGACCGCGCAGCGGGCGCGTCATCACGTAATCGCCTTCGGAACCGTATTTGCCCCGCACATCCTGGAACACGCGGATATAGCCGTCGGCCACGAAGAATTCGTCGCCCTGCGGCAAGGAAGCCAGCAGCGATGGGCTGACATTGCGCTGCGCGCGCCGCGCCGCGTTGTACGGGGTGCGGGTCAGCAGCATCGGCGCGTTCTTCGCGCCCTTGGGGATCATGATGACGGTGTACAGTTTGACGCCGTCGCGCATGGGAATCATGACGACGCGGCGGATGTAATCCGCCTGCGCCACGGGGGCTTCGAAACTGGCGGGAATATCCGGCGCCATCGGAGGGGTTTGCGCCATCGCCACGGATGACAGTAACAGGGACAAGGTGATCGCAGCCGGCAGGCATTGTGGCATGAAGGGGTTCCTCGTTATTCTCAATAAGCAAGGCCCCATCGTACCGAACACCATTACCTTCGGCAACAGCCATACTGTGCGCGTGCGCGCACATACCGCGCCGTTGAGTCAGCCTACAGTGGCGGCATACTTTCAGGAGGACAGATCATGAAAAAACTGCTGATTGCCGTCGCGCTGGCGGGCGCCATGGGCGCCACCGCAGTGCCGTCGTTTGCCGATACCATCATCGTGCGCACGGCGCCGCCGCCACCCCGCACCGAAGCCATTCCCGACGCCCGCCACGGCTATACGTGGGTCGAAGGCCACTGGGACTGGAACGGCCGCCGCTACGTGTGGATCCGTGGCAAGTGGATCCGCGACCGGCCGGGCTACGTGTATCACCCGCAAACGTGGGAAGAACGCGATGGCCGCTGGGTGGCCGAACGGGGCCGCTGGGGCCGGGGCGACCGCGACCATGATGGTATTCCCAACCGCTATGACCGCGACCGCGACAACGATGGCATCCCGAACCGCTATGACCGCGACCGCGACAATGACGGCGTGCCCAACCGCGCCGATGCGCAACCCAACAACCCGCGCCGCTATTAATCCCTGACGCCGGGCTTGCCGCGGCCTTGACAGGGCCGCGGCAAGGTGCAACCATTACGGGATGAAAGTTTTCCAACCACATCGCTCCTGCATGCATAGCCAAAATTGGTGGCGCCGCTGAACCAGCGCGGCCATTGAATAGTGATGTGAATAATTAGTCAACGCCGCCTCTGCAAGGTGGCGTTTTTGTTGGCGCATCAGGCGGGGGCAAGGATAAGGAACCCCGTATGAACCAGCCAGCCGCACCGAGCACCACCTCCCCTACCGTGATCCTGACGGGCGACCGCCCGACCGGTCCCCTGCACCTGGGCCATTACGTCGGCAGCCTGCGCGGCCGCGTGCAATACCAGCACGACTACAAGCAGTTCGTGATGCTGGCCGATTCCCAGGCGTTGACGGACAACATGGATGACATCGACAAGGTGCATCGCAACGTGGTCGAAGTCGCGCTGGATTACCTGGCGGTGGGCATCGATCCTGCGAAGACCACGATTTTCATCCAGTCGCAGATTCCGGAACTGGCCGAACTGACGTTCTATTACCTGAACCTGGTGACGGTGGCGCGCCTGGAGCGCAATCCGACCGTCAAGCAGGAAATCGTATTGCGCGGCTTCGAGCGCGACATCCCGGCCGGCTTCCTGACCTACCCTGCCAGCCAGGCGGCCGACATCACGGCGTTCAAGGCGCAAGTGGTGCCGGTGGGCGAAGACCAGATCCCGATGATCGAGCAGACCAATGAAATCGTGCGCCGCTTCAACCGCACGTATAACCAGGAAATCCTCGTCGAGTGCAAGGCGCTGGTGCCGGAAATCGGCCGCCTGCCGGGCACGGATGGCAAAGCCAAGATGAGTAAATCGCTGGGCAACACCATCAACCTGGGCGCGTCCGCCGATGAAATCCGCGCCGCCGTGAAAAAAGTCTATACCGATCCGCTGCACCTGCGCGTGGAAGATCCCGGCCACCTGGAAGGCAACGTCGCCTTCATTTACCTGGATGCGTTCGACAACGACAAGGCTTCGCTGGCGGAAATGAAAGCGCACTACCAGCGCGGCGGCCTGGGCGATTCCATCGTCAAGAAACGCCTGGACGCGGTGCTGCAGGAATTGCTGGCCCCGATCCGCGCGCGCCGCGAAGAACTGGCCAAGGACAAGGGTTATGTGATGCAAGTGCTGAAGGAAGGCACCATGCGCGCCCGCGAAGTGGCGGCCCGCACCACGGATGAAGTCAAGTCCGCGCTGGGCCTGAATTACTTCTAAGTGAGGGCGCTGACCTGGACGCTGGTGGTGTACGGCATCGCCAGCGTCGTGTGCTTTCTTTTCTACGCGGCCGACAAGTCGGCCGCGCGCGCCGGCCGCTGGCGGGTTCCTGAACGGACCTTGCTGATGCTGGGACTGTGCTGCGGCTGGCCCGGCGGCATGGTGGCGCAGCGGTGGCTGCGGCATAAGTCGGTCAAGGCGTCGTTCCGGTGGCGGTTTTGGGTCACCGTGTTCCTGAACGTGGCTGCGCTGGGGGCGCTGGTTTTTCTCTACGGTGGCGGCGTGCGGGCAATGGCGGCTTGATACAACCAAGCCGCCCTTCTATGAAGTTTGTCCAGGTACGTCAGCAAATTCTTTCCAAACTGTGCTCCGCCTATTCGCCGACTGGCCCGGGGTCAAGGGTGTATCTTCCTTGACGCCGGGGCAGCCGGCA
>NZ_WKJJ01000004.1 GCF_009674485.1 Pseudoduganella rivuli | reverse complement strand
GCCAGTATGTAAAGCGGGCTCGTTGGATGTTGCTGCGCAACCCAGCTAATGTGCCATCAGATCAAGCACCGAAATTGGCTGAACTACTGGAGGCAAACCAGGCACTCATGACGGTCTACGTCATGAAGGCGAGCTTGAAGGAACTCTGGCAGCCAACCAATCCTTGGCATTGGCGGGCAGCTTGGCGTAACTGGCAAGCCATGGCAATGAGCAGCGCTATAGAGCCACTGATCCGGTTTGCCCGAAAACTTGCGTTGTACTGGAAAGGTATCCTTGCCCGAATGCGCTGGCCGATGCATACCGGCCAGCTCGAGGGCATCAACAACAAGATAAAGGTAATGAAACGGATGGCCTATGGCTATCGCGACTCGGAATTCTTCTTCCTGAAGATCAAAGCAGCGTTTCCCGGCAATCCGTGAAGAACCTTTTTTTTTGCAAGCGCAGCATGGCCACATTTGGAACTTTTGACTTGCATCAAAGAAGTGGAACTCGCGCCAATGGGACAATTACTCCAGATCAATGCCAACCGCAACAACTGGAGCCAACCATGCAAGCCGCAATCTCCCCCAACACCACCGTCGTCGACGTGACCGGCCTGCCGGCGCCGGAACCGCTGCTGTCGATCCTGGAAGCGCTGGAGTTGATGCCGGACGGCGGCGTAATCCAGGTTCGCATGGACGAGGACTTGCCGCCGCTGGCGCGCATATTGCAGGAGTTCGATTACCGCCGCGATGGCGGGTGGCAGCCTGACGGCAGCTACGGATTGCGCATCTGGCGCGGTTAAGCGGCAAGCCCCCGTCCCGACGACGTTTTCTTCCTGTCATCCACGCGATGGATTCCGCCCGCGCCAGCCGCGGGCTTTTTCCTGGGGGGGAAACGCTGTGGCGCAGCGATTCCCGCCAGCTGCGCCTGGCTTGCAGTCACCTGCCAGCGTGTCCCAGGTCATGGGCCAGTAACGCATCCCAGTGGTCGAGATGGTTTCGGAACCACGCCGGCAACGCGCGCAGCGCGTGGTGGCAAACTTCCGTGCCCGCATCGGCAGCCATGGCCAGCCGCGCCAGCAAATTGCCGTGTTCCGCGATGTGTCCCGGAGCGGACGCGCAGTGCAGCGCTGCCAGCATGCGTTCTTCCGCAATAAAATCCTGCTCCAGGTCGTCC
Source organism: Pseudoduganella rivuli (assembly GCF_009674485.1). Taxonomy (GTDB): domain Bacteria; phylum Pseudomonadota; class Gammaproteobacteria; order Burkholderiales; family Burkholderiaceae_D; genus Rugamonas; species Rugamonas rivuli_B. Next base: position 442,408 of record NZ_WKJJ01000004.1, on the reverse strand, counting down.
AGCAAATCCGCCATCGCGGCCCGCAGCGGCTCGCCCGACAGTTGCAGCAGCCCGGCCACCTGGTCCAGGACCGCATCGTGCACCTCGGCAAACAACGCGATGCTGCCGGCATCCGCCACCGGCGCTTCCAGTTCCGCATGTTCCATGATTACCCCTCCTTGCCATCGATCCTCGCGCCAGCCAGGTATGGCAGGTACACCAGCACATACAGGGCAAACGCCACGCTCCAGCAGGCCGCGCTGGCCACCAGCAACACCGCGCCGGGGCCGGGCCATAGCGCGGCCGCCACGCGGCTGAACGCGCCCAGCTGGATCAGGACGAACATCGCCGTTTCCGCGCGCCCCGCCCGCAACATCCGGCCCGTATGGCCCAGCGCCGTGCGTGTCATCATGCCAACCACCAGCCCCGCCATGGCGCCGACAGCGAGCGCGTGGAACCCGGCGCTGGATGGCAGCAATCCCGCGCTGGCAGCCGCCAGCAGCACCATGCCCGCGCCGATCCACGCATACGACAGGTGCAGTATCCACACCAGCGGATGGCGCAGCGTCTTGTACGGCTTCCACAGCAGCACCCGCAGCAGCACCAGCACGCCGGCGCCGATGGCCAGCGGCCCGAACAGCGCACCCGGCGCACGCAGCGCCCACGCCGCAGCGCTGAGCGCCAGCAGCGCCAGCGACGCGCGGTCCAGCCGCACCGACACGACGGGCTGGCAGCCGGGCACGCCGTTGCGGGTAAACATGGGAATGATGCGGGTGCCGATGGCCGCCATCATCAGCGCCACCACCAGGATGGCGGACTGGATCGCGTGCACCGGGTCCAGCGCCAGCCAGCCGGCGGCGCCGGCATGGAATGCGCCATTGGCCAGCGCCATCAGCGCCAGCAAGCCCACCAGGAAATAGTTGCGGCGGTTGCCGGACTTGCGCAGCACGCCCGCCAGCGGCCATGCGGCCAGTGGCAGGAACAGCCAGTCCGCCGCCGCCGCGATCACGGGCGGCGCGCACAGCATGGCGATGCGGCCCGCCGCCCATAGCGCCACCAGCGCCGCCAGGTGCGCCCGCACCGGCGTCCACAAGCCGGTCCAGTTGCGGCCTGCCGTGTACAGGAAACCAATAATGACGGCGCTGGCCATGCCGAACACCATTTCATGCATGTGCCATAACGGCCCGATATGCAGGGAAGCCTGCGCCACGCCGGGCCAGCCATGGAGGCTGGCGATCCACAGGGGAATGGCCAGCGCCGCAAACAGCGCCGTCGCCAGGTAAAAGGGACGGAAGCCCAGGCGCCAGAGCGGGTGCTGCCAGAACGTGGCCGCCGCGGGCCGCCCCAGCGGTTCATCGATGTGCAAGAGGTTCATGTGAACGGTCCTTAAAAATCCCATTCTCTGCGCCTGCACAAACCATGCAAAGTTCAGTTCCTCGATTAGATGATCTTAGTCAAGAAAATCAAAAATTCTCCCGTCGCACCTGGGAAACCCATGGCGACCACGCCCGGGTTCGCATACGCTGGCAAGCATTCCTACTTTCACACACGACGGAGTCAGAAAATGCAAAACGCAATCCTGAAAATTGATGGCATGACGAGCGAAGGCTGTGCCGACCTGGTGGCCACCGTGCTGGGCGGCATCAGCGGTGTGGGCGACGTGCGGGTATCGCTGCTGAATTGCCTGGCCACCGTGCAATACGACGAACGGCACACGACACCGCAATTGCTGGCGGGCAGCCTGGCGCGCGCGGGGTATCCCGCGCAGCAGGCCGGCACATCGGGCGGCTGCTGCGGCGGTTGCTGCGGTTGACGGGGGAAACGCGGCAGCGCGGCGCTCAGCGCTCGCTGCCGGAAATGCCGTGTTCGACGGCAAACACGGCCGCCTGGACGCGGCTGTTGAGCTTGAGTTTTTTCAGCACATTCTGCACGTGGATTTTCACCGTGCTTTCCGACAGGTCCAGGTTGCGCGCAATGATCTTGTTGCTTTCGCCCCGGGCCAGGGCGCCGATCACGTCGCGCTCGCGCGGCGTCAGCTTGTCGAGGTCGGACACGCTGGCCGCGCCCTGCGCCCCGCCCTGCAATTGCGCCACCAGCTTGGCCGTCATGGCTTCCGCCACCACGGTCTGGCCTTCCGCCGCGCGCCGGATCGACCGCACCAGCGCATCGGTGTCGATATTTTTCAACAGGTAGCCTGACGCGCCCGCGCGCAGCGCCGCCGCCAGGTCTTGCGCATCTTCCGACACCGTCAGCATGACGATCGCGCTGTCAGGGCAATCCTGCAGCATCAGTTGCAGGGTTTCCAGGCCGGACATGCCCGGCATGTTCAAGTCCAGCAGCACCACTTGTGGCTGCAACTGCTGCGCGCGCTTGATGCCTTCGACGCCGTCGGCCGCTTCGCCCACCACGGAAAATTCCGGGTGCCGCTGCAGCAGCGAACGCACGCCGCTGCGAAACAGCGTGTGGTCATCCACCAGCAGCACGCTGATCGGTTCCTGTTCCATTGCCATCCTTTCCAGTTAATTACGCCGCGCGCCGTACGGCGCGCGGGACGCGCAGGGCCACCCGGGTGCCGCCGCCAGGCCGCGAATCCACGCTCAGTTGCGCATCGATGCGCTGCGCCCGCTCCCGCATGATGTGCAGGCCGACGTGGCCGTCGCCCTGGGACTGCAGCGCGGCGGGATCGAAACCAACGCCATCGTCTTCGATACTGAGTTCGAAATCCTGGCGGTCATGCAGGCGCACCGTCACCTGGGTGGCATGTGCGTGCTTGCGGATGTTGGACAGCGCCTCCTGCGCGATAAACAGCAATTGCAACTGTTGCTCGCGGGGGAAAGGCGCGCCGTCCGTATCGGCTTCCAGCCGCACCGGGATGCCGGACTGGCGCTGGAATTTCTCCACCGTCTCCTTCAGCGAGGCCGCCATATTACCGTCCGGCAGGCGGGTACGGAAGTTATTCAACAGTTCACGCACGTCCTGGTAACTTTCCGCCACGCCCGCCCGCAGCGCCGGCACGATGGCTTCCACTTCGGCCGCCTGCCCGCCGCGCACCGACTGTTCCAGCATCTGCACTTGCAGGTTCAGGAAATTCAAGCCCTGCGCAATGCTGTCATGCAGCCCCTGCGCCACCAGGTTGCGCTCTTCGGAAACGGCCATTTCACGCTCGCGGGCCGCAAGCCGCTGGTTTTCAATCGCGGTGCCCAGCAACTGCCCCAGCGTATCGAGCAGGGCCCGCTGCGCGGCGTTGAACGTGACCGGCGTACGGAAATGCAGGTTGAAAAACCCCAGGTGCTGGCCCTGCGCATGGATGTGGAACACGGACACGGTGGCATAGCCTTCCCGGTGGCAGCGCAACTGGTCGCGCTGCGCCATGTGGCGCATGTCGTGCACCACCGATACTTTCTTTTGCACCGCTTCGCCGCACAGGCATTCGCCCACCTTGATGCAGTGCTCGCCGTCCACCATGTCTTCCGACAGGCCACGGTGCACCAGCATGTGCAAATTGCCGCGCACCGGGTCGAGCACCCGCACCGAGCCGCCATCGGCCTTGAAATAGTCGCACAGGCGCTGCAGGAAGCCGTCGCACAGGCTTTCCGCCGATTGCTGCTGCTGGACAAACGCGGCGCTGTCGTACAGCAGCGCCAGTTCCCGGTTTTGTTCTTCCAGCGCGGCGGTCTTGTTGCTGACCAGCTGTTTCAGCCCGGCATACAAGCCTTGCAGGCGGTCCGCCATCTGGTTGAAGCCGTGCGCCAGCTGGCCGAACTCATCCTTGCTCTCGACCGGCAGCCGCACTTCGAAGTCGCGTTCGCGCATCCTGCCCATGCCGGCCCGCAGCCGTTCAACGGGCGCCACGATCATGTTGAAGAACAGGTAAATCACGCTGACCGTGCCCACCAGCGCCAGCGCCAGCAGCATCAGCTGCGAACTGCGCAGCCAGAAAGTCCGTTGTTCGCTGTCCCGCTCGATCAGGTTGACCAGCTGGTCCGCCTCGCGCACAAAGGCTTCGATATCGCCCTGCAGCGCGCGCACCCGCACGGCGCCTGCCGGCGCCTGCGCGTCCAGCAAACCCAGGACCCGGGGCGCGACCTTCTGGCGCCACGTCAGCGCCACGCGGTCGAATTCCGCGCGGATGTCCGCCGATGGCGGCAGGAACACGGGCCGGCGCGGATCGCCCCTGCTCAATTGGGTCAGGATGGCGTCCATCTGCACCAGTTGCGCGCGCAACTGCGACGCGGCCGCCGCCGGCAGGCCGGGACCGTCCGCCGCCAGCTGCATGCCCAGGCGGTAGCTGTTCATGCGCAGGCTGCCCGCCACGTTGATGGCGGCAGCGCTCCCTTCGAGTTGCCAGGACAACAGCAGCGTGCAGCCAATGGCCGACATGGCAATGCACAGGAAGCCGGCCAGCACGCCGACGATGCGGGTCGACAGTTTTTGCCAGGCTGGGAACAGCGGGCCGCTCACGATGGCAGCCGATGCAGCGAGGGGACCGCGCGCGGGACGTGGGGTAGCGGGTAATGTGCCATGATTTTCTCCTGTGGCGGTTACCCGGCCAGTATACTAGGGGTCAGCCCCCTGTCTGCGACATAAAACGGATGATCTTGTCCGGCCGCCGGTTGAAATCGTGTTCGCGCGGCTTCAATTCGATCGCCGCGCGGATCGCCTGCTCCAGTTCGGCGTCCGTGGCGCCAGCCCTGAGCAGCGGACGCAGCGGATAAGTCTGTTCCTGGCCCAGGCACATGTACAGCGTGCCATCGACCGACAGCCGCACGCGGTTGCAGGTGGCGCAAAAATGCTGCGACAGCGGTGTAATGAAGCCGATGCTGGCGCCGCCGTCCGCCGTCGACCAATAGCGCGCCGGGCCGCCGCCCAGTTCCGCCGCCTGCGGCCGCAACCCGTATTTCACCTGCAGGCGGCGCTGTACCGGTCCCAGGTCCAGGTACGACGCATCCTGGCCGGTCGCGCCCATTGGCATGACTTCGATCAGCCGCAGCATGTAGCCCCGTTCGATGCAGAATGCCGCCATCGCATCGATCTGGCTGTCGTTCACGCCCCGCATGGCCACCATGTTGATCTTGATGGGATCGAAGCCCGCGTCGGCGGCCGCTTCCAGCCCGGACAGGATGGCGGGCAGGCAGTCGCGCCCCGTGATGCACGCCATGGCGTCGCGGTCCAGCGAATCCAGGCTGACATTCAGGCGGGTCACCCCCGCTTCGCGCAGCGCGCGCGCATGGCGCGCCAGACGCGTGCCGTTGGTCGACAGCGACAAATCGGCGATGCCGGGCAACGCCGACAGGCCGGCCGCCAGTTCCGGCAAGCGCCCCCGCGTCAATGGTTCGCCACCCGTCAGGCGGATGCGTCGCGTGCCCAACCGCGCGAACGCCGCCACCACGCGCGTGATTTCATCGAACGTCAGCCAGTCGGGCGGATCTTCGAAGCCGCGGAAATCCTTCGGCATGCAATAGGTGCAGCGCAAGTCGCAGCGATCCGTCACCGATACCCGCAGGTAATCGATGGTGCGTCCGTAACGGTCGCTCAGCATGGGGTGCTCCTTGTTTTCTGCATTGTGCTTGGTTAACGCCGATTGTAGCGGCGCAGGCGCCGGTTGCCACTGCATCCGACGGTGTAGGCGGACTAAGCCGAAATGACTAGGCGGGGCCGGGGAAACCCCACGTCTTACTGCACCAGCGGCGTGGCCGCCCCTTCCAGTTCCACGCCTTCAATCCTGGCGCGGCCGGCCAGGATGCGCAGGTACTGGTGCAGCGCACGCTGCCAGGACTGGCGCTGCAACGCGGCGGCCACCTGCGCCTGCACTGCTTCAAATGGCACGGCCTGGCCTTCCAGGCGACGCACCACTTGTACGATATGCAAGCCAAAGCGGGTTTCCAGCAAGCGCGTACCCAGTTCGCCGGCCCGCATGCGGAACACTGTCTGCTCGAATTCCGGCACGCACTGGCCGCGCGCTATCTGGCCCAGGCTGCCGCCGACGGCGCCTGACGGGCAATTCGAATACGTGCGCGCCAGCTCGGCAAAGCGATCCGGATGCTGGCGCAGCTCGGCGAGGATGGCTTCACCGGTCCCCCGCAGCAGCGCCAGCGGCACGGACGGCGTCACCTGGAACAGGATGTGCCGCACTTCCGCCAGCTCGCCGCTGGTGAAGCGGGCGATCTGTTGCTGGTAATAGCGGCGGCAAGCCGCTTCGTCGGGCGCCGGCACCGATATTTCCGCCGCCAGCAGCGCCTCGATGCGCGCTTCGGCATCCGCGCCGGGCACGTCCAGGCGTTGTGCTTCCTGCAACAGCAGCTGGCGCAGCACCAGTTCGTGCACGGCCTGTTTCAGCGGGTTGCCGGACTGCGCATGGTGCGGCAATTCGGCTTCGATGGCGGCGTCCGTGATATCGACGCCGTTGACGGACAGTCCCATGGCTAATCTCCAGGATGCGGATGCCCGGCCGGAAAGCCCGGCACCCTGTAAAGATGCGGATGCCCGGCCTGAAAGCCCGGCACCCTGCAAGATGCGGATGCCCGGCCTGAAGGCCCGGCACCCGGGATTTAACTTAACGCGTACGTACCAGCTGGAAGGCGCGGCCCAGGTAGCCCACCGCGCCGAAACCGCTCCACACGTGCACCAGGCGGGTGAACGGGAACAGCACGAACAGGGACATGCCCATGAACAGGTGCAGCTTGAACACCAGCGGCGCCTCCACGATGAAGGTCGCGGCGTCGCCCCGGAACGTCAGCACGTGCTGCGCCCACGTCATCAACAGCACCATCATGTGACCATCCGTGTGCGAAGCCGACACGAAGATCGACGACAGGCCCAGCACCAGCGTGGCGAGCAACCACAGCAGCACGACCTTGTCTTTCAGCGTGGTGACGCCGCGCAGCCGGTCGCTGGCAAAGCGGCGTGCCAGCAGCAGCAGGATGCCTGCCAGGCACAGCGTGCCCATGACGCCGCCCGCGGCCATGGCGAAGACTTGTTTGGCGCCGTGCGTGACGCCCAGCGCGTCCCATACCGCCACCGGGGTCAGCAAGCCCACCATGTGGCCAAAGAACAGGCCCAGCACGCCAATGTGGAACAGCGGACTGCCCAGGCGCAGCACGCCCCGGTGCAGGAACTGGCTGGACTCGGACTTCCAGCTGTATTGTTCCCGGTCGAACCGCACCAGGCTGCCCAGCAGGAATATCGCCAGCGCGATGTAGGGATAAATGCCGAATATGAATTGATGCAGGTAGCTCATGATCTCCCTCCTAAAGTGTGGATGCCCGGCCTGAAGGCCCGGCACCCATTTTTTCAACCGTGGATGTCCGGCCTGAAGGCCCGGCACCCATTGACTCAACCGTGGATGTCCGGCCTGAAGGCGCGGCACCCATTGATTCAACCGTGGATGTCCGCCCTGAAGGCCCGGCGCCCATAGACTCAAATTCCGCGCCCGCCACGGCTGGCGAGGGACGCGGGTAAAACTTGATGGTTTGCTGGCCCGTACTGGTATTGAGCAGCGGTTCCGCGCCATCGGCGCCGGGGCCGAAGGTTTCCAGTGCTTCGTCCATGTCGCGCACCGGCGGTTCCGACAGGGTTTCCGCCGCCACCGGGCTGGCCTGTTCCAGCAATTCGAACACCGGCGCATACACGCTGCCGTCCGAGCGCAGCTTGCGGCCCACGTGGGCCAGCACGTGCACCGCGTCCGCCAGCAGCGGCAAGGCGTGGGCCTCGTCGAGCTGCGCGAGGAATTCCAGGAACAGCGGAACGTAATCCGGCAAATCGTTGCCCACCATGTCCAGGCCGTGCTTGCGGTATTCCGCCAGCAAGTCCACCATGGCCTGGCCACGGTCGCGCGATTCGCCGTGGATATGCTCGAACAGGTGCAGCGAATGGGCCGGATTGCGGTCGAACGTGGCCACATACTCCTGCTGCAGCGTGATCAGCGGGGTGCCGGCCAGGTGGGCAAACAGGCCTGCCAGCCGTTCGTTCCACGCGGCGTTTTGCCGCGCCAGAACGTCCCGCAGCTCCGGCAGTGCGTCCACCAGTTCCTGTTCCGGGTATTGCAGCAGCGCCGACAGGATGCGAAAGGCTTTCATACCTCCTCCATTTGTTTTTTCCGGCGCGATTTCGGCATCTGCACGAAGATCACCGAACCCTGTTTTTTCTTGCCAAACAGGCTCGCGTCGCTGATGCCGTCCGAACAGCCGTTGCCGAAGCTGAAGCCGCAACTGCCCTTGTCATTGAAACTGTCTTCCGCCATTTCCTTGTGGCTGCTGGGGATCACGAAACGGTCTTCGTAGTTCGCGATCGCCATGATGTGGTACATGTCTTCCACCATGGCCTTGTCCAGTCCCACCTGCTTCAGCACTTCCAGGTTTTCCGTCTTGTCCACGCTCTTGCCCCGCATGTAGGCGCGCATGGCCAGCATGCGGTCCAGCGCCTTGAGCACGGGGGCCGTGTCGCCGGCCGTCAGCAGGTTGGCCAGGTATTGCACGGGAATGCGCAGGCTGGCCGTATCCGGCAGGATGCCGTTTTTGCCCAGCTTGCCCGCTTCGGCGGCGGCCTGGATCGGCGACAGCGGCGGGATGTACCACACCATCGGCAGCGTGCGGTATTCCGGGTGCAGCGGGAACGCCACTTTCCATTCCATCGCCATCTTGTACACGGGCGACTTCACGGCGGCGTCCAGCCACGCTTCGGGAATACCCTGGCGGCGCGCTTCGGCGATGACTTCCGGATCATGCGGATTGAGGAACAGCCCCAGCTGCGACGGATACAGGTCGCGCTCGTCGGCCACCGACGCCGCTTCCTCGATGCGGTCGGCGTCATACAGCAGCACGCCCAGGTAGCGGATGCGGCCCACGCAGGTTTCCGAACACACGGTCGGCTGGCCCGCTTCGATGCGGGGGTAGCAGAACGTGCACTTTTCCGCCTTGCCCGTGCTCCAGTTGTAGTAAATCTTCTTGTACGGGCAACCGGAGATGCACATGCGCCAGCCGCGGCACTTGTCCTGGTCGACCAGCACGATGCCGTCGTCTTCGCGCTTGTACACGGAGCCGGACGGGCACGAGGCGACACAGGCCGGGTTCAGGCAATGCTCGCACAGGCGCGGCAAATACATCATGAACGTGTTTTCAAACGTGCCGTACATCTCTTTCTGCATGTTGTCGAACAGCGCGTCCTGGCTGCGCTGGGCGAATTCGCCACCCAGGTCGTCTTCCCAGTTCGGGCCCCACTCGATCTTGTCCATCTTCTTGCCGGTCAACACCGAAATCGGCCGGGCGGTCGGCGGCGTTTCCGACAGGGGCGCATGCTGCAGGCGCTCGTAGTCGTAGGTGAACGGTTCGTAGTACTCGTCGATCTGCGGCAAATTCGGGTTGGCGAAGATATTGGCCAGGATTTTCAGGCGGCTGCCCTGGCGCGGCTCGATCTTGCCGGCGCTGTTGCGGCGCCAGCCGCCATTCCATTTTTCCTGGTTTTCCCACTGCTTCGGATAGCCGATGCCGGGCTTGGTCTCGACATTGTTGAACCACGCGTATTCGACGCCGTCGCGGCTGGTCCACACGTTCTTGCAGGTGACCGAACAGGTGTGGCAGCCGATACACTTGTCCAGGTTCAGCACCATACCGATCTGCGCTCTGATTTTCATACATTGCTCCCATGGGTTGCGGGCAAACGGCCTTCCAGCCACTCGACGTTGTTCATTTTGCGCACCAGCACGAATTCATCGCGGTTCGAACCCACCGTGCCGTAATAGTTGAAGCCCCACGACAGTTGCGCATAGCCGCCGATCATGTGGGTCGGCTTGGTGACGGCGCGCGTCACCGAGTTGTGGATGCCGCCCCGCTTGCCCGACATTTCCGCGCCCGGCACGTTGATGATTTTTTCCTGGGCGTGGTACATCAACGTCATGCCGGCCGGCACGCGCTGGCTGACCACCGCCCGCGCCGTCAGCGTGCCGTTGACGTTGAACACTTCGATCCAGTCGTTGTCGACGATGCCGGCCGCCTTCGCGTCGGTTTCCGACAGCCACACATGGGGACCGCCGCGCGACAGGGTCAGCATGCGCAGGTTGTCCGAATACGTGGAGTGGATGCCCCACTTCTGGTGCGGTGTGATGAAGTTCAGCGCAATTTCCTTGTTGCCGTTCGGTTTCGCGCCCAGCATGGCGGCGGTGGTGCGGGTATCGATGGCCGGCTTGTACACGCACAGTCCCTCGCCGAAATCGCGCATCCAGCGGTGGTCCTGGTAAAACTGCTGGCGGCCCGTCAGCGTGCGCCATGGGATCAGTTCATGGACGTTGGTGTAGCAAGCCGTGTAGCTGACTTCTTCCGACTCCAGTCCGGACCAGGTCGGCGACGAAATGATCTTGCGGGGCTGCGCCTGCACGTCGCGGAAACGGATGCTGTCGTGCTCGCGCGGCAGTGCCAGGTGCGTATGGTCGCGGCCCGTGATCTTCGACAGCGCTTCCCACGCCTTGACCGCCACGTGGCCATTGGTTTCCGGCGCCAGCGACAGGATCATTTCCGCCGCGTCGATGGCCGTTTCCAGCCGCGGCTGGCCATGGGCGATGCCTTCTTCCCGCACCGTACGGTTAATGCCGCGCAACACCTCCACTTCGTGGCCGGTCTTCCAGCCGATGCCCTTGCCGCCATTGCCCAGCGATTCCAGCAGCGGGCCCACCGACGTGAACTTGCGGTAAATCTGGCGGTAATCGCGCTCCACCACCGTCATGGCCGGCATGGTCTTGCCGGGAACCGGCTCGCACTCGCCCTTGCGCCAGTCTTTCGGGTCGAACGGCTGGCCCAGTTCGCCGGGGGTGTCGTGCATCAGCGGCGTCAGCACCAGGTCTTTCTGCACACCCAGGTGGGCGCCGCCGATTTCCGAGAATTTCTTCGCCAGGCCCTTGTAGATTTCCCAGTCCGAGCGCGATTGCCACAGCGGCTGCACGGCTTCCGACAGCGGGTGGATGAACGGGTGCATGTCGGACGTGTTCAAGTCATCCTTTTCATACCACGTGGCGGTCGGCAGCACGATGTCGCCGTACAGGCAGGTGGTCGACATGCGGAAGTCCAGCACCACCAGCAAGTCCAGCTTGCCTTCGGCGGCCGGGCGCACCTTGACGTCGCGCGGCTTGATGCATTCCGATTCATCGCTCATCAGGGCGTTCTGCGTGCCCAGCAGGTATTTCAGGAAGTATTCGTGGCCCTTGCCGGAACTGCCCAGGATGTTGGAACGCCAGACGAACATGTTGCGCGGGAAGTTGGCAGGATTGTCCGGATCGTCGCACGACATCTGCAGCTTGCCGTCCTTCAATTGCTTGACCGCGTAGGCCGCCGGGTCCATTTCGACGGCGGCGGCGGCGCGCGTGACGGCCAGCGGGTTGGTCTGCAACTGGGGCGCGGACGGCAGCCAGCCCAGGCGTTCAGCCTTGGCGTTGTAGTCCAGCAGGCTCATCGGCGCGACGTCGTTGCCGGCCAGCGGAGACGCGATCTCTGCCGTGTGCAGTTTTTCATGGCGCCACTGGCTGGTGTGCGCATAGAAGAACGACGTGCCGTTCATCTGGCGCATCGGCCGGTTCCAGTCCTGGGCGAAGGCCAGCGGCGTCCAGCCCGTTTGCGGGCGCAGCTTTTCCTGGCCCACGTAATGGCACCAGCCGCCGCCGGACTGGCCGATGCAGCCGCACATCATCAGCATGTTGATGATGCCCCGGTACGTCATGTCCATGTGATACCAGTGGTTCAGCGCCGCGCCGACGATCACCATGCTCTTGCCGCGGGTCTTATCCGCGTTTTCCGCGAACTGGCGCGCCACGGCCACCACGTCGGCGGCCTTGACGCCGGTATGCTTTTGCTGCCAAGCGGGGGTGTAAGGCACGTCGTCGTCATAGCTGGCGGCCACGTTGCCGCCACCCAGCCCACGGTCCACGCCGTAATTGGCCATCGTCAGGTCGAACACGGTGGCCACCAGCGCGGTGCTGCCATCGGCCAGGGTCAGGCGCCTGACCGGCACGTTGCGCAGCAACAGGTCGGCGGCGTCCTTGCCGCCGAAGTAAGGGAACCCGACCGGAACCACGTCGTCGCAGTTGTCCTTCAGCGACAGCAGCGGCGTGACGGCGGCGCCGTTGCCGCCCTCCTTCTGTTCCAGGTTCCACTTGCCCTCTTCGCCCCAGCGGAAGCCGATCGAGCCGGCCGGCGCCACGATGCGCCCGCTCGGTTCATCGATCACCAGGGTTTTCCAGTCCGGATTGTTGGTTTCGTCGAGCGCGCCATCCAGGTGCGACGCGCGCAGGAAGTATTCCGGCGCCAGCGTGCCCTTGTGGTCGCGCAGCAGCACCAGCATGGGGAAATCCGTATACTGGCGCGCGTAGTCGCGGAAGTATGCCGACTGGCCCGCCGTGTGGTACTCCTTCAGGATCACGTGGCCCATCGCCATCGCCAGCGCGGCGTCGGTGCCCTGCTTGGGCGCCAGCCAGATATCGCCGAACTTCGCCATTTCGCCGAAATCGGACGACACGGCCACGGTCTTGGTGCCCTTGTAGCGCACTTCCGTGTAGAAGTGGGCGTCCGGCGTGCGGGTCATCGGGATGTTCGATCCCCACACCATCAGGTACGTCGAGTTGTACCAGTCGGCCGATTCCGGCACGTCGGTCTGTTCGCCCCAGATTTGCGGGCTGGCCGGCGGCAAGTCGCAATACCAGTCGTAAAAGCTCAGCGCCACGCCGCCGATCAGCGACAGGTAGCGGGTGCCGGCCGCGTAGCTGACCATCGACATGGCGGGGATCGGCGAGAAGCCGACCACGCGGTCCGGGCCATACTTGCCGATCGTGTACGCATTGGCGGCCGCGATCATTTCATAGCTTTCATCCCAGCTGGCGCGCACGAAGCCGCCCAGGCCGCGCACCTTCTTGTAGCGCGCCGCGCGGTCCTGGTCCTGGCTGATGTATTCCCACGCCGCGACCGGGTCCATGGTCTTGCGCGCTTCGCGCCACATGTCCATCAGCACGCCGCGCACCATCGGGTACTTGACGCGCTGCGCCGAATACACGTACCACGAATAGCTGGCGCCCCGTGGGCAGCCGCGCGGTTCGTGGTTGGGCAAGTCGGGACGGGTGCGGGGATAGTCGGTCTGCTGGGTTTCCCACGTGATCAGGCCGTTCTTGACATAGACCTTCCAGCTGCACGAGCCGGTGCAGTTGACGCCGTGCGTGGAGCGCACGATCTTGTCGTGCTGCCAGCGCTGGCGATAGGCGTTTTCCCACGTGCGGTCTTCATGGACGACCGCCCCGTGGCCGTCGGAAAAGGTCGATCTGGTCTTGCTGAAAAAATTCAGGCGATCCAAAAAATGGCTCATGCTGGCTCCTCGGCGACGCAGTGCCTGCGTCTGGAAATGAACGCCGCTCCGTACACGATGCACAGGAGCAGCCGATGAGTTCAGTCTACGGAGCCGGGCGGGCGCTGGGTATCGGTAAAACGTGGGGCCGGGCGCAAAGGAAGGACTAGGCCGGCTACTCCTTTGTGACTAGGTGCACCGTGATTTCCACGACATCGCCGTAAGGCAGCAGCCTTCCGCCGCCGCTGCGCCGCGCGGCTTGCGCCTGCTGCGGCGCGGCGTAGGCGGCCAGCGTGCCGGGTTGCCAGACGTAAGTGGCCTGGTGCGCGCCGACCCACGGGCCGTGCACGGGGCCGTCGGCCGGGCGCACGTAGACGGCGCGCACGAAACCCGGCTGCGCCGGCGCCGCCAGCGCGCGGAACATGGCGTCCAGTCCCGCGTGGCAGGTGCGCCCGGTGTCATAGACGATCTGGGCCGCCCCATCGCATGGGCCCGGGGGCGGTAAGGGGGAAAATTGTTGTACGAACAACAGCGCCAGCCCGGCTCCCGCCGAGACCAGCTGCACGGCCAGCGCGTACGGCGCGCGGCGCTCCATCCTGAATCGCATGGCAAACTCCCGGGCCACCATGGCCCGCGCTCCAGTGTGGCGCCAGCCGCGCGGGTCCCGCCATAACCTGGATCAAGCGCGGCCGGATGGCGCGCGGCATCATGCCAAATGTCTAGGCGCTGTCTGCAACTTTCGTGGAACTTTGTTTTCCGCTTCGGGTCCAAGCAATATCATCCCGGGACTGGAGACAGATCATGGAAACGCAGGCATTCACATCGCTGTTGGCGCAACTGGCGTTACTGACTTCACGGCAATGCACCCAGCTGCAGGTCCGGCTGGGGCAGGCCGACGCCAGGCAGCACGTGGGCCGGCTGCTGGACCAGGCGGCGCAGGAAAAACTGTGCTGTCCGCGCTGCGCCGGCACCCGCTGGTACCGGCACGGCCGCGAAAGCGGCCTGCAGCGCTACCGCTGCCGCACGTGCGGTAAAACCTTCAATACGCTGACCGGCACGCCGCTGGCCCGGCTCCACTATAAGGAGCGCTGGCTGGCCTACCTCGACGGCATGCTGGCGTCGCACTCGCTGCGCCATGCCGCCAGCCGCCTCGGCGTGCACCGCAATACCACGTTCCGCTGGCGCCATCGCTTCCTGACGCTGCCGCGCACCGACCGCGCACCGCTGCTGCATGGCATTGCCGAGGCCGACGAGATGTTCTTGCTGGAATCGCAGAAGGGATCACGCCACCTGGACCGGCCGCCGCGCCGCCGGGGCGGACACGCTCGCCGGCGCGGCATTTCACATGAGCAGGTGTGCATTCTGGTGGCGCGCGACCGCAATGGCCGTACGCTCGACTTCGTCACAGGACGCGGCGCGCTCACCCGCACCGCCCTGCACCAGTGCCTGCGGCCCGCGCTCGATCCCGACATCCTGCTGGTGACCGATGCCAACGCGGCTTACCGCGCCTTTGCCCGCGAGAGCGGGATCACCCATGAAGCGGTCAGCCTGCGCGCCGGTGTGCGCACGCGCGGCGCGCTGCATGTGCAAAACGTCAACGCCTACCACAGCCGTTTCCGGGCCTGGCTGCACCGTTTCCACGGCGTCGCCACGCGCTACCTGCCGAACTACCTGGGCTGGCGCTGCATCCTTGATGCACATCGCATCGATACTCCGGAATGTCTGCTTAAAGCGGCAATTGGACACTTTCCACGATTTGCGGGGACATAGCCAATGCCTATGCCGGCGCCAGCACCATGGAAAAGAAGGTACGGGTGGGGCCGTTGGACAACTTGAAGAACAGCTTGTTGCGTCCGCGCCGGAAGCGCACCAGCACCTTGCCTTCATTGAGGTTGTAGGCCGAGCTGTAATCGACGCCGGTATCGTAGATTTCCTGGAAAAACCAGCGCTTGTTGACATTGCCGCCCTTCCAGACCAGCTGGTCGTTGATCCACACCTGGGCGTCATCGTCGGCCCCGATCCACACCGCGAGTTCCCGCTCCGTGTCCATCATCACTTCCGTGTAGCCGTAATACACACTGTCTTCCTGCGCATCGGGCGGGATCAGCGGATAGGCCGCCGCCTTGACGTAGCGCCATGTCAGGAAGCGCCCGTCCTTGCCACGGTACGCCGCGTCGAGCACCACGGCCTGCTCGGGCGGGAAGCTGTCGTTCTCGAACATGCCCGTGCCATGCTTGCCGGCGAAGGGCCCGATCAGGTACCAGCTGTTCACGTACACGCGGTTGGCCAGGCCGCCACCGGCGCCCAGCAGGCGCCCGGCGCCCTTGCGCATGGCGGCCGTGTCGACGTGGGCCATGCGCCCGCTGCCCTGGTGGAACAGCTCCATGCCCGTGGTGCGGTAACTGCCGCTGGCCCAGCCTTCGTCGCTGACGTTGCGCTTGAAAAAGGTCGCGATGCGGGCCGCCACGCCCGACGGCGCCGCGCCGGGGCCGGCAGTGGACGCATTACCCGGTTTGCCCTGCCCGGCCTGTTCCAGTTGCCGCTGGCGTTGCGCCAGCACGTCCCTGGCGCGCTGTTCAAGCGAAGCGATCCGCGCCGCGGCGCCGGCCGCCGAGATTCCGGCTCCGCCGCCCGCGCCGGATGACGCATCCGCCGGCGAGCCGGGATTGCCGGCCAGGGAAGCCGATGCGGCCGATGCGGCCGATGCCGTGCCTGAAGGGGCGCCGGCCTGCTCGCCGGCAGCATTACCCGCCGGTTTGCCGGCTAAGGCCGCCGATGCCTCTGCCGATGCCGTCCCCGCCGGCGCACGGTCCGGCGCACCCGCAGCGGCGTCACCCTGCGGGGCAGGCCCCGGTCCGGCCAGGGCTTCGGCGGGGTCCTGCTGCGGCGGCAATGCCGGCTGCGCCCGGCCCGCGTCCGCCACGGGGCCGGCATCCGGTCCGGGCGCAACCGGCTTGGCATCGATGCGGGCGCGCGCGCCCAGCGCATCGATGTCGCGCGCCAGCGCCTCGGCCTGGGCCAGCATGTCGGCCGGCGCCGGCGGCGCCGTGGTGGCGTCGAAACGCACGTTCCCCGCGCCGTCCGCCGCGTCGCCCAGGCTTTCGCGCATCAAGTCCTTGATACGCTCCATGTCCGACACCCGCGCGCGCATGGCGGCATGGCTGTCGGCCCGGCTGCTGGCCGCCACGCGGCGCTGCTGCACGTCCTGCTCGGGCAGGTACCAGCCGGTGTAATAGAGCTGCGCCAGCAGCGCCGCGTGCACGGCCAGCGACAACACCCAATACGGGTAGCGCCGGATGAATTGCAGCAGTCTCATTGCCGTGTATGCAGCGAGATGCGCGTGAAACCCTCGAACTGGCACAGGTCCAGTACGTGCACGATGTGCTGGTAAGGCGTCTGTTCATCGCCATCGATGCGGACCGGGCGCTGCGCATTGCGCGCCGCTTCGCGTTTCAGCACGTCGTGCAGGCCCTGCACCGTCACCCGGCTGCCGTCGACATAGACGCGGCCCTGGCGGTCGATGGCCAGCACCAGCGGCGCAGCGGCGCCCGGCGCCTCCAGGCTGGCCTGGGCGGCCGGCAGCAGCACCGGCAATTCCTTTTCCGGCTTCGGCGCTTCGTCCTGCCGGAACGATGTCGCCACCATGAAAAACATCAGCAGGAAGAAGATGCAGTCGATCAGCGCGATCAGGCCGATTTCCGGCGCTTCCTCGTGGCCAAGGTCAATGCGCATGGGGCACCACTTGCAAACCTGGCTGGCCGGCGGGACGCGGCGGGAAGCACGCCTGCAACAGGCGGTTGACGTCCTGTTCCAGCGTCAGCGCCAGCAAGGCGGTGCGGTGCTTGAAGAAGTGGTGCATGCCCAGCGCCGGCAGCGCCACGCACAGGCCCGCGGCGGTATTGACCAGCGCCTTGGAAATGCCGCCCGCCAGCAGCGCCGGGTTGCCCATGCCATCGGCAAAGGCGATCACGTGGAAGGCTTCGATCATGCCCACCACGGTGCCCAGCAAGCCGACAATGGGCGCCACCGTGGCGACGATGGACAGCGCATAGAATTTTTGCTGGTGCCGGCGCAATTCCAGCGACGCGATATCGCCCGCGCCGGCGCTGACGCGGTCATAGTCCAGGTGGCGGTGCGCCGCCATGTAGGCGATGACGCGGGCCAGCGTATTGTCCTGGCCCGTCAGCTCCAGCTCGGCGAGGGCAAAGTCGCCGGCCCGCCACAACGGCAGCACGGCGTCGGCCAGTCCGGCCGGCACGATATGGCGCACGCGCAAATGCAGCAACCGTTCCAGCGATACCGCCAGCATCAGGACCGACAGCGCCAGGATGGCCAGCAGCGCCAGTCCCCCTTCGCTGGCCTGCTCCACCAGGTTGATGTCGGCGGCATACGCGCCGCCGGCCGGCACCAGGGCCAGCAGCGCAAAGCGGAAAAGGTGGGATCGCATGGCAGGGAAGAAAGTTGAACTGTTGCAATATTGACAGCCCAGTCCCCGCACTACCAATTACTTTTTTATTGCAATTGATACCACTTTTGATATCACCGCCACCCCACCGGCTCCGGTCAGGCGTTTTCCGCCGCCAGGGGCCGGCCCGCCCGGTCGAACGCCAGCATGCTGTTGAAATTACCACCCCGCACCGAGGCCAGCATGCGCCGCAGCGCGCTGTCGCACTGTTCCGGACGGGGCGGCTGGCCGCCGCTGCCGGACAGCGTACTGGCCAGAACCACATCCCAGTGCGCGTCCATCACGGCCGCTTCCGCGCACAATTGCGCAAAGCCCTGCACGTCGCGGTCGGCCTTGTCGACGCACATCACCGGCGACAGCGACAGGCCGGCGCCGCCGTCCGGCGCCGGATCGGCGGTGCAAAACACAAACAGCAATTGCTGCGGATTCGGCTGCAGCAGCGCGGCCGCCAGCAAATTGTCGAAATTGGCAATATTCATGTGGTTTCCAGGTGGTGCGGGTGCGCATGGTGGTCGGTGATGGCGGGCCCGGACACCGGGCACACCAGCGGCAGGAATTGTTGCTGGCGCGGCGAATACGCCATCAGGGCGCCCGTGCTGATGTCGAAGTACCAGCCATGCAGCTTGAGCTTGCCCTGCTCGGCCCGCTCGCGCAGCCACGGATAGGTCAGCAGATTGTCCAGCGAATGCAGGATACTGGCCATTTCGCAGGCGCGGTGCTGCTGTTCCTCCGTATGGTGCGGCAGGGTCTTGCGCACCCGCTCGGCCACCGGTTCGGCGATGTGCATCCAGCGCCCCACGAAATCGGTTTCCGTGACGCGCCGGCGCGGCGCCATCAGCGCGCGGATGCCGCCGCAGCGGGCATGGCCCAGCACGATGATCCGCGCCACTTCCAGGTTGCACACGGCAAATTCAATCGCGGAACTGACGCCGGGCGGCGCGTTCGGCGTGCACGGCGGCACCAGGTTGGCGATATTGCGCACCACGAACAGGTCGCCGGGATCGCTGCCCGTCAACAGCATCGGGTCGACCCGCGAATCGCAACAGCCGATCAGCAGGGTGCCCGGATGCTGTCCCTCGCGCAGGCTGTCGTACAAGCCATGCGGTTCCGCGAAATACTGTTGCTGGAAACGGTTGAAACCCTGCACGAATTTTTCGATATCTTCCATCTTTCCTCCCGCCGCCTAGCCGGCGCACGCGCCCAGCGCGTCCGCGTCCAGGATGGCCACCTTGCGGCCCTTGACGGCAATCACGCGGCGTGACGCCAGCTCGGCCATGATCCGTGAAAAATGTTCCGGCGTCAGGTTCAGGCGCGACGCCAGCACGGACTTCGCGACCGGCAGCGTGACTTCTTCCGCCCCGCCCCGCAGCAGGTAGCCCGCCACCCGCTCGGTTCCGGTGCGCAGGGTGTACGATTCCAGGTCGCACATCAGGCTGTGCATGCGCTGGCTCAGGCCCGCCAGCATCTTGCGGGCAAATGCCGGATCGGCTTCGATTTCCCGGAAGATGGCCGGCTTGGCCACGTGCAGCAGCAGCGTGTCTTCCGTGGCCTGCGCCGTCACGATGTACGGCTTGCCCATGAACATCAGCGCTTCGCCGAAACTGTGGCCCGGGCCGATCAGTTCGATGACCTTCTCCGAGCCGCCCGCCGACGTGAAGGCCAGCTTGACCTGGCCGTACAGCACCACGTGGAACCCTTCGCACGGGTCGCCCCGCTGGAAAATGACGTCGCCCTTCTGCGCCCGCACTTCCGTCGTGCCCAGCGCGATCTGGTCCAGTTCCTCGTCCTTCAGGGAATTGAACAGCGGCACCTGCGCCAGGAATGCCTGCACCCTGATCGGCTTGCGGTCCATCGTGTGCTTCAGCATGGCATCGCCGCGTTCTTTCTTGCATAGCACCACCACGTCAGCGCGATGCAGCTCATGTAAAAGCAGATGAAGGCCCACAGCGCGGCATCCGGGCTGCCGGTGAGCGCGATCGAGGTGCCATAGCTTTTCGGGATGAAGAAGGCGCCATAGGCCGCCACCGCGGACGTGAAGCCCAGCACGGCGGCGCCTTCCTTGTTGGCGTCGACGATGGCCTGGTCTTGCACGGCTTTCGGCTTGCCGGCGGCCGCGCGCTGGCGTTCGGTCATGAAGATCACGGGAATCATGCGGAAAGTCGACGCGTTGCCGATGCCGGCGCCCGCGAACAGCAGCATGAACATCCAGAAGAAGCCCGTGAAATTGCCGCCGTCGCCGCCATGGGGCGAGAATTGCAGCACGCCCAGCACGGCGCCGATCATGCCGGCAAAGGTCCACACCGTGACCCGGGCGCCGCCCATACGGTCGGCGATCATGCCGCCGGCCACGCGGGCCAGCGCGCCGACCAGCGGGCCGAGGAAGGCATACTGCAGCGGATCGATCTGGGGGAACTGGGTCTTGATCAGCAGCGGGAACGCCGCCGAATAGCCAATGAACGAACCGAAGCAGCCGGTATACAGCCAGCACATCAGCCAGTTGTGCTTGCGCTTGAAGATGACCGCCTGTTCGGCGAACGACGCCCTGGCCGACGCCAGGTCATTCATGCCGAACCAGGCCAGCAGGCTGCTGGCCACGATGAACGGCACCCAGATAAAGCCGGCGTTTTGCAGCCACATGGCGCTGGTCTTGCCAGCCTTGACGGCCGTCTGCGGTTCGCCGCCCACGGCGCCGAACACGCCGGCCGTGATCACCAGCGGCACGATGAACTGCACCGCCGACACGCCCAGGTTGCCCAGCCCCGCATTCATCCCCAGCGCATAACCCTTTTGCGCCTTCGGGAAGAAAAAGCTGATGTTGGCCATCGATGAGGCGAAATTGCCGCCGCCAAAGCCGCACAGCAACGCCAGCACCAGCATGGTCGGATAACTGGTCGACACGTCCTGCACCGCATAGCCGATCCCGATGGCGGGTATCAGCAGCGACGCGGTGGAAATCGTCGTCCATTTGCGCCCGCCAAAGACAGGCACCATGAACGAATAAAAGATGCGCAGCGTCGCCCCGGACAGGCCCGGCAGCGCCGTCAGCCAGAACAGCTGGTTGGTGCTGTACTGGAAGCCGATATTCGGCAAGTTCACCACCACCACGCTCCACACCATCCAGACCGCAAAGGCCAGCGCCAGCGCCGGGATGGAAATCCACAGGTTGCGGTTGGCGGTATCGCGCCCGCTGGCGCGCCAGAATGCGGGAACCTCGGGTTCCCACGTATTGATCAAATACTTGCTCATGATGGCTCCATGGTTAATTCACGGTTGATTCACGGTTGATTCACGGTCGATTCCCGCCTGATTCACGGTCATGCGGCCCTGGGGACGGACTTGAGAGGGTTGGCCTGCGCAGGTTTTTCCCCCGGGCGGAACGAGTAATGCATGCACACCAGCGAAACGCAGACCGTGCCGTACAACAGCATGAAGGCGCTGGAGCGCACGCCGGTCAGGTCCAGCAGCGCGCCGAACATGATGGGCAGCACGAAGCCGCCCAGGCCGCCCGCCAGGCCCACCACACCCGATACGGCGCCGATGTTGCCGGCGAATTCGTCGCCGATGAACTTGAAGACCGACGCCTTGCCGATGGCCATCGCGATGCCGACCACGAACAGCAGGCCGGTGAACATCCATGGCGTGACAGCCAGTTCCACCTGCACCGGGCCATGGACGGTCTTGACGATCATCGACGTGGGCGGATACGACAGCAGGAAGAAGCACACCCAGCACACCCACATCACCCACCACGTCACCTTGTAGGCGCCGTAGCGGTCGGAAATCCAGCCGCCCAGCGCACGCAGCACGCCGCCCGGCAGCGAAAAGCAGGCCGCCAGCAGCGCCGCCAGCTTCAGGTCGAAGCCGTATTCGGCCACGTAGTACTTGGTCATCCACAGCGCCAGGCCGACGTAGCCGCCGAATACCACGGAGTAGTACTGGCAATAGCGCCATACGCGGCGATCTTTCAGCACCGCCAGCTGTTCGGAAAACGACGTGGTATCGGCGCTCACGTGCGACGGATCGGTGGCGCTGAACGCCCAGAACAGCAGCGCCGTCGCCAGCATGGCCACCGCGTACACGGTCGGCAGCGCCTGCCAGCCCCACGCCGCGATGATGGCCGGCGCCACGAACTTGGTCAGCGCCGAGCCGGAATTGCCGGCGCCGAAAATACCCATCGCCAGGCCGCGCCGCTCTTTCGGGAACCAGCGCGCCACGTACGGCGTGCCGACCGAGAACGAGCCGCCGGCCAGGCCGATCATCAGGCCCAGTGCGAGGAATTGCCAGAATTCAGTGGCGCGCCCGATCAGGTAGATGGCCGGCACGGTGGCCAGCATCAGCAGGAAAAACACGATGCGTCCGCCGAAGCGGTCGCACCAGATCCCCAGCGGCACCCGCACCAGCGCGCCGCTCAGCACCGGCGTCGCCGCCAGCAAGCCAAACTGGGTTTCATTCAGGTCCAGCATCTTCTTGATGGGGATGCCCAGCACGGCGAACATCATCCAAATGGCGAAACAGATCGTGAAGGCAAAGGTGCTGCTGGCCAGCACCATTCCTGCTTTGTTATTCGTAGACACCTGGCTTCTCCTGGCGTGTTATCAGATGAGGTCAGGGTACGCGGCGGCGGGCCCGTCAACCATACGCCTGACGTGTAGCCGCGCGAGGCAAACTGGCTAGCCCACTCCCCCAAAGTGACTAGGGCGGCTAGCCCGGATAACCTGGATCAATTAAACATATATTTGTGCTGCATGTTTTATTTCCCCGCCCTACAATGCCTTTCATTACCAACAACAGGAACCACGCCATGCACGCCACACGCAAACTATGGACCTGGCTCGCAATCATCTGCGCCATGTCGTTCGCAGTGCTGGGCTGGGTCGGCTCGGAGATTTACCTGGCCGCCCCGCCCATCCCCCAACAGATCATCAGTACCGACGGCCGCGTCCTGTTCGGCCCCGGCCAGGTGCTGCGCGGACAGCAGGCATGGCTGGGCGCCGGCGGCCAGCAACTGGGCACGGTTTGGGGCCACGGCTCCTACCTCGCCCCCGACTGGTCGGCCGACTGGCTGCACCGCGAAGCCGAAGCGCTGCGCGAGATCTGGGCCCGGCGCGACCATGGCCGTCCTTATGCCACGCTGAACCGGGAACAGCAAGCCGCGCTCGACGCCCGCCTGCGCCAGGAATTGCGCGGCAATACCTATGACCCGGCCAGCGGCGCCATCGTCGTGACGCCCGAACGCGCCGAGGCCATCGACCAGGTGGCGCGCCACTATATGGGGCTGTTCAGTACGGAACCCGGCTACGACGCGCTGCGCAGCCAGTACGCCATGCGCGCCAACGCGCTGCCGGACGTGGCCGAACGCTCCGCGCTGCCGGCATTCTTCTTCTGGTCCGCGTGGTCGGCCGCGGCCGACCGTCCCGGCCACGAAGGCCTGTCCTACACCAGTAACTGGCCGCACGAACCGCTGGCCGGCAACACACCCGGCGCGAACATCGGCATCTGGTCGATCGCCAGCGTAATCTTGCTGCTGGGCGCGATCGCGGCCATGGTGTTTGCCCATGGCCGCATCAGGGAAAGCGCCGATCCGGCCCCGGCCAAGGCCGATCCGCTGCTGAACCTGAAGGTGACGCCGTCGATGCGCGCCACCCGCAAATACTTCTTCGTGGTGGTGGCGCTGATCCTGGCCCAGGTCGGGATGGGCGTGGTCACCGCGCACTACGCGGTGGAAGGCCAGAGCTTCTTCGGCATTCCGCTGGCGGACGTGCTGCCATTCGTGGTCAGCCGCACCATCCACACCCAGTTCGCCGTGCTGTGGATCGCCACCGCGTGGCTGGCCACCGGCCTGTACATCGCGCCGGCCATTTCGGGCCATGAGCCGAAATACCAGAAACTGGGCGTCAATCTGCTGTTCTACGCGCTGCTGTTCATCGTCGCCGGATCCACTGCCTGCGGCTGGCTCGGCACCCTGCAGGGCAAAGGCAGCGCGTTTGCCTTCTGGCTGGGCAACCAGGGCCTGGAATTCACCAGCATGGGCCGCGTCTGGCAAATGCTGCTGTTCGTCGGCCTGCTGTTCTGGGTCACCCTGCTGGGCCGCGCGCTGTGGCCCGCACTGCGCCGTCCGCACGAAACCCGCGGCCTGATCGTCATGGTCTTCCTGTCGGCCCTGTGCATCGGCGGCTTCTATGCGACGTCGCTGACCTGGGACCGAGGCACCCACTATTCGATGATCGAGTACTGGCGCTGGTGGCTGGTGCACCTGTGGGTGGAAGGCTTCTTCGAAGTGTTCGCCACCGCCGTCATCGCGCTGCTGTTCACCCGCCTGGGCCTGATCCACGCGGCCAGCGCCAACAGCGCCATCGTGCTGGAAACCATCGTGTTCCTGTTCGGCGGCATCCTTGGCACCTTGCACCACCTGTACTTCACGGGCACCCCGACGTTCGTCATCGCCATCGGCGCGCTGTTCTCCGCGCTGGAAGTGGTGCCGCTGACCATGCTGGGCATCGAAGCGTGGCATACCTACAAGCGCACCAGCGCGGCGCCCTGGGTGGCGGCTTACCGCTGGCCCATCCTGTGCTTCGTCGCGGTGGCGTTCTGGAACACCGTCGGCGCGGGCCTGCTGGGCTTTTCCATCAACACCCCGCTGGCGCTGTACTACATGCAGGGCTTGAACATGACGGCGGCCCACGGCCACGCGGCGCTGTTCGGCGTGTACGGCATGCTGGGCATCGGCCTGATGCTGTTCTGCCTGCGCGGCCTGTCCGCGCGGCACAGCTGGCCGGAACGCTTGCTGGCGCCGATGTTCTGGTGCCTGAACGGCGGCCTGGCCATGATGGTCTTCATGTCGCTGGTTCCGGCCGGGATCTACCAGGCGTGGGCCAGCGTGAGCAGCGGCATGTGGTACGCCCGCTCGGCCGACGTGGTGCACTCGTCCACCATGGAAACACTGGTCTGGCTGCGTGTTCCCGGCGACATCGTGTTTGCCGCCGGCACGCTGTTCCTGGCCCTGTTCGCATGGCGCCTGCTGCGGGCCGGCGGCCAGCGTCCCGGGCCGGCCACCGCCACGGTCCCGGGCGCCACCGGGCAGCGCGCATAACCGTTTCACCTCAACCACCAAGGAGATTGACCATGCCACACGATTGTTCCACCCCCACCGCTTCCGGCCTGTACGCGTTTGACGCGCGCGGCATCGCCAAGCGCTTCCGCCACGCCGCCATTTTCGGCGCGCTGCAGGCGCTGCAACCCGGTGAAACCATGCGCTTCTGCAATGACCACGATCCGGTTCCGCTGCTGCGGCAAATCGACCAGTACTTTGGCGCCGGGGTACGGGTGGCCTATGTATCGCGCCAGCCGGGCGAAGTGCTGATCGATTTCCACGTCATCGGCGAGAGCTGAAGCTTGGATTACCACGCGCTCAAGGTGCTGCACATGAGCTGTGCGGCGGCCAGCGGTACGCTGTTCCTGCTGCGCGGCGGCTTCATGTGGCGCGGCGCGGCCTGGCCGCGCGCCTTGCGCGCGGTGCCGCACCTGGTCGACACCGTGCTGCTGGGCAGCGCATTGGCGCTGGCCGCGTGGAGCGGCCAGTCGCCGCTCACGCAACCGTGGCTGGCGGCCAAATTGAGCGCCTTGGTGGCGTATATCGTACTCGGATCCGTGGCCCTGAAACGGGGCCGCGCGCCGGCCGTGCGGCGCGCCGCGCTGCTGGCCGCGCTGGCCACCCTGCTGTACATCGTGCTGGTGGCCGTCACCAGGCAGCCGTGGCCGCCGGCCTACTGGGATTAAAACCCGGACTTAATCCGCATCAAGGATTTGCATGCGCAGATGGCGGCACGGCAGGTCCGTACCTAGCATGAAACACCGATCACACCACTACATTTAGCAGGAGCCTGCATGTTCGCCGTATCCCCACCATGCCGCATCGCCAAGCGCGACGGCGCCATCCAACCCTTTGACGCGGCGAAAATCCACTCCGCCCTGCTGCGCGCCGGCCTGGCTACCGGCGAGTTCGGCGCCGACTTGGCGCAGCGGCTGACGGAACTGGTGCTGATGTACCTGGCCACCTTGCGCCACCCTGAAGATTTGCACGTCGAGCAGGTACAGGACCAGGTCGAGCGGGCGCTGTACGAAGCGGGCCACCGCGCCACGCTGCGCGCCTATATCGTCTACCGCGAACAGCACCGCCACTTGCGCCAGGATGCCCGCACGCTGGTCGACGTGGAAGCGTCCATCAACGAATACCTGCGGCGCGAAGACTGGCGGGTCAACGCCAACGCCAACCAGGGCTATTCGCTGGGGGGCCTGATCCTCAACGTATCCGGCAAGGTGATCGCCAATTACTGGCTGGACCACGTGTATCCGCCGGAAGTCGGCCAGGCGCACCGCAACGCCGACCTGCACATCCACGACCTGGACATGCTGTCCGGCTATTGCACCGGCTGGTCGCTGCGCACCCTGCTCAACGAAGGACTGAACGGCGTGCCCGGCAAGGTCGAATCGGGCCCGCCGCGCCACCTGTCGAGCGCGGTGGGACAGATCGTGAACTTCCTCGGCACGCTGCAAAACGAATGGGCCGGCGCGCAGGCGTTCAGTTCCTTCGACACGTATCTGGCGCCGTACGTGCGCAACGACGGGTTGGACGACGCGGCCGTGCGCCAGTGCATGCAGGAATTGATCTACAACCTCAACGTGCCATCGCGCTGGGGCACGCAAACGCCATTCACCAACCTGACGTTCGACTGGGTATGCCCGGAAGACTTGCGCGGAGAAATCCCGCACATCGCCGGACAGGCCATGCCCTTCACATATGGCGACCTGCAGGTGGAAATGGACATGATCAACCGCGCCTACATCGACGTCATGATGGCGGGCGACGCCAAGGGGCGCGCGTTCACGTTCCCGATCCCGACCTACAACATCACACCGGATTTCGACTGGGACAGCCCGAACGCGCAGCGCCTGTTCGACATGACGGCCCGTTATGGCTTGCCGTATTTCCAGAATTTTATCAATTCGGAACTCAAGCCCAACATGATCCGCTCCATGTGCTGCCGCCTGCAGCTGGACTTGCGCGAATTGCTCAAGCGCGGCAACGGCCTGTTCGGTTCGGCCGAACAAACCGGCTCGCTGGGCGTGGTGACCATCAATTGCGCGCGCCTGGGCTACCTGCACCAGGGCGACGAAGCGGGCTTGCTGGCCGCGCTCGACCGCTTGCTCGAACTGGGCAAACAAAGCCTGGAAATCAAGCGCAAGGTGATCCAGCGCCACGTGGACAATGGCTTGTTCCCGTACACGCGGCGCTACCTGGGCACCCTGCGCAACCATTTCTCGACGCTGGGTGTGAACGGCGTCAATGAAATGATCCGCAATTTCACGGGCGGCGGGGCCGATATCGCCGGCGCCTACGGCCACGCGTTCGCGCTGCGCCTGCTGGACCACGTGCGGGCGCGCCTGCTGGTGTTCCAGGACGAGACGGGCCACATGTACAACCTGGAAGCCACGCCGGCCGAAGGCACGACTTACCGTTTCGCGCGCGAGGACCGCAAACGCTGGCCCGCCATCCTGCAGGCGGGGACGCCCGACATGCCTTACTACACCAACTCCACGCAATTACCCGTGGCGTACACGGACGACCCGTTCGAAGCGCTGGAACAGCAGGACGCGCTGCAACGCAAATACACGGGCGGCACCGTGCTGCACCTGTACATGACAGAGGCACTGTCGTCGGCCGACGCCTGCCGTACGCTGGTGCGCCGCGCGCTGTCCCTGTTCGGCCTGCCGTACATCACGGTCACGCCCACTTTTTCGATCTGCCCCAAGCACGGCTACCTGAGCGGAAAACACGCATTCTGCCCGCGCTGTGACGAAGAGCTGATCGCCCGCAAGCTGGCGGCGGCATGAGCGCCGCCAGCCTTAAAAACCTGAAGGAGAATATGATGACCGCACGCCCCGCCCCGCTATCCGCCGCCGTGAAACTGGACGACTCCGAGCGCCAGCCCTGTGAAATCTGGACTCGCGTGATGGGCTACCATCGCCCCGTTTCCTCCTTCAACACCGGCAAGAAGGGGGAATTCCACGAACGCGTGGCCTTCCGCGAACAGCCTTCGGGCCGGCGCTGACATGGAAGGCGGCGCCCTCATCGTCGGCGGCTACACTCCGTTCTCCGCAACCGATTATCCCGGCCAGTTGTCGGCCGTGGTGTTCGTGCAGGGCTGCGCGTGGCGCTGCGGCTATTGCCACAATCCGCACCTGCAGCAGCGGCCACGCCACAGCCCGCTGCCGTGGGCGCTGCTGCTGGAACGCCTGGCGCGCCGCGTCGGCCTGCTCGACGCCGTCGTCTTTTCCGGCGGCGAACCGACCACCGACGCGGCCTTGCCCGGCGCGATCGCCGATGCGCGCGCGCTGGGTTTCCGCATCGGCCTGCACACGGCCTGCATTTATCCCGATCGATTGAAAGCCGTGCTGCCGCTGGTGGACTGGGTGGGATTCGACGTCAAGGCGCCGTTTGCCGCGTATTCCGGCGTGACCGGGGTGGCGGGCAGCGGCACGCAGGCCGAAGCCTGCGTGCGGGCGATCCTGGACAGCGGCGTCGACTACGAATGCCGCACCACGGTGCATCCCACCCTGTTGCCGCCGCGCGCGTTGCGGTCGATGGCGGCCAGCCTGGCCGCGATGGGCGTGGAACACTATGTGCTGCAAACCTTCCGCGCCACCGGCTGCGGCGACCAGGCACTGGCCGCCGCGGCGATGCCGGGCTATCCCAATGCGCAACTGGTGGTGGACATCGCGACCCTGTTCAAGCGTTTTTCCGTGCGGGACGACGGCGTGCAAGCGTGACCGCACGGCGGGGGGCGCGGCACGCCATCTAGCTTCATCTCAAGGCCGCGCCTGCCCACGCCGCACGCCGGCGACGAATCGTTCCAGTGTCGCCGATTGCGCGCCGCGCGGCAGCATCACTTCGATCAACTGGAAACGCCCCCGCTTGTCCAGCGCATGGCGCAACGTCCGCGCCAGTTCACCCCGCGTCTGCACGCGATAGCCGTCGCCGCCCAGCATCGGCGCCATCGCGGCAAACCGCCAGTCGCCCAGATCCGTATAGCGCGCCTCCGGCTGGAAGGCCCGCAGCATTTCCCATCCCTGGTTGTTAAACACGATGACAACCGGGTCCCACCCGGAGCGTGCGCAATTGCCCAGTTCCCAACCCGTCATCTGGAACGCACCGTCCCCCACCAGGATCAGCGGCCGCCGGCCGCTGGCCGCCTGCAGGCCAAGGCCGGCCGGGACGCCATAGCCCATGGTGGCGTAATAGCCGGGCGCCAGCAAGCCTTCGCCCTGCATGTCCAGCGCGGTAAAGAAACAGTCGCCGATATCGGACACCAGCGGCATCGGCCCGGCCAGCCGCAAGGCATCGTTGACGGCGCGCGCGATATCGCCGGGCGCGATGGCCGCGCCGTCTTCCGGCATGCCGTACGGCGCCGGCTGCGCCAGACCCTGCGGTGCCGTGCGGTCGAGCGGCGCGCCTTCGTCCAGCATCGCATCGAGCAAGGCTTCGATCGGGATGGCCGGGTACACGTGGTGGCCCAGCGTGACCTGCCCGTCGAGCGCGAGGATGCTGCCCCGTAAGTCGATTTTACGGGCCGATACGCCGAAGTTGGTGTCAGACAGCAGCACGCCCAGCATCAGCAAGGCATCCGACTCTTCCACCGCGCGCGTCACTTCCGCATCGCCCGCCACGCCCAGATAAGTGCCCAGCAGCGGCGCGTCCTGGTTGACCAGCAGCCCGCGTCCCATCAGGGTCGTCGCCACCGGTATCCGCAAGAGGCGCGCCAGTTCCGCCACCTTGTGCTCGACGCCGCAGCGGCGGATCTCAATGCCGACCAGCAGCAGCGGATTGGCCGCGGCCGCCAGCCGCCGCAGCACTTCGCGGGCGCATGCCTGCACCGCCTCCGCATCCCACGCTGGTGGCGGCAGGGGAGTCACCGGCGCGCAGGGCGCATCGACCATATCGCGCGG
Organism: Pseudoduganella rivuli; assembly: GCF_009674485.1. Classification (GTDB taxonomy): domain Bacteria; phylum Pseudomonadota; class Gammaproteobacteria; order Burkholderiales; family Burkholderiaceae_D; genus Rugamonas; species Rugamonas rivuli_B. The sequence continues at coordinate 412,650 of NZ_WKJJ01000004.1, read as the reverse complement.
CAATTCGATATACACCGGCCGCGACTGCGACAGGCAGTTGCGCAGTGCGCGCGCAATCAGCGCGGGGGCCTGCCGCGCGTCGTCCAGCACCACCTGGTCGCACGTGATTTCACGGAAGATCGCCAGTTGCGAATCGAGCGTGCGCGACTGGTGGTGCAACAGCAGGCCATTGCCCCGTTCCAGCGCGCCGGGGGCGCCGGAAATCACCACCAGCGGCACTTTTTCCGCATACGCCCCGGCCACCGCGTTCACCAGGTTCAGCGCGCCGGCCCCATAAGTGACCACGGCCACGCCGGGGCCGCCCAGGTAGCGCGCCGCGCCGTCGGCCGCGAAGCCAACGCCCGGTTCATGGCTCAGCGTATGCAGGGGCAGGATGCCCGATTGCTCCGCGTGGCGGAAAAACGGCAGCACGAAATCGCCCGGCAAGCCGAACAGCGCGCGGGCGCCATGCTGTTTCAGCGCGTCCAGCAGCGCGATGGATAAATTCTTCATGAGGGTTCCTGTTCATTGACGGCGGGTTGCGCCAGCAGCCCCGCCACCACGTGCACGATGGCGGGAACATGTTGTGGATCGGGATCCGTGTGGAACTTTTTCCTGATGCCCAGGTCGGGCAACAGCACGTGATGGGTGGGTTCGACGCCCTGCCGCGCCAGGCAGGCACGGGCGCACGCCAGCGCACAGCCATCGATGGCGACGATGGTGCGCCCGGAACGGGCCAGCCTGACCAGTGGCGGCACACCGCCACCGACGCCCGCGATGCAGGACATCTCGGCCACACCATAGCGGTCCAGTTGCAGCGCTGCCGCGTTGGCGGTTTGCGCCGCGCTGGAGCAGCCCGAGCACGAATACACCAGCGGTAGCGGAAATGGGCTGGCCATGGGCGGCTCCTTAGCGAGTGGTCCGGCGCAGCCAGTGCGACAGCGCGGCGCGCAGCGACTGCGGCAGCGGGGTGTCCATCGCGTCGAGGGTGTTTTTAACCAGCAATCCCAGCTCGGTATCGCCGGACATGACCAGGCGCCGGCTGAAGAACAGCGTGTCCGGGTCTTCCTCGCGCCGCGCCAGCGCGACGAAATCGCCCGCGCCGGCGGCGATTTCCAGGTCGGTTCCGGCGCCGCGCGGCAGCGCGCAAAAGCCGCCCTGCCGCCACGTAAAGTCGAACGCCACGCGGGCGTCCGTGACCGCGATGCGCAGCGTCCGCCCCTGCAGGCTGGCCTTGACGTCGTCCGGCAAGTGGGGGCGCACTACCAGGTTCAGGGCGGCGGCGAACAGCATCGAGCCGGGATACGGTGGCAGGCGGCCCAGCACCGCGGCCAGCGGCGGCGGAAAGCCGGGATGCGCCATCGTGCCTTGGGACGGAATGCGGTTCATGCCGCCTCCTGTTCCAGGCCGGCCTTGCCGTGCCAGTAACCGTTGCACGCCACGCCCGGCGCCAGCGCAGCCAGGCTGCCTGGGGCCGGCTGGCCGCCGCGCCGCAGCGCGTCGAACGCGGCCAGCACGCCGATGGTGCCGGTGGCCTGGGGACTGATACGCAGCACGTCGACGCCCAGCGCCGCCATGTCGTCCACGTCAGCGGCCAGGTTATAGATCTGCGCCGACTGGGTCTGGATCCCGTTCAGCACAAGGAAAGGCTGGTGTTCGCGGGTTTCCAGCAACAGGCCGTCCGGATAGTCGAGGCAACTGAAGCGGCAGTCGTCTTTCGGCAAATTGCGGTTGCGGGCAGTAAAGCAGCGGGCGGAAAACGCCAGCGGCATGCGGCCATACGCAAACACCTCGGTTTCCATCCCGGCCGGGCGCTTGCGCAGGATGGCGGCCAGCCCCTCGCGCCCCATTTCCAGCGGCATCACCCAGCGCCGCGCGCCAAGATCGTGCATCAGGTGCAGCGTGCACGGATTGTAGATGTTCAAGTGCGGCCCCGCGATGAAACCGCCCGGCGGCGCATCGTCACCGGACAGCAGGTGCACGGCGCCCATGTCGCCCGCCTCCACCTGGTAGTGGCCGTTGCGCACGATGCGGCGCAGGGCGGCGGCGTCCGAACTGGACTCCTGCAGTACCAGCGTGGACAGCACCACCCGCTTGCCCGCCGCCTGCAACCGTTCCGCCACGCCCATCCAGTCGGCCAGGCGCATCTCGTGGCGGCGCGAGCAGACGGTCTCGCCCAGGTACACGATATCGGCCGCGCTGGCGGCGGCTTCCTCATAAAACGCCAGCACGGTGTCGCGCGGCCAGTAATACAGCAAAGGTCCCAGCGCCAGTTTCAACATATGGCTCCTCTCATTTCCACGCGCGGTGGTAAGCGCCCAGCGTGTGCTGCTGGCCCTCCGCCACCTTGTTCATTTCCGCCATCCACGCCGGGCGCACGCTGTAGCGGGCCGCATTGGCGTGGCACTGGTCGATCGCCTCGCGCCACACACGCGTCACCTGCGCCACGTAGGCCGGGCTGCGCTGGCGACCTTCGATCTTGACGGCGCGCACGCCCATCGCCATCAGGCGCGGCAACAGTTCCAGCGTGTTCAGGCTGGCCGGTTCCTCCACCGCGTAATAGGTTTCGCCGGCCACGTCGAAGCGGCCCTTGCACAGGGTCGGGTAGCTGGCGTTTTCGCCATCGGCGTAACGATCAATCAGCACGCCGTTCAGGCGCGCCTCCAGCCCCTGCGGCGATGGCTGCCAGCGCACCGCCTTCGCGGGCGAGCAGACGCCATGGGTGTTGGGCGATTCGCCGGTGGCGTACGACGACAGCTGGCAGCGCCCCTCGGCCATCACGCACAGGCTGCCGAACCCAAACACTTCGATGTCCACCGTGGTGTTCTCCAGCACTTGCCCGACCTGCGCCAGCGACAGCACGCGCGGCAGCACGGCGCGCGCCACGTTGAAGTGGCGCTGGTAAAAATTGATGGCGTCGGCGCTGGTGGCCGAGCCCTGCACCGACAAGTGCAGGCGCAAATCAGGGTAGCGCTCGGACGCGTAGCGCATCAGGCCGGGATCGGCCAGGATCACGGCGTCGATGCCTGCCTGCGCCGCGCGGCCGACGGCGTCGCGCCATACTTGCACGGCGCCCGGTTGCGGATAGGTGTTCAGCGCCAGCAGCACTTTGCGCCCGCGCTGGTGCGCATAGGCCACGCCTTGCGCAATGGCGGCGTTGTCGAAATTAAGGCCGGCGAAATTGCGCGCGTTGGTGGCGTCGCGGAAGCCAAGATAGACGCAGTCGGCGCCGTGATCGACGGCGGCTTTCAGCGCCGGCAGGCTGCCCGCCGGGCAAACCAGTTCGATCGGCGCGTTGGATTCAGGTACATGGGTCATGAGTGGGGTTCATCAAATTGGCACGGCGCACTGTACCCCGCGCCGATCACGCCTTTCCTTGACTTCGATCAAGGAAGCAACACTTGACTGAATGTGACAATGAATTCAGGTCAATACGGATGAGAACACACCATGCACACCAATACCTTTCCCAGCGCGACCCGCGAAATCGACGTTACCGGCCTGGAGCCGCCCGAGCCCATGATGTTCATCCTGGAAGCGCTCGACGAGATGCCTCCGCAGGGCGCATTGCTGGTCAAACTGGACCGCGAACCTCACCCGCTGTTCCGCGTGCTGGAGCAAAACAATTTCCGCCGCAGCGGCGGCTGGCAGGAAGACCGCACCTACCAGTTGCTGATCTGGCGCGACGCCGCCTGACACCAGGCGGTATCCCCATGCAGCGTTCCCTGACTTTCTCCCATAATCCCCCGCTGTCGCTGCCGCTGCGCTTCCTGCTGTGCGCTCCGGTGTTTGCGCTGCTGGCCGGCGCATTGCTGCTATGGGCCGGTCCGGCGGCCTTCGCCAGCCGCTGGACATCCGCCATGCTGGCCGCCACGCACTTGCTGACGCTGGGCTGCCTGTGCATGGCCATGCTGGGATCCCTGCTGCAAATTCTGCCTTCCGTGGCGGGCGTCCCGATCGGGCGGCACCGTGCCGGCGCGGCCGCCCACGCGGCGCTGTGCGCGGGCGCCGTGACGCTGGCCGCCGCCTTCCTGCTGGAACGTCCGCTGCTGTTTGCCGCTGCGCTGGTCCTGCTTGCGCCGGCTTTGTTCGGCCTGGTGGGCCTGTGCGCCGCCGCACTGTGGCAACGCCATGCGGAAGGCGCGACGTCCATGGTCGCGGCGACCCGCACGGCGCTGGCCGCGCTGGCCGTGACCACCGTGTTGGGCGCCTTGCTGGCCAGCCAGTTTGCCTGGCCGGGCACGCTGCCGCTGCCCTTGCTGCATGTGACGGATGTCCATGCGGCATGGGGTTTGCTGGGATGGACCGGCCTGCTGATCGTCGGCGTCGCCTACCAGGTAGTGCCGATGTTCCAGGTGACGGCGCTGTATCCGGGCTGGATGACGCGCAGCCTCACGCCCTGGCTGTTCATTTTGCTGGTCGTGCTGTCGGTGGCCAGCGGACTGCCCGGCCGCGCCGCGCGCGCCTTCACGCACAGCGGCACACTGGCCGCCGCCGCCGGCTTCACCGCGTTCGGGCTGGCAACGTGCATGCTGCTGGTGCGCCGCAAGCGGCCCAAAGCCGAAGCCACCACCCTGTTCTGGTATGCCGCCATCGCCAGCCTGCTGGCAGCCTGCGTGCTGGGCGTGCTGCCCGCCGCGCCATCGGCCACCGGCACGCCGCTGTTGCTGGGCGTGCTGCTGGTGGCGGGCTTTGCCTTCTCCGCCATCAACGGCATGCTGTACAAGATCGTGCCGTTCCTGGTCTGGTATCACCTGCAAAACACAGTTGAGGGAGGCTGCCGCAGCGTGCCGAGCGTGACCAGCATGATTCCCGCTCCGTGGGTGCAGCGCCAGTTCCACACTCACGCGGCGGCCCTGGTACTGCTGCTGGGCGCTTGCGTGCGCCCGGAAATGCTGGCGCGGCCGGCGGCGGCCATGTTTTGCCTGTCGGCCTGCCTATTGTGCATCAACCTTGCGCATGCCCTGCGCGTCCACGCGCGGCTGCGCCGGCGCGATGACGCGGTGGCCATCCTGCGCTCCGCCTGACACTTTTCAATGGAGATGAATGATGAGCATTTTTCCCGCCTACCGCGGCCCGTCCATGAGCGTGACCGTCACCACCGACGGCCATCGCATCCATCGTCTTGCCGACGACCGGCCCAATTATGGACGCGTGAAGACCTGCGTGATCCGGCGCGATCCGATGGTGGCGGCACTGTTCGGCGCCCCCGCCGCGCCGCGAACGCGCGTAAAAGACACCGCCTGAAACCCGCCGCGGTCAGCGGCCGAACAGCTTGCCCATCCGCGCCACCGCCTGCTCGATCCGGTCATAGGCGGTCGCGTACGAGAACCGCACGTGGCGCCGGGGAGCGGCCACGCCGAAATCGTCGCCCGGCACGAAAGCCACGCCCGCTTCCCGCAGCACGGCCATCACGAATTGCGTGCTGTCGCCGGCCGCCAGGTGCGGCACTTGGCTGCAATCGGCATACACATAGAATGCGCCGTCCGGCATTACGGGCACGCCGAAACCCAGTTCACGCAGCGCCGGCACGAAGAAGTCGCGGCGGTGCTGGAACTCAAGGCGGCGCTGTTCATAGACGGCGATGGAATCCGGGTGGAAGCACGCCAGCGCCGCATGCTGCGCCACGGTCGACGGGCAAATGAACAGGTTTTGCGCGAGTTTCTCGATCACGCCCACCAGCGCCTCTGGCACCACCAGCCAGCCCAGGCGCCACCCCGTCATATTGAAATACTTGGAAAAACTGTTGACGGTGATGACATCGGGATCCAGCCCCAGCGCGCTGTGCGGTTGCTGGCCATACGACAAGCCCTGGTAAATCTCGTCGACAATGGCAAAGCCGTGGCGCGCCTTCACGGCCGCCAGTAATCCCGTCATCTGTTCCACCGTCAGCGACGTACCGGTCGGATTCGACGGCGACGCGACGATCACGCCGCGCGTACGCTGGCCCCAATGCTGCGCCGCGTGTTCCGCCGTCAGCTGGTAGCGCTGTTCCGGGCCGGATGGGAGCAGCACCGCCTTGCCGCCAAACGCCGAGACAAAATGGCGGTTGCACGGATAACTGGGGTCCGGCATCAGCACTTCGTCGCCGTCGCATACCAGCGCGGCGCAGGCCAGCAGCAGGCCGGCCGAGGCGCCGGCCGTCACGATAATGCGGCGCGCGGGGATATCGAGTCCGAACGCATCGCGGTAATGGCCGGCGATCGCTTCGCGCAGCGCGGGCAAGCCCAATGCATCCGTGTATTGCGTGGCGCCGCTTCGGATCGCCCGCACTGCCGCTTCGGCCACCAGTTCCGGCGCCGTGAAATCCGGTTCGCCCACGCTCATGCTGATCACGTCCACACCGGACTTCGCCACGTCGCTGGCCGCCTTCATGATTTCCATGACGCGGAACGGCTCGATGGCCTGGACACGGGCGGCGGCTTGCAAGGCGCGGGAAATTTCAGGCTGGACTTGACTCATGGCTAACTTTTCGTGGGAGGTAAGACGGGCTGACGATTATAGCGGAATGGTGTTTTGCCGCAGCCCGTGCCCACGGTATATAGCAGCTTACGCCGCCATATACCGTGGCGCCGCGCCGGCGTCAGGTCCGGCTGGACGTGCCGGCATTGCATTGGCAGTTCTCGCCGCAGGCGCAGTTCGGACCGCAGCTGCAGCGGTGTGCCGGGGCTTGCGCGGCGCAGCCGCAGTTGCAGCCCGCGCCGGGGCAGACGCGGCAAGTGCAGGCGGTGGCGGTCGAAGGACGGGCGGTGTAGCGGTTGACGAAATTCATGGTGATCTCCTTGAGGTTAAGCGGGCTGTCAGCAGCCAGCAAAATCAGGTTAATCCTTACCATAATTGGAAGGTCAAGCACCGGATTACGGAATTTTTTGGGCCAGCGCCTCCGTCATGAAATCCACGAAGGTGCGTACCCGCGCCGACAACTGGTGCCGCTGCGGAAACACGGCATAAATGTCCGCATCCGGCGTGCGGTACCCGGGCAGTACCTGCACCAGGCGCCCTGTTTGCAGGTAGCGCGCGATATCCCATTCAGCCCGCATTAAAATCCCATGCCCGTCCAGCGCCCAGTTGACGGCGATTTCCCCGTCGTTGGTGGTCAAATTACCCCGAACCTTGACCGCGTCCGCATGTTTGTCGGGCTCGCGGCCGGAATACAGGCGCCACAAACCATACGCCTCGTCGCCCTGGCGGATACTGATGCAATTGTGCTTGCGCAAATCGTCCGGAGTTTTCGGTTCGCCCCGCGCCGCCAGATATTTCGGCGCCGCGCACAGCAGGCGGCGGTTCGGCGCCAGGCGGCGCGCCAGTACCCGCGTATCAGCCGGCACACCGAAACGGATGCACACATCGAACTGGTCGTCGGTCAGCGCGGGCGGGTCCACCGACAGCTGTAATTGCACGTCCACTTCCGGGTATTGCAGCACGTAGCGGGAAATCGCGGGCGCCACATGCAGGCGGCCAAAGCCCAGCGTCGCATTGACGCGCAACTGCCCCTTGGGCGTGCCCTTCGACGCCGTCAGCAACTGGTCCAGGTCCGCGATTTCGTCGAGGATGCGCCGTCCGTGCTGCAACAGCACTTCCCCTTCCGGCGTCAAACCCATGCGGCGCGTGGTGCGGTTCACCAGCGGCACGCCGATGCGCGCCTCGATTTGCGCCAGCCGCTTGCTGACAGCCGACGTGGTGATGCCCAGTTCCCGCGCGGTGCCGCTGAGGCTGCCGCAAGTGGACAAGGTGACAAAAAAGCCCAGTTCGGCCGGCTGGAATCCGCTGCTCATCGTCAATTGTTGAAAGATTGTGGAAGTACAGGTTAACAATGGATTGAGTTTAGCGGCCATTTATAATGCCGTCCACCCGATACAGTGCACTCACTTCCCACCCAAACACTGAAGGAGACGCACCATGAAGACCTACCACATCGCAACCATCCCTGGCGACGGCATCGGCAAGGAAGTCGTCCCGGCCGGCCGCGCCGTGCTGGAAGCGCTGGCCGCCGCCGGCGCCGGTTTCCGCTTTGAATTCGAAAACTTCGACTGGGGCGGCGATTACTACCGCCGGCATGGCGTCATGATGCCGGCCGACGGTCTCGATGCGTTGCGCGGCAAGGACGCCATCCTGTTCGGCTCCGCCGGCGACCCGGACATCGCCGACCACATCACGCTGTGGGGCTTGCGCCTGAAAATCTGCCAGGGCTTCGACCAGTACGCGAACGTGCGCCCCACCCGCATCCTGCCCGGCATCGATGGCCCGCTGAAACGCTGCAAGCAGGAAGACTTGAACTGGGTAATTGTCCGGGAAAACTCGGAAGGCGAATATTCTGGCGTGGGCGGCCGCGTGCACCAGGGCCACCCGATCGAAGCGGCGACCGACGTATCGATGATGACGCGCGTCGGGGTCGAACGCATCCTGCGCTTTGCCTTCGAGCTGGCGCAATCGCGTTCCCGCAAGCTGCTCACCGTCATCACGAAGAGCAATGCACAGCGCCACGCGATGGTGATGTGGGATGAAATCGCACTGGAAGTGTCACGCGACTTTCCCGATGTGACATGGGACAAGGAACTGGTCGACGCCGCCACCGCGCGCATGGTCAACCGTCCCGCCACCCTGGACACCATCGTCGCCACCAACCTGCACGCCGACATCCTGTCCGACCTGGCCGCCGCGCTGGCGGGCAGCCTGGGCATCGCCCCGACCGGCAACATCGACCCGGAACGCCGCTATCCGTCGATGTTCGAACCGATCCACGGTTCCGCGTTCGACATCATGGGTAAAGGACTGGCCAACCCGGTCGGCACGTTCTGGTCCGTCGTCATGCTGCTGGAACACCTGGGCGAACAGGGCGCCGCGCAGCGCGTGATGCAGGCGATTGAAGCGGTGACCGCCAATCCGGCGCTGCACACGCGCGACCTGGGCGGCGCGGCCACCACGGCCGACGTGACCGACGCCGTGTGCGCATGGCTGGCGGACGGCGCGCAGCGCCAGGCCGCATAAGCACCAGCAACGCCGATGCCCCGACCGGCCACAGAGCCCGGCGGGGCTCAATCAACGCAATCAATAAACAAGGAGACATCATGTCCAGGAAATTCTTCGGAAAACTGTACGTGCAAGTGCTGATCGGCGTCCTCGCCGGCGGCCTGCTCGGCCTGCTTTATCCCAAACTCGGCGCCGACCTGAAGCCCCTGGGCGACGCGTTCATCCGCCTCATCAAGATGGTGTTCGCCCCCGTGATCTTTGCCATGGTGGTGCTGGGCATCGCGAAAATGGAAAGCATGAAGGAGCTGGGCCGGGTCGGCGTGCGCGCGCTGATCTATTTTGAAGTGATGTCCACCTTTGCCCTGCTGTTGGGCCTGGTCGTGGTGAATTTCGCGCAGCCCGGCGCCGGCATGAACATCGATCCGCGCACGCTCGATACCAGCAGCATCGGCAATTACACGGCGGCCGCGGCCAAGGGCGGCACCTTCATCGACTTCCTGATGAACATGATTCCCACCAGCGTGGTCGAGTCGCTGGCGAAAAACGATATCCTGCAAATCCTCGTGTTTGCCACCATGCTGGGCATTGCGCTGTCCCGCATGGGCAAGCGCGCCAAGCCCGTGGTCGACTTCCTGGAATCGTTCAGCAACAGCATGTTCCTGATGGTGGGCATGATCATGCGCGTCGCCCCGCTGGCCGCGTTCGGCGCCATCGCCTTCACGGTCGGCAAATACGGCCTGGCGTCGCTGATGTCATTGGGCCAGCTGATGGCATGCATGTACGTCACCTGCATCGTCTTCGTGGTGGTCGTGCTGGGACTGGTGGCGCGCGTGTGCGGCTTCTCACTGTTCAAATTCCTGCGCTACATCCGCGAAGAAATCTTCACCGTGCTGGGCACGAGTTCCTCCGAATCCGTGGTGCCGCAGCTGATGCGCAAACTCGAACACGTCGGCATCTCGAAGCCGGTGGTGGGCCTCGTGATCCCGTCCGGCGTGACCTTCAACCCGGACGGCCAGTGCATTTATTACACGATGGCGGCCATCTTCATTGCCCAGGCCACGAATACCCCGCTGACCTTGACTGACCAGCTGGTGGTGTTGGGCGTGCTGATGGTGACCTCCAAAGGTTCGGCCGGCGTCACCGGTTCCGGTTTCATCACCCTGGCCGCGACACTGGCGTCGATGGGCAAGATCCCTGTCGCCGGCATGGTGCTGTTGCTGGGTGTGGACCGCTTCATGTCGGAAGCCCGCGCCATCACCAACACCATCGGCAACGCCGTGGCGACGATGGCCATTGCCCGCTGGGTCGGCGCCATTGATCGGGAACGCATGCACCGCGTGCTTGACGGCGGTTCGTCCGCCGAGGAATTGCAGGCGCTGTATTCGGGCGACACCCCTGCCGAACCCGCCGTGGAAACCGCGCCCGCGACAGCAACGGTCGCGCTGCACAAGGCGACGGCCTGAATCATGGAGCGCAACATGCCAAACACTCTGCACACGGAACCACGCGTCCTGCTGCGCCGCATGTTCGACGCCGCCGTGGCGGCCGCCCAGCCCGCGCTGTGCGTGCCGCCCGCCTTGCCGCAACGGCCAAAAGGCCGTCTGCTGGTGATCGGCGCCGGCAAGGCATCGGCGGAAATGGCGCTGGCCGTGGAACAACACTGGCGCGGCCCGCTGAAGGGGCTGGTGGTCACCCGCTACGGCTACGGCGCGCCGTGCGAACGCATCGAAATCGTCGAAGCTGCCCATCCGGTGCCCGATGCGGCGGGACTGGATGCCGCGCAACGCATGCTGGAGCTGGTGCGCGGCCTGTCGGCGGACGACACGGTGCTGTGCCTGATCTCGGGCGGCGGTTCGTCGTTGCTGCCGCTGCCTTTGCCCGGCATCACCCTGGAAGACAAGCAGCAACTGAACCGTGCACTGCTGACATCCGGCGCCACCATCTCGGAAATGAATTGCGTGCGGCGCCACCTGTCGGCCATCAAGGGCGGCAGGCTGGCCGCCGCCTGCCATCCGGCCCGCGTCGTCACGTTGCTGATTTCCGACGTGCCCGGCGACGATCCCCGCGACGTCGCTTCGGGCCCCACGGTGCCGGACGATTCCACCTGCGCCGACGCGCTGGCGATCCTGCGCCGCTACGGCATCGCCGCGCCGCCGGCCGTCCTCGATGCGCTGGCCAGCGGCGCCGGTGAATCCGTCCAACCCGGCGATCCCCGCCTGGCCCGGGCTGAAGTGCACATGATCGCCACGCCGCAAATGGCGCTGGAAGCGGCGGCCCGCGTGGCGCGGGATGCCGGCGTCACGCCGTACATCCTGGGCGACAGCCTGGAAGGCGAAGCGCGCGACGTGGGCAAGGTACTGGCGGGCATGGCGCTGCACACGGCAGCGCACGGTCAGCCATTCGCGGCGCCCTGTGTGCTGCTGTCCGGCGGCGAGACCACCGTCACCGTCCGCGGCAAGGGCCGGGGCGGCAGGAACGTGGAATTCCTGCTGTCGTGCGCCATCGCGCTGCAGGGGACGCCGGGGATATACGGGTTGGCCGGGGATACCGATGGTGTCGATGGGCAGGAGGAAATCGCCGGCGCCGTGATCACGCCGGATACGCTGGAACGGGCCTGGGCCGCCGGGATGCGGCCACGCGATGCGCTGGATTTCAACGATGCGCACAGTTTTTTCCAGCGGCTGGGCGACAGTGTGGTGACGGGGCCGACGCGGACCAATGTCAATGATTTTCGGGCGTTGCTGGTGTTGCCGCCAGAGTGACACGGCACCAAGCCACCAGGGACTGAAAATCCTTGCCGGCAACCACCCATGGCGACACTGGATAGTTCAGCAAAACTGCGTCCCTTAAACGGATTAATGCAGCTCTACAGATTGCCAGGCAGCCCATCCCGTAACCAGTTGTAACTTAAGCTTGACCTTCCTCAATTGCCTGCCTACAATTCGGGCACTTTCATTTTTGGGAATTCCTTTCATGGGCACTTGTTCAAGTGACAGTTGTCGCCGGATGAACTCCGGCCCCGCCCGGGCGTAACGCCGCAGGAATTCCTTTCCCCTGCTGTCGACCGCCCTGAGCGGAAGATGGCATCCACGCCGCCGGCATTGCCGGGGCGCGCTTTCCAGACACATCACACCGGCTAGCCAGAAGCACCCTGGCTGGCCTGCATGCGAGCGTGCATCAAAGGGACGCCCGTCTTTACCGACGGAGGTCTCATGCTGTTCAATCCTGCTGTTCAGGCGGCGGCCGTACGGCCCAACCGCTACGACCTGGCGTTGCTGCCATTGCTGGCGGCGTTGCTGGCTGCCGCGATGTATGGCGCCGTGCAAATGGCGGCGCCGCTGGCTTCCAGCGCCCCCGTGGCGCTGGCGCCGCACCATTTGCCGTACTACCTGCTGCGCACCTTGCTGCGGATGTTTGCCGCGCTGGGCTGTTCGCTGCTGTTCACGTTTGCGTTTGCCGTCGCGGCCAACCGTTATCCGCGCGTGGGCAAGGCGCTGCTGCCCCTGCTGGACGTGCTGCAATCGGTGCCTGTGCTGGGCTTCCAGGCGATTGCCGTGGCGCCGTTCATCGCGCTGTTCCCGGGCAGCGTGTTGGGCGCCGAATGCGCGGCGATCTTTGCGATCTTCAGCTCCCAGGCGTGGAACATGGCGTTCAGCCTGTATCACTCGATCCGCACCGTGCCGCCGGCCTTGCAGCGCGCGGCGCGGCGCCAGCGCATGAACGGCTGGCAGCGGTTCTGGCGCATCGAATTGCCCCATGGCGCGCAGCCGCTGCTGTGGAACATGATGATGTCGATGTCGGGCGGCTGGTTTTTCCTTGTCGCGTCGGAAGTCATCACCGTCGCGGGCCGCGACATCCGCCTGCCGGGTATCGGGGCCTGGATTGCCGCCGCCATCGAACAGCGCGACATGATCGCCATTGCCTGGGCCATGCTGGCGATGCTGGCGGGAATCGTCCTGTACGACCAGTTGCTGTTCCGTCCCCTGCTGGCATGGACGTCGCGCATGCAGGGCAACACCACGCAACGGCGCACGTGGCTGATGAACTGGGTGCGGCGCGGCGCCTGGACGCGCGTGCTGGCCGGCAGCCTGTATCGGGGACTGGCCGGCATGCCGGGCTGGTACAGCCAGCCGCCTGCCACTGCCGGGGAAGCGGCGGCCCGCTGGGCCGGCAAGCATGCAGCCCATGCTGAAGGCACGCAACGGAATACGCCGCGCGCCGCCATGCGCCACCTGCGCAAGTTCGCGCCGCTGGCCGCCGGATTCGCCTGCGCCGTGGCGGCGGCATGGGCGTTGTCCGCCTGCGCCACCCTGATCGAAGCGGAATGCGGCTGGCGCGAAACCGCCCACGTCGCGTGGCTGGGATTGCTGACCCTGCTGCGGGTGCTGGTGCCGGTGGCGCTGGTGTCGCTGTTCTGGGTGCCGTTCTCGATCTGGGCCGGACTGCGGCCGCGCCGCACGAAAATCGTGCAGGGGGCGGCGCAGTGGCTGGCGGCATTGCCGTTGAACCTGCTGTTCCCGCTGGCCGCCGTGGCGCTGGCCACGTTCCGCCTGAACCCGGACATCTGGCTCAGCGTGCTGCTGGTGGCCGGTACCCAGTGGTACATCCTGTTCAATGTGATGGCGGGCGCGGCGACCTTGCCGGAAAAACAGGTGGCGGGACTGACGCGCTGGCAAACCTGGCGCGGCGTCTACCTGCCCGCCGTGGCGCCGCACTGCGTGACAGGCATGCTGACGGCCTGCGGCGGTTCATGGAACGCCAGCGTGGTGGCGGAATACATCAACTGGGGCGATACCACGGTGACGGCGCACGGCCTGGGCAGCTATATCCGCCAGATGACGGACGCCGGCGACATGCCCCGGCTGGCGCTGGGAATTGCCGTCATGTGCATCTATGTGGTGGCGCTGAACCACACGCTGTGGCGCGGCCTGTACCGGCTGGCGGACCGCCGCCAGCCGGCGCTTACTTTTGCGAACGGAACGGGAACAGCAGTTGGTTGATGAAGCCGTCCGGCATGTAGTCGCCCTGCACACCGTACTTTTCCGGGAAGCCTTTCTGGCCCTTGATGGCGGTGCCGAACAGGTGGTCCAGGAAGGCGTAATGGGCGGCGTAATTGCGGTCGATCGCCACGTCGTCGGACGAATGGTGCCAATGGTGGAAGTCCGGCGTGACGATGATGTACTTCAGCGGCCCCCATGGCAGGTGCACGTTGGCGTGGTTGAACACGGCCTGGAAACCGACCACGATGATGTAGACGTCCATGACTTCCTTGTCGAAGCCAAGCACGTACAGTGCGCCCAGCACGCCGACGCGGGTGCACAGCAATTCCAGGATGTGCTGGCGCGATCCGGCCAGCCAGTCCATGGTCTTGGCCGAATGGTGGACGGCGTGGAACCGCCACAGGAACGGGATTTCGTGGTAGCTGCGGTGCGTCCAGTACTGCACCAGGTCCGCCACCAAAATACACAGCAACAGTTGCGGGATGAACGGGATGGCTTTCACGAATCCGTGCACGGTATCGTTGACCATCCAGCCGAACAGCCGGTGGATCGCGAAGTTCACCGTCAGCAGCGCCAGTCCCACGATGAAATGGTTGACGGCGAAATGCACCATGTCGGTCTGCCATTCGCGCCGGAACAGCAACTGCCCCTTATACAGCGGGAAGAGCTTTTCGATTGCCGCGAAAATCACGGTGGAACCCAGTAAATCCAGGATGAACCAGTCCAGCCCGATGTACGGCGTATGGTCGGGGAAATCGTTGACCGGCACGTGGGAACCGCCGGCCGCCACGGCGCCGATCACCATCAGCCCTGCGATGGCGTTCAGCGCCCGCTCGCGTTTGAACAGCACGTTGAGCAGGCTGATCGAACCGGCAATCACCAGCGCGGCAAACATGATGTGGCGGATGACGTCCGGATCGTATTCGCGCCGCAATTCCGGCGTCGTCAGGTATTGGGGAAAGTGAAACGCCGCCACACCCAGCAAGCTGAGAAACGCCAGCGAAAACGCCAGCACGCCGCTGGCCAGGCCGCTGCCCGGCGCGAGCGGGCCGCTTTGCTTGAGTAACACCGCCGTCTCATTGACGGCGCCGCTGACATGCTTGACCACTGTTTTGGCTGGTTCTACGACCCGCTTATCGACCATGTTGCACCTCCGCCTTGCAAAGTTGCTATCAAAAACACGATGATAACCGGATTCCCCGCCTAGACAAAGCTGCGCAATTCCTCTTCCGTAAAGCCGGCCTCGATGCGCGCATCGACGTTGAACGGCCCCTTGAGGTTCACCTTGTACTGCTCCACCAGTTCCGCATACGTCGGCGCCGGCGCCACGCCGCGCAGGCGGCACATGTGGAAATACCAGCGGTTGCCGATTTCCACGTGGCCGATTTCGTCGCGCAAGATAATGTCGAGGATGGCGGCAGCCGCCTGGTCGCCGGCCTGCGCCAGCTTTGCGCGCAGCGACGGGATCGCGTCCAGCCCCCGGGCTTCCAGCGTACGGGGCACCAGCGCCATGCGGGCCAGGACATCCCCTTTGGTGCGTTCCACCATTTCCCACAGGCTGCCGTGGGCCGGAAAATCGCCATAGCGGAAACCCAGCGTTTCCAGGTGGGCGGACAACAACGAATAGTGATACGCCTCTTCCCGCGCCACGCGCAGCCAGTCGTGGTAATACTGCTGCGGCATGTCCGGGAAACGCCACAGCGCATCGAGCGCCAGGTTGACGGCGTTGAATTCAATATGCGCCAGCGCATGCACCAGCATGGCGCGCCCTTCGACGGTCGCCATCGAGCGGTGCCCCACCAGGCGTGGCGCCACCAGTTCGGGACGCGCCGGACGGCCCGGGATCGCCGCGTCCGTTTGCAGGGCGGCGCAGGTATCGAGCGTATAAGCGCCCGCTTGCACCGTATCGTTCATGGCGGCGACAGCGGCGCCCTTGGCCATGGGGTCGTTGATCAACAGGCATTCCAGCGCCACGGCGCGGAGTTCGGGCAGGTCGGGCGGGTTCGCCATGGTAGTTCCAGCAGCAAAAAGGACGGAGTGTACCAAATTCAGCCGAGCCGCAACGCATCGCGCGGCTGCGAGGTCATCGGCTGGAACACCGACACGGCCGCCGCCAGGCCATCGGCCTGTTCGGCCAGCACGCCGGCAGCCGCGCCCACCTGTTCCGCCAGCGCCGCGTTGCAGTGCGTGGCGTCTTCCATGTCGGCCACCGCGAGACTGAGGCTGGCAATGCCGGCTGACTGGCTTTGCGACGCGCCGGCTATGGCGCCAACGATGCCGGCCACCTGCCTGACCGACGCCAGCATGCGCGCCATCGTGGCGCCCGCGTCGTTGGCAATGGCGGAACCGGCCGAGACTTCGCGCGCCGAGCGCCCCAGCAACTGGCCGATATCGCGCGCGGCGGACGCCGAGCGCTGCGCCAGTTCCCGCACTTCGCCGGCCACCACGGCGAAGCCCCGTCCATGCTCGCCGGCCCGCGCCGCTTCCACGGCCGCGTTGAGCGCCAGGATATTGGTCTGGAAAGCAATGGACTCGATCACCGTGACGATTTCTCCCACCTGGCGCGCCGTTCCCTGTATTTGCGCCATGGTGGACACCACCCGCGCCACCGCGTGGCTGCCCTCTTCCGCCACCGCGCCCGCCTGGCGCGCCAGCGCCTGCACTTCGGCGGCGCTGGCCGCATTGCGCAACGCGCTTTCCGCGATGGCTTGCACGTGTTCGGCCGCGCCGTGCAGCGCGGCGGCCTGCCGCTCGGAGCGCGACGACAGTTCCAGTGCGCTGCCGGCAATGCCGCGGGTGGCGTCGCTGACCTCCCGCGCGCCGTCCTTGACGGCCGATACCGTATGCGACAAGTCGCGCTGCATGATGCTGAATGCCGACACCAGCCGCCCCACTTCATGCCGCCCGGTAGCCGCAGGAAGCCGGGCCCGCAAGTCGCCCGCGGCGATACGTTCGCAATTGCCGACCGCCGCCTCCAGCGGTACCAGCAGCGACCGGACAAAGTTGCGGTGCAGCCAAGCCGCCAGCGCCACCCCTGCCGCAATGCAGGCGGCGGTCAGCGCCGTCAGCCAGTCGAAGAAGCGCACGCTGTCCTGGTAACGCCCTTCCGCCAGCAGCTTGTGCGCCGCCACCAGCTTTTCCGTCGCCGCCATGTAAGCATCCCACACCGGATCGATACGGGCTTCAATATCCACCACGGTGGCTTCGTCACCCGTGCTGCCGGCCAGCGCATGGCGTTTTGTCTCCTGCAACGCGGCGGCCAGCGCCGTGTCATACCGGTCCGCCAGCGCCGCCAGCTCCGCCGTACGGGGTATCGCGCGGTAGCCGGCCAGGCTGCGTTCCGCCTGGCCAATGAAGCCGTTGGCCGTCTGCAGCAGCACCGTGCGGCGCTCCGGCGCCCCCAGCATCATGCGCGACGTGACCACGGCGTCGAGCATGTTGCCGCGGATATCGGCCAGCAGTTCGATGGCGCGCGCATCGCTGCGGTAGATCGCCTCCATGCTGCGCAACGCCTGGCGCCCCCCAGCCATGCCCAGTCCGCCCAGCACCGCCAGGCACAGCGTGAAGATGCAGGAAAACACCAGCAACCGCGTGCGTATGCCGGCGTCACGCCAGCTTGCCAGACCGGTCCGCGTCATTTCGCCAGCCCGCGCCGCGTGTACCGCAGGTAGGCGCCACCCGTGCGCGCGGCGATGGCCGTCAGTGGTTCGCCGGCGGCGCCGACGGTTTCCCATGTGCGGCCGTCATCGGCGCTGCGCAGCAACCTGCCGTCGAGCGAACTGGCCCAGACGCTGCCGGCGTCGGCTTGCAATTGTGTGATGGAGCCGGCGGTGCCCGCATCCACCACGGCCCAGCTGGCGCCATCGTCGGTGCTGCGCAGCATGCGTCCGCCCAGTCCCGCCACCAGCAACGTGTGGCCGCCGGCCGCCGTACCGCTCCACAGCGACGCCTTGCTGCCGGTCGCCAGGTATTGCCACGACGCGCCATCATCCCGGCTGCGCAACACCATGCCCCGTTCGGCCGCGATGAACAGCTGGCCGCCCTGCGACGGAAAGATTTTCAGCAAGTTCAAGTCGGCGCGCTTGCCGCCGTCCTGCGGCGGCAGCGCCACCTGCCGCCACGTCTTGCCGCCATCGCTGGTGGCCAGCAGCAGCGACCACAGTCCCGCCGCCCAGCCATGCTGCGCGTCACGGAAATACACCGTCAGCAGCGGCTGGTCCGCCGCCGCGTCCTGGCGCTGCAGCGACCACGTTTCGCCGCCATCGGCCGTGTGCACGATGACGCCGCCATGGCCGACGGCCCAGCCATGGCGCGCATCGGCAAACGAGACCGCCGTCAGCGTCATGTCGGCCGGGACGGCACGCGCCTGGCGCTGCGTCGCGCCGTCATCGTCCGACATCAGCACATAGCCATGTTCGCCCACGGCCACGATGCGCCGGCCCGCCCGCGTGGCGTCGAGCATCATGGCCTGCGCCGCATGGGCGTCGGCGCGCGCCGGCTGGAGCGCGGCCGCGTTGGACGACGCCAGCATCGTCACCAACAGGGGCGCCAGCGCCGCCAGTTTCAAGGTTTTCATCGTCATATTCCTTTCAGTGTTGCAGCGCGGCGCTGAGTTTCACGGGCGCCTTGCGCGGGAACATGCGTTCCAGCAGCACGGCAAAAGCGGGCAACGCCGTCATCGCCATCACCAGGTTGACGATAAACATGAAGGCCAGCAGCTTGCCCATATCGGCCTGGAACTTCAGCGCGGAGAACGACCAGGTCGCCACGCCGATGGCCAGCGTAATGGCCGTGAAGATGGTGGCGATGCCGACTTCCTGAATGGATTTTTCCAGCGCCACGGCAATCGGTTCGCCGTGGGCCAGGTGCATTTGCAGCCGGCTATAGATGTAAAACGCATAATCGACGCCGATGCCGACCGCCAGCACCATCACGGGCAGGGTCGCCACCGTCAGGCCGATCTGCAACTCCTTCATGAAGGCGTAGCCGATGAAGGTCGCCACCGTCAGCGGCAGGCAGCACGCCACCACGGCGCGCAAATCGCGGTACACGGCAAACACGAGAACGACAATCGCGCCATAGACATACAACATCATCGGCAACTCGGACTTCTCGACTTCATCGTTGACCGCCGCCAGCACACCGGCATTGCCTGCCGCCAGGCGGATCTTCAGGCCGGGCAGCTTGTGCGCGTCGCGGTAGGCCCGCACTGCCGCAATCACGCCGTTGATGGTGGCGGCCTTGTGGTCCGACAGGTACAGGTGGCTGGCCAGCATGGCGCAATCCTTGCCGACATAGCCGCGCACGCGCCCTACTTCGACCCCTAGCGCCGCATAGTTGGCGGGATCGAGCGGCACCGTGAACATCCTGGGGTTGCCTTCGTTATAACCCTCGTTGTACACCTTCAGCTGTCCCGCGAAGGAACTGACCGACATCACGCCCGGTACGCTGCGCATGGCCGTATCGAAACCATCCTGGTAGCGCCCGAACTGCACCTGTTCGCAGGAATTGGCGGGTGTTTCCAATACCACCGTCAGCCAGTCCAGGCCCGTGGCGTAATTGTCGGCGATCGACTTCGCGTCCAGGTTGTAGCGGGCGTCGGCGCGCAATTCCGGCGCGCCCGGCTGCAAGGTCCCGACCAGCCGGTCGTGGCTGAACCAGGCCGCCCACGCCAGCAGCGCCAGCGTCGCCACGGCAATCCCGGCCGCCGCGCGGGGCTGCGCGGCGCGCGACAATGGCCGCAGCCAGTGGCCCCGCTCCTGCTGCAAATGCATGGCGTGGCGCGCATACCGGGGGCCGACCTTCAGCAACGACGCGGCCAGCGGCAGCATCACCAGGTTCGTGACGATCTTGTACGCGACGCCGATCGACGCCGTGATGGCCAGTTCCTTCACCATGGGGATCGGGATCAGCACCAGGGTCACGAATGAGACGAACGCCGTCAGCAGCGCCAGCACGCCCGGCACCAGCAAGCCCCTGAAACTGGCCTTGGCCGCGTGTTCGCAGTCATGGCCGGCCGCGATGCCCCGTATGATGTAGTTAATCTGCTGCACGCCATGGGACACGCCGATGGCAAACACGAGGAACGGCACCAGCACGGCCAGCGGGTCGAGTCCATAACCCATCAGGCGCAGCGTACCGAATTGCCAGACCAGCGACACCAGCGAACAGCATACGGGCAACAGCGTGAACGGAACCGAACGGCAATACCAGTACACGGCCAGCGTTGTGAGGATCAGCGCGACGATGCAGAATTGCACGACGCCGGCCGCCCCGTCGGCCACGTCGCCGATCTGCTTGGCAAAGCCGATGATCTGCACCTCGAAGTCCGCATCTTCGAACTTCATGCGGACTTGCTGCTCCAGCAAGCGGTTATACGCGACGTAATCGACCTTGTTACCCTGCGCGTCGAATTCGCTGATTTCCGCCACCACCATGGCGCTGTCCTGGCCTTTCGACACCAGCGTGCCGACAAAGCCGCCATTGAGCGCGGCTTGTTTCACCTGCGCGATAGTGGCCGCATCCAGGCTGGCCGGCGTCACCGTCCCCGGAATCACCGGGTCGGCGCGGAAGCCTTCCTCGGTGATTTCGTTGACGTAAGTGTTCGGCGTCCACAGCGACTGCACCCCAAGCCGGTTAATGTTCGGCAGGAACATCACGGCTTGCGTGACGTCGTTCAGCCGCGCCAGGCCCGCTTTGGTCCAGATCGAACCCTTGCGCGCCTTCAGCACCACGTTCAGGCGGTTGGCTCCCAGCACGTCGTTGCGGTATTGCTGGAACGTTTGCACATACTCGTGGCTGGCCGGCATTTGTTTTTCAAAGCCGGCATCCATCCGCAATTGCCATGCGAACCACCCCATGGCCGCCGTCAACAGCAGCAGCGCCGCCAGGATCGGCAACCGCCAGCGAAACACCAGCTCTTCGATGGTGCGCAAGGAAAAGAATCGCTTCATACCGCCACCCTTCAGAAGTTGCGCGACACCGTGGCGCCAATGAAACTGCGGTCGCGCAGCGGCTGGTCAAACACGGACGAGCCGCCCCAGAACCGCGCATAGTTGATGCTGACCTGCCACGTGGCCGGGTTCTTGATGAAGCCCACCACGAAGTTGGCGGACTTCGCGCCCTGCATGAACGTTGCCATCATGTTGGGCGTGCGGCCTTTGACCGCATGGAAGAAGTACACTTCCGGCACCACTTGCCAGCCCGGGATCACGGTACCGTCATAGACCCAGCTGAAGTCGAAGTTGTAGCCGTACGACGTGCGGCTGCCCACGGCGGCAGGCACGCCGGGGCCGGTGGCGTCGGCATTGGCCGTCGTGTCATAGCCCCAGCCCCAGCCGCCCGCCGCCACCGGCACGCCCTGGTAAGTCCGGCGCAAGTCCGGATAGCGGATCAATACCGCTTCGGCCAGCAGCGTGCCCGTGCTGGCGCCCAGCAAATCGAGCAACGCGCCATGGTCGCCCGGCGTCAGGCTCAGCAAGCCCGTCAAATGCGCCTGCACCTTCTTTTGCTCCACGTAGCAATTGCCGTTGGCCAGGCAGGCGCGCACGCCAAAGGCCGGCGTCAATGCATTGTCGGCCAGTCCCGGCGCCGATGTGTTCAGCGCCACCGCGTCGCGCGGACGGTAGCTCACTTCGGAGCCGATCGCCCAGTTCCCCAGCGGGAAATTGGCGGATACGCCCAGCAATTTACGGTCTTCCAGGTACCGGTAGGCAAATCCGCTGCCGGACGTGCCCGACGTCACCAGCACGGGCGACTTGTCGTGGTAGTTGATCGCATACAGGCCGAGGTTCAGCGACGTGCCTTCCGGCTGGTAGCGCAGCGCGGCGCCATACTGGCCGCTGTTGCGGGGATTGCCGTTGACCGGCACACCGTAATCGGCAGAACTCTTGCCCACCGCCGCGGTCGACCAGTAACTGCCAACCGGCGGGAAGTAATTGCCGTTCCATCCCTGCTGCACGTAGGCTTCCAGCGACAGGCCATGGCCCAGCCCCGACGCGACATTGAGCATCGGCGCCGGCAGTACGGCTTCCTTCAATTGCGTACCCGGCTGGGCCAGGCGCATCAGGTCCACGGCGTTGGTCTGGTTCATGCCGCCCGGCAGGAACAGGCTTTCGCCCCAGTTCACCACCTGGTTGCCCAAGCGGACCCGCACGCGCTCGTCGCCGGCCGTGAATGACTTGGACACCCACAGGTCCAGCAGGCGCACTTTCTGGCGCAGGTCGTCGCGCGCATCGTCGCCGAACGGCGCCGGCGTCCCCGCGCCGCTGGCGATGCCGGTGGTGCGGGTGGCCGAAAAATCGCGCAGCCAGCTGACACGGCCCATGAATTTCACGTCTTCCGGGAAGTTCAGCAGCAACTCGTGCGTCCCTTTCAGGTACGTCGTAAAACGGTCGTGCTTCCCGTAATTCAGGTTGCCCTGGTCATTGTAGGAACTGAACACGTCGGCGCAACCGGCCGGCGCGCCCGGTCCGGTGGGCTGCATCGGCGACGAGCTGCCGGCAAAGCTGCCGATCACGGCGGAACAGGCCGGGTTGCCGGCGCGCACGCCGATGCCGGCGGACACCGTGGAATCGAAATTGCCGCTGACCGTCTCGCCCTTGATCTCGATCGCCTGGGCGGAAGCGGCGCACAGCAGGGCCGCCGCCATGGCGGTTTTTCGAATAGTCATCATCATCGCTTGCCTCTCCGCTTATCGTTCGCTGATGGAGCGCAGGCTGTCCGCGCTGTAGAAACTGGACTTGAACCGGGGGCCGGCTTTCGCATCGGTGACCCACGTCATGTCCTTGCCGGCGCCGACGGCGTGCAGGTCGAACACATAGCGCCCTTCGGCCAGGTTGTATTGCGCAAACGCCGAAACATCGCAGGTGCCGGTTTCATAGACGGGAATCAGGTAGCCCTCGCGGTGCTTCCACAGCTTGCCCTGGGCGTCGTAATCGTCCGCCAGCAGCAGGTTCCAGCTGTCTTCATCGATATAGAACGTGCGTTGCGGCGCGGAGTGGCGCGTTCCCGCCTTGACGGACGCCTGCACCACCCACACGCGGTGCAGCTCATAGCGGCGCGCTCCGGGGGCGATGCTGTCGTCCTTGGCCACGTCCTCGAATTTCGCCTGCGCGTTGTAGGCGCCAAACGACGCGTACGGCACGTAGATTTCCTTCTTGCCCACCAGTTTCCAGTCGAAGCGGTCCAGCGTCCCGTTGAAGACGAACGGCTCATCGAGCGTGTACTGGTTTTCCATGCCGATTTGCGGCGCGTCGTAGGCATAGGCCGGCATGCGACGCACGCGACGCTGGCCCGGGAAGTAATAGAACGTTTCCGACGACGGCTGGTTCAGGAAGAATGTCACGGCCAGCGCCTGTCCCGCCAGCGCGGCCGGCGTGGAATAGGCGAAGTACGTGTAATACTCGACGCCTGGCAAGGCGCTCAGCTTGTTGCTGCCCTTCGCTCCCCAGGGGAAGAACATGGTCTGCTCCGATCCCGCCCGGATCCATTCCGTGCTGCCCTTGCGCGGCGACACCGCCGTGGTGACCTGCTTGTATTCAATGCCCACGCCACGGTAGCGCATCTTCGCGTTGTACATGGCTTCCGTGCCCGTTTGCGGGAAGGGGAATGGCACGCCCGGCACGTTGGCTTCGCCCAGGCTCCAGCCGTCCGCCCCCAGTTTGGCGAAACCCGCGTTCTTTTTCGTATTGTCGACAACGAAGTCCGGCGCGCTGCAATAGCGGTGGCTCGCATAGACTTCCATCTTGTAGCCCTTGATTTGCTTGAACAGTGCGACCTGGCCCGGCGTCAGGTGTTCCGCATGCTTGTCCACGTTGGCGGCGTCGATGACTTCCAGCGGCTTGTCATCCTTGTACTTGAAGTAATCCTTGCGGTATTTGCCGTTGCTCCAGCCCGGCGTTTGCACCGTATCCGCACTCCAGGCGGGGATGGTCTTCGGCGCGTTGCCGGCTTTTTCACCGCCCAATGGCGTCAGCGTAGTGCCCAGGTCTTGCACGGATGCGGCCGAAGCCGTCCCCGCCAGCATGGCGCACGCCACACCGGCCCAATTTGCTCGCTTCAACATGATGCTCTCCCGAATTCGAATGGTTATGTATATGACAAGGATTACAAAACGACAGTGATGACTTTCTCTTCCGTGCAGGCTTCGATGCCGCTGTAGCCAAGTTCACGGCCCAGGCCACTGGTCTTGACGCCGCCCCATGGCAGGCGCGCATCGATCGGCGCCCAGCCATTGATGCCGACGGCGCCTGCCTGCACCTTCCCCGCCATGCGGTGGGCGCGGCCGATGTCTTGTGTCCAGATGGTCGCGCCCAGCCCATATTTGCTGTCGTTGGCCATGGCCAGCGCCTGTTCTTCGGTGTCGAACGGGATCAGGGTGCCGACCGGCCCGAAGATTTCCTCGCGGGCGATGCGCATGTCGTTGGTGGCGTCGGAGAACAGCGTCGGACGGATGAAGCAGCCCTTGCCGCCTTCCACCGCGCCGCCCGTCACCAGCGTGGCGCCGTCTTCGATGCCGGCGCGGATGTAGCGCGCCACGCTGTCGTATTGCGACCGCTTGGCCACCGCTCCCATGTTGACGCCCTCTTCCATCGGATCGCCCACGCGGATGCTTTCGGCCGCGCCGCGCAAGCCTTGCAGCACCTGGTTGTAAACGCCGCGCTGCACCAGCACCCTGGTGCCTGCCGCGCAGACCTGGCCCTGGTTGAAAAACAGGCCCATGGCGCAGCCCTGGATCGCGGCATCGAGGTTGGCGTCGTCGAACACGATTTGCGGCGACTTGCCGCCCAGTTCCATCGCAACGCGCTTGAACAGCGGACCGGCGTTGCGCATGATTTCAGCGCCCACCACGGGACTGCCGGTGAACGTCACCTTGTCGACTCCCGGATGCACGGCCAGCGCCGCGCCGGCCACGGCGCCACGGCCCGTCACCACGTTGATGACGCCAGGAGGAAAACCGGCTTCCTGCGCCAGCTTCGCCAGGTGCAGTGCGGACAGCGGGGTTTCCTCTGCGGGCTTGATGACGATGGTGCAACCGGTGGCCAGCGCCGGCGCCAGTTTCCAGCACGTGATCATGAACGGCGTATTCCACGGCACGATGGCGCCGATCACGCCGACCGCTTCGCGGATCGTGTACGACAGCGTGGGACGGCCGAAATAGCCGGGAGTCGGGATGGTTCGCCCTTCGATCTTGTCGGCCCACCCGGCGAAGTGGCGCAGCGTCTGCAAGGCGTTCGGCAAATCGAGGATTTGCGGTTCCGCGAAAGGGCGGCCGATGCACAGCGCGTCGTAGCGCGCAATCAGCTCCGCATCGCGTTCGACCAGGTCGGCCAGCTTCAGCATCAGCGCGCCGCGCTCCGGGCCGGACAGCCTGGACCAGGCGCCGCCGTCGAACTGCGCCCGCGCCGCGCACACGGCCGCGTCGATTTCTTCCACGCCGCCGTTGGGCACGCGGGCAATGACTTCTTCCCGGGCGGGATTGACCACGTCGATATGGCCGTTGCCGCCATCGGTCCATTCGCCGCCAATGAAATGGCGGTACTGTTGCTGCAAGTTGAAGTGTTCTGCGAGGGTGGTCATGTCGGTCTCCTGGTTGATCGGTTTATTTGGGAAAGCCCGCCGCGATGGCGGCGCGGGTCCCCGCCACGTCGAGCGGGGGATTGGCGCGCCAGCGGGCGACTTCTTCTGTCGTGTAGGGCTTGAAGTCGTCCGGCAAGGTGGCGGCCGAAAATTCCCGTAGCGCCCAGTTGGTCAGCGCGGCCAGTTCCGCGTCCGTGATACGGGCATTGCGCGCGCCGGGCGCCTGCACGAGGAACGCGCGTCCCGCCGGCGTGCGCTGGAACTGGCCCAGGGTGCCGCGCATGGTGGGAATGCCGAACGCCGGCGAACCGCTGCCGTCCAATTGGTGGCAACCGGCGCAATACAGCCGGTACAGCGTGCGGGCGCGCTGCGGCGTGATGGCTTGCCCGTCCGCGCCGCCGTGCGATTCCAGCATGGCGCCGGGCGGATGCAAGGGCAACGCCATGGCGTAGCGGCCCTGCATCGGGGCTTGCTGCGCCAGCACGCCCGGACTGGACGTCAGTAGGCACAGTGCGGCCAATGCGGCCGATACGGAGCGTGCGGGCGCGGGCATCATTTTGCGAGCGCCTGCTTGCGGACCGCGCGCAATTCCGCCACCGACTGCGGCCTGGCGCGCAGCGCCGCCACGTCGGCGGCGACAACCACCGGCGCCCCGTTCTGGCCCGCGATATCGCTGACGAGGTAGGCGGTAACGGCGGCGATTTCCTCGTCGTTGAGACGGTTTTGCGTCGGCATCACGCCATTGAACGTGCCTTCATCGGTGCTCAACGGCCCATGCATGCCGGCCAGCAGCACGCCGGGCGCATAATTGCGCACCCGCGCCAACTTGGCCCACTGGCTGCCCTTCAGCGGCGGCGCCACGCCGGCCGCTCCCTGTCCCTGGTCCTGGTGGCACATGGCGCAGCTGGATTTGTAGATATCCGCGCCCCTGACCTGCTGCGCCCCGGCCCCGCCTGCGGCGGCCAGCATGGCCGCCATGAGAATGACGTCGCGCATGGTCAGGCCTCCGCCAGTCCGACCACGGACGCCGTGGTGCAGTGGAACATCGAGTTGTCGTTGCTCATGCACCAGTTGATATCGTTGTGCAGGCCCATCGAATAACCGGGGCGTTCGCGCAGGTTGGTATTGCACATGCACTTGCCGCACGACGTCTTGCCGCAGCAATCGTTGTAGCTGACCAGGTAATCCTTGCCGTCGTTCGGGTTGTGGCAAGTGCCAACCCAGCTGACCTTGGACGCATTGGTGCCGGGCGGGCACTGCGTCAGCGAACCGCCGCAGCATGAGCACAGGAAGCCGTCGATGGCGCAGTAGCGCCAGTATTCGCAGGCGGTCGGATCGCCGGCGGCGGCCTTGGGATCGGCCTTGCCGCCGCCATGCGCGGCATGGGCCGTGCTGCGGTCGAACGGCAAGACCGGCAGGATGAACGCGGCGCCCACCAGTGCGCGGCTGATGCGGTTCAGCGCATGGCGGCGCGACACCGTTTGCGCCAGTTTGCGGCTCTGGCGCTCGGCCAGCTTGTCGAACCAGTTAAACATTGTTGCTGCTCCTTAGTGTTGATGGCCGTGGTGATGCGCGTGGGTGTGTTCGGGCGCCAGGAATTCCTGCACCGACGCCACGCCAAGTTCCTGCGCCGTCAGCAGGCTTTCCAGTTGTTCGCGTGAATTGATCAGGCCCTTGGCGCTGACGTTGCCCTGTGCATCGATCAGCACCGCATACGGCAGGCGCGATACGCGGTAAGCCATGCCCAGCGGCGCGGACAGCACGTACGGGAAGCCCGTTAGTCCGTATTCGCGCCGGAACGCCTGGTGCTCCACCGTGTCGCCGTCGCTGGCCAGCACCATGCGCAGCCAGCCGCTTTCCGCGCGCTGCATGGATTTCAGGACCGGCAACAGTTTCTTGCAGACGGGGCACGTGGGCGACAGGAAGAACAGCAAGGTGCTCGCCCCCGCTGGTCCCGGCAATTGCAGGCTGCCGTTGTCGAGCGTGCGCAGCGCCATGGCCGGCGCAGCCTCGCCAACTTTCGGACCGGAGTCCGTCACCAGCGCGCCCATCGGCGCCACCCGTTCAAACAGCACGCCCACCTGGCGCGCCAGCGCGATCACCATCGCCACCAGTGCCAGCAGCACGCACCACACCAAACCATTCGATACCAGCAATGCGGTTTCCATGTCTTCTCTCCTTCGATTCTTGATTCGTTAATCCAGCACGCGCTGCGGCGGCAAGTTCGCCAGCACCTGGTTCAGCGCGATATACGTGCCCATCAACACCAGCGCACCCGCGTCGATGCTGAGCCAGTCCACCCAGCCCGGTTGCCGCGCCAGTCCGCCCGGCGCCGCCAGCGGGAGCGCAGCCAGGGCGGCCAGCGCCAGCAAGACGTTGCGCACCACCAGCGCCCAGCGGATCACTTGCGTGCCGTCGGCGCCGCCGCAACCGCAGTCGATGGTGTCGCGGCCCCGGCGCAGGTTCCACGCCATGCCCCACGCATAGGCGCACAGCAGCGCCGCAGACGCCAGTGCGGCGGCGGCGCGCGTTGCGCCGTCGAGCCAGCCGGCGGCAACCAGCGCCTCGAACGCGGGAATCGCGGCGGCCGCCGGCGTGCCCAATGCGCGCGGCAGCACGCGGTAATCGGTCACCTGTTGCTGGAAAACGCGCCAGGCCAGCAGCTTGTGGGTGGCGGCGATACCGAACAGCAGTGCAAAGAACGCGCCTGGCAGCAGGACCACTACGGGATCGGCGTTCATGGCGCATCCACCTGCAGCGGCGCTTCGCCGACGGGCTCGGACACGTAGCTTTCACGCATGGCCGGCAGCGCATACGCCACCACCTGGTTGGTCGCGCCATTCAGTGCATACAGGGTCTTGCCGCTGCCGGCCACCGACAGCGCAATGGCGTTTTTCGATGGCGTGCGCGCCACGCGCTTGCCGGTGGCCAGGTCCACGGTCCAGATTTCCCGGGCGGGAAACTTGTGCGTGCCTTCCTGCCCTTTCGGATGCATGCCGACCAGCAGGCGGTTGCGCGCCTGGTCCAGCGTGAAAGCCTGGTAGCCGCCCGGGCGCCAGCCCTGCTTGCGGTCCGCCTCCGTGACGAACGACACGGTCTGTTCCACCACGGGTTCGGCGCCGCGCAAATCCGCCCTGTGCAGGCGGCCCTGGAACGTGACGAAATAGTTGCGGCCATCATGGGCCGGCGATGGCACATAGACCGGGTCGTCGCCCGCATCGAAGAACTTGGGCGACACGGCCCGTTGCGCCACCTTGCCGGCCGCATCGAGCGTCACGGTGGCCAGCTTGCCGTCGCCGCACAGCATGGAAATGCGCAGCGCTTCGGTCTGCGACGGGTAAATGCCGTAGCAGCCGGGGCTGGCCACTTCGGCCAGCACTTTCTTTTCCTGCAAGTCAACCACCGTCACCGACGTTGCCGGCGTCGCGTTTTGCACGTACAGGTAGCGGCCGTCAAACGACGTGCGCAGCAGGTTGTGCATGAAGGCCGCCTGGGCCTTCTTGTTGGGGATCGCCACGTCACCCACCATGCGCAGCGTGTCCGCGTCGTAGATCTCCACCATGTCCTGGCGCTCGCCGTGCGTGTGGCGCGTCATGTAGGTGGCGGCCACGTACAGGCGCTTGCCATCCGGCGACGTCGTGAACGCGCCAGCATAGCCGGCGTCGACCACGCCGGCGAATTTGCCGTTGCGGCCATCGAGCACGTGGACGCGGGCGTCAGACAAGTGGCCGATCGAAAAGTCCGACACGTAGAGGCGCGGCATGTCGGCCGGCAGCGAGACGCCATCCTTCAGGCGCTCAGGTTCGAACTCCGCGGCGTGCACGCCACTGGCCAGTACCGCCAGCAACAGCCCCGCGCAATTTTGTAATTTCGGCATCATGCTCATTTCCCATCGTTTGTTGCGATGACCGAACTGTATGGGCCAGGGAAAATGGGCGTTATCCGGAATCGGCAGATCGTGGGAACGGAAACGCGGATGCAAACGGTAAAAGCGCGGTGAAAGCGCGGTGAAAACGGGGTGAGAACGACGGGGCAGCGAGGAAATAGCGGCCTGTCCCGCGTCAAAACAAGGCCAACTGGCCTAAAATGCAAAAATAATCCAGGTTTTTTGCGTGGCCGCGCCACCACAAACGGATAAGGAATTGCGAATTCCGGATATTGCCGTCGCTTGCATGGCGGTAGCATCGGGCGATACACACGCATACCTATATCGAGACTTCGCCATGCAACCCGATCGCACCACCATCCAACGCTGGCACAGCCAGGACATCGACGAACAATCGGACATGTTGCGTGGCTGGGAACAGGAATACCGCCAGCTCAGTTGCGGTAAATTCCTCGGCACCGTCTCCACCGTGCAGGGCCCGCGCATCACCATCGTCGGCGAACAGACCAACCAGTCGCTGCACGAGAGCGTGGTGCCGCCCGAGGACAGCCTGGTATTCGGCCTGGTGCTGAACCGCGACAATGCGCTGCAGGTGGACCGCCGCACCGTCAGCACATCGTCGCTGATCGTGATGGAAGGCGGCAGGGAATACGACTTCCGTACCGAAGGCAGCACGCAATTACTGGGCGTAGCGATGGAAAGCAGTATGTTCACCGGCCAGGACGGCGGCTACAACGGCGTGGTGCAGCGGGCGCTGACACAAAACGTGGTGCCGCTGGCGCCGGCGGCGACCATGATGCTGCGCCACTTCTGGCTGATGATGTCGCAAATCCTGCAAAACGACGACACGTGGCCGGCCAGCATGCCGATGTCGCTGCTGGCCGATACGGCGCTGAACAACATCCTGCTGGCGCTGAACATGAGCACCATGCAGGAAGCGGTACCGCTGCCGCAGTCGGCCGACCGCCAGGCGCGCGTGGTGCGGCAAGCGATCCGCTACATGAGCAGGAACCTGGACAGGAATTTCACGATTGCCGACGTGTGCGCCGCCACGCACGTGAGCCAGCGCACCTTGCAATACCATTTCGAGCATTGCCTGGATATGTCGCCGCAGCAATACCTGAAGGCGATGCGCCTGAACGCGGCGCGCAGCCTGCTGCGCAATCAAGGCGCCAGCCGCACCAAGTACCCGCCCAGCATCGCGGAAGTCGCCGCCCAATGCGGCTACGACCACCCAAGCCGCTTCGCCGGCGACTACAAGCGCCAGTTCGGCGTGCTGCCGTCCGAAACGTTGCGGCAGGCGGCGCAGGCTGGTGTCGCAATCCCTTGACGCCCCCCCTTGGGGTCAGGCGTGCAATCGTGCGCTCCCGGCGTGGGGTCAGGCGTGCAATTGTGCATTCGGCACGCCCCGGCAGCCCCGGCAATTCCCGCACCGCCCCTTGTACCGCAGGGATGCACCGCCATTCTGCCCCCGCGAGGCCACCGGTCGAGACAGAATGCCTACATGCCTCCCGGGCCGGCTCAGCGCGGAAACAGTGGTGACACAATCCGCTATCTGAAGCCATGGCGCCTTGTACCGCACGGCTCCTATAGGCTACCCGTCCGTGGGGAAGGCTGTGAATGCACGATTGCACGCCTGACCCCACGGATTCCCGTCACGAATTCACGCCTGACCCCACCGGGGTGGCGTCTGCGCGGGCGATGGCGAACGCTTCGCGCAGCACGGGCAAGGAGCCGATGTGATTGGACAGCAGCAGGATCAGTTGCGCATTCAACATGTTGCTTTGGTCTGCGCTGAGGTCCTGGTGCGCGTCGATCAGCGCTTCGTAGAAGGCGTCCGGATCGGACAGGTTGGGCGCCAGGTTCAGTTTCTGGTTGTCGCTCGGGCTCATGTTAGCTCCTTGGATTGTTCGTTGCAGGTGGCGCGGGCCAGCGCGGCGCGTACCTGGCCGGCGCTGAACGTGCGCCAGCGGGCGCAGACGTGCTGGTCGGGTCGCAGCAGGTAATATGTCCCGGGCCGGGCGTCATAGCGGGCCGTTGCCAGCCCTTCGCAGTCTTCGAACACGCCGTTACCGCCCTGCCCCCGCGGCGCGACCATCACCGTGCGCACCGGCACGCCGCTGTCGGCCAGCGCGGCAAAGCCCCGCATCGCCTCCGCATCGTCCGCCGCACCGGCAAAGTAAATCCCGGTGAACACGCCGCCCGTGTTGCGCAACAACCAGTCCGCCTCGCCACCCATGGTGACCGGGGCATCGGCCGCCGGCGCACCGGGACGCAGCCCGCCGGCAAATGCATCGGTATCCGCCGTATTCAGCGCGGAATCCACGTAAGTCGACGGCAGCGACAGGCGCCCGCTGTTGACCAGCTTGCGCGCAAAGTCATGGTCCCTGGCCAACCGCAGCACCGCGTCGCGGAACAGGCGGCTCACATCGCTCTTGGGCGTGATGAAATCCGTGGCCCGCGTGGAGTTCAGGATGTTTTCATCGGCCGCATATTCCCGTTCCCGCGCATAGGTGTCCAGCAGGCTGTCCGGCGCACGGCCTTCCAGCACCAGCCTGAGTTTCCACGCGAGGTTTTCCGCGTCCTGGACGCCGCTGTTGGCGCCTCGCGCGCCGAACGGCGACACGCCATGCGCGGAATCGCCGGCGAACAGCACGCGGCCATGGCGGAACGCATCCATGCGCAGGCAGCAGAACGTATAGATCGATACCCATTCCAGCTCGAAGTCCACGTCCTTGCCCAGCAGCGCGCGGATGCGGGGGATCACCCGCTCCGGTTCTTTTTCCGCCACCGGGTCCGCATCCCAGCCCAGCTGGAAGTCGATGCGCCACACGTTGTCGGGCTGGCGGTGCAGCAGCACCGACTGGCCCCGGTGGAATGGCGGGTCGAACCAGAACCACCGTTCCGACGGGAAGTCCGCCGTCATTTTCACGTCGGCGATCAGGAAGCGGTCGCGGAACGTTCGGCCATGGCTTTCCAGCCCCAGCAAACCGCGCATGGTGCTGCGCCCGCCATCGGCCGCCACCACGTAGGATGCCCGCACCGCGTAATCGCCGTCCGGCGCCGCCACGGCCAGTTCCACATGGCCGTCGTACTGCGTCAGCCCCGTGACCTTGCTGGACCAGCGGATTTCCAGGTTATCCAGCTGGGCCGCCCGCTCGTACAGGTACCCTTCCACGTAATACTGCTGCAGGTTGATGAAAGCCGGATACTGGTGCCCCTGCTCCGGCAACAGGTCGAAACTGTAGACCGGCTGGTCCTGCATGAACACGCGGCCCACGTTCCAGCTGACGCCCTTGTCCAGCATGCGCCGGCCGCAGTGCAGGCGGTCGAAGATTTCCAGCGTGCGCTTGGAAAAACAGATGGCGCGCGAACCCACCGACAGTTTGTTGTCGTCGTCGAGCAGCAATACCGGCATGCCCTGCTGCGCCAGGTCGATGGCCGTGGCCAGGCCGACCGGGCCGGCGCCCACCACCACGACCGGATGGTGGCCGCCCTTGCCCGAGCCGGCCGCGGCGGTGTAATCGAATGTCTGGTGTTGATAATCCATGTCATCCTCCCCTTCAGTCCCGGCCTCAGTCTTGCAGCGCATGCCACATTTCCTGGTCGCGCTGCGCGGTCCAGATGCGCGGGTGCTTGATGCCCTGTGCTTCATCGACGGCGCGGGTCACGTCGAACGGCAGGCAATGCTCATAAATGAACACGTGGCCGAATTTCGGATCCATCTTCGAGCGCACGTGGCGCATGGCGCCTTTCAAGTCCAGCCCTTCCTTCACGGCTTCTTTCGCGCTGCCCAGCAGGGTCGTGACAAAATCCTTCGTGTAATCGATACCGGCATTGACTTGTTCCGGCGTCACCAGCGCCGGTCCCCGTCCCGGCACCAGCTTTTGCGGTTCCAGCGCGCGCAGCGCTTCCAGCGTGGCCGGCCATTCTTCGAGCTGGGCGTCGCCCGTGTAGGCCGCCGCGTCGAATTCCACCAGGTCGCCCGAAAAGCAGATTTTTTGCGATGGAATCCACGCGATGGTGTCGCCCTTGGTGTGCCCCATGCCGATATGCGCCAGCCGCACTTCCAGCTTGCCCATGAAGATCGTCATTTCCTTCTCGAACACCATGGTCGGCCAGCTCAGGCCCGGCACCGATTCCACGCCGGCGAACAGGCGGGGGAAGCGTTCGATTTCCGACTGCATGTCCTGTTCGCCCCGTTCGACGATCAGTTCATAGGTGCCGCGCGACGCGATGATCTGCTCGGCGCCTTCATTGAAATAGGCCGAAGCGCCCAGCACGCGCACCGCGTGGTAATGCGACAGCACCACGTATTTGATCGGCAAGTCCGTCACGCTGCGGATATGCCTGATCAGCGCCTGCGCCATCACCGGGGTGGCCGTGGTGTCGATCACCATCACGCTGTCGTCGCCAATGATGACGCCGGAATTCGGGTCGCCCTCCGCCGTATAGGCATATGCATTGTCGGATAACTTGATGAAGCTGGTCTTTTTTTCTTCCAGGTCGGCCTGCGATGCGAATTTTTTTTCTGCCACGATGCTATCTCCTGATGTGTTTCCGATCCATTGTGTCGGCAAGCAAAACGATACGGCCTGGCGTATTATGTGTAAATCGCTAGTCATTCATTAAAACTATGAATCCTCTTCATAATACGGAACTGGACCTGAACCTGCTGCCGGTATTCGACGCCCTGATCCGCGTCGGCAACGTCAGCCGCGCGGCCGAGGAACTGGCCATGTCGCAGAGCGCCGTCAGCCATGCGCTGAAGCGCCTGCGCCTGTTTTTCGGCGATCCGCTGTTCATGAAAACCGGCGGCGGCATGCAGCCGACACCGAAAGCGCTGGAGTTGCGCGCGCCCGTGCTGGCCGTCATGGGCACGGTGCGGGGCGAATTGCTGGTGCGCGAGGGTTTTGACGCCGCCGTGGCGCACCGCACTTTTTCACTGTGCCTGACCGATATGGGCGAATTGATTTTCCTGCCCCGCCTGATAACGCGGCTGCGGGAAACCGCGCCCGGTTGCACGCTGCGCACCTTGCAGGTGCCGATGCGGCAAATTCCCGGCGTGCTGGAATCGGGCGAAGCCGACCTGGCGCTGGGTTCCCTGCACGCGGTACCGGAAGGATTATTCCAGCAACAGTTGTTTACCCGCTCGTTCGTCACCATCGTCAACCGGCGCAACCGCCGCATCGGCGAACAGATTCCTTTGGACCAATTCCTGGAAATGGAACACATCGTCGTGTCCTTGTCGGGGCGCCGGGAAGATGGCTATGACGCGATTATCGACCAGTTGGCGGGCCAGCGGCGCGTCTACCTGACCACACCGCATTTCCTGACCGTGCCCATGATCATCGAGCAGAATCCCGACCTGATCGCCACGGTGCCGCGCGAACTGGCCACCAAGTTCGCCGGCTACAAGAGCGTGCGCATGGTGGAAACGCCCGTCAGCGTGCCCCCGTTCGCGATCCGGCAGCACTGGCATCCGCGCTTCCACCACGATGCCGCCAATTCCTGGCTGCGCAAGCTGGTAAAAGACGTGTTCGACACGCTGCCGGAATAGCCGATATGAACGCGGTTCATATTGGCTATGAGATGCACGCTATTTGCACATAACCGGGGTGCTCCTACCATCTTATCGCCGGCCACCGCGCCGTTCCATTCAAACGATAAGAGACAAGCCATGCACACCACCGTCAATCCCCGCCACGGCGCGCAGCCGCTGGCCGCCGCCGAACCTTCCGCCCAGGACCACGCGCTCTACCGCAAGGTATCGCTGCGCATTATCCCGTTCCTGTTCGTCTGCTACGTCATCTCGTTCCTGGACCGCATCAATATCGGCTTCGCACAGTTGCAAATGAAGCAGGACCTGGGCTTTTCCGACGCCATGTACGGCCTGGGCGCGGCAGTGTTTTACATGGGCTACGTGCTGTTCGAAGTGCCCAGCAACCTGCTGCTGGAAAGATTCGGCGCCCGCAAGACCTTCGTGCGCATTATGCTGCTGTGGGGCGCGGCGTCGGTCTGCATGTCGATGGTGAACACGCCTGCACAGTTCTATGCGCTGCGCTTCATGCTGGGCGTGTTTGAAGCGGGCTTTTTTCCCGGCATCGTGCTGTACCTGACATACTGGTATCCGGCATTGCGCCGCGCCTCCGTGCTGTCGTATTTCTTTGCCGGCGTTGCCGTCGCGGGCGTGCTGGGCGGGCTGGTTTCCGGCTGGATCATGCGCGACATGGCCGGCGTGCTGGGCATGAAAGGCTGGCAGTGGATGTTCGCCATCGAAGGCGCGCCCGCGCTGCTGCTGGCCGTGATTGCCCACGTCTGGCTGGATGACCGCCCGGCGCAAGCGGCATGGCTGTCGCCGCCGGAAAAAGCGCGGCTGGCGGCCAACCTGTCGGATGAATTATCCACCGGGCCGGCCGGCGGCGGCAACCACGGCCTGTCCGGCGCGCTGTCCAATCCCCGCATTTACCTGTTTGCATTCGTCTATTTCGCGCTGACCTGCGCGTCGCTGACGTTGAGTTTCTGGATGCCGCTGATGATCCGCGATTTCGGCGTGCGCGACGTGGTGCAGGTGAGCCTGTATTCAGTGATTCCCAATGCGATCGGCGCCATAGGCGTGCTGGTGATCGCCCGCATGGCCGACCGCAAGGCGCGCCACCGCGAATGCTTCGCGGTGTGCGCACTGGGAGGCGCGATGGCGCTGGGCCTGTTGACGACACATCCGGGCAGCCTGGCCGCCGCGCTGGCCTTGCTGTCGCTGGCCACCGCGCTGATCTTTTCCGCGTTGCCGATCTTCTGGGCGATTCCCACCGCGTACCTGCCCGCGCCGGTCCGCGCCGGCGGCATTGCCCTCATTTCCAGCGTGGGCATTACCAGCGGCATTGCCGGGCCGTGGGCCATCGGGCAGATCAAGACAGCCACCGGGAGCATGGATGTGGCGCTGTATTTGCTGGCGGGCCTGTTGGTATTGAGCGCGGGGGCATTGCTGGCCGGCGTCAGGCCGCGCAGCTAAACTTGTCGTTGCCTTGAAATCCGTGGGGCGGCTTATTTGCCGTGGAAATTCGGCGTACGCTTTTCCAGGAACGCCGCAATCCCCTCCTTGCGGTCATCGCTGGCCGCCAGCAGCGAGAACGATTTGCGCTCGAACTGCAAGCCCGCTTCCAGGTGCATTTCAAATGAGCGCAATACCGCTTCCTTGGCCAGCGCCACCGCCAGCGGCGACTTTTGCGCGATGCGCTGCGCCTGCGCCATGGCCGTCGCCATCACGTCGCCATCCGGCACCACGTCGCTGACCAGTCCCGCCGCCAGCGCGCGTTCGGCGGAAATCATTTCTCCGCCCAGCACCATTTTCATGGCCAGCGGCTTGCCCACTGTGCGCACCAGGCGCTGCGTGCCGCCCGCGCCAGGGATCACGCCGAGATTGATTTCCGGCTGGCCGATGCGGGCCGATTCGCCTGCCACCACGATATCGGCATGCATCAGCATTTCACAGCCGGCGCCCAGCGCATAGCCATTGACGGCGGCAACCAGGGGTTTGGAAAAGCCGGCGATGGCGCGCCAGTACTGGGGACGCACGTCGCGCGCGGCGGAAATCGCGTCGAGCGCCGCCATTTCATGGATGTCCGCTCCGGCGGCGAAAATCTCGTCGCCCCCGGTGATCACCACCGCGCGGACGCCAGCGTCGTCATTGGCCACGGCCAGCGCCGCCACCACTTCGCGCAAGGTCGCATTGCGCAACGCGTTTTTCGATTGGGGACGGTTGAAGCGGATCACTTGCACACCGGAGGTGGCGGGTTCTACCACGATATCCTGATATTCGTTCATTATGTCGGTTCCGTTAGGGTTGGCCTGGAATTATTGATACAGTTTTTACGTATTTAAGTTAATTTGTGAATCATATGTGATTTCCGCGCAAAGGGGAACATCGATGCTCACAACGACTCCACCCGCCGCGTCGCGCACCATGGCGCAGGCGCTCGATCCGCACGTGCACGCGGCGTGGGCACGGCAGTGCCATGCGCTGTCGCCGGAATCCATACGGCTGGCGGCGCTGGACTGGGCCAGCCATCTGGCGCTGTCACCCGGCCGGCAAATGGACTTGGCGTGGCTGGCCTGGCAGGAGACGGTCGAGCTGGCCGCGGCGATGCTGCAACCCGTGGGTGAGGAAACGCCGGCGTCGCGCGATCGCCGTTTTGCCGCGCCGGAATGGCGCAACTGGCCCTTCCACGTGTGGCGCAAGACCTTCCTGCTGCGCCAGCACTGGTGGGAACAGGCGGTGCGGGGCGTGTGGGGCGTCAGCCAGCACCATGAAGATGTGCTGTCTTTCCTGGCCCGCCAGTGGCTGGATGTGACGTCGCCCGGCAACCTGTGGTTCAGCAACCCCACGGTGTTGCAACGCACGGCCGGCGAATGGGGCGCGAATGTCGGGCGGGGCGCGCAGGCGCTGGCCGCCGATACCCTGCGCAAACTCGGCGACAGCCCGCAACCGGGCCTGGAAGACTATGTGCCGGGCCGGCAGGTGGCCATCACGCCGGGCAAGGTGGTGTTGCGCAACGAGTTGATGGAGCTGATCCAGTACAGCCCCGCCACGGGACAGGTGCATCCGGAACCGGTGCTGATGGTGCCGGCCTGGATCATGAAGTACTACATCCTCGACCTGTCGCCCCGCAATTCGCTGATCCGCTACCTGGTTGGCGAGGGCCACACGGTGTTCTGCATTTCGTGGAAAAACCCCGATGCGGCCGACCGCGACCTCGGCATGGACGATTACCTGAAGCGCGGCATGTTCGACGCGCTCGATGCCGTGTGCAACATCGTGCCGGACGCGCGCGTGCACGTGGCCGGCTATTGCCTGGGCGGCACCCTGGCCGCCATCGGCGCGGCGGCGCTGGCGCGCGGCGGCGACCAGCGCCTGAAATCGCTGACCTTGTTTGCCGCGCAGACGGACTTCAGCGAGCCGGGCGAACTGGGCCTGTTTATCGATGAAAGCCAGGTCAGCCTGATCGAAGCGCAACTGGCGGAAACCGGTTACCTGAAAGCCGAGCAAATGGCGGG
Organism: Pseudoduganella rivuli; assembly: GCF_009674485.1. Lineage (GTDB taxonomy): Bacteria > Pseudomonadota > Gammaproteobacteria > Burkholderiales > Burkholderiaceae_D > Rugamonas > Rugamonas rivuli_B. The sequence goes on along the minus strand of NZ_WKJJ01000004.1, from coordinate 374,181 downwards.
CGCGTTCCAGATGCTGCGCTCCTACGATTTGCTGTGGTCGCGCATGATCAACCAGTACCTGCTCGGTGAAACCACGGACATCAACGACTTGATGGCGTGGAACATGGATACCACGCGCATGCCGGCCCGCATGCACAGCCAGTATTTGCGCTGGCTGTTCCTGGAAGACCGGCTCAGCGAAGGACGCTATCCGGTCGACGGCCGGCCGGTCTCCCTCAGCGATATCGGCGCGCCGTTGTTTTGCGTGGGCACGGAAACGGACCACGTGTCGCCGTGGCGCTCCGTCTATAAACTGCATAACCTGACCAGCGGGGAACTGACGTTCGTCCTGACGAGCGGCGGCCATAATGCCGGCATCATCAGCGAACCGGGCCACCCGCACCGCCACTACCGGCTGGGCACGCGGATGCAGGGCATGCCGTATACGGATCCCGACTCCTGGGCCGGCGCGGTGCCGGAACAGCAAGGCTCATGGTGGCCGGCATGGCTGGCGTGGCTGCAAGGGCTTTCCGGCGGCCCCGTGACGCCGCCCGCCATGGGCTCGCCTGTGTATCCGGCGCTGGACGACGCGCCGGGCCAGTATGTACTCGTGAAATAGGAGGCTGCCATGGCGATGCGGATTGTGGTGGCGGGACGGGTCCAGGGCGTAGGCTACCGCTATGCCTTCGCCAACCATGCCACCGAACTGGGACTGGCGGGCTGGGTGCGCAACCGGCGCGACGGCACGGTGGAAGCGTGCGTGCAAGGCGCGGCGCCCGCCATTGACCAGATCGTCGCGTGGGCCCGCAAGGGACCGTCGGCGGCGCGGGTCGACGACGTGCAGGTGACACAGGTGGACGCGGCATTGCCAGGCAATGGTTTCCGGATCGCGCCAACAGCCTAGCCAGGGCCCGCAGGGAGCCGTCCTACAGCAGCAAGCGTTATGCACTGACAGGCCTGGGCCGCCATCGGCCTAAGATACAAGGCATCTTCCACCTCAATCGGAGAATCACCATGCCTAAGCAAAACACGCAAAACCGCCAGTCCGACGCCACGGGTAACCGGGCGTCGGCGGAACAGGAGCCCAAGAAATCAGGCAAGGACGCCGCCAGCCACACCAAAGCCAAGAAAGGCGAAGGCGCGGGCGGCGGCAAGAAGCAGGCGCGCCGTCACTGAGTCTGGCGCCCTAATTGCAGCCAGGCGCCAGGCACGGGCTCAGCGGTAAATACCGCACCCGAGGATCACATCCTCGACCCGTTCGATGTAGGTGCGCTTGGCGTCCAGCGTGCCGCTGGCGGGGTTAGGCCATTTGTAATCAATCCAGCCTTTCCCCTCCTTGCTCATGCCGATTTTCAGGATATCCTTGATCAGGTACTTGCCGTCGGCATCCTTCATTTCCAGCACGTTCTTGCCCACCAGCTTGGGATTGACGCCGTTGGCCAGTTCGACACCGTCGCCGTTGGCGCCGAAGGCAAAGATGTACAAGTCTTTTTCAATAAAGGCGCCCTTCGGGTTGTTGAACTCGGCCAGCGCCTTGTCCTTGCCATTCTTTTTCAGGAATTCGGCCGCCCGCTTGACCATCGCCACCGCTTCATCGGCCGTGCCCTTTTCCGCGGCCCATGCCACGTTGCTCCCGGCAGTCACCAATAAAGTGCCCAATACACCGGCCGCAAGAATTTGCCTGCGTTGTACCATGTCGCTCCCCTTTTATTCGACGTTGTCCTCAGAAGTTGTGACGCATCCCCAGGTTGACGGCGCGATTGCCTGTACCGGCTTCGATCGCGCTGCCCACAGTATATGCGGCGCCGTTGCGGTTGCGGATATGGGCTGCCGCCAAGTACAAATCCGTGCGTTTTGACAACAGATAACGGTAACCCAGCGCCAGTTGTGTGGCATCCTGGTCACGGCTGGTCCGGTCGTCCTTGTGGATCCACGACGCCAGCAACACGTGCTGCCCGCACGGCACGGTGGCGCCCAGCAGCAGCACACGGCTGTCGGTCGACGGGGTGACCGCGACGCCATACGGACTGGCGCTGTTGCGCGGCAGTGCGCTGTTGACGCCTTCGTCGACGCCATAGGCCAGGTGCGCCTTCATGAAACCCGCGTCATAAACAGCGGTGGCCACGGTATTGCGCGCGCTGCCCAGGTTTTTCACGGTGGCGGTATTGTTGTCGCGGTGGTGGTGCGCCAGTTTCATGGTGAGCGGCCCCCGCACGTACGACAGCCCTGCGCCCAACTGGCGGCCGGCGGCCGAATCGCCCGCCACCTCGCCCGCGCCATAGACGGCTTCCGCGCTGAAGCCGGCGACGGCAGGCGACTGGTATTTGACGGAATTGTCCATGCGGCTGGCGCTGTTACCGGTCGCCGTCATCAGGTTTTTCGTGTCGCCAGCCATGCCGGAGCCGAATGGATCGGCTACCGCCACCGCCAGGTATTGCGGCGTGTATTGGCGCCCCAGCGTCAGCGTGCCCGCATCGCTGCGCAGGCCGACATAGGCCTGGCGGCCGAACAGCAAACCGCCCTGCCCCATGGCGCCGGTATCGGCCTGGAAGCCGTTTTCCAGCAGGAAGATGGCGGACAGGCCATTGCCCAATTCTTCGCTGCCCTTGAAACCCAGGCGGGAACCGGACGCCACGCCGCTGGTGAGCTTGGTGACGGCGCCAGCCGCGCCGCCGGATTCGCGGACGATGGCCATATCGACCACGCCATAGACCGTGACATTGGTTTGTGCAGTTGCCGAAGATGCAACGACTCCCGCCGATGCGCCCAGCACGAGCGCAAGCATAGTTTTTTTCATTTTTTATAAGTATCGGAAAGTGAGGGAATGGCGGGGTTGGCACAACCCCGCCTGATTTACTGATTTACTGCTTTACTGCATTGCTATGTCAAATCTTGCCGTAGCCGCCGCCGCCCGGCGTTTCGATGGCAAACACGTCGCCCGCTTCCATGTCGGCCGTGTGGGTGGCGCCGAAGTGCTCGACCGCGCCATTGCCGCGTTCCACCCAGTTGCGTCCCAGCGCGCCGGGTTGTGCGCCATCGAGCCCGAACGGGGCGATGCGGCGGTGGCCCGCCAGGATATTGGCAGTCATCTTTTCCAGGAAGCGGATGCGGCGCAGCGCGCCATCGCCGCCCGTGTGCTTGCCCGCGCCGCCGCTGCCGCGCCGGATCGCATGGGTTTCCACCAGCACCGGGAAACGCCACTCCAGCACTTCCGGGTCCGTCATGCGCGAATTCGTCATGTGCGTCTGCACGGCGGACGTGCCGTCAAAACCCGGTCCCGCGCCGGAACCGCCGGCAATGGTTTCGTAATACTGGTGCTCGCTGTTGCCGAACGTGAAATTGTTCATCGTGCCCTGCGACGCCGCCATCACGCCCAGCGCGCCGTACAGCGCATCGGTCACGTATTGCGACACTTCCACGTTGCCCGCCACCACGGCGGCCGGATAGCGGGGATTGAGCATCGAGCCTTCCGGCACGATCAGGTTCAGTGGCTTCAACACCCCTTCGTTCATCGGGATATCCGTATCGAGCAGCGTGCGGAACACGTACAGCACGGCGGCCTTGCAGACCGACAGCGGCGCGTTGAAATTGGTCGGACGCTGCGTGCTGGTGCCCGTGAAGTCCACCGTGGCGCTGCGGCTGGCGTGGTCGATGGCCAGACGGACTTTCAGCACGGCGCCGTCATCCATTTCATAGGCAAAGCTGGCGTCGCGCAGGTTCGAGATGGCCTTGCGCACGGCCGCTTCCGCGTTGTCCTGCACGTGCTGCATGTAGGCCAGCACCACGTCTTCGCCATAGCGGCCGACGGCCTTCAGCAACTCGTTGGCGCCGGTTTCGCACGCGCCCAGCTGGGCGATCAGGTCCGCGATATTCTGGTCGATATTGCGGGCCGGCCACGGACCCGCGCCGAACAGGCTGCGCACCAGCGGCTCCAGGAACACGCCGCCTTCGACGATCTTGACGTTATCGAGCAGCACGCCTTCCTCGTCGATGGTGGTGCTGTTGGGCGGCATGGAACCGGGCGTGATGCCGCCCACGTCGCCATGGTGGCCGCGCGCCGCCACATAAAACACGGGTTGCGCGCCCGGGCCGCGGTCGGCGCCAAACACGGGGCTGACGACCGTAATGTCCGGCAAATGGGTGCCGCCGTTGTACGGCACGTTCAATGCGTAGGCGTCGCCCGGCGCCATCTTGCCCGCATGCTGGCGGATCACGCACTGCACGCTGTCGCTCATCGAGCCCAGGTGCACGGGAATGTGCGGCGCGTTGGCGATCAGGTTGCCGTGGCGGTCGAACACGGCGCAGGAAAAGTCCAGCCGCTCCTTCATGTTGACGGAATACGCCGTGTTTTCCAGGGTCGTGCCCATCTGGCGCGCGATCGCCATGAACAGGTTGTTGAAGATTTCCAGGTGAATCGGGTGCACCGCCGTCGTGATGCGGTGCGCGCTGCCGGCCATGCCGGTGCGCTGCAGCGACAGTGTGTAATCCGGCAGCACGGTGGCGGTCCATCCCGCGTCAACCACGGTGGTGGCGATTTGTTCGCGGATCAGGGCCGGGCCCACCACTTCATCGCCGACCGCCAGCGCGGAGCGCACGTGCAGCGGAATCGCCATGGTCTCGCCATTGACATAGCTTTGCACCATGTCCGACGCATCGCTGCCGGTACTGGTCACGTCGGCCGACGGCACGTCGATGGCAAAGCCGGCGCCGTCGCCCGCGCCGATCGCTTCGGCCGACACGGATTCGATCACCAATGGCTGGTCTTCCATGACGAAACCGAAACGGGCTTTATATTGGCGGGCAAACGCGGCCCGCATGTCGGCATCGTGGCCGAACGGAATCACGAAGGCGGAATCGCTGTCTTCGTATTTCACACGGGCGCACAGTTCGACCTTGATCTGGTCGAGCGGCACCTGCTGCGCCGCCAGTTCCGCCGTGGCGGTACGGGCCAGGCCGGCCATGGTGGGTGCCAGCAGCGCCAGGGTGGCGTCGGACAGCACCTGTTCCACCGCCGCTTCGCGCATGGTGCGGATATCGGCCAGGCCCATGCCGAACGCGGACAGCACGCCGGCAAACGGATGGATCACGATGCGCGTCATGCCCAGCACGTCGGCCACGCGGCACGCATGCTGGCCACCGGCGCCGCCGAAGCAGCACATCGCGTAGTTGCTGACGTCGTAGCCACGCTCGACGGAAATCGACTTGATGGCTTGCGCCATGTTGTCGACCGCCACCGACAGGAAGCCGTCGGCCACGGCGGACGGCGTCAATACCGTGCCGGTTTCGCGGGCAATTTTGTCCGCCAGTTCGGTAAAGCGCTGGCGCACCACGTCCACATCCAGCGGCTGGTCGCCGTTCGGGCCGAACACGCGGGGGAAATGCGCCGGCTGGATGCGGCCCAGCATGACGTTGCAATCGGTGACCGTCAGCGGGCCGCCCTTGCGGTAGCTGGCCGGGCCTGGATTGGCGCCGGCCGATTCCGGTCCCACCTTGAAGCGCCCGTGTTCGAAGCTGCACACGGAACCGCCGCCCGCCGCCACCGTGTGGATGTGCATCATCGGGGCGCGCACCCGCACGCCGGCCACCACGGTTTCAAACACGCGTTCATAAGCGCCGTCGTAATGCGCCACGTCGGTCGACGTGCCGCCCATGTCGAAGCCGATAACCTGGTTCAGGCCGATGGCTTCACAGCTTTTCACGGCGCCGACAATGCCGCCCGCCGGGCCGGACAGGATCGCATCCTTGCCCTGGAAGCGCGACGCTTCCGTCAGGCCGCCATTCGACTGCATGAACATCAGGCGCACGTCACCCGTTTCCGACTGCACGCGGGACACGTAATCGCGCAGCACGGGCGACAGGTAGGCATCGACCACCGTGGTGTCGCCCCGGCCCACGATTTTCATCAGCGGGCTGACCTGGTGGCTGACGGAAATCTGCGTAAAACCCGCTTCCTGTGCCAGCGCCTGCAGGCGGCGTTCATGTTGCGGATAGCGGTAAGCATGCATCAGCACGATCGCAATCGCGTCGACGCCCTGTTCGCGCAAGCTCTGGAACTGGCGCCGCAGCACCGCCTCATCCGGTGCTGCCAGCACTTCGCCGTGGGCGCCGATGCGTTCGTCGATCTCGATGACATCGTCGTAAATCAGGTCCGGCAGCGCGATCTTCATGGCGAAGATGTCCGGGCGGTCCTGGTAGCCGATGCGCAGCTGGTCGGCAAAGCCCCGCGTGATCGCCAGCGCAGTGCGGGCGCCCTTGCGTTCCAGCAGCGCGTTGGTGGCGACCGTCGTACCCATCTTGATGACGTCGATCTGGTCGGCCGGCAGCGCGTCGCCAGGCTGCAATCCCAGCAAGTCGCGCATGCCCTGGGTGACGGCGTCGCTGTAGCGTTCCGGGCATTCCGACAGCAGTTTATGGGTCACCAGCTTGCCGTCCGGGCGGCGCGCCACGATATCGGTGAAGGTGCCGCCGCGGTCGACCCAGAATTGCCAGCGCAGTTGTTGTACGGGGATGTCGTTTTTCATGATGAGTCTCTCGTTTCTTACTTAGTTTTCCAGCTTTTTACCGGCGGTTTCCGGCAACGTCAGCGCCGCCAGCATCATCACGCCGTAGGCTATGCCGGCGAAGATGCCGATGGTTTCGCCCAGCGCCATATCCTTGCTGGCCAGGCCGATCATCAGCGGGAACAGCGAACCGACTGCGCGGCCCATGTTGTAGCTGAAGCCCTGGCCGGAACCACGGATACGGGTCGGGAACAATTCAGTGAGGAAGGCGCCCATGCCGCTGAACACGCCGGACACGAAGAAGCCCAGCGGGAAGCCCAGGAACAGCATGACGTTGTCGTTGACCGGCAGGCGGGTATAGGCGACAGCGATGCACATCGAACCGGCCGCGAACAGGATGAAGTTCTTCTTCCGGCCCAGCAGGTCGGTCAGGAAGGCGCTGACGATGTAGCCGACGTACGACCCCACGATCACCATGGCGAGATAACCGCCGGTGCCCAGCACCGTCAGGTGGCGCTCGGTCTTCAGGAAGGTCGGCAGCCATGTGGTGATGGCGTAGTAGCCGCCCTGGGCGCCGGTGGTCAGCAGCACGGCACGCAAGGTGGTGCTCAGCATCGAAGGCGAAAAGATTTCCCAGAACGAGGATTGTTGCGCGGTGTCTTCCTCTTTTTGCTTTTGCGCCACGTACAGTTCCGGCTCGTCGACAAAGCGGCGGATGAAGATCACGAACAGCGCCGGCAGGATACCCAGGAGGAACAGCGAGCGCCACGCCCATTCGGCCGGCAGCAGCGAGAACATCAACGCATACAGCAAGGCCGACGTGCCCCAGCCCAGCGCCCACCCGGCCTGCACCATGCCGACCGCCTTGCCCCGGTCCTTGGCGCGGATCACTTCACCGATCAGGATCGCGCCCGCCGTCCATTCGCCCCCCATGCCGAAGCCCATCAGGCCGCGCGCCACCAGCAATTGCGTGAAGTTTTGTGCCAGGCCGCACAGCACGGTGAAGAACGCAAACCATAGAATCGTGATTTGCAGCGTGCGCACGCGGCCGATGCGGTCCGACATGATGCCGGCGATCCAGCCACCCAGCGCCGACGTCAGCAGGGTCACGGTGCCGATCAGGCCCGCATCCCCTTTCGACAAGCCCCAGGTCGCGATCAAGGTGGGAATGACAAAGCTGAGGAATTGCGTGTCCATCGCGTCCAGCGCATAGCCGACCTTACAGCTCCAGAAGGTGCGGCGCTCCTTCGCCGTCAGGGCATGGAACCAGGCAAAGTAGCCGGCCGGTTCCGTGGTGCTGAGTACTCTTGTATTCATGATCTCTCCGTTGTTGTGGTTATAAATTACTGGTTGCTGTCAGAACGCCGCCAGGTCGGCGTTGCGGATATCGGTCACCAGCATGAAGCCCGGCTGGTGCGTGATGACGAGCGGCAGGCGCGCGTGGCGGATGGCTTCCTGCGGCGTCACGCCGCACGCCCAGAACACCGGCACCTCGCCAGGCAGGATCTCGACCGGATCGCCGTAATCCGGCTGCGCAAGGTTCGTAATGCCGATCAGTTCCGGGTCGCCCAGGTGCACGGGCGCGCCATGCACGGCCGGATAGCGGCTGGTGATCTGGATCGCGCGGATCGCATCGGACGCTTTCATGGGCCGCATCGACACCACCAGGTTGCCGCCGAACGGGCCGGCCGGCTGGTTGACGATATCGGTGCGGTACATGGCGACGTTGCGGCCCTGCTGCACGTGGCGCAGCGGGATGCCGGCGTCGATCAGCATTTGTTCGAACGAGAACGAACAGCCGATGGCGAACACCACGAGGTCGTCGCGCCACAAGTCATGCAAGGTGCCCGGCTGCGCCGCCAGGTCGCCGTTGCGGTAGACGTTGTAGCCAGGGATATCGGTGCGGATGTCAAGGTCGGCGCCGAGTTTCGGCAGGTTCCAGTGGCCCGGTTCCCCCACGGCCAGCAACGGGCAGGCGCGGGGATTGCGCTGGCAAAACAGCAAAAAGTCGGCGGCATGCTGTTGCGGCAGGATGACCAGGTTGGCCTGGGCGTAATCGCCGCAATAGCCGGACGTAGGCTGGCGGAAAGCGCCGTTGCGGACGGCCTGGCGGAATTGTGCTGGTGTGTTCATGCTTGGATTCCCTCGGTTGGCAATGTGTTCTTCAATGCAACCAGCATATGCGTGAACAAAGCGGCAATCCATCTAGTAATTTTTGCTGTTGTTGATTAGATTTTCTTAACGGCAGGTGCTTTGTACCCGTGTACGGTTAAGGTATTCTTGCTACACGATGAATACCCGCTTCCTTGAAACCTTCGTCATCCTCGCGCAATTGCGTAGCTTCCGCGCCACAGCGCAGGCATTGCACGCCACGCCGGCGGCGATTTCACTGCGCATCAAGACCCTGGAAGATGAACTGGAAACCGAGTTGATCGACCGCACGTCGAAGGATTTCCGGCTGACGGCGCACGCGGAATTCCTGCTCAGCCACGCGAAAGCCGTGGTGGATGCGACGCGCCGCCTGCAAAGCGCGGCGCGGCGCGACAATGCCGTGCGGGGCCGGCTGCGGCTGGGGGTGATCGAATCCGTGGTGCACAGCTGGCTGGCGCAATACATCCGCGAACTCAATGCGGATTACCCGGAACTGGAAATCGACCTGGCGGTCGACATGAGCAACGTGCTGGAGCGGCGCCTGCGGGCGCGCGAACTGGATCTTGTCGTGCAGGTGGAAGGCGTGGACAGCAGCGATATCGTGTCCGAAGCGCTGGCGATTTACCCGCTGCACTGGATCGCGAAGCGCGGTTTGCTCGATACGCGCAAGGAAGGATTGAATCAGAGGCTATTGCAGCGCCCCATTCTCACCTTCGGCCGGGGCACGGCGCCGCACCGCATGCTGGAGGAAATCGTCAGCAAGATGGCCAACCTGGCGGCCGTGCCGCTGGAAGACACCCGCATCACGTGTTCACCGTCGGTGGCGGCCATCGTGCAGCTGGTGCGGGACGGCTATGGCGTTGCGGCCATCCCAAGCCTGTTCGTCACCAGCTACCTCGACAGCGGCGAATTCATCGAAGTGCCGGTGCAGCCGGAACCGCCACCCATCATCGTGTCGATGTGTTTCCACGCGAATGCGGAAATGATGGTGCACGCGGCGGCGACCGCCGCGCGCGTGGCGTGCGCCGGATATTGCGCCCAGCATGACGAGCGCTATATCCGGGCTTTGTGCTGATTACAGGCGCTCGAACACCACCGCGATACCCTGTCCGCCACCGATGCACATGGTGGCCAGGCCGTAGCGCTTCTGCGTGCGCTGCAATTCATACAGGCACTTGACGGTGATGATCGCGCCGGACGCGCCCAGCGGGTGGCCCAGGGCGATGGCGCCGCCGTTCGGGTTGGTGCGGGCCACGTCCAGGTCCAGGCCACGGCAGACGCCCAGCGATTGCGCGGCAAACGCTTCGTTCGATTCGATCACGTCGATGTCGTTCAAGGTCAGGCCGGCGCGCTTCAGCGCCAGTTTCACGGCCGGGATCGGGCCGGTGCCCATCAGCGACGGTTCCACGCCGGCCACCGCGTACGACACGATGCGGGCCAGCGGCGACAAGCCGGCACGCGACGCGGCGGCGGCGTCCATCAGCACGCAGGCTGCCGCGCCGTCGTTCAGGCCGGACGCGTTGCCCGCCGTGACGGTGCCGTTTTCCTTCTTGAACGCCGGCTTCAGCGCGCCCAGCGATTCCACCGTGGTGCCGGCCTTCGGGTGTTCATCGGTGTCGAACAGGGTCACGCCCTTGCGGCCCTTGACTTCCACCGGCACGATTTGCGACTTGAAGTAGCCCGCTTCGATGGCGGCCAGCGCCTTACGCTGGCTGTCGGCGGCGAACGCATCCTGCTCTTCGCGGGAAATCTTGTACAGTTCCGCCACGTTTTCCGCCGTGATGCCCATATGGCCGGCGCCGAACGGATCCTGCAGCGCGCCCACCATCATGTCCAGCATCTTGGTGTCGCCCATGCGGGCGCCCCAGCGCGCCGCCTGTACCACGTAAGGGGCGCGGCTCATGGTTTCCACACCGCCGCCGACCGCGATTTCCGCGTCGCCCAGCTGGATGGCGTTGGCAGCGGTCACGATGGCTTGCAGGCCGGAGCCGCACAGGCGGTTGACGTTCATCGCGGCCGATTCCTTGACCATGCCGGCATTGATGCCGGCCACGCGCGAGACGTACATGTCGCGCGGTTCGCACTGGATCACGTTGCCCAGCACGATTTGCTGCGCTGCGCTGGCTTCCACCTTGGCACGCGCGAATGCTTCCTTGACCGCGATGGCGGCCAGGTCGGATGCGGAAAAGTCTTTCAGTGCGCCGCCGAAAGTGCCAATGGCGGTACGGGCTGCGCCAACGATGACGACGTCTTTGGATTGGGTCATGATGTCTTCCTGGTCTGTGTGCTAGCTGCACGGGTGGCTTTAGTGTAAACACACTATACACAGAACCGGAATTTAAAGCACGATCGTTCGTATTTCTACGGTATGGTTTGTGCCGCAATGCAACAAAAAACCCGCAAACCGGCAGGCTCGCGGGTGTAAAAGGCGGCGGGAAGCTAACCCGGAGTCAGACGCCGCCCAGGCACATGTATTTGATGACGAGGTAATCGTCCATGCCGTAATGCGAGCCTTCGCGGCCCAGGCCGGACTGCTTGACGCCGCCGAACGGGCCGATTTCATTGGAGATCAGGCCGGTATTGACGCCCACCATGCCCACTTCCAGTGCTTCAGCCGTGCGCCAGATGCGTTTCACGTCGCGCGCATAGAAATACGCGGCCAGGCCGAATTCCGTGTCGTTCGCCATCGCCACCGCGTCGGCGTCATCCTTGAAGCGGAACAGCGCTGCCAGCGGGCCGAAGGTTTCCTCCTTCGCCACCAGCATGTCCGGCGTGGCGTCGGCAATTACTGTCGGTTCGAAGAAGCTGTAGCCAAGAGAATGGCGCTTGCCGCCCGTCAGCACGCGGCCCCCCTTGCCGACGGCGTCCGCCACGTGCTGCTCCACCTTGGCCACGGCGCCGCTGTCGATCAGCGGCCCTTGCGTGGTGCCCGGCTCCAGGCCATGTCCCACCTTGAGTTTTTCCACCGCCGCCGTCAGCTTGGCGGCGAAGGCGTCGTACACGCCGTCCTGCACGTAAATGCGGTTGGCGCACACGCAAGTCTGGCCCGCGTTGCGGAACTTGGAAATCATCGCGCCTTCCACGGCCGCATCCAGGTCCGCGTCGTCGAACACGATGAACGGCGCGTTGCCGCCCAGTTCCAGCGACAGCTTTTTCACGGTGTCGGCCGACTGGCGCATCAGCAGGCGCCCCACTTCCGTCGACCCCGTGAAACTCAGCTTGCGCACGGCCGGATTCGACGTCATTTCACCGCCGATGGCGCGGGCGTCGCCCGTCAGCACGGAAAACACGCCGGGCGGCACGCCGGCCCGTTCCGCCAGCACGGCCAGCGCCAGCGCGGAATATGGGGTCGCTTCGGCAGGTTTGACGACGATGGGGCAACCGGCCGCCAGCGCGGGGCCCGCTTTGCGGGTGATCATCGCGGCGGGGAAATTCCACGGCGTGATGGCGGCGCAGACGCCGATCGGTTCCTTGGTCACCAGCAGGCGCTTGTCGGCCCACGGCGATTGCAGCGTGTCACCCGCCACGCGCTTGGCTTCCTCGGCGAACCATTCGATGAACGATGCGGCGTAGGCCACTTCGCCTTTGGCTTCGGCCAGCGGCTTGCCCTGCTCCGTCGTCATCAGGACCGCCAGGTCGTCGGCGTTGGCGAGGATCAGATCGTTCCAGCGGCGCAGGATGGCGCTGCGTTCCTTGGCGGTTTTCGCGCGCCATGCTGGCCACGCGGCATTGGCGGCGGCAATCGCGCGGCGGGTTTCCAGCGCGCCCATGTTCGGGACGCTGCCGATGGTCTCGCCGGTGGCGGGGTTGGTGACGGAGCACAGGTCGCCGCTGTCGGCGTCGCACCAGGCGCCGTTCAGGTAGGCTTGCTGGCGCAGGAGGGTTGGGTCGTTCAGGTGGAGCATAGAGTGTCCTTGCATATTCAGTACATTGGCGCTGGCGTACATGCATGCGATGACGAGACGCATGCAGGCGGGTTCAGCGCGCGTTGGCAAATTCAGGTAGTGTGGCCAGGCGTAGGGCGGCTTTTACAAAGCCGCCATGTGTGCGTTAAGGCACAGCGATGCCGCCGCGTGTCACAACCCCGCCGCGCTGCGCAACGCCCCCTCCAGGATATCCAGCGCCTCGTCCATCAGCGCATCCTCGATGGTCAGCGGGAACAGGAACCGGATCGCATTGCCGTAAGTGCCGCACGTCAGCAGCAGCAACCCTTTCTCCAGCGCGCGGGCCTGTACCAGCTTCGTAAAATCCACGTCCGGCTGCTGCGTGCCCGGGCGCAGGAATTCCGCCGCCACCATCGAACCGGCGCCGCGCACTTCGGCAATCTGCGCCACGCCCGCTTCGCGCACATTGTGCAGGCGCTGGCGCAGCTTGCCGCCCAGCGCCACGGCGCGGTCCAGCAAGCGTTCGTCCTCGATCACGTCCAGCACGGCCAGTGCGGACGCGATCGCCACCGGATTGCCGCCATAGGTGCCACCCAGGCCACCCGGCAGCGGCGCATCCATGATTTCCGCGCGGCCGCACACGGCTGACAGCGGCATGCCGCCCGCCAGGCTTTTCGCCATCGTCATCAAGTCCGGCAATACGTCGTAGTGTTCCATCGCGAACATCTTGCCGGTGCGGGCAAAGCCGGTCTGCACTTCATCGGCGATCAGCAGGATGCCGTGCTGGTCGCACAGCGCGCGCAGCGAGCGCATGAACGCGGGCGGCGCCATGTAGAAACCGCCTTCGCCCTGCACCGGCTCCAGGATGATGGCGGCCACGCGCTGCGGGTCGACGTCCGCCTTGAACAGGTTTTGCAGCGCCTGCAGCGAGTGCTCGACCGAGATACCATGCAGCGCATTGGGGAATGGCGCGTGGTACACGTCGGCCGGGAACGGGCCGAAGCCCACTTTATAGGGCACCACCTTGCCCGTCAGCGCCATGCCCATCATGGTGCGGCCATGGAAGCCGCCGTTAAAGGCGATCACGGCGGAGCGCCTGGTGGCGGCGCGCGCGATCTTGATGGCGTTTTCCACGGCTTCCGCGCCGGTCGTGAAGAACGCGGTCTTCTTGGCGTGGCTGCCCGGCGTCAGGCGGTTGATGCGCTCGGCCAGTTGCACATAGCTTTCATACGGCACGATCTGGTAAGCGGTATGGGAAAACTTTTCCATTTGCCCCTGTACGGCCGCCACCAGCTTTGGATGGCAGTGGCCCGTGTTCAGCACCGCGATGCCGGCTGCGAAATCGATATAGCGCTTGCCTTCCACGTCCCACAACTCCGCATTCTTGGCGCGGGCGGCGTAAAACTGGCACATCACGCCCACGCCGCGTGGGGTGGCTTGTTCCTTGCGCAGTTGCAGATCGGCGTTCTTCATGTTCGTGTCCCTCCAGGAATTCAGTGAGATTCCATGGTAAGGGAACAATGGATCTATAATACAGATCCAATCCCCAATAAATGATGGGTCCACTTTTGAAAATCGCCACCCTGACCGACTTTTTGCTGCAACGGATCGACCGCGCTGGCGGCCAGCCGCTGAACCGCCAGTTGTACCAGGTGATCCGCGCCGCGATCCTGGCCGAAGTGCTGCCCGCCGGACTGCAACTGCCTTCATCGCGCGACCTGGCGCGGGAACTGGGCATTTCACGCAATACTGTCATCAGCGCCTACGACCACCTGTCGTCGGAGGGTTACCTCGCCACCCGCACCGGCGCCGGCACGTTTATCACCGACACGGTGCCGGACCAGTTGTCGGACGCGAACCGCGCGGAACCGGCGCTGGCCGGAGCAGGACAGCACGTTGGCTTGTCGGCGCGCGGCGCGCGCCTGGTGAGGCGCGCCGGGGCATCGAAGACCCAATGGGGTGCGTTCATGCCGGGCGTGCCCGATATCACGCGTTTTCCCGTCAAGGTGTGGAGCCGGCTGCAAAACGTGCACTGGCAGCGGGGCAAGCCGGAATTGCTGTCGTATGCCTCCGGCGCCGGCTACCTGCCGCTGCGCGAAGCCATTGCCGATTACCTGCGCGTGGCGCGCTCCGTCAATTGCCACGCGGGACAAGTCATCATCACGGCCGGCATCCACCAGTCGATCGACCTGGCCGCCAAGCTGCTGGGCGAATCGGGCGACCGCGCGTGGGTGGAAGACCCGTGCTACTGGGGCACGCACAGCGTCTTGAATTCGCTGGACCTGGCGCCGGTGCCGGTGCCGGTCGACGACGAAGGCATGACGTTGCCGCCCGATGCGCTGCGCACACCGCCCCGCTTCATCTTCGTCACGCCATCGCACCAGTATCCGCTGGGCCCCGTGATGTCGCTGGCGCGCCGCCGCGCGCTGCTGGAATACGCGGCCAAGCACCAGGTGTGGATCATGGAAGACGATTACGACAGCGAATTCCGCTACACGGGCCGCCCGCTGGCGTCGCTGCAGGGGATGGATACGTTCCAGCGCGTGGTATACCTGGGTTCGTTCAGCAAGACCCTGTTTCCCGGCCTGCGCATCGGCTTCATGGTGGTGCCCGAACCCGTGGCCGACGCGTTTGCCACCGGCGTGTCGGAACTGTACCGGGGTGGCCAGATCTTTACGCAGGCGGTGCTGGCGGACTTCATGGCGCAGGGATACTTTGCCTCCCACATCCGCCGCATGCGCCAGCTCTACGCGCAGCGGCGCCAGTTGCTGCAACAGGCGATCGACGACAGTTTTGGCGGCAGGCTGGCCACCACGGGCGGCGATGCGGGGTTGCACCTGACGTTGGTGCTGCCGGACGGCTGCGATGACCAGGCCATCAGCCGGGAAGCGGCGCTGGCGGGGGTGATTGCGCGCCCGTTATCCGGGTATTACAGCCAGGGCCGGCAGGATGGGCGCGGGTTGCTGCTGGGGTATGCATGTGTGCCCGACGAGATGATTCAGCCGACGTTTGCAAGGTTGGCCCAGGTCGTTAAGGACTACCTTTAATCGAGGTCCAGCAACAGCGTATGCTGCGACGCCGTATGAAAATCCCGCCACACGCGGTTGATGTCGCTGTCCTCGCGCGCCGCATGCAAGCCGCAATACGGGTACAGCCCGTCCACCGCATCGCGCGCGGCCCGCACCAGCGCCAGTGAAACGGTTTTCAGCGTGACCATGCCATCCACCCCGAGCGCGCCATCCTCGACGACGCGCGCCCAAGCGTCATCCAGCGCGGCATAAAACATGGCATGCGCATCATCAAACGCAACATGCAGCGTTGCCGACAGCCGCTGGACGGCAGGCGTCTCCGCCAGGGAGGCCTGCGTTCCCGGCAGGCGCCGGTGCGCCAAGCAATCGCCAGCCAGCGCCATGAAATGCGCCGCCATCCCCGCCACATTGGCCGCCAGCGTCACATAAGCCAGCGAATAAAACGGAAAGCGGTACAGCGGTCCCGGCGCGGTGGCCGCCTCCGGAGCGATGGCGAAGCTGTAACCAGCCGACACCAATTGTCCATCGATGCGGTAACTGTGGGACGCCGTGCCCCGCAAGCCCGTCATGTTCCACGTGGGTTCCACCCGAACATGCCGCGCCGGGACCAGGAAGGCGCGGATGCGGGGCGCGCCCTGCTCGTCGAGCAGCGGCTTGCCGCCGTCGCGCAGTACGGCGTTCAGCGTGAAATGCGTGGCCATCGGCGCGCCGCTGGCGTAATCCCAGCGGCCCGTCAAGCGGTAGCCATCGCCTTCGACGTCCGCATAGCCGGTCGGCGCGCCGCTGCCGGCCGGGCACACGCGGCGCGTGGCCATGACTTCGCGGGCAATGTCCGGCGGCAGGAAGCCTGCAAACCAGCCGGCACCCGCGCACAGCGTCACCACCCAGCCCGCACTACCGTCGGCGCGCGCCACCGCTTCCTCCAGCCGCACCACCTTGGGTAGCGGCCATTCCATGCCGCCGGCAGCCAGCGGCGCCAGCATCCGCAGCCAGCCGCGCCGGTGGATCAGCGCCTGTTGCACGGGATGCAGGAAGCCGGCGCCATCGGCGGCGCCGGCATGGCGCCGCAGGCGCGCATCGTCTGCGGGGGACAGCACAGGAAAATCGGGAACGGCAGGTTGCGGCATGGTTGCTTCAGGCAGTGGCGACAAGGCGCGCAGCATAGCATGGCGGCCAATACCCATGCAGCGCATACAACTTTACCTCCTTGACATTCACTTGCATGCTAGCATGTGTTTTTGTAGGAATGATCTGACACAGTGCGACCCTATCCCTGTCGCAATTTGTGTGTTTGTCAACGTTAGGCAGGAGCGCTTTCGGCTTGATCCGTCCCGCTGGTTTTCCGCATTCCCGCGTCCGCCAGACGCCCCGCCCAGCCGCCATATCGCGCCGGCTGCGCCGTCTGGCGGCCACACTGGCATTGGCGCTGGCCCTCCCTGCCCTGGGCCTGGCGGCATCCGGCGCGACCCGCTGGGACGCGTTGGCCACTCCGCTGTTTTCCCATCTCGGCATGGACCAGGGCTTGCCCCACCCCGTCAGCGTGGTGATGGCGCAGGACAGCGACGGGTATCTCTGGATCGGCACCCAGCAAGGCCTGGCCCGCTGGGACGGCTACCGCATGCGTAATTTCCTGTTC
This sequence comes from Pseudoduganella rivuli, assembly GCF_009674485.1. Classification (GTDB taxonomy): domain Bacteria; phylum Pseudomonadota; class Gammaproteobacteria; order Burkholderiales; family Burkholderiaceae_D; genus Rugamonas; species Rugamonas rivuli_B. Next base: position 357,002 of record NZ_WKJJ01000004.1, on the reverse strand, counting down.
GATGCCGCCGATCCAACGTCGCTGCCGGGGGACCTGATCCAGGCGCTGCACGTGGACCAGCAGGGCCGCCTGTGGGTCGGCACCGCTAACGGTGGCATGGCTGTCTATGACAAGGTGCACGAACGCTTCCAGCGCTACGGCGCCGGACCGGGCGGCCTGCGCCACCCCGCTGTCAATGCGATCGCCAGCGACCCGGATGGCGGCATCTGGGTCGGCACCGCCGGCGGCCTCGATTACCTGCCGCCGGACCGGAGCGCCGTGCGCCACATCGGGCGCGCGCCGGGCCGGCCGGACAGCCAGGTGCGGTCGCTGTTGCGCGACCGGGCCGGCAACCTGTGGATCGGCTCCGTCACGGGGCTGGAGGTGCGCGAGGCGCGCGATGGCGCCGTGCGCGCCGTCAAGGTGGCCGAAAAGGCCGCCACACCGGGCGGCGCGCCATGGGCCGATGCGGTGCTGGCGCTGGCCGAACAACGCGATGGCCGCATCCTGTTCGGCACCATGAAAAGTGGCCTCGGCATGGCAAGCGGCAACGGCGGCGCGCAATTGCTGGCGCAACCGGACGTCGGCGACGCCGGCGCCCACATGGTGCTGAGCCTGGCGGAAGTCAGTCCGGGCCGCTGGTGGGCCGCCACCTATGGCGGCGGTGTGCTGGAATATGACGCCGCAAGCCATCGCAGCCGGCGTATCCAGCACCAGCCGACGGTCGGCGCCAGCCTGGGCGCGGACCGGGTGGCCGCGGTGCTGCGCGACCGCAGCGGCCTGGTATGGGTCGCCAATGAGCGCAGCGTCGATACCTATAATCCCCAGGCCGAGGCGATCCGCAATATCCACGGCGCGGAAGGCCTGGCGGAAACGGGCGTGTCGGCACTGATGGGCGATGCGGACGGCAAGATGTGGATTGCGCTGGCCGACCAGGGCGTCGACCAGGTATTGCCGGACGGCCGCCGCGTCGCGGCGCTGCGCCCGGACCCGTCGAAGCCGGACGACGCGCTGCCGAAGCGCTTCGTGCTGGCCATGGCTCCCGCGCCCGGCAATGAAGCGTGGATCGGCACGCAATTGGGCCTGTACCGCAGCAGCGCGCAGGGACGCAAGGTCAAACGGGTCAAACTGCCGCAGGAAAATCCCTATCCCCGCATCAGCGCCATGCTGCAGCAGGATAAAGTCCTGTGGCTCGGCACCTTCGACGGCCTGTTGCGCTACGAACCGGAAACCGGCGCACTGCGCTCCTATGTGCAGGGGACGGCTCCCGGCGGCCTGACCGATAACCGCATTCACGCCATCGCCGAAGACGGCCATGGCGGACTATGGATCGGCACGCGCAATGGCCTGAACCGCTTATCGCCCGATGGCAACGCGGTCGAACAAATCCACGCGCAACCGGCCGTCGCCGGCGCGCTGCGCTATCCGCTGGTGACCTCGCTGGTAATGGACCGCCTGGGCCGCCTGTGGGCAGGCACCAATGGCGGCGGCATCCACGTGCTGGAAAAGCGCGACGGCAGGGGCGCGCCCGTGTTCCGCCAGATCGGCACGGCGGACGGCCTGCCTTATGGCGCCATCACCGGGATGCTGCTCGATGACACGGGCGTTGTCTGGGCCTCCACCGCGGACGGCCTGGCCTCCATCGATCCCGCCAGCTTCAAGGTGCGGGCGCTGGGCCGCCAGGATGGCATGGCGTTCAGCACGTTCTTTGGCGGCGCGGCGGGGCTGACGCCGGACAGCGATGTCGCATTCGGCGCCACCGGCGGCCTGACCGTGGTACGGCCACAGGACCTTGCGTCCTGGCGCTATGCGCCGCCGCTGATGATCACTGCCGTGCGCATCGACGGCCAGCCCGTGTCCGCCGGTGAAGTCATGGCGCGCCTGGCAGGCGGCAACGCCACGCTGGTCCTGGAGCCAGGCAGGAAAAACCTCGAAGTACAACTGTCGGCGCTGGATTACTCGGCGCCGCAGCTGAACCGCTTTGCCGCGCGCATGGATGGCGTCGACCGCGACTGGGTGTCGACCAACGCCACCGGACGCACGGCCATTTACCGCAATCTGGCGCCCGGCACGTACCGGCTGCACCTGCGGGGCAGCAACCGCGCCGGCGAATGGAATCCGCAAGCGCTGTCGCTGACCGTGATCGTGCAACCGCACTGGTACCAGTCATGGTGGGCCAAAGTACTGTACGCGCTGGCCGGCGCCGGCGCCGCGTGGGGACTGTACCGCTGGCGCATGGGCTACCTGCTGCGCGCCAAGGCGCGGCTGGAAGCGCGCATTTATGCCCGCACCCAGCACCTGGAAAAACTCAATGCCATTGTCCGCTCCATCAACGAACAGGTCGATTTCGATGCGCTGCTGGTGACCATGCTGCGCGAAGCGACCGTCATTGAAGGCGTGGAAACCGCGTACGCGCTGGTGTACGACGCCGCCAGCGAGACCTTTGCCGTACGGGCCGCCTGGGCGCGCAGCGGCGCGGCGCCGGAACTGCCGGCCCTCGGGCCGGATGCGGCGGCGGAACGCTTCGCACCGTCCGGCAGCGCCATCTCTGACGATATCTTTGTCGTGCGCGGACAGGTTTCCAGCATCGGGGCCGGCAGCCCGGCCGCCCAGCTGGCGCTGCGCATCCGCGTCGAGGGCGCCGTGCAAGGCTACCTGGTGTTCGCCAACGGCCATCACAGCATGGCTTTCGACCAGAGCGACCAGGATTTGCTGAAAGGCTTGAAGGAACATTTTGTTTCCGCGTTCCAGAAGGCCCACGCGCTGCGCGTCATCGACCGCGCCCGCGCCGATGCGGAATCCGCGTCGCGCGCCAAGAGTGAATTTCTCGCCAACATGAGCCACGAAATCCGCACGCCGATGAACGCGCTGATCGGCCTGTCACGGCTGACCTTGCGCACGGAGCTCAATCCCAAGCAGCGCGATTACCTGGGCAAGATCCTGTGGTCCGGTGAAAACCTGCTGGGCATCATCAACGATATCCTCGACTTTTCCAAGATCGAAGCGCGCCGCCTTGAACTGGAACACGTGGCCTTCCCGCTGGACGATTTGCTGGGCAACCTGGCCGACGTGGTGGTGCATAAGACCGAGGAAAAAGGTATCGAAGTGGTGTTCCGCGTGGCGCCGGACGTGCCGCGCCAGTTGCTGGGCGATCCGCTGCGGCTGGGCCAGGTGCTGCTGAATTTGGCCGGCAATGCCGCCAAATTCACGGAACGGGGCGAAATCGTGCTGTCGGTCGATGTGCTGGAACGCCGCCCCGCGTCCATGATGCTGCGCTTTGCCGTGCGCGACACGGGCATCGGCATGACGGAACAGCAGGTCGCCGCCCTGTTCCAGTCGTTTTCGCAGGCGGACAGCTCGATCACCCGCAAATATGGCGGCACCGGCCTGGGCCTGGCCATCTCGCGCCAGCTGGTCGAACTGATGGGCGGCGCCATCACGGTGGAAAGCCAACCCGGCATCGGCAGTTGCTTCGCGTTCGACATCGAACTGGGTATCGCGCCGGCCGGCACGGCGGAAAGCGGCCCGCGCCCGGCGCTGGGACACCACCGTGTACTGGTGGTGGACGACAGCCTGGCCGCGCGCGACGTGCTGTGCGACATGCTGGAATCGTTCGGCATCGTCGATTGCATCGGCGCCGAATCCGGTCCCGCCGCACTGGACTTGCTGCTGGCGGCCGAAATCGCCGGTACGCCATTCGACCTGGTGCTGATGGACTGGCGCATGCCGGTCTGGGATGGCGTGGAGACCGCGCGCCGCATCCGCGGCGATGCCCGCATTACCATCACGCCGGCCATCCTGATGGTCAGCGCCTATGCGCGCGAAGACGTGCTGCACCAGATCGACCATGCCGGACTCGATGGCTTCCTGATCAAGCCTGTCGTGCCTTCGCTGCTCTACAACAGCATCCTCGACATCCTGCAGCCGATGCACTCGGCCGGCGCCGCTGAAGCGCCGCGCACCAAGCATGGAAGCCGGCCTGACATGTCGCGCCTGGCCGGCGCCCGCGTGCTGCTGGCGGAAGACAATGCCATCAACCGCGACGTCGCGCTGGACTTCCTTGCCGATGCGCCCATCACCGTCGATGTCGCCTTCGACGGCATGCAGGCGGTGGAAATGGTGCAAGGCCACCCGGGCGGATACTACGACCTGGTGCTGATGGACGTGCAAATGCCCGTCATGGACGGCTTGACTGCCGCCCGGACCATCCGCGCGCTCGGACCTCACGCGGACTTGCCGATCGTCGCCATGACGGCCCACGCGCTGACCAGCGACCATGAAGCCAGCATTGCCGCCGGGATGAACGAGCACCTGACCAAGCCGATCGACCCTTCCGCGCTGTATGCGACCTTGCTGCGCTGGATTGCGCCGCGCGCCCCGGCCCATGCAAGCAACATGGCCGATGCCGCCGAACTTGCCGGTCCGGCGCGCGACGGCGACGCCAACGCATCCCCGGCCGCGGGCAACACCACTGCGCCGCTGCCCGCCGTGGCCGGCATCGACTGGCAGGCGGCGCTGCAATGCGTCGATAACCGGCGCGACTTGCTGCATAAAGTGCTGGCCGGTTTCCGCAAGAACTATGGCGCGGCGGGACAGGCGCTGCTGCTCGACGACGCCACCACACCGGACGCGCTGGAACGCTATGCGCATGGCCTGAAATCGGCCGCCGCCACGGTGGGCGCCCACGCCGTGGTGCAAATGTCGGCCGCGCTGGAAAACGCGCTGCGCCAGGACCGGCGGGCCGACGCCGAGGCGCTGCGCGCCCCGCTGGCGGCGGCGATGGCGTCGCTGGCCGCATCGATGGAGGCCGCGTTTGGTGGTGGCGCCGCCAGTGCCGGTGCCGGATTCCCGCCGGCGCCTGGCCTGGACCGCGCGCCGCAACCGCCGCAGGAAACCGCGGCCGACACCGCACGCCGGCAGCACATCCTGATCGTCGACGACCAGGAGCTGAACCGGGAAGTGCTGACCATGCTGCTGGAAGACGATTACACGGTTTCCACGTCCGACGATGGCGCGGGTGTCTTGCAGTGGGCTTCCGGCCACCAGCCGGACCTTGTCCTGCTCGATGTCATGATGGAGGAACTCGACGGGCACGAAGTGCTGCGCCGGCTGAAGGAAGACGCGTCCACCTCGCACATTCCCGTGATTTTCATTACAGGGCTCGACAGCAGGGAAGATGAAGCGCACGGCCTGGAACTCGGCGCATCCGACTATATCTCCAAGCCGTTCAGTCCCGCCGTGGTACGGGCCCGCGTCGCGCTGCACCTGCAACTGGCGCACCAGCGCCGCCAGCTCGAAGCGCTGGCCCATATCGACGGCTTGACGGGCTTGCCGAACCGGCGCCGCTTCGACGAACACTATGCGGCGGAGTGGCAGCGTTCCCAGCGCAATGGCGCGCCGTTGTCCGTGCTGCTGCTCGACGTCGACTGCTTCAAGCAATACAACGACCACTATGGCCACGCCATGGGCGACCAGGTGCTGCGCGAGCTGGGCCGCATCCTGCGCGCCAGTGCGCGCCGCCCGGCCGACCTGGCGGCGCGCTATGGCGGCGAGGAGTTCGTGCTGGTGCTGCCGGAAACCGATGCGGCGGCCGCGTTCGACGTTGCCCAGCGCATCCGCGCCGACGTGGAGGCGCTGGCGATCCCCCATGAACACTCGGTGTGCGCCCCCACGATCACGGTGAGCGTGGGGGGCGCCACGTCGGCCCTGCTGCACGGCGAAACGCGCGGCGAATTGCTGGAAGCGGCCGACCAGCACCTGTACCGCGCCAAAGCCGAAGGCCGCAACCGCGCGGTGTGCCGCGCGGCGCATCGAAGCGCCAGTAAAAAATTCCTGGAGGAGCTGAATGGCGCCTCTTAGGTTTACCCCGCAGTTTCCCTCGTAGTTTCCTTATTAACGTTGACATGAAGGACGACACAATGGCGAATTTCTCTTCCAGCGACCTGGATACCCTGCTCGACAAACTGTCCACCGACGACGCATTCCGCGAACAAATGCTGGGCGACCCGGCGGGCGCCCTGGGCAGCATCGGCCTGTCGATCGATCCGGCGCAAATCCCGGATGTACGCAGCCTGCCGTCGAAAGACGCGCTGGCGGCCGACCGCGCCGCCATCAAGGCCAAGCTGGACAGCGCGGCCGGCGCCCTGCCGTTCTTCCTCAGCGGCACGCTGTAACGATCAGGTAGCGTTCCGCAGCTCCACGTAGTCGCCCGGCCCCGCCGGGCCACAACCGCAGACGGCAATCACCGCATCGGTGAGCGGATCCAGGCCCAATGCCTGTTCCAGCTCGACTTCATTGATGGCGGCGGTGACGAATCCGGCCAGCCCCGCTTCCGTGGCCAGCAAATACAAGGTTTGCGACAAGTGCCCCGCGTCCAGCAGCAAGGCGCGGTGCGCCTTCGCATGGTTGCGGTACTTCCAGAAATTGCGGAATACGCGGGCCGCCACGATCACCATGATCGGCGCATCGGCGAACCATTGCTGGTCCGCCACCGCCACCAGCGCCAGTTGCCGCGCCTCGTCAACCGTCAGCGCCTGTACCGGTTCCAGCACGTGGTTGACCGCGTGGTAGTGGTACAGCCCCGGCGCCACGCCATCGATGCGCTGCGCCAGCACGTACGCTTCGCACGGATGCAGTCCTCCGGCCGACGGGCTGGTTTTCTTCAGCACATACGCATCGGGCGCCATCATGCGCTGGTCTTGCGCGCCAAAGGTCCGCTGCAACAGGCGCGCGGCCAGCGCCAGCGGGACCTGCGCCGTGGTATCGAAATTGCGGCCCGTATAGCGCCGCAGCAGCAGGTCGTCCAGCGCATCGGCTGCCGGCGCGGGCAGCGCAATGGCATCGCTTGCACCACCCCGCTCCACCGCCGGCGACGGCGGCTGGCCATATTCCTTCACCAGGTCGTCGAAGGTGGGGAATTGCATCCCCGATTCGCTTTGCATGCCGCGCCAGCGGCTGTAGATGTGCGCGACGGCTGATAAAGGCCGCCAGTGCTGGGCGCGCAAGGTATCGTCACGTTCGCGCCAGTGCGCCAGTTCGGGCGACAGCTCCGATTCCTGTGCGCCCAGCCGCGCATCGCCCACCAGCAGGCCGTGATCCAGCAAGCGCGCCACGATATCGGCGCCGTATTGCTGCTCCAGCGCGGCGCGTTGCTGCCACACGGTTTGCCCGACACTGCCCAGCAGCGCCACGTCGTCGGCCGCCAGCGTGACTTCGCGGTCCAGGTGCGGCGCCAGCGCCACCCAGTGCATGGTCGCGGTCAGCGCACTGCCGCCGGAAAACATCGATTGCAAGTCCAGTCCCAGTTCTTCCCTGGGTTCGATCAACAGCACTGCACAGCGCCTTACCAGCATTGGGTTGCTCCGGTTCCGGTGGATGGGAAGTTGCGATTGTACGCCGCCCCCATCCGCCTGTGGTCACCGGATCACGTTGGCCGTCGGCGCCGCCGCCGTGCCGCACGGCGTCAGCGCCGCCATGGTGTCATAGGTGCTGGACGCGCCACCCGTATAAATGAAATCCGTGTACAGGCGGCGCGACGGCACTTGCATCACGCCCGGCAAATACAGGCCCACTTTGGGGTAATTGCCCAGCCACGTGTCGTACGCGTTGTAGGCGTTGACGGATTCGTAGGCCAGGTTGCCATTCATCCAGATTTGCAGCGAACCGATGCCGGGCTTGAACGACCAGTCGGCGCGCACGACAAAGCAATACCACTTATTGGTCTCGATCTTCCCCGCCCGCACCAGCAAATCGGCGGTATTCGCGCGCGTGGCGGGGTCGGTGCCCGTGCCGCTCATGTTGCGGTAGTTCGAATGCAGCTCGATATTCAAATCCTGGCCGCTGGCGACCACCGCGACCGGTGGCGGCACCGACGTTGTCTTCTGGCTGGTATTCATTTGCGCCACCACCGTGGGGCTGGCGTGGAATTGCCAGTCCGACGGGAACAGCATGGAAAACGCGTACCAGCGCACGCCTTCGATCACATAGTCATACTTGAGCGACACTTCGGTGCGCGAGCCGCCCGAGACCAGCGGGTCGGTGCTGTAGACCGTGTGGGAAAACACTTTGCGGCTGCTGCCCAGCGGGTCCGGCACCAGCGCCAGGCGCGTTGGCGACGACGAACCCAGGCTGTACAAGTCGTCCAGGTAGCGGTAGGTCGCCGTTGCGTTGCGGGCCAGGTTCTGGCTCACGTACATCAGCGGGTTCGGATTGGAACTGACCGTGTCGACGGAACCGCTGCGGGCCAGGTCGAGCTGGGCGAAAGCGCTGTTGCAGCCGATCGCCAGGATGGCGGCCGCGGACAATTTTGCGAATGCTTGCATGATGAATTCCCGCCTTACCACTGGATGTTGGAACCGTTGACGAACGACGAGCACGGGCTGTTCTGGTACATCTGCAGCGCCGTCGTGGTGGGGCCGCCGACGCGGATGAAGTCCGAGACCAGCGTGCGCTCCGTCACGCCCATCAGGCCGGGGAACAGCAGGCCGGCGCGGGGACGCTGCAGCGCGCCGTAATACGAATTGGTGGAATTGCTGGCGTAATAGACTTTTTCGCCATTCATCCACATGGTGGTGGAGCCGCTGCCCAGCGTGGGTTGCCAATCCGAGCGCACCACCAGGCAAAACCAGCGGCCCGTGGTTGCCGGCCCCAGTTTGATCACCTGGCGCACGGAATTGGCCGCCGTCGCGCTGGCGGCGTCGAGGTAATTCGCGTTGACGTTCAGTTCCAGCGCACTGCCCCGCACCAGCAACGACAAGGGTGCGGCCAGCGCCGCCGTGCTGGCGCTGCTGCTGTCGATCTGCGCGATCACGGCGGGATTCGGATGCACGGCCCAGCCGGACGGCAGGTACACGCTGATGCCGTACCAGCGCACACCCGTCGCCTGCGCTTCGTTCAGCGGGTAATAATCCGTGCGCATCAAGCCGCCCACGGCAGCATCGGTACTGCGCACCACGCTGCTGACCACGGAACGGCCGCTGCCGGCAGGGTCACTGATGAAGGCGATGTTGCCGCTGCCGGCGGCGTTCAGTGCATAGCGGTCGTAAAACGCGGACGGCGCGGTGACCCCGCCGATCAGCGGATCGATCTGGGCGCTGGCGGCGCCGCACAGCGACAAGCCGCTCAACAGGCCAGTGAACAGGCAGGCTTGCTTGAATGATTTCATGTGGTTCTCCCAACTTGCAGATGCGAATGGGAGGCACAATAGCATGCAGTTGGCAAAGATATGTTGCCACAGACCAACGTTACGAAATTAAATTTCGTTAAATTTAAATCATTTCGAATAACGTTAGGTCAACTTAGATTTCAACTTGATATTCAAATCTTGCAAGCAAGTTGTCCTGACGTTCACGGCGGCCCCGGCCTTGCACCGGGGCCACCGGCCCGGCTTAGGCGCGCAGTTTCAATACGCGCGCCATCGCATCGGCGGTTGGCGCGATGGTGGCGTCGGTCAGCGCGGCAATGCACAGGCGGCCGGAGCCCACCAGGTAGACGGCGGACTCCGCGCGCATGGATGCCACTTCTTCCGGCGTCAATCCCGTATAGCTGAACATGCCCGTCTGCCGCACCAGGTATTCAAAGTTCCCGTCCGGCATGCGATCGCGCAGCGCCGCATACAGGTTCTGGCGCATGGTGGCGACGCGCAGGCGCATGCCTTCCAGTTCCGCGCGCCAGTCGGCGCACAGCGCGTCGTCGCCCAGCACGCGGGCAATGATGCGGGCGCCATGCGTCGGCGGGTTCGAATAGTTGCGGCGGATGGTGGCTTTCAGCTGGCCCAGCACATTGTCGGCCTGCTGCGCATCGGCGCAGACGACGGACAGCGAACCGCAACGCTCGCCGTACAGCGAAAAGTTCTTCGAGAACGACGTGGCGGTGAACAGCGGGATGCCTTCCGCGGCAAAGTGGCGGATCGGGAAGGCATCTTCATCGACGCCCTTGCCGAAACCCTGGTACGCCATGTCGAAGAATGGCAGCAGGCCGCGGCGCTTGACCAGGGCCGCCACCTCGCGCCACTGCTGCGCATCGAGGTCGGCGCCGGTCGGGTTGTGGCAGCACGCGTGCAGCAGCACCACGTCGCCGGCCGGCATGGCTTCCAGCGCGGACAGCATGCCCATGAAATCCACCAGGCCGGTGGCCGCATCGAAGTAGCGGTATTTCTTCACCTTCAGGCCGCACCCCATGAAGATGCTGTGGTGGTTGTCCCACGTCGGGTCGCTGACCCAGACGGTCGCCTGCGGGAAGTAGCGGGCGATGAAGTCGCCGCCCACTTTCAGCGCGCCGGAGCCGCCCAGCGTCTGCGCCACGGCAATGCGTTCGGCCGGCACGGCGTCGCCGAAAGTCAGCGCGCCCACGGCCTTGCGGTACGCGGCATTGCCTTCCATCGGCAGGTAGGGACGCGTGCCCAGGTCGGCCGCCAGCGCGGTTTCCGCCGCCAGCACGGCGCGCATCGCTGGCATCTTGCCCGCATCGTTCAGGTACACACCGATACTCAGGTTGACCTTGTTCGGACGCGGATCGGCGCCGAATTGTTCGTTGAGCGTCAGGATCGGATCGCCCGGGAATGGTTCCACATGCTTGAACATCGTTCTTCCTTATTCTGCTTTGAGTACGCCGCGCTGGATCTGGTCGCGTTCGATGGATTCAAACAGCGCCTTGAAGTTGCCTTCGCCGAAGCCTTCGTCGCCCTTGCGCTGGATGAATTCGAAGAATACAGGACCCAGCTGGGTTTTCGAGAAAATTTGCAGCAGCAGGCGGCGCTTGCCGCCGGACGTGTCGCCATCCAGCAGGATGCCGCGCGTCTTCAGCGCGTCGACCGGTTCGCCGTGGTTCGGCAGGCGGCCTTCCAGCATCTCGTAGTACGTGGCGGGCGGCGCATCCATCAGTGGCACGCCAGCTTCCTTCAGGCGGTCCAGCGTATCGATCAGGTTCGGGGTGAACAGCGCGATGTGCTGGATGCCTTCGCCATTGAATTGCATCAGGTATTCTTCGATCTGGCCGGCCCCCTTGGACGATTCCTCGTTCAGCGGGATGCGGATCTTGCCGTCCGGCGCGCTCATGGCTTTCGACGTCAGGCCCGTGTATTCACCCTTGATGTCGAAATAGCGCAGTTCGCGGAAGTTGAACAGCTTTTCATAGAAGCCGGCCCAGTACGCCATACGGCCACGGTACACATTGTGGGTCAGGTGGTCGATTTCCGTCAGGCCGAAACCCACCGGGTTGTGGTCCACGCCATCGATGTATTCGAAGTCGATGTCGTAGATGGACTTGCCTTCTTCGAAACGGTCGATCAGGTACAGCGGCGCGCCGCCAATCCCTTTAATGGCGGGCAAACGCAGTTCCATCGGGCCGACCGGCATGTCGACGGCCTGGGCGCCCAGTTCCAGCGCGCGGCGGTACGCCTGCTGCGAATTTTTCACGCGGAACGCCATGCCGCAGGCGGACGGGCCGTGTTCGGCGGCGAAGTAGGCGGCGGCGCTGCCCGGTTCGTTGTTGATGATGAAGTTGATGCCGCCCTGGCGGTACAGCGTCACCTGCTTGGAGCGGTGGTGTGCGACCTTGGTGAACCCCATGGCTTCAAACACGGGTTCGAGCACGCCGGGCTTCGGCGACGCGAACTCAACGAATTCAAAACCCATCAGGCCCATCGGGTTCTCGAACAGATCGGACATTTCATGCTCCTTGTGTGGTGTAGGTATGCATGAAAGTGTATTGCGCCAGCTGTGCAATTTGCGCGCAATGCGGCCGTTATTCGCAGCAATATACGCACATAAAATCAGTTTTTTTGGTCCCTGATGCACATTTTACGCAGCCGCGCTAAAAAACGCCCACCCGGCTGTCAACGGTCGCCTGATTTCGCCTTCTTGCCCGGCGCTTCGGCCAGCATGCGCGCCAGCGTTTGCTGCAGGATGTGGCGCATGCGCCCTTCCTTTTCCATCGCTTCCAGGCTGGCCGTCACTTTCGGCGCCAGGTCGCGCCGGCTGACGTGCAGGTAGTGGTACAGCACGACTTTGCCCAGCGGCGGCTCCAGCATCGTGACTTTCCGGGTCCGCAATTCGCGCATCGTCAGCACGCCTTCGATGCGGGTGGCGATGGCAAAGTCGATGCCTTCCGCCTCGAGTTTCGTGAACAGCTGGGTGTTGTCGGCAAACGCGTCGACCTGCATCCCTTGCGTCCCGTCAGCCGCATACTGCACGCCTTTCAGGATACCGACGCGGTAGGGACGCAGGCTGTCCCAGCCGTTCAGCGTCAGCGGAATTTTGTTGCCGAATGCCATGGCGTCCACGGTCACGACCGGCACCGGCACCCGGATCAGGTTGGGATAACGCAGCTCCATCCCGGCGACGCGGGCCGGCACGCCATCAATTTCGCCCCGGTTGGCTTCGCGCAGCGCCAGGTCGGCCTGCGTCGCCGCGTCATGCACGGTGATGCCGATACGGCGATAGGCTTCGCGCAGCACGGACAGCGCAGCCTGGGAAATCGGACCGTGACCGGTGGCGATGTGGATTTCTTCGGCCGCGCATGGCGGGCCGGCTAGTGCGGCCAGCAATAAACAGGCGCGGTGGAGTTTCTTGAGCAGCATGCGAAATACGAGTAAGTGGCGCTGGCAACTATATCATTGAACACGCGCGCCAAGTAATTGCCATTCCAATCACTCACCGCCCGGGCGGGCGATGCCGTACTGCCGCATCTTGCGGTACAGCGTGTGACGGGAGATCCCGATGCGCTGGGCCGTCGCGGAGATATTGCCCCCGGTGTCGTGCAGCGCGCCCCGGATGAAGGCTGATTCGTTTTGCTTGAAATGCGTCAGGGCGGCCACGGGTTCGCCGCCGGGCGCGCCCGGACACTGGCCGCCGGCCGTAACTTCCGGCGGCAAATGCGCCGGCTCGATGCGGCCCGTCTCTTCCGCGTACAGCGCGGCCACGCGCAACACGTGCTGCAACTGGCGGATATTGCCGGGCCAGGCATAGGCTTGCAAGGCCGCCATGGCCGGACCGGAAATGCGCAGCACGTCGATCGCCGCGCACGCGTCGCGCAACACCCGCTGCGCCAGCGCGGCAAAATCGTCGCGTTCGCGCAGCGCCGGCAACCGGACCTGGAAGCCATTGATCCGGTACAGCAAATCTTCGCGGAACGCCCCGTCCGCCACCAGCCGGGGCAAATCGCGGTGCGTGGCGCACACCACGGCGATATCGATGGCGACCGGCTTGCCGCCGCCCAGCCGCGTGATACTACGTTCCTGCAGCACGCGCAACAGGCGGCCCTGCAATTCGACCGGCATGTCGCCGATTTCATCGAGGAACAAGGTGCCGCCATGGGCCTGTTCCATCTTGCCCGGCGCGCCGCCGCTGCGCCCGCCGGTAAACGCCCCTTCCACATAGCCAAAGAATTCCGATTCGATCAGGCTGGCCGGGATGGCCGAACAATTGACGGCAATGAACGGTCCGCCGGCCCGCGGGCCGGTGTCGTGCAGCAGGCGGGCCGCCACTTCCTTGCCCGTACCGGTCTCGCCGGTCAGCAGCACGGGGATATTGCGGGCATAGGCGCGCCGGCCATAGTGCAATTGCTGCTCGACCCGGGTATCTTTCATATCATTGGTATCCTGGACGGCCGCCGGACGCGCGCCGGCACGCGGCGCCGGCGGCGTGGCCGCGGCATCCATGCCGATACGGGCATGCAGCAGCAAGCCGCCCGCGCTTTGCAGCTGCACCGGGCCATTGCACGCCCCACCCAACCGGTCCATGGCCAGGTGAAACGGCGTATCGAACAGCGTTGCGAATGCCAGGTCACCACCGGCGCCAGCCGGCAGCGCGAGCATGTGGCGCGCGGCCTGGTTCAAGCCCAGCAGGCAGCCATCGGGCGATACCGCCAGCAGCGCTTCCAGCGGGGTGCCCAGCATGTCCGGCCGCGCATGCATGCGGATAAAGATGGCGTCCCGCAGGTCGGCCATCATGCGCTTTTCAATCGCGTGCGCGGCCAACGTCAGGCCACCCAGCGCGATGCCGCCATCGGAACGGTTGGTGCTGCTGGCGTCGATGGCGCCCACCAGTTCGCCGGAGGGGTCGAATACCGGCACGGCGACGCAAATAAAATCCTTCGCCTCTTGCAGGTAATGTTCGCAGCCGCTGACCACCACGGGTTTGCGTTCCGCGATGGCGCAACCCGGGCCGTTGGTGCCGATCGTGAGTTCGCTGAGCGACACGCCGGTGCGGAGCACCATGTCCAGCCGCGCCGCCGGCGACGGCGCCTTGCCGTAGGTGGCGGCAATCGTTCCCTCTTCATCGAGGCAGGCCAGCATCCAGCCCGCGCCGCCCAGTGCGCGGTGCAAGGCCGCCAGTTCCGGCGCGGCGTAGCCGGCCAGCCGCTGGTTGCGCTCGCGCACGCGCTTCTGGTGCGCCAACGTGACTTCATTGAGCAGCAGCGCGTCGGAAGGCGAAATGCCATAGCGGCGCGACCGGTCCCACGAGGCGCGCACGGTGTCGGGCAAGCGTTGGCGCAAGTCGGCGCGCGGATGTTCCTGGTGCAGCATGATGGTCTCCCCCTGTCATTGTTATATCCCCGTTGTACCAGACACGGCAGTTCGTAACTGTCGTCCCGGTGACAAACTATCGATCCGGCAGTACCAGGCATTGGCGCATTTATTGCCAATGGCGCTGCCGCCACTGGTGCAGGGCGCACCAGCGCCTCCCGCAATGCCGCCGGCACGCCCACCGCAAGTCCTTCATTTCAAAGCACATTTCGTCACTGGCACGGCATCGCCCGGATGTGGCATGCCGTTTGCGATACAGGAAGCGGCGTCCACGGGCGCCATCCACACAATAACGAAGACAGGAGAGTTGTATGAGGAGGACAGTATTTCAATCCATGGTGGCGACATTGCTGGCGGCGCTGGCCAGTACCCCTGCAATGGCGCTCGACGTCGACGCGGGCGACTACACGGCGCTGCCGCCGGGGACCAACCTCGCGCTGGTGTATTACCAGCATGCGCAGCGGGACCGGCTGTACGGCAAAGGAGCGCCCGTGCCTATCGTTGCGGGCCTTGATTCCGATGTCGGCATCCTGCGCGGCGTGCACTTCATGGACATCGGCGGCATCACGGTGGACCCGCAATTCCTGCTGCCGTTCGGCCGGTTGAAAGGCAAGGATGGCACGGCCTTCCTGGGCGACGGCAGCGGCGCCGGTGACGTGATCCTGGCGGCCACCGCCTGGCTGGTCAACCGCAAGGATGCCAACACGTATTTCGGCATCACGCCGTTCCTGACGCTGCCCACCGGCCGGTACGACCGCAACAAGGCGCTCAACCTCGGCGAGCACCGGACCAAATTCACATTGCAGGCCGGCTACATCACGCCGGTGGCGCCATCGCTGTCGCTGGACCTGATCGCCGACGTCACCGTGTATGGCGACAACCGCGATTTCGGCGCAGCCAGCGCCACACTGGCGCAAAAGGCCAGCTACGGCGCCCAGGCCCACCTGCGCTACCACGTGTCGCCCACGATGGACGTGCGCGCCGGCGTCTTCAAGACCATCACGGGCGAAACCCGCGTCAACGGCGTTGGCCGCGGCGACCGGGGCGACACGGTGAAATTCAACCTGGGCGCCACGTATTTCGTTCGCCCCACCACGCAATTGCTGGCCACCTGGGGACGCGATACGTCGGTGCGCGACGGCTTCAAGGAAAACAGCCGCGTGAACCTGCGCCTGCTGGAAGTGTTCTGAGCCCATCTCAAGGAAAAATCATGAAACAGACTATGCTCGCGGCGGCCATCGCCGTGTCGTTGACGGCCCTGACCGCGCTGCACGCGCAAGGCGCCAGTGCCACCCATGGCGCCAATAGCGACGTGGCCGTGTATGGCCTCGACCTGGGCCAGCAGCGCCATAGCGCGCTCAAGCAAATCCAGCCCGGCAACGTGAAAAAGCTGGTGCCGGTGTGGAACCTGAGCCTGGCCAGCAACCATACGCAATCGCAGCAACCGCTCGTCATCGACGGCGTCATGTACCTGCCCACGGCGGACGCCACGGTGGCGGTCGACGCCGTCAGCGGCCGCCAGTTGTGGAAATCCTCGCTCAGCTATGCGCCGGACGTGTTCGGCGTCGTGTGCTGCGGCATCCTGAACCGGGGCCTGGCGGTCCACGGCGGCAAGCTGTACCGGGGCACGCTGGATGCGCACCTGGTGGCGATGGACATGAAATCCGGCAAGGAACTGTGGCGCGCCAAACTGCAGGACTACAAGGACGGCTATGCCGCCACCGGCGCGCCGCTGGTGGCCAACGGCGTCTTGATCAGCGGGATTTCCGGCGGCGAATATGGCACGCGCGGCTTCCTTGCCGGCTTCGACCCGGAAACCGGCAAGGAACTGTGGCGCCGCCACACCACGGCCGCGCCGGGCG
This sequence comes from Pseudoduganella rivuli, assembly GCF_009674485.1. Classification (GTDB taxonomy): domain Bacteria; phylum Pseudomonadota; class Gammaproteobacteria; order Burkholderiales; family Burkholderiaceae_D; genus Rugamonas; species Rugamonas rivuli_B. Next base: position 340,637 of record NZ_WKJJ01000004.1, on the reverse strand, counting down.
AACCGGGCGGCGACACGTGGCCGGGCGACACGCACAAGAAAGGCGGCGGTCCCACGTGGCTGACGGGCACCTACGACCCCGAACTGGACCTGGTGTACTGGGGCGTCGGCAACGCGGGGCCGTGGAACGCCGCGTACCGCAAGGGCGACAACCTGTACATCGGTTCCGTCATCGCGGTGCGCCCGAAAACCGGCGAAGTCGTGTGGCATTACCAGTTTTCCCCGAACGACCCGTTCGACTATGACGGCACCAACGAACTGGTGATTGCCGACCTGCCCATCGATGGCGCGCGGCGCAAAGTCATCATGCAGGCCAACCGCAACGGCTTTTTCTATGTGCTGGACCGCAGCAGCGGCAAGCTGCTGCAAGCCAATCCGTTTGTCGACAAGATCACGTGGGCCAAGGGCATCGACAAACAAACGGGGCGCCCTATCGACAGCGACGACACCAAAACCATCCGCGCATCGCTGGTGATGGACAAGGCCATCGACGTCTGGCCTTCGGCACTGGGCGGCAAGAACTGGTCGCCAATGTCGTACGACCCGTCCAGCCGCCTCGTGTTTGCCAACACGCTCAATATCGGTTTCCCTTATAAAACCGTCGAACCGGAATACAACAAGGGCGCGTTTTATCTCGGCATGGAATTCACGGCGCTGTCATGGCCGGAGAACGGCCACCGGGGCTACCTGAAAGCCATCGACCCGGTCAGCGGCAAGACGCGCTGGCAAGTGCCATCCGCGATCCCGAACTTTGCCGGCGTGCTGACGACGGCGAGCGGCTTGCTGTTCACGGGCGCCATGACGGGCGAATTCCTGGCGTACGACAGCAAGACCGGCAACAAGCTATGGCAATTCCAGACCGGTTCCGGCATCGTCGGCATGCCCATCACGTGGGAGCGCAACGGCCGCCAGTACGTCACCGTCACCAGCGGCATCGGCGGCGTCTACACGCTGTTCAGCGGCGACGACCGCCTGAAAAACATTCCCGCCGGCGGCTCCGTGTGGACCTTTGCCCTGATGGAGAACTGACGCCATGGACCGACTCTTCTTGCGTACCCGTGCGGCGCCAGCGCTGTGCGCCAGCCTGCTGGCGGCGCTGTCCGCCATGGCGGGCGAACCATCCGTGCAGCCCAGCCAGCCCGATGCCGGCGACGCCGTGCGCGGCGCCCGCGTGTACCGGCAATTCTGCCAGCACTGCCACGGCCCCAACCTCGTCAATCCCGGCACCGTGTCGTTCGACCTGCGCCGCCTGCAGCCCGACGAATACACGCGCTTCAGCACATCGGTCTCGAATGGCAAGGGCAACATGCCGCCATGGAAGGCCACGCTGAAGGACGGCGACCTGCCCGCGCTATGGGCTTACATCATGCACAACCGGGGCAACTGAGCCCCATGGAGACATCAATGGACAACACTGGATTGCGCGCCCTGCTGGCGCAAAAAACACGGCAATTCCTCGATACACAGCGCCACAAGATGCTGATCAACGGCGAATGGGTAACGGGCCGCGACGACCTGTGGCTCGACGTGATCAACCCCGCAAATGAACAGCGTATTGCCGAAGTGCCGTCCGGCGGCCCGGCCGATATCGACATGGCGGTGGAAGCGGCCGCGCGCGCGTTCGAACAGGGACCGTGGAGCAGATTGCGCCCGTCCGAGCGCCAGCGCCTGTTGCTGAAACTGGCCGACCTGATCGAAGACAATGCGCAAACCATGGCGGAAATCGAATCGCTGGACAACGGCAAGTCGGTGCACATCGCGCTGGCGGTGGACGTGGCGCTGACCATCGATTTCCTGCGCTACATGGCCGGCTGGGCGACCAAGATCGAAGGCACGACGATCGAGGTGTCCGTGCCCTATGCGATGAAGGGCGAATTCTTTGCCTATACGCGCCGCGAACCGGCCGGCGTGGTGGCCGCCATCGTACCGTGGAATTTCCCGCTGCTGGTGGCGGCGTGGAAGCTGGGGCCCGCGCTGGCCGCCGGATGCACCGTGGTGTTGAAACCCGCCGAACAAACGCCGTTGTCCGCGCTGTTCCTCGGTGAACTGATCCAGCAGGCGGGCTTCCCGCCCGGCGTCGTCAACATCGTCACGGGCGACGGCCCCGACGCGGGCGCCCCGCTGACGCAACACCCACTGGTCAACAAGATCAGTTTCACGGGTTCGACGGAGGTGGGCAAGTTGATCGGCAAGACCGCGATGGACAACATGACGCGGGTGACCTTGGAACTGGGCGGCAAGTCGCCCGTCGTGGTGCTGGACGACTGCGATCCCGACGCGGCGGCGGCCGGCGCCGCCAATGCCATCTTCTTCAACCATGGGCAGGTATGCTGCGCCGGCTCACGGCTGTACGTGCACCGCAAGATGTTCGACCGCGTGGTGTCGGAAGTGGGCCGCATTGCCGACGCCATGCAACTGGGCCACGGCCTCGATCCCAACGCGCAAATGGGGCCGCTGGTGTCGCGCGAGCAAATGGACCGCGTGTGCGGCTACATCGATATCGGCCGCACCGAGGGTGCGCACCTGGTGGCGGGCGGTGGCCGGGCCGGCAACACCGGATACTTCGTCAAGCCGACCGTGTTCGCAGGCAGCCGCCAGTCGCTGCGCATCGTGCAGGAGGAGATTTTCGGCCCCGTGCTGGTGGCGATGCCGTACGACGACCTGGACGACGTGGCGGCCTGGGTCAACGACACGCCGTACGGCCTGGGCGCCAGCATCTGGTCCAACAACTTGTCCAAGGTACAGCGCCTGATCCCGAAGATCAAGGCCGGCACCGTGTGGGTCAATTGCCACAGCATGCTGGACTCGTCGGTCCCGTTCGGCGGCTTCAAGCAATCCGGTTTCGGCCGCGAAATGGGACGCGCGTCGCTGGACGCATACCTGGAATCGAAGTCCGTGTTCATGGCAGTCTGATCCGTCAGCGCGCCAGTTCGCGGAACACTTGCGCGCGGCTCTTGCTGACCGGCAGTTCCACGCCGCTGCGCAGCATGGCGGTCAGCCGGCCGTCCAGCTCGCGGCGGAAGCGCGCCAGGTGGTCGAGGTTGACCAGGTGCGTGCGGTGGATGCGGGCGAATTGCTGGGGATCGAGGCGCGATTCCAGCCGGTTCAGCGCCACGTGCAGCAAATGTTCGCCGCCGGCCGTATAAGCGGTAACGTAATCGCCCACCGCTTCGAAGCGATGCACGTCGGCCACCGCGATGGGCTGGATGCTGCGCCCGCTGCGCACAAACAGGCGCCGCATCGGGCCCTGCGCCAGCATTTCGCCATAGCGGTCCAGCGCGGGCGGCAACGGTTCGCCCAGCGCCGCCCGCACCCTGGCCAGCGCGCCGGCCAGGCGGTCGGCGCCGAACGGCTTGAGCAGGTAATCCAGCGCGCCCAGTTCAAATGCCGTGACCGCGTGTTCCGCGTACGCGGTGGTGAACACGATGCGCGGCAGCGGTGGCGGCAATTGCCGCAGCACGTCGATGCCGAAACAGCCGGGCATCTGGATATCGAGCAGCACCACGTCGGGCTGCAAACGCCCCACCGCTTCGATCACGGCAGGCCCGTCGGCCGCTTCGCCCACGCACGCCAGCCAGTCGAACGCCGCCAGCAAATGGCGCAGTCCCGCGCGGGCCACCGGCTCGTCGTCGGCAATCAGCACGCGTACCAACGCGTTCTCAGTCATGCTCATCCTCTCCATGCGTCACCGGCAGCGACAACGTCGCCGTCACGCCGCCCTTGCCCGCATCGATTTCGAGCGTGGCGCCGGCGCCGTACAGGCAGGCGAGCCGCTCGCGCAAGCGACGCAAGCCCGTGCCGCCGCTTTGCGCCATGGCGCCCGTGTCGGCGCCCACGCCATCGTCGCGCACCACCAGCTGCAAGCGGCCATCGACGATGCCGGCGCGGATATCGAGCACGGTTGGCCCGACCTTCGGGGCGGCGCCGTGGCGCACGGCATTTTCCACCAGTGTCTGCAAGGCGAACGATGGCGCCAGCATGTCCAGCGCCTCGTCCGGCAACGTGGCTTCCACGCGCAGCCGGTCGCCAAAGCGCAACTGCTCGATTGCCAGGTAGCGCTGCACGAAGCGCCACTCCTCGGCCAGGGTGACCAGGTCGCGCCGCTCGTCCAGCGCGGTGCGCAGCAATTGCGCCAGCTGTTCCGCCGCCCTGGCGGCCGTGGCCGGGTCCAGCGGGATCAATTGCACCACCGTGTGCAAGGCATTGAACAGGAAATGCGGGTGCAGTTGCGACTGCAGCGCCGCCAGTTGCGCGCGCGCGGCAGCGGCCTGCGCCAGCGCGGAACGCTGCGCGGCCTGCTGCGCGTAGGCTACCGCCGTGATGGTCACGTACAGCCAGATGCCGGTCAGCGCGAAGCGGCTGAAGCCCGGGCCTGGCAAATAGGCGAGGCGCCAGCGCAGCACGCTTTCGATCAGGCTGTAGGCCGCGATCCACGATCCCGCATACAGCGATGCGGCCAGCATGTGCACCAGCGGGAATTGCCAGCGGAATGGCGCGGGCCACGGAAAGCGCCGCGTCAGCGCGTGCACGCCGATGCCCAGCACGGCGGCGCTGGCAATCATGCGCAGCGCCATCCATGCGCTGCGGCCGAGCGCGTAATCGTGCACGTTCATGATCATCAGCGTGAACAACACCCACATGGGCGCCCAGCCAATGGCCATTTGCAGCCAGAACCAGCCGCGGCGGGAAGCTTCCGAATGGGCCATGTTTGTCAGATAAAGGATCGTTGCCGGACCAGCGCAGTCATGCCGGCGCCTGGATGAGAAGGCCCGAGATTAGCATGGGGTCCCGGGCACCGGCAACGGCATTCGCCCAATCGCCCAAACAGGGGGTTGAACGGTCAGCGCGGCGGCAACGCGCGGGCTTATGCTGTTCCACATTGTCCATCAACCGGGGAACATACCCATGAACCTGTCAGCCCAGCCATCCACCTTATCCTTTCCTCCCGCCGGCTCGCCGTCGCCAGGACCGCTGATCCGCCTGGCCGGCGCCGGCAAAACCTATGCGGGCAATGGCGCGACCTGCACCGCGCTGTCCGGCTTCAGCCTGCAAGTGGCGCGCGGCGAATTCGTCGCCGTCACCGGCCAGTCCGGCAGCGGCAAATCCACGGTGCTGAACCTCTTGGGTGGGCTGGACCGTCCCAGCACCGGCGAGGTGTGGGTCGACGGCCAGGCCGTGCACGCCTTGCCGGAGCGGGACCTGGCCCGCTGGCGCGGCCGCGCCGTGGGCATCGTGTTCCAGTTCTTCCAGCTGATGCCGTCGCTGACGGCGGTGGAAAATGTCATGCTGCCGATGGACCTGGCGGGCTGCTGGCCGGCGCGCGAACGCCGCGGCCGCGCACTGGCGTTGCTGGAACGCCTGGACATCCCGGAGCAGGCGGACAGGCTGCCCGGCGCCATGTCCGGCGGCCAGCAGCAGCGCGTGGCGGTGGCGCGCGCGCTGGCCAATGCGCCCGCCCTGCTGCTGGCCGATGAGCCGACCGGCAACCTCGATACCCGCAACGCGGCGGCCCTGCTGGATTTGCTCGACGAACTGGTGGCCGACGGACAGACGCTGGTGATGGTGACGCACGATCCCGCCGTGCTGCGCCGCGCGCACCGCACCGTGACCCTGGTCGATGGCCGCATGGTCGACGAGCGCGAGGTGCGCCATGGTTGATACCCGTTGGAGTAAGACGATGCGCGATGCCTGGGGCCACCGCGCCCGTACCTTGCTGGTGGTGCTGGCGGTGGCGCTGGGACTGACGGGCGCCGGCGCCGTGCTCGACGCGTGGGCGCTGGTCCGCACCGCCACGCAGGAAAGCTACGCGGCCAGCCGCCCGGTGGCGGCCACGTTGAAAATCACGCCGCTCGACGATGCCCTGCTGGCGCGCGTCAAGCAGCTGCCCGGCATTGCCGCCGTGCGCGCACGGCGCACCGTGGTGGCGACCCTGCTGGCCGGCGGCGAACGCAAGACCGCCATCCTGCACGCCGTCGACGACGTCAACCGGCCCGATATCGGGCGCCTGCGGGATACCGAGGGACCATGGCCGCCGGCAGATGGCGAGATTACCATCGAACGCTCGTCGCTCGGCTATGCCGGCGCCAAGGTGGGCCAGGACGCGAAGTTCACGGTGGCCGGCAACCCGCCCGCCGCGCTGAAAGTGGGCGGCCTGGTGCGCGACGTATCGGTCGCCCCCGGCTGGATGGACCACCTTGTGTATGGCTATGTCAGCCCGTCGGCATTTTCCCGGCTGGGCGTTTCGCCCGCGTTCGACGAACTGCAATTCACCGTCACCGATCCGCAACCCACGCAGCAGGCGGTGCGGCAACTGGCGTGGCAGGTCAAGGCGCTGGCCGAGGCGGACGGCAGGCAGGTCGGCCGCATCGACGTGCCCGTGCCCGGCCGGCACCTGCACGCCGCGCAAATGGAATCGCTGATGCTGGTGCAGGGGGCGTTCGGCGTGCTGACGTTGCTGGTGTGCGGCTGCCTGATCGTCAACCTGATTTCCGCCATGCTGGCCAGCCAGCGGCGCGAACTGGGGATCATGAAAGCCATCGGCGCCAGCGAACGGCAAATCGCGGTCCAGGTGCTGGCGCTGGCGGCCGGACTCGGCGTGCTGGCCGCCTCGGTGGCGGTGCCGGCGGCTGCCTGGCTGGGGCGGCGCTATGGCAGCTTCCAGGGCGACATGCTGAATTTCCCCGTGGAGCCTTACGCCATCCCCGGCTGGACGCTGCTGCTTCAGGCGGCGGTGGGTATCGGCTTGCCTGTGCTGGCCGCCGCGTGGCCTGTCGTCAAGGCGTGCCGCCAGCCGGTGGCCGAAGCGCTGCACGACACCGGACTGCCCGCCGGCACGGCCGGCAACCGCATGCGGCATTGGCTGCAACGCTTGCCGCTGGCGCGGCCCCAGTTGCTGTCGCTGCATAACGCGTTCCGCCAGCGCATGCGCTGCTGGCTGAGCCTGCTGGCGCTGGCCGTGGCGGGCGCCGTACTGGTCGGCGCGGGCAACCTGCGCCTGGCCGTCGCGCAATCGGTGGACTTGCTGTTTGCCGGCCAGCGCTATGACATGATGCTGCGGGTGGCGGCGCCGCTGCCGGCGCGCACGCTGGAAGCGCGCGTTGCCGGCGAAACGGGTGCCGCCGCCGCCGAAGCGTGGGCGCGCGCCAGCGCCGGTCTGGCGCTGTCCGATGGCACGCTCGGCAAGGCCTTTGATTTGCTGGCGGTGCCGGTCAACAGCCGCATGCTGGCCCCGGCCATGCGCAGCGGGGCATGGCTGCGCGACGACGCGCCGGACGGCGCCGTGGTCGGCAGCGGCATGTTGAAGGACAACCCGGATTTACAGGTGGGGCAAGCGCTGCCGCTGACGGTCGACGGCAAGCCGCTGCCGCTGCGTATCGCCGGTATCGTCGACAGCGGGCCGGAATCCGTGGTCTACATGTCGCAGGCGGCGTTTGCCGCATGGCGCGGCGTGGACCAGGCCAATCTGCTGCTGGTGCGGGCGCGCGAACGCGGCGACGCCGGCCAGCAGGCGCTGTTGCGCAGTGTGCGCACGTCGCTGGAAAGCCGGGGCATGGTCGTCAGCGGCGGCAAGCTGCTGAGCGACGCCCGCCAGAGCATCGAAGACCACCTGCAAATGGTGGTGAGCTTCCTGGGCCTGATGGGCTGGGTGATGATGGTGGTGGGCGGCATGGGGCTGGCGTCGACCATGAGCGTGGCGGTACTGGAGCGCCAGCGTGAAATCGGCGTGCTGCGCGCCATCGGCGCCAGCGCCCGCTCCATCCTGGGCATGGTGCAACTGGAAGGTTTGGTGATGGCGCTGCTGGGCTGGCTGCTGGCGCTGCCGCTGTCGGTGCCGGTCAGCGTCGCATTGGGCGAAGCGTTTAGCCGCGTGATGTTCACGGTGCCGACGTCGCTGATGCCGGAGCCGGCCAGCGCACTGCGGTGGCTGGCCGCCGTCATCGTCGTGTCCGTCGTGGCTTGCGCCTGGCCGGCGCGGCAGGCGATGCGCATGCCCGTGGTCCGGGCCTTGCAGTACGAATGAGGCCGGCCCCCCTGCCGCTATGGGAGGCTGCGGCGGCACGCGCGCCGCCGCAGCAGCAGGTAGGCGGCCGGCACCACGAACATCGACAGCAGCGGCGCCGACAGCATGCCGCCCACCATCGGCGCCGCGATCCGCTGCATGACTTCCGAGCCGGCCCCGCCACCCGCCATGATGGGCGCCAGGCCGGCCAGGATCACCGCCACCGTCATGGCCTTGGGACGGACCCGCTGCACCGCGCCTTCCCGGATCGCTTCCAGCAAATCCGCTTCGCTGTCCTGCCCGCGCCGCTGCCGCGCTTCCCACGCGTGCTTCAGGTACAGCAGCATGATGACGCCGAATTCCGCTGCCACGCCGGCCAGCGCGATAAAGCCAATGCCGGACGCCACCGAGACGTTATGTCCCAGTCCCCACAGCAGCCAGACCCCGCCCGCCACGGCGAACGGCAACGTGGCCATGATCAGCGCCGCTTCGGCCACGCTGCCGAACGTCACGAACAGCAGCACGAAAATAATGGCCAGCGTGGCCGGCGCCACCACCTGCAGCCGGCCGGTTGCGCGCTCCAGGTATTCGAACTGGCCCGACCACGACACCGCATACCCGGGCGGCAGCCGGATGTCGCGCGCCACCGCCTGCTGCATGTCGCGCACGGCCGAGCGCAGGTCGCGGCCCCGGATGTCGACATAGACCCAGCCGGACAGCCGCGCATTCTCGCTTTTCAGCATCGGCGGACCGTCGCCGAGCCGGATGGCCGCCACGTCGCCGAGGCGGATTTGCGCGCCCCGTTCCGTCAACAGCGGCAAATTGCGCAGTTTTTCCAGCGAATCCCGCCATTCGCGCGGATAACGGACATTGATGGGAAAGCGCTGCAAGCCTTCCACGGTTTCGCCGATATTGTCGCCGCCAATCGCGGCGGCAATCACGCCGTGGACATCGGCGATATTCAATCCATAGCGGGCCGCCGCGTCGCGGTCGATGTCGGCATCGATATAGCGCCCGCCGCTGAGGCGCTCGGCCAGCGCCGACGACACGCCCGGCACCTGTTTCACGGCCCGTTCGACCTGGCCGGTGATGCGGTCGATTTCCCGCCAGTCGGCGCCGGCCACCTTGATGCCGACGGGACTCTTGACGCCGGTGGCCAGCATGTCGATGCGGTTGCGGATCGGCGGCACCCAGATATTCGACAGACCCGGCACGCGCACCACGCGGTCCAGTTCTTCCACCAGCTTGTCCGGCGTCATGCCGGGTCGCCACTGGTCGCGGGGCTTGAACTGGATCGTGGTCTCGAACATTTCCAGCGGCGCCGGATCGGTCGCCGTTTCCGCCCGCCCCGCTTTGCCGAATACGCTCTGGACTTCCGGCACGGTCTTGATCAGGCGGTCCGTTTGCTGCAGCAATTCCGCCGCCTTGCCGATCCCGATCCCGGGCAGCGCCGACGGCATGTACAGCAAGTCGCCCTCGTCCAGCGGCGGCATGAATTCGCCGCCCAGCCGGCCCAGCGGCCACAGGGTGAGTAAGGCAATGACGGCGGCCACCACCAGCGTGGTTTTCGGCGCGCGCAGCACATGTTCGAGCAATGGACGGTACATCCGGATCAACGCCCGGTTCAGCGGATTGCTTTGCTCGTCCGGGATGCGGCCACGGATCAGATAACCCATCAATACTGGGATCAACGTGACCGCCAGCCCTGCGGCGGCCGCCATGGCGTACGTCTTGGTCAGCGCCAGCGGCGCGAACAGCCGTCCCTCCTGCGCCTCCAGCGTAAACACGGGAATGAACGACAGCACGATGATCAGCAGCGAGAAGAACAGGGCCGGCCCCACTTCGGCCGCCGCTTCGCCCGTCACGCGCCAGTGCTCGTCGCCCTTCAATTCCTCGCCCGGATGCGCGTGGCGCCACACTTCCATGTGCTTATGGGCGTTTTCAATCATGACGACGGCGGCATCGACCATGGCGCCAATGGCGATCGCGATGCCGCCCAGCGACATGATGTTGGCATTGACGTGCTGGTAATGCATGACGACGTACGACGCCAGGATGCCCAGCGGCAGCGACGCGATGGCAACCAGTGCGGAACGCAGGTGGAACAGGAACAGTGCGCACACCACGGCCACGACAATGAATTCTTCGGCGACTTTTTGTTCGAGGTTCGTGACGGCGCGCCGGATCAGGTGCGAGCGGTCGTACACGGGCACGATTTCCACGCCGGCCGGCAGGCTGGCTTTCAGCGTTTCGAGGCGGGCCTTGACGGCCGCGATGGTCTCCAGCGCGTTTTTCCCCGAGCGCATGACGATGATGCCGCCGGCCACCTCGCCTTCGCCATTCAGCTCCGCCACGCCGCGCCGCATTTCCGGCCCCGTCACGATATGCGCGACGTCGCCCAGGCGCACCGGCACGCCATTGTCGGCCGCCAGCGGAATCTTGCGGAAGTCGTCCAGCGATTGCAGGTAGCCCGTGGCGCGCACCATGTATTCCGCCTCCCCCAATTCCAGCACGGAACCACCGCTTTCCTGGTTGGCCTTGCGCACCGCGTCCACCACCTTCGCGTGTGGCATGTTATAGGCGCGCAGCTTGTCCGGATCCAGCTGGATCTGGTACTGCCGCACCATGCCGCCAACGCTGGCCACCTCCGCCACGTTCGGCACGGCTTTCAGTTCGTACTTGAGGAACCAGTCCTGCAGCGCGCGCAATTGCGACAAGTCGTGTTTGCCGCTTCGGTCGACCAGCGCATATTCGTACACCCAGCCCACCCCGGTCGCGTCGGGTCCCAGCGCCGGACGGGCTTGCGCCGGCAAGCGCGCCTGCACCTGGTTCAGGTATTCCAGCACGCGCGAACGGGCCCAATAGGGATCGGTGCCGTCATCGAACAGCACGTAGACAAAGGAATCGCCAAAGAACGAATAACCACGCACGGTTTTCGCCCCCGGCACCGACAGCATGGTCGTGGTAAGCGGGTACGTCACCTGGTTTTCCACAATTTGCGGCGCCTGGCCCGGATACGCGGTGCGGATGATGACTTGCGTATCGGACAGGTCGGGGATGGCGTCCAGCGGCGTGTTCGCCAAGGCCCACACGCCCCAGGCGGACAGGCCCACGGTGGCCAGCAGCACCAGCAGCCGGTTGACGATGGCCCAGCGGATCACTCGGGCGATCATTTGCCGCCTCCCGCCGTGGCCGGCGTCATCGCCGTGACCTGGAACCCGCCGTCCGGTAACTGCACGAAGTCGAACGACACCATGGCGCCCACTGTCATCCCGGGCGGCAGTCCGGCCTGCGGCAGCTTGAACGGCATCGTCATCGGCCCCCATTGCAGGGTGGCGACGGGGCCGTGCGACAACGTCACATTGCCGGCGTCGATCTTTTCCACGCGGCCCGTGGCGTGGTGGACGGGGCCGCCCACCGGCGTATCGGCTGCCATGCGCGCCGCCACGCCTTTCAGGCTGGCTTCGGAATCGACCAGGAACTGGCCGGACACCACCACCTGCTGGCCCGCCACCAGGCCCTTGCGGATTTCCGTCCGGCCACCCGCTTCCGCCCCGGTTTCCACGTCGACCGGCGCAAAGCCGCCCGCGCCGGCGGCGACAAACACCACGCTGCGCGTGCCGGTCCGTATCACCGCTTCGGTGGGGACCAGCAGCGCCGGCGCGCCAGTCTGGCCGGCCAGGTCGGCGGTGGCGAACATGCCCTGTACCAGCCGCCCGTCCGGATTGGCCAGCACGATCCGCGCCTTCAGGGTCCGCGTCGACGGATTGACTTCCGGCAGCAGGGCTTCGACCTTGCCGCTGAACGCCATGCCGGGCAGCGCCGCCACGCGGGCCGCGACGTTCTGGCCCGGCCGCACCTGCGCGGCGGCCGTTTCGGGCACCTCGGCGATCAGCCAGACCGCCGACGTTCCGTTGATGCGGTACAGCGGCGCGCCCGCCGCCACCGTCATCCCTTCGCGCACGGCCAGTTCCGTCACCACGCCGGCCATCGGCGACGCGACCGCCAGCCGCGCGTGCACCTTGCCCGTCGTTTCCACGGCGCGGATCTGCAGATCGTCCATACCCGCCAGGCGCATGCGCTGGCGCGCGGCGTCACCCAGCTCCGCCGACATGCGGCGCGCCGCCAGGTATTCTTCCTGCGCCGCCACCCAGTCCGGCACGTACAGTTCCACCAACGGCTGGCCGCGCCGCACGGCATCGAGCGGCGCGCGCACCAGCAGCCGCTCGACGTAACCGCCCGCCCGTGCCTGCACCATGGCGGTATCGCGCTCGTTGAAGGATATATTGCCCACCACGGTCAGGGAAGCGGCCAGAGCGCCTTGTTCCACCGGCGCCGTGCGTATGCCCAGGTTTTGCTGGATGCGGGGACTGATGGCGACCTTGCCGTCGTCACCTGACTGGTCCGCGTAGACGGGCACCAGCGCCATGTCCATGAACGGCGATTTTCCGGGTTTGTCGAATTTCGGGCCTGGCACCATGGGGTCGTGCCAGTACAGCACTTTGCGGCCGCCGGCGGGGTCGGACCGGCTGTCGCTTGCCGGTGTGGCAGCGTTCTGCCCTCCTTGCGCCACCCCTGCCCGGTACAATGCCGCGCCGCCGGCCACGATGCCGGCTGTGGCCAGGGCCGCGATCGCGATGGTCTTGCGCTTCATGGATGGCCTCCCGCCTGCGCCATGGGGAACAGGAAATTCAGTTGCGCCCATATCCGGGCCGTGTCCGCCTCCAGCTGCAGCGCCGCCACCCTGGTGTCCAGCACATTGCGGCGCGCCGCCAGCACGTCGGCCAGCGACGCCTTGCCGCCCCGGTAGGCGGCCAGTAAAGCCGCGCTGCGCGCTTGCGCCAGTGGAACCAGGTCCGCCGAATAGCGCGCCTGCCGCGCGCGGCCGGTTTGCCACGCGGCGATCTGCGCACGGATTTCCGCGGCATGCGCGCGCAATGCTTCATCCTGTTCCCCCCTGGCTTGCGACGCCATGGCCAGCCTGGCCGCCAGTTCGCGGTCTTGCCGGTTGTTGCGGTCCCACTGCAGCGGCACGGACAAGCCGACCGACACCATGTTCGGGTAAGCGGCGCCGCGCTGCTGGTATGTGACTTCCACCGACCAGTCGGGGCGGCGGTCCGCCTCGGCCAGGCCGGCCTGCGTCTCGGCGATGTCCACCTGCCGGGCCAGCACGGCGATATCCGGGTGGTGGGCCAGTTGGGTTTCCAGGGTAGTGGCGTCAAAACGGATCGCATCCATCGCGGGCGGGTCCGCCAGCGGCCGCGCGGCGGCATCACCGAGCCAGCGCGCCAGCCCGGCCCCGGCGGCTCGGGCCCTGCCTTGCGCTTCCAGCACGCGGTCGTCCAGTTGCAGCACGGCGCTTTGCGCCGCCAGGACGTCGGACTGGCTGCCACGGCCTCCACGATAGGCTGCGTCGGCGGCTTCGCGCTCCTGCACCGCCAGGGTACGTTGTTCGGCAAGGATGGTCACCGTGGCGTCCGCGTAATGGCGGTCCAGCCACGCCAGCGCCGTATTGCGTTCGACGGCGGCAATCGCCTTGTCTTTTTCCGCCTGCGTTCTGGCCGCTTCCTGCGCATAGCGCGTGCTGCGCAAGGCGCGTTTATCGGCGCGCGTCAGCTCCTGCATGACGCCGACGCGGCGCATCGTCATCGCATCGGCGCCAAGGCTGGCGCGGTCGGGGCCACTGAGCGGCAGGTTGTCGATGCCGACTTTCAGCACGGGATCGGGCAGGCGCGCGGCGGCAGCGCCCATTTCCGTGGATGCGGTGATGGCCGCGTCGTATGCGGGTATCTGATAGGAGCGCTGCACGGCGAGGCGCTGCGCCTCATCCAGGGACAAGCGGTCGGCCCCGTGCGCAACGGCGGCCAGCGCCAGGAGCGCGGCGCCGGCGGCCAGCCTCCCGGTTGGAATGTAATGGAACATGACTACTCCACAGTTGTTGAACCAAGCCGCGCAGGCGATGGCGTGCGCGGTAACCGATCACACAACGGGAGTGGTCAAATGCGGAAACAGCAGAGGCGTATCGCCAGCGGCGGCGAGGTGGCGCGCGCCATCGAGGGTATAGCGGGCGCGGCCTGTGACGGCGGCACGATCAGTTCGGGCATGACCACCATCTGCACCAGCCCTGACGCGAGAAATGGCGGTACCGGCGGCACGTCCGGCCGGTCCAGCGATTGCTGGCTGGCGTGGTTGTGCGCGTGGCACAGATTCGGCTGTGCGTTGTCCATGGCCGTGCAATGTTCCATGCCTTCCATCGCACTGATCGCCAAGCGCTCGGGCGTCACCATGCCCGGGCAGGCATAGGCGGCCACCGCCAATTGCGCGAACAGCAGGCTGATCACGGCAATGACAGTGGCGACGAGACGGGTGACGCGCGATGGTTTCATGGTGCGGTCGATTTTACTATACCGCCGGCGGCGGCAGCGCTGTACCATGGATAGTGTCCATGCATCCCAAGAATGAAAGAATGATGAGCGATACCGACCTGCCCTTCCGGGCCACCACCGCCGAAGCCTGCGCCTGGCTGGCGCAACAAACCAATTCGCAGTGGACGCTGGCGCGCCTGCTTGAACACGGGCTGACGCCTTTCGTGTGGCTGGACTACGATGCCGCGTATCCCGAACTGTTCGGCGACGCCAACGGCGGTTACGCAGCGCCGATTTTTTTCGAAGACGACGTGGCGCGGCTGGCCGCGGGCGGCGACGATGTGCTGATCACCTTCACGAAGGACGCTTATAAACTGCCGGTACGGCTGCCCGAGCCGGGCTTCCGCCGTCGGCTTGACCAGTTGCGCTTCCAGAAGAAGGACGTGGAGCGGCTGGCGGGCAAGTTGAAGCACGAAGCACAAGGGGCCGGGAAAAAGCCGCCAGCCAGCGAATCGCAGGCGGGCATCAACAAGGCCGAAGTGCTGGCCGCGTTCGGGTCCTTCGTGCGGATGGACCTGGCGCGGGCGCTGGATGACGCCGTGGGCATCTTCGGCGACGATGGGGCCCGCATCAAGGCCAGCGTGCGCAAATCCAAACGCAACGCGCTGTGGCATCCCGTCACATTGGCGCTGGGATTGCATGACGTTTACCGCGTTCCGCTTGGCCCGTTGAAGCGCGCGTTCAAGTCGCACGACTTCCTGGCCCGCTGGGAAGCGGACTGGGAAGAGTCGCTGCGCTTATTGGGTAAGTGAACCGGCCGCCAGCAGCCGGCGCAACTGCGCCTTCTGGTACGCCCCGAACGTATCGCTGAACAGGCAACGGATCAGCGGATCGTCGACCACGTCGGCCAGCGCCAGCGCCTGTTCGGTCTCCGCATCGAACACCATGTCATTGATGCGCATGTACATCGACGTCAGCGATTCGCCCTGCTCCAGCGCCGCATACAGCTTTGCCGCGGGGATTTCCGTGGTCCAGCCAAGCGGCAAAGCCCCGTCGTCGGCCACGGCGCCGCTGTCCGGTTCCAGCCGGTAGCGGAAATGCGTGGCCTCGCCCGCATGGTCATACACCGACAGTTGCCAGGCACGGGGCTCGTCAAAGTATTCGGAAGCGGCTTCCACCGCGCCGTATTTAGCTGGGATGCCGGTACGGCAATAGTCCAGCACGCGCGCCTGCTGCGCCGCCGACAGCGGCGCGAAGTGCCGCGCGATCTCCGCCGTGTGCGGCGGCGCAGCATTTCCTGCATAGGCGTAATCGACATCCTGGTCGCCGACTGGAATCACCCAGGCTAACGGTGGCGCCGGGTTCAGCGATGCCTGGTCGAGCCGCACCGACACCGACGGATCGAGGCGCACCACGCGCGACTGCGGCAGCGCGGCCGTCACTTCGCGCGCGAACTGCGCATACGAGATCGGGAAAAAGGCGCGGTTGTACCACGACCATGGTTCCTGCAAAAACTGGCACGAACTGGGGACGACGTACCGTGGCGCCAGTGCCTGCAACTGTTCGATCCACTCGTCGGGCAGCGCCGGCGGCGCCGCCTCGGCGCGCGATGGCGCCAACACTTCGATTTCACGCATGGTCTGGAACGGCCATAGCACCATGTCCCACGGCCCTTCGCCCACCAGCTGGCCCAGCGTGGTGTCGTCGATCCACGAGTCGACGACATTCAATACGTTCAGGCCCGCCGCCTGCACCTGGAACATGGTGTCGACGTCGGCATCCATGGCTTCGCGCGGCGTCACGCGGAACGGGCCGATAGTAACAGGCTCATTCAGGCGCAGCGGGTGCACGTGGATGAATCCCAGCTGGCGCACCATGTCGAACAACTCGTCAAAGATGCAGTAGAGGTACAGCGGCGTGGCGCGGTCCAGCAAATCCAGGCTTTCCAGCGAACAATGGTCGTCGTGGAAGTGGGAAATGAACACGGCGTCAAACCGCTGGCGCCGGATTTCCCCGTGGTCGAAGCGCACGTCCGGGAAAGCGTGGCAATTGCGGCTGAACGGGTTTTCGAAAATCGTGTCGAAAGCGATGCGCGCATCCTGGCACGCGAACACGTAGCCGGCGTGCAGGATGCGCGAAATCGTCAGTGAGGCATGGGTCATGCCAGCTTTGGGGCAGCCTTGGCGCGTGCCGCATGCAGCTTGCGATAGCTGTCCATCAGGCGCTGGTGGCGGTCCAGCCCTTCCAGCTTCATGCTGGTCGGCGTCAAGCCATAGAAGCGCACGCTGCCGTCCACCGATCCCAGCACCGCATCCATCCGCTCGTTGCCGAACATGCGGCGGAAATTGACGACGTAATCGTCCAGTTCCATCTCGTCATCCAGCACCACTTCCAGCACCACGTTCAATGCCTGGTAGAACAGGCCGCGTTCCACCGTGTTGTCGTTGTATTGCAGGAAGGTTTCCACCAGCTCTTGCGCCTCGTCGAATTGCTGCAGCGCGAGCCGGATCAGCAATTTCAATTCCAGCACCGTCAACTGGCCCCACACGGTATTTTCGTCAAACTCGATACCGATCAGGGTGGCGATGTCGCCGTATTCATCCAGCTCATTGTTTTCCAGGCGTTCCAGCAGCGCTTCCAGGCTGTCGTCGTCCAGGCGGTGCAGGTTCAGGATATCGGCGCGGAACAGCAGCGCCTTGTTGGTGTTATCCCAGACCAGGTCTTCGATCGGATAGACTTCCGAGTAGCCCGGCACCAGGATGCGGCAGGCCGACGCGCCCAGGTGGTCGTATTCCGCCACGTAGACTTCCTTGCCCATTTCTTCGAGGATGCCGAACAGGGTCGCCGCTTCCTCGGCATTCGAGTTTTCGCCGTGGCCGGAGAAGTCCCATTCGACGAACTCGAAATCCGCCTTGGCGCTGAAGAAGCGCCACGACACGACGCCGCTGGAATCGATGAAGTGTTCGACGAAGTTGTTCGGCTCCGTCACGGCGTTGCTGACGAACGTCGGCCGCGGCAAATCGTTCAAGCCTTCAAAACTGCGCCCCTGCAGCAATTCCGTCAGGCTGCGTTCCAGCGCGACTTCGAAACTCGGGTGCGCGCCGAACGACGCGAACACGCCGCCCGTGCGCGGGTTCATCAAGGTGACACACATGACCGGGTACGTACCACCCAGCGACGCATCCTTGACCAGCACGGGGAAACCCTGTTCTTCCAGCCCCTGGATGCCGGCCACGATGCCGGGATATTTCGCCAGCACGTCGGCCGGCACGTCCGGCAACGCGATTTCGCCTTCCAGGATTTCGCGCTTGACGGCGCGTTCGAAAATCTCGGACAGGCATTGCACCTGCGCTTCGGGCAGCGTATTGCCCGCGCTCATGCCATTGCTGCCGTACAAGTTTTCAATCAGGTTGGACGGGAAATACACGACTTCGCCGTCCGACTGGCGCACGAACGGCAGCGAGCAGATGCCGCGTTCCACGTTGCCGGAATTGGTGTCGATCAGGTGCGAACCCAGCAGTTCGTCGTCGGGGTTGTAAATGTCCAGGCAGTACGCGTCGAGGATTTCCTTCGGCAGCGCATCCTTGCGGCCAGGCTTGAACCAGCGCTCGTTCGGGTAGTGGACGAACGGCGCGTTGGCGATCTCTTCGCCCCAATAAGCGCCGGCATAAAAGTGGTTGCAATTGATGCGCTCGATATATTCGCCCAGCGCCGAGGCCAGCGCGCTTTCCTTGGTCGCACCCTTGCCATTGGTGAAGCACATCGGCGAGTGCGCGTCTCGGATGTGCAGCGACCACACATTGGGCACGATGTTGCGCCACGACGCGATTTCAATCTTGATGCCCAGGCCCGCCAGCAAACTGGACATGTTGGCGATGGTTTGCTCCAGCGGCAAATCCTTGCCCGGAATATACGTGCTGGTATCCGAATCCGGGTTCACGGTCAGCAAGGCTTGCGCATCGGCATCCAGGTTGTCGACTTCTTCAATAACGAATTCCGGCCCGGCCTGCACCACCTTTTTCACGGTGCAGCGGTCGATGGAGCGCAGGATCCCCTGGCGGTCTTTTTCCGAAATATCGGCCGGCAATTCCACCTGGATCTTGAAAATCTGCTGGTAGCGGTTTTCCGGATCGACAATATTGTTCTGCGACAGGCGGATATTTTCAGTGGGAATATTGCGGGTATTGCAATACAACTTCACGAAATATGCGGCGCACAGGGCCGACGAGGCCAGGAAGTAATCGAACGGGCCCGGCGCGGAACCATCACCCTTGTAACGGATGGGCTGGTCGGCGATCACCGTGAAATCATCGAACTTGGCTTCCAGGCGAAGCTTATCGAGAAAGTTGACTTTAATTTCCATGGGGGGAATTCCAAAATAGTGAGCGGCCGCCACCCATTGCTGGATGAACTGAACCCGTGAGGCAAAAATGAAACGGCCCATGAGCTCGAATGCATGGGCCGTGGAATGCGTTGAAGCGAGTATTAAAATCCAGCGCGCAGTATACCCCGATCCCCCGGGACGATCAACACACGGACGGTTGCCCGTCCGCCGCCCCATTTGGTGTATGCTGCCGGAATGAACCAAGACACCGACATCCAGCTCAGCGGCCCGTTCAAGGCCACCGACGGCAGCGGCCGCGCCGTCGACATCAAATCCATCCGCATTTTCGATGAAGGCTATGGCGTCATCGACCTGTACGTGGACCTTGCCGCCCCGGCCAGCGACGGCTTGCACAAGGATAAGAAACTCATTGCCGAGATCAGCGCGCGCCTGCGCACGCTGGGCTACAGCGGCCCGGACCTGACGGCGGGCGATCCGGTGATCCAGGAAAAGCGGCTGATCGTGCTCGATACGCCCGACGAATTCCTGCCGTTCGCCGTGCGCAAGGGTTTTAAAGACCTGACTTCCGAATTCGACGACGAGTAAGCTTACCCGCCGTTCCTGCGGCCCCTGCCGCCCCGCTTAATCCTTGAATTCCGGGGCGCGCTTGGCCATGCCGGCCATCATGGCTTCCTGCAAATCGGCCGACATCAGCATGGCCGCGTTCCATGTGGCGTTATAGTTGAGGCTATCGGCCACCGAATGGTCGCGCGCATACGTGATCATTTCCTTGACGCCGCGGATCGCCAGCGGGGCCTTGGCGGCAATCTCCGCCGCGATGGCGCGCACGCCGTCGCGCAGCGCTTCGGGCGAGTCGAATACGCGGTTGACCAGGCGGATTTCTTTGGCCTCGGCCGCGTCGACCTTGCGCGCCGTGTAAGCCAGTTCGCGCGCCATGCCTTCGCCGATCAGTCTCGGCAAGCGCTGCAACGTGCCCACGTCGGCCGTCATGCCGATATCGATTTCCTTGATACTGAACCACGCGTCGGCCGAGCAGTAACGCATGTCGGCGCACGTGATCAGGTCGATCCCGCCGCCGACGCAGGCGCCGTGCACCGCCGCCAGCACGGGCTTGCGGCAGCGCTCCAGGCTGGTCAGCGTATCCTGCAAATCCAGGATCACGCGGCGCAGCGACTCGCGCGTGCGGCCGTCGCAATCATTCTGGATCTGGCCGCCCAGGCCCATCATCATTTGCAGGTCGATGCCCGCCGTGAAGGCGCGGCCTTCCCCCTCGAGCACCGCCACGCGCGCTTCCGGCAACGCATCGATATAGTCGAAAGCGCGGCGGATGTCGTGCCACATGGCGAGATTCATCGCGTTCATCTTTTCCGGCCGGTTCAGGCGCACGGTGGCGATGTGGTCCGTCACGGTAACGGTGACGGTTTCAAATACAGGTGATTCGGCGCTCATCGGGGTATCCATTGAATGCGGGGGAAAAAGGTATTCTCCCGGCAAAGTTGTCGAGCGGTCAATCTAAAGACGCCGAAGCGGGAATCATGCTTTCCATGGTAAAAGTTCAACATATAGCCATGCGGAAATTATCATATATATTATTATTTTTGATAACTTTGAGGTGCCCATGCGTTCTACCGTGTTAAGTCTTGCCGTCTCCATGCTGTCCGCCAGCGCAGCCCAGGCCGTTGAGCTGGGACCTGTTTATCCCGTCACGTCCTATTTGGCCGGCACACAGGGCTTCGTTGCCTGCAGCCGAGCCGCCAACGGCGATACGCTGTCAGTGTGGAACGACTATAACCGGACCCGCTACCTGAAACGGCTCGATGCGCGCGGCGCCATCATCGGCGGCGTCGAGAATGTGATTTTGCCGGCGGATACCGTCGCCATCGCGGCCAACAAAGTGGGCAGTTATTTTGTGCTGCACACGAAGAAAGCCTCTGGCAGCGAAAACATCGACTTGTACGGATCTGTCTATACCCGTAATGGCGCGCTGATCGCTGGACCGGTTCGCGTCAATGACAGCCTGCAAACCGGGGTCGCCGGCAAGGTGACGGCAGCGTCGGACGGCAGCTTCACCGTTGCCTGGACCGGTTGGAGCAATTTGCAGCCTTTCCGCGTTTACGCAAGGCGGATGAGCGGTACCGGCACGCCGATCACCAACGAAAAGCTGATGGCAAGCAATACGTCCTACGCCATGGTTACAGGCGTCGACACCGATCCCAACGGTATCGTGGTCGTCGCCTATTCGGCGCGGGACAGCGCTGGCCGGACCGACACCTATACGATGCGGTATTCGTCGCCTGCCGGCTGGTTCAGCGGTCCCACCCGTGTCAACACTTACCTGGGTCCGAACCAGATCGGCGGCACCCTGTCGATGAACTCGCTGGGCAACTATGTCGTCACGTGGAGCACGTACGGCCAGAACGGCGCCGGGTACAGTACGCATGCCCAGTTTTTCGCGGCCGATGGCAGCCGCCAGAACGGCACGATGCAGATTTCCTCCGCATTGTCGGCGAACGATACCAATCCTAACGTGGTCCTGTTCGACAACAACAGCTATGCCGTGGCGTGGAATGAAAACATCGGTCAGGCCAATACGTTCAAGTTGCGCCAGGTTGGCGGTCCGTTCAGCGGCTTTGTCGGCGCGGAAACGGCGGTTTCCCAGCCATTGCCCGTCAATAATCAGTGGGCAATGTGCGGCGACACGAGCGGCAATATTTCCGTGAAGTGGCACGATTACCGGGCCACCCCGACCTCTCATTCGGATGTGTATGCGCATGACTACGTGGCCGATTCAGTGCCGCCGGTAACGCCCCTGGCAAACAATCAGCAAGTGACCAGCCTTTCCGACCAGACCGGCGGCTGGAAGTACTACAAGGTGGAAGTCCCGGCCAATACGACAAACATGTTGATCACCCTGGCATCGCAAACTCAGCCGGCGAGCGGCAATGCCGATCTGTACCTGCGATTTGGCGGCATGCCGTCGTCCACTATGTGGGATACGCGGACGACCGCCGTCGGCAATTCCGAAGGACTCTCCATCAACACGCCGCCGGCCGGCACGTTCTATATTGGCGTATTTGGCCAGGCCGCTTATGCCGGCGTGACAATGACCGTCAGCTACCGTTAAGCGGGAACAGCTGGCGGGCATCGCGCCGCGACGCGGGGCGGATCCTGCAAGACAGGCCGCCCCGTCCCGGCTTACTGCCGCACTCCCTGGTACATCAGCCCGCTATCGTTCAAGCCGAACTTGAATTTCCGGTTCATCGCGATGATTTCCGCGCCGGCCATCAGTGTCGGGCCGTAGCCGTGCGCCGCCTTCACGCTCGTGGGGCGGTAGGCATAGAACGCGGGATCGAACGCCATGCCGGTGCCGACGCAGATGCCTTCGATCTGGCCGTTGGCGGTGACCTTGCCTGCCACCGCATTCCATGCCAGGTTGACCATCGGGCCATACATTTGTGCCTCCACATAGCCGCGGTTGACGGCGCGCGCGATCGCGTACGTGTAGATCGCGGTGGCGGACGTTTCCTGGTACGTGTCGGGACGGTCGATCAACTGATGCCAGAAGCCGTCGCGGGTCTGGTACGACGCCAGTCCCTTGATATGGGCGCGCAACTGTTCCAGCACGGCGCCATACAGCTTGTGGTTCTTCGGCAGCACGTCGAGGATCTCGGCCATCGCCATCACGGCCCAGCCATTGGCGCGGGCCCAGTGCAGTTCAGGATGGTCGCGCATGCCTTCCACGTAACCGTGCATGTAAATGCCCAGGCGGGGATTGAACATGCGCTTGGAGAACTGCAACACCTGTTTTGCGGCGTCATCGAAATATTTGCGATCGCCCGTGACCGCGCCGAGGTAGGCGATGGTCGGAACGCCCATGAACATGTCGTCCAGCCACAAGGTATCGGGCAGCGGCCGCATCTTGACACCGCCTTGGCCGTCCGGGCCGCCGCGCGCCAGCGTGCCGTCTTTCAGGCGGTATTCCTTCCTGGTCACGAAATCCCCGCAAATACCTATCATCTGCGTGTAATCGACGGCCGATCCGGCCAGCTTGGCTTTCATGAAGCTGTGGCACAGCGCGCCCGCGTCGTCCAGCGCATGTGGATTCAGGAAGCTCTTGATCGGCGCGTGCGAATTCTTCAGGTCAGCCTGTACCGCCGGGTAGTAGGTTTTCGTCAGCTGCGACAGCAACTTGTGCCGCGTCAGCGTGTAATCGGTATAGCGCTGGTCGCGGGTGACCGCGCCAACCGCCAGCATGCCCGTGTAGGTAATCCCCCACTCGTAGCTGGTCAGGCGGAAGTCGCCCGGCTTGAATACCGCGTCCGGGTCCGGGCGGGACAAGTCGGTGACGGGCGCGCCGGTGGTCTTGTTGATCAGTTCGGCCGGTGTGGTCCGGTCCAGGTAAGCGAACACGCGGTCCAGCACGGCCTTCACTTCGGCCTCTTCCATGGCGCGGTATGGCGTCGGATAGTCGACCTGCAGCGCATGCAGCATGGCGTCGGCGGCGGCCGGCCCCTTTTCCTGGGCGGGCGGCGCGTCCTGCGCCGAGACGGTGAGCGTCACCGGGAACAGTCCAGCGACCAGTGCCGCGGTCAACCCGTGCCGCAGCTTATAGGTATTCTTCAAGTACATCTCCTTCAATCGTTCAAATAATCGTGAATTGCCATGCCTCGTCCGACGCATGGCAATTCTAATTCCTGGAACGATTGGAAGATCTCCGCCAGCGCTCAACTTGTTGAGCGCTTCGGGCAAGGTGGTGAGCGTGGAGTTGCAAGCGGTGTTCCGGCAGCCCCCGTCAAGACCGATGCAGTGCGCGCCGCGTACCGGCCAGTCCAAGCAGTCCCAGGCCCAGCAGCGTCAACGAGCCTGGTTCCGGTACGCTGCCGCCGCCGCAGGTATTGGTCCGTTCGCAGCCGGGATTGAGGATTGCGGCCGTGACGAAGATGCCGTCTTCCGGCTGGTTCGGGAACGTGCCGATCAGCGACGACACGAAGCTGGAACCGTTCCAGCTGACGTCCCACACCTGGTGCGTGACTTCGCCGGTGACGATCATATCGCCGAGGTAACTGGTAAAGTCCGTATAGGGAGACTTGATGACGTTCACGGAATAGTTCGCGGCGTAAAATCCTTCCAGCGGATTGCCGCTGACGCCCAGGTTCAGCGGCACAAAGCTCACCATCTCGGCCGACGCGATCGTGGTGATCGGCGTCAGCGAACCGTCGGGCGCGACGGCCCGCAAGCTGCCGCTGCCTTCGGAAGCCACCACCAGGGTGCCGGAGGGCACCGGGCCAAAGGCCTGCGGCGCGAAACTCAAGCCCTCCGTATCTTCGCCGGTCGAAGCCAGTTGCGTAACGACGCCCAGGCTGGTGATACGGTAAATCCGGCCGGCGCTGGTGGCCACGATCATGTCGTTACCATACAAGCCATACGGATCGAAGGCGATACTGCGCACACCGCCGATCAGCCCGGTGGCGAACGCCACCTGTCCGGTACCATCATTGTTGAATTTATAAACTGTCCCGGCAGCCTCGGAACCGGCAAACACGTCGCGCGCGCCGAATCCGCCCAAACCAAGCGAACTGGACACGTACACTTCACCGATGCTGCCGGAACCGATGGGCAGTGGCGCGCCGAACGCCGCCACGCTGGCGCCGCTCAGGTCGGTCTGGTAAAGCTGGTTGTTGAAGTAATTCGAACCGACGAATTTGTTGCCGGCATAGGCAAAGCCGATCGGCGAGCCGCCGGTTGAAGCGACAAATGGACTGAAGGTCACCGTGGCCATGGCAGGGCAAACAACACTTGCAGCCAGGACCAGGGCCGCGAACCGTGAATACGTTTTGGCAGGCATGTTCATCTCCTTCGCATTGTTTATATGCGCATGGAGTCACTAGCATCAAACAGGCCTGCCAAGCAAACTACAGAAGAATCAATAGCTTATGGATAGTCATCAAGTCAAGCCGGGCAAAAATGTAAAGATTGTCGACAATGCATGCGTGATTGGCCCGCGTCGTGTCAGCGCAACCATTGCACTCCGGCATAAGTGACCAGGCCGCGGCGCCCTTCCCGGCCGCCGGCAATATCCCGCCCGGCGCTGAAATTGAAAATCAGGTTTTCCGACAGCCGCCACTTGCCACCCAGCCTGGCCGTGGTCTGCCCGCCATCGCGCGGCACGCGGGTATATTCCAGTTCCGCGCGGCATTCCAGTTGCGGCAGGCACTGATGCAGCACTTTCACGCCGGCTTGCCACTCGTGCGGCCCCCGCTGCACGATGTTGCGGCCAAACTCCGCATACCAGCCGGTGTCACCACGGCTGAACCCGGCAATCACGGGCAACAGCAGGCTGTAGCCGCGCGAATCCAGCCCCCGTGAGGCGGTCGCCCCGGAGGAATTCCATGCCAGCCGGGGAAACAGCGCCAGCGCGGCGCCCGTCTCTCCATCTTCCCAGAAACGCCATTTGACACCGGTGGTGATGTTGCCGAACCCGCTGTTGCGGGCGCCATCGGCCTCTGTCACGCGGACATACGGCATTCCCAGCACCAGTTGCATGTGTTCGCCCGCGCCGTAATTCAATTCCATCTCCGGCACGCCATAGCGCCAGCTGCCATGCTGGCGCTCGGCGCTGATACCCAGGTTATTTTCCCAGCCGCCCGGACCGGGCGTGCCGGTATCCTCGGTGGCCATGGCAAGAGCCGGCAGCGCCAGCCCGAA
Organism: Pseudoduganella rivuli; assembly: GCF_009674485.1. Taxonomy (GTDB): domain Bacteria; phylum Pseudomonadota; class Gammaproteobacteria; order Burkholderiales; family Burkholderiaceae_D; genus Rugamonas; species Rugamonas rivuli_B. The sequence goes on along the minus strand of NZ_WKJJ01000004.1, from coordinate 315,224 downwards.
CCGGGCCAGCCTGATCATGGAGTGGAGCTTCATGAGCGTGAACTTTTCGTGGAAGAATGAAGGAACAACGCCATTGTCGGCTACGCTCCCTGGTCTTTTTTGCCGTGTTGCCCCTGTTCCACGATGCCGTCCGGCTGATTTTCGCGCCGATTCAGCACATTCTGCCGTGCAGCAGTCCATGCCAATCAGGGTGGCAAAAACCACCATTTCTGCGCTACGGCACGGGGAAAATGCCATAAAACAGCGCGCCAGGCGTGCTGTAATGAATCGTTCAATCACACATTTGAGGCCGCAAATGAAACACGAGACACGCGCCGCACGCACGCTGCACCGGTGGTGCGGATTAACCGTCGGCATGTTGCTGGTCATGGTGGCCTTGACCGGCGCCGGCATGGTGTTCCGGCCGCAGCTCGATCCGCTGCTGCAGCCCGCCCTGCAGCACGTCCCGGCGTGCAGTGCTCCGCTGTCCACTTCCCGCCTGATTGAAGCGGCGCATGCCGCCTACCCGGACGCCGGCGCGTTGTCGGCCATTCGCATGAAAGCGGTACAGGGCGACAGCGTGGCCCCGGTGCGTATCCGCTTTGGCGACTGGCGCTGGGTGTACGTCGATCCCTGTACGGCGCGCGTGCTCGGCATCCGTGACGCCTACGGCGAGGTCTTCGGCACGATGGCGTGGCTGCATACTTTCAGCTACCTGCCGGGCGGCGGCGTCGTGGCCGGCAGTGTTGCGCTGGCGGCCATTGCGCTGGTTGTGGCAGGCTTTGCGCTGTGGGCGCTGACCCGTTCCGCCGCGCCGGCAGCAACCAAGCGGGCCGGCAAGGCTGCGGGCCTCAATCCCGCCGCGCGCGGCCTGCGGCGCCACCGCATGGTCGCGCTGTGGTGTGCGCCGGTGCTGCTGGTCCTCGCGCTGAGCGGTGTGCCGCAAGCCTTTCCCATCGCCGCCATGGCAGTGCCGGCCCCGCCGCCGTTGCCGCTGTCCGCCCGCACCGATATCGCGGCGGCGCTCGACGCGGCAGGGTCCCGGCTGGAACGCGATTACGCCGGCTGGCGCCAGCTGCAATGGCGCGTGGGCGCCGCCGGCACATCGCTTAAACTGGAAATCGTCGAACACGGCGCGCCGCATGAATACGCCACCGGTATCGCTTATTACGACCCCGCCAGCGGCGCACTCCTGCAGCACACATCCTACGCACAGTCGCAGTCGGCGCGCAAAGCCTACCTGTGGGGCCTGGCATTGCACTATGGCGCGGTTGGCGCGCCGTGGCAGCTGGCGCAGTTTGCCGCCGCGCTGGCCATGCCGTTCCTGGCCTGGACCGGCATGGGCGGCTGGCTGCGCCGCCATATCGCTGCCCGCAGCAACGGCTTGCAACGCCTCGTCGTGCGCGACAAGCACCATGTCGCACGCGACGTCTACGCATTTGAACTGGTCCATCCGCGCGGACGCAGGCTCCCCGCCTGGACTGCCGGCGCGCATATCGATGTGCACACGGCGCCGGGCCTGGTGCGCCAGTATTCGCTGTGTGGCGATCCGCGCGACCGCAGCCGCTACCAGATTGCCGTCCACCGTTGCACGCCATCGCGCGGCGGCTCGGACGCCATGCATGACGCCGTCCATGCCGGCGACCGCATCACCATCGGCATGCCGCGCAACCGCTTCGCGCTGGCGCCGGACAGCCCGCATACAGTCTTGCTGGCAGGCGGCATTGGCCTCACGCCCCTGCTGGCGATGGCGGAAACCCTGTCCGCCAGCGGCGCCAGCTTCGAATTGCACTACTGCACCCGTTCACCCTTGCATGCCGCCTTCAGCGAGCGCTTGCACGAGCGCCGCTTTTGCGGCCGGGTCCTGTTCCACTTCAGCAACACCGTGGGACGCGCCGCCTTCGACAGCCTGCTGGCGGCGCCGCAGCGCGGCGCCCACCTGTATATCTGCGGCGCGGCCGGCTTCACGGACGCCGCCCTGGCTGCGGCGGAACGCCAGGGCTGGCCCGCCGCCCACGTGCACACGGAGCGCTTCAGCGCGCCGCCCGGCCCGCAGGCCGACAGCGCGCAGGCCGCCTTCGATGTCGTGATCGCCAGTACCGGCCGCGTGGTGCCGGTGGCGGCCGGCCAGAGCGCGCTGGCGGCGTTGCACGGGGCCGGCGTCGCCATCCCCACGTCGTGCGGCCAGGGGCTGTGCGGCACCTGCGTCACCGGCGTGCTGGAGGGCGAGCCGGATCACCGCGACCACTGCCTGACCGACGAGGCGCGGGCGGTCTCCTTCACGCCCTGCTGCTCGCGGGCGCGCGGGCCGCAGCTGGTGCTGGACCTGTAGGTCGCCTGCAGGTCAGGCGTTGTCCTGGGCCTGCAGGTAGTTGTTTTTCAGACGGACATAATGCTCGGCCGAGTAGCGCAAGTACGCCATCTCCGCCTCGGTCAACGGCCGGACTTTCTCCGCCGGCCGTCCCATGTAAAGGAAACCGGGCTCCAGCGTCTTGCCCGGCGCGACCAGGCTGCCCGCGCCCAGCATGACGCGGTCCGGGATCACCACGTCATCCATGACGATACTGCCCATGCCGATCAGGCATTCATCGCCGATCCGGCAGCCGTGCAGGATCACCGAATGCCCGATGGTGACGTAATCCCCGATCACCAGCGGCGAGCCCTGTGGCTTCCGTTCCGTCTTGTGGGACACGTGGCCCATGGTGAGATCCTGGATATTGGTACAGCGCCCGATGATGATGTGATTGACGTCGCCGCGCAGCACGGCGTTGCACCACACGGACGAATCGGCGCCGATGCGGACGTCGCCGATCACCTGGGCCGATGCGTGGAGATAGACCCGCTCGCCCAGCAGGGGAGCGGCGTCAAGGTAATTCGACAGTGGCATATTGCTTCCTTAACGATCGTGGAGGGCGGAGCAGCGAGGCCACATTGTATTGCATGCGTTGTGCGCCGGACGGAATACGGCAACGCCCGGCGCTATCAGGAAACGTTACTCGGCGGGTTTGTAGATGTCGGCAAGGTCGCCCAGGTTCCAGTTCCCGCCGGACAGCACCACACAGACTTTTTCATCCGGCCGGACCTTGACGGCGCCAGCCAGCAACGCGCCAATGCCGATCGCGGCGGCGGGTTCGGCGATCAGCTTCGCGTCCTCGGCCAGGCTGCGCATCCCCGCGACGATGTGTTCATCATCGACCAGCACAATCTCGTCGACATACTTTTCAATGATCGGAAACGGATTTTGACCCGGAACACTGATCCGCAATCCGTCTGCGATGGTGTCCAGCAGGGGCAGCGACGTGCGCTCCTTGTTGATCCGGCTTTGGTAATACTTCGGCGTCAACGCCGGCTCGGCGGCGATCACGCGCACCGAGGGCCTGGTTTCCTTGATCGCGGTGGCAATGCCGGAAATCAGACCGCCGCCGCCCAGTGGAACGATGACGGTATCGACATCTTCCAGGTCTTCCAGGATTTCACAGCCGATGGTGCCCTGCCCGGCCATCACCATCGGGTCTTCAAATCCGTGGATGGCCACATAGCCGTTTTTCTCGGCGAGTTCACACACGTGTTTCCAGCGCGCCGCCGTATCACCGTCAAACGGGATCACTTCCGCCCCGAGTGCTCTGGTGTTGGCGACCTTGATTTCCGGCGTCGACGCCAATATCACGATGGTCGCTTTAACGCCCAGCATTTTCGCGGCATACGCCAGGCCCTGCGCATGGTTGCCCGACGACGTGCCGATGATGCCGTTGGCAATGGCTTCCCTGGGCAGCGACAGTGTTTTGTTCAGGGCCCCGCGGATTTTAAAGGCGCCCGTCACTTGCAGGGTTTCCGGTTTCAGATAGACCTGGCAACCGGCGGCAGCTTCAATTTTGTCCGCGCGCAGGATCGGCGTACGGCGGATATGCGGCTTCAGGCGGACCCGGGCTTCGCGGATATCTTCAATGGTTGGATAGTTACGCATGGTGGTGATTACTTTTCAAAGAATGCAAAGAACGTACCGATATTGTTTTCCAGGGCATTGCGGTAGATTTTTGCCGACGTCGTGTTGTCCTGGATGGCCATGCCGGTCGAATCGAAGATCGTGATTTCCTCGTCGTTTTCCCGGCCCGGTTTCTTGCCCAGCAAGATCTCGCCGATTTCCCCGTGAATGTCTTCCAGGGTAATGATGCCGCTGTTCAGCGGATGCCAGGTTTCCCCTTTGACCGTGCACTGGGCAATGGAATCGTTGACGATTTTCGCGTTCCTGAAAATCCCGGGTTCGAACTCTTGCTTGCCTTGCACGTCCGTGCCAATCGCGACAATGTGCGTGCCCGGCTTGACCCAGGCCGCCTCCACCAGCGATCCCTTGCCTCGGGTGGTGGTAATCAGGATATCGGCCCGCTCCACCGCTTCCCTGGCGGTCGGCGCCGGTACGACGGGGATACCGAACTCGCGCTCGATATCGGCCTTGAACTTCAACAGCGACGCGGGGTGATGGTCCCACGCGTGGATCGCTTCGATCGCCATCACTTCGCGGATGGCGCGGATTTGCATGCGCGCCTGGTTGCCCGTGCCAATGGACGCGATGACTTTCGCGTTTTTCCTGGCCAGCGCCTTGACGGAAACCGCACCGCTGGCGCCGGTCCGCAGGCCCGTGATCAGGCTGCCATCCATCACGCAGGCCAAGGCGCAGGTCGTGGCGTCAAACAGCAGGATCGTGCCCATCCCGCTGGGCAAGCCGAATTCCGGGTTCCGGGGGAAGGCGCCGGACGACGCTTTCAGGGAAATCATTTCATTGGACTGGCAATAGCCGGCCTTGAAATCGATCTCACCGCGCGGCGGCGGCAAGTGGATGCTCATGTAATCAGGCTGCGCCACCTGGCCGCTGTTAAAGGCTTTATACGCCTCTTCGACGGCGCCAATGACGTCCATCATACTAATCAGTTGGCTGATTTCTTCTTTTTTCAGCAGCAGTGTTTTCATACGATCTCCTAATAGCCACGGGTCCGGTCGACCAACCCGTTCATGGATAAGCCCGCCTGGTGGCGGCGAATATTGTCGACAATCGCCTCCACCGCCGTTTCCGGCTGCGTCATGCTGGCGATATGTGGCGTCAACACCACCTTTGGGTGGGACCAGAACGGGTGGTCCGGCGGCAGCGGTTCCGGTTCGCATACGTCGAGGATGGCGCCGCCGATTTGCCCCGCATCGAGCGCCTGCAGCAAGTCTTGCTGGACCAGGTGCCCGCCCCGGCCCACGTTGATCACGGTGGCGCCGCGCGGCAGCTGGTCGAACAGCGGTGTCGACAGGATGCCACGGGTACTGTCCGTCAACGGCAGCAGGCAGATCAGGATGTCGGTGCGGGCCAAAAACGGGCGCAAATCGTCCGCGCCGGCATAACATTCGACACCGTCGATCTGTTGCGGCGACCGGCTCCAGCCCGCGCACGAAAAACCGAAACGGGACAGCTGTTCCAGCACCGCGCGTCCCAGCACGCCCAGGCCCAGCACGCCGATACGGCGCGACGACGCCGGATAGACACGGTGCGTTTGCCAGTGACCCTCGCGCTGCTGGTTGCGGTAGGTTTGCCAGTCACGGTGAAGGGACAGCACGGCCATGCTCACGTACTCGACCATGCCCCCGATGATCCCGGACTCCACCATCCGCACCACCGGCAGCGATGGCGGGATGGCGGCGAGGTCGAAGTGGTCGGTGCCGGCTCCGGTCGAGAACAGCACTTCCAGGTTCGGGAAGCGGTCCGCCAGATCGTCCGGCGGCTGCCATGCGGCCAGGTAGCGCACGTCACGCGGGTCGCCAATGTCGGGCCAGATGCGGAACGGCAGTTCCGGCATCCGGCGTGCAAACAGTTCCGCCCAGACGGCGCCGCGCACCGGGTCGGATTTGTAGACGAAGGTCATGGTTGCTTACGCAGGGCGGTAAATCACGTAGACCTTCGCCACGTCGACGCGGCTTTCCCAGCTGCACTGCGCGGTCTGCTCCACCAGGAAGATATCGTCCTTGGTGAACGTGCCGCTACGGCCCGCTTCGTCGACAAATGTCACGCTGCCGGCGAGCAGGTACATCAATTCATAGTGGCGGTAAAACATGGCGCGGCGGTGGTACGGCGTCGAGTCCCAGGTGCCGCAGACAAATTCGCCGTCGGCCGAGCGGTAATCCGTAAAGTTGCGGCATACCGGCGCCGGCGTCAGCAACAGGTCGGCAGGCGGCGTGCCGGTCGGTTCCAGTGGCGGGTTGGCCTTGATCGGCACGATGGCGCGGTTGCCGGGCTGGCTGCGGTTATAGCGCGTGAAGATCAGGCAGACCGGCCCTTGCGCCGACCACGAAAACGCGGCGCCCTGCTGGATCACCGCGCTCTGGTTTGCTTCCAGGGTCAGGCTGACGCCACGCTGCGACAGGGTCACGCTGCCCTCGTTGACGATAATGAATTCATCGGCAGGCAGCGACGACACCTCGCCACTGCCACCGTCGAGCGTGATCACGCCCGCCGTCACCGGACCGGGCGCCCAGTCCAGCACACGGCGGCTGGACAGGAAACAGTCTGCTCCGGCCTCGGCGGTGACGGGAATACCCTGGCTACGGTCTTGCGCGAATTGGCGCAGGTCGACAAAAGATGGAACACGTACATTCGACATGGTGATGCTTTCATGGTTGGAACAATCAATGACGCCGCGCAGTGCATGCACAGCAACAGCGCCCCTCGCCATTTAGTAGACCATGAAGCCCCAGTGAAGAATCACTGTTTTCGCCGTGCCGCCGCACAGAAAGCGCGGAATTCAGGGCGTTGCGCAGCACAGCCTGCTGCAGTGTTCAGGATAGTCCCCGCCACATGTGGGCAGGGACTGGTGGCCCGCCAGCTTCTGGGGGCAGGAGGCGTTACAGGCCCGTATGTCCGGCGATGTACGCCTTCATCCGGCCAACATCGGCCGGCATCACGTCGAAGCGCTGCGGCAGCGCCTCGATGTTTTCGAAACCCGCCGGGCGTTCGGCGTCGCGGCCCAGCGCTTCGCGGATGGTTTCATTGAATTTCGCCGGCAACGCCGTCTCCAGCACGATCATCGGTACGCCCGGCGCCACGTATTCACGCGCCACCTTCACGCCATCGGCGGTATGGGGATCGATGGTGACGCCATATTTCGCATGGATGTCACGAATGGTGGCCACACGGTCCGCATGCACGGATTTTCCGGAAACAAAGCCATAGTGCGCCACCCTGCGGAATTCGTCGCCATCGCTGCCCGGCCCGCCCGACAAGTCGAAACCGCCATGCGTCTGGACTTTCTCGAACAGCGCGCGCACGCGCGCCGCGTCGCGGTCCAGCAAGTCATAGATGAAACGCTCGAAGTTGGACGCCTTGCTGATGTCCATGCTGGGGCTGGTCGTGTGGTGGGTTTCAGCGGATTGCCGGACGCGGTAGACCCCGGTGCGGAAAAATTCGTCCAGCACGTCGTTTTCATTGGTGGCCACCACCAGCTTGTCGATCGGCAGTCCCATCATGCGCGCGACATGGCCGGCGCAGATATTGCCGAAATTGCCCGATGGGACAGTGAAGGATACTTTTTGATGGTTGTCCGTGGTGGCTCCCAGGTAGCCACGGAAGTAGTACACCACTTGCGCCACCACGCGCGCCCAGTTGATCGAGTTGACCGTGCCGATTTTCTGGCGCGCCTTGAATTCCAGGTCATTCGACACCGCCTTCACCAGATCCTGGCAATCATCGAACACGCCTTCGACGGCAATGTTGTAAATATTCTGGTCCTGCAAGCTGAACATCTGCGCGGCCTGGAACGCGCTCATCTTCCTGTGCGGCGACAGCATGAAGACACGGATCCCCTTCTTGCCGCGCATCGCATATTCCGCCGCGCTGCCCGTGTCGCCGGAGGTGGCGCCAAAGATATTCAGTTCCGCATCCTGTTTGGCCAGCGCATATTCGAACAGGTTGCCCAGCAATTGCATGGCAATGTCCTTGAACGCCAGCGTGGGACCGTTCGACAGCGCCTGCAAGATGAGTTCGCCGCCATTGGCAAATTCCAGTGCATGCAAAGGCGTGATGCGCGCCGTGTCGTCGCCTGCACGCGCATTGCGGTACACCCCGGCGCTGTAGGTCTTGCGCGCCAGCGCTTTCAAGTCCGCTTCCGGGATGTCGGTCGCGAATTTCTTCAATACTTCAAACGCCAGGTCCGCGTAGGAGAGCGCGCGCCACGCATCGAGTTCGGCGCCGCTGACCCTGGGATATTCGGCCGGCAGGTACAGGCCTCCATCGGGCGCGAGGCCGCCCAGCAGGATCTCGGAAAATGATTGCGCGGCCGAATGGCCGCGGGTGGAAACATATTGCATGGTTTTATCTAATGTCGTCCGTGGATGGAAGTTCATTGCGCAGGGCCGATACCGTGCAAGTGTTGCACCGTACCGGCCCAATGCCATCAGGCGTCCAGCCAAATGTTCTCAGCGAACATGTAACCCATCAGGCCGCCTACCGGATGCGAGCTGATGCCTTTCAGCTTGTTCGTAAAACCATCCAGCGAGTGGTTGAAAATCGGGATGCCGACGCCGCATCCCTCGTGCACCATCACTTGCATATCGGCGTACATTTGCTTGCGTTTCGCGTCATTGGTTTCGCCGCGCGCCTGCTCCAGCAACTGGTCGAATTTCTCGTTCTTCCAGCCCGACACGTTCTGCGGTGCGCTGGACTTGTAGAACAGCGTGAACATCAAATCCGTCGTGGGGCGGGGATTGATATTGCCAAACGACATAGGGTGCTTGGCCCAGTGGTTCGACCAGTAGCCGTCGGCCGGCATGCGCTTGATATCCAGGTTCAGGCCGATCTTCTGCGCCGACAATTGCAGGATTTGCGCGGTATCGACCGAACCGGTGGCCGCAGTGGACGCCACCAGCGGCAAGGTGCTGCCGGCCATGCCGGATTTCTGCAAGTGGAATTTGGCCTTGTCGAGGTCCATGCCGCGCTGCGGCAAGCCGGAGAAATAATACTTGTGGTGCGCCTGGACCGGCTGGTCGTTGCCGAGGCTGGCGAAGCCGCGCATCGACACCTTGCGGATTTGTTCGCGGTCCATCATGTATTTCATCGCCAGGACGAAGTCCGGGTTTTTCACCGGGCCCACGCTGTCGCGCATGATCAAGTCCGTATAATGGCCGGTCTTCGATTCGAACACCGTATAGCCGCCGGCGGCCGTCACGGTCGGCGCCGAGCGGGGATTGATGGCGTTGATCAGGTGAACGTCGCCCGACAGCAGCGCATTGACGCGCGCGGCTTCGTCTGGAATGGCGAAGTATTCGATTTCGTCGAGATAAGGTTTGCCCGGCTTCCAGTAATTCTCGTTGCGCACGCTGATGGAACGCACACCCGGACGGAATTCCTTGCACTTGTATGGGCCGGTACCGTTGGCCGTCGTGAAATCCGTCGTGCCGTCGCGGACGATCAGGAAATTCGACGTCCCCAGCAGTTGCGGCAAGTCGGCATTGGCCGACGCCAGCTTGATCTGCACCTCGTTCGGGCCGGTGGCTTTGACTTCCACAATTTCGTCGGCCACAGGCTTGACCTTGGATGCTGTGGCGGGATTTTTGTGGCGCATCAGCGTATACACCACGTCGGCCGGCGTCAGCGGCTTGCCGTCGTGGAAGCGGATATCCTTGCGCAGTTTCACGGTCCACGTCACCGCATCCTTGGTGGTCATGGACTCGGCCAATTCCATTTGCGCCCCCAGCTTGGTATCGATCGTGGTCAGGCCGTTGTAGAACATGTAGTGGCGCACGTAGTCGGCAATGGTGCCGCCCTTGGCAGGATCGAGCGTATCGGCGGTCGAACTGGCGCCCACCGCCACACGGATGCGGCCGCCCTTCTTCGGCGTCTGGGCAAATGCTTCGCCGGCGTGCGTCAGCAAGCCACCGGCAGTGGCGGCCATCATACCGCCGGCCAGCAAGGTGCGCATGACGTCACGGCGCGACGTGCCACGCTTCAAATCATCGACGATCAGATCACTGACGGCGGCATGCTGGGGCAGGATGATATTGGTTTCTTTGTTGCTCATGGGTGTTTCCTCAAGAGTCTGAATGGATTTTATGGTTGCAAGCTGACTGCAATGGTTTTCCGGCGCGGCGCTCCCCCGCCTGCCTTGCCGCGCATGCGGGAAAGGCGGCACCACCCCGGCGGCGTGCAGCTTCATTGTAGGCTTGCCCCCGAAGTATTTTCTGCCGTCTGCCTCCCCTCGGGTGGCAGAAGGTTTCGTTCTTCGGCAATGGATGGATGCTTTGTTTCAAACCGTGGACACCCCGCGGCGCCGCGGACCAGGTCCGGCACCGGCTGCGCAATGCGCTGGCGCAGGATGCGTTCGAAATGCGCCGGGTCATGCGGTGTCAGCATGGCCGCCGCGCGCGGCAAATGATAGTCATACAGCCGCGACAGCCAGAAGCGCAGCGCGGCGGCCCGCAGCATCGTCCGCCATGCCGCAGCTTCAGCCGGGGTGAAGCGCCGCACCGCATGGTAGGCATCGAGCAGCGCGCGCACGCGGGTCGTGTCCAGCACCCCGGTATCGTGGGCGATGCACCAGTCGTTGACCGTCACCGCGACATCGAACAGCCAGGCGTCGCATCCAGCAAAATAAAAATCCAGGATGCCGGTCAGGCGTTCACCGGTAAACATCACGTTGTCGCGGAACAGGTCCGCGTGCACCGGTCCGCGCGGCAACTGGCGGCAAATGGCGGATGCGGCAAACGCTTTCTGCGTATCGATTTCCGCGCGCAACAGTTGCCGGGCTTCGGCCGGAAGATAAGGCAGCACCTCCGGCGCGGTGGCCCGCCACCAGTCCAGGCCACGCGGGTTGGACTGGTATGACGCGAAGTCCATGCCGGCCACATGCATCCTTGCCAGCATCGCGCCGACCGCCGCGCAATGCACGGCGGTTGGCGCCAGTTGCGAAGCGCCGTCCAGCCTGGCCACAATGGCGCACGGCTTGCCCTTCAGCGTATGCAGGATATCGCCGCGCCGGTTGGCGACCGGCGCGGGCGCCGGCACGCCGTGGCCGGCCAGGTGGCGCATCAGTTCCAGGTAAAACGGCAACTGTTCGAACGTCAGCTTTTCAAAGACCGTCAGCACATATTCCCCTGTGTCCGTCGTCAGGAAGGCATTGCTGTTTTCAATGCCGGCGGAAATACCCCTGACCGACAGGGGCTTGCCAAGGTCGAACTGCGTGATCCAGCCGGAAAGGTCATCGAGGGTGACCGGGGTAAAGACTGCCATGGTGTGTACGAAAGTGGGTTACGGGACGGCCGGATCAGGCCGGACGATACAGTGCGAACACCTTGGCCACGCGGTCTCGGCTTTCCCAGCTGCACCGGGCATTTTGCTCGACCAGGAAGATGTCGCCTTTCGAGAACGTGCCGCTGCGGCCGCTCTCATCGACGAAGGTGACGCTGCCTTCCAGCAGGTACATCAACTCGTGGTGGCGGTAAAGCATGGCGCGCCGGTGGTAAGGCGTCGAATCCCATATCCCACAGCTGAATGTGCCGTCGGTGGAACGGTGGTCCGTGTGATTGCGGCAAGCTGGCGCCGGCGTCAGCAGCAACTCGGCCAGTGGTGGATTCGATGGCGCCATCGGCGCATGCTCCCGCACCGGTACGATGCCGCGCCCGTCCGGCTGGCTGCCGCCATGGCGCATGAAGATCACCGATACCGGCTCCTGTGCCGACCACGAAAAGGCGGCGCCATGCTGGATCACCGCGCTGTTGTTCGGCCCCAGCACCAGCGTGCGGCCCTGTTCCGCCACGGTCAGCGTCAGCTTGCCCGCGCAGACGATAATGAATTCATCGGCCGGCTGGCATGGCACCAAACCACCGCCGGCGGGCAGCGACATAACACCCACCGTGACAGGACCCAGCGCCAGGTCCAGCAGCCGGCGGCTGGACAGGAAAACGTCATCCCGGGCCACCTCGGGCAATGGGTGCCCCGGGGCCGAATCCCGTGCAAATGCCCGCAAGTCGATGAACGTGGGAATACGGGCCGGTGTGGACTGCGTGGCCGCCGCTTGCTGCATATTCGACATCACTGCTTCCTTATTCGATAAGACGTTCATGGGCTCAGGCTGCGCTTTTCGCCGGCCTGGTGAAACGTCCGATGTGGTATTGGCCAATCGGCGTGCTGGTGGCGCCGGTATGAATCAGCTCCGCCATCACGTCGCCCACGCCCGGCCCCAGCTGGAAGCCCTCGCCATTGAAGCCGAACGCATAGTACAGGCCGGGCACGCGCGTACTTGGCCCGATGACGGGCCGGTCATCCTCGGTATAACCCTCGATCCCGCTCCAGACCCGGATAATGCTCAGGTTTTTCAGTGCCGGCACCACGCGCTGCAGCTCCCTGAACTGATGCAGCGTGTTGCGCGGATTGACGCAGGCGCGCCGCCGGTCCAGGTCGACCTCTTCGCGGGCACAGCCGCCAAACACGATATTGCCTCGGGTCACCTGGCGGAAATAAATCCCTTCCGCCATCTGGTCGGTCGCCACGCCGATCACCGGCGCGATCGCGTACGGTACCGGCTCGGTCACCGCCATCTGCGGCCCTTTCGGCAAGACCGGCACCGGTTCGCCAAAGCTGGTGCTGATGCGGTTGGCCCAGGCGCCGGCCGTTACCAGCGCCACCGGCGCACGGAAAATGCGGCCATCGGCCGCAGTCACGCGAAAGCCTTCGGACTCCTTTTCGACGTGCACGATGTCGGTGTTTTCATACACTTGCGCACCTTCCCGCACGGCGGCACGGCCAAACGCGGGCGCGGCCAGGCGCGGATTGGCGTGGCCATCGTTGGGGGCATAGCTGCCCGCAATGACATCCTTTCCAAGGTAAGGGAAGCGCTTGTGGACGGCCTGCGCATTCAGCATCTGCAAGCCGAGGCCGTAAGGATTAGTGTCCAGCACGTGCTGCTCCATGCGCCCCACGTGTTCCGGCCGGTAGCCGACACGCAGGTGGCCGCTTAACAGGAATTCGGCATCATCGCCGATCAATTCCTTGAGCTTGCCCCAAATTTCGCGCGACCGGTTGGCGAGCGGCATTTGATCCAGGTGGCGGCCCTGGCGGCGCACATTGCCGAAGTTCACGCCGCTGGCTTGCTGCCCGATCAGGCCCCGCTCCAGCAGGATGACGGACACGCCGCGCTTGCGCAAAAAGAAGGCCGTGGCGGCGCCCATGATGCCGCCGCCGATGATGATGACATCCGCCCGCTGGGTACTCATTGCTGTTCCTCCCGTACCGCGATCGGCAGCGGCTTGACCGGCGCCTGCCCGCGCAAGCGCCCTACCTGTTCCAGCGGCATGCCGGCGGCGTGCGCAATCACTTCCGCCCCCGCATGGCCACAATACCGTCCCTGGCAACGCCCCATGCCGACCCTGCACAGCGCCTTGGCGCGGTTGGCTTCCCGCGCGCCCTTGTCGCACACGGTGCGCCGCAGTTCGCCCGCCGTGATGGCTTCGCAACGGCACACAATGGCTTCATCGGGCAATTGCGCGGCTTGCTGGGCCGGCCACGGGAACGCTTGCACCAGGCCCCGGCGGAAGCGCTCCATGCCGGCCTGCCGCGCCCGCAGCGCAAATAATTCGTCTTCCGCCACGGGGTAGTTGCTATCCTTCAGCACCGCCAGCGCCGCCAGCCTGCCGCCGATTTCCGCCCCGTCCGCGCCCAGCACTTTCATGCCGTCACCGGCCAGGTACACGCCCGGCACCGATGTGCGGCCGTCTTCGCCCACTTCCGGCAGCCATTGGCGCGATTCGTGGTCGAAGCGGAACGCGCAACGCGCCAGGTCGGCCAACTGCGTTTCCGGACGCAGGTGATAGCCCATCGCCACCGCGTCGCATTCGAAGGAGCGCTCATCGCCGCGGTTGTCGCGGATCACCACGCCCTGCACGCCGGTTTCCGGCGAGCCCTTGATTTCCAGCGGCATAATACCCGTCAACACCTGCACGCCGGCCCTCTTCAAGCTCGCCACCAGCGCAAAGCCGTTGCGCAGCACGTTTGGCCTCGCCAGCAATTTCGGCAACGCCGCCACGCGGCGCATGAAGGGCGACGTGTCGAGCACCGCCGCGATCTGCGCACCGGCTTTCACGTATTGCGCCGCCACCAGGTACAGCAGCGGCCCCGTGCCCATGAACACGATCTGGCGGCCGATGGCGCACGCTTGCGCCTTCAGCGCGATCTGCGACGCGCCCAGGCTGTAGGTGCCGGGGTAATGCCAGCCCTTGACGGGCATCAGTCGATCTGTCGCGCCGGAGCAGATCACCAGCGCATCGTAAGGCAGGCTGCGCGTGCGCTGCTCATGCATCACGTGCAGATGGCCATCGGCGATGTTCCACGCCAGCGTTTCGGGCAGGTAATCGACCCTGGCGCGCAAGGCGTCGAAGCTCTCGTGCAGCGACTGTGCGCTGGCCGCTTCCGTGCCGTACAGCTTCGCGTACGGACGCGTAAAATTGTCCGGCTGGCGGCGGTAGATCTGGCCGCCGTCACGGCGGTTCTCGTCGACCACGGTCGGCCGCAAGCCGGCCGCCACCAGGGTTTGCGCACAGCGCACGCCCGCAGGGCCGGCGCCGATGATGATTACGCGGGGTTGGGCCATGTCGCCTCCGGTTGTTGGGTGATGATATGCATGTCCTCTTCCACCACGGTGGTGCAGGCGCGCAGCCGTCCGCCATCCACGGTCCAGACCCAGCAATCCTGGCACGCGCCCATCAGGCAAAAGCCGGAGCGCTTGCCGTCGCCAAATTCGGATGCACGTAATTGGCGGGCATTGTTGAGGATCGCCACCATCAGCGTGTCGCCGGCCAGCGCTTCCGCCGGGCGGCCATCGATGACGATGCGCACGGCCGGGCGTCCCGTTTCAGCCAGGCGGGCAAACCGGCTGCTGCTGAAACCCGGTTTTGGTCTTGATATGTTGATCATGTTTCAGTATCCATCTTCAGAGAGTTTCGCCGCGCTGCCAGCAGTTCAAGACACGGCTTGGGGCTACTCATTACACCATGCACGGCCTGCACGGCCGTCCCATTTTCAGGCCGAAAGTTCGCAGAAAAATGTATTTTTCAAGACTGGACTGGCATAATCTGCCACGCTTCCAGCAACGCATTTTCGCCTCGTCGACAAGGCTCCCGCACACCATGGCATTCAACCGCGCGGATCGCGGCGCGAATGGTTATTGCGCACCAGGTGATGAAGAATTTTCTGCGCCATCCGGCGCCACAAACGGCATATGCACTTATTTGCAGTGCCGCCGGCAGCACTTCCTGTCGAATTGACTCTCCCCCCTTTTCCTGCTCAAAGGATCGCGGCAAGATAGTCTGGAACCGGTGGCCTGACTGCCAGACCACGGAACAGGAACAGCACATGAATACTCAACACAGAGGTATCAGGTACCGGGAGATGACGGCAGACGATCTGCCGGCGGCGCAAAAGCTGTCGACCTCGGTACTGTGGCCGCACCGGCTGCAGGACTGGCAATTCGTGCTGGAACTGGGCGCCGGCATCGTCGCGGAAGACGAGTCAGGCCTGGTGGGGACGGCCATGTGCTGGGTCCACGGCAGCGATTATGCGTCGCTGGGCATGATCATCGTTGCCCCCGCCCGCCAAGGCCAGGGCATCGGCCGCGAACTGGTTGACCGCATGCTGCGCGAGCATGGCCATCGCACCCTGCTGCTGCATGCCACACTGGAGGGCGTGCCCATTTGTAAAAGGCTGGGCTTTGTCCAGACCGGCACGGTGCACCAGCATCAGGGGACCGTTTACCAGGCGCCGTTCATTCCGCTGGGCGAAGGTGAGCGCATCCGTCCCGTCAGCTCACTTGACGATGCCGCGCTGGCCGACCTGGCCAGCCGCGCATCGGGTTTTCCACGGGGTACAGTGCTCAAGCACTTGCTGAACGTCGCCAATTGCGTGGCCATCGACCTGTACGATGGCTTGATCGGATTCGCCGCCCTGCGCCGGTACGGACTCGGCTATGTGATCGGGCCCGTGGTGGCGCCGGACATTCACCGCGCCAAGGCGCTGATTGCGCATTGGGCGGGCAGCTACGCAGGATCGTTCGTGCGCGTGGATGTCCCGGGCGAGCATCAGCTCAGCCCGTGGCTGACGGACATGGGCATGCTGCAGGTCGATAAAACCGTACCGGTCATGGTGCGTGGCGAACCGTCACGGCCGGATCCGGCCATCACGCAATACGCGCTGCTGAACCAGGCGTTCGGATAACCATAACAATATACCGGCCAGGCGCCCTGCCCGCCGGAAGGGAAAAATCATGCTGGACGTACCTAAACTGGATCGTATCGACCTGCGCATCCTCGCCCAATTGCAGCGTAACGGCCGCACCACCAACGTGGACCTGGCCGACGCGGTCGGCCTGTCGCCCAGCCCTTGCCTGCTGCGCGTCAAGCGGCTGGAAAAGGCCGGCTACATCACCGGCTACGGCGCCCGCCTGATGCTCGATAAACTGGGCGGCATGCAGACCGTATTCACCCAGGTGACCTTGCAGGACCACCGCCGTGAAGACATCATGAAGTTCGAAGCCATCATCCGCGACATCGATGAAGTGGTGGAATGCCACCTGGTCAGCGGCGGTTTCGACTACCTGCTGAAATTTGTGACCCGCAACGTGATCCACTACCAAAGCCTGGTGGAAGATGTGCTGGGGCAGAACGCCCACATCGAAAAGTATTTCAGCTACATCGTTATGAAGTCGCCGTTCGTCAAGAGCCACTATCCGATCGACAAGCTGTTCTGCGAACAGGAATCCCCATAAAAACCGGCCTTCTACGATGGCAATTCGTTCCCGGACTTGATCGCGCCCGCCATGAGGACCGGCTTGGCCATGGATGACGCGGAGCGGGCACACCTGGCGCCGGCCGGCCGCATTACTCCCAGCTCGGCTTGCCGGTGATGAGCACCCGCAGCGGCTCGCCGCGCCCGGCGAGCGTCTGGCGCAAGACGATGCGGCTGGAGTATTTCACGATGCCGATCGCGTCGTCCAGCAGCTGCTCCATCAGCGCCTGGAAATGTGTGACACCGGGCGCCACGATTTTCAGCAGGTAATCGTAGCCGCCGCAAATGTTGTAGCACTCGACGATTTCCCCATACCTGGCGGCGTGGCATTCAAAGCGGCGTAAATCGTCGGTCCGGTGGCTGCCGAGGGTCACTTCGCAAAACACGATGACGTGGCTGCCCAGTTTTTCCAGCGCGACCTGCGCGCCGTAGCCGCGGATGATGCCGCCTTCCTCCAGCCGTTTGGTGCGGGCCAGGCACGGGCTTTCACTGAGGCCGATGGCGTTCGCCAGATCCACATTCGAACAGCGTCCTTCGCGCTGCAGATGCGCAAGGATTTTAATGTCGAACGGGTCCAGGGAAATTGAAGATCGCATAGTTCACGCCGCCATCGGCCCCAATGTAGCTTGCTTACGTCCGCTGCGCCGCGCTCAGGGCGTCATCCAGCGCCGAGATCACCAGTTGCGCTTCCTCGGCCGTCAGCACCAGCGGCGGCCGTACTTTCAGCACATTATGGCCCTTTGCGCAGGCGCTGAGCAAAATACCCTGGTCACGCATGTGGTTGACGACACGGGTGGTCAGTGCGCGGTCGGGCGTGCGCAATGCGCGGTCCGATACCAGTTCAACGCCGACAAACATGCCCACGCCGCGCACATCGCCGATGGCTTCATGGCGGCTGGCCAGGGCGGCAATGCCGTCGCGCAAAACCTTGCCGACGCCGGCCGCGTGCTGGATCAGCTGATCACGTTCAATCGTATCGATCACCGCCAGCGCCGCCGCGCACGACACGGTATTGCCGGCAAACGTGTTGAAGTAGCGCGAGTTTTCCCCGAACCGTCCCAGCACATCCGCCGTGGCCAGCAGTCCCGCCACCGGCTGGCCATTGCCCATTGGCTTGCCCATGGTGACGATGTCCGGCTGCACGCCATGGCGCTGGAAACCCCACATGTGCTCGCCGGTCCGGCCAAAGCCGGGCTGCACTTCATCGGCAATGAACAGGCCCCCGGCCCGCTTGATGGCTTCAACGGCGCCTTTCAACAGCCCAACCGGCCCCGGCAAGATACCATCGCTGGTAAACATGGTATCGACAATCAGCGCCGCCGGCTGGATGCCATGGCGCTTCAAATCCGCGATGGCCGCTTCGACATCGCGTGTAAACGTGTCGGCAACGTCGGCGCCTTCGGCGTGATACTGGCGCGGCGCTGGAACCACGCGTACATGTGCGCCCAGGTCGACGTTTTCACCCAGCGATGGCGAAAATTTCGACACGGCGTCGGTAAAGCCGTGGTACGCGGTGTCCGTCACGATCATGCCGACGCCGCCGGTGCGGGTCTGGGCAATGCGGTACGCCAGGTCGTTGGCTTCGCTGCCGGAGCACGTCAGCATCAGGTGCGCCAACTCCGTGCCCGGCACGGTCGCCAGCAAGCGCTCGGCCAGTTCCAGGATGGTGTCGTGCAGGTAGCGGGTATTGGTCGCCAACTTGCGCACTTGCGTGCAAATGGCTTCCGTGATCGCAGGATGGCAATGCCCGAGGGACGCCACATTGTTGTACACGTCAAGGTGGCGGCGGCCATCCGCATCGATCAGCCAGGCGCCTTCGCCGCGCACGATGTGCAGCGGGTGTTCATACATCAGCCGGTACGCGGGGCCCAGCAGCGCATCGCGCCGTTCGATCATGGCCGCAGTGGCCGGTCCCACGTTGGCGCGCCCGGGGATGTAGGCGTTCACCATATTGAGGTCGATTGTGCTTGTGCTTTTCATTTAATTTCCTTCAGTAACCTGTCGCGCGCTTCGTTGCGGGAGAGATCGGCGATCTGTGCCAGCCCTTCCCATGCGGCAGGATTGTGGCGCAAGATGTAAGTGCGGTTTTCCGGGTAGCGCGCGGCGCGCCAGTTGGTAATCAATGCCGTGATCAGGTGGCGTGTCGCCATCAGGTCGGCCACGATTTCCTGCTCGGCCCCGGTCAGCGGCAAGGTCGCGTGATAAGCGCCGACGAATTGCGCCGGCCCTTCGAACGGATCGGCGCAACCCTTCATGTGGAAGGCGGCGGCTGTCGCCACCTCGCCCACCAGCGGCGCATGCAGCATATCGCCAAAGTCAATCACGCCAACGATACGCTCATGGTCGGTGGGAGCCACCAGCACGTTGTAGAAGTGGATATCGTTGTGGATCACTTGCGACCTGAGCGAAGCCAGGTGCGGCAACACGTGGTCGTTGAAACGCTGCATGAACGCCTGGGCCAGTGCACGATGCGACGGATCCAGCACGCTGTCGATCTTGTCGGCCAGGCGGTGCGCGGCCGAGACGTTCCACAGCAAGTCGTGGGTCGCCTCCGGGTGGCTGAAATCGCGCAGCGCGAGATCGAGCCCGCCCAGCAGCGTGCCCATGGACCGCCGCTGGGACGCCGTCCGTGGCGTTTCAAGGATTTGCACGCCGTCGAGATACGTCAGCATGCGTACCGTGGCGGTCAGCCCGCCGGCCAGTGTGACCGTACCCCGCGTTTGGCCATCGAGCGTACGCACCATGCGCGGCACCGGCAGGCCGGGCGATACGCGGGCGATGTGATCGAGCGCGGCGATCTGGAAATCGACCACGCCGACCGGCTCGGACGGATTGCTGATCTTGATGACGTAGCGGCGCCCATCCGCCGTCTCGATGCGGCAATTCTGATCGCGTTCCCCGGGCAGCGGTGTAGCGCTACCATTGATGCCATAGAGGTGGATTGCCAGGGCCGTCACCTCGTCCAGCGTCAAGTTGGGAGCCACGGTGCTGAGCGCCGTGGCGGCCTTCAGGTGATGATCCCCCATCACGCACCCCGTTGGGCGCCGGCGGCCTTCGACGGCAAATCGATACCCACCAGGCCCGCCAGCTGGCGGAAATCCGTCAGGCGGTCGACGCCATAACCATCGCACATCGGTTCGTGGCCGCGGTCGATGAATGCCTTGTACTTGAAGCCCAGGTCGTTTGCCGTCATCTGGTCGTAGCGGAAGCTCGACGACACGTGCATCATGTCTTCCGGTCCGCAACCCAGTTGATCGAACATGTATTCGAACGCTTGCGCGCGTGGCTTGTAGGCGCGCGCTTCCTCGGCGGTATAGACGGCATGGAACGGCGCCTTCAGGTGGGCGACGCTGTGCGGGATCAAATCCACCATCGAGTTCGACAGGATCACCAGCGGAATGTGCGGCGCGATCGCCTGCAGCGTTTCCACCACGTTCGGATGCGGCTGCCAGGTTGGCACGGCGGCATACATGGCCAGTGCATCGGATGCGCGGTATTCGATGCCATGCGCCTTGCACGTGCGTTGCAGCGAGTTTTCCACGACGTCAAAGAAGGGCTTCCAATCGCCCAACACTTCGTCAAGGCGGTAAAACTTGAAACTGTCCAGGAAAGCCGGCATGCGGGCGGCTGGAACACGGTCTTCATACAGCCGTTTCGCAGTGGGGCCCATTTCAAAGTTGATGAGGGTGCCATAGCAGTCAAAGCTGATGAATTTAGGTTGGTGTGCCATTTGATGGATCTCCTTTAGTTGGCGGGGTTGACGACAGGTCGATGAAGACTAGTTTAGGGATTCGCGTGCCGAGGAGATGCTGTAATACAGTCTGTTCGGCGCAGTTTCCTTTTTAATCCGGAGCCCGCCCAGCATTTTCTATGGCGCCCAAATGCAGCTGCGCCGACGTCAAAAAAAAAGCGGCGCGGGCTATCAAGCGCCGCGCCGCTGGTGTGGCTATTCCGGCTTACTCTGGCTTGTGCGCGAGCACGAACGACAACGACGCCAGGTGTTCGACGTGGTCATACTTCGCCGACTCTTCCGATGGCACCTCATACATCGCGACAATCACATTCAAGCCCTGGTTGCGGACCTTGAGGGTGACCGTGCCATCGGCGCCGCTCAGCACGGGCGTCGCATCCGGGTCGTTGACATAGTCTTGCAGGACCTTCGCGCCGGCCACCGGCTTGCCCTGGTACAGCACACGCAGCTTGATCGCCTGACCCAACTGTTCGGGCAGCTTTGCTTCCACCGGCAGCACTTGCAGGGTTTGCTCGGGCAACGGCTGCAGCGGCGCCGCCAGCGGTGCGCGCAGGTGCACCGCATATTTGAAGGTTTTTTCGCTCATTTGCGAATCCGGCACTTCATTGCGGCCTTTCTTGTGCCATTTCCCGTCCGGCGTGCGGCTCCAGGTACCGTTGTCCAGCACGGCGGTGACGATGGCCGGCTGGCTTTGCAGGTCAACCACCAGCAACTTGCCTTCCGGCTCCAGCGTGGCCGACACCGCTTTGCCTGCCGCATCGTAGCCGGCCATGTGGGTCACCAGCGGCCAGCGCTTCAACGCATCGAGGTCATCCGCGCCCACGCCGTAGACCAGGGCCAGTTGCGTGGCGCGCTGGGCGAACCAGATGCCGTGCGCCTGCGCATTGCCTGAGACCAGGGCGGCTGCGGCGGCAACGGTTACAGCGGCAGCCTTGACGAACTTCTTCATTGTTGATCCTTTCAGAACTTGTAATTCAAATTGAGGGTAATGGTGCGTGCCGGACCCGGGGCGACCCAGACCTGGTTGAACGAACTGGCGTAATAGCGCTTGTTGAACAGGTTGTCGATGTTCAGCGACAGGCGCAGGTTTTTGCTGGGCGACCATGAGGAGATCACCTTGAAGGTGGTGTAGGCCGGCAGCTTGAAGCCGCTGCTGAAGGCGACATCGCCCATGCGCTCGCCCACGTAAGTCAAGCCGCCGCCCAAGGTGGCCGCCTGGCCGTTGATCTTGAAGGCCTGCGTCAGCACCACGCTGCCGCTCTGGCGCGGCACGTTGGGGAAACGGCTGCCGGTGGTAATGGTGGTATCGCCTTTGGTGACCCTGGCATCCGTGTACGCATAGGCGGCAGCCATGCGCAAGTCCTTGGCGATTTCACCGGAAACGTCGAGTTCCAGCCCCTTGCTGGACAGCTCGCCGGCCGGGATCGAGAAGTCGATATTGAGCGGATTGGTGGTCAAGACATTTTGCTTGGCGATGTGGTACAGCGCCACCGTGCCCGTGATCTTGCCGTCCGGCGTATCGAACTTGGCGCCCACTTCGTACGACTTGCTTTTCTCCGCCGGGAAGCCTTTATTGTCGACGCTGACACCACTGTTGGGGCGGAAGCCCCTGGCGGCGCTGGCGTACAGCGACAGCCACGGGTATGGCTGGTAGACCAGGCCGGCGCGCGGGCTGACGGCGCTCAGCGACTGGTGATTGATAGCCCTGGTGCGGAAATTTTGCACGGTCTGGTCATAACTGTCCATGCGCGCACCCACCAGCATTTTCCACTGCTTCGTCAAATCAATCTGGTCTTGCGCATAAAAGGCATGCGATTTCTGGTCTTCCTGCGTATCGACGATCGGCAACAGCGGATCGGCCTGCGCGCCATACACCGGGTTATAGATATCGATGGCGTAAGGATTGGCGGCGCTGGGCGAACGGCGCTGCTGCTTGCGGTTGTCTTCGAAACGGTAAAAGTCCGCGCCCGCCAGCACATTGTGCGTGATGGAACCCGTATCGAATTTACCCAACAGTTCGATGCGGCCGGATTTGTCGGTGGCGGAAAAATCGCGATGGCGGCGCAAACGCCACAAGGTGCGGCCATCGGCCTGCAGCGCGGTCGCTTCGCTGGCTGTCCCTTCCAATGAACTGGTGCGGTACGACAGGCCGGCCTGCAACTTCCACTGGTCATTGAATTCATGCTCGACAAACACCTGGTGGCCCAGCGATTTGACTTCGGTCGGACCGTCATTGGGCTCGCCAAAGTAGCGCGAATTCGGCACCAGGCCCAGCACCCCCTTGACGGCCACCACGCCACGGTCAAACGGCGTGCGCTGCACGGTGCGTTCCAGTTCATACGACAGCTTGGTGCTATCGCCGATCAGCCACATGAACGATGGCGACACGAAGCTGCGCCGGGCTTCCACTTTGTCGCGGAAACTGTCGGCCTTGTCCAGCGCGGCGTTCAGGCGGTAAGCGACATTTTCACTGATCGGCCCGGTGAGGTCGACGGCGCCGCGGTACGTGTGGAAGCTGCCCATCGTCAGGTCGATCGCATAGGCCGGTTCGAAGCGCGGCTTCTTGGTGGTGATGTTGACCGTGCCGCCCGGCTCGCCCCGGCCATACAGGGCGGATGCGGGACCTTTCAATACTTCCACACTGGTGGTGCTGGCCGAGTCGCGCAAGCCGTTATAGCCGCGGCTGGAACTGAAGCCATTCACCAGGTAGTCCGAACCGAAGTTGGGGTCGCCGGTGAAGCCGCGCATGGAATAACTGTCCCACAGGCCGCCCAGGTTGCTCTGGCGCGTGACGCCGCTGGACAAGTCCAGCGCGCTGGCCAGGCTGGTCACGCCGACATCCTTCAACAGGTCGGCGGTCAGCACACGCACGCTTTGCGGCGTGTCTTTCAGCAGCGTGTCGGTCTTGGTGGCGCCGGTGGCCGACAGTGCGCGGTAATTCTGGCGCGAGCCTTTGACGATGACCTTGTTGGTCTCGCCGGCCGGGGCGGCATTGTCGGAAGCGCTGACCGCAGGCGCCTCCGCTTCGGTCACTGGGTCGGCAGACTGCGCTGCCAGTGGATAGGTTGCGGCCAGAAAAACGGCCAGTGTGCAGCGACTGCGTCGGTACATAACAAAACTCCTTGTGGTCTTTGTATTTTATTACCCTGCAAGATGGGCGCCGCCCCTGTCAGCGCGCCCAGTCATTCATTACAGCCTGCCCCGCCGCGCGCCGCCGGGCGGCGCCGACATCAAGCCCCAGCCCAGCTGGCGGCGTATCTCGGTGATCGATGGCGGCGGGCACTGCTGGTTCTGCCGCGATGCCATATAGTGCCGAACTTGCTCTTTGGTCGGCTGATTCTGCTGTTTCATTTCAGTACTCCTGATCGTCAACGGTACGGGTATTGGGTACGTTGCCCACATATCAAGCAGCCTTGTCGATCATTCGCCCTGCATTTGCACAGATCCAGCTGCTTCCACAAGTCAGTTTTGCTTCGGTCCTCCTCGTCATCCTGCGGCCTTGCGACCGTATGCTTAACTATAGGACGAACCATATGGAATTAATCTTTGAAAGCGACTCCGCGTCCAGCATAAAAAGGTAAATCCACGGGGGCCAGCAGCGGAAAATGCTGAGCGTATTTAGGTCTGGCCAGGCAAAAAAAAGACCCTTCCCGAAGGAAGGGCCTGTTGCCTGCAGCGCGGGACGCGGCGTCAGAACATGTGGCGGATGCCAAGGTCCATGCGGTCGGCGTCGTTGCGGTCGATATGGCCGTACGACGTGAACAGCGTGGTCCGCTTGGACAGGTTGTACGTATAGCCGATCGCGAACTGCTTCATGTCGGCATTGACGGACGTGTGGTCGTTCAGGCGGTTGAACGACATCAGGACGCGGCCGCCACCGGCCGGCACCGTGAGGCCGAGCAGGACGTCGTTGGCGTCCACGCGCGCCAGGCCGGCGGCGTTGGTTTTCTGCCGGTCGATGCCGAAGTGCACCTTGGCCACGCCCAGGTCGTAGGTGCCGCCCGCCATCGTCAGCTTCGACGATCCCGTACCGTTGGCGTCGTTGATATCCTGGTAGCCAAGCACCGCCTTCAACGGGCCGGTGCCGTACGTGAACGCCGTGCTGATCTGGCGGTTGGCCGACGCATTGCCGGCGGTCTCGCCCAGCGAATACGCCAGGTCCGCCTTCAGCCCGCCGAACGACTGCGTGTAGAACAATGCATTTTGCATGCGGATATCGATCGCGCTAAAGATATTGCGACCCAGGAATGCACCGGCGGCGCCGGACAGCGCATCTTCAAACGGGTCGATGACGTCGGTCAGCAGGCAATAAGTCGGCGTCCACGCGCGGCCCATGCGCACCGTGCCGAAATCGCCCCTCAGGCCGACCCACGAGTGGCGGCCGAACAGGCGACCGCCCTGGCCCAGCGTGCCGGTATCGGGACTGAAGCCGTTTTCAAGCTGGAACACGGCGGACACGCCATTGCCCAAGTCTTCCGTGCCGCGGAAGCCCAGGCGCGACGCCCACCAGCCGCCCGGATCGATGCCCCAGCGGGTTGGCGCCACATCCGATTTCGTGTACGTTGCGCCGATATTGACGATGCCGTAGACAGTGACATTCGACTGCGCGCAGGCGGCGCCGGCCGCCATGGCCAATACCGCGCCCGTTACCGCCTGCTTTAATAAGGATTTATTCATTCAGGACTCCCCCTAGGTTGTATGGATAGCTCTTATGCGGATCAGAAAATTGGTCCTTAACATGCAACTGCTTTTATCTGCACCACACAGCAACTTTAAGGGCAGCCCGCTGGCACATGCCCTCGTAACACAGGGTGTGCACAGCACAATCAAGCGAATTAATAGCAGGCGAAAGATGAATATGCTACGCCTATCGCAACGTCCGCCGTGGACAGCAAAAAAAAATCCGCAGGCATCGCTGCCTGCGGATAAATGGTCCGGATAACGGACCGGGAGACACAAACTATTTGCGTGCCGGACTGGGATGCCCGCTATGCCGCGCGGCAGGTCGCATACACTTTCACGACGTGTTCGCGGCTCTCCCAGCTGCACTGCGCATCCTGTTCAACAATGACTATATCGCCCCTTGCAAAGGTGCGGGTGCGGCCGGTTTCATCGGCCAACGTCACGCTGCCTTTCAGCAGGTACATCAGTTCAACCATCTGGTACACCATGGAACGGCGGCGGTAAGGCGTGGCGTCCCAGGTGCCGCACGCGAATGCACGGTCGGCGGACTGATAATCGACGTGGTTGCGGCATACCGGCGCAGGCGTCAGCAACAGCTCGGCCAGCGGGCCGCCCGACGGCCCCATGTCGGGGTTTTCCGCCATCGGCACGATCCCGCCATCGCCCGGCCAACTGTGGTTGTAACGCATAAAGATCAGCGTTACCGGCCCGTGGGCCGACCACGTCACCGCCGCACCATGCCGGATCACGGCACACCCGCCCTCTTCCAGTGTCAACTTGCGGCCGTCCTGCGCCAGCGTGATGAATCCGTCGCAGGCAATAATGAATTCATCGGCCGGCATGGAAGCCACGGCGCCGCTGCCGGCCGCCAGCACGATGACGCCGGCGGTCGCCGGACCGCATGGGAACTCCAGTACCCGGCGGCTGGACAGGAATGCATCTTCCATCGCCCAGTTGCCGAAGGCGACGCCCTGGCTGGCGTCGCGCGCAAACGTGCGTAAATCGATAAAACTGCGCGGCGCGTGACGCTTCGCCGCTGACTGCATGTTCAACATCTCACGCCGCCACTTCGGCCTTGGCAAAACGCCGGATGTCCATATGCCCGATCGGCGTACTGGTGGCGCCCGTGGCGATCAATTCCGCCATGACGTCGCCCACGCCCGGGCCCAGCTGGAAGCCTTCGCCAGAAAAGCCGAACGCGTAATACAAACCGCGTACGCGCCCGCTCGGTCCCATGGCGGCATGGCTGTCCTTCATGTAACCCTCGATGCCGCTCCAGACGCGGATGATGCTCAGGTTGGCCAGCGCCGGCACCACGCGTGGCGCCGCCGCCAGCTTCATCAGCGTCCGCAGCGGGTTCACGTAAGCGCGCCGGTTCACCATGTCCACCGGTTCATGGCCGCCGCCGCCAATCACGATATTGCCGCGTGCGACCTGGCGGAAATACACGGATTGCTCGAACGAGTCGGCAATCGCACCGATGGTCGGCCCGATCGCATAAGGCACCGGTTCGGTGACCGCCATTTGCGGCCCCTTGACGATCATCGGCACCGGCTCGCCAAAGCTGGCGCTGATGCGGTCACCCCAGGCGCCGGCGGTGATCAGCGCCACCGGTGCGCGGAAGACGCGGCCATCGGCGGCCGTGACGCGGAATTCTTCCCCTTCCTTTTCCACACTGACGATGTCCGTGTTTTCAAACACTTGCGCCCCTTCGCGCACAGCCGCGCGGCCGATTGCCGGGGCCGCCAGGCGCGGATTGGCGTGGCCGTCATGCGGCGCGTAGCAACCCGACGTGACGTCCCGTCCCAGGTAGGGAAAACGTTCGCGCAGTGCTTTCCCGCTCATCATTTGCATGTCCAGGCCAAAGCCAT
Source organism: Pseudoduganella rivuli (assembly GCF_009674485.1). Taxonomy (GTDB): domain Bacteria; phylum Pseudomonadota; class Gammaproteobacteria; order Burkholderiales; family Burkholderiaceae_D; genus Rugamonas; species Rugamonas rivuli_B. The sequence continues at coordinate 288,142 of NZ_WKJJ01000004.1, read as the reverse complement.
CCGCATCCCGCGCATAGCGCACCATCCGTTCCTCGTGTTCAGGCTTGAAGCCGAGGCGCAGGTGGCCGTTCAACAGCAGTTCAGCATCGTCGCCGAACAATTCCCGGAACTTCAGCCAGATTTCCCGCGAACGGTTGGACAACGGCAGCTCTTCGACAGAACGGCCCATGCGGCGCGTATTGCCGAAGTTGACGCCGCTGGCCTGCTGGCCGATCAGTCCGCGTTCGAGCAAGATCACCGACATCCCGCGCTTGCGCAAGAAGAAGGCCGAGGAGGCCCCCATGATGCCGCCGCCAACGATCACCACATCCGCTCTTTGTACACTCATTGTTTCTCCTCCAACACCGCAATCGCCAGCGGTTTCACCGGCGCCTGGCCGCGCAGGCGCCCGACCATCTCGACGGGTACGCCAGCGGCATGGGCAATCACTTCCGCCCCCGCATTGCCACAATAGCGGCCCTGGCAGCGGCCCATACCGACCCGGCTGAAGGCCTTGGCGCGGTTCGCTTCGCGCGCTCCCATGTCGCACACCACGTGGCGCAGTTCGCCGGCGGTAATCGCTTCGCAGCGGCACACAATGGCGTCGTCCGGCAATTGCGCGGCCTGCTCCGCCGGCCATGGAAAGGCCTGCACCAGCCCCTGGCGGAAGCGCTCCATACTGGCCTGTTCCGCGCGCAAGCGCTGCAACTGGTCTTCCGGCACGTCGAATTTGAAGTCCTTCAGCACGGCCATGGCGGCCAGCCTGCCGCCGATTTCCGCCGCGTCCGCGCCCAGCACGCGCATACCGTCGCCGGCCAGGTAGACGCCCGGCACCGAGGTGCGGCCATCTTCGCCGACTTCCGGCAGCCACTGGCGCGTCTCCTGGTCAAAGCGGAACGCGCAGCGCGCCAGGTCGGCCAGTTGCGTTTCTGGACGCAAGTGGTAACCCATCCCCACCGCATCGCATTCCAGTGTTTGCGTGCGGCCCCGCGCATCGTGGAACACCACGCCCTGCACGCCGGTTTCCGGCGACCCCTTGATTTCCAGCGGGGTAATCCCCGTCAGCACGGACACGCCGGCCCGCTTCAGGCCCATTACCAGTGTCAGGCCGTTGCGCAGCACCTTGGGGCGCGCCAGCAGTTTCGGCAATGCCGCCACGCGGCGCATGAAAGGCGATGTGTCGAGCACCGCCGCCACTTGCGCGCCGGCCTTCACGTATTGCGACGCCACCAGGTACAGCAGCGGCCCCGTGCCCATGAACACGATCTGGCGGCCGATCGCGCAAGCCTGCGCCTTCAACGCGATCTGCGACGCGCCCAGGCTGTAGGTGCCGGCGTAATGCCAGCCCTTGACGGGCATCAGGCGGTCGGTGGCGCCGGAACAGATGACCAGCGCATCGTACGGCAGGCTGCGCGCGCGCTGGTTGCACACGACATGCACGTGGCCGTCGAAGATATTCCAGGCCAGCGTCTCAGGCAGGTAGTCGATCTTGTCCCGCAGTGCATCAAAGCTCTCGTGCAGCGCCTGCGCGCTGGCCGCTTCGGTGCCATACAGCTTGGCATACGGACGCGTGAAATTGTCCGGCTGGCGGCGGTAGATTTGGCCGCCGTCGCGGCGGTTTTCATCGATCACAGTGGGTCGCAAACCGGCCGCCACCAGCGCTTCCGCACAGCGCACGCCGGAAGGTCCGGCGCCAATGATGATTACGCGAGGTTGGGCCATGTCGCCTCCGGTTGTTTGGTGATGATGTGCATGCCCTCTTCCACCACGGTGGTGCAGGCGCGCAGCCGTGCGCCGTCCGCCGTCCATACCCAGCAATCCTGGCATGCCCCCATCAGGCAAAAGCCGGCGCGCTTGCCGTCGCCGAATTCGGATTCGCGCAATTGGCGGGCATTGTTGAGTACCGCCACCATCAGCGTATCGCCGGCCAGCGCATCGGCCTCATGGCCATCGATGACAATCCGCACACGTTGGCGGTTGGTTTCCGCAAGGCGCACAAAACGGTGGTTCATGCGACGTCTCCTTCCACCAGGCGCAGCGGCGTCTGTATGTCGCGCAGTGCGGAGTCGCTGTGATGGCACAGGATGCTGCCGCCGTTGTCGAGCTGTTGACGCGGCGGCGGCAGCCGGTTGCAAACACCGTCAATACGCAATGCGCAGCGGTCCAGGAATGCGCACACGCCCCCGGTCTGACCCGGCGCCGCCAGCGGCGGCAGCGATGACGGCGTGCGGCCCTCGACTTCTTCCAGCCAACCCCGGCGCAACGCCGGCACCGACGAAATCAGCAAGTGCGAATATGGGTGGAACGGCGGCATCGAATGCGCTTCGCGTTTGCGCGCCTCCACTTTGCGGCCCGCGTACAGCACGACGATTTCATCGCAGATGGTACGCACGGTATTGATGTCGTGGCTGATGAACATGTACGACACGTTCAATTCCTTGCGCAATTCCGCCATCAATTCCAGGATCGCCGCGCCCACCACGGTATCGAGCGCCGACGTGACTTCGTCGCACAGGATCAAATCCGGCTGCGCCGCCAGTGCGCGCGCCAGGTTGATGCGCTGCTTCTGGCCGCCCGACAATTCGCCCGGCAGGCGGTCCGCCACCGTGGCCGGCAATTTCACCAGGTCCAGCAATTGCAGCACGCGCTTGCGCTGCGCCTGGCCCTGGATGTCGTGATAAAACGCCAGCGGGCGGCCCAGGATGCGGGCAATGCTGTGCTGCGGATTCAATGCCGTGTCGGCGTTCTGGAACACGAACTGGATGCGGCGGAACTGTTCGCGCGTGCGGCCGTCCAGCGTGGGCGCCAGGCGTTTGCCGTCGAGCAGGATTTCGCCATCGGACGGCGCCACCATGCCGGCGATGGTGCGCGCCAGCGTGGTCTTGCCGCAACCCGATTCGCCGATCACGCCGATGGTGGCGCCGCGCGGAATCACCAGGTTGATATCATCCAGCACGCATTTAACGGGCGCGCCGCCTTTCGCCGTGCCATACGACGCAAACAGGCCCCGCACTTCCAGCAGCGGGTGTTCCTGCGCCAGCTTGGGCTCGGCCGCCACGGCCGGACGTCCTTTCGGCGCGATGGCTGCCAGCAGGCTTTTCGTGTACGGGTGGCCAGGCGCCGACAGGATTTGCGCCGTGGCGCCGTTTTCCTGGATCTGTCCGTCGCGCAACACCACGATGCGGTCCGCCATCTGCGCCACCACGGCCAGGTCGTGCGATACGTAGACGGCGGTGCTGCCCCGCTCCTGCACGACTTTCTTGAAGGCGCGCAGCACCTCGATCTGCGTCGTCACATCCAGCGCCGTGGTCGGTTCATCGAGGATCACCAGGTCCGGGTCCGTGATCAACGCCATGGCCGCCATCAGGCGCTGCAGCTGGCCGCCCGACACCTGGTGCGGGTAGCGCTTGCCGATGTTCTCCGGATCCGGCAGCGCCAGTTCACGGAACAGTTGCACGGCCTTGGCTTCGGCCGCCGCGCGCGGCATCAGCTGGTGGATCAGCGCGCTTTCGATGACCTGGTCCATGATGCGCTTGGACGGGTTAAAGGACGCGGCCGCGCTTTGCGCGATATACGCCACCGTGCGCCCGCGCAGGCCGGCCAGTTGCCGCTCGCTGAGCGACAGCATGGCGTTGCCGGCCACCGTGACCGAACCGCCGGCCAGCTTGCAGCCGGCGCGCGCATAACCCATCAGGGCCAGCGCGATGGTGCTCTTGCCGGAACCGGACTCACCGATCAGCGCCAGCACTTCGCCTTTGTTAATGGAAAACTCCGCACCGTGGACAATGGTGATTTCTTCATCCAGGTCGTTGCGCGCCGTGACCCGCAGGCCGGATACGTTAACAATTTCATTCATAGAATTCTCAGCCTCCACGGCGCTTGCGGCCGGCAAAACCATCGATGACCATATTGACGGCGATGGTGAGCGTGGCGATCGCCAGGGCCGGCACGATCACGGCCGGGGCGCCTTCGCTCAGCCCGATAATGTTTTCCCGCACCAGCGAGCCCCAGTCCGCTTCCGGCGGCTGCACGCCCAGGCCCAGGAAACTCATCCCGCTCAGCAGCAGCACGATGAACAGGAAGCGCAAGCCCAGGTCGGCCAGCACCGGCCGCAGCATGTTGGGCAGCATTTCATAAAACATGATGTAAGCGAGGCCCTCGCCGCGCGAGCGGGCCGCCTGCACATAATCCATGGCCTGCACATTGACGGCCAGCGCGCGCGAAATACGGTAGGCGCCCGGCATATAGCCGACGCCGGCCGTCAGGATCAGCACCGGGACGGACGAGCCGAACGCGGCAATCATGATCAGCGCCAGCAACTTGCTCGGGATGCTGAGCTTGACGTCGACGATGCGGCTGACGATGGTGTCGAACCAGCCGCCGGACGCCGCCGCGAACAGGGCCAGCGCGGTGCCGCCAAAGCTGGCAATGATCACGGCCGCCAGCGCCACGCCGATGGTGTACGGCGCGCCGTGCAGCACGCGCGACAGCATGTCGCGGCCCAGGTAATCGGTGCCCAGCGGGTATTGCGCGCTGATCGGCGCAAACACGGCGTCCCCGGCCACGCCGCCGACATCGTGCGGCGCGATGTAGGGGCCGATGACGGCCATCACGAGCCAGAAGGTGACGATGACGCCGCCGATTACGCCGGCCAGCGGCAGGCGCGCGCGTGGCTTGCGCCGGACAGTGGAAGAAATCATAGTGGGCTTCATTTACGCAACCTCGGATTGGAAACAATGGCGGCCAAGTCGGCAATGGTCAGCAGCACCAGGTAGCCGGCGCAGAACAGCATGGCGCACGCCTGCACCACCGGCATATCGCGCATGGTGACGGAATCGACCATCAGGCTGGCGATACCGGGGTAATTGAAAATCGATTCGACGATGATGACGCCGCCGATCAGATACGACAGCGACAGCGCCACGGCGTTGGCGATCGGGCCGACGGCATTGGGCAGCGCATGGATCAGCACCATGCGCACCGGCCGCACACCTTTCAGGCGCGCCATTTCCACGTACGATGAATTGAGCTGGTCGATCACGGCGGCGCGCGTCATGCGCGCCATTTGCGCCACGATCACGCAGCACAGAGTCATCACCGGCATCGCATACACGCGCAGGAACTCGCCAAAGGTCGCGATGTCATCGGCGCGCGACAATGCCGACAGCCAGCGCAGCTTGACGGCAAAGATCAGCACGGCGACCGTGGCGATCAGAAATTCCGGTACCGACACCACCCACACGGTGGCCACGTTGACCACGCGGTCAAACAGCGAACCGCGCACCATGGCGGTGCCGATGCCGATCGCCAGCGCCAGCGGTACCGACACGGCGGCGGTGGCGGCCGCCAGGGTCAGGGAATTGGGCAGGCGCGAGCCGATCAGTTCCGCCACCGGCAAGCCATTGGCCAGCGCAACGCCGGGATCGCCCTGCAGCAGGCCGCCCAGCCAGTGGAAATAACGGATGTAAGCGGGCTTGTCCAGCCCGAATTTTTCACGCAGGGCCGCCAGCAGTTCCGGCGTGGATTCCTGGCCCAGCATTGCCTGGGCAGCGTCGCCCGGCAGCAGGTTGGTGATCGTGAAAATCACCACGGACACCGCCGCCAGCGTCAGCAGGCCAGCGCCGAGGCGGTTCAGGATGAGTCGCAAGGATTGGCTGTTCATGATGCGTCAGCTCTCCAGCCAAACGTTTTCGGCAAACATATAGCCCATCAGGCCTGCCAGCGGATGCGCCCCATATCCCTTCAGCTTTTTCGTGAAACCGTCGAGCGAGTGGTTAAAGATAGGGATGCCGACACCGCAATTGTCGTGCACGATCACCTGCATGTCAGCATACATTTGCTTGCGCTTGGCTTCGTTGGTTTCGCCACGCGCCAGTTCCAGCAACTGGTCGAATTTTTCATTCTTCCAGCCTGATACATTCCACGCAGCATTGGATTTGTAAAACACCGTGAACATCAAATCCGTGGTCGGGCGCGGACTGATGTTGCCAAAGGACATAGGGTGCCTGGCCCAGTGGTTGGTCCAGTAGCCGTCCGCCGGCATGCGTTTGAGTTCGAGGTTCAAGCCGATTTTTTGTGCCGACAATTGCAGAATTTGCGCCGTGTCGACGGAACCGTTGGCGGCCGTGGACGCCACCAGCGGCAACGTGCTGCCCGCCATGCCGGACTTCTTCAGATGGAATTTCGCCTTGTCCAGGTCCATGCCGCGCTGCGGCAAGCCTGCAAAGTAATACTTGTTGTTGGGCTGAATCGGCTGGTCGTTGCCGACCGTGGCAAAACCGCGCATCGACACCTTGCGGATTTGTTCGCGGTCCATCATGTACTTCATCGCCAGCACGAAATCCGGATTCTTCACCGGGCCCAGGTTGTCGCGCATGATGATGTCGGTGTAATGACCGGTCTTCGATTCAAACACCGTGTAACCGGCGGCGGCCGTCACGGTCGGCACCGAGCGGGGATTGATGGCGTTGATCAGGTGCACGTCGCCCGACAGCAGCGCATTGACGCGCGCCGCTTCGTCGGGAATGGCGAAATATTCAATCTCGTCGAGGTAAGGCTTGCCAGGTTTCCAGTAATTGTCGTTGCGCACGCTGATGGAACGCACACCGGGACGGAATTCCTTGCATTTGTAGGGGCCGGTGCCATTGGCCGTGGTGAAATCCGTGGCGCCGTCGCGGACGATGGCAAAGTTCGACGTGCCCAGCAGCGCAGGCAAATCGGCATTGGCGGAATCCAGCTTGATTTGCACTTCGTTCGGGCCGGTGGCTTTCACTTCGACAATTTCCTCCGCCACGGCCTTGACCTTGGACGCCGTCGCGGGATTCTTGTGGCGCATCAGCGAATACACGACGTCGGCCGGCGTCAGAGACTTGCCATCGTGGAAGCGCACGTCCTTGCGCAGCTTGACGGTCCACGTCACGTTATCCTTGCTGTTGAAGGACTCGGCCAATTCCATTTGCGGCGCCAGTTTGGTGTCGATCGTCGTCAGGCAGTTATAAAACATGAAATGCCGTACATAGTCGGCAATATTGCCGCCCTTGGCGGGATCGAGCGTGTCAGCAGTCGACCCGGCCGCCATGGCGACGCGGATGCGCCCGCCTTTCCGCGGGACTTCGGCCTGGGCGGGGCTGGCAAACGTCAGCAAACCGCCGGCCGTGGCAGTCAGCATGCCGCCAGCGAGCAGTGTGCGCATGGCATCACGGCGGGTCACGCCGGGTCCGGCCTCCCGCAGCAGGATGTCAGTGTTAGTTCCGTTCATGGGTTCCCTCCTCCATAGTCTTCAATGAATTTTTTCGCGCTGCGCACCCGTTCAGTGCAGCCAGTCCTGTAACCGGTAATACGCCCCGACGATGGGCAAGAACCATGGTTTGCCAAAGTGTCCGGGGATGGCGGGCCACGCCAGGCCACGCCACGGATTGCGTTCCGGCTTGCCGGCCATCACATCGGCCATCACCTGGCCCATGTGTACCGACATCTGTACGCCGTGGCCGCTGTAGCCGGTCGCGAAATACATGCCGCGGTGCTCGCCGGCACGGGGCAGGCGGTCCGCCGTCATATCCACCAGACCGCCCCAGCAGTAATCGATGTCCACCCCGCTCAGTTCAGGGAATAGGTCTTCCATCGTCGCGCGCAGAATGTCTCCGCTTTTCTGATCGGAGCGGGGATTCGACATGGCAAAGCGTGCGCGGCCGCCAAACAGCAGGCGGTTATCCGGCGACACGCGGAAATAGTTACCGATGTTTTTCGATGTCACATAATTGCGGCGCTGCGGCACCAGCTTGTTCAGCAGCGCCGTATCCAGTTGCTCCGTGGCAATAATAAAGCTGCCCACCGACAGCATGCGGCGGCGGAAGTGGAAAAACGGGCCGGTACGGGAATTACCCGTCGCCAACAACACCTGTCCCGCATCGACGGCGCCGCGCCCGCAGGTCACACGGAATCCGCCATCGGAACGGCGCTCCAGCTTGGTCACGGGCGCCTGTTCATACACCTGTGCGCCGGCACGGGCGGCGGCGTGCGCCAGTCCCACACCAAACTTGCCCATATGCATTTGTGCGCTGGTTGTTTGCAGCAAGCCGCCATAGAATTGCCCGGAGCCCACTTCCGTGCCAATCCGCTCCGCCGGCACCATCTCCACGTGGGGGTCGACTTCGCGCCGCAGCAATTCGCAGGCGCGCTCCAGCTTCCCGTAGTGTTCCGGCTTGGCGGCCAGTTTCAACTTGCCCACGCGGGCAAAATCGCAGGCGATCTCTTCCTGCCGCACGATGGACGCCACCGTGTCGACCGCCGCGTCATACGCCTGGTAAAACGCACGCGCCTGGTCCACGCCCAGGCGCGCGGCCAGCGTGCCAAAATCATGCGCCAGGCCGCTGTTGCAATGCCCGCCATTGCGCCCGGATGCCTCCCCCACCACCCGGCCGGCTTCCAGCACCACCACGGAAGCGCCGCGCCTGGCCAGCGCCAGCGCCGCCGACAAGCCGGTAAAGCCGCCGCCGACCACCACCACGTCGGCGCGTCCGGCCACCGGTCCCTGTGCCCCGGCCGTAAAGGCGGGTGCGGTATCGAGCCAATACGATTCGAGCTTCATCGCGTCGTCCTGGAATTACAAGCCAACGAGGGCCGGCAAGCCACTCAAGTCTTTGATTTCATGGCAGCCCCAGACCGGCCAGGCCGGCTCATGGCCACGGTTGACGAATACCTTGTTCTTGATGCCCATATCATCGGCCGACAGGTGGTCGTAACGCATGCTGGACGACACGTGCAAGATGTCTTCCGGGTTGCAGCCGAGCTGTTCGATCATGTATTCAAAGGCGCGCAGGCGCGGCTTGTACGCTTGCGCCTGCTGCGCCGTATACACGCGGTGGAACGGCGCGCCCAGCTTTTCCACGCTGTACGGAATCTGGTCGTTCATCGCGTTCGAGAAAATCACCAGCTTGTATTCCGTGGCCAGGCGCGCCAGCGCGTCCGGCACGTCCGCATGCGGCTGCCAGGTCGGCACGGCCTGGTAAAACTTCATGCCTTCGTTGTCGCGGTACTCGATACCCCAGCGCTGGCAGGTGCGGCGCACGGAATTGCACAGGATCTGGTCATACGGACGCCAGTCGCCCATCACTTCGTCCAGGCGGTATTGCGCGAAGTCGGTGGTGAATTGCGCCATGTCTTCCGGCTTGATGCGGTCGGCAAACAATTCGCGCGCCACGTCCGCCATCTGGAAGTTGATCAGGGTGCCGTAGCAATCGAAAGAAATGTATTTCGGCTTCAAGTAGGTAGTCATGTCTCAGGTTCCTCGTTCGTTGCGGGCAGGCGCCGCAAGGTTATCTCACAGTAAGCATTACACCATGCGTGGAATGGAGGAATGTCCTGTTCTGACGGGGGCGGGACGGCTGAAATGGCGGAATTATCAGTGCTGCGCAGCATAATCTGCCGCCCCGCCCCCAGCCCCGGCCACGGGCTCAGTTTTCATCCACATAGTCGCGGTAAATCCGCGGTCCCAGCCCCGTCAAAATCTCATCGCCGACGGTGCCGGTCGCCCGGGCGATATCGTCAATGGTGTAATGTGCCGTCACCAGGTCGGCGAACTGGCCCGGGCCCGACTTATCCTCGGCAATACCGGTCACGTCGACCGAGCAGGTATCCATCGATACCATGCCGGCCATCGGCGCCGGCACCCCATCGAACCAGACCACGCCACGGTTGCCCATGCCGCGCCCCCAGCCGTCGGCATAGCCGATCGACAGGGTCGCGATGCGGCGCGGACCAGTGGCCTTGTACGTCAGTCCATTGCCCACGCCGGCGCCGGCAGCGAGCTGGCGGACCTGGATGATGCGGGCCTTGAGCTGGACCGGCTGACGCAGCGGGTTGGCGGCGCCATGGACCGGCGCCAGGCCGTACAACGCCGCGCCGGGCCGCGCCAGGTCGCCATGGAAACGCGCGCCCAGGAAGATCCCGGACGAGTTGGCAAGGCTGGCCTTCCACTTCGGAAACATCGCGCGTAAGCGCTGGAACTCGTCCAGCTGCGCCTGGTTGGCCGGATGTTCCGGGTCATCGGCGCACGCCAACTGGCTCATCGCATAGCGCACATCGATTCCGCACACCAGGTGGCTCTCCTGGTGCAGGCAGGCCAGATCCGCACTGGACAGGCCCAGCCCGGACTTGCCGGTGTCGAACTGGATCACGGCAGGCAACGCGGCATTCAATTGCCGCGCCAGGCGGCGCCAGCCCGCAATCTGTTCCATGGTGCTCAGCACCGGGACCAGGCGATGGACGTGGAACATGGATTCGGTCCCCGGCGGCGGGCCGTGCAGCACATAGATCTGCGCACTGCCGGGCAATACCGAGCGCAGCCGGACACCCTCATCCAGGTGGGCGACAAAGTAGTGGCGGCATCCCTCTTTCAGCAAAGCGCTGGCGACCTGCGCCGCTCCCAGCCCGTAGGCGTCGGCCTTGACCACGGCGGCGCATTCCGTGCCGCCGCCCCCTTCCTTGAGCATGCCCTTGAGCAGCCGGTAATTGGCGCGCACCGCGGCCAGGTCGACCCGCAGCACCGCGCCGTGTTGCAGCAAATTGTTACTCATTCTTGCACCCAAAAAAAACCGCAGGCACACGGCCCGCGGCAAAAGACCGCATCCCCGGAAGCGGGGAAGCTGGGACACCGGTATTACAGGCCGACCAGCGCCGGCAAGCCGCTCAAGTCCTTGATTTCATGGCTGCCCCACACCGGCCATGCCGGTTCGTGGCCACGATTGACGAACACCTTGTTCTTGATGCCCATATCATCGGCCGACAGGTGGTCGTAACGCATGCTGGACGACACGTGCAGGATGTCATCCGCGCTGCAGCCAAGCTGTTCGATCATGTATTCAAAGGCGCGCAGGCGCGGCTTGTAGGCTTGCGCCTGCTCGGCCGTGTACACGCGGTGGAACGGCGCGCCGAGCTTTTCCACGCTGTACGGAATCTGGTCGTTCATCGCGTTCGAGAAAATCACCAGCTTGTATTCCTTGGCCAGGCGCGCCAGCGCGTTCGGCACGTCCGCGTGCGGCTGCCAGGTCGGCACGGCATGATAAAATTTCATGCCTTCGTTGTCGCGGTATTCGATACCCCAGCGCTGGCAAGTGCGGCGCACGGAATTGCACAGGATCTGGTCATATGGACGCCAGTCGCCCATCACTTCATCCAGGCGGTAGCGCGCGAAGTCGGTGGTGAACTGCTCCATGTCTTCCGGCTTGATGCGGTCGGCAAACAATTCACGCGCCACGTCCGCCATCTGGAAATTGATCAATGTGCCGTAGCAATCGAAAGAAATGTATTTCGGCCTCAGGTTGGTAGTCATATAGTGGGTTCCTTTATTGAGAATGTTCATGCCTTAGGTGGTACATCAGGTAATACGTTCGCGCTGCAGATCCATGCACTGTCCACGTCGTTTCCTGATCAGCATTACATCACCCCTGCCCCGCACGAATATCTTGTTTTGACCGGACCAAATGAGCGGAATCCTTGGAATTGATGGCGCCAGCCAGCATAAATTACTGCGGACCGCGCAAGCGCTTTCACGGCTTTCGCATAACAGCATTTCATGCCGGCGCATCTGGCTGTGACGATACAATCTGCTGTTTTGTCCCCGCAAACAGCGCTTCATTTCGGATTGCATCCACCCTGTCGTCACGGGCCGCCGCCTGTGGCAAGATAAAGGCCAATCAAGACTAGCCACCGGGAGCACAAAATGAATGCGCAGAAGCCGCAAGGGGCAGTCCGCTACCGCAGGATGACGGTAGACGACCTGCCCGCTGCACATCAACTTTCGCAGGCGGCGTTGTGGCCACACCGCCTGGAAGACTGGAAATTCATCCACGAATTGGGCGAGGGGATCGTCGCGGAAAACAAGTCGGGCATCGTCGGCACCATCATGTGCTGGCTGCATGGCGCGCGCTACGCATCGATCGGCATGAACATCGTCGCGCCGGATCACCGCCATCTCGGCATCGCATCGGAACTGATGACCCGCATCCTCAGGGAAGTCGGCAGCCGCACCACCTTGCTGCACACCAACAGCAATGCCATCGCCATGTATGAACAATTTGGCTTCGCGCCATTCGGCACGATACACCGGCACCAGGGCACCGTGTTCCGTACGCCGTTTGTGGCGCTGGCGGAGGGCGAACGGATCCGCCCGGTCAGCCCCCGCGACGAAGGCGCGCTGGCTGAACTGGCGGCCCGTTCCACCGGCATGCCGCGCTCCACCGTGATCAAGCAGTTGATGACCGTGGCCCAGGCGGTCGCCATCGACCACTATGGCGAACTGATTGCCTTCGCGGCGTTGCGTAAATTCGGCCTGGGCTATGTCATCGGTCCGGTGGTGGCGCCGGATATCGATCGCGCCAAGGCACTGATCGCCCACTGGGCTGGGGTACGCGCAGGGAACTTCGTGCGCATCGACGTTCCAGGCAGCAGCGGCCTCGGACCCTGGCTCACGGAAATGGGACTGGTGCAGGTCGATGAAACGGTCACGGTAATGGTGCGCGGCGAACCGCCGCGGCCGGAAGCATCCGTTACGCGCTACGCATTGCTCAGCCAATCGCTCGGCTGATCTCCCCTCCCTTCGCCGCCCTGTCCGCCGCCGGCCGCCAGGCGCTCCGCAGAATATGCCGAAACGGCGGCAAATACGCAATTTCCACCCACTTTCAACGGCAGCGGGCAACAGCTAACGTTGCCCGCTCCTGACTAGAATGACCCTGCCTACACTGGCGCGCCGCGGGTCATCACATCGCTGTTCTGTCTCCCCGGTGCATGTAGCCTGTTAATCACTGATCAACCGATACGGAACCACTATGCCTACCAATCCGCTCGTCGCGCTCGACCGCGACCACCTGATCCACCCTGTCGTCAACTACCGCGCCCACGAACAGCGCGGCGTCACCATCCTCGAGTCCGGGCATGGCGCCTACCTGCGCGATACGCAGGGCACGGAATTGCTGGACGCATTTTCCGGCCTGTGGTGCGTCAATGTCGGCTATGGCCAGCAAAGTGTGGTGCAAGCCGCTGCCGAACAAATGGCCAAACTGCCGTACGCCACCGGCTACTTCCATTACGGTTCGGAGCCGGCGATCCGCCTGGCCGCGCGCCTGGTGGAACTGGCGCCGGCCTCGCTGCGCCACGTGTACTTCACGCTGGGCGGCTCCGACGCCAACGATTCCGCGATCCGCTTCATCACGCACTATTACAACTCGACGGGCCGCCCGCAAAAGAAACACTTCATTTCCATCGAGCGCGGCTACCACGGCTCGTCCAGCCAGAGTGCCGGCCTGACGGCGCTGGCCGTGTTCCATCAAAATTTCGACTTGCCGCTGCCCAGCCAGCACAAGATTCCATCGCCATATCCCTACCGTAATCCAGCCGGTTCCGATGCGGATGCCATCATCCGCGCCTCGGTGGCCGCGCTGCGCGCCAAAGTACAGGAACTCGGCCGCGATAACGTGGCGGCCTTCTTCTGCGAACCGATCCAGGGTTCCGGCGGCGTGATCGTGCCGCCGAAAGGCTGGCTCAAGGCCATGGGTGACGCCTGCCGTGAACTCGATATCCTGTTCGTGGTGGATGAAGTCATTACCGGCTTTGGCCGCACCGGCCCGATGTTTGCCTGTGAAGCGGAGGGCGCCGAGCCCGACTTGATGATGCTGGCCAAAGGCTTGACGGCCGGCTATGCGCCGATGGGCGCGGTATTGATGTCGGACCGCGTCTACCAGGGCATCGCCGACGGCGTGGCACCCGGCGTTCCGGTCGGCCACGGCTACACCTATTCCGCGCACCCGGTCAGCGCCGCCATCGGCCTGGAAGTGCTGCGCCTGTATACGGAAGGCGGATTACTGGCCAACGGCATCGCCCAGGCGCCGCTCTTCGAACAGGGCTTGCGCGATTTGCTGGAACATCCGCTGGTGGGCGATGCGCGCAGCCGCGGCTTGCTGGGCGCACTGGAACTGGTTGCCGATAAATCAACCAAAGCGCGCTTCGATCCGGCGCTCAAGCTGCACGAACGGATTGCCGATGCAGCCTACCGCAATCAAGTGATCTTCCGCGCGTTTGGCGACAACGTCCTGGGCTTCGCGCCGGCGCTGTGCTACACGCAGGCCGATTTTGAATTGCTGTTCGCGCGCCTGAAGAAAACCCTGGATGAGGTGCTGGACCAGCCCGACGTCTACCGTGCCGCCGGCAAATCTTGACCCAATATCAGGAAATTCTGATGGGTCATATCAGAATTTGCCTGCTACCATAGTATGATAAAAGCAGGTAACCAAGGTTCAATTCGACATGGCAGACAACAATGATTCCTGACGCCCTCAAGCTGGATCGGATCGACATTCGCATATTGAGCCATTTGCAGCGCAACGGCCGGGTCACCAACGTGGACCTGGCCGATGCGGTCGGCCTGTCGCCCAGCCCTTGCCTGATCCGGGTAAAGCGCCTGGAAAAGGCCGGCTACATCACCGGCTATGGCGCCCATGTGCAAATGGAAAAGCTGGGGGACATGCAAGTGGTATTCACCCAGGTGACCTTGTCGGATCACCGGCGCGAAGATTTCGCGAAATTCGAAGCCACCATCCGCGACATCGATGAAATCGTCGAATGCCACCTCGTCAGTGGCGGCTTCGATTACCTGCTCAAGTTCGTCACCCGCAGCGTGGCCCACTACCACAGCATCGCGGAGGACGTGCTCAGGGAGAGCGTGAATATCGAGAAGTACTTCAGTTACATCGTCATCAAGTCGCCTTGCATCAAGAGCCACTATCCGATCGAAAAGCTGTTCAGCGGCCAGGACTAGCCTGGCATCCTCTCCGGCGCGCCCGGCGGCACTCCGCCCCGGACGCGCCTTGCCTTCAGCGCTTAACGCGCAAAGTCCACCAGCACGCTCTTGAAGTGCAGGTTGGCTTCATAAGCCTGGCGCCCCAGGTCCTTGCCGATGCCCGAACGCTTGTAGCCACCGGTTGGTATCACATAATCGGCGCTGCGGCCGTAGCGGTTGATCCACACCGTGCCCGCCTCGATGCCGCGCGCCACGCGCAGTGCGCGGCCGATATCGGCCGTGTGGATGCCGGCCGCCAGGCCATAATCCGCATGGTCCGCCAACGCCAGCGCTTCGTCTTCGTCATCAAACACCTGCACCGTGATGACCGGGCCGAAAATTTCATTTTTCACCGCTTCCATGTCGCCACTGACATCGGTAAGGATGGTCGGCTGGTAAAACGCGCCGTCGTTACCCATCGCGATGCGCTGGCCGCCGGCGGCAACCCGAGCGCCGCCCGCCACCGTGCGCTGCACGATGCCATCGATGCGCTCCATTTCCCGCATTGAAATGATCGGACTGAGGGACGTGCCGGCATCCCACGTATTCCCCGCCTTCAGCTCGGCAAACACGGCGGCCAGGCGTTCAATAAAGCGGCCGGCGATGGCGCGCTGCACCACCAGGCGCGAGCCGGCCACGCACACCTGGCCGGCATTGATGGTGATGGCCCGGGCAATGGTGCGTACCGTCTTCTCCAGGTCGGGCACGTCGGCAAACACCACTTGCGGGCTCTTGCCGCCCAACTCCAGGGTCACCGGCTTGGTGCCGCTTTCCGCGCAGGCCGCCATGATGGCGGCGCCGGTCCGGGTCGAGCCCGTAAAGCTGACTTTCGACACGCGCGGATGGCGGCACAGCGCATCGCCGGTGACACGGCCATCGCCCTGCACGATATTGAAGATCCCTTCCGGCATGCCGGCGGCAATCGCCAGTTCCGCCATGCGCAGCACGCTGAACGGCGTCATCTCCGACGGCTTCAGCACGACGGCGTTGCCGGCCGCCAGCGCAGGCGCCACCTTCCACGACGCCATCACCAGCGGCAGGTTCCACGGCGCGATGGCGCCGATGACGCCATAGGGTTCCGCAAGCGTCATGCCCAGGTGGTCGCCGCGGGTCGGCGCCACGTCGCCGCCGATCTTGTCTGCCCACTCGGCAAAGAAGCGGATGCCGTCGGCTGTGAATGGCACGTCCCAGCTGGCCGCATCCTTGACGGGACGGGTCGAACCCACCGCTTCCAGCCGCGCCAGCGTGGTCACATCGGCATCGATCAAGTCAGCCCAGCGGCGCAGGATGCGGGCACGTTCGCGCGGTGCGCAGCCGGCCCAGTCACTGGTCTTAAAGGCATGCCAGGAGCCTTGCACGGCCTGGTCCACCAGGCCTGCATCGGCCACCGGCACGCCTGCATAAATTTTGCCATCCGATGGCCGGCTGACGTCGAGCGCGCTGGCGCCGCCTTCCACATAACGTCCGCCAATAAAATGTGCGCTGCGCACTTCAATGTGATCCGGGTTAAAACCTTCCATCATTCGTCCTTTCGTGAACGTCAACTGGACCGGTTCGGCGATGCGTCCGGCCCGCAAGAGTATGGTTGTATTTTAGGTTTGCCCTGCAAGCATATTGTGCGGTTGCGAACGACCTGGCAGGCACAAGCTGCCGTTCTGGCGCCGCATTCGGGCGATCATATTGAATTGCATTCCCCCTGTCGCCAGCGGCAAATGCGTGTGGCAAGATAGTCCTCATTCAGGGAGAAGCCGAAGGAAAACATCATGCTCATCGAACCAAGCAATACCACCATTATTTACCGTCCCATCACAGAAAACGATTTGCCGGCGGCGCATGCACTGTCGCAAGCCTTGCGCTGGCCGCACCGCCTGGAAGACTGGCAATTCGTGCTGCGCCTGGGCGCCGGTTTTGTTGCGGAGGCCGATGGGACCGTGATCGGCACCGCCCTGTGCTGGCAGCAGCGGGAACGCCACGGAACGGTGGGAATGATCATTGTTTCAGCGCAGCACCAGGGTAAAGGCATCGGCCGTGAATTGATGCAGCGGGTCCTGGACCAATTGGGGGAGCGTTGCACGCATTTGATCGCCACTCAAGCCGGCCAGCCGTTGTATGAACGCCTGGGCTTCCAACCCACCGGTACGATCTGCCAGCACCAGGGGACGCTGACAGGGTTTCCGGCCACGCAGCTTCCCGCCGGCGCCAGCGTGCGCCTGGCCGAGCCAGGCGACCTCGCCGCCATCATCGCACTGGCGGACCGTGGCGCCGGGATGTCGCGCGGCGATGTGCTGAAGCAGCTCGTTACCGTGGCCGAAGGCGCGGTACTGGAACGGGACGGCCAACTTGCCGGCTTTGCCTTGCTGCGCCGCTTCGGGCGTGGCCAGGTCATTGGTCCGCTGGTGGCGCCGGACACGGACAGCGCCAAGGCACTGATTGCACACTGGTCGGACGCCTGCGCCGGCGCCTTTGTCCGGCTCGATGTCAGCGGCGATAGCGGCCTGGGCGACTGGCTGGCCCAGGCCGGACTGGCGCAGGTCGACAGCGGCGTGGCCATGAGCCGCAACGGCGCGCCGGAAGCCGATCCCGCGCTGCGCCAATTCGCCATCATTAACCAGGCGCTGTGCTGATGATGTAAAACCGGTACAGGCCAGGGGCGTCGCGCCCCTGGCCTGTAGCAGGCGACTTGCACCAGCAGCTTATTGTGCCTGCTTCAGCTGTTCCAGAATCGCCGGATTTTCCAGCGTCGACACATCCTGCGTGATCGCCTCGCCCCTGGCCAGCACACGTAATAGTCGGCGCATGATCTTGCCGGAGCGGGTCTTCGGCAAGTTGTCGCCGAAGCGGATTTCCTTCGGTTTCGCGATCGGACCGATTTCCCTGGCGACCCAGTTGCGCAGTTCCAGCGCCAGCTTTTTCGCATCGTCGCCGGTCGGACGGGCTTGTTTCAACACGACGAACGCGCAGATCGACTCACCCGTGGTTTCATCCGGCTTGCCGACCACGGCAGCTTCCGCCACCAGCGGATTGGCCACCAGCGCCGATTCGATTTCCATCGTGCCCATGCGGTGGCCCGACACGTTCAGCACGTCGTCGATCCGGCCGGTGATGGTGAAGTAACCGGTGTCCTTGTGGCGGATCGCGCCGTCGCCGGCCAGGTAGTATTTGCCGCCGAATTCTTCCGGGAAGTAGCTGGTCTTGAAGCGTTCCGGATTGCCCCAGATGGTGCGGATCATCGATGGCCATGGGCGTTTCACCACCAGGATGCCGCCCTGGCCGTTCGGCACGTCGTGACCCGCTTCGTCGACGATGGCGGTCATGATGCCCGGCAGCGGCAACGTGCACGAACCCGGCGTCATCGGCGTGGCGCCCGGCAGCGGCGTGATCATGTGGCCGCCCGTTTCGGTTTGCCAGAAGGTGTCGACGATCGGGCACTGTTCTTTGCCCACGTTCTTGTAGTACCACATCCATGCTTCCGGATTGATCGGCTCGCCGACGGAACCCAGCAGGCGCAGCGACGACAGGTCGAAGCTCTTCGGATGCACGTTGGCGTCAAGGTCGGATGCCTTGATCAGCGAACGGATCGCGGTTGGCGCCGTGTAGAAAATACTGACCTTGTGTTTGCCGATAGTTTCCCAGAAGCGGCCCGCGTGCGGGAAGGTCGGAATGCCTTCGAACACGATCTGGGTCGCGCCCACCGACGTCGGGCCGTACGCGATATACGTGTGACCCGTGACCCAGCCGATATCGGCGGTGCACCAGAACACGTCGGTCGGCTTGATGTCGAAAGTCCACTGCATCGTCAGGTTGGCCCACAGCAGGTAGCCGCCCGTCGCGTGCTGCACGCCTTTCGGGGTGCCGGTGGAACCGGACGTGTACAGGATGAACAGCGGATGTTCCGCTTCCACCCATTCCGGTTCGCAGTCAAGCGGCTGCTTGTCGACCAGGTCCTGCAACCAGATATCGCGGCCTTCCTTGAAGGCGATCGGGTTGCCGGTGCGCTGGTAAACAATCACGTCCCGCACAGAATCGCAGCCGCCCAGCGCCAGCGCGTCATCGACGATGGATTTCAGCGGCAGACACTTGCCACCCCGCCGCTGCTCGTCGGCTGTGATGACCGCCACGGCGCCCGCGTCAATGATGCGCTCTTGCAGCGATTTGGCGGAGAAGCCGCCGAACACCACCGAGTGCGTCGCGCCGATACGGGCGCACGCCTGCATCGCGGCCACCCCTTCCACCGACATCGACATGTAAATAATCACGCGGTCGCCCTTCCTGATGCCGCGCGATTTCAGGCCGTTGGCGAACTGGCAGACCTTGGCGTGCAATTCCTTATAGGTGACGTTGGTCACGGCGCCGTCATCCGCTTCGAAGATGATGGCGGTCTTGTCGGCGTTGCCGTTGGCCAGATTGCGGTCCAGGCAGTTGTACGACACATTCAGCTTGCCGTCTTCGAACCATTTGAAGAATGGCGCGTTGTCTTCGTTCAGCGTTTTCGTGAACGGCACTTTCCAGTCCACGTTTTCCCGGGCCAGGCGGGCCCAGAAGCCTTCGAAATCCTGCTCGGCTTCGGCGCACAGTGCCTGGTAGGCCTCCATCCCCGAGACACGCGCATGCTGCGCGAATTGCAGCGTTGGAGGGATAAGGCGATGTTCATGCTTCAACGCGTCAGATTCAGCCATGGGTTTCCTTTCAAAATAGGTAATCGTTCAAGCCTTTCAGGGCGACGGCAACAGTGCAACAGCGGTAGACGGTTCCGGCTCCAGTTTGAATATGGTCACCAGTTGGTCCAGCCTCAAAGCCTGGTCGCGCAGTGATTCGGAAGCGCCGGCCACATCGTCGACCAGTTCCGCATTGCTTTGCGTGACCTGGTCGATACGGCTGATGGCAAGGCTGATCTGGCCGATGTCGAGCGCTTGCCGCTCGCTGGCGGCGGCGATGCCGCTGACAATATGCGTGACGCGGTTAACGCTGGCCATGATCTCGTGCATGGTGTTGCCCGCCTGGTTGACCAGCTGCGCACCGGCGCCGATCTTGCCGACGGAATCGTCAATCAATGCTTTGATTTCCCGCGCCGCGCCGGCCGCGCGCTGCGCCAGGTTGCGCACTTCGCCCGCCACCACGGCAAAGCCGCGCCCCTGTTCACCGGCGCGCGCCGCCTCCACCGCCGCATTCAGCGCAAGGATATTGGTCTGGAATGCAATGCCATCGATCACGCCTATGATGTCGACGATTTTCTTCGCCGACGCGTTGATCGATTCCATCTTGTTGACCACCTCGGCCACCACGGCGCCGCCTTGCTGGGCGGTTTCCGACGCCGACGCGACCAGCTGGTTCGCGTCACGCGCATTGTCCGCGTTTTGCTTGACGGTCGACGCCATGTCTTCCATCGCCCTGGCGGTCTGCTTCAGCGACACCACTTGCTGCCCGGTTTGCGCGTGCAAGTCCTGGCTGCCGCTGGCCACCTGGGTGGAAGCACTGCTGATGGTATGTGTCGCCTGGTTGATCTCGCCGATGGTCTGTGTCAAGTTGCGCTGCATGGCGTCCATCGCAGCCAGCAGGCTGCCTTCGCTGCCCGGCCGCACGGTCACACCCGTACTCAGGTCGCCGGCCGCAATCCGCCGCACGATATCGGCGGCATAACCCGGCTCTCCACCCAGGTCGCGGTAAATATTTCGGATCAGGTAGTAGCCAAACAGCGCGGCGGCAAACGTGCCCAGCAAAATGGCCACGGCAGCGCTGTTGCGCAGCCACGTATAGCGCACCACCGCATTATCGTATTCGCTCTTGGCCCCCGCCACCTGCAACTTGCGCACGGCAGCGATGCCGTTGACCACGTCGGCCGCCATGCCGCGCATGCGGTCTTGCGCCGCCTTGGCCCCCTCGATATCGCCATTGCGCAGGGCGGCGACCGCCGGCTGCAAGCCATCGGTGTGCATTTTCGACCAGGCGGCGCCGAACTTATCCGCGAGTTGCCGTTCTGCCGCCGCGCCCACCACAGCCAGATACGCGCTCCATGCCTGGTTGATTTCAGCAATGTTTTTTTCGACTTGCCCCGACTCGGCCTTAATGTCCACCATCGGATCGGTGATCGCCAGCGACAGCGACAGCCGGCTTTGCAGCATCAGCGCATCGATGCGCGAAATACGTTCCAGCACCAGCGCGCGGTCTTCATAGACGGTCTTTAACCCTTCGTTGGCGTATTTCATGCCTTGCAGCCCCAGCACGCCCAAGCCTGCAGCCAGGACCGACAGTGACGTGATCACGATGATCAGGCGGAATTTAATGGTCATATATATTGCATCTCCCACGTAGTAACAGCCCGGCTGGCGTGCAGGCAGTATGGCACCGGGCCTGCCGCAGAAAATCGCAAAAGAGCTGGAAAAAAACACCATTTCTACCGTATCACCCCAGTGGAACGCATCTTCCCGCCAGCGCTCAGCAACTACCATGGGGTACATCCATCCGACGGACACCATGTCCGCAATTCATAGTCAAGGACCCATCTTCATGACGAAGAAAACATTCAATATCGCCGTCATCGCAGGCGACGGCATCGGCAAGGAAGTCATGCCGGAAGGCTTGCGCGTGCTGGACGCCGCAGCGAAACGCTTTGGCATCGCGCTCCAATACACCCACATCGAATGGGCCAGCTGCGACTATTACGCGGCCCACGGCAAGATGATGCCGGACGACTGGAAGGCGCAACTGTCCCGCATGGACGCGATTTATTTCGGTGCCATCGGCTGGCCGGACAAGGTGCCGGACCACATCTCGCTGTGGGGTTCGCTGCTGAAATTCCGCCGCGAATTCGACCAGTACATCAACCTGCGCCCGGCCCGCCTGTTTGAAGGCGTGCCATGCCCTCTGGCCAACCGCAAGGCGGGCGACATCGACTTCATGATCGTGCGCGAAAACACGGAAGGCGAATACACGGCCGTGGGCGGCGTGATGTACGAAGGCACGGAGCGCGAAGTGGTGTTGCAGCAGGCCGTGTTTTCCCGCCATGGTACCGACCGCGTGCTGAAATTCGCGTTCGACCTGGCGCGGCAGCGCGAGCGCAAGCATGTGACGGTGGCCACCAAGAGCAATGGCATTGCCGTCAGCATGCCATGGTGGGACGGCCGCGCCGCGGAGATCGCGGCGGGCTTCAAGGACGTCACCTGGGACAAGCAGCATATCGACGCGCTGACGGCGCGCTTCGTGCTGCAGCCGCAACGCTTCGACGTGGTGGTGGCGTCCAATTTGTTCGGCGACATCCTGTCCGACCTGGGTCCGGCCTGCACCGGCACGCTGGGTCTGGCGCCATCGGCCAACCTGAACCCCGAGCGCAAGTTCCCGTCGCTGTTCGAGCCGGTGCACGGTTCCGCGCCCGACATCTATGGCAGGAACATCGCCAACCCGATCGGCATGATCTGGTCCGGCGCGCTGATGCTGGACTTCCTCGACCAGAGCGGCACGGCGGGCCGCCAGGCCCACGATGCGATCCTGGCCGCGATCCAGCAAGTATTGCATGACGGTCCGCACACGGCGGACCTGGGCGGCAAGGCCTCGACCACGGAGCTGGGCAAAGCCATTGCCGCCGCCGTCGAACGCGCCGCCTGACTTTTATTGACCCCGACAGGAATCCCTTAAGGAACCCATATCATGCCTCTGACACTGACCCGTACCGACCTGCTGCTGCAGCGTAATTTCATCGATGGCAAATGGTGCGACAGCATCGGCGAACGCCGCTACGACGTGACCGATCCCGCCACCGGCGCCACCTTTGCCACGGTGCCCGACAGCAGCGCTGTCGATGCCCGCATGGCCGCCGTCGCCGCCCATAAGGCGTTCGAAGGCTGGCGCACCACGCCGGCGCGCGACCGCGCCCGCATCATCAAACGCTGGCACGCGCTGATCCTCGCCAATACCGATGACCTGGCGAAGATCATTTCTCGCGAACAGGGCAAGCCGCTGGCCGAAGCACGCGGCGAAGTCGGCTATGGCGCGACCTACGTGGAATGGTTTGCCGAAGAAGCCGTACGCACGTATGGCGACATCATTCCAGAGCAGGTGCGCGGCCGCAAGCTGATGGTGGTAAAGGAACCGGTGGGCGTGGTGGCAGCCATCACACCGTGGAACTTCCCGCTGGCGATGATTGCCCGCAAGATCGCCCCGGCCCTGGCAGCCGGCTGCACGGTAGTGGCCAAGCCGGCCGAAGATACGCCGCTGACGGCGCTGGCGCTGGTCAAGCTGGCCGAAGAAGCGGGTGTGCCACCCGGCGTGCTGAATATCGTCACATCGTCGCGCGAAGCCGTCAAGGAAGTGGTCGACGCCTGGCTGGTCGATCCGCGCGTACGCAAAATCACGTTCACAGGCTCGACCGCGGTCGGCAAGCACCTGGCGCGGGAATCGGCCGCCACCTTGAAGCGCTTGTCACTCGAATTGGGCGGCAATGCGCCATTCATCGTGTTCGACGATGCCGACATCGATGCCGCCGTGAATGGCTTGATGGCGGCAAAATTCCGCAACGGCGGCCAGACCTGTGTTTCGCCCAACCGTATTTACGTGCAGGATGGCGTGTATTACGAGTTCGCGGAAAAACTGGTGGCGCGCGTGCAAGCGCTGCGCGTGGGACCGGCGACGCAGGAAGATTCGCAGATCGGCCCAATGATCAATTCCCGCGCGGTGGAGAAGATCGAAAGCCACGTACAGGACGCGATTGCGCGCGGCGCCCATCCGCTGGCCGGTGGTCACCGCGTACGCAACGACATCGCCGATGGCCCCAACTATTACGCCCCGACGGTGCTGGGCGACGCCAGTCCCGAGATGGAACTGGCCGGCGAGGAAACCTTCGGCCCGGTGGCGCCACTGTTCCGCTTCCGCGACGAAAGTGAAGTGGTGCGCCTGGCTAACGATACGCCGTATGGCCTGGCCACGTATTTCTACACCCGCGACATAGCGCGTGCCTGGCGCGTGGCGGACCAGCTGCAATCGGGCCTGGTCGGCATCAATGAAGGCGTGCTGGCGTCGGAAGCGGCGCCATTCGGCGGCGTCAAGGAGTCCGGTTATGGCCGCGAAGGTTCGCGCCACGGCCTGGACGATTACATGCAGACCAAGTACATGTGCCAGGGCGGCGCCGCGTGAATCCAGCCATGTATCCGATCAACGAACTCCCCGACGTGTATCCGATCGAAATCGATTTCCCGGATATCCGGCCGTATGCCGCCGGCAACTGCGGCATACCGTATGTCTACACGTTTGACAGCGGTGTGCCGGGCCCGCACGTGATGGTCTGCGCCCTCACCCATGGCAATGAAGTATGCGGCGCCATTGCCCTGAAAAACTTGCTCGACCTGGGCGTACGCCCGCGCCAGGGCAGGCTGACGCTGGCGTTTGCCAATGTCGACGCCTACCTGGCGTTCGATCCGGCGCAGCCGGACGCCGCCCGCTTTGTCGACCAGGACATGAACCGCGTATGGACCGCGGCCATCCTGGACGACCTGTCGCGCGACTCCTCCGAACTGCGCCGCGCGCGGCAATTGCGGCCGTTGGTCGACAGCGTCGACTACTTGCTGGACCTGCATTCCATGCATGAGCGCAGCGAACCGCTGGCGGTGTCCGGTCCGCTGGACAAAGGCATCGCCATGGCGCGCCAGTTGCAGACGCCATCGTGCATCGTCAGCGACGAGGGCCATCCGGAAGGCTGCCGCATGCGCGATTACGGCGGCTTTGGTGACCCTGCCAGCCCGAAAAATGCATTACTGGTCGAATGCGGGCAGCACTGGGAAGCGTCGGCAGCGGTGGTGGCGCGCGATGTCACGGCGCGCTTCCTTGCCATGCACGGGACCATCGGCCTGGAAGATGTCCCGCCGGATTGGCGCCGCCGTATTCCAGCCGCCACGCACGTGGTGCGCGTGACGGAACCGGTCGTGGCCACCAGCATGGATTTCCGGTTCGCCGGCAATTTCACGGGGCTGGAAATCTTCCCTGAGCAGGGCACCACCATTGCGTGGCGCGATGGCGAACCGGTGACGACGCCCTACCCGAACTGCGTGCTGGTGATGCCGTCGCTGCGGCAACTGCGGCCAGGGGTGACGGTGGTGCGGCTGGGGCAATTGCTCGCGTGATGGCGCATGAAGCGCGGCCGGAACACCAGGCCGCGCTTCAGCGCGAACCGTTATGGCAGCAACGCGGTATGCTGCAGCCCCTCCGTTTCCGGGCAGCCGAACATCAGGTTCATGCATTGCACCGCCTGGCCGGCAGCGCCTTTCATCAGATTGTCCTGCACCACCAGGATCACCACCGTATCGCCATTGCCGGGACGGTGCAGCGCCAGGCGCAGCATATTGGAACCCCGGGTGGAACGGGTTTCCGGATGCGCGCCGAACGGCATCACATCGATAAACGGCGCATCCTTGTACTGTTCTTCAAACAGTGCCTGCAACTGCTCGTTGGTCACGTCGGAAGTCAGGCGCGCATACAGCGTCGCGTGCATGCCCCGGATCATCGGCACCAGGTGTGGCGTAAAAATCAGCGACACCGGCTGGCTGCTGAAGCGCTGCAACTGCGCCACGGTTTCCGGCGCATGGCGGTGGCCTGAAACGCCGTAGGCCTTGAAGTTGTCGCTTGCCTCGGCAAACAGCGTGGCAATCTCGGTCTTGCGGCCGGCGCCGGACACGCCCGTCTTGGCGTCGGCGATCAATGTTCCGGCGTCAATCAGGTTGGCGTTCAGCAGCGGATAAAACCCCAACAACATGGTGGTCGGATAACAGCCCGGATTGGCGATCAGGCGCGCCGAGCGGATCGCTTCCCGGTTCAGCTCCGGCAAACCATACACCGCCTCCGGCAGCAATTCCGGACAGGCGTGCGGCATCTTGTACCACTGCTCGAAGGTGGCCGGGTTTTTCAGGCGGAAATCGGCCGCCAGGTCGATCACCATGACGCCGGCCGCCAGCAGCGCGGGCGCCTGTTCCATCGCAACGCCGTGCGGCGTGGCAAAGAACAGCACGTCGCACCGCGTCAAGTCAGCCTTGTCGGGCGCGGAAAACGCCAGGTTGACTTTGCCCCGCAGCGACGGGAACAGGTCGGCCACCGGTAATCCATCTTCCTTGCGCGACGTAATCGCGGTTAATTGCACATGCGGATGGCCAGACAGCAACCGCAACAATTCCACGCCGGTATACCCTGTCCCGCCGACGATGCCAACTTTGATCATGTGAGTCTCTTCAGAAAAAATGCGCGCCCACAACGGGCGCGCCACAAGACTCAAAATGTAACAGTCCGCCTGAAGAAGAAATTGCCGAAAGCCGGCGTACGGCCGCTATAAAAAAGCGAATACATGCGCCTCGGTGAAACAATCGGCTGGCACAACTGTTTGTATATGGAAAGACAGCTGGGTGAATCCTGATAGCCAGTGTTTCCCCGCATTTGCACGCAGTATTACAAATGCTTGCGAAAGAATCGTTTATGGGCTGTATCGTGCGCGCTTCAGCAAGTAGGCTATTGGACTCGGCACTGGCCAGTACCGCTGACGGTCGCCCTGGACGGTCGGCAGATGCATGGAAGCAACTTGATGCATCGTCTTACGGCACGGGTGGCCGGGCGCAATTCCATCAGAAGGAGCCTCCTTTGTTAGACCTTAAACATTCCCAACATGAGACAGTCATCAAGATCATCGGCATTGGCGGCGCCGGCGGCAACGCTGTCAACCACATGGCCGCCTCCGGACTGTCCGGCTTCGAATTTATCTGCGCCAATACGGACGCGCAGGCACTGTCGTTTACGCGCGTGGAACGGCGCATCCAGCTTGGCGAGAGCGGCCTTGGCGCCGGCAGCGACCCGGTTGTCGGCCGGGAAAACGCGCTGCGCGAACGCACCATCATTGCCGACGCGCTCAAGGGCGCCAACATGGTGTTCCTGACGGCCGGCATGGGGGGCGGCACCGGCACCGGCGCGGCGCCCGTGGTCGCCGAGGTGGCCCGCGAGATGGGCATCCTGACGGTGGGCGTCGTATCGAAACCGTTCGAATTCGAGGGACCGCGGCGCATGCGGGTCGCCGAGGAAGGGATTGCCTTGCTGGCGAAATGTGTCGATTCGCTCGTCATCGTTCTCAACAGCCGCCTCGAGGAAGTATTGGGCGACGACATCACGCAAAAGCAGGCGTTTGCCGCCGCCGATGAAGTGTTGAGCAAGGCGGTTTCCGGCATCGCGGAAATCATCACCGTGCCCGGCATGATCAACGTCGACTTCGAAGACGTCCGCACCGTCATGCGCCAGACCGGCATCGCGATGATGGGTTCGGCCCAGCATTCCGGCGACGACCGCGCCGTCAAGGCGGCCGAAGAGGCCATCTCCTGCCCGCTGCTCGATGGCTCCAACCTGCACGCGGCGCGCGGGTTGCTGGTCAACATCACCGCTTCCGAGGAAACACTGAAACTGCGCGAAACCAAGCAGGTGATGAACGTGATTTGCGCGCAGGTCAGCGATGACGCCATCATCAAATTCGGCGCGGTCTTTGACGATGCGCTGGGTGACGCCATGCGCGTGACCGTGGTCGCCACCGGATTGAACCGGCCCAGCGACCTCGCTAACGGCGCGCGGCGGTCGGCAATATCACGCTTAACGCCGGGCGGCAGTCTTGGGCCCGGTGCGCCCAATCTGGTTCGGGGCAGCGGGCTGAGAGAACCCCCGCCACAATCGCCCCTGCGACAGATTGCATCCTAGGCCACGTCCCCAGCCTTCTATGCGCTGACACCGTGCCGGCGGCGCCCCAGCGCAGCCAGCGCGGCCAGCCCGACGCCCAGCATGGCATAACCCGACGGTTCCGGAACCGGGCTGGTGGGTATGATCGAGGTCTGCGTCGCGGGAGTCCACTCCCAGGTCTGGCTGGAGCTGAACCCGCCGCCGTCCGAATAGAATTCCCTGTAGGCGACACCGGTGACGATCCCCGTCAACGTGTAGTTGAACAAGTCTTGCCGCTGGAAACGCGCACTGTAGTTGGGCAACTGGCCTGGCGTCCAGTTGAAGTAATCGATGCAGCTGAGGTAGTTGCACGCCCCATTCGTGTAATGGATATTGCTGGCCGTCAGTTCCCAGAGTTCATCCTTGGAATATGCGCCATTTCCATCAAGGTCATCGACGACGATCGAAACAGTCAACGATGCGTCCGGCTGAAATTCATCCGCATGCAACGCATAAAAGCCCTTGTAGACGATATCAAACGCCTTCTGTTCCGCGTGCGCACCCACGCTCGCAACCATCATTGCCCCTGCCATCCATGTTTTCAGCATAGCGTCCTCAATATCAAGTGAAGTGAAATGAACAAATATGTAAGTTTGCATTTAAAACAATGCACCTGGATCGTAGCATGACCTGATTTGGCGGGTTTTTTTCTTGTGCCGATTTCATCGTGAAAGTGCTGGAAAACCCTCAAGACAGTGCCCGCCTTCCAAAATTATCCTTGCGACAACATGTAGAACGAGCAAATCGTCCATGAATAACAAGGAGACACACGTGAAGCACAGCAGTAAGTTGCAGTACACCGTCCTGGTCGCATCGATCGTCGCAGCCTTTCCGGGAATCGCCCTGGCGCAGAATGCGGACGACAAGACTCCCCAGCGCGTCGTGGTAACGGGTTCCAACCTCAAGCGCGTTGACTCGGAAACCGCCTCCCCGGTCCAGGTCCTGTCGCGCCAGGAAATCGAGCAAAGCGGCGCACAGACCGTGGCGCAAATCCTGGATAACCTGACCAGCAATGACCGGGGTGCGATCAGCGACCTGGGCGGCACGAATTCCTGGGCCAGCGGCGCCACCGGCGTCTCGCTGCGCAACCTCGGCACGGGCGCGACGCTGGTGCTGCTCAATGGCCGGCGCCTGTCGTCCTACGGCTTCGCGGACGGGCTGCAAGCCAACTTCGTCAACATCGACTCCATCCCAAGCGACGTCATCGAACGCGTCGAGATCCTCAAGGACGGCGCTTCCGCGGTCTATGGTTCCGACGCGGTGGCCGGTGTCGTCAACATCATCACGCGCAAGAATTTCCGCGGCGTCGGCGTGAAAGCGTCGGCCCAGCAATCGCTGAAGCATGCATTCCTCGACCATGAGCGCAAGGCGTCGATCGTCGGGGGCGCCGGCGACTTCGATGCGGATGGCTATAACGCCTTTGCCCACCTGGAAGTCTATTCGCGCGGGAAATTTACGGATCGCCAGGCCCGGCCGCTGCTGCCCGACTGGTTTATCCGCATGAACCCGGACCGCGACGCCATGTCCACCGGCTCGGTGCCCGGCAACTACGTGGGCCGCTATCCGGCCAACTACCGCGACCCTGCACTGGCTGGCAAATCCATCAATGTCGCGGCGCCCGGCTGCGCGCCGGAGAACCTGAAAGGCGGCTTATGCTTCTACGATTATTGGCAGGACAGCCTGGCCCGCGCGCCTGCCGAGCGGGCCACCTTCCTTGGCTCGGGCCGGCTCAAGCTGTCCGGCGAGATGACCGCCTACGGCGAGCTGCAGCTGGCAAAAACGCGCAACAACTACAACACGGCGCCGCCGCGCAGCAACGTCAACGGCGTTCCCCTGTCGTGGTATGACTCGATCAGCGGCAAGATGCAGTACTTTACCGATCCTCAATTGCCGGTAGGCCATCCGAAAAATCCGTATGACTTCCCGATCGGCCTGAATTACCGCTTCGCCGACGATCGCGACATGTTCAAGAACGTCGGCTCGTCGGAACAGTTCCGTGCGATGGCCGGGCTCCAGGGCGCGGGCCTGGGCTGGGAGTGGGATGGCGCGATCGGGCACATGGGCTCCAAGGCCCGCCAGCAACAGCACCTGTACCGGGACCGCTACGCGTACTACGACGCCATCGTCAGCGGCGCCTACAAGTTCGGCCAGACCAATGACCGCGCGCTGCTGGAAAAGATGTTCCCGGAAATGGGTTCGCATGGTGAATACCGCCAAACCTTCGTGGATTTCAAGGCCAACCGCGAGCTGTACATGCTGCCGGGAGGCCCACTGCAAGTGGCAACCGGCGTCGACCTGCGGCGCGAATCGTTTGAACACATGAGCAGCGATAACGTGCTGGCGGCGCGCATCGTCCAGTTCAGCGGCGTGAAGATCGACGGCTCGCGCACGGTCGCAGCGGCCTTCGCCGAACTTGCCGCGCCGTTCACCAATCAACTGGAAGGCAGCTTCGCGGTCCGTGGCGACAAGGTGATCGGACAAGCCGGCGCTGTCGTACCGAAAGTCGGGCTGCGCTATAAAGCCAACGACATGCTGATGGTGCGCGGCACCGCCTCCAAGGGCTTCCGGGCCCCGAGCCTGCCGGAAACCGGCAATGGCGGCGCCTCCTGGTTCAACAACGGCTACACCGACCCGAAACGCTGCGCGGCCGCCACGGAACTCAGGAATATCCTCAATACCGGCAACGCGGCGGACAAGAACATGGCCCTGACCGCCTACGCGCTGGGATGCTCGGTCAGTTTCCCGTCGGCGGTCACCCCGAATCCCGACCTGAAGCCCGAATACACCAACAGCTTCACGGCGGGCCTGGTGATCCAGCCGATGCGCGCGTTCAGTTTTACCATCGACTATTACAACATCAAGCGCCGTGACGAAATTGCCGTCAAGAGCATCGACCAGACCCTCGCCAACGAAGACCGGTTGGGCGGACTGGTGCAGCGCGATCCGCTGACCGCGCACGACCTGGACATTGCCCGCCGGGCCGCCGAACTGTCGGGCAAGACCGTGGCTTACCCGATCGGTCCGATCCGGACCATCGCGGCGCAGTACGAGAACTACGGCAAGTCGCGCGTCTCCGGCCTCGATCTCGACGCCAAGGGACGCTGGAACCTGGGCGATTCGGGCACGCTCAACGTGGGCCTGGAACTCAACCACCAGTTCGAATACCAGCAATGGGACAGCTTCGCCAACGCCTACACGGTGAACTATGTCGGCTACCGCGGTGTCCCGCGCACGCGCGCCGTCGCCAAGATGTCGTGGGAACTGGGCTCGCTCGTCGCCGGCCTGCGCGCGAACTATACGAACGGCACCAAACTCGCCTGGGGTGACCTCGATTCGACCAGCAGCATTGAAGGCTGCGCCAGCCGTGGCGTGAGCAAGGACGAGTGCCGTATTGCCTCGGACACGACGGTCGACCTGTGGACCCGCTACGCGTTCCGCCCTGGCACCACGGTGTCGGCGAATGTGTTCAACCTGTTCGACCGCAAGGACCCCGTCAAACTGTATCCGGGCGGTTCGCTGCCGCTGCGTGCGCGTACCGTAATGCTGACCGTCGAGCACAAGTTCTGAAGGAAATGCGACACATGATTCCAATCAGGACTATGGGCCTTGGAATGGCGGCCGCGCTGTTGTTCGGCGCGGCTGCGCATGCCCAGCCGCCGGCGCCCGCACCGGTATCGGAAAGCGATCCCTATTTGTGGCTCGAGGACGTGAGCTCGGAGCGGGCGCTGGACTGGGTCAGGCAGTGGAACAGCCGCACGACCAGCCAGCTGGGCGCGCTGCCCGGCTTCCGGCAAACCACGGACGCGATCCGCGAAGTGGTCGACTCGCGCGAGCGGATTCCTTACGTCGAGAAGCAAGGGAAGTACTTCTATAACTTCTGGAAAGACGCCGACCACCCCCGCGGCGTCCTGCGGCGCACGACACCGGAACGCTACATGACCGACGCCCCGCAGGGGGCGCATTGGGAAGTGGTGCTGGACGTCGACCGCCTGGCGCGCGATGAAAACGAGAACTGGGTATGGCACGGCATGGACTGCCTCAAGCCGCAAGCCGAGCGGTGCCTGTTCTCGCTCACCCGGGGCGGCGGCGACGCGCACGTCGTGCGCGAGTTCGACACCCGGGGCCTGCACTTTGTCGCGGGAGGCTTTTCCCTTCCCGAAGCGAAGAGCGACGTGAACTGGGTGAGCCGGGACCGCTTGCTGGTGGCCACCGACTTCGGACCCGGCTCGCTGACCAGTTCGGGCTATCCCCGCATCGTCAAGGAATGGCAGCGGGGAACGCCATTGCAGGCCGCGAAGCTGGTGTTCGAGGGACAGCCGGCCGATATCAGCGCCTCCGGCTACGCCGACCAGTATCCGGGCTTTAACCGCGAATTTATCGTGCGGTCGACATCGTTCTTCACGAACGACATGTACTACCGCCATGGGGGTAAGCTGGTCAAGCTGGACAAGCCGAACAGCGCGACGGCCTTCACGTTCAAGGACCAGCTGTTGATCCGCCTGCGCGCGGACTGGCAGGCCGGGAACCGCCGGTACCTGCAGGGCTCGCTCCTGTCGATTGCCTTTTCCGGCTTCATGGCGGGCAAGCGCGATTTCACCGTGCTGTACGAGCCCGATGCCACCCGCTCGCTGCAATCGGTGTCCACCACGAAGAACGCCGTGCTGCTGACCGAGCTGGTCAACGTTCGCAGCCAGGTGCAAGAGTGGCGCATGCCGAAAGGGAAATGGGAGCGCCGGACGGTATCCACGCCGGCCTATGCCAATGTGTCCATCTCGCCGCTCGACTACCTGGAATCGGATGACTATTTCCTGATCCAGAACGACTTCCTGACCCCGGCCTCGCTGCATCTGGGCCAGGTCGGCAGCGATCAGCGGCGGCAACTGAAATCGCAGCCATCCTTCTTCGACGCAGCGGGCCTCAAGGTGGAGCAGCACTTTGCCATTGCCAGCGACGGCACGCGGATTCCGTATTTCGCCGTGATGCGCAAGGACGTCAAATTCGACGGCAACAATCCGACGCTGCTGTACGGGTATGGCGGATTCGAGCTGTCGATGAAACCGTCGTACAGCGGCATCCTTGGCCGTGCCTGGCTGGAAAAAGGCGGCGTCTACGTGCTGTCGAACATACGCGGCGGCGGCGAGTTCGGTCCACGCTGGCACGAAGCGGCGCTAAAGGAAAAGCGCCAGGTTTCGTACGACGACTTTATCGCGGTCGCCGAAGACCTGATCACGAGGAAGATCACGTCGCCGCCGCATCTCGGCATCATGGGCGGAAGCCTGGGCGGCATGCTGGTTTCCGTCGCCGCGCTGCAGCGCCCCGAGCTGTTCAACGCGGTCGTCAGCCAGGTCCCGCTTGCCGACATGAAGCGCTACCACCGCATGCTGGCCGGCGCGTCGTGGATCGACGAATATGGCGACCCGGACCGTCCCGACGAATGGGCCTACATCTCGCGCTATTCGCCCTACCACCTGCTCGACAAGACGCGGACGTACCCGCCGGTGTTCTTCACCAGTTCGACCCGGGACGATCGGGTGCACCCGGCCCATGCGCGCAAGATGGTGGCCCGCATGCAGGAACAGGGCCATCCGGTCCTGTATTGGGAAAACATGGATGGCGGGCACGGCGGTGCGGTGAACGGGGAACAGCAGGCCCGGCTTTATGGGATGGTGTACAGCTTTCTTTGGGACCGGTTGAAGTAGGCAATGTGACAGCCGTGCGAGGGAAGGTAGGTCCCGGGCGCGGCTGGTCGTGTCGCCTTTTCAAACAATCGTATTACTCTCGATTGAGACTGGAACGCGCGCAAGTGGCCAAGGCGCGTAGCGCGCAATTCGTAGTTGCGCGCTACGCTGTGCACCAGTTAGTTGCGCATGCTGAATTGACGGGCGCCGCCAACGCAGAAAATTACTTGATCGTAAATAAGTATTCAGGGCCATTCAGGCAGGTCCAAGCGGCCATGGGCTTACGTGGCTCCTTTGTG
Source organism: Pseudoduganella rivuli (assembly GCF_009674485.1). GTDB lineage: Bacteria > Pseudomonadota > Gammaproteobacteria > Burkholderiales > Burkholderiaceae_D > Rugamonas > Rugamonas rivuli_B. Next base: position 254,636 of record NZ_WKJJ01000004.1, on the reverse strand, counting down.
GGCCCTTCCAGTACATGAAAACAGGCTTCGCTACCTTTTCTGCTCCCCCGGATACGAAACCATTCTTGGCCCCAACTGTCCGTGCCAGCACTGTCGATCTTAAACCTAAATTCTTCAGTTTCAGCACATTCCCATTGCATTAACGGCGCGCGTAGTTCGTTGCCATTGGTACTGTAATGGAAGCAATTGCCGCTGTAGGGTGAACGTAATTGATATTCGCCCGGACCAAGTTTATGAAACGAAAAGTAGAATTCTGCAGTCCTCTGGCAAGGCCATTGCATAAGCAACCTACGTCTCTGCCCATCAGCTCCCTGCACGTGAAGGCATTGCGCAGATTGTTGGGTAATTAATTGACCGTTTCGCCCGTCGGGAATGTCTGCCGGAATATATTTTGGATAGATTGTTTTTATTCCATCAACGTCGCCCCGACTAAGATTCCACCCACCAAGGGTAGAACCGGAGCGGCAATAATTCATTATGGAGTCAGGATCATAAATAGTTAGAGGCCAGTCACCGCTGGAGCCTTGGTTTTCCGACCGGCAAACCTCCGGTCCGGCTGTATTGTGCTCATGGGCCAAACCCAATGCATGACCAAACTCATGCACCGCATGATTTCTGACACAGTCCTCGCGTCTGCTAGTGCACGAGCTATTTCCCCATTTGACAAAGTCAAAGTTCAGTACCATGCCATTTTTCATACCATCCAGCTTTCGGCCGAGTTCGCGAACAAGCGGGTTGGAATCATCTATTTTAATGCGAACACCCCGCGACTCGGACCTGCATGGGCCCCAACCTACGAATTTCACGTTTCCATACTTCTGCCACGTTTCAAAAATAGAATTTTTAACCCAGCCAGCTTCAGTGCTGTATCTATCGTCAAAATTTTCCCAACAGACGTTGATCTCCCCGTTCAACTGTTGCCAAGCAACGTCACTTCCTGCGGTTGAAGCACTTGCTGATCTAACTCCATAAGTTCCGGAAAAAATCATAATACTGAAAAAAATAACTGCTTTAACAAGAACAGATGCCTCGATTAGCATTTTTTTCATTTCCATTACCTTGTCTCAACAAGCTAACGTCCGGTCAGCGCGGTTTCTGAAGCTAATAGGCCTTGAAATAGACCGTAGGCAGGTTCGAATGCATCCAAAGTATTCTGGACGCGGCGTTTTCGTTGCCACAATTGTATATCGGACAAGCCATCCCGCGGTCACATTACGAGCCAATGTTCGCACTCTGGAACTGTTACACGTAGTTGTAAGGGACGACAGGTAGTGGAGCTGAAGCCGAACACGAGCATGTGCATGCCTAGATGGGCGTCGCCGCCAGCTTGTACTTGGTGACGACTGGCTTGCTTGACGAGCCGGCTAAACAGCGCGCCGTCATCTGGCAGTCGTATGCATGACTGCCAGATGACGGCGGACGAACGGATATTCGCCGGGAGGCTGCGGTCCGTCTAGGCGGCACTGGCTTGGGGGTTCCGCGACGACTGATACGCGCAGTTGATGGATCTCACTTCAGTGCCCGGCGGCGGGCGCAGCGCCGATATGCATAGACCCGCTCTGGTGGCGGGCTCGCTGCAAACGGCAACGTTCAGACTTACAACAAGACAGGTGGCAACTCAACGACCGGCGACATGCCGAAATTCTGCACTACCCTGGTTGCCGTCGCCAGGGCGCGTTCCGACGTCGCCTTGGCAGGCACGAGCTCCCACTGCTCCGAGCCCGCGCCGTTCGTACGACGCATACCCAGCACGTTCTCGGGAAACCGCATCAGTGCGGCAATCCGGTTGACCTCGGCATCGGCGTCTTCGTCGGCGTCACTGACGCAAGCAATCAGGACCGCGCCGGGCTTGGCCAGTTCATTGAGCCGTCGCAGCACACCGTCCCTGACAGCGGCGCTCGTGTGCAGAGCGTCGACGATCACATCGCAATCCTTCAAGTGATGCAGGTTGATGGTGGCTGCCAGCAACGCCACGCGCCGGTCGCGCTGGGCCACTGTCAGCTCGCCGTCGCACACCGCGTTCTGATACGTCGACCGCATAGCCGCGGTGGCCAGATCGAGCGGTTCCCGATCAAGTTCATAGATGGTGACCGGAATATCGGACTCCAGCAGGCTGTCGGCAATGCCCATGCCCGTCGCGCCCGCACCCATGATGCCAACACGGCTGAAAGCTTCCATGCCGGCCGTTCCATATCGGGAAAAAACAGCCATGCCAGGGATTGATCGGTTATCGCCAGAATGCAGTTCCATGTGAGACTCCTTGGATAGTAAGTGAATAGAAATTGAATAGAAACATGTTGCGTTTGCCAGCACCCGCTTGCGGTGGATCGCAAATCATTCACTTCATCATAAGGCTCATCCTGACCTGAACCCGGCGACACGAAAGCAAAACGGACAGGGATATTTCCCATAAAAAGAAGGACTTACAGCGCGATTCCGCAATGCGGAATGAATTTCTGTAGATTGAGAAATTTCGGCGTGGGGAACCGCAGCCCGAATCCCATCATGTGAAATCAGGTTTATTCCACTGAAAAGTACCCGCCCCGATCAACAAGAATCGGCGGGACGACAGGCAATTGTGCCGATTTAGCAACGTTTACCATGTAAAACAATCAAGACTGGCCCCAGTCCGCCCTCCATACTTTTCCGATTAAAAATTATGTAGTTCGGATAAAACGTATGAAAACTGAGGCTGGTTTGCCCGACACCCTGAACCGTGTCCTGATCGTGTCGCCCTTCGAGACACCCGACCACCGCCTGGTGGCCGACGCCATGCGCGCGGGCGCTTTCGCCTTCCTCGACGTCGGGCGCGACTGGCCGCAGGCGCGCGCCGCGATCGAGCGGGTCCAGGCGGCGGCGCCGGGCGGCTTTGGCCTGCGGCTTCCAGAAGGTGTGCACCTGGACGAGTCAGCGCTGGCGCCGCTGCGCGGACGCGTCAACGTGCTGATGCACGCCGCGCCGGCCGGGTTCCAGGCGTTGCCCGGCTTCTTCCACCTGGTGCAGGTGGTGTCGCTGGAAGAAGCGCTGGAAGCGCAGCGCCTGGGGGCCGACGGCCTGATCCTCAAGGGCGCCGAGAGCGGCGGCCGGGTCGGCGCCTTCAACAGTTTCATCTTGCTGCAGCAGACCCATGGCCGCCTGACCCTGCCGTACTGGGCCCAGGGCGGCATGGGGCCCCACGGGGCGGCGGCGGCGGTGCTGGCCGGCGCCCAGGGCGTGCTGTACGACTCGCAACTGGCGCTGATGCCGGCCGCGCAAAACCGGTCCAGCCTGCACCCCGTGTTCAGGGCGATCAATGGTTCCGAGACGGCCGTCGCAGGTGGCTACCGCTTCCTGCGCCACAAGCTGTTGCCCGACGTGGACGACGAGACCGGCCGCGAACAATTGCTGGCGCGGATGAAAGGCGCCGACGCACCGCTGCTGGCCGGCGAGGACCTGGCGCTGGCGCAGCTGTTCCACGCCCTCTACGGCGACGTTGCCGGACTGGTGCACGCGACCGAGGAAGCCATCGCCGGTCACCTGCGCCAGGCCGCGCGCGCGCCACTGTTCGGCGCCGATACCGCGTTCGCCAAGGAGTATGGCTTGCGCTATCCGCTGGTACAGGGACCGATGGCGCAGGTGTCGGACCGGCCCGGCTTCGCGGCCGCAGTGGCCGACGCCGGCGCCATGCCGTCGATCGCGCTGGCCCTGCTCCCGCCTGAGCGGGCCCGGCCGATCCTGGAACAGACCCGCGAGCATGTCGGCGGCAAACCCTGGTGCGTCGGCTTGCTGGGATTCCTGCCGCCCGAGCTGTACAAGGCGCAGGCCGAACTGGTGCTGGCCATGGCGCCGTCGCACGTGATCCTGGCCGGCGGCCGGCCCGACCAGGCCAGGATTTTCGAGCAGCACGGCGTCAAAGCCTTCCTGCACTGCCCCACCACCGGTTTGTTCGAGCGTTTCCTGGCCGACGGCGCGCGCCGCTTCGTGTTTGAAGGGCGCGAGTGCGGCGGCCACGTCGGTCCCCTGTCGTCGATGACGCTGTGGGAAGGCCAGATCGCGCGCGCGCTCGAATCCGAGGCGTGCGCCGAGTTGTCGCTGCTGTTTGCCGGCGGCTTGCACGACCGCTTGTCCGGCGCGCTGCTGGCCGCCATGTGTGCGCCGCTGGCAGCGCTGGGCGCGAAAATCGGCATCTCGATGGGAACGGCCTATTTGTTTACCGGGGAAGCCGTGCGCGAGGGCGCGATCGTCGCGGCCTACCAGGAACTGGCCGTGGCCAGCAACGAGACCGCGCTGGTGCAGACCCGGCCGGGCCACGTCACGCGCTGCCTGCGCACCCCGTATGTCGATTTCCTGGAGCAGGAACGGCTGCGGCTGCGCAACGAAGGCAAGAGCCGCGATGAGATCTTCCTCGCGCTCGAACAGATGAACGCCGGCCATTTGCGCATCGCCTCCAAGGGCAGCAAGCGAATCGACGGGGTCGCCACCCAGGTCGACGCCGGCACGCAGCTGAGCGAAGGCATGTACATGATCGGCGACGTCGCCTGCCTGCGCCAGCAGGTACTCAGCATCGCCGGCCTGCACGAGGAACTGGCTGCCAGCGCGCAGCTGCTGCGCCAGTATCGGGACGATCGCGCAGCGCGCGCACAGCAAAGGGGCGCGCCATGCGACATCGCCATCGTCGGCATGGCCGGCATCTTCCCCGGCGCGCTGACGGCGCAGCAATTCTGGGCCAATATCATCGAAGGCAAGGACAGCGTCACGGAGGTGCCCGACACGCGCTGGAGCAAGGCGCTGTATTACGATCCAAAGGCGGCCGGCGCGCGCGGCGAAAAAACCAATTCCAAGTGGGGCGGCTTCGTGCCCGATTTCCATTTCGATCCCGGCCTGTTCGGCATCCCGCCGCAAAGCCTGGGCTCGATCGACCCGGCCCAGATCGCCGGCCTGCTGGTGGCCTACCAGGCCTTGCAGGATGCCGGCTACCTCGAGCGCGGCTTCAACCGCGAACGCACTTCCGTCATCTTCGGCATCGAGCCGGGCGCCGACATTTCCGGCGCCTATGGCCTGCGCATCATGCTGCCGCAATTGCTCGATGAACCGGCGCTGGGCCAGGCGCTGGACGGCTTGCCGCGCCTGACGGAAGACAGCTTTTCCGGCGTGCTGGGCAACGTCGTCTCGGGCCGGATCAGCAACCGGCTCGATCTCGGCGGCCAGAACTTCACTGTCGATGCCGCCTGCGCCTCGTCGCTGGCGGCGATCGACGCGGCGATCAAGGAATTGCGCTATGGCGAAAGCGACGTGACCATTGCCGGCGGCGTCGATTTCCACAACGGCATCCATGACTACCTGATGTTTTCCAGTACCCACGCCCTGTCGGGGAGCGGCAGGTGCCGCAGTTTTTCCGAGACGGCCGACGGCATCGCGCTGGGCGAAGGCGCCGGCGCCGTGGTGCTCAAGCGCTACGAAGACGCGTTGTGCGACGGCGACCATGTCTACGCGGTGATCCGCGGCATCGGCGGCGCCAGCGACGGCAAGTCGCTGGGGCTGACCGCGCCGCGCCGGCAAGGGCAGCAGCGCGCGCTCAACCGGGCCTACCGGCGCGCCGGTATCTCGCCGGCCGAAATCGGCCTGCTGGAGGCGCATGGCACCGGCACCGTGGTGGGCGACCGTACCGAACTGGCGACCATGGAAACCGTGTTTTCCAACGCCGGCAGCGCCCGCGCCGCCTGCGCGCTGGGTTCGGTCAAGACCCAGATCGGCCACACCAAGTGCGCCGCCGGTATCGCCAGCCTGATCAAATCAGCCTACGCCGTCGAACAGGGCCTGCTGCCCCCGACCCTGCACTTGGAGCAGCCCAACGCCTACTACCGGCAGGAACGCAGCGCCTTCTATTTCCCCGCCCGCACCATGCCGTGGCTGGAGCAGGAGCGCAAGGCCGGCGTCAGCGCATTCGGCTTCGGCGGCACCAATTACCATCTGGTGCTCGACCGCGGCGACGCCGACAAAGTCGCAGCCATCCCGTCCGCGCCCCAGGTCTGGCCGTGCGAATTGCTGCTGTTCCGTGGCCACAGCTTTGATCAGGCCCGCCAGCAGGTCGAACGCCTGCAAGCATGGCTGGCCGCCGGTCACCAGGACCGCCTGTGCGACATCGCCTACAGCCACCATCTGGGCAATGAGGGCGAAGGCCCGGTGCGGCTCGCGGTGGTCGCCGCCAGCGTGGAAGAACTCGGCGCCAGGCTGGCGCGCGCGGCCCAGGGCCAGGCCGATCCGCTCGGCGTCCACGTCGGCGACGGCCAGCCACTGGAGGGCCAGGTGGCCTTCCTGTTCCCTGGCCAGGGCAGCCAGTTCCCCGGCATGGGCGCCGACTTGTTCACCTACTTCCCGGCCACCCGGGCGCACCTGGCGGGCGAGCCGGCGCTGTGCGCGGCGATGTTCCCGTCCGGCGCCTTCTCGGACCAGCAGCACGCCGCGCAGCAAGCCGCGCTGACCGACACCCGTATGGCGCAGCCCGCGCTGGCCGTGGTCAGCCAGGCGGCGGCGCAGGTGCTGCGTGAGCTCGGCATCGAAGCCAGCCACCTGGCCGGCCACAGTTTCGGCGAACTGAGCGCCTTGTGCCACGCGGGCAGTATCCCGGCCGGCTCGCTGGTGCCGGTCAGCCGCCAGCGCGCAGACTGCATCCTGGGCAGTTTCGACGGCGAGGAGCGCGGCGCCATGCTGGCAGTCGAGGGCGACGCGGCGCTGGTGCATGCCGTGCTGGGTGAGTTGGGTGAGCTCGACATCTCCAACATGAACGCGCCGCGCCAGACCGTGCTGGCCGGCCCCGGCGGGGCCATCGCGGCGGCCCTGCAGAAATGCAAGCAGGGCGGCGTGCGTGCGCGCATCCTGCCGGTCGCCTGCGCCTTCCACAGCCGGGCCCTGGCCCCCGCGGCCGCGCATTTCGGCGCCTTCCTGCGCCAGGTGCCGCTGGCCCCAACGCCAACGGCCACGACGGTCTGGTCGAACCAGCACGCCGCGCCCTACCCGGACGGCATGTCCGCCGACGCGCTGGCCGATTGCCTGGGCCGCCAGATCGCCGCGCCCGTGCGTTTCGAAGCCATGATACGCGCCATGCACGCGCATGGCGTGCGCACGTTTGTCGAAGTCGGCGCGGGCGGCGCGCTGTGCTCGTTGGTGAACAATATCCTCGATGGCGAGGAGGTCCAGGCGCTGCCGCTGCTGTTGCGCGACGCGCCGCCGCTGAAAGGCCTGATGAACACGCTGGCCCGGCTGGCCACCCTGGGCGCGCCTATGGCGCCGGGCGCGCTGTACGCCAACCGCCGCCTGCGCCGGCTCGACCTGGCCCATCCCAAGGCGCTGGCGCCGACGATGTGGAGCGTCAACGGCCACCACGCGCGGCCGCTGCATGGCAAGCTGCCTGCACATGCCTACGATCCCGCGCCGGGCAAAAAGCTCGCGCTGGCGCCGGTGACGGCCCGGCCGGCGCCGCTCGACGACGGCCCGCGTGCGGCGGTGATGCGCAGTTATTTCGACAGCGTCAATCATTTCGTCCAGCAGCAGCGCGATGTCATGCTGGGCTACCTGGGCGCGGCGCCGGCGCCGCTGGCCATGCCGCTGACAGTGGCGACGCCACTGCCTGCGGCCCTGCCGGTCGCGGCAGTACCTGCCATACCTGCCATCCCAGCTGTACCGTTGGCGGACCGCGCGGCGATCGAGCGCAAGCTCAGGGTGTTGATTTGCCAACGCACCGGCTATCCCGAGGAAATGATCGAGCTCGATCTCGACCTGGAAGCGGATCTCGGCATCGACTCGATCAAGCGCGTCGAGTTGCTGTCGGAGATCGGCAAGGACCTGGGCGTGGCCGATGCCGGCACGCCCGATCAATTGGGCGACGACGCGGCGCAGTTCCTCGAAGAAGTCTCCAGGATCAAGACGCTGCGCGGCATCAGCGCCTGGCTGGCCGACTACGTGGGCCGGAACGCGGAATCGGTAGCGCCGGAACCGGCCGCGCCCGTGACGTATGACCGCAGCGCCATCGAAGCCCGGCTCAAGGCGCTGATTTGCGCCCGCACCGGCTATCCGGACGAAATGATCGATGCCGATCTCGATCTCGAGGCAGACCTGGGTATCGATTCGATCAAGCGGGTCGAATTGCTGTCCGAGATCGGCAAGGAACTGGGCCTGGCCGGCACTGGCGCAGGCGATGAACTGGGCGACGACGCCGCGCAATTCCTGGAACAGGTATCGAAGATTAAGACGCTGCGCGGCATCAGCGCCTGGCTGGCCGATTACAGCAAGCCCGAGCAAGGGCCGGCAGTGGCGCCGGAACCCGAATCCGGGGCGCCCTCGCCTTCCCCGGCGGTGCCGCTCAGGGTGCTCGATGTGCTGTACTCGGCGCAGCCATTACAGCCTTCGGCGCCAGCGCGGCTGGCCGGCAAGACACTGCATTGCGTCGGCGCGTCTGCGGCCCTGTACGACGCGCTGCGCCGGCAATTGGACGCGCTCGGCGCCAGGCTGGAGCCGCTGCAACGCGGCGCGCTGCAGACCGGGCTGCAGCTCGACACCAATGGCATCCTGTACTTCAACCGCGATGACGATGCTTATCAGGACGTGCTGGGCCTGTTCCATGCGTTACGCGCCTGCGATGCGCGCGACATGGACACCGTAATGACGATCCAGGACGATCCGGCACCATTGCGTCATCCGGACGGCAGCTACCACGCGCCCTCGTGCGGCAGCGGCGCCAGCGGCATGCTGGTGAGCCTGCGCTGGGAATGGCCCAAGGTGCCGATGATCCGTCCGCTGATCCTGCACGACGCGGCGCGGCTCGATTGCGAAGCGCTGGCCGCGCGCATTCTCGGCGAAATCCTCAGCCAGCCCGAGATACTGGCCCAGCCGGTCGCCTACTGCGACGGCGTCCGCCATGTGCGCAAGGCGTTGCCGCGCCCTTCGTACGTGGCTTCGACCGAGGCGCTGCGGCTGGAACCGGAGGCGGTGGTGGTGATCGTCGGCGGCGCCAGGGGCATCACCAGCTGGTTTGCCTCGGCCTTTGCCGAGCGATACCGCTGCCGCCTGGTGCTGCTGGGGCGCTCGCCGCTGCCGGCCGGCGCCGAACCCTTCCCCGGCGTCGACACGGCGCCCGCGCTGCGCCAGGCATTGCTGGCGCGGCAGGACGGCGCCGCGCGCGCCAGGGACATCGAGGCGACGGTGAACGCCATCCTGGCCGACAAGCAGATGCGCCGCACGATGGAGGAACTCGATGGCTTCGGCAGTGAAATCCTGTATTTGCAGGCCGACGTCACCGAGCCTGGCCAGGTCGATGGCGCGTTGCGCGAGGTAATGGCGCGGTACGACCGCATCGATGGCGTGCTGTTCGGCGCCGGCATCCTGGACGACCGCTTCCTCAAGGACAAGCAGGAAGCCTCGCTGGCGCGGGTCTACCACACCAAGGCCAGCGGCGTGGAAAACGTGCTCGACAGCCTGGACCGCCTGACCGAGCCGAGCTTCGTGGTGTTCTTCTCGAGCATTTCGGCCACGCTGGGCAACCGCGGCCAGACCGACTATTCGGCCGCCAACGCCTACCTCGACAAGCGCGCCATGGCGTTGAACGCCAGCCGCAACGGCCACTACCTGTCGGTCAACTGGGGGCCGTGGGAAGGCGCCGGCATGATCGACGAGACGCTGCAGAAACACCTGGAAGGCATGGGCATCCACGCCATCAGCCGCCGCCAGGGCGTCGATTTCCTGTTCGACGAACTGGGCGCCGGCAAGCGGGCCAGCCGCCTGATCGCCACCTGCGTCAAGGATGAGGCGCTGTTCTGGAGCGGGGAAATCGCATGAGCATGGGATTTAAAGTCGCCATCATCGGCATGTCATGCCGCTTTCCCCGGGCGCCGGATCTCGCCACGTTCTGGAGCAACATACAGGGCGGCGTCGACGCCATCAGCGCCTATCCGATGGCGCAGCGCTGGGGCCGGCAGGACGGCTATTACACGCCGGGCAGCGCGCCCGGCCTGGAGCAAACCTATTGCCACCGCGCCGGCGTGGTGGACGACCTGAGTTTCGATCCGCTCGCATATGGCATCGTGCCGCGCGAAGTCGAGGAGGCCGAGGCCGACCAGTTCCTCATGCTCGACCTGGCCCGCAGCGCGCTGGCCGACGCCGGCATCGTGCGCAGCGGGCGCGAACAGCCGGCGCTGCCGGTGGGCGTGATCCTGGGGCGTACCATGCCGATCGGACCGGTGACGATACGCTTCCTCGACCGCATCAAGCTGCTGCCGCAGTTGCGCCAGGGCTTGCGCGACAGTTTTCCCGGGCTGGACCAGGCCCGGCTCGACGCCTTCGCCGAGCGTTTCGTGGCCGAACGCAAGGCCGGCTTCGACAACAGCCTGACGCGCAACCTGGTGCCGGGTTTTGCCGCTTCCCGCCTGGCCAACCGCCTCAACCTGTGCGGACCGAGCTACATCCTCGATGCCGCCTGCGCGTCGTCTCTGGTGGCGATCGAAAACGCCATCATGCAGCTGCAACTGGGACGCTGCGATGTGATGCTGGCGGGGGGCGTGCATGTGCCGCTGACCCAGGGTTACTGGTCGATGTTTACCAATATCGGCGCACTGTCGCGGCAGGAACAGATCCGGCCCTTCGATCGCGGCGCCGACGGCCTGTTGCTGGGCGAAGGCGCGGGCCTGGTGGTGCTCAAGCCGCTCGCAAAGGCGCTGGCGGCGGGCGACCGCATCCATGCCGTGATCGAAGGCGTCGGCAGTTGCAGCGACGGGCGCGCGGAAAGCCTGCTGGCGCCGTCCTCGGACGGCCAGGTCCAGGCTTTCGACACCGCCTGGCGCAACGCCGGCATCGACCCCGGCCGCGCCGGCTACATCGAATGCCACGGCACCGGCATGCCGCGCGGCGACGAGGTGGAAAGCGGCTCGCTGCTGCGTTTCTTCGGGCCGCATATGCAGGGGCGGCAGGTGGCGCTGGGCTCGGTCAAGTCGATGATCGGCCATACGCTGGGCGCGGCCGGCATCGCCAGCGTCATCAAGACCGCCTGCGCACTGCGGGATGGCGTGCTGCCCCCTTCGCTGCACTGCCGCGAACTGCGAGGCGACCTGGCCGCACAGGGTTTTCACGTGCCGAGCCACAGCGCGCCGTGGGCGGAGGGCACGGACCGGGTGGCCGGCGTGAGCGCCTTCGGTTTTGGCGGCATCAACGCCCACCTGGTCATGAGCGCGCCGCCGGCGCCGACCAAGGTGAGCGCGCCGGTGGCGCTGGCGCTGGGGCAGGAACCTCGCCGGCTGGCCACGCAGGAAAACGTGCTGGCGCTGGCGCGGCCCGATCCGGGCAGCCTGTTGGCGGACCTCGATAGCGGCGCGCTGCATGCGGGCGCCGGGCCGTGCCGGCTGGTGCTGTTCGATCCCACGCAGGAACGCCTGGCCAAGGCAAGGCGCATCGTCGCGCGCGGACTGCCCTGGCGCGGCAAGCAGGACATCTTCTTCACGCCCGGGGGCCTGCTCGGGGCGGGCGGAAAACTGGCGTTCCTGTTTCCCGGGCTGGGCAACCAGGTCAATCCCGATTTCCGCGAACTGGCGCTGCGCTTCGGCCTCGACCTCACGCAACTGTCGGCCAGGGGCGATGACGTCCTGGTGAGCAGCAGCCTGCAGACGGTGTTTTCCGCCGATACCCTGTACCACGTGTTCGGCGCGCTCGGCGTCTCGCCCGATGCCATCGCCGGCCACTCGCTGGGCGAATGGATCGCCTGCGTATCAAGCGGCATGATTGGCGCGGCGCAGTTGGAAATCCTGGTCGAGCGCCTGCTCGCCCTGCAGGATGGTGTGATGGGCAAGGGTTATTTCCTGATGGCGGTCTGGGGCGGCGCGGAAAGCGTGCGCGCACTGCTGGCTGACATCGATGGCGTCGCGGTCGCGGTCGACAATTGTCCCGGTCATTGCGTCATCTGCGGCAGCGCCGCCGCGCTGGAAATTGCCCGGCAGCGCCTGCGCGCGCAAGGGCTGTTGTCGGTCAACATGGGGATCGAGGCGGCGTCGCATACACCGTTCATCCGCGCCGGCTTGCAGAGCATCCGTCCGCTGGTGGAACAGATCGTGCTGTCGGAACCGGCCGTGCCGATCTGGTCCTCGAGCCTGGCCGGGCCTTATCCGTGCGACGCCGACGGGATCAAGGAAGTCATTGTCGACAACATGGCAACGCCGGTGCGCTTCCGCGAACTGGTCACACGGCTCTACCAGGACGGCTTCCGTGTCTTCCTGCAGGTCGGTAATGCCGGCTTGAGCGGCTTCGTCGCCGACACCCTCAAGGGCAGCGAATGCATGACGCTCGACGCCAGCAGCGCCGACAAGAGCAGCGAACAGATGTTGCGGCGCGCGGCGGCCGGCCTGTACGCCGAAGGCAAAGCGATCGATTTTGAGCGGTTCGGGCTTTGCCGGCAGCAGGCCGAAGCAGCCGCGCCAGCGCCGGCGCTACGCACCACGCCGATGTCACTTGACGCCAACCTCGATGAGCTGCATGCCATGCCCGCACTGCCGTTCGTGGCGGGAACGTCGGCAGGGCTGGCGCCACTGGCGACGGCCGGATTGCTGCCGGCAGGTGCCGAGGGCTGCGCAGACCTGCACGCGCTCAGCATGGGCACGTTCCAGCGCGCGCAGCACGACGTCATGGTCGCCTTTGGCGCGGCTGCCAGCCGGCCATTGGCGCCAGCACTGGCCCTGGCTCCGGCGTCCGCGCCGCTGCACCAGGCCGGGGCGGCGATCGACCCGCACGTGGTCATCCACCGGCAGACCATCGAGATCGACCATGCGCGCTACCCGGAACTGTACGATCACGAGATCTACCAGTCCCACGCGGGCAGGCCCATCGCCGAACGCTCCGCCGTGGTGCCGATGACGATGATGATCGAACTGGCGTGCGCGCTGGTGTCGGGCTATCTGCCGGGCTGCGGCATCAGCGCCGTCCACAAGGTATTTTCATTCCGTTTCCTGGAAGTGCGTGGCCCGCTCGCGCTGGAGGCGCGCCTCTATCGCAAGGGGCGCAACCTGTATGCGGTCGTGGTCGAAGACCACTTTTCCTGCCAGGTGGAGGTGGCCGACAGCCTGCCGGTGGCGCCCCCGCCGGCAGGCGCCGGGCGCCGGCTGGATCCCGGCCATGTGCCGCCCTTCCCCCTGCAGCTCGAGTGCATTTACCGCGACCGCTGGCTGTTCCACGGCCCGCAGTACCAGGGCATCAAGCAGTTGGGAGCGATGGATGCCAGCGGCATGGCCGGCGTGGTGGCGGCCGCCGGCGGGTTGGGCGCGCTGGTCGACAGCGCTTTCCAGGTCGCCGGCGTGTGGTTCTGCTCGCACTATGATGAAGACAATGTGGTATTGCCGCTGAAGGTAGGCAAGCTCGAATTTTTCGCACCGCTGGCGGCGCTGCGCGATCCGTCGGACCGTTACGACTGCCATGTCTTCACCCGCCGTATCAGCGAGACCGAGTTCGTCTATGACCTCGAACTGAGCCGCGCCGGACGCTTGCAGGTGCGGGTCAGCGAGTTCACCGGCCGCCGCTTCAGCGGTGATCCGTCGCTGTTCGCCATCTTCCGCACGCCGGAGCGCCTGAATGCGATCAGCGAACAACTGGAGGACGGCCTGTTCGTGTTCGACCTGCCGTTCCGCTCCAACTGGACCCGGGTGATGCTGACCAATAGCTATCTGACCGGGCGGGAAATCGCCCGGGTCGACGGCAGCAAGACGATGGGCCACCGCAACGCGATATTGCGCGGCGTGGTGGCGGCGAAGGACGGCCTCAAGCAGTGGCTGGCGCGGCATCGCGGCGTCGACACGCTGTTCCCGTCCGAGATCGAGATCGGCCACGACGAGCATGGCGCGCCGATTGGCATCGTGGCCGGGCAAGACGCGCCGCTCGCGCTGTCGATCAGCCACAAGCCCGACATCGCGGCCGTCATCGTCGGTGGCGCGCAGCGTGTCGGCATCGACGTCGAGTCCATCGAGACGCGCGGCGAAGCCTTCGAGCGGCTCAATTATGACGCCGACGAGATCGCCTTTTTCGCGGCGCAGCCCGACGCCGAGCGGGCCTTCTGGCAGACGATGTTCTGGACCGCGAAGGAAGCCTGGGGCAAATACAACGGCCGCGGCCTGGCCGGCGCGCCACGCCGGATCAGGGTGCGCGAGGTGTGCCGCACCGGCACCGGATGGAGCGGACGGGTCGAAGGGACCGCGTTCAACGCGCGCCGCCACAAGGACGGCCACGTGATCAGCTGGGTGCGCGAACAGCAGCAAATACAACACTAACAAGGGAACAACGATGGTAATGACAAAAGTACTGGCCATGCAGGCGATCCGCGACGCGGTCCACCAGGTCGTGGGCGAGGAATGGGCGCAGGAAATGGTGGTCGACGACGACACCAGCTTGAGCGGGGGACTTGAGCTCGACAGCATCGAAATCGCCAGGGTGATCGAAATCATGCTCAAACGCTTTCCCGCAGTCGATTTCGAGTCCTGGTTCGCGCAAATGACGATGGAGCGGATCGCCGGCCTGACGGTGGGCGATATCGCCGGATTCATTGCATCCTCCCACCCGGAGCTGGCGGCGTGACGGCCGGTGCAGTGCCCGAGCTCAATGCGGTTTCGCTGGGCGGCGCCAATCGGCGCACCGTCCTGTTCGTGCACGGCATGGCCGGCACGGCCGGTCTGTGGGTGCTTGGCTATGCCTTCGGGCTGGTGAAGAATTATCACGTCGTGGCCTACGACCAGCGCGGCCACGGCTTGTCGCCGGCGCCGCCGTGCGGCTACCGCCTGGCCGACCACGCCGACGACCTGGAACGGATGCGGCGCCGCCACACCGACGGCCCGGTGGTGGTGGTCGGCTATAGCTACGGCGGCCACATTGCCACGCAGTGGGCGATGCGCTATCCACAGTCGGCAGCGGGACTGGTGATCGTCGACACGCCGCCGCTACCGGTGGCGGCGCCCGATATCGATGCCATGCTCGATGGCGTGAGCGCGGTGCTGGGCGGCGATTTCTCGCCGAGCGGCGGCTTCCTTGATCCGCTCAAGGACAGCTTGCGCGGCGACATACAACGGCGCCGGCGCGCGCTCATGAACGTCAAGGCGCGCCTTGACGTGTTGAAGCAGACGCGCTTCCGGCAAGAGGTGTTGAGCGACCAGCCATACAGCGACGCGGCATTCCAGAGCATCGCCTGCAAGACCACCCTGATCTACTCGAGCCGCGCCGGGCACCATGCCTATGCGCGGCGGCAGCAGGCGCTGATCAGGGACTGCGGCCTGGCCATCCTGGAAGGCGAGCACGATTTCGTCATCCAGCGCGCCGATGCCGTTGCCGCGGCCCTGCAAGCGTTCCTGGCGGGACTGCCCGACACGGCCTGGCGTCATACGGCCGCTCCAGCGCCGGTGGAGAGCTAGCGATGGCGCGGATCGTCTGCGCGGCGCCGCCGCTGTTCGGCCACATGACGCCCCTGGTGGCGCTGGCGGAGGGCTTGCGCGCGCGTGGCCACGACGTGCTGGTGATCGACTATTTCAGCCGGCCGTTCTGGCTGCCCTCGGGCCTGCGGCGTGTGGTGGTTCCCTCGTTTAACATCGAGCAGGCGATCGGTCACGTGGCCGATGGCGGCCTGGTGACGGAAGCGCTGCAGGCCTTGCAACAATTCTGCCTGGCGGTCCATGCCGACACCTTGCGGCATTGCCGCGAGTTTGCGCCGGACCTGCTGTTGTTCGACCAGTTGCTGCCGCTGGCGCCACTGCTGGCCGGTGAACTGGACTGCCGCTTTGCCTACACGATCAGCTCGCCGCTGGAGTTCCTGCCGAAAGACGAGCTGCCGTCCTGCGTCGGCAAAGGCATGGCGACCGCGTTCAATACGCTGTTCAGCGAACTGTGTGCGAGTCTGGAGCGCAGCTTGCCACACGGCGCAAACGCACTGGCCTTGCCAGCGCATTACCTCTGCTTTGCCACACCCACCTTTTGCGCGGCGGCGCCGGGTGACCAGCGCGCGGCCAGCGCCATCGGCACCACCGGCGCGGTGCCGGTGTCCTTTGTCGGCCCGGCCTTCGTGCGGCGCGAGCCGAGCGCCGACGACCTGGACCTGGCGGTCCGGATAGCCCGATTCAAGGGCAGGAAGTTCTTCGTTTCGCTGGGCTCGGTGTTGGCCGGCATGGAACACAACCGTGCGGCGGCATTGCGCATATTCCGCCATATCGTGTTATCCCACAATGAGGCAGATTGCCTGTTCCTGTTTTCGGCGCCGCCCGATCTGCTCAGCGAAGCGCTCGCGGACTTGCCGCTCGTGGCCACCATCCTCGGCAGGCCCTTCGTCAACCAGTTTTACCTGATCGAGCAGTTCGACCTGGTCTTTGCACATGGCGGCTACAACACGGCTGCCGAGTGCCTGTATCACGGCGTACCGGTGATTGCCTTTCCTTTTGTGTTCGACCAGACCTGGGTCGCGCAGCGCCTCGAACAACTCGGCGTGGGCGTGCGCGTATCGCGCGTGCGCCACACGCCGGCGATGTTGCGCGCCCATGCCGACCGCCTGCTGGGCGACCGGGACGTGCACGCCGCGCTGGCGGCCATGCAACGCGATGTACGTCGTTTCGATGGCCCGGCGTGCGGGGCGCAGGTGATCGAGGCGGGATATCGACCATCCGCAGCCGGAACGTAACGTCGCATCTCCGTACCCTCTCCCACATGTTGTTAGCTGTTGCAAAAAAACAAATTGCAACAATTGGATAGTATTGCCGTTTTTATACTCAGTAAGATTCCTCCTACGCGACTCAGAAATCTCTGCCCCAAACGGAGTAGCGCAATCCACACGAACGTTTCCTGAAATCGGCCGGTATCCGTACCCAACTTTTGCTATCGAAGCGAGGTCGTCATCATGAATTCAAACGTCACGCCAGAGGCGCTGAATGCGCACCAAACCCTTCAATCTTCCACCTGGGTCTATCGAAGTTATCGCAACAATATTGGGCTTGTGGACGGCGATCCAACCAAAGCGCTGGCCTTAATCTTCGGCGAAGGCGTGTTCACCCTGACGCAAGACGAACAAACGATCTCCGGCGAATTCGTGATGTCGAGCGACTACATTCTTGACGTACGCGGCCAACTGACGGACACGGAATCTGCGACCAAATTGGCGTTCGTGGGCAAAGGCCGCCCAGGTACGCCAACTGAAGGCTGGGAATACGACTATCAGGCATTTCTCTGCCCGGTATGGCCGACAAGCGTCAATCAAGTGCCGGCATTCGTCGGGACCGTCCTAAGAGCCGTTCCGCACAACGGTGCGCCGGCAGGCGTTACGGCGAGCTTCATCATGTTGGCGGACACTTCGCACACTGGCGGCCAATAAGAGGGGCTCATGATTATCGGCATTCCAGTCTACCAGGGCGTCGACCTGCTTGACGTCACCGGCCCCCACGAGGTCTTCAGTTGGCTTGGCGACAAGGTGGAAGTGCAGCTGTTGGCCACCTCGATTGACCAACCTGTCGTCACCCGGGATGGTTTCCGATTTCTCGCGTCGAAACGATTATCGGACGTCGACAAATTGGACATTCTGTGGGTGCCTGGCGGCGATCCCAAGGCGTTGGCAATGCTGATGGATCGCCAGGACGGTGGCGTCTTTCTTGATTATCTGCGCCGTATCGGCGAGCAGGCCACCTGGGTTTGTTCAGTATGCGAAGGTGCGCTCCTTATAGCCAGGGCGGGCCTGCTGGACGGCTACAAGGCGACCACGCACTGGGCATTTCTGCCCTGCTTGCGACAGTTCCCCCTCATCGACGTCGCAGACGGCTTCCCGCGCTTCGTCCACGACCGAAATCGGCTCACCGGCGGCGGCATTTCGTCCTGCCTGGATGAATCGCTGCACCTGGTCCGTCAGCTATTTGGCGATGAGACAGCGCGGAAAGTGCAACGCAACCTTCAGTATTACCCGCAACCTCCATTTGAAAGCGACATCGTAGAGCCTGAGAAATGCATGTTCTCCTGGTAGAGCAAGCCAGTTGACTTGCCCCCATTCGCAACCAATATCAAGAAAGTGAGACGAAGATGACTACTTTTACGCGCCAGAATGCATGGAACCAAGGCGGTACCCTCAGTAATCCCGACCTTCTCTGGTATGCGAAGGGCGTTGGCAAGATGATGCAGCGCGAGCTCAATGATCCGGCCAGCTGGTGGTTCTTCGCTGCGATCCATGGCGAATATGTGAATCCCGACACAGCCTGGTACCCCAATCCACCCGCATTCCCCGCCTGGGGATACGTGAGCGGCCAGCCTGCCGTGCCGACCTCGCCGCTTCCAAGCCAGACGACACAAGACAAATTCTGGAATCAATGCCAACACGGCACCTGGTACTTCCTGCCATGGCATCGCGGCTACCTTCTGGCGCTGGAGGCGCAGCTGCGCGCTGACATCGTCAGTCTCGGCGGACCGGATACCTGGGCGCTTCCGTACTGGAATTACTTTGGTGGCGCACAAGGAGCCGATGCGGCAATTCCGCCGGCATTCACCACCGAGAAACTCCCGGACGGCACCCCCAACCCCTTGTTTGTCACCATGCGCTTCGGCCCGCAAGATGACGGCAATATCTACATTCCGACCCCCGCCTGGGTAGAAGGACACGGTCAAGCGCCCAAACCGCAATATGGTGATGTGACCGATATTTGCATGCACAATGATCTCTATACCGGATCGGATCCAGCCACGCCGGCACCAGGATTCGGCGGACCAGAGTCCGGATTCGCCCACAACGGCAGCCCGCACGGGAATATGGAAAGTAATCCGCATGACCTGGTTCACGTCTACGTCGGCGGAAACCTCAGCAGTCCTGACTACGGCATCATGGCCGATCCAGGCACGGCCGCACTGGACCCGGTCTTCTACCTTCATCATTGCAATATCGACCGGATGTGGGCCTCCTGGAACGATGCCGGAAATGCCAACCCTACCGAGAGCGCCTGGCTCGACGGGCCGGCACAGCAATTTGTGATGCCGATGCCTGACAGCGAGCCATGGGTCTATACGCCAGGTGAAGTACAAAGCCTTTCGACCTTGAACTATGCCTATCAAGACGCTGCAATGCCTCAAAAGCCGGCAGCAAACCTTTTGGCGCAGCGGCTGGTCAAGTTGGGGGCTATCGGCGCTGCGAATGAGTTTGTACCGTTGACCCACAAAGCGAGTCCGGCGCAGCCTGCCGAGCTTCTCGGCGCGAACACAGGTCCACTTCAGATCTCGAAAGCGGGCTTCACCTCTGTCAACGTGGGGCTGCACCAGGCGGTTCAAAAGAATGTGGTGAAGAGCTTGGGATTTGCATCCGTCACCCAGCTTCCCGACCAGCTGTACCTGAAACTGGAAAACGTACGGGGCACGCAGGATGCAGCTGTCCTCCGCGTCTACATCGATCTGCCGCCGCAGCCAGACCAGGCCACCCAGCGCAAGCAGTTCGTTGGCAGTGTCGGCCTTTTCGGGCTGCGGCGCGCAAGCATCAAGGATGGTGCACACGGCGGTTCAGGCCTGACATTCATACTTGATATTTCGCGCTTCGTGGATACCTTGTTTGTCAAAGACAAGCTGTCCGCCAACCAGATCAAAGTCGATGTCGAAAGCGCCGGCAGCGCGCCGCAAGCCAGCCCGATCGAAGTCGGCCGGGTAAGCATTTATCGCCAGCCGATTTGATCCGTCGCGACGATGTTCTATAGCAGAAGCGAAGCCCACCGTATCCAGCGCTGCCTTTTTTTCATCAGCTGTGCCGCGTGGGCTCCCATCATTGCACAGGCTCTTTGGTCAGGGCCTGTGCAGATAACATCCATTTGTGGCTCAGGCTGGATTCCTGGATCAACGGCTGACTGGATGCTGTCGGCAAGCGCCGGATGGCTGTTGATGGTTGCCGCAATGATGACGCCCCTGAACATCCAGCCGTTATTGCACATTCGGATCAGTTCGTTTAGCGACCGGCGACGGCGCAGCAATGCGCTTTTCTGGGTGGGGTACATTGCGATTTGGCTGGTCGCAGGCTGGGCCACGAAGCTGCTTGAACTGGTGATCAGCCGGGGTGTCCAGGATGAGTCTTTCCTCGTTGGCGTAACGGCGCTGACGGCCGGTCTTTGGCAGGTCTCCCCCCTGAAACAGCGATGCCTGAATCAATGCCATTTTCACCGTCCGCTATCCGCATTTGGGCTGGCGGCCGACATGGACGCGCTTCGCTTCGGCTTGGACCATGGATTCTGGTGCATGGGTTCTTGCTGGGCGCTGATGCTGTTTGCCGATTCGCTCTCACAGTGGCATATTGAAGGCATGGCCCTGGTGGCATTGCTCATGTACTGCGAGCGTATGGATCCGCCGACGACACCCGGCTGGAAACTGAGGGGGGGTCGCACTGCCGCTTTACGCCTTCGCCGCACCGCTTGCTTAAATGCTCCTGGCTGGCTCGCGCCTTTACTCAAACGGTCCCAATAGCAAATCAGACGTTGCACAGGCACCTATATGATACAAAAGAGTGACAAATCGAGGACAACCTCGGCGCCTCTGGTAATCGCCTCGTGTGACAACGTCACATCCGTCCGATCCGCTGGCGTCGAAGTGACAGTGCGCTTACAGGGCGCGGTCCTCTCCGATGCCGCGACCATGAGCAGCATCGGTTCAACCTCCCGCGTCTACATTGCGCTCGAAAACATGCGTGGCACTTTCGACGCTACGGTGCTTCGCGTGCAGATACGGGCCCGCAGCCCGAACGGGGGCGGCACTGCCGGCGAGGTTTATCTTGGAAGTATCGCCCTTTTCGGCCTCAGGAAGGCCAGTGTGTCTCATCCAGGTGGAACGAATGCCGGATTGACAAGCTACCTCGACTTCACGTCCCAAGCCAATCAACTCTTCGGGCAGGCGCTGCCGCCGGATGCTCAGTTTCAGGTCTCCATACACCCTCATCACGAGCTTCCTGACGGCATCGAGATTTCAATTGAACGCATTCGCATATACCTCGCCCCCATGGATTCCAGCAGGCAGTCGTGACGAGATTGACGGCCGGTTGGAACGCAATACTAATGCGGCGCCCTGAAGATATCGTCCCAGCTGAACGCCGGCGGTATGCCCGGATAGCCGTCCGGCATCACGGCCTGGATTTGCCCTGCCGGCGCCGGGTCATCGAAAACACCGCCCGCCGCGGCAGCAGCCAGTCCGCCCGCCAATATCAACAGCCATTTCCAGCTTTTCTTCCTGAACGTATCCATAACGGCTCCTGTCGCGCACCTGCGCCAATGACATCAACCACCACTGAAAACCGGACGCCGCTTTTCGAAGAACGCATCGAGTCCCTCGGCAAAATCCGCCGTGGCGGTACAGGCACAGAAGGCCTTGCGCTCGGCGTCGAGCTGTTCTTCAAAGCGGGTGTCGAACGAGGCCTGGACCAGGCGTTTGATCTGGCCATAGGCATGGGTCGGCCCTGCGGCCAGGCGGCGCGCCAGGGTTTCCGTGGCGTCCGCCAGCCCTTCGCGCGTGACCACCCGGTTGACGATGCCCAGCCGCAGCGCTTCCTCGGCGCCGAACGATTCGGACAACAACATCAGTTCCAGCGCCTTGCGGGTGCCGACCACGCGCGGCAGCGCCCAGGTGCTGCCGGCGTCGGGACTGGTGGCGATACGGGCATACGCCAGATTGAACTGGGTATCGTCTGCGGCGATGCACAGGTCGCAGGCCAGCGCCATGCTCACGCCGGCGCCGGCCACCGCGCCGTGGACGCTGGCGACGAGCGGTTGCGGCAGCGCCGCCAGGCGCGCCAACGCCACATTGACCGGCTTGATGATCGCATCGGCGGTGCACGCCATGCGCGCCTTGTCCTGGTGAAAACTCACCAGGTCGCCGCCCGCCATGAAGGCCGCGCCCTCGCCGCTCATCACCACCACGCGCACATCGCGGCTGTGTTCCAGTTCGAAGGCGATGCCGCACAGGGCCTTCGCCATCGTCTCGTCGATCGCATTCAGCGCCGCCGGACGATTGAAGCGGATGCGCGCGATGCCATCGCGGCAGGAGTACAAAATCGGGTTGTTCGTGCTGTCCATGGTCAGTACTCGTAAAATCCGCGGCCGCTCTTGCGCCCCAGCCGCCCGGCGTCGACCATTTCCCGGAGCAGCGGCGCGGGCCGGTACTTGGGGTCATTGAAACCCTGGTGCAGGGTGTCCATCACCGCCAGCAGCGTGTCGAGGCCGATCAGGTCAGCCAGCGCCAACGGGCCGATCGGGTGGCTGCAGCCGAGCTTCATGCCGTCGTCGATGTCTTTCGCCTTGGCCAGGCCTTCCTGCAGCACGAAGATCGCTTCATTGATCATCGGGCAAAGAATCCGGTTCACCGCGAAGCCAGGGCTGTTGCCGACCGCGACCGGGGTCTTGCCGATGGCCAGCGCGAGGATTTCGGCTGTCTCATGGGTCCGGTCCGACGTTTGCAGGCCGCGGATCAGTTCCACCAGCGCCATCAACGGCACCGGATTAAAGAAATGCATGCCGATCACACGCTCGGGCCGGGACGTGGCTGCCGCCAGCCTGGTGATGGAAATCGACGAGGTGTTGGTGGCGATGATCGCCTCGGGCCGCAACACTTCGTCCACCTGCTTAAGTACCTGCAACTTGATGGCTTCGTTCTCGGTGGCCGCCTCGATCACCAGGTCGCATTGCGCCAGGCGCTGGTAATCCGTGGTCCCGCTGATCCGCGCCAGCGCCGCGGCCTTGCCCGGCGCATCGAGCAAGCCCTTGCCGACCGCGCGGTCCAGCGTGCCGCTGATGCCGGCCATGCCGCGCGCCACCGCGGCGTCGGACGTATCGACCAGCACCACCTGCCTGCCGGAGACTGCGCAAATCTGCGCGATGCCACTACCCATGATGCCGGCGCCAATGACGCCGACCGCGTTGACTTCCATCGTATTCTCCGTGAAATGTTATCTCAGACGTGGCCGGCGGCTATCCTGCGGTCCGCCGGCAGTCCCCGCCGCACCGGATCGGCGGCTGGCGCCGAGTCGGCCGTTGCCGGCGGCGCGTCGCCGGCCCCGAGCCGGAACACGCGCACCAATGTCACCAGTTCGCCGGCCTGCTCCTGCAGCGACTGGGCGGCCGCCGCGGTTTCCTGTACCAGCGCGGCGTTCTGCTGCGTGGCGTGGTCCATGTCGCCGATGGCGCGGTTGACCCGCTCGATGCCGGTGGACTGTTCCTGGCTGGCCAATGTGATGCTGCGCATGCAGTCGGTCACACGGCTGATGCTGTCGACCACTTCCTGCATGGTGGACGCCGCCTCGCCCACCATCCTGCTGCCGTCGTCGATCCGCTGCACCGAATCGCCGGTCAGCGTCTTGATCTCTTTGGCGGCGCTGGCCGCGCGCTGCGCCAGGTGGCGCACCTCGCTGGCCACCACCGCGAATCCCCGGCCCTGCTCGCCGGCGCGCGCCGCTTCGACCGCGGCGTTCAACGCCAGGATGTTGGTCTGGAATGCAATCCCGTCGATGACCGCAATGATGTCGATCACGCGCCGCGCCGACGCATCGATCTCGCCCATCGTGCCGATCACGCGCGCCATGGCCGCGCCGCCCTGGTTCGCCACGTCGGCGGCGGCGACCGCCAGTTGATTGGCCTGCAGCGCGCTGGCCGCATTGGTTTTCACCGCGGCCGTCAGCGCCTCCATCGCCGTGGCGGTCTGCTCCAGCGTGCCGGCCTGGGCCCGCGTGCGCTGCGACAAGTCGAGGTTGCCTGCGGCAATTCTCTCCGAGCCGCCCGCAATGGTCTCGGTGCCGGCACGGACCCGCCGCACCAGCCGCACCAGACTGCCATTCATGTCGCGCAGGGCGTCCAGCATCTGGCCCGTCTCGTCAGCCGATTTCGCTTCGATATGGGCGCCCAGGTCGCCATCGGCGACACGCCGGGCCACACTGGCGGCCGCGCGCAGCGGCCGGCCGATGGCGCGCGAAATCAACAGCGCCAGCAGCAGCCCGAGCGCCAGCGCGCCTGCCAGCATCAAGCCTATCGACAGCCGTGCCGCCTCAAAGCGGGCTTCGCCATCGCGGCTGGCCTGGGCCGCGCCATCGACATCGAGCCGGACCACGGTATCGATCTGCCCATTCAATTCCTCCAGCAGGCGCGCATAGTCGCCCCGGATCAGCGTCAATGCCGTCTCGCCCTGGTCCTTTTCCACCAGCGCCATCAACTTCTCATGCTCCGCCATGAATGCCTGGAACGTCACGGCCGACGCCTTGAAGATGGTGATTTCGTCGGGGGTCGACATCAAGTCGCGGTACTGCTTGGCGGTGCCGCCGAGCCGGGCAAGGATGACGCCGATGCGGGTCTTGTAGGCAGCCTTCGACGCCGGCTGCTGCGACAACAGATAGTTCAGTTCCGTTGCATGAAGGTCTCCCAGGTCGGCCTTGACTTCGAGCAGTGCACGCACCTTGGGCATCCACAGCAGCCCCAGTTCTTTGGCGGTACCGTTGACCGTGCCCAGCTGGCTGATGGAAAACATCCCCAATATGGTCGCAATGGCAAGCATGGCGGCGAACGCGGCCAGCAACTTGTTGGCAATCGAGAGCGATGGCATGGGCTTCCTCCCGGTCGCGCTCAGGCGGTCGCCACTGCGCTGGGACGCGACGCCATCCGGTCGTGCCAGGCGGCCAGGCGCCGGTTACCGGCATCGAGCGGCTGCCCGACTTGCGCGCCAAACTCGACAAAACTGAACAGCAGCAGGTCGGCCAGCGACACGGTATCGCCCGCAATGTAGCGCCGCTCGCCCAGTTGCCGGTCCAGCCACGCCAGCCCTTCGCGCGCCGCCAGTTTCAGGTCGTCCGCCGCCTGCGGCAGGCAGCGCAGCCTGTCCTTGAACAGCGGCAAGCCCTCGGCGCCGCGAAAACCGGCGGTCATGGGCTGCACCACCAGCAAATCGACCCGCCGCGTCCACATGCGCGTAATGGCCCTTTCCCGCGCCGTCGCGCCAATCAGCGCCGGCGCCGGATGCGCTTCCTCGAGCCATTCGCAGATCGCGACGGTCTCGGCCAGCGCGGTGCCGTCATCGAGTTCCAGCACCGGCGTGCCGCCGGCCGGATTCATGGCCAGGAATGGCAGGCGCCGGTTCTCGCCGGCGATGATGTCGACCATGACGGTCGGCAGCGACAAGCCCTTTTCCGCGATGAACAAGTTGACCAGGCGCGGATTGGGCCCGATCGAGGTATGCAGCTTCATGGCGCGCTCCCGCTTAGAACTGCACGCGCTTGGTATAGCCGCCGTCGATCACCAGGTTGGCGCCGGTGATGTAGGAAGCCGCCGAACTCGACAGGAATACCATGGCGTTCGCCACATCCTCCACCGCGCCGAAACGGCCCAGCGGCATTTCCGACAGCGTCTTGTTGTACAGCTCCGGCACCGCCTCCTTGATCATCGACCAGTTGCCGCCCGGATACGCGACCGGTCCCGGCGACAGCATGTTGACGCGGATGTTCTTGGCCGCCCACAATTGCGACAGTTGCTTGCCATACGTGATGATGGCGGACTTGATGGCATTGAACGCCTGCGGATAGATGAACGTTTCCAACGCGGCCGTGCTCGACATCAGGATCACCGATCCGGCGCCGGACGCTTCCAGGAATGGTTCCAGCGTTTCGCAGCCGCGCACCGCGCCCAGCATGTCGAGTTTATAAGTCAAATCCCAGTCGGTGGTGCCCTGCGCGCCGGACGAGCTGGCGTTGTGGATGAAGATGTCGCAGCCGCCGAGCTTTTCCGCGGCCTTGGCCAGCCAGGCCTGGTAGGCCGCGATGTCGTTCATGTCGAAGGCTTCGCCGAACACCTTGCCGCCCGCCGCCGTCAATTGCGTCACGGTCTCGTCGACGCGCTTGGCGTCGCGTGAAAAGAAGGCGACGTCGCAGCCTTCCTGCGCGAACAGCTCGAGCGCCGCCCGGCCGATGCCGCGGCTGCCGCCGTTGATGATGACTTTCTTGCCACGCAGTCCCAGTTCCATTTCATTCTCCTTTTGTAATTGATTGCTATCGTTATGATTGGGTGCTTACTTCGGGGATGGTTCGGCTGCTTTCGACCATGAAATACCGCGCCGCAACAGCTCATAAAACACAGGCAATTCCCATGCGCAGCGCTGGACTTCGGGCCAGTGCGCCATCAGCGGGCGCATGTCGTGGTGGCCGCGGCAATGGCCGAGCGTCAGGTACAGCACCGCGCCCCGGCCGATGGTGCGCAGGTAAAACACAGGATGGCGGGCCTTGGGCCAGTCGGCGCGCGCAAAGCCCGTCGCCTCGCCCTCGAATCGCGCATCGAGCAGCACGTGCAAGTCGGCGTGGATGTCGGACAAGTACAGTTCGTCCGTCACTTCGAACGGTTCAATGCCGCGCACCAGCGGGTGATCCGCGTCGGCCACCTCGACCCGGTATGGCGCAATCGGCGGGTGCGCTATGAATTGCGAACCCAGCGTCTCCATCAGGTGCGGCGCCCAGTCCGGCGAATCGACCAGGCCGTTGGAGAGAAAGCGCAGGATGGAACTGGTGCCGTGCAGCGCATACCAGCGCCCGCCCGCTTCGACCCAGTTGCGCAAGGCTTCCTGCTGTTCCAGGCTGGGCACGACGTCGCACGTGTACGTGACGAGGAAACTGGCGTTGCGGATCGCATCGAGGTTGGCGTAGTCTTCAAACACGCGGATGCGAACGTGTTCATCCTCGGCGAACAATTTAAGCAGTTCAAGCCGTGCGAAATCGATATCGTGGTACTTGCCGGAGGCGATCAACACGCCGTCGATGGCGCCCTTGTGCTGCGGTGCTTCAGTCATCTCTGTCTCCTGGTTCGACGTGGCCTGCGCGTGGCGGCCCGCCGGTATAGTTTTACAGCCGCATCGAGGCGCCGTTGTCGACCACGAATTCAGCGCCATTGACGAAGCGCGACTCATCCGACGCCAGGAACAGCACCATGTTCGCCACGTCGTCCGGCTGCCCCGCACCGGGGTAGTTCTCGCCCACCACCGCGATCACCAGCGGGGTCGCCATCACGCCGGGAAAGATCGCGTTGCAACGGACCGGGTAGCCTTTATCGATACAGTGCGCCGCCACCGACTGGCTCAGCGACCGGATCGCGCCCTTGGCCGCCGCATAGGCCAGCACCTGGGGCGAGCCGCGCAACGCCGTGATCGAAGCGATATTGATGATCGCGCCGCCGCGTTCCTTCATGGCCCCGAGTGCGGCCTGGCAGCCGAGAAACGTGCCTTCGGCGTGGATCGCGTTGAGCAGCCGGTATTGCTCCAGCGTCGTGGTCTCGATATTGGCGGGAATCACGATGCCGGCATTGTTGACCAGCACGTCGAGCCGGCCGTACCGTTCCACCGCCACAGCGACCACACGCCGCCAGTCGGCTTCGCTGGTCACGTCGTGGCGCACGAACACGCCGCCGCATTCCAGCGCCACCTGGCGTCCCGCTTCTTCGTTGATGTCGCTCACCACGATGTGCGCCCCTTCGCGGGCCAGCAGCAGGGCATCGGCCCGGCCCAGCCCGGAAGCCGCGCCCGTGACCAGCACGACTTTGCCGTCGACGCGCTTCATGTCAGGCGCCCACTTTTTCGAGTTGCGCCTGTTCGGGCGTCATGCCGGCGCCACGCAGGAAGGCCTGGTGCATATTGATCAGCGCCGGTTCGTTGCGTCCAAAGGTCGAGAACGGCTTGATGTTGGCGCTCAGCGACTTTTGCACGTTGGCGCTGACCCAGTAGTCTTCCTTGTCGACCACCTCGCGGATGAATTCAAAGTGGGCCTGAGGATCCCGTCCCTGGTCGGGCCGGTCCAGGTCGGAGCGCCAGTAGCAGCGGTAGCGCGTCAGATGGCTGTCGACGGTGGCGCCGGGATACAGCTGGAAGAATTCCACCGCGGTGGGCGACACCAGCAGCGATATGTTCGGATAAATGAAATGCACCAGCTGGAAGTGGCTGAACACATCGGTCCACTGTTCTTCCGGCACGTCCCTGAGCGTGCCGATCGACGTGTTCGGGAAGGCGATCCGGTGATGGCGCTGGCCGGGGCCGAAGCGGTCGAACAGCGACAAATTGCCGATCGCGTAATCGCCCACGCTGTCCTTGTGCAGCGGGCCGAAATGATAACCCTCGCAAAACGTGTCGAGCGCCAGCTTCCAGTTGGTCTGCATGCGCCATTCATGCGTGTTGACCAGCGCCATCTTCGAGAAATCCCACATGGCGAAGTACTGCGCCAGGTCGCCCAGGTGGTCGTCGATGGAAAATTTCATGTCAGGGTCGAGGCCGACGTAAATCATGCCGTACTTCTCTTCGGCCGGCAGCTTGACCAGGTTGTAATAGGCCTTGTCGACGCAGCCGAAGCTCTCTTCCTTGTAGATCGTGCGCAGCTTGCCTTTCAAATCAAAGCCCCAGGCGTGATACGGGCAGCTGAGCGAAGCGGCCTTGCCGCAGCCTTCTTTCAAGCGCGCGCCGCGGTGCGAGCAGGCGTTCAGGAAAGCGTTGACCTTGCCGTCGTTGTCGCGCACCACCAGTACCGGCACGCCGAGATCGTCGAAGGTGAAAAACGAACCGGGATGCGGCAAGTCCGGCGAAAAACCCACCAGTTGCGGGTTTTCCTTGAAGATTTTAAGCCGTTCCACCTCGAACAGCGCCGGATCGGTGTAAGTCCAGGTGGGATGGCGGTAAGGCGCTTCCGCGCTGTCCGTGGTGCCGGCGTCAAGGTGCTTGAGCACGCGTTTGACGATGGCGTGCAAGACTGCTTTTTCATCGAGCATGGTGTCTCCGTGATTGATCTCGTTGTATGTCGATGAGTGTCGACCAAGCACGGATTGGCCACAACTACCCTTTTAGGGAGGTCTCGGCCAGGGGGGTGTTTTGCTAAGATGATTTCGCCGCATCACCGGCCAACATCACCCGAGATAACATCAAGAACCATTGAGAAAGAGAGACAACGATGATCGCCATTTCCGCCCGCATTACCCTCGCCCCCGAGTTCACCGACGCCTTCAGCGATGCCGCGGCGGCCATCATCGCGCCGACCCGCAAGGAGGCCGGCTGCAATTACTATGCGTTCGGACGCGACCTCGAAGAGTCCAACGTGATCCTGATCAGCGAGGAATGGGCCAGCGAGCAGGCGCTGCTCGACCATTTGAAGTCGCCCCATATCACGGACTTCCTGCGAAAAACGCAATCGATGACCATGCTGGGGTTCGACGTCAAGAAATACCGCGTCAGTTCGGTGGGCGGCATGGACAGCTGAAAGCCGTCCGCCTGATTGCCACTGCGCCTAGCGCACCGTGATCAGGCCGCGCGAACAGGCGATCGCCACCGCATGCGTGCGGTTGCTCGCATTGAGCTTGGCCACGGCATTGCGCAGGTGGAAGCGCGCCGTATCGTGCGAGCGCTGGATGATCTGCGCGATTTCATCCTCGGTCTTGCCACAGGCCGCCCAGTGCAGGCATTCGATTTCACGCGCCGTCAGCGCATTCGGGTTGGCGGTATTGAACGCTTCGCGGCGCAGGGCGTCGAGGCTGTCGATATGGCGGATGAAGGCATGGGAAATCAGGTAGGTGGCGCCATACGTTTCGCGGGCCCGCTGCAGCAGCTGGTCGCGGTCGCTGATGCACCACGTCACGTAGCCGGATTTTCCGCCCGGGCGGTGCACCGG
Organism: Pseudoduganella rivuli; assembly: GCF_009674485.1. GTDB lineage: Bacteria > Pseudomonadota > Gammaproteobacteria > Burkholderiales > Burkholderiaceae_D > Rugamonas > Rugamonas rivuli_B. The sequence goes on along the minus strand of NZ_WKJJ01000004.1, from coordinate 225,007 downwards.
CACCGTCACCGCGCCTTCAAAGTAATTGCGGTAGTACCGCAACACCTCGGTTTGCCCGGGGCCGAGCTTGCGGCCGCGCCAGGCCACGCCGGCCGGATCGCACTCCCACACGATGGCGTCGGCCGTGCGGCCGCACTGCTGCGTCACCGGGCAATCGCGGCCAAGTTCCCGCTCGACCCACGCGTGCACGCAGTCGGACGGCCAGCCCATGGCAGTGCCGATGAACTGGCCGTCGCTGCAGCGCGGCAGCGCCAATTGTTCACGGTCGAGTTGGAACGCGGCCAGGTTCCAGCCAAGTTCGGAGGCGGTTTCCGCCAGCAGCAGCGCCGCCGAGTTCAGGCTGGTCTGTGCCGACAGCTTTTCGCGAAAGCGTTCATCCCACGTGTTTCCCATATCCCCTCCCCCGGCATCTGCGTGCCGTACTGGTAATGTAACACCAACGCTTGCTACAAATCCAGCACCAGGCAGTTGCTCAGCGCGCGTGACACGCAGGGTGTGAACTGGTCGTTCCTGGCCCGCTCGTCGTCGGTGAAATACGCGTCGCGGTGGGCCGGCACGCCATCGAGCACGCGCGTGATACAGGTGCCGCACACCCCTTCCTCGCACGAGGTCGGGACTGTGACGCCGTTGTCGGCCAGCACCGAGGCGACCGTCCTGCCGGCCGGTACGCAATACGTCTTGCCGCTGCTGGCGATTTTGACATTGAAAGCCGTGTCGGCGGATTTGTCCTGCGCCTTGGCGGAAAAATGCTCGAGGTGGACTTGCGCACTGTTCCAGCCCTGCGCCCTGCCGCTATTGACCACGTGGTCAATAAAGCCGCCCGGACCGCAGACATAGATGTGCGTGTCCGGGTCCGGCGTTGCCAACAGCGTGGGCAAGTCGAGCTTTTGCGCCGGCGCGCCGCAATCGAAGTGAAGGTGCACGCTGGCGCCAAACCGCGGCGCCAGGAGGCGCCCGTGAAACGCCGCGCGCGCTGGCTCACGGGTACAGTAATGCAGTTCGAAATCCGCGCCGCTGTGCGCCAGCTGTTCGGCCATGCACAGGATGGGCGTGATACCGATGCCGCCGGCGAACAGCAGTGTGCGCCGTGACGGCGCCAGCGGAAAATGGTTTTTCGGCGCGCTGATGCGCAGGACATCGCCTTCACGCACGCCGTCATGCATGGCGACGGAGCCGCCGCGCGACTTGGGATCGCGCAGCACCCCGATCACGTAGCGCTGCGTTTCCCGGGCGTCATTACACAGCGAATACTGGCGCACCAGGCCCTCTTTTACCTGCACGTCGATATGGGCGCCGGCGGAAAATGGCGGCAGCGGCGCGCCGTCCAGCGAGACCAGTTCGAAGCTGGCGATATCGAGCGCTTCCTCGGTTCTCCTGGCAACCTTGACAGACAGTCCAGTCATGATGCGTTCCCCTGCCGCTGTTGCGGCGCCATCAGTTTTTTCGCGATGCTCCAGCGGTGCACCTCGCTGGGGCCGTCGTAGATGCGGAATGCGCGCAAGTCCTGGAAGATGCGCATGACGATGCTTTCGCCGGTCACGCCGCGCCCGCCCAGTATCTGCACGCAGCGGTCGACGACGCGCCATTGCGCTTCCGAGCACGCCACCTTCGTCATGCTCGATTCGATATTGCCCGGGCTGCCCTGGTCGAGCTGCCAGGCGGTATGCCAGATCGCCAGCCGGGCGCCCAGCAAGTCGATCTCGTTGTCCGCCAGCATGAAGCCGACGCCTTCGTGTTCGCCCAGCGCCTTGCCAAAGGCGTGCCGCTCGCGCGCATAGGCCAGCGCCACGTCGTGCGCACGGCGCGCCTGCCCCAGCCAGCGCATGCAGTGAGTCAGCCTGGCGGGCGCGAGCCGTACTTGCGCGTAGCGGAAACCCTTGCCTATTTCTCCCAGCACGTCGGTGGCCGGCACCCGCAGGTTCTCGAACACCAGCACGCCATGGCCGCCGGCAAAACAGGAATCGAGCGAATCCATCAGGCGTTCCAGGCGGATACCGGGCCGGTCCATGTCGGTCAGGAACATGGTTGCCGAGCCATCCTCCATTTTCGCCATGACGATGGCGAACGATGCGCCCTGCGCGCCGGTAATGAACCACTTGGTGCCGTTGATGACGTAATGGTCGCCGTCGCGCACCGCGGTGGTGGTCATCATCGACGGGTCGGCCCCGGCGCCGGGAGCCGGTTCGGTCATGGCAAAGCAGGAGCGGATGTGGCCGGCCGCCAGCGGCCGCAGCCAGCGTTCCTTCTGCGCCTCGGTGGCAACCGCTTCCATCAAGTGGATGTTGCCCTCGTCCGGCGCATGGATATTCATGGCAACCGGGCCCAGCGGCGAATAGCCGGCCTCTTCGAAGACGATCGCCTTGGCCACGTGGGACAGGCCGAGTCCTCCCATGTCGGCCGATGCATGCGGTGTCAACAGGCCGGCGGCGCGGGCTTTCGCGGTCAGTTCGATCCGCAACGCCTCGGTCGGGCCGTGCCGGGTGTTGCGTTCGTCATGCTCGTATGGCATGACTTCCCGCGCGATAAAGCTGCGGGTGCGTTCCTGTAGCGCCAGGAGTGCGGGAGAGAGGGAAAAGTCCATGGTTTAAAAAATGTCGCCCTGGGCGACGGTTTGGGTGAATTCGAGGATGCCGTCGGCCAGCGTGCCGAAGGCCGCGTAACGCGGGTCCTGGGTCCCGCCTTGCCGGTAGCGCGCATGAAGTTGGTGAAAAATCACGGCCAGCTTGAACATGGCCAGCACGCGGTAAAAACGGAAGTCCGACAGGTCACGGCCGGTCGCCCGCGCATAGGCCAGCGCCGCCTGTTCGCGGGTCGGAAAACCGGGGTGCGCGGTCGGCATCTGGCGCAGCGCCTGCATGGCGGGCGGGTCGCCTGCCTCGGTCCAGTAACTGAGCGTGGTGGCCAGGTCGAACAACGCGTCGCCGCGTGTGCACTGGTCCCAGTCCAGCACGGCGACCGGCGCCAGCGTGCCGCCATCGAGCAGGATATTGTCGAGTTTGAGGTCGTTATGCAGCAGCGCGAACGGACCGTCCGGCACCCGGTTGGCGCGCAACCAGGCGCTCAGCGCCGGGATCAGCGGCGATGTGGTCCCTTCGGTGGCAAGCAACGCGCGCTTGCTCCAGCCCTCCACCGCCCGCTCCAGGAATCCCTGCGGCCGGCCCAGGTCGCCCAGGCCAAGCGCCCCGGTATCGAGCGCGTGCAGCCTCGCCAGCACGTCGATCATGGTCGCGCCCAGGCGGGCGCCGATGTCCGGCAGCGCCGACAGCGCGTCCGGCATGGCGCCGCGCACGGCAAAGCCGCGCCGGAATTCGATGATCTGGAACGGCGCCCCCAGCACGGCCGGATCGGCACCCAGGTACAAAGGCCGGGGCGCCAGGTCCAGGCCCTTCGACACACGCGCCAGGATGCCGAATTCGCGCGCCATGTCGAAGGCGCCGGGCGGCAATTCCCCGGGAGGCGGCCGGCGCAGCACCGCCTCGCGGCCGTCGACCAGCACCAGGTAATTCAGGTTGGCCAGGCCGCCTGAAAACTGGCGCGGCGGCTCGGCCAGCGACAATGCCATGCCGTGTTGCGCCAGGTGCGCGGCCAGCCGCGGCCAGTCCTGCGGCACGCTGTCAGCCGGCGTGCGCAACTGCGGCGCGGTATCGATCAATGGCGGGTTCAACATCGCATTCATGCCGCGCTCCTTTCGGCCAGCAGCCGTTCACGGATAATTTCGCGCAAGCGGTCCTTGCGGATCTTGCCGGTCGGCGTGCGCGGCAGCGCTTCCAGCACGACCAGGCGCTCGGGATATTTTTGCCTTGCCACGCCGCACGCGCCGACATGGGCGACCAGTTGCGCAAAGTCGAGCATCTTGCCCGCCTTAAGCGTGACGAAGGCGCACACCGTCTCGCCCAGCCGTTCGTGCGGCATGGCGACGACCGCCGCCTCGTCGATGGCGGGATGCCGGTGCAGGATGTCTTCGACTTCCTTGGCGCTGATCTTTTCGCCGCCGCGGTTGATCAAGTCCTTCTTGCGGCCGGTGATGACGATGGCCCGCTGCGGCGTCACGTGCCCCAGGTCGCCGGTGTGGAAGAAGCCGTCGTCGTCGAAACTGTCCAGGGTTTGCTGCGGATCGGCATAGCCCAGCATCATGGCCGGTCCACGCGCGCAGATTTCGCCTTCGACGCCGTCGGGCACCTCGCGGCCATCGTCGTCCACCACGCGCACGGCGTAATGGACGATTTCGCCGTCGGTCTCGGCGGCCAGATCGACCTGGCCGTCGCCGACGAAGCCCAGCGTCGTCAGCGGCACTTCGCTGGCCCCGAATACCCGGAACGCCTTGCAGTTCTCGAACACTTCACGCGCCTTGCGGATCAGCGCGGGCGGCACGGCGGCGCCGCCGCAGGCATAGCTGCGCAGCGACGGCAGGCGTTTGCCCTGTAGCGCCGCTTCGGCCAGCAGCTCTTGCAGGAATGGCGTCGCCCCCATGCTCATGGTGACCTGTTCGCGCTCGATCAGCGCCACGCCTTCGGCGGCATTCCACCGTTCCATGAACACGGCGCGCATGCCCGACTGGATCGGCAACTCCAGCCCGGACCCGTAACCGGTGATGTGCGTCACCGGGGACGCCATCAGCATGGTGTCGCCCTCGTCCTGCCCCCAGTGTTCGATCGCGCGGCGCACCGCGTATTCCATGCTGTTATGCGAATGCAGCACGCCCTTGGGCCGCCCGGTGGTGCCCGACGTATATAAAATCAGTTTGACGGCGTTCGGATCGACCGCCGGCGCGCTGCCCAGCCGGTTGCCCGCGGCGGTCAGGACTTCGTAACTGCAGGCATCGCGTTGGTCCGGCGCCATGCGCACCGGACAGATCATTTGCAGCGCTGGCAATTGCGGCGCCAGGCGGCGCATCATCGCCATGTAGTCGACGCCCCGGTATTCCCCCGGCACGAACGCGGCCTTGACGCCGGCATCGGCCAGCATGTAAGCCAGTTCCGCGTCGCGGTAGATCGGCACGATCGGCGCCACCACCAGGCCCAGCATGGCGGCGGCGATATCGATCACAAGCGCCTCCACCCAGTTCGGCAACTGGAAGCTGACCACGTCGCCGGGCCGCAAGCCCTTCGCGCGCAGGCTGCCCGCCAGCGCATCGGCGTCGCGCACCAGTTCGGCGATGGTCCAGGCGCGCCCTTCGAACACGTGCGTGACGCGCTCTGGATCGCGTTCCGCCATCTCGCGCGCCATCTCGCCGATGGTCCGGTTGCGCCATGCGCCGCTGTTCACGTGGCCGGCGATCAGCGCGTCGTCGAGGCGCACTTGCCAGCCGCTTACATCGGTACGCATGGCTGTTCTCCCGGTTGATCCGCCGTCAGGCTATGTGCGGTAAAGCGCGCCATGTGCAGGTCGCGGCCGCCAAACAGGCTGTCGATCGTCATCGCACGTCTGAAATAATGGCTGACATCGAGTTCCTCGGTGATACCGAGCCCGCCGTGCATCTGCACGGCCTCGTTGGCCACCCGCCGCACGGCCGCGCCAACATAGGCGCGCGCGCCGCTGACGACGCGTTCGCGTTCGGCCCGCGGCAGCGCCAGCACCTGTTGCGCGGCATTGACCAGCGCGCGGCTTTCCTCCTGAAGCAAATACATGTCGACCATGCGGTGCTGCAAGGCTTGGTTGGTCCCGATCGGCTTGCCGAACTGCTTGCGCATTTTCAGGTAGGCGCCGCTGATGGCCACCAGGCTGGCAATCACCCCATACGCTTCCGCGCACAGCGCCACCGCCGCCTCGTCGAGCGCCAGGGCTATCGCGTCTTGCGCCGGCTGGCCGGGCTGGCCCAGCATTTCAGCCCGGGCGCCGTCGAAACGCAGGTTGGCGGCGCCACGGCCATCGACCAGGCGGTAGCTGCTGGCCGCCAGGTCGCCGGCGGCCACCATGCACAGCACCGCGTCGCCTGCCGGGTTGCGCGCCGCGACGATCACGCGGTCGGCGACATCGCCGTGCAGCACGCCGGTCTTGACGCCGTCCAGCAACCCGTCGCGCCACACGCAGGGAGCGTTGGCATCGTCCTGATGGGCGAACGCGAGTTTAACCGAACCGTCGGCCAGTTGCGGCAGCCACGCCTGGCGCTGCGCGGCGCTGCCCGTCCGCAGCAGCAGGCCGGTGCCCAGCACCGCGCTGGCCAGCAGCGGCTCGAGCAGCAAACGCCTGCCGGCCGCTTCCATCAGCACGCCGATCGCGGCGGCATCGGCGTCGATGCCGCCGTCGTCTTCCGGCAGGCGCAATGCCAGCCAGCCGAAATCGGCGTAATCGCGCCAGGCCCGGGGACTGAAACCGGGCGCGCGCCCAAGCACGCCGGCGCGGTCGAGAAAGCCGTAATGGTCATTGGTATAGCGCTGCACGGCGTCGCGCAGCATGGAAATGGTGTCGTGGTCGGTACTCATAGTCCCAGCACAGCCTTCGCGATGATGTTGCGCTGGATTTCCGACGAGCCGCCGAAAACCGTCGCCGCGCGATTGTAGAAGTGGTCTTTGATGATGCCGCCGGCATCGTCCGGCCCAAGCGGCGGCAGCCCGGCGCTGTGCAGCGCGGCCGGGTCGTAGGCGATGCCCGCCGCGCCCAGCAGGTCGACCAGGCTCTCGGCGATATCCTGGTACAGCTCGGTGCCGCGCAGCTTGATCAGCGACGCTTCGCCGCCGTTCTCGGTACCGTCCATCATGGCGCCGACCGCGCGGTAAGCGGCCTTTTCCAGCGCCAGATAGCGCAATTCCAGCGAGCCGATGCGGTTGCTCAGCAGCGGACTGTCGATCGGCCGCCCGCCGTCGGGCCCCTGTTCCTGCGCCAGCTCGCGCAGGCGGTGCAGCGCGTGCCACGCCATGCCGATGCTGGCGCCGGCCGTGCGTTCATTTTTCAGCAGGTACTTGGCGTAGGTCCAGCCGCCGCCCTCCTCGCCCACCAGGTTCGCGACGGGTACCCGCACGTCTTCCAGCCACACTTCGTTGACATGGTGGTAGCCGTCCATGGTGCGGATTTCCTTGACCGTCACGCCCGGGCTCTTCATGTCGATCAGCAGGAAGGAAATGCTGTCTTGCGGGCGTGCCTCGCGGCCGGTGCGGACCAGGCAGAACAGCCAGTCGGCCCAGTGCGCGTACGTGGTCCAGACCTTCTGGCCGTTGACGATGTAATGGTCGCCATCGCGCACGGCGGTGGTGCGCAGCGCGGCCAGGTCGGAACCGGCTTCCGGTTCCGAATAACCCTGCGCCCAAAACTCTTCATTGTTGACGATTTTCGGCAGGAAGCGCTGCTGTTGCGCCGCCGACCCGAAGGCATAGATCACCGGCCCGACGTATTTCACGCCGAACGGAATCACCCACGGGCAGCCATGGCGCGCCAGTTCGTCTTCGAAGACAAAGCGCTCCAGCGGCGACCAGGCCAGGCCGCCATGTTCGCGCGGCCAGTGGCCCACCGCCCAGCCCTGCGCCTGCAGCAGGCGCATCCACTGTAAATAATCGTCCTTGTCCAGCACCTGGTGCCGCTGCGACTTGCTGCGCAGGTCCGCCGGCAAATCGCGGCAAAACCGGCGGATGTCCTGGCGCAGGCGCTCGGCCCGGGCTTGTATGTCTTCAGTCATGCTTTTTCCTCGGGTGACAGGCGCAGCAACTGTGCGCCGCGGTTGCGGCCGTGGAACACCCTGCCCATCGCTTCAGGCAATCGTTCCAGGCCGTCGAGTATGTCGATCTGGTAGCGGATGCTGCCGTCCAGGATCCACTGTTCCAGCATCTGGACCACTTCGGCATAGCGGCTGTAATGGTCGGTGAGCAGGAAGCCTTCCATGCGGGCGCTCTTGTTGACCAATTGCATCAGGGCACTGCTGCGCTGCGTCCCGCCGCCGTTGTAGCTCGACACCAGGCCGCACAGCGCGATCCGGGCACGCCGGTTGATACGGTCGAGCACCTGGTCCAGCACCGGGCCGCCGACGTTCTCGAACAGTATGTCCACGCCGTCCGGACAGGCTTCATCAAGGCGCCGGCCGACATCATCAGCCTTGTAATCGATGGCCGCGTCGACCCCGCACTGATCGAGCAGCCAGCCGCATTTATCCGGCCCGCCGGCCACGCCGACCACGCGCAATCCCAGCTTCTTGCCGATCTGGCACACCAGCGAGCCGACACTGCCGGCGGCCGCCGTCACCACCAGCGTCTCGCCGGCCTGCGGCCGGCAGATTTCCGTCAGCCCGCAATAGGCGGTCAGACCCTGCACATCGAGCACCGTGCGGTAGGCGGCCAGCGGCAGGCCGGGGTGCGCCGTCACCGACTGCAGCCGTTCGGCCGGCGCCACGTACCATTGCTGGCAGCCGCCCATGCCGTTCACATAGGTCCCAACCGCCAGCGCCGGATGGTTCGACGCTTCCACCACGCCCAGCGTGATGCCGGTCATCACCTCGCCCAGCGGCTGCGGCGGCAGGTAGCTCTCCTTTTCATCCATCCACAGGCGCATCGACGGCGGCACGAACAAATAGATGTTGCGCACCAGCGCCTGCCCCGGGCCGGGCATTGGGCGCGCGGCGCTGCGGACGTCGAAGTCTTCGCGCGTGACTTCGCCCTGGGGCCGCGCGCGCAAACGCCATTCGATATTGCCGCTCACTTGGCCTCCTTACCGGCGTTCTGGTTACCAAGGCCGAGATACTTGTCGAGCGTCAGGTGGTGGTGGCGGATGCGGCTCTCCTGGTAGCTGGCCAGTTTCAGCTTGCCGCTCCTGGACGCCTTGAGCCCCTTCATCATGTGCGGCAGGTTGCGCATGTCTTCTTCGAACACGTCGCCCAGCGCGCCGATCTCGGGCGCCTTGTCAAAGGTCTCGTCGTCGCCCAGGCGGCGCAGCGGCGCGGCCGGCGGGCAGGCGGCGCCTTCCGGATAGCGTCCCAGCAGATACACGTCGAACAGGCAGTGCTCGTGGTCGTCGCCGTCGGGGATGAAGCGGTAGACAATGTTGCCGAAGTAGCCGGACCAGACCTGGAAATTCGGGAATACCGAATACAGGATCGCGTCTTCCAGTTCGGCCAGCGTGGCTTGCGACAGGTCCTGGCCGGAAATCGCGGAAAACATTTGCCGGTTGAGTTCACCGACATACTGGCGCGCGGTGACGCCTTCGGGCAGCACGTGGCCGTCGCCGTCGGTACTGGACATGCGGCCCGACAGGATCAGCATGTCGCGCATCACCGTGGCCTGGTCGACGCCGGACAGGTTCGCGCTCGGCACCCCCATCGGCGTGATGGCGCGTGCGATATGGTCGTCAAACACGTCGTACTGGCTGTCGACGTCGGACGTGAACGTCATGATGCCGGGATGGGTGGCCTTGGTGTGCATCGCTTCAAAAAAGGCTTCCTGCCCGACTTTCCAGTTGCAGGCCAGGCGCCGCTGCACGTGGGCGATCGAGCACGAACGGTCCATCATGTAATTTTTAAAATGGTCGGGCAGCACGCCCAGGAACTCGATCAGCGGCGGCGCATCCAAGTCGAAGTGAATGAAGACAAAACCGCCCCAGCTCTCGCAGCGCACCTGCGGCAATTCCATCTTGGCGTTGTCGACATGCTGGAAGTCCCATTCACAGGGTTTGCTCTTGAAGCGGCCTTGCAGATCCCACGTGAAACCGTGGAACGGACACTTCAGTTGCCCGGCGCAGCCGTTCTGGGTGCGCAGCGCGCGTCCGCGGTGCAGGCACGAGTTATAGAAGCCGCGGATCACGCCATCGTCGCCGCGCATGACGATGATCGACTTGTCGATGATGTCGTACAGGACATGGTCGCCGGGCTTGGGAATTTCCTCTTCGCGCACCACGAATTGCCAGGTTTTCGGCCACAGGCGCTGCGCTTCGAGGCGGTGGAAATCACGCGACGTATAGCGCGACGCATCGAGGTCTTCGTTGCCGAAGTTGGGCGGCACCGATTTCAGGTACTCGGGCACCGGCACCGTCTCTTCCTTGAGAAGACGCTGGAACACCAGCGGATCGCCCGCGGTTTCCGGCGGATTGACGGTGAATTTGATGTCCACGGGTTTGTTCATGTCGCGTCTCCTGTTGATTGAATGTTGTTGTTTCTTGCATCGTTGATTTCCCGCAGGGCCACCGCGGCCAGCTGGTCGAGCAGGCGCTGCAGCCGCGCGCCTGTCAGGGCCGGCGCCATGCCGATGGCGACCGGCCGCATCGACGACAGGATCAGGTCCATCAAGACCTGGCGGGTTGCTTCCACGCCGGACAGGAACGGGAAGTGCTTGACCATGCTGTCCGACAGCTTCTTGTCGAGCGCCTTTTCCAGCGGGTACATGGCGCGCCGGAATGCCACGTCGGTACGGGCGCCGCGCTGCAGTTCGTTCAGCGCCAGGAACGAGGGCAAGGCGAAGTAACGCTGCAGCACCGCCATCGTGTCGCGCATGTCGTCCAGGCCCGGCATGCCCGCCGGATGCACGCGGATACGGCCGATCATCCGGTCGTATTCGTCGGCGCGGCGTTCGATCACGAACTGCGCCGCCGCCTCGAACACGTCGGCACGCGCCTTGAAGTGATGGGTCATCGCGCCGCGCGACACGCCGGCCCGCCTGGCGATCTTTTCCGCCGTGGTTTGCGCATAGCCGACGTCGACCAGGCAGTCCAGCGTCGCCTCGAGGATCGCGATGCGGGTCTGGCCGCTCTTTTCAGATTGCCACGGGCTGCCCCCGGCCATGGCGCCGCGACGCGTCCGGCGCGTGCGCGGCAGGTCGGCAGGTTCGAGCGCAAGGCTTCTCATCGCATACCCCGTTCTAGGACAGGCGCACCGAATGCGCGTAGTCCACCGTCAGCGTGCTGCCGTTGATGTAGGACGAGGCTTCGCTCGCCAGCAGCAACAGCGCGCCATCGAGCTCCTCCAGGCGTCCCAGCCGTTTGGGCGGCAGGTTCGCGATCTCCTTCTTGCCCGCGTCGGATTCGAAAAAGGGATTGGTCATCTCCGACGGGAAATAGCCGGGCGCGATCGCATTGACCCGGATGCCGTGCGGCAGCAGGTCGAGCGCCATGTATTCGGTCAGGTTAATCAGCGCACCCTTGGTCACGCCGTAGTTGATGAAATTCTCCTTGGCCTGCTTGCCGAGGATGGAAGCGATATTGACGATGGCGCCGGGCTGCCCGCGCGCGATCAGCCGGCGCGCCATTTCCTGCGACACGTGATAGGGGCCGGACAGGTTCACGTCCAGGACCGAGCTCCACTGCGCCTCGCTCATCTCGGGGAACGGCGCCGGCGCCGACAGGCCCGCGTTATTGATGACGATATCGACCACGCCAAGTTTTTCCTGGACCTGGTCGAAAGCGCGGTTGATCGACGCGCGGCTGGCCACGTCGATTTCGCAGGCGTACGCCACACCGCCCCGGTCGGCGATGCCTTGCACCACCTCGCCAAGCCGGTCGATACGGCGCGCCACCACCGCCACCTTGGCGCCGGCCTGCGCCAGCACCGCCGCAAAATGCGCGCCAAAGCCGCTGCTGGCGCCGGTCACCAGCGCGACCCGGCCCTCCAGTGAAAATCGCTGTTCGATGGTTTTCATTTTCTTACCTCGCAAGTTCAGTTGGCAAGTTCAGCGGGAGCGGCCAGCTGACCTGCAATGAAGCGGACAAAACGCGCCGCGTCGGCGCCGTTGATGACGCGGTGGTCGTAGCTGAGCGACAGCGGCATGGCCAGCGTGGCCACCACCTTGCCGTCGGCCAGCGCCAGCCTTTCGACGGTGCGTGTCACGCCCAGGATCGCCACTTCCGGCGCATTGATGATGGGTGTAAAGGACGTGCCACCGATGGCGCCCAGCGAACTGACGGAAAAACAGCCGCCCGACATGTCCGCCATCGGCAAGCCCTTGCTGCGCGCCCGGGTGGTCTTGTCCGCCAGTTCGGCGGCAATCTCGACCACCGACTTTTTGTCGCAGTCGCGGATCACCGGCACCATCAGCCCGTTCGGCGTTTCCACCGCGACGCCGATGTGGACGTAGCGTTTCATGACCAGCGCATTGCCGTCGGGCGACAGCGAGGCGTTAAAGCGCGGGAATGCCGCCAGCGCCCTGGCTGCGGCCTTGACCAGGAACGGCACCGGCGTCAGCCTGATGCCGCCCGCCGCGAGTTTCCTGCGGAACGCTTCCAGGGCGTCGACACAGGCTTCGTCGTTGTGCGTCACATGGGGAATCTGGGCCCAGTTGCGCGACAGGAAGGACGCCACCAGCTTCTGGTTGCGCGGCAGCGCCACGGTTTCCACCTCGCCGAACTGGGCGAAGTCCATCACCGGCATCGGCGGCAGCGTGGCGGGCCAGGCGGCCGGCGCCGGCGCGGTAGGGAGGACGGCGGCGTCCATTACGCGATCTCGCCGATCACGGTGCCGACTTCATAGGTCTCGCCGGCGGGCTTGATGATTTTTAAGATGCCGTCCTCGATCGCTTCGATTTCCTGCACCGCCTTTTCGCTTTCCAGGCCGTAGATCGCCTGCCCTTTCTTCACCGCGGCGCCGTCCGGCACCATCCATTCCACCAGCAACGCTTCGTTCATAGAAAAGCCCAGCTTGGGCAACAGGATTTCGGTAGCCATGATGTGTTTCTCCTTTTATTTGAGTACGTGCAGGATTGCGTCAAGAATGCGGTCCTGGCCAGGCATGTACGCCATCTCGAGCGGCTTCGAGAATGGCACCGGCGAACGCACCGCCCCCAGCCGCGCGACCGGCGCCTTGAGGCGGCCAAACAGGTCCTGGTGCAGGCGCGCCGCGATCTCGGCGCCGACGCCGAATTCGCTCTGCGCCTCGTGCACCACCAGCGCGCGCCCGGTTTTTGCCACCGACCTGCAAACCGAGTCGAAGTCGAGCGGTGCAATGGTGCGAAGGTCGACCACTTCGATGGAAATATTGTCCTTGGCGAGTTTATTGGCCACGGCGACGGCGTCGTTCACGGTGCGGCTATAGCTGATCACCGTCGCATCGGTGCCTTCGCGCACCACGCTGGCTTTGCCGAGCGGGATCCGTTCGCCCCTGACCGGCGCGATGCCGGGCGCGAAATACATCGGCATGTTTTCAATGAAGATGCACGGATCATCGTCAAAAATGCACGACAGCAGCAAGCCATACGCGTCGGCCGGGCTCGATGGCGCCACCACCTTCAGGCCGGCGGTGTGCGCGAACCACGCTTCCAGGTAATCGCCATGCTGGCCGCCGGTGCCGAAGCCGGCCCCGGTGGCGGTGCGGATGGTCAAGGGCACATGGGTCTGGCCGCCGGTCATGAAGCGCAGCTTGGCGGCGTGGTTGACGATCTGGTCCATGGCCACCGTCATGAAGTTCATCAGCATGATCTCGGCCACCGGCCGCATGCCGGCCAGTGCCGCGCCGACCGCCGCGCCGATGATGGCTTGCTCGGCGATCGGCGTCGAGCGCACCCGTTCATTGCCGTGCCGGGTCGACAAGCCACTGGTGCACTTGAAGACGCCGCCGCCCTGCGGGTCCGCCACGTCTTCGCCCAGCACCAGCACGGAAGGGTCGAGCGCCAGCGCATCGTCCAGTGCCATATTGATGGCTTGCGCCATCGTGACTTTTTGTTGGTTGGCGTTCGTGTTCATGCTGCGTTCTCCATCGCGTAGACATCTTTCTGCAATTCGGACACATCGGGATAGGGGCTGGCCAGCCCGTACTGGGCCGCTTCGGCTATGGCTTGCGCGTTGGCGGCTTCGATGGACGCCAGCTCAGCGTCGGACGCGTGGCCGTTGTCGATCAGCCAGCTGCGCAGGCGCGGCACCGGATCGGCCGCGATGGCGGCCGCCATCTCTTCCTTCGGGATGTAATGGCTGTCGTCGCCCAGCAGGTGGCCACGGAAGCGGAAGGTTTTCGCATCCAGCAAGGTCGGCCCCTGCCCGGCGCGGGCGCGCTCGATTGCGGTCCTTGCCGCGTCCCACATGGCCAGCGCATCGTTGCCGTCGACCGCGATGCCGGGCATGCCGTAGGCAATGCCACGGTCGGCGATGGTGCGGGACGACGTGCCGTCTTCATACTTCGTGTGTTCGGCATAGCCATTGTTCTGGCACACAAACACCACGGGCAGCTTCCACACCGAGGCCAGATTCAATGCCTCGTGGAAGGCGCCGATGTTGGAGGCGCCATCGCCGAAATTGCAGACCACCACCTGCCCGCTCTTTTTCAGTTGCGCCGCCCACGCCAGGCCGTTGGCGATCGGCAGCCCGGCGCCGACGATGCCGGTGGTCACGGGCAAGCCCGAGTCGAGGTGGGTGATGTGCATCGGCCCGCCCTTGCCCTTGCAGGTACCAGTGGCGCGACCCATGAACTCGGCCATGAACGGTTTCAAGGGAATGCCCTTGGCCAGCTGGTCGTGGATGCCGCGGTAGGTGGTCACCACGATATCGCTGGGACGCAGGTTCACCGACACCGCCGCCGGGATGATTTCCTGCCCGCGCGTCGAGTAGTACGGCGAGGCGATCTGGCCGGCCTTGATCAGTTCGATGAAACGGTCATCGGTCTGCTTGATCAGCGTCGCCAGGCGGTAGATCTCGCGCAGCACCGATGCATCCGGTTGTATGTTCTCACTCATGGCAGCTTACCTCGTGATGGTTTAAAGATAAAAACATGTTTGTTTTTAATTGAAAGGTTGGCCCGGCGGAACCGGGCATGACATCATCGTCCGTGCGCCATCGCCTGGGCGGGCGAATCCGTAGCCGAATCTGTAGCCGGTGCGGAAATCGATGCCGCGCCAGGTTCGGCCGCCGGTTCGGTCTGCGGCCGAACCCCGCGCAGCAGGAAATGCGACAGCGCGGGAATCAGGATCAGCGCGCCCAGCATGTTCCAGACGAACATGAAGGTCAGCAGGATGCCCATGTCGGCCTGGAACTTGATTGGCGACCAGGCCCAGGTAACCACACCGGCCGCCAGGGTCACGCCGACCAGCCCCACCACCTTGCCGGTAAACGCCACCGCGCGCTGGTAGGCCAGCGCCAGCGGCAACCCCTGGCGCTGCAAGGTCAGTTGTACGCTCAGCAGGTAGAGCGCGTAGTCGACGCCAATGCCGACGCCCAGCGCCACCACCGGCAGGGTCGCCACCTTGACGCCGATCCCCAGCTGCACCATCAACGCTTCAGCCAGGATCGACGTCAGCACCAGCGGCAGCACGGCGACGACCACCGCGCGCCAGTTGCGAAAGGTCACCGCGCACAGCAGGATCACCGCGCCATACACGTAGAACAGCATGGTGCGGTTGGCCTCCCTGACCACGATGTTGGTGGCCGCGTCGACGCCGGCGCTGCCGGCCGCCAGCAGGAACTGGCGGTCCTTGGTATCGTGGCCGGCGGCAAAGGTGCGCGCCGCCTGCACCACCCGGTCCAGGGTTTCCGCCTTGTGGTCGGACAGGAACGCCAATACCGGCAGCAGCGAGCACTGCGCATTGATGAATTCCGAATTCCAGTTCAGCGCATTGTTAATCTGCGGATCGATCAGGGCCTGGTTGTCGCTGACCGTCATCCATTTCGGGTTGCCTTCCATGCCGCCCGACGTGTAGGCGCGCACGGTATCGGCCAGCGACACGGTGCGCTGCACGCCGGGCACCTGCGCCAGGGTCCAGCTCAGCCGGTCGGCTTCGGTCAGCGTTTCAAAGGAGCGGCACTGGTCCGGCGGGGTTTTCACCATCACGGCGAAGACGTCGCTGGAAATGCCGTAGTGGGCGGTAATGAAGGCGTTATCGAGGTTGTAGCGCGAATCGGGCCGCAATTCCGATGCGCCGCTATCGAGGTCGCCGACCTGCAACTTTTCACTGTGCAGGTAGCCGACGCCGCCCAGCAACACCGCCAGGCCGATCGCGCCGGCGGCCCAACGCCGTTCGGTGAACCGCACCAGCAGCGCCCACGCCTGGCCGAAGCCCCGGGCGCCGTCCTGCTCTTCGCGCAGGCTGCGTTGCGCGGCCCGCGGGCTGACGCCGACATACGACAGCAGCACCGGCAGCAGGATCAGGTTGGTGCCGATCAGCACCGCCACACCGAGGCTGGCGGTCAGCGCCAGCTCGCGGATCACGGGGATGTCGATCACCATCAGTACCGCGAAACCGACGGCATCGGCCAGCAGCGCCGTGATACCGGCCAAAAACAGGCGGCGGAAGGTATACCGCGCCGCCACCCATTTGTGCGTGCCGCGCCCGATGTCCTGCATGATGCCGTTCATTTTTTGCGCGCCGTGGCTGACGCCAATGGCGAACACCAGGAACGGCACCAGCATCGAAAACGGATCGAGCCCGTAGCCCAGCATGACGACGATGCCGAGTTGCCAGATCACAGCGACAATCGAGCAGGCCACCACCAGCGTGGTGCTGCGCAGGCAGCGCGTGAATAAATAGATGATCAGGGTGGCGATGGCGGCGGCGGCAAGGAAGAAAAACATCACCTTGCGCAAGCCTTCGATCAGGTCGCCGGCCAGCTTGGCGAAGCCGATGACATAGACCTTGACCCGGGGCTGCGGCCCGCTGCCATATTGCGCGCGGATTTTTTCCAGCGCCATCGACAATTGGTGGTAGTCGACCGGCTTGCCCTGCGCATCGGCGGCCAGCAGCGGGATCACGATCATGCTGGACTTGTAGTCGTTGGCGACCAGGCTGCCGACCACACCGGCGCGTGCGATGTTGATGCGCAAGTCATTGATGGACTTCGCACTGCCGTCATAATCGTTGGGCAACACCGGGCCGCCCGTAAAGCCCTCCTCCGTCACCTCGACCCAGCGCACCACCGGCGTAAAAATCGATTTCATCCACGAGCGGTCGACACCCGGCAGGATGAAAATCTCATCGTTGATTTTTGCCAGCGTGGCGAGGTATTCCGGGTCGAAGATGTCGCCCCGTGGATTTTCAATCACCACCCGCACCGCGTCGCCGAGGCCGCGCAGCTGGTCGCGGTTTTCCACGTAGTTCTTGATGTAGGCATGGCCGTGCGGCAGCATCTTGTCGAAACTGGCGCTTACCACCAGGCCGCGCAGCTGGAACGCGAACAGTGCCGTGAGGACCAGGCAGGCGGCGATCAGCAGGCGGCGATGGTTGAAGATCAGGCGCTCGAGCAGATTGCCCGACGCATTGTTGAACGCCGCCGGATCTGAAACCACTTCCATGGCTTGCAGCTTGCCTTGCAGCTTATCTAAGTCTGTCATGTTGTCTTCCCGTGACTTTTTCAATTACTTGACGGATTCCAGGCGCACGCCTTCGGAACCCGCCAGGGCGATCTGGTTGCCGCCCAGCGCGGCGACGCCAAAATACGACATCGGCCGCGCACTCTTGTACGTGGTGAACGATTTGCCGTTATCGCGGCTGAGATCGATGCCGCCGGCCTGGTTGACCAGCACGATGGCGCCATCCTGCAACACCGCGCCCGACGTGATGCCGGCCGGGGTGCCGGTGGAAAGCGTTTGCCAGGTCTTGCCCTCGTCTTCCGTGCGCAGCAGGCTGCCGCGCATGCCGAATACCAGCAGGCCGCCCGGCCCGGTGCTGACCACGCCGAACAGCGTGCCCTTGTACGGCGTGCGCATGGCGACGAAGCGCTGGGACGCGGCATCGAGCCGCCACACCATGCCCTGCTCGCCCGCCAGGTAGAGGCCATGGGCGCCGCCGCGTATCGCATAGAAATGCAATTCATCGGGGTTGTCGCTGCGTTCCATCCATGGCGTCCAGGTCTTGCCGCCATCCTGCGTGCGGAACAACCGGTTGAAGGTGCCGACCACGTAGCCGCTGGTGGCGCTGTCGAAGTACACGTCGAGGAAGGGTTGCGTGCCGTCGACGGCCAGGCTTTGCTCGCGCTTGAGGAACTGCCCGACGTTGTTGCCTGCGTCCAGTTGCGCCTGGTAGTGGCGTATCGCCAGGGCCGAGGCCTCGCGGCCATCGAGCTGGCAGGTCCAGGTGGCGCCGCCATCGGCGCTGTGCAGCACGACGCCGCCGTGGCCAACCGCCCAGCCCAGCCTGGCCGTGGGGAAGGACACCGCCAGCAAGTCGCTGCTGACCGGCGACGCGGCCTGCGTCCACTGGCGGCCGCCGTCGTCCGAGATCACGATATGGCCACGCAGGCCGACCCCGACGATGCGGCTGCCGGCCCTGGCCAGCGCCAGGATGGGACTGGTGGCGGCCAGGCGGCTGGGCATCGCGCCCTGGTCTTGCGGCGGCTGGAAGGCCGGCGCGGCGGCGGATGGCGCAGCCGGCGCAACGGCCAGCACGATGGCCTGAAGCGCACAGGCCAGGCCGCGAAAAATAAATGACTGAACAAAGCGCATGGCGACTCCTGCAAGATTGACTCGATACCGGCCGGGAACGGGTGGCCCCGGCCGGGGTTCGCGCTCCGGGCGTCAGCGCACGCCTTCGCCGGCCAGCGCCTCCGGCGTGAAGAAGGACGATGGCTTGGGCGGAGTGACGATCCAGCCGCCGGTGTCGGTGACATCTTCCTGGCGCGCGTAGTTGCCGGTCGCCAGGTCGTAGGTCACCCATTCGTCGGTGGAATGGCCCTGCGTTTCATACAGCGAGATCGGCAGCGAGTGCGTGGTGCGGTAGATCTGGCCGGTGGAATCGTAGTTGTCGGAGATGCCGATGCCCGGCATGTCTTCGTCCCAGTACAGCGTGCGCTTGGCGTACACATTGCGCTTGCCGGGCTTGAGCGTGGCCTCGACCACCCAGACGCGGTGCAGTTCCCAGCGCATGCAATCCGGATTCAGGTGGTTCTTGGTCTTCATCGCCACCGAACTCGGGCATTGCTGCGGATCGCGGATCTTGTAGGCGTTGTACGGAATGTACATTTCCTTCTTGCCGATCAGCTTGAAGTTGTAGCGGTCCAGCGAACCGTACCAGACCGCGGCCTCGTCGACCGTGCCGGCGCCACCGCCGGTCGGGCTGGGCGTATCGTAGGCGATGTCCGGCGCCAGCTTGACGCGGCGCTGGCCGGGTAAATACGAAAACGCCTTGCGGCCCACGCCGACCATGTCGACGCCGTCGAGCACGATCAGCTTCTCGCCGGCCTTGCGCGCAGGGTCGGTGTAATCGATGCGGATCCGTCCATAAGTCTCGTTGAGGGCGACTGGAGTGGTCTTGGCCGGGTTGTAGATCGGATAATCGATCCACATCTTGCCAACGCCGGTGACGGTACGGTTGCCCTGGGTATCGACGACGGTGCCCGTCATGCCCGCCGATTCCATCATGTAGGCGTCGAACTTCCACAGCCGGTTCCACATCACTTCACTGCCGGTCTTCGGAAACGGGAACGGGAAGCCGGCATAGCAGTTTTCCACTTGCAGGCCGTCGGCCACGGTCTTGCACTGGCCGACATTTTTCTTCGTGTTGTCCAGCACGTACTTCGGATAGTTCACCGTGCGGTGGCTCGGGTAGATATCCATGCGGTAGGTCGGATATTTCTTCATCATGGCCTTGTTGCCTTCGCTGACCTTGTCCGCGTACTTGTCGACGTTTCTCGCGTCGATGGAGAACAGGGGTTTTTCACCGGCGAACGGGTCGGGCCGCACGCCCGGCTTTTTCGGGTCATAGCTGGCGGGCGGCTTGATCGGCCCCGTGTACGCGGGGATGGTGCCGTCCTTGTTGCCTTCCTTTTCCGCGCCCCATGGCGTGAGCGTGGTGCCCAGTTTGGCGGCGTCTTCCTCGGCGCTGGCCAGGGCCGCACCGGACATGGCCAACCCGGCAAGTCCGGCGATCCCGGCGAGAGCGGTCATGATTTTGATCTTGTCGAACATGTTGATGTCTCCTGTCGATTCTTGGATTCTTAGAATGAGGTCTTGAGCGTCAAGGACAGCCAGCCGCGGTCCTTGAGCGTGCCGTTGCCGGCGTTGGTGGCGCCATTGATTGCCCGGGTGCCCAGGAAGCTGGTGTTGGTGCCGAAATCGCCGAAGTACGCGTTATAGGCGAGGTTGATGCGGTACTTGGCCTGGTAATCGGCGCCCAGCCCGATACTCCACGAACCGCTGCCCTTGTTGCCGCCTGCCGGCACCGGGGAATTGCCCGCCAGGCCGACGCTGTAGCTCATCGGCAAGCTCAGGTCGACGCTCGGCAAGGCCTGGAACCAGGTCGGCGTGAAGGCCAGCGACAGGCCCAGCGCATCCTTGGTCGAGCAGCCGTCGATGCGCTTGTAGGCGCCGTAGCCGGCCTCGCCCAGCTTGCAGTGCGCGTAGTCGACGCCGTTGTAGTTGGCCGCGCTGCCGCTGTAGAGCTTGTCCAGCCGGCTATAGGTCAATTCGGCCAGCACGGTGGCGGAATCGAAGACGGGCGTCTGACCGACATAGGCCAGGGCGTTCACCAGCGCGTGCCAGGTATCGCCGCGCGCGATGTCGGCGGCGCCGAAATAGGTGGCCAGCGCGGTGTTCCGGCGGTGCACCAGTTCGGCGCCGATCGAGACACCGGCCACCGATTTGGCCAGGCTCACGCCGACCAGCTTGACGTCCTTGGCGTACGCGTTATGCAGTTCGCTGAAGGTGCCGCCCGGCGACAGCACGGCCGGCACCTTGTCGTCGAACTGACGGTAGTACAGGCCCACCGTGCCTTCCAGCCAGTCGGGCGCCGCCTTCATCATGACGCCCCAGTTGCCGCTGTTTTTCGGCACCGCGTCGCGGCCGGTGCGCAGGTTGCCGCTCACGGGAATACCCAGGAAGCTGGTGCCGCCGTTGCCGATGATGTCGCCCTGCGACAGGTAAGTCCCCCCGTCCGGCAAGCGGAACGGTTTCCACTCCAGCATGTACTGGGCCGCGACCGAGACGCTGTCGCTCACTTGCAGGTGCGCCGAGACCTGGCTCAGCGGCAGGAACAATTCCTTGACTTCGATGCCGGGCGTATTCAGGGCCTTGCGGAAGTCGGCCGGGCTTTGTGCAAACGACACGCCGTGGATCGGCGTAAACAGCGATTCGCCCCAGTACACGGTGTGGCGCCCGGCCTTCACACTGAGCGGCATGTCGCCCAGGTCGACGCGGCCGAACACGAAAGCGTCCAGCAATTCGCCCGAATGCGTGTTGTAGCGCCGCGCGAACGGGGTGAACTTGTTGTTCGGGTAGGCGGTGCCGGCCAGCGGGCCGGCAAAGGCCGGGTTGCCCCGTACGTCGCTGTCGTAAGCGGCGTCGTACCAGGCCGCGCCGGATACGCGGAAACCGTAGTGGCTCTTGTAGACGTAATCGATCTCGGTGAACAGGTCGACGCGGTTGGTCACCATGTCACCTTTGTCGAATTTATAATCGCCGGCCTGGTAGCCCCAGGCGTCGCCGATCGCGTTGTCGCGTTGCTGCATGCGCCAGCCGGCGTTGTACTTGACCGTGTTATCCCAGCGCAGTTCGCCGTCGGGATTGCCGGTATCGATCTTGCCGGCGGTTGCCTGGCCGGAAACCGCCGCCAACGCCACGGCAAAACCCGCCGCCACTTTATGACGCATTGAACCGCGGCCCGTTGCCCTGCGACCCAATGCCTTTTCGCGCCCATATTTCATTCTTGTCTCCTCCAGGTTGGTAGCGGCCGCCTCTCTGCGATTGGCGGCGTCGCCACATTTTTCTTGTTTTCTGTTTTTCGTCAAAAATACAAACACACATGTTTTTATTTAATCGCGTACGTATTTCATCTCCCCGAGAAAAGCAGCCGGCAACCGGAAAAGACCGCCAATATTGCGCCGCAACACAGGCGCCAGGCTATTTTCCGCCTGTTATCAACATGCCTCATCCTCGCTTGAACGGCGGCAGTGTGTCAATCAATTTTGATACGCGCATCAATTTCTAGCGCGCCGCCATGCGAATCGCGCCGTCCAGCCGCACGCTCTCGCCGTTGAAATAGCCGTTGGTAACCATCAGCGCGACCAGTTCGGCGTACTCCGGCGGCGCCCCCAGGCGTTTCGGGAACGGCACCGACGCGCTCAGCGCGGCATGCACGTGCTGCGGCAACCCGTTCAGCAGCGGCGTATCGAACAGCCCCGGCATGATGGTGTTGACGCGGATACCCTCGTTCATCAGGTCGCGCGCGATCGGCAAGGTCATGCCCACGATGGCAGCCTTGGAAGCCGCGTACGCCGCCTGCCCGGCCTGGCCATCCTGGGCCGCCACCGACGCGGTGTTGACCACCACGCCGCGTTCGCCGTCCGCCATCGGCGCCAGCGACAGCATCCCGGCCGCGGCCTTGGCGATGCAGCGGAAGGTCCCGACAAGGTTGACCTGGATCACGCGGTCAAAAGCGTCCAGCGGAAAGTGTTTTGCTTCACCGCTGGCCTTATCCCGGCCGGCGGTCTTGGCCACGCTGCTGGTGCCGGCGCAGTTGACCAGGATGCGTTCCTGGCCGTGGACCGCGCGCGCTTTCGCGAAAGCCGCATCGACTTGCTCGTCGCAGCGCACGTCGGCCTGGCAAAACACGCCGCCCAGTTCGCCCGCCAGCGCCTCGCCGCGCACCGCGTCCAGGTCGAAGATGGCGACCCTGGCGCCGTGCGCCGCCAGCGCGCGCGCGGTGGCTTCGCCCAGGCCGGAGGCGCCGCCGGTGACCACGGCGGCAATGGTGGAATCGAGTTTCATCGCAGTCCCCGCCTCACAGGCGTTCGATAATCGTGACGTTGGCCATGCCGCCGCCTTCGCACATGGTTTGCAGGCCGTAGCGCTTGTTGTGGCGCCGCAACGCGTGGATCAGGGTCGTCATCAGCTTGGTGCCCGATGCGCCCAGCGGATGGCCCAGCGAGATCGCGCCGCCGTGGACATTCACGCGGGCCGGGTCGGCGTCCAGCTCGCGGCACCACGCCAGCGGGATGGGCGCGAACGCCTCGTTGACTTCATACAGGTCGATCTGGCCGATCGCCATGCCGGCTTTTTTCAGCGCGTGCCGGGTGGCCGGTATCGGCGCTTCCAGCATGATCACCGGATCGTGCCCCAGCACGCTCATATGGTGGATGCGCGCCAGCGGCGCAACGCCCAGTTCCTTCAGGCCGCGTTCGCTCACCACCAGCACGCCGGAGGCGCCGTCGCACACCTGGCTGGCGTTCGCGGCCGAAATCGTGCCGGCCTCCCGCAACAGCTTGACGCCACCAATGCCCTCCAGCGTGGCGCCAAAGCGCACCCCTTCGTCGACGGTGTGCAGCGTGCGGGCGCCATCGGCCAGCGTCACCTCGACCGGCACGATTTCATCCTTGAACGCGTCGGCCGCGATCGCAGCCTCGGCGCGCTGGTGGCTCAGCAACGCATAAGCATCGAGTTCGGCGCGCGTATAGCCATACTTTTGCACGATCATCTCGACGCCGACAAACTGGCTGAAATCGCCCTGCGGATAGCGCCGGCTGATCTCGGGCCCCATGTAATAGCCCATGCCATTGCTGCGCGGCAAATCCGATGGCGTAAACATCGGCACCCGGCTCATGCTCTCGACGCCGGACGCGATCACGAAATCCATGGTGCCCGACATCACCGCCTGCGCCGCGAAATGCAGCGCCTGCTGCGACGAACCGCACTGGCGGTCGATCGACGTGCCCGGCACGCTCTCGGGCAGCTTCGACGCCAGCACCGCGTTGCGCGCCACGTTGGTCGACTGTTCGCCGACCTGGCTCACGCAGCCCATCAGCACGTCGTCGATCCGGGCCGGATCGATGCCGCTGCGGTCGACCAGCGCATTGATGACTTGCGCCGCCAGGTCGACCGGGTGCCAGCCGGACAGCCTGCCGTTGCGCCGGCCGCCGGCGGTGCGCGCGGCGGCGACGATGTATGCTTCTGCCATATTGATTCCCCTTTTCAATCTGCGTAAAAACCGGTGCCTTGCGCGGCCATCCGGCGCATGCCCGCCGTGGCGACATACGGTGGACCGAGGTGGGCGTATTTGTCGCTCAGCGCCAGCACGTGTTCCATGCCGAGCCAGTCGGCATATTTCAATATCCCGCCCGCATGGCGCGGGAAGCCGATACCGAGCAGCAGCGCCATGTCCAGTTCCGCCGGGGTGGCAACCACGCCCTCTTCCAGCGCAATCGCGGCCTCGATCACCATCGGCAGCATCAGGCGCTCGACGATTTCCTGGTCGGTGAATGCGCGCCGGCCGTTCGGCTGCACGCGGGCGATCAGCGCATGGCTGTCGGCGGCGTGGTGCTTGACTGGCTTGCCGGCAGGATCGGCTTCGTAGCGGTAAAAGCCGATCCCGGTCTTCTGGCCAAAGCGCTTCTGTTCGACCATCAGTTCCAGCACGTCGTCCCAGCTACGGGTCATGCGCTCCGGATAGCCGGCCGCGATCACGTTGCTGACATGGCTGCCGGTATCCATGCCCACCACGTCCATCAGGTAGGCCGGCCCCATCGGCCAGCCGAAATCCTCCATCGCGCGGTCGACCTGTTCAAAGTCGGCGCCATCGGCCACCAGCTGGCTGAACGCGCGGTTGTTGGCAATCAGGATGCGGTTGACGAGGAAGCCCGGGCAATCCTTGACGACGATCGGCGTCTTGCCCATCGCCACCGCATAGCCGACCGCGGTGGACACCGCCGCCATGCTGGTCTTTTCACCTTTGACGATTTCCACCAATGGCATCACCGGCACCGGATTAAAGAAATGCATGCCGACGAAGTTGTGCGGCCGGGCCAACGGGACCGCCAGGTCGTCGATGCGCAGTGACGATGTATTGGTGGCGATGATGGCGTCGTCGGCGATCCTGCTCTCCAGCTCGGCCAGCACGGCATGCTTGACCTTGATGTTTTCCACCACCGCCTCGACTACCAGGTCGACCTGGCCGAAGCCGGCATAGTCGAGCTGCGCCACGATGCCGCGCCGCACGGCGTCCGCCTTGTCCTGGGCCAGCCGGCCCAGCCTGACCTGGCGCGCCAGCAGCTTGTCGGCTTCGCCGCAGCCCAGGTCGAGCTGGCCTTGCGCGATATCTTTCATGCGCGCCGGCACGCCTTTGAGCGCGCTGGCGAACGCGATGCCGCCGCCCATGATCCCGGCGCCCAGCACGGCCGCCGCTTTGACCGTGCGCGCGCCGTCGGCACGGGCATGGGCCCGGCACAGTTTCTTGACCGCCTGTTCGCTGAGAAACGCCTGCACCAGGCTGGCCGCGGCCTGGGTCTTGGCGACGCGGGTGAACTGGCGCACTTCCACGTCGAGCGCCGCATCGCGCGCCAGCGGCCAGTTGTCTTCCATCGCTGCCAGCGCCATCATCGCGGCCGGCTGGTGTTTCGGGCTGGCTTTGGCTATGCGCGCCCGGGCCTGCTGAAACACTTCGCGCGCGGCGGCGGCGCTCAGCGCCATCGGCGCCTGGCGGGCGGCACGTTTTGCCTGCCACTCCGGTGCATGCGTGGCCGCATGTTCCAGCAGTGCCAGTGCGGCGGCGCGCAACTGGTCCGGCGCCGCCACCTGGTCGACCACGCCGGCACGCAATGCCGCATCGGCCCGGCTCGGCTTGCCGCCGGCAATCCATTCGATGGCGACGTCCAGGCCGGCGATACGGGGCAGCCGCACGGTGCCGCCCAGGCCGGGGAACAGGCCCAGCCCCACCTCTGGCAAACCAACCTGGGCGCTTGCCGCCATCACGCGGTAATCGCAGCACAGCGCCAGTTCCAGCCCGCCGCCCAGCGCGAAGCCGTTGATCGCGGCCACCACGGGAACCGCCAACTGTTCCAGGCCGCACAGCACGTCATTGCCATTGCGGAAGTGCGCCAGCATATCGGCTTCCGGGCGCTTGAACAGCGCGCCGAATTCGGTGATGTCGGCGCCAGCGATGAACACTTCCTTGGCGCTGGTGACCAGCACGCCACGCAGGCCGGGCGCCGCGGCGATGGCCGCGAGCGCCGCACGCAGCTCGGCCAGCGCCAGCCGGTCGAGCTTATTGATCGCCTCGCTGTCGCGGTCGAAACACAGCTCGGCAATACCGTTATCCAGCCGCATGGCCTGCACGGTTTGCCCTTGGTGCAAATATTGATTCATGTTATATTTTTCAAAAATGGATGGACGCCGATGGGAACCGCTGCAACATGACAACCAGTCTACGGTTGCAGCGGATTTCCGGCTTCGTCCGAAGCGACGAATTGTGCCGTGCCGACCGCGCAGCCTGTACCACAAAAGGTCAATAACCATGGCAACTACCCCGCGCAATCCGCGCAGCAAGTCCGGCAATAAACCAGCTGTCGCCGCTCCCACCGGCGTGATACCGGTCTACGACAGCGCCCTGATGCAGGAGCGGCGCCAGCGCATCCTCGATGAAACCAGGCGCGTCATTGAAGAGAACGGCATCGAGAGCCTGAGCATGCGCGAGCTGAGCAAGCGCGCCAATGTTGCGCAGCGCACGCTGTACAACGCGTTCGGCAGCAAGGACCGCTTGGTCGGACTGGTAATCCAGGAAACCTACCTGACGCAGCTTTCCCGCATGAAGTTCGCGACCGCGCCCGATACCATGGAAGGTGTGATTGAACGGCTGGCGCGCGTGTGCATGCATTTCGGGCGCAAGCGCAATTACCTGAAGGCGGTGATGGACCTGTATTTCGCACCGACGGTACACCGGGACACCATCACCATGATGCGGGAATTGTCATATGGGAACTCCCGGCCGTGGCTGCTGCAACTCGAGCAGCGCCGGGAAATCAGCCCCTTCCTGTCGCGCGAACAGATCGAGGGGGACATGACCGACTTGGCATTTTCCGTGATGCGCAAATGGGCCATCGGCGACATCGGCGTGGCGCGCATGGCGGATGAAGCGGTGCGCGGTTTCCTCGTGCTGGCGGCCGGCGCGACCACCGGCGAAGCGCAGGCGCGCGCCCTGCGCACACTGGCGCTGCGCAAGCGCCGCGCCGCCGGGCCGGCCACGGCGGTTGAAGCGGCCGGGATGGCTGATATGGCGGGCGTGGAGTAAGGGCCGCCAGCCATGTCAGGCTTCCAGGATCGTGACGGCCGACATGCCCGGTGCGCCATACACCTGCGTATAGGCCAGCCGGGCCCCTTCGACCTGGCGCTTGCCCGCGCGCCCGCGCAGTTGCTGCACGTTCTCGACCACTTGCCGCAGGCCGGAGGCGCCGATCGGCTCGCCGCACGCGAGGCAACCGCCATCGGTATTGACCGGCAAGCGCCCGCCCAGTCTGGTCGCGCCTTCCCGCAGCAGCTTTTCCTGTTCGCCGTCGGCGCAGAAGCCGTTTTCCGCCATGTGCATGATTTCCGCGCCGGATTCCGTGTCCTGGATTTGCGCGACATCGATGTCCGCCGGATCGACGCCGGCCATGTCGTAGGCTGCTTTGGAGGCGATTTGCGTCGGAGATGGCGCCCGTTCGATTTCCAGCGAGGGCGCGAATACTTCGAACGAGCCGGCCAGGCGGGTCCGCACCGCCGCGCCGCGCAATAGCGGGCCGTCCAGGCCCAGTTCGCGCGCCTTGCGTTCCGACGCCAGGATCAGTGCGGCGCCCCCTTCCGCGGGCGAGCAGAACATGAATTTCGTCAACGGATCCGACACCATCTGGCTGCCCATGATGGCGTCAAAGCTGACCGGCTCGCGGCGCCACGCATGCGGGGCCAGCGCGCCGTTCTGATAGGCTTTCTCGGCCACCAGCCCGAGCGCATCGGCGGAAATGCCATGCAGGGCCATGTAGCGCTGGATTTTCATGGCAAAGAACTGCGTGGTCAGCATCATGCCGGTTTGTCCGTACCACATCGGCAACCCCGCCGCCGCCGGGTCGGCATTGAATGCGCCGCGCGGGTGCTTATCGAAGCCGACGATCACGCCGAGGTCGAATTCGCCCGATTTGATGGCCCAGTAGCCGGCCAGCAGCGCCGAACCGCCAGTGGCGCAACCGTTGGCCACGTTAATGAATTGCACCCCGGTCAGCCCCATGCGCGGCAGCACCGCGTCGGCGTCGCCGGAGGCGGCCGAGCCGCCAAAGGCGAATTGCACATCGTTCCAGCCGATGCCGGCGTCGGCCAGCGCTTCGCGGATGGCAAACACGCCCAGGTCCAGGCCCGTCTTGCCGTCGTGGCGGCCGAACGGATGAATGCCGGTCCCGATCACACGTACATGGTTACTCATGGTTTCTCCTCAGGGATGGGGCCAACAGGGCGGAAAGCATAGGTCAGGACCTCGGCGCCGTCCGCGCCGCGCCGGTATGGCAGCAGGGTCAGGCGCATCGGCATGCCGATGCGCAGGCCTGCGAAGTCCTCCGTGTCGAGGCGGGCTTCGACGATCAACTGGCCCGCCAGCTCGACGTAGCCGACCGCATAGGGTTTGAATTCGGCCTCGCCGGACGGGCCGTCATAGGGCCGCTTCGGTGCGAAGCGCTGCACCGTGAACGACCACAAGGCGCCCTCGGCGGCGAGTTCCACCTGCTCGTAGCGTTCCGCTTCCGGCCCGGTCGGCATGGGAAACACGATCCTGCCGTCGCTCCGGCCTTTGCCGCCAAGTAGCCTGGCATCCGCGCCCGCGCCGGCGACCAGTCCCGGCG
Organism: Pseudoduganella rivuli; assembly: GCF_009674485.1. Classification (GTDB taxonomy): domain Bacteria; phylum Pseudomonadota; class Gammaproteobacteria; order Burkholderiales; family Burkholderiaceae_D; genus Rugamonas; species Rugamonas rivuli_B. The sequence goes on along the minus strand of NZ_WKJJ01000004.1, from coordinate 196,624 downwards.
CCACCATGTTGTGTGTCATTGTTCCACTCCTGTTCGATAGTCTTAAAAAACGCCATGTGGCGGCTTTGCCGGTGATCGTCGTCAAGGGCTGGCGCCGTCGATCAGTTCGAGCGCGCGGCGCACCAGCGCAACGCCATGCCGCGCATCGCCACCGGGCGGCTCCTGCACCGCGCGGAACAGCGCGAACACCAGGTGGAAGTTGGTCACGCCCTCGGCGTGGCCGCCGCAACGCCGGTAATGCGTCAGGTATTCCGCCTGCGTCGGTATGCCGTGCCGCGCCAGGTCGAGATCGCGGATGCCCGACGCTGCCCGGGTCAGCTGCCACGGCAGGCAACTGTGTGCGGCATCGGCCAGCGGGTGGCCAAGCGCGGCGCGCTGCCAGCCGCACAGCGCCAGCACTTGCGTGCCGCCCGGATCGAAAACGAAGTTGCCCAGCCGGACATCGCCATGCAGGATGGCGCTTTCATCATCATCGGGCACATGCGCCGCCAGCCAGTCCGCCACGCGCGCCAGGTCGGGCCGTCGCCGCACACCGGGCTGGTCGCGCCAATACGCCACTTCGCGCGCAAAAAAATGTCCCGGCCGCGCGTAGTCGGCCAGGCCGGCCGCGGCCCAGTCGACCCGGTGCAGGCGCGCCAGCGTTTCGGCCAGCGCGAAATACAGGCCGCGCCGCTGTGCCGGCGCCAGCTCGGGCAAGCCATCGCTGGAAAACACCCGTCCCCCGGGCAGCGCGGCGACATGGAACGGCGCGCCAGCCACCAGCGGATCGTCGCACACCAGCAACGTCTTCGGCGCGGGCACACCGTTGGCCGCCAGCGCCGCAAGGATCCGGTATTCGCGCCGCAATACCGGCAGCGGCGCCATACGCAGCAGCAGCGAGCGGCCGTCGAAACCGATGCGGTAGCACGCGTCATCCCCTCCCAGCGGCGCGATGCGCATCGGTCCGCGCAGGCCAGGCAGCATGTCACGCAAGTGTGCTTCGATCCGTTGCGGCGCGAATCCTGGACTCCCGCCCATCTCCGTCGGCGTATTCATGCGATGTCCGGTTGGCGTTGCATCAACGGCCCGGGAACACCGGATCGCGCCGGCCGCCAAACGCGCGCACACCTTCGGCGAAGCATTCACTGTCGATCAGTTCGCGCTGGCGCGCCGCTTCGTAGGCCAGCTGCTGCGCCAGGGACGCGCTGCCCGCCGCCCGGTCGGCGCGCCGCGTTTCCAGCGCCGCATGGGCCGGCAGCGCGGCCAGCCGCCGCGCCAGCGCCAGCGCCTCGGCATGCAGGTCGGCATCGTCGACGCACTTCCAGATCAGGCCCCATTGCGCCGCCTGTTCGGCGTCCAGGCGGTCGCCCAGCAAGGTCAGGCCCATCGCCCGCGCCCGGCCGACCTGCTGGCGCAGGAACCAGCTGGCGCCCAGGTCGGGCACCAGGCCCAGGCGCGGCATCGACGGCAGGTAAAAGTAGGCCGAGCGCGCCGCGATCACCACGTCGGCCGCCAGCGCCAGGCCGGCGCCGCCGCCGACCGCGCCGCCGTTCAAGGCCGTCAGCACCGGCACCGGCAATTCCTGCAAGGCCAGGATCACGGGATTCGACAAGGCCTCCATGGTGCCGAACGTCGCCTCTCCCAGCGACTTGCCCGGCAGCGCGTGCGCCGCCATGTCGTCCAGGTTGGCGCCGGCGCAAAAGGACTTGCCGGCGCCGGTCAGCACCAGCGCACGCAGCGAGCGGTCGTCCCGCACGCGCGCCAGGATCGCGAGCAGTTCCGCCGCCTGTTTCGGCGACAGCGGATTGCGCCTGGCCGGCTGGTTCAACGTGACGATGGCCACCGCACCGTCCACCTCGAACATGACATATGGATCTTCTGACATGGTTTGCTTCTCCTCTGGAACGCACGGGAAACCTACAGCGCCCGCGCAATCACTTCCATCATGATTTCATTGGTGCCGCCATAGATGCGCTGGACGCGCGCATCGACGTACATGCGGCCGATCACATAATCGTTGGTATAGCCATAGCCGCCGAACAGTTGCAGGCATTCGTCGATCACCTTGCCCTGCAAGTCCGTGGCCCAGGCCTTGGCCATCGACGCGGTGACGGTATCGAGCTTTCCGGCCACCATGTCCTGCACGCAGCGGTCGATGAAGGTACGCGCGGCTTTGACATGGGTCGCGATGCCGGCCAGCTTGAAGCGCGTGTTCTGGAATTCCGCGACCGGCTTGCCGAATGCCGTGCGTTCGCGCACATAGGCAAGTGTCTCGTGGTACGCGCCCTCCATCATCGCGACCGCCATCACGGCGATGATCAGGCGTTCGTAAGGCAAGTCCGCCATCAGCTGCGCGAATCCCCTGCCTTCCTCGCCGCCCAGCAGCCTGTCGGCCGGCACCCGCACGTCGTCGAAAAACAGCTCCGACGTGTCCTGCGCCTTCAGGCCGATCTTGTCCAGCGGCTGGCCAACCCGGTAGCCCCGGCAATCCGCGGTTTCAACGATCAGGATCGAGATGCCGCGCGAACCCTGTTCCGGCGCGGTGCGCGCCACCACCAGCACCAGGCCGGCCAGCAAGCCATTGGTGATGAATGTCTTGGCGCCGTTGATGACGTAGTCGTCGCCGCTGCGGATGGCGCGGGTGCGGATGCCCTGCAAGTCCGAACCGGCGCCGGGCTCGGTCATGGCGATTGCGCCGACCAGTTCGCCGCGCGCCATGCGTGGCAGGTAACGCGCCTTTTGCGCCTCGGTGCCGTGGTTCAGGATGTAATGGGCGACGATGCTGTGCACCGAGACGCTCATGCCGGTCAGGCTGCGGCGCGCCATTTCCTCATACAGCACCGCTTCGTGGCGGAAATCGCCACCGCCGCCGCCCCAGGCCTCGGGGATGTCGGAACAAAGCAGGCCGACTTCTCCCGCGCGGCGCCAGATCGCATGGCCGACGTGGCCGCGATGGCGCGCCGCGCCGTCGTCGGGCTGCATTTCCTGTTCAATGAAGCGCACCACCATATCCCGGTACAGTTCAAGCTCGGTGTCGGTCCAGCAGGGTTGGAAATCAATGGCCATGGTGTTTGCTTGATGGGTACGTAATGGGTCAGGATCGAAGCCGATGATATCCAGATACGGCCGGCGCGACTTCGTCTGTTCAGACGATTGATGCGCGAACTGCATGCCGCTACGCTTGCCTTTACTCTCAACGCCACAAGGAAACGCCATGGACCACCCTTCCGCAGATCACCAAGCGCCCCGCGCACCGTTACGCCAACCCGCCATGCGGACCAGGGTGACCCGCATGCTGGGCATCGACTACCCGATCGTGCAGGGCGGCATGATGTGGATCGGCCGCGCGGAACTGGCCGCCGCCGTGTCCAATGCCGGCGGCCTGGGCATCCTGACCGCGCTGACCCAGCCCACGCCACAGGCGCTGCGCGACGAAATCGAGCGCTGCCGTTCGCTGACCAGCGCACCGTTCGGCGTCAACCTGACGATCCTGCCCACCTCCAACCCGCCGCCCTACAAGGCCTATCTGCAGGCCATCATCGACAGCGGCGTGAAAATACTGGAGACCGCCGGCAGCAGCCCGAAGGAATTCATTACCATGGCCAAGGCTGCCGGCCTGATGTCGATCCACAAGTGCACGGCGGTACGGCACGCCTTGTCGGCCGAGCGGCACGGCGTGGATATCATCTCCATCGACGGTCTGGAGTGCGCGGGCCATCCCGGTGAAGACGATGTCGGTGGCCTGGTGCTCTTTCCGGCGGCCGCGCGCCAGGTCAAAGTGCCGCTGCTGGCTTCGGGCGGCATTGCCGACGGCCGCGGCCTGGCCGCGGCGCTGGTGCTGGGAGCCGAGGGCGTCAACATGGGCACGCGCTTTTGCGCCACGCGCGAGGCGCCGATCCACGATGGCATCAAGCAGGCCCTGGTGCGTGCCGGCGAGCGCGACACCAACCTGATCTTCCGCACCTTGCACAACACCGGGCGCGTGTTGAAGAACAGCATTTCCGACCAGGTCGTGGCCCTCGAACGGCGCCCGGGCGGATGTGAATTCCAGGATGTGCAGCCGCTGGTGTCCGGGCAGCGCGGGCGCGCCGCGCTGGAATCGGGCGAACCGGAGGCCGGCCTGGTGTGGGCCGGCCAGGTGGTGGGATTGATCGACGACATTCCCACGTGCGACGAACTGATCCAGCGCATGGTCGCGGAATGCCGCCAGCGGCTGGCAGCGGGCGCGGCGGCGTTTGACCGATAAGCGCTTCAATCCGCAGGCCGATGCGCCGCCGGCGCACCGGGCGCTGAATCGGAGGTTCAGCCGATCACGCCGAGCCGCCGCGCGACGGCGACGGCCTGGGTGCGGCTGGTGGCGCCCAGCTTGGCGTTGATGCCGCGCAGGTGGGTGCGCACGGTATTGGCCGACACGAACATTTTTTCGCCGATCGCAATGTTCGAATAGCCTTCTGCAAGCAGCGCCAGCACGCGCAATTCCTGGCGCGTCAACGGTTCGGCCAGCTTGACCGCCGGCGCGCCCGCCCCTTCCGCTCCGTCGGGTTCGGCGGCGGGACCAAAGCCCTGCAGCAGCCGTTGTAGATATTCGGCGAACAGCGGATCGCCCTGCTCCGGCCGGCCCTGGCACTGGGCCGCGACGTAGCTGCGCAGCAGCGCGCCGGCTTGCGGCCCCTCGTCGAGGATCAGGTGGACCGCACCCTCATTGCACGTCGCGCGCAGCAACGTGCCGAATGCCGCGTGGGCGGCGCGCTGGTCGCCATTGCGGAACAGGGCCACCGCCCGCAACAGGGACAACGCCAGCGCACGCCGGTGGCGCGCGCCGTCCTGCGCCGCCGCGATTTCGCGCTCCAGCAGTGGCAGCGCCGCCGCGTACCGCCCGGCCGCGACTTCCCAGCGCAAGCGTCCCAACTCAAGGTATTCAATATCGTGGGCCAGCAGGCGCAGACCCTTCAGACGCAACCACAGGGCACGGTCGTCGGCCCGTTCCAGTTCGGCCCCTGCCGCATCGAAATGGCCTTGCAGCACATACACGCGGGCCCGCTCCAGCCGGGCGCCGGCGACCAGCCGGGGCAGGCTGCGGCAATGCCCGAGGTATTCAAGTTCCGTCAGGGTCTGGAACGCGAGGTCCACGTCGCCGCGCTGGAACGCGATGCGCGACAGCGTCACGTGGGCGCTGATCATGTGGTCCTGGATGCCGGCACTGATGGCCAGCGGCAGGTAAATGTTCAGCAAGTGTTCGGCCTGCGCGCAATCGTCCGCCTCGTACAGGGCATTCGCGTGCAGCACGCCGGCCCAGGCATTGCCATGCGCTTGGCTGTAGCTGCCCTGGTGCGAGGCCCGCAAGGCCATGCGAAAGCGCGCACCGGCCTGCCTGATGCGTCCTTCATGCAGGTCGATAATGCCTTCCACCGCTTCCGAGTACATCGCGTTGAACGCGCCGGACTCGCCCTGGCGCAGGCGCGCCGCGCCCAGCAGCTTGCGCGCCTGCTGGTACTGGCCAAGCACGGAATAGACATCGGCCATTGCGTTGGTCAGCACCGTGTGGGCGAAGGTGTCGCCGGCCGGCACGGCGGCAAGCGCGTCGCCGCCGATGGCGCTGGCCTGCTCGTAGTCGTCCATCATCGCCAGCAATACCGGCCGCAGGGCGACAAACGACACCGCAGGACCAGGACCGTCGGGCCGGCCGCATGCGTAGCGTTCCAGCAGCGCCAGCGCCTCTCCCGGCCCGCGCATCATGCACAAGGCCCAGGCCCGCACGGCCTGCAGGTCGGGATGGGGATGCAGCGCCGCTTCGGGCAGCGCATCGAACCAGCGCGTCAGCAGGCGGATCCGCCCTTGCGCCAGCAGCGCCTGCGCGTGGCGGGCCAGCAGGCATACCGCCTGCGCCGCATCTCCGGCGGCGACAGCATGGTCGATGGCCGGCACCGGCCGCCCCTGCGAGGCGAACCAGCGCGACGCGGCCAGGTGCAGCTGCGCGGCCTGGCCCGGACGTTCGCTGGCCAGCTGGCCTTGCAGGAAATCGGCGAACAAGCCGTGGTAGCGGTACGCCGCCTGTTCGCCGTCGATCGGCGTCAGGAACAGGTTGGCGCTGTCGAGCTCGCGCAACAACGCGGCACTGTCGGTGCGGCCGGTCAACGCGTCGCACAACGGTGCGTCGAGGTAGCGCAGGATGCTGGTGCGCAGCAGGAAGTCGCGCAGCGCCGGCGGTTGCTGGGCCAGCACGTCGTCCGCCAGGTACTGGGTCACCGCCTGGTTGGAGCCGGAGAAATGCCCGATGAAATCGCCATAACTGCTGCGCCGCTCCAGCGCGACCGACGCCAGCCACAACGCGGCAACCCAGCCCTCGGTTTTCTGGTGCAAGGTCGACAGCTGCTCGGGCTGCAATGGCAAATGCCGCCGCTGCTGCAGGAATTCCCCGGTCTCGGGCAGTGAAAAGCGCAGGTGCGACGCATCGATATCGAGTACCTGGCCGCGTGCCCGCAACTGGCCCAGGCCAAGCGCCGGCAGCGTGCGCGAGCCAATCACCATGTGTCCGTTGCGCGGCAGCTGGAGCAGGATTTCACGCACCAGTCCCAGCACGACACGGTCCAGCACGTGTTCGAAATCGTCGAAAAACAGCGCAAACGGCGACTCGAAATCCGCCAGCGCGTCGGCCAGGCGCAGCACCACGTCGCGCGGCGACGCTGGCGGGCGGGCCGCCGCCGCGCCCGGCGGCTCGCCTGCCACCAGGTGCGCGACAGCGGTATCAAGGCAGGACAGGAAGCGGGAAGCGTCGTTGTCGGCCTGGTCCAGCGTCAGCCACGCGGTGGCGACGCCCTTGTCTTCCATTTTCCGGCGCATCTGGATCATCGCCGTGGTCTTGCCGAATCCGGCCGGGCCCCGCACCAGCACCAGCCGGGCCGCCGGCGCACCACCGACACGGGCATGGATCGCCGCGCGCTCGACCTGCGATGCGCTGACTGACGGTGGATTGAGTTTGGCCTGCCACAGCGCCTGTCCTGCGGGCATTCTGAGGCCCATGTTCACGGCGCCCATGTGTCAGGACGCGTAAGAAAACTTTTGCAGGATAACCAACGTCTCGCTTTTGACGGTGGCGTCCAGCACCTGCTTGAATTCCCCGAAACGCGGATGCGCCATCAGGTGCTGGAAGCCGCGGTCCATATGGGCCAGGTCGTCGAGTTCCCAGATGTCGATCACGGTATTGAGACGCCCGGTGCGATGCATGTAAGCGGCGCTCAGTTTCCACCCCGATGATTCGATGATCGGCACCCACTCCGCCATGGTCTGGATGAAACGCTGGTAACCGGCGCCGTCGATTTCAAGTGTCGCCTGCAGAAAAATGCTCATACCCTGCCCTCCCTCGTGGTATTGGTTGGCGCCCGGCGCCGGGTCTATGTGTCGGCGCTTCAGTCCGCGCCGACTTTTTCCAGCGGCGCCTCGGCCGGCGTCCTGCCGACCGCGCGCAGGAAGGTCTTGTGCATGTTGATCAAGGACGGTTCGTTCTTGCCGAACGTGTTGAACGGCTTGATGTTGGCGTTCAGGCTTTTTTGCACGTTGGCGCTGACCCAGTAATCTTCCTTGGCGACGACGTCGCGGATGAACTGGAAGTGCGACTGCGGGTCGAGCCCCTCGTTCGGGCGGTTCAGGTCGCCGCGCCAGTAGCAGCGGTAGCGTGTCAGGTGTTCACCGACCGTGGCGCCGGGATACAGCTGGAAGAATTCCACCGCGGTGGGCGACACCAGCAGCGAGATGTTCGGATAGATGAAGTGGACAAAGGCGAAGTGGTCGAAAATCCCCGTGGTCCACTGCTCCGGCGGGATTTCCTTCAGGCTGGCAATCGAGACATGGACGAACGTCATCCGGTGATGGCGCTGTTCCGGCCCGAAGCGGTCGTACAGCGACAGGTTGCCCATGGTGTAGTCGCCAACGCTGTCCTTGTGCAGGGGCCCGAAATGGTAGCCTTCACAGAAGGTATCGAGCGCCAGCTTCCAGTTGGTATCCATGTGGAATTCGTGCATGTTGACGAAGCTCATGTCGCCCAGGTTCCACATGGCAAAGTATGGCGCGAGGTCGCCCAGGTGGTCGTCGATACTGAACTTCATATCGGGGTCCAGGCCCACGTAAATCACGCCATACTTTTCCTCGACCGGCAGGCGCACCAGGTCGTAATAGGATTTCTCGACACAGCCGAAGCTGTCTTCCTTGAAAATCGTGCGCAGCTTGCCCTTCAAATCGAAGCCCCACGCATGGTACGGGCAACTGATGGAATTGGCCTTGCCGCAACCTTCCTTCAGGCGCGCGCCGCGGTGCGAGCAGGCATTCAGGTAGGCGTTGACCTTGCCGTCGTTATCACGCACCAGCAACACCGGCACGCCCAGGTCGTCAAAGGTGGCGTACGTTCCGGGCCCCGGCAAGTCGCAGCTGAAACCCACCATTTGCGGACTTGCCCTGAAAATTTTGACTTTTTCCTCTTCGAACAGGTCGGGGTCGGTATAGGTCCACGTGGGGTGGCGGTACGGCGCGTCAGCGCTGTCGGTGGTGCCGGCGTCCACGTGCTTCAGGGCGCGCTTGACCACGTCGGTCAGGACGTCTTTTTCGTTCAACATGCTGGTCTCCATTGTTGGGCTGGGCGGGAGGTTCCTCTGGCGGGAACCTTGCTTGGCCGCGCCGCTAATTTTGCAACGCGTGTCAATTTTCAAATGAATATGCCACAAGCAAAATGGCGCGGCAAGATAATTCTATTCACGGCGCGCGGTTCGCAACGGCGGTCCGGCGGGCCTTGCAGCGGGAGCATTGAAATACAAACATTCTGAATTGTTTGTAATTGGAGACACGAACGCCGGCCAGGCCGGCGCTGTGGGACGGGCAGGCGTTTGCCTACGCGAGGGTAAGGGATGCGGTATCGGATGCCGCGTAGGCTGCGGAAAACTCGCGCATCGCGATGGCGGCGAGCAAGTCGAGCAGGCGTTCGAGCCGCTTGCCCTTTTTCAGGTGCGGCGCCATGTCCACCGCCACGCCCTGCATCGACGACATGATCAGGTCCATCAGCATCTCGCGCGTCTCTTCGACCGCCGCGAGGTAGGGAAAGCGCCTGAGCATGGCGTCCGAGATTTTCTGGTCGAGCGACTTTTCCAGCGCCGTCATCGCGCGTTTGAGGCCTTTATCGGTGCGGGCGCCGCGCAGCAGTTCATGCAGGGCGACAAACGTTGGGGAAGCATAGTACTGATGGCAAACTGTCATCGTCTCGCGCATATGCTTTTCGGTAGGCAAGGTTCCAGGCGCCACGACGATGCCCCCGATCAATCGCTCGTACTCTTCCGCGCGTTTTTCGATGATGTATTTGGCCGCCGCATTGAACACCATCGCGCGCGACTTGAAATGATGGGTCATCGCGCCGCGCGACAGGCCGGCCTGCCTGGCGATCTTTTCTGTCGTAGTTTGCGCATAGCCGATCTCGACCAGGCATTGCACCGTGGCCTCGAGTATCGCGTCGCGCGTCATCTGGCTTTTCTCGGCTTGCCAGGACTCCGCCCTGGCCCTGCTCCTGGTCCCGGCTGCGGATTTGGCCACGGATTTGGCCACGGATTTGGCCGCCCCGGCCGGTTTTACTGTTTCAGCGTCTTTCATCGTCGCCTGGTCCATGAGTCACACATTCCCGCATCTTGGACCAAGGGCAACGACCGGTCAATAAAAACATCCATGATCGCTTTTTTCTTGGCGCATGTCATTCCGCCGCCGGATCGAACCGCCGTTTGACAGGCAACAGTTCGCGCGCGCCTTCGAATTCCAGCAGCGTGGCGTCACCGATGCGCCATATCCGCACCGCGGGGCTGGCAAGATGCAGGCGCCGGACCCGGACCGCCGATTGCTGCCACACTTCGCCATTGCACAACCGGAACGTGGTGCTGCCGTCCCAGCCCTTGCAATTACCGTCCAGTTCACATTCGGTGACCAGGCGTATGCGCCGCACTTGGTCTCGTTTAGTCCGCATCGTCTGTCCCTCCCCTGTCTGCCATCGGCCCGCGCCCGGCCTGCGGCGCGGCCGCCATCACATGCTTCTCCGGTACTGCCCGCCCACGGCAAACAGGGCTTCGGTGATCTGCCCCAGCGAGCAGACCCGCACTGCATCCATCAGGACGGCAAACACATTGCCATCGTCAATCACCACTTGTTGCAGCCGGGACAGCATGGCGGGCGCCAGCGCCGCGTTGCGTTCCTGGAACTGCGCCAGGCGCTGCAATTGCGATTGTTTTTCCTGCTCGCTGGAACGGGCCAGTTCTATCGTGGCCGGCGCTCCGCCGGCGTTCGGGTTGCGGAAAGTATTGACGCCGATGATGGGCAGCGTGCCGTCGTGTTTCTGCTGTTCGTACAACATCGACTCTTCCTGGATCTTGCCGCGCTGGTAGCCCGTTTCCATCGCGCCCAGCACGCCGCCGCGTTCGGCAATCCGTTCGAATTCCTGCAGCACGGCTTCCTCGACCAGGTCGGTCAGTTCGTCCATGATAAAGCTGCCCTGGTTCGGGTTTTCATTTTTCGCCAGGCCCCACTCGCGGTTGATGATCAGTTGAATCGCCAGTGCGCGCCGCACCGATTCGTCGGTGGGCGTGGTGATCGCCTCGTCGTAGGCATTGGTGTGCAGGCTGTTGCAGTTGTCGTAGATCGCGATCAGCGCCTGCAACGTGGTGCGGATGTCGTTGAAGTCGATTTCCTGCGCGTGCAGCGAGCGCCCTGAGGTCTGGATGTGGTACTTGAGCTTTTGCGCCCGTTCGTTGGCGCCGTATTTGTCGCGCATGGCGACCGCCCAGATGCGGCGCGCCACGCGGCCCAGCACCGTGTATTCCGGGTCCATGCCGTTCGAGAAGAAGAACGACAGGTTGGGCGCGAAATCGTCGATGCGCATGCCGCGCGCCAGGTACGCTTCGACAAAGGTAAAACCGTTCGACAGCGTGAAAGCCAGCTGGGAAATCGGGTTCGCGCCCGCTTCGGCGATGTGGTAGCCGGAGATCGATACCGAATAAAAATTGCGCACCTCGTGATCGACGAAATACTGCTGGATGTCGCCCATGACTTTCAGCGAAAACTCGGTCGAGAAGATGCAGGTGTTTTGCCCCTGGTCTTCCTTCAGGATATCGGCCTGCACGGTGCCGCGCACATTGCTGAGCACCCAGGCGCGGATCTTCTCCGCTTCGTCGGCGCCCGGCTGGCGCTTGTTTTCTTCGATAAACTTGTCGATCTGCTGGTCGATCGCGGTGTTCATGAACATGGCCAGGATGGTCGGCGCCGGGCCGTTGATGGTCATCGAGACCGACGTGGTCGGATCGCACAGCGCGAAGCCGTCATACAGCACCTTCATGTCGTCGAGCGTGGCGATCGACACGCCCGAGTTGCCGACCTTGCCATAAATGTCCGGCCGCAGCGCGGGATCGGCGCCATACAAGGTCACGGAATCAAACGCGGTCGACAGGCGCTTGGCGTCCATCCCGGTCGAGACCAGCTTGAAGCGCCGGTTGGTGCGGAAGGCGTCGCCCTCGCCGGCGAACATGCGGGTCGGGTCCTCGTTCTCCCGCTTGAATGGGAACACGCCTGCGCTATATGGGAAGGCGCCGGGTACGTTTTCCAGCATCAGGAAACGCAGGATCTCGCCGTGGTCCTGGTAGCGCGGCAGCGCCACCTTGCGGATCCGGGTGCCGGACAGCGTCGTCGCCACCAGGCGGGTGCGGCTCTCCTTGCCACGCACGGTGACGACATAGTCGTCGCCGGCATAGGCTTCCTGCAGCGCCGGCCAGCCGGCGATCAGTTTGCGGGCTTGCGGATCTAGCCGGGATTCGCGCTCGTCGATCAAGCCATCGAGATCGGCGGCCTGCCCGGCCTCGGCCAGCATGCGCCGGGTTTCCAGCAAATGCTGGCGTTCCCGCGCCAGCGCCACCTGCTTGCGCACGAAGGCGTGATAACCGCGCACGGTGTCGGCGATCTCGGCCAGGTAGCGGGTGCGGGCCGGCGGCACGATCGCGTTCTTGCCCGATGAAAAGCGGCGCGCCACCGGCGCCAGCGTGCCGGGCGACGTCTTCAAACCCAGCGCGCCCAGTTTCGGCAGCAAGGCCTGGTACAGCGCGGTGACGCCGTCATCGTTGAAGCGCGAAGCCTGGGTGCCGAACACCGGCATGGTATCGGTGGGCTGGCTCCACAGTTCGCGGTTGCGCTGGTATTGCTTGGCCACGTCGCGCAGGGCGTCCAGCGCGCCCTTGCGGTCGAACTTGTTGATGGCGACGACGTCGGCAAAATCGAGCATGTCGATTTTCTCGAGCTGAGAGGCGGCGCCGAACTCCGGCGTCATGACATACATCGACAGGTCGACATGGGGCACGATCGCCGCGTCGCCCTGGCCGATACCCGATGTCTCGACGATGACCAGGTCGAATCCCGCCACCTTGCAGGCGGCAATCACATCGGGCAAGGCCGCCGAGATTTCCGAGCCGGCCTCGCGCGTTGCCAGCGAGCGCATGAAGACCCGCGACCGGCCTCCCCACGGCCCGATGGCGTTCATCCGGATCCTGTCGCCCAGCAAGGCGCCGCCGGATTTCCGGCGCGAAGGGTCGATCGAAATGATGGCCAGTTGCAGCGCGTCGCCCTGGTCCAGCCGCAGGCGCCGCACCAGTTCATCGGTCAGCGACGACTTGCCGGCCCCGCCGGTGCCGGTGATGCCGAGCACGGGAGTCGCCGTTTCCTTGCTGCGTTGGCGCACCGCCTGCACCAGTTCCGGCGCGGCCTGGCCGTTTTCCAGCGCCGTGATCAGTTGCGCCAGCGGCCGCTGGCGCTGTTCCATGGTGCCCGTCGCCAGCGCATCGAGCGCGGTGGGCGCGTGGCCGCACAGGTCGATGTCGCAGGACTGGATCATCGACAGGATCATGCCGACCAGGCCCAGGCGCTGGCCATCCTCGGGGCTGAAGATGCGCGCCACGCCATACGCGTGCAAGTCCGCGATTTCGCTTGGGACGATCACCCCGCCACCGCCGCCGTACACCTTGATATGTGCGCCGCCGCGCTGTTTCAGCAGGTCGATCATGTATTTGAAATACTCGACGTGCCCGCCCTGGTAACTGGAAATGGCGATACCTTGCACATCTTCCTGCAATGCCGCGGTGACGATGTCGTCCACCGAGCGGTTGTGGCCTAGGTGGATCACCTCGACGCCGTTGGCCATCAGGATGCGGCGCATGATATTAATCGATGCATCGTGCCCGTCGAACAGCGAGGCCGCGGTGACAAAGCGCACCTTGTTGGTGACGCTGTACCCGTTCAGTTTGCTGGCATCGGACAAGTCGGTCATGGCGCTTCCTGGGGAAATGAGAGGGGATTCCCAAATATAAGGAGCGCGCGGCTTGCCGGCAATGTCTTAAAACTTCAAAATCCGTGCGAGATTTTGCCACGCGTGTCAAAAATGACCGAAGGCCTCCTTCCTGATGGACTGGCGGGCCGACGGGACTGCCAGCGCGCCGCGTTGACCTGTCAATGCGACATCTCAAAAGATAAAGCCCCGTAAAAACAGGGCTTTATCGCGTCAATCCTGATAAACACCGACACTGATGACAAGGTCGTTGAACTTTTCAGAATACAAGGACTTCGATTCGATCTTGCCGGACACGGGATTTGGCCACTTATAGTCAACCCAACCACTGTTTTTCGTCTTGAGGATTTCACCGCCTTCCTTGACGAATGCCTTGCCATCGACATCCTTCACTTCGGTCAGATTCTTGCCAACCAACCTCGGATTGCCGCCGTGCGCCAATACCGTTCCGACTCCGTCGCCAATGGTCACATAGAGGTCGCGGTCCACGAACCGGCCTTTCGGTATATTGACTTCCGCAATCGCCTTATCCTTGCCGTTGGCCTTGATATAGGCGACGACCTTGTGCACCATCGCTACCGCGTCATCCTTGGTGGCATGCTCGGTCGCGCCGGCGGTCCCGGTCACGGCCAGCGCAACGCTGAATAACATTGCCCGTAATACATTTCGCATTTCAATTCTCCAGAATAGTTTTCAAAGCCCCGATACTGACGACGAGGGGCGGTTAAGCGGGGCGACCCGCGCCGCGTCGGCGGCGAAGCTGCGCGCCGCGAAACACAATGCGAGGCCGGTGATGAAAATCGCACCCGGCACGGCCAGGCTCAGCGCACCTTGCAGGCCGATGGCGCGGAACCCGTCGGTCATGGCCGGCGCATGTACTGCCTGCATGGCCCGTGCGGCAAGCCAGTCCGACAACGCCCCGGTGACGATGGTGCCGAAGCCCGCACCGAGTATGTACTGGAAGAAGAAATACACGGACATCGCCGTCGCGCGCAAACGCGCCTCCACCACGTCCTGGATCGACGCATACACGGTCACGAAATACATGAAGTACAACAGCCAGCCAAGTGACAGCAGCGCCGTCACCGCGACCACGTCGCCGGCGGCGCGCGTCAGGCCGAGCCAAAGCAAAGGCGCCGAGGCCAGCAGGCAGATCGCGCCGAGCATCAGGCGCCCGCGCACGAAAGCCTGGTGCACCCGGTCGGCAATCCATCCGCCAGCCGTCAAGCCGACCAGGCCCGTCACGCCTAACACGATGGCCGCCACCATGCCCGCCTGCGCCACGTTGACGTGGTGGTAACGCACCATCAGGGACGGCAGGAACGTGCTCAAGGCGTACGAGGCGAAATTGACCGCGGCCCCCGACGCGATGATCCACCACAGCGTCGGAATCGCCAGCACGCTGCGGTATGGCCGGGCTACCGGCGCGAGTTTGCCCGCCATATGGCCCTCCTGGGAGCCGCGCACCGGCTCGCGCACTCGGAGCACCAGCAAGGCCACGACGAAGCCGGGCACGGCCGCGAGGTAAAACGGCGCGCGCCAGCCATAGTTTTGCGCCAGATATCCGACGAGCATGAAGCAGGCCAGGCTGCCCAGGGGCAGAACGAGCATGAACAGGCCGAGCGCCCGCGCCCGCTGCTTCGATGGATACAGATCGCCGATCATCGAATTGGACGCCGGCGCGCAGCTTGCCTCGCCTATTCCCACACCAAGGCGTATCAGCAGGAAAGAGGCGAAATTCCACGCCAGGCCGGAAGCTGCGGTCATCAGGCTCCACACGAAGACGCCGCCGGCCAGCACGCGGGTGCGCCTGACCCGGTCCGACAGGCGCCCCAGCGGCAAGCCGGCGAGCGCATAGATGAGCGTAAATGTGGTGCCCATCAGGCCCAGCATCATGTCGTCGAGCGCGAACTCCCTGCGGATCGGTTCGAGCACGACGGCGGGAATCGTGCGGTCAAAGAAGTTCAGGAAGTTAATCAGAAACAGCGTGAACAGGGCGGCCTTCGCGCCGGAGGCGACTGCCGGGACCGGGGCCTTGCCGACCGTTCCGCTATCGATGGAACAACCCGGTCCAGCCGGGCCAGCCTGTGTCAGGTCCTCCTGCACGGCTGCGCGGGAATTGCCCGTTCTCATGCCGGCTTGCCCGGTTGCGTCAGGCGTTCCTGGACGCGCCCGCCGACCGTCGGGAATGCCTGCCGGTGCGCCCCGCCCGCTTCAAACGGGGCGGCGGACACGTCCGTGCATACCGCGTCTGTGGACTTGCCGGATGTCTTGCTGCTGGCTACTTTGGTCATGATGTCGTCTCCTGTTAATAAGAATTATTTCCCGCTTCTTTAGAAAAAATATCGCGCTGCCAACATATAAAAACTGCTTTAATGCTGGACGCTCAAGCGTCGGGTCAGCAAAATATACCGGGGCCACGCGGCTGTTCCGAGGCTCGAAACGGCCACTTTCGTAACAATTCCGGCCATCACCTGAAAATCTGCCCAATAATGAATTCTTCCGGCCCCGCCTTACCCATCCATGTACTGCTGCCCTTTTGCATTCAAGACATGATTGCGCAGGGGTATGATTTGGGCGACGTGTTGGCGGGAACGCACCTGGACAGCAAGACCTGGGACCGGCCCGAGAGCGTGTTAAGCGCAGCGCAGGAACTGGCCATCTACGCGAATATCGAGCGTCTGTTACAGCCGGGCGCGGCCGGACTTGAACTCGGCTCCCGTATCAACGTCAATGCGATCGGCATGATGGGAGGATTGCTGAGAAATTCGCGCAATGTGGGGCATGCCGGCTATTTGCTAAGACGCTTCCATCCATTGACCAACCGCTGGTTTACGTCGGAGCTGATCGGCGCCGTGTCACCTGGAAAAACCGTCGTGCGCTATCGTCCGGTCACCGATTTGGGGAGACTCTATCGCTTGCTGATCGACCTCAGCATCCGCGGGACGCAACAATTGCTGGTCGAAATTTTCGGGCCGGCGGCCGGGGCCTATGTCAGTGAAGTCACGTTCGGTTATGCCGCCCCCGGCGATGCGCAGCGTTATGCGGCTGAGCTTGGCTGTCCGGTCAATTTCGGCAACGAGTATACGCTGGTCAGCTTCGACAACGAGATCGGCAAGATGCCCAACACCGGGCACAGCAACTTCAGCTATCAGGTTTTTCACCAACAGTGCCGCGCCTCCGCATTCCGCTTCGGCCCCACGTCGTGGCGCGAAAGGACGCTCAATATCCTGGCCAGCCTCGACTACTATCCGAGCGCCGAAGCCATGGCGGCCAAGTTGAATTGCTCGGAACGCAGCCTGCGCCGGCATTTCAATAACGAAGGGGTCCAGTATTCCGAACTGATCGACAAGGTCAGGTTTGACCGCGCCGCCTACCTGTTAGTCCATTCGACAGATTCGGTGAAGAAAATCAGCAATCAGCTTGCCTATAGCGAACCACAGGCATTTGGCCGCGCGTTTTATCGCTGGAGTGGCTTGACGCCGACGCAGTTCCGGCGCCGCGGGCAATGACGCGGTCCCTGCATCGCCGCAGCGCTTATTTGGTTCCGCGATGCTCTCGTGGGCGGTGTTGGCGCCGGCCGCGTTCAGAAAAAATAATGGCCCCGAGCGGAGCCATTATTTAATTACAAACCGCAACGACAGTTAATACGCTGTCACTCCCACTCAATGGTCGCAGGTGGCTTACCGCTAATGTCATAAACCACCCGGTTGAGCCCGCGTACCTCATTGATGATGCGATTCGACACCTTACCCAGCAACGAGTGCGGCAAATGCGCCCAATGCGCCGTCATGAAGTCCTGCGTCTGCACCGCACGCAACGCCACCACGTATTCATAGGTGCGGCCATCGCCCATCACGCCGACCGATTTCACCGGCAGGAACACGGCAAACGCTTGCGACGTCGCTTCATACCAGTTCTTCGGCACGCTGTCCTGGTCGAAGCCCGGCACCACCGTGGCTTCGTATGGCGTGTTGCGCAGCTCTTCGATGAAGATCGCGTCAGCCTGGCGCAGCAGATCGGCGTATTCCTTTTTCACTTCACCCAGGATGCGCACGCCCAGGCCCGGGCCCGGGAACGGATGGCGGTAGACCATGTCATGCGGCAGGCCCAGCGCCACGCCCAGCTTGCGCACTTCGTCCTTGAACAGTTCGCGCAGCGGTTCCAGCAATTGCAGCTTCATGGTGTCCGGCAGGCCGCCCACGTTGTGGTGCGACTTGATGGTCTGGCCTTTCTTGCCCTTGCCGGCCGACTCGATGACGTCCGGATAGATCGTGCCTTGCGCCAGCCATTTCGCGTTGACCAGCTTGGCCGATTCAGCCTGGAACACTTCAACGAATTCGCGGCCGATGATCTTGCGCTTCTGTTCCGGGTCGGTGACGCCGGCCAGGTGGCCCATGAACTGGTCTTCCGCATCGATGCGGATGACTTTCACGCCCAGGTTCTTGGCGAACATATCCATCACCATCTGGCCTTCGTTCAGGCGCAGCAAACCGTGGTCGACGAACACGCAGGTCAGCTGGTCGCCGATGGCGCGATGGATCAGCGCGGCGGCCACGGACGAATCCACGCCGCCCGACAGGCCCAGGATCACTTCATCGGTACCCACTTGCGCGCGGATTTTTTCCACGGCTTCGGAGATGTAGTCCGGCATGTTCCAGTCGGCCTTGATGCCGCAGATCTCGTGCACGAAGCGGCCCAGGATGGCCTTGCCCTGCTCGGTGTGCGTGACTTCCGGGTGGAATTGCACGGCGTAGAAGCGGCGGTCTTCGTCGGCCATGGCGGCGATCGGGCAGCTCGGGGTGTCGCCCATCAGCTTGAACCCTGGCGGCATTTCCAGCACTTTGTCGCCGTGGCTCATCCACACTTTCAGCATGCCGTGGCCTTCCGGCGTCACGAAGTCGTTGATGCCGTCCAGCAGTTTGGTATGGCTGCGGGCGCGCACTTCGGCGTAGCCGAATTCGCGCACCAGGCCGTTTTCCACTTTGCCGCCCAGTTGCGCGGCCATGGTTTGCATGCCGTAGCAAATGCCCAGCACCGGCACGCCCAGCTCGAACACGGCTTGCGGCGCGCGCGGCGAATCGCCTTCCAGCGTCGAGTTATGGCTGCCGGACAGGATCACGCCGGACGCGCCATAGTTGCGCACGAAGTCGTCGCCGATATCGTATGGATAAACTTCGGAGAACACGCCGGAATCGCGCACGCGGCGGGCGATCAGCTGGGTGACCTGGGAACCGAAATCGAGGATGAGGATTTTAGAGTGCATGGATGTGGGTAAAAGCTTTGGGAAATGGGTACAACCAAGGGTAATTCTGGTGAAACAACGCCGGCACCGCGTTGCGCAGGTGCCAGCGTTCGTGGAGCTTATTCCGAACGGTAGTTCGGCGCTTCCTTGGTGATTTGCACGTCGTGCACGTGCGATTCGCGCATGCCGGCCGACGTGATTTCAACGAATTCCGCTTTTTCGCGCAGTTCGTCGATGGTGGCGCAGCCGCAGTAGCCCATGGACTGGCGCACGCCGCCCACCAGCTGGAAGATGATGGCCAGCACGGAGCCCTTGTAGGCGACGCGGCCTTCGATACCTTCCGGCACGAACTTGTCCTGCTTCATGGCGGCGTCCTGGAAGTAGCGGTCGGCCGAACCATCGGACATCGCGCCCAGCGAACCCATGCCACGGTACGATTTGTACGAACGGCCCTGGTACAGGATCACTTCGCCCGGCGCTTCTTCGGTACCGGCAAACATCGAACCCATCATGACGGTCGAGGCGCCGGCTGCCAGCGCTTTCGAGATATCGCCCGAGAAGCGGATGCCGCCGTCAGCGATACATGGCACGCCCGTGCCTTCCAGTGCCTGCGCCACGTTCGAGATCGCGGTGATCTGCGGCACGCCGACACCGGCCACGATACGGGTGGTGCAGATCGAGCCAGGACCGATACCCACTTTCACCGCATCGGCGCCGTATTCGACCAGCGCTTTGGCGGCGGCTGCCGTGGCGATGTTGCCGCCGATGACGTCCACTTGCGGGAAGCGTTCCTTGATCCATTTCACGCGGTCCAGGATGCCTTGCGAGTGGCCGTGGGCGGTGTCGACCACCAGCACGTCCACGCCGGCGGCAACCAGCAGTTCGATCCGCTCTTCATCTTTCGCGCCCACGCCCACTGCCGCGCCAACCAGCAGCTTGCCGTGCTTGTCTTTCGATGCGTTCGGGTGTTCGGTCGACTTTTGAATGTCTTTTACCGTGATCAGGCCGCGCAGTTCGAACTGGTCATCGACCACCAGCACGCGCTCCAGGCGGTGCTTGTTCATCAGGCGCTTGGCTTCGTTGGTGTCCGCACCTTCCTTCACGTACACCAGCTTGTCGCGCGGCGTCATCTTGGCGCGCACTTCCGCGTCCAGTTCCTGCTCGAAGCGCAAATCGCGGTTGGTGATAATACCAACTACTTGTTTACCCTCTATCACCGGGAAGCCGGAAATGCCATACTGCTCCGTCAGCTTGATGACTTCGCGGATTTTCATATCCGGCGGAATCGTGATCGGATCGCGCAGCACACCCGCCTCGAAACGCTTGACGCGGGCCACTTCGCGGGCCTGGTCTTTCGGTTTCAGGTTCTTGTGGATGATGCCGATGCCGCCTTCCTGTGCCATGGCGATCGCCAGGCGGGCTTCCGTCACGGTGTCCATCGCGGCGGACAGCAGCGGGATGTTCAGCGAGATATTGCGGGTCAGGCGAGTCTTGAGGGACGTATCCGCAGGGAGGATATTCGAATACGCTGGAACGAGCAGCACGTCATCGAAGGTGAGTGCTTTTTGGAGTAAACGCATAGTACATTTCCTATTGGCGCAAAAGTAGATTATACAGAAAATCAGCCATTTAGTCTTTACCCGGTGGAAATTCGGTGCTTACGGTTGACTTCAAAGGTATTTCATGGAGAATCAGGCCGACATGAAAAAGGTTGCCATGATGAAACTCTCACAACTCCGACTGCTGGCAGGCGCCCTGCTGGCCGTTGCCTGCACCGCGCCGGTGGCGCACGCCCAGGCGCCGTACATCTGGATCGACGACAAGGGCATGAAGCAGTTGTCGGACCAGCCGCCGCCGCCCTCGGTGCCGCTGAACCGCATCCTGCGCCAGCCGCGCAATGCGCAAATCGCGCCCGCACCGGCAGCGGCCGACAATCCTGCCGCCAACGCAGCCGCGCCCACGGCCGACAGCGGCAAGGCAAGTGCGGAGGACAAGGCAAAACGCCCGCCCACGCTGGCCGAACGCAATGCGGACTTCGCCAAGCGGCAGGCCGAAGCAGCCGCCGCCAGCCAGAAGGCGGCGCAGGAAGCGGCGCAGAAATCGTCGGAGTCGGCCAACTGCGAGAATGCGCGCAGCAACCAGTTGGCGCTCGAATCCGGCGTCCGCATGAGCACATTCGACAAGGATGGCCAGCGCGGCTACCTGACCGATGCGCAGCGGGCCGAACGCAGCAAGCAAAACAAAGCAGTACTGGCGGGATGCGCGCGCTGACCGTACACTCAGTTTTTTAGCAGACAAGAACAAGAACCAATGAGCAGAACTTCGAATGGCAAGAGCCGCGCCAGCGGCCGTGTAACCCTGGCGGCGGTGGCCGCCCATGCCGGCGTGGCGACGATGACCGCGTCGCGTGCCATCAGCCAGCCGGAACTCGTGTCGTCGCTGCTGCGCGAACGGGTGGAAAAGGCGGTCGAAGAACTCGGCTATGTGCCCAACCGCGCCGCGCGCGCCTTGGCGTCGTCGAAATCCAACGTGATCGTGGTGCTGGTGCCGTCGCTGTCGAACGCCGTGTTTACCGCCGTGCTGGCGGGCATCCAGGATGCGCTGGATCCGTATGGCTACCAGATCCTGATCGGTAACACGCGCTATTCCGACGCCGAAGAGGAAAAGCTGCTGAACGTCTACATGCAATCGAACCCGGACGGCATCCTGCTGTCCGGCCTGTCGCACAGCAAGGGCGTGGAAAAGACACTGGCGACGTCGCGCGTGCCGGTGGTGTCGATGATGGACATTTCCACCGATCCGGACCGCGTCTCCGTCGGCTTTTCGCAAATCCAGGCCGGCTACCAGATGACGCGCTACCTGCTCGACAAGGGGTATCAGCGCATCGGCTTCATGGGTGCCCAACTGGACGAGCGCACCATCAAGCGCCAGGAAGGTTATCGGATGGCCATGGCGGAAGCGGGCAAGCTCGATCCGACGCTGGAAATGATGGTGCCCGATCCGTCCACCATTGCACTGGGCGCGGAACTGGTCGAGCGCATGCACGCCACCATGCCGGGCCTCGACGCGATCTTTTGCTGCAACGACGACCTGGCGCACGGCGCGATATTCCAGTGCCAGCGGCGCGGCATTGTCGTGCCACAGCAACTGGCAATTTGCGGCTTCAATGATTTACCCGCATCGGCGCTGATGCATCCGTCATGCACCACGATCGCCACGCCGCGCTATAAAGTCGGCTTCGAAGCCGCCACCCTGCTGCAAACGCTGATCAGGGGCGAAGCGCCTGAACAGCAGCATATCGACCTCGGTTTCACGGTGATGGCGCGGGAAAGCGCGTAAGCGCCAGCCACCCAGTCAAACACCCTCCCCCACGCCGGCATGCCATGCGAAATCCGCATGCATGCTGCGCCGCAGCATACAAATTTCTTGACCAAGCGTTCACGATGGCCGACACTTCGCATCACTGATAGCGCTATCATTTTGATGTCAAACTCATAATTCAACGGAAATGAACCACATAAAACAAGCAAGCCGATGGGTCGTGATGGGTGTCTGCGGCAGCGGCAAAAGCGAAGTGGGACGGCGGGTGGCGCAAGCCCTCGGCGCCCGTTTCATCGAAGGCGACGATTACCATTCGCCCGCCAATGTCGCGAAGATGGCATCCGGCATCCCCCTCGATGACGCCGACCGCGCCGCGTGGCTGCAATGCCTGCGCCAGGAAATCGCCACCGCGCGGGGAACCGGCGCCAGCCTGGTCGTCTCGTGCTCGGCGCTGAAACGGCGTTACCGCGACCTGCTGCGCGAAGGCGATCCCGCGCTGCGCTTTGCCCACCTGAAGGGCGAACGCAACGTGATCGCACAGCGCCTGGCCGCCCGCAAGGACCACTACATGCCTCCGGCCCTGCTCGACAGCCAGTTACAGGCGCTGCAACCCCTGCAAGCCGACGAGACCGGCGTCACGCTGGACATCACTGCCGCACCGCAACAACTGGCCGAAGCCATCCTCGAGATAGCGCAGCGCTAGCACCCCACATTCCCAAGGAGACACAATGAATACCGCCATCACCAAGAACATTCCCAAGCGGCGCTGGGGCATCGGCGCCCTGCTCGGCATCGGTGTGCTGATCAACTACATCGACCGCATCGGCCTGTCCGTCGCGGCGCCGCAGATCCAGGCCGCCTTCAACCTGTCGCCGGTCGACATGGGCATCCTGTTTTCCGCCTTCGCCTGGTCCTACTCGCTGCTGCAAATCCCCGTCGGCATGGTGCTGGACCGCTTCGGCCCCACCACTGTCGGCCGCTGGGGCGCGTTCCTGTGGGGCCTGGCTTCCACCATCACGGCCCTGTCCAGCGGCTTCGCCGGCATCTTCATTGCCCGCATCCTGCTGGGCATCGCCGAAGCGCCGGCCTTTCCGGTCAGCTCGAAAGCCACCGGCTACTGGTTCCCCCGCAAGGAACGGGGCATGGCCACGGCGATCTTCGACGCGGCCGCCAAGTTTTCCAACGTGATCGGCGTGCCGCTGGTGGCGGTCACCATCGTGGCCTATGGCTGGCGCTACGGCTTCGCGCTGTCCGCCTTCCTCAGCTTCGCGTACTTCATCGCGTTCTACGTGTTTTACCGTGATCCGAGCGCGGACAAAAACCTCAGCAAGGAAGAACTGCACTACATCCGCCAGGGCGGCGCCGCACCTGAAGGCCCGTCCGACACGGGCGCGCTGAACATGCTGGGCTACCTGCTGACGAAAACCAAGATCTGGGGCCTGACCATTGGCTTTGCCGCCTATGGCTACACGTTTTACCTGTTCCTCACGTGGCTGCCCGGCTACCTGGTGCAGACCATGCACATGAGCATCCTGAAGTCGGCCGGCTATGCCGCGATTCCATGGATGGTGGCCACGGTGACGGACTTGATCGTGGGCGGCTGGCTGATCGACCACCTGATCGCCAAGGGCAAGAATGAATCCGTGGTGCGCAAGGGCGTGCTGGTGACGGGCATGCTGTTTGGCCTGGCCGTGTTCGGCGCCACGCAAACCACCAACCCGGCCTGGGCCATCTTCTGGATTTCCATCGCACTGGGCGGCCTGGCTGCCGCGGCGCCGGTGGGCTGGTCGCTGCCTTCGCTGATCGCCCCGAAAGGCGGCGCGGGCACCATTGGCGGCATCATGAATTTCGCCAACAACCTGATGGGCGCGGCCGCCCCGATCGTCACCGGCATGATCGTCGGCGCCACCAACTCGTTCGCCAATGCCTTCCTGGTGGCCGGTGTGATCCTGATTGTCGGCATCGTATCGTTCGTGTTCGTGTTGGGCAAGATCGAGCCGATTCCCGATCCCGAACCTGCCAGCGCCGTGCCTGCCACTGCCCAGTAACTCTTCCTTCACGGCTGGGCACCCTGGCCCGCCGCTTCCCGCATTCCGGAGACAACAATATGAAGCGCATCATCGCGCTGGCCGCCCTGTGCGCGGCCGGCAGCAGCGCCGCGTCCGATATCGCCTTTTATGGCGTGATGGACGTCGGCATTTCCCAGGACCGTGGCGGCATCAACGGTGTATCGACCCGCGTCACCAGCGGCATGGCCACGCAAAGCCGCTGGGGTTTCAAAGGCAGCGAAGACCTGGGCGACGGCTTGTCCGCATTCTTCGTCATCGAAGGCGGCATCCATGCCGATACCGGCGTTCCCACCCAGAACGGCACCTTGTTCGGCCGCACCAGCATCGTCGGCTTGCGCGGCAAGGCTGGCGCGGTCAGCGTCGGCTTGCAGGATACGCCGCTGTTCACCACATTGAACACGGTGATCGACCCGCTGCGCAACGGCATCGGCCGCTCGAACAACCTGATGCCGCCGGGCGGCTTCCGCGCCGGCAATTCCATCCTCTATCGCAGCAATAGCTGGAACGGTTTCAGCGGCGACGCCATGGTGGTGGCCGGCGAAGCTGCCGGCAACAGCAGCATCGGGCGCCAGTTCGGCGGCTCGTTTGGCTACAGCAACGGCCCGCTGAATGTGCGGCTGGCGCTGCACAACCGCAGCAACGTGACAGCCACGGCGCCGGACGCACCGTCGGCGCGCAACTGGCTGCTGGGCGCGAATGTTGACTGGCAGGTGGTGAAGCTGTACGCGGGTTACGGCGTCAACCGGGGGCCGAATTCGTCGCCATTGAATAGTGCGGGCGCGCCGTTTGGCGGGGTGGCGCCGGTCGCTTCTTCATCCAGCAATGATGTCTTGGTCGGTGTGTCGGTGCCGCGCGGCGCGTGGACATATATCGCCACCGTGGTGCACAAGGATGACCGCACGCGGTTCGACCAGGATGCGCTGCAAACGGCGCTCTATGCGGCGTATGCGTTTTCCAGGCGTACCGATGTGTATGCGGCGCATGTGCTGATTCATAACCGCAATGGCGCGGGACATACGGCGGGGAACAGCGAGGAACCGGGGACGGGGAACCGGCAACTGGCGATTGGATTGCGCCACCGGTTCTGAACATTTGCCAGGCCACTCGGTCTGCAGTTGAGGTGCTATGTCCCCGTAGGGCGGCATTTACAATGCCGCCTGCTGGCGCCGCGTTGGCGCACGCACGGCGGCTTGCGCTGCGCGCAAACCGCCCTACGGGGAGGCGTATCAATCCTGTTTTTTTGCGGGCTTGCGGCGGCGCGCGTTCTTTGGATCGGCAATCAGGGATCGGTACACTTCGACGCGGTCATGCTCGCGCAACACCGTCTTCAGCGTTTTCTTCTTGCCGTAAATCCCCACCGTCATCGACGGTAAATCGATACCCGGCACTTCATATGCGAGGCCGCTGACCTTCAGCGCATCGGCAATGGTGGCGCCGGCCTCCAGCCGTAGTTCGCGCAGGAATTCAATGGTGTCCGTGGCATAGCAAACGGACACATTAATTTGCTCAGCTGCCATACACGGTCTCCGCCCGTTTGCAGAAGGAATCGACAAAGCTGTTGGCGATCATGCTGAACACCGGCCCGATCACCTGTTCCAGGATACGGCTCGAAAATTCATAGTGCAAGTCCAGTTCCACCTTGCACGCATCTTCCCGCAGCGGCTTGAACGTCCACGTGCCATCGAGGGTTTTAAAGGGACCATCGACCAGGATCATGCGGATGCTGGTCGGCCGCGTGTTCACGTTGGACGTGGTAAAGCTCTGGTGAATGCCGTGGTAATGGATAGCGACACTGGCCACGACACCGTGTTCGCTACGGTCCCGCACCTCGACGCCGCCACACCATGGCAGAAATTTGGGATAATCTTCGACCTTGGCCACCAGTTCGAACATTTGTTCGGCTGAAAAGCCAAGAATAACCGACTTATGCACTACTGCCATTGTGTTACCGTTGTTATGATGTTGGTCTGCAGAGACCGTAGTTTAACAAACAAGCTTGTATTTACCCACCCATGACTATTGCCGATAACAAAAAAGCCTTTCACGATTACTTCATTGAGGACCGCTTCGAAGCGGGAATCATGCTCGAAGGCTGGGAAGTGAAGGCAATCCGCGACAACAAGGTCCAGATCAAGGAAGCCTACGTCACCATCAAAGGTGACGAACTTTACCTGTTTGGCGCCCACATCAGCGCACTGCCGACCGCCTCCACGCACATCCGCCCCGATGCCGTGCGCACCCGCAAGCTGCTGCTGCACCGTCACGAACTGGATAAACTGATTGGCAAAGCCACCCGCTCCGGCTACACGCTGGTGCCGCTGAACCTGCACTACAAGGGCGGCCGCATCAAATGCGAAATCGGCCTGGCCAAGGGCAAGAAGCAGCATGACAAGCGTGCTTCGGAGAAAGATCGCGACGCGTCGCGCGAAGTCGCGTCCGCGATGAAACAGCATCGTCGTTAATGCGCCACGAATTGGCATGAAGCCCGGCCTCGCGCCGGGCTTTTTGTTAGCGTCGATTTTCTCCCTAGAAACATACGTGATAAACTGGGGTGGCAAGTATGCGCATCAACCCAGGCGAGGACGACATGGCAAAAGTGAATCAGGCGAAATCAACTGCAGGCGTGCCTGCCACCATGGCCGTCGTGGCCGCACTGGCGGCCACCGCGCTGCTGGCCGGATGCGCCAACCGCTATGCACCGGCGCCCACGCCCACCAATTTCCCCACGTCGGCGCAGCCCAAGCTGCAAGCGGCGGCGCACTGGGGCGCGATTGCCGGCACCATCGAACAGCGCTTGACGGAAGACTTGCGCAAGGCGCCGCAGCGTCCGTATTACGTATCGGAACCACCGCCGGAAGCATCGCAATTCCAGCGCGCGCTGACGGAACACATCACGTCGGCGCTGGTGAAATCCGGCTATGTCGTGTCGCGCGTGCCGGCCGGTTCGCTGAAAGTCGATGTCGACGTGCAGGCGCTGACGTTCTCACCGCAACGCGCGCAAAAACTGCCGGGCGCGATGCCGACCGCGATCGCCGTCGGCGTCTGGATGCTGGCAGCCACGTCCGATCCCATCCTGGCAACAGCGGGCGGCGTGGCGGCGCACGAAGTCTATAACTACAACTATGGGCAGTTCGGCACCGGTCCGATTCCGAAAACCGAATTGATCGTCACCGTTTCCGTTTCCGACCAGTACCGTTTTTACGCCCGCAACAGCTCGGCGTACTATGTGGCGGACAGCGACCGCTCGCTGTACGGTTTGCCGGAAGAAGACGACAAAGCCTTTAAAACTTTCACGATCCGGGGTGACAAATAATGCGCAAGCTGGCAACCGCAACCTTGCTTTCCGTGCCGCTGTTGCTGGCCGCGTGCTCTTCGATCCTGCCGCAGCCGAAAGAAGAAACCAATTATGCGACGGTGTCGTCGAACCAGTTCATCGCATCGAATTACAAGGCTGCCGATGCGCTGATGGCGCAGCTGAACGGCAAGCTTGTCGCGGACAAGCCACTGATCATGGCAACCGTCGTCAATATCGACGCGCTGGAGCAGACCACGACCCTGGGCCGCTTGATTTCCGAACAGATTTCCACCCGCCTGGCGCAGGGCAAGATGAACATGCTGGAAATGAAGCTGCGCAACAGCGTCTACATGAAGCGCAACCAGGGTGAAATGATGCTGACGCGCGAAGTCAACGACATGGCGCAGGCACACAAGGCGCAAGCGGTGGTCGTCGGTTCCTATGCGGAGACCAGCGACATGGTGTTCGTCAACGTGAAAGTCATCCAGCCGAACACGAATTTCGTGCTGGCCGCCCACGACTACGCGCTGGCCAAGGAAGGCATCGTGCGTTCGATGCTGATGCAGTAATTTTCGGCGAGGCGCGGCAGCACCACCTGCGCCGCCGCCGCGACTTTCAATCCGATCAGTTCATCGGCCCGCGTCACGCCCGCATTGATTGCGGCAATCGGCTTGCCCGCCTGCGCCGCCAGGCGGCAAAAGCGGAACCCTGAAAACACCATCAGCGACGACCCCACGACCAGCAGCGCATCGGCCTGTTCCATGGCCTGCAGCGCGGCTTGCGTGCGTTCGGCGGGAATGTTATCGCCAAAGAACACCACGTCCGGTTGCAGCACGCCGGCGCACCGGTCGCAGTGGGGAATATTGAACTGCTCCAGCGCTTCCGGCTCGACCTGCGCATCGCCATCCGGCAGCGCCTTGACCTCTTGCTCCGCGCGGTGCAAGTGGGGATTGTCGTCCAGCAGCCGTTGCTGGATGTCGGCGCGGGCATAGCGCGCCTGGCACGCCAGGCACACCACGTGGTGGATGTTGCCGTGCAATTCGATTAATCGCTGGCTGCCGGCGCGCTGGTGCAGACCGTCGACGTTTTGCGTGATGACGTGTCCGATATTGCCGCTCTGCTCCATTGCCGCCAGCGCCAGATGGCCGGGGTTCGGCGCCGCGCCAGACAGGGTCGGCCAGCCCAGCAGGCTGCGCGCCCAGTAGCGGCGGCGCACGGCGTCCGAGCGCCGGAAATCCGGGCCCTGGATCGGCGCCCTGCCGCGCCGCACGCCATCCTTGTCGCGGTAGTCGGGAATGCCGGACGCGGTCGAGAGGCCGGCGCCGGTCAGCACCAGCACATTGCCGTGCGCGGCGAGAAATTCCGCCAGCGCGGCCGTGCCGCCTTCCGTGTCATCTTCCGGGTAATAACGCATGGCAAGCGGCCGGCCTCGCCGTCAAGCCGCTTCGGCGACGGGCACCTGGCAGACGTCGGTCCACGTGCCGGCAGTGATGTCCGCCAGTTGCGCGACCGCGATGCGCACGGCCGTATGCACGTCGCCCGCCGCCGGCAACACCACGTCATAGGCTTGCAGCGACTGGTCCAGGTACACGGGCAGCGGATGCGCCAGGCCGAACGGGCACACGCCGCCGACCGGGTGGCCGGTCAACGCCACCACATCTTCGGCCGGCAACATCTTGCCCTTGCCAAAGACTTCCTTGAATTTGCGGTTGTCGATGCGGGCGTCGCCCGCCGCCACCAGCAGGATCACGCGGCCTTCGGCCAGGCGGAAGGCCAGCGTCTTGGCGATGCGGCCCGGCTCCACGCCGTGCGCTTCGGCGGCCAGCGCCACCGTGGCGGTGCTGGTTTCCAGTTCAATGATGGGGATGTCGAGTTGACGTGCTGCGAAAAATTCGCGGACGGATTGCAGGCTCATAGCGTTAAATTCAGGGGGTCTTGCCGCACCCGGCGGGTTTGACAATACGTTCGGTGGAAGCGGGATATTTTGCCAGTTTTTCGGCGGGACGGCGCGGACGGGCCACCAGTTCGCCGCCACAGTTCGGGCAGATACCCTTCAATACCGTGTCGGCACAGTCGGCGCAGAACGTACACTCAAAGGTACAGATGCGGGCGCCTGCCGCATCCGGGGGCAAGTTCTTGTCGCAGCATTCGCAGCCGGGTCGCATTTGCAGCATGGGATTCCTTATTTCGATTGCGGGAAGTTGAAACCCGCCTGATATTGGTGGTAACCGTCGAAGTCTTCCTTGCCCACCGGGACGCCGTGGCTGCGCAAGATCGAATGCGCGGTAACCAGGTGGAAGAAGAAGTTGGGCAACGCATAGGACAGCGCATAGTCGCTGCCGGAAAACACGGGCGAGACCAACCCGGCCGTCGTCACGATCTGGCGATCCTCCGCCGCATTGATCTTATCGGCAGGCACTTGTTCGAGGAAGCTGACGGTCGACTGGATGCGCAAGCGCAGCGCGTTCCAGTCCTGGTCGCCGCCAGCCAGCACCGGCAAATCGGCGCCCAGCAACGGGCAAACGGCACGCACGGTGAAGCCGCACGCGGTGGTCACTTGCTGCGCAAACGGGAACATGCCCTCCGCCAGCGCGGCGCCGACCAGCGCCCTGCCCGTGCGGCGCTCGTGGTTTTCTGCAACACCCAACGTTGAGTGCAGTTGTTGCAGATAATGAATAAATACGGGCACAAAGGCCGAATACAGCGTAGTACTCACGATAGTCCCGAATTGTTGATGCCAAGCTACACAATGCCACTTTGACCGTGCATTGGCAACCGGCCTGGTATGGCGTTTTCTTCATGCCGCACTGGAGACGGCATGCAGTTCCCGCAATACCTGATGTTGGCCTGCGCGCTGGGCGCGGCAAGCGCTGCAAATGCAGCAGAACTGGGGGTTTTGTCCCCGGTGATTATCAACCACGAAGCACAAATGCTGGCGCGCCTATGGGTCCCGGCAAGGCGCCGGTCCTCCGCCGGGTGACGTCCGGCGCCCTGTTTGAGGCTATCAAAAAGGAAGACACAGCCGGTTTCACGGCTTCCGCGCTGGCGCTGGACGAACTGGCGTCCGAAGTGGCCGGCGTGAAAAACAGCGGCGTCACGTGGCTGATGCTGTCTCAGGAAGACGGCGGTTTTCCGCGCTGGGGCTTCTGGCTGCAGGAAGGAGACCGGGCGCTATGTTGATGAGCCCATGGTGGACCTTGGTCGATGCTGACAGCGAAAAGAAAAGTGGTGTCGGAAGCCGTCATTCGTGACGGCTTCGAAGAGAGCAAGGTTGATCGATTAACGCTCACCCCTGAGGGTATAGATTGGCTTGTCGGTTTCTCCCTTCTCGACCATGGTGAGCAGGCGTTGCAGCTCGGTGCGCCCTTTGTCTTCCTTTGCGGAAGCGACCAGATTACGCAGGATGGCGGCATGCGCCGTTTGCAGCGCCTGTGCCGCAGGCGCCGCGATGTCCGGTTTCACGCCGACATGCTCCCAGTTGGTTTTAGTGACGAAATTGGTCGTGCGCGAGGTCGGGATCGCAACAGCAATGTCATGTCCCACGCTGTACCACCCCACGGGATTGGAGCCGCCGCCGGTAACCTCCCCTACCAGAGTCCCGCGCTTATGCGCCTGGATGCCGTAGGAGAAATCCTCCCCACCGGAAAAGGTCCGTGCGGAGGTCAACACGTACACCGGCTTGTCGTAACGCTGTGCGACGGTCGGCACAGTCCAGAACTGCTGCGTCGTATTGTCCGGGCGATTGTACATGTCGATCAGGTGCCGATGATCGCCGACCGGGAAAAAGTGGCTCATCAGGTAAGCCACACTGTCCGGGCTGCCGCCACCGTTGCGGCGCAGGTCGAGGATCAGCGCATCCGTTCCCGCCATGAGCGTCATTGCCGCGGTGTAGGCCTGGCCCACGAATTCCGGGCCGCCGAAATTGCGCAGCTCGATGTAGCCAACGTTACCGGGAAGGCGTTCGATCTTCTCGATGCCATACCCGCGCCGCGCGGCCTGCTCGCGCCATTCCTCGATCTGGGCACGGCTGGGCAGGTCGGCAACACCGCTGGACTCACTGAATCCTTCGTACACCCTGGCGCCGAAGTGCTTGTCACCACTGAATTCGCGCAAGTCCTTGGCCAGCGCCTCACTCAACGCTTTCGCGCTGGCGGCGGACGCATAGCCTCCCTTGGCATTCTTGCTTGCAATCGCACGGCCAACCCGTTCGGCAACGGCAGGCTCGATGTAATTTGCGTTCATTTTCACGACCAGCGTCTGTACGATCGCAGTGCGATCGGACGCATTCATCGGGGCGTCATCCGCCGCGAGCGCGGGCAACGACAACAGCATGCTCAACACGGCGCCAGCGACAAGCTTCTTTTTACCTAACATACATTCTCCAAGTTGGACTGCGAATCGGGTCTGCGCTGTTGCAGCGCTGCCGCCAGGGCGGGCATGTAGGTGCGGCTGGCGCGCAGGACACTGCCGTCGCGCATGCGCAGCAACGCATCCCGGTTGGTGAGCGAGCGCAGCTCGGCGATCATGTCCAGCCGCACGATCGTCGAGCGGTGTACGCGGTGGAACTGGCGCGGATCGAGCTGCCTGGCCAGGCAGTGCAGGCGTTCGCGCACCAGCCAGGTGGTCCCATTCGCATGCAGGGAAGCATAGTCGCCGTCGGCCTCGATGCGCTCAACCTCCGCAACCGGCACCAGCACCGTGCGCGCTCCGACACGCACGCTGAAACTTTTCAGCGCCGGTTCTGCGGCCGCTGCGGCGGCACGGCCCTGGCTGCGGTAGGGAAAAGCCTGCTGTGCGCGGTCAAGCGATTCGTCGAAGCGTTCGTCATCGACCGGCTTCAGCAGATAATCGAGGGCGGCCAGTTCGAAGGCTTACAGAGCAAAGCTGTCGTAGGCAGTGAGCAGGATCGCCATCGGCCGCTGCGCCGGCGGCAGCGCGGCCAGCACCTCGAGGCCGGACTTGCCTGGCATTTCAACGTCGACGAACACCAGGTCGGGCTGCAGCGCCACAATACCTTCAACAGCGCTGGCGCCGTCACCGAATTCGCCCACCAGCTCGAAGGCGTCGCGCCGCGCCAGCCTGACCTTGACTGCCAGCCTGGCCAGCGGCTCGTCATCGATAATCATGACGCGGATCTTCATGCCCCCACCTCCATGGCGCGCAGTGGCATGGCGATGCGAACCTGGAAGCGGCCTCCCATACCCCAGCCGGCATCCACCTGCTGCTCGGTCCCATACAGGTGGCGCAAGCGCTCCCTGACGTTGGCCAGGCCGATGCCAGTGCCCGAGTGCGGATGCTTCTGGCCGTCGTTCCGCACGTCGATCAGCAGGCGCTCGCCCTCACGCTCGACCAGAATGTCGAGCCGCCCCGGCGTGGACAGCGGTGCAATGCCGTGCCGGATCGCATTCTCGACCAGTGGCTGCAGCATGAGGTAGGGCACGACACTGTCCAGCAGGTCGGGGCCGGCCTTCATCGTCAAGCGCAGGCGCTCGCCAAGCCGCGCTTTTTCGATGGCGAGGTAGGCGTCAAGCAGGGCCAGTTCATCCGCCAGCGAATGCTCGTGGCGGCCGTCGTGCGCCAGGGTGGCGCGCAGAAAGTCGGACAGCGACGCCAGCATGCGGTTGGCCTCCCGGTTGGACTGGGCCGACACCAGCGCGGACACGGCGTTAAGGGAGTTGAACAGGAAGTGTGGATTGACCTGCAGGCGCAGCGCGCGCAACTCGGCATCGCGCGCGGCGCCTTGCGCCTGGGCCAGATGCAATCGCACCTGTTGCAGCGACAGGTAATAGGCCGCGACCGCATGGACCGCACAAAAGGCGATCAGCGCCAGCCAGCAGCTATCCAGTCCACGTGCCAGCTTGTCCCATTGATAGCCTGTTTCCATGCCGAGCGCGATTCCGAACCGCTGCCCCAGCAGGGCGTTCGTGATGGCCATGGCATAGGTGATGACCAGCAGTACCAATCCCATGCGCAGCAAGGACCAATCGCGACGCCACATGGCCCGCTGAAGCAGCGTCAGCGGAATAAGCCAAAGCAGGCAGGCGACCAGGAACAGCGTACGAAAGGCGACAATATAGTGATCACTGACGGCGGGCAGGCCCAGAATGACCATGCAGGCTGACACCGGCAGTGCGGCCAGCACGGGAACGAGCAAAGGGGTTTCGACTTTCACGCGAAGTTTCCAGAAGTACAATTCTGCAATTCTAGCGTTTCAGTCACACAACGAATAGAAACCAATACACGCATGGAACGTCCAGAGGTACGAAAGCCGTCACCCTAGACGATCGCCTGGCGGCGGTCGAGTCAATTGCGGCGGCCCGTGCATATCTTGCGGCCCAGCCGGTCGGAGATTGAGGTAAGGAACACGCCCCCCGAGTGTTGGGTAGCGCAAGGCGATGGCGGCGATGGCGGCGGCTGCGAAGGTGGCGGGGACGTATTCGCGGTCGTAGGCTGGACGGCTTGCGCCCCATAGCGGACCTCTCAGCGGTCCTCAGGAACGCGCGGTCGCCAATGGCTTGGCGTCTGGATATCGCATCAAGAACGAATGGATGGCCTGTTCAGGCAGGTTGATCAGAATCGTTCCACTGCTGTCCCAACATGCGATTTCGAACAAAGCGCCTTCTAGCTGCGGCTCCGGTTCGGTACCGTCCCAATACCGCGGATTGTCCTCAACGTATGGCGCCGGATCAGGTTTCGGACGAAGCCCCTTGGGTACTGCGCTGAATACCGCCCAGATAAACTGAACCTCATGGGCACGCAGGAAGGCCGCGAGTTCGTCTCCGGTGAACCATTGATCATCCGGCGAGAACTCCGGTGGCCTCCAGTTCGTTTCGATGTCGCTGACGTACCAGTCGTAGTCTTGCGGCGCAATGTTGGCGGCGTCAAATACGTCGCGCATGTTGGTATACCAGCGAACCTGATCAGTCTTTTCCAAGATGAGATTCTTCATTTGCGCCTTTGGACCTTTGCCGTTGTAGGAACACCTCTGGCCGAGAGCGATCGCTTTCATGCTGACGCTAATCACGCTTCCATCATTTGCCATACCGTATCACCACGAGCCGCTCCCTTTAAACGACTGTCAGCTATTGGCCGTTTGCTTTCGTCACCGCGACGAGTCGCCTCTTTCCACTTATTTAGCGTCCTCGACCGACTTGCTCAGCTTCTTCGCCATGATCGGATGAAGCGTCTCTTGCCGAGCCAGCATGGCTGCATATTCCTGTGCCTTACGTACCTTGGTCTCAGGCTTTATTGCTGTCTGTATCCGGAACAACACTGCATAGCGGTTTTGTGAATTAAGTGTGGCGAAAAATTCGGCTGCCCCGGGGTGCTCGGCGAACGCGGCCTGAAGTTCCTGCGGCACGCTCGCCATGCTGGACGAATCGTACGCAGCATCCCACCGACCATCCTTTTTCGCTCGCTCGATTTCAGCCAGGCCACTCGGCTGCATCTTACCTTCTTCAATATACTTAAGCGCCTTCTCACGATTGACCTTGGACCATAGACTGCGTGGGCGACGCGGTGTCCAGCGCTGCAAATAGTGATGCTGGTCGAGCGAACGCTTCTGGCCGTCGATCCAGCCGAAGCACAAAGCGACTTCCAATGCCTCCTGATAGCTCACGCTAGGAATTGGAGCCCCTTTCTTCGCGTGCTGCAGCCACACCCCGTCAGAGCCATCGTGGTGGGCTGCCAGCCACTGCGCAAATGCTCCCTGGCATGGGAACAGCATCGTCTCAACATCTGCTGCCATCGAATCACTCCGAATTGTTCTTGGAAACACTTCCGCGTCCACCGGATCTGGCGGTCCGCTCTTGACCGGAGGCAGTCACGGAGAACACGACTCCATCCGACAGCCAAGCCAAGTCTGAATCACCACACGTTATTTCTTCTTGTCACCCCAACGCCACCGAGGCGGCTCCCCCGTCTTGTAGCAAACGCAGATAAACGCCGCCCCCAGCACCGTCACATAAACAAAATACCCCACCGGCGACACCTTGGGATCGATGTACAGCGCCCCGCCCGTCAACGCCGCCAGGAACACCAGCAACACCAGCCAGCCCTGCCACGTCACCGGCGTGCCCCAACCCCAGCCGTATTTCTTCGCGGGGAACCAGTATTTCTTTTCCTCGGTCATGACTCCCCCCTATGCCGCCACGCGGGCGCGCAATTGTTCGACCATGCCGCGCCACGCCACGTGTTCATCCGTCTGCGCCCACTCGTTGGCCAGCTCCGACTTGTCCGACACGATCAACTCCAGCGCCTTCAGCGATTTCTCCACCAGGTCCGCGCGGCGCTTGAATTTCTTGCGTGATGCTTCCACCCACGCGTCGACATCCTCCACTGCTTCCGCGCCCGGCTGTCCCTGCAGGCGCGCCAGCACATCGATGGCGGCCAGCGCTTCGCACGCGAACGGCATCGGGATGAAGGTGTCACCCTCTTCCAGCACGTTGTTCAGCGTGTCCTCGATGTAGTACAGGTCATTCGATTCCTGCAAATCCTGCACCCAGTCCAGCGCCAGGTCGTTGTCGAACGGACCGATATCCCATACGCTCATTGCATTCCCCTCATGAAGTCTTTTGCTGTGTCTTGACCACTTGCAGCGCCGTGGCGATCAGGCTGCTCATGTCGCCCACGTTGGCCGGGACGATCAGCGAGTTGTTGGTCTTGGCCAGTTTTTCAAACGCGCCCACGTATTGCTCCGCTACCTTCAGCTGCATCGCCGCTTCGCCGCCGGGTGACTGTATGGCGCCGCCCACTTCGCGCAGCGCGGCCGCCGTCGCATCGGCAATCGCAATGATCGCTGCCGCATCACCCTGGGCGCGGTTGATGGCCGATTGCTTGTCGCCCTCGGAACGGGCAATCGCCGCTTCCCGTTCGCCGTTGGCGATATTGATCTGTTCCTGCTTGCGGCCTTCCGATGCGGCGATCAGTGCGCGCTTGCTGCGCTCGGCCGTGATTTGCGCCTGCATCGCGTGCAGGATTTCCGCCGGCGGCGTCAAATCCTTGATTTCGTAGCGCAGCACCTTCACGCCCCAGTTCGACGCCGACTCGTCAATGGCATTGACCACCGTGGTGTTGATGTGGTCGCGCTCTTCAAACGTCTTGTCCAGTTCCATGCGGCCGATCACGGAGCGCAAGGTGGTTTGCGCCAGCTGCGTAATGGCGGCGATGTAATTCGATGAACCGTACGATGCGCGCATGGCGTCCGTGACCTGGAAATACAGGATGCCGTCCACCTGCAATTGCGTATTGTCCTTGGTGATGCACACCTGCGGCGGCACATCGAGGGGGATTTCCTTCAGCACGTGCTTGTAGGCGATACGGTCGACGAACGGCACCACGATATTCAGGCCGGGGCCCAGCGTCGCATGGTATTTGCCCAGCCGTTCCACCACCCACGCATGCTGCTGCGGCACCACGTTGATGGTCTTGAAGACAAAGACCAGCGCCAGGATGAACAGCACGAAGGTGACGTTGCCGATTCCAATTTCCATATAACTCTCCGGTAGTTAAATTAAGCCGCCACGATCAGCCGGCTGCCGCGCACTTCGCGTATCGTGTACACGCCCGCAGCGGACGCGCTGCCCGCCGCCAGTTCGACATCCCACAGCGCGCCACGGTACATCACGCGCGCCGTGCCGTTTTGCCAGCCCGGCACCGTGACGGTCTGGCCGATATCCATGTTCACATTGGGATCGATGGACGCGTCGACCGTCTGCGGCCGGCCCGCCTTGCTGCGCCACAGCAGTCCCGTCGCCAGCACGCCAACGACGGCGGCCACCAGCGTTTGCGCGGGCAGTCCGCCGCCCGCCACCGCAGCCAGCGCACCGGCGGCCAATCCGATGGCGATCATCAGCAAATAAAAGGTTCCCGTCAGCAGTTCCAGCACCACTGTCACGCCTGCTGCCCACAACCAGAACGACCAGTCAGACATACACGCCTCCCGAAAAAATAAAACCTGCGGCCCGGTCAGGCGGCAGGTTTCAATTTTCAGGCTGCCAGCCGTGCCGCCCGCCTTACTTGCATTGTAGCTAATTTCTTATTCAAGCACCAATGTCAGGCCCCGATGAGCCCTTGCCCGCAAACGCGGATCGTATTGCCCGTGATGCCGTGCGCACCGGGCGTACACAGGAACGTGATCAACTCCGCCACGTCGCGCGGCAAACCGCCCTGCTGCACGGAATTCAGGCGCCGGCCCAGCTCGCGCGTCATGAACGGCATTTTCGCGACCATGGCGGTTTCAATAAAGCCGGGCGCCACCGCATTGACGCAGATGCCGCGCGACGCCACCACGGGCGCCAGCGCCGCCACGTAACCGATCAAAGCGGCCTTGGTGGTGGCGTAATTGGTCTGGCCGAAATTGCCCGCCACGCCGCTGATCGACGACAGGCAGACAATGCGCCCATCATCGCGCAGCACCCGTCCCGACAGCAGCGCTTCGTCGATGGCGGCAATCGCCGCGAAGTTCACGTTCAACACCGTGTCCCATGTGGCGCCATCCATCTTGCCCAGGGTTTTATCGCGCGTGATCCCCGCGTTGTGCACGACGATATCGACGCCGCCGAAGCGCTCCACCAGCAATGCCGCCAGCTGCGGCGCGGCGTCCGGCGCCGCGATATCGAGTTCCAGCGGCATGCCGCCGATGCGCATGCACAGCGCATCCAGGTCGGCCGACGCGGCCGGCACATCAACACAGATCACCGTGGCGCCATCCTGCGCGAGCCGTTCGGCCGTGGCCGCCCCGATACCGCGCGCCGCCCCCGTCACCAGCGCCACCTTGCCTGGCAGCGTGGGCGCGAATGGCGCGGCGTTCGGCGCCTTCACCTGCATCGTCACCGTCACGGTCTGGCCGGATACATAGGTCGCCTGTTTGCCGCAAAAGAAGTGCACCAGGCCGTCGAGCCGGTCCGCCGCTTCGCGCTGCACGTAAGCCAGGTTGGCCGTGATCCCCTTGCGGCCCAGTTCCTTGCCGAGCGAACGGCAAAAGCCTTCCACGCCACGGGCCGTGGCGGCGGCCACCGCGCCGGCGCCGGCCGCCTCGGCAGGATCGGCGGCGGCGATCAAGACCCGGCCATTGCGCGCAATCCGGCGTATCGCCGGGTGGAACGCATCGTACAGCGCGCGCAACTGGGCCGGCGTGGAGCAGCCGGTCGCGTCCATGACGACGATATCGATCCGCTCCTGTTCGGCCGCATGCAATGCATGGAGTACGGTGGCGCCATCGGCTGCCAGCGCGCAAGCCAACTGACCTGCCGCGTAGCCTTCCGGCGAGCGGCACAGCAAGGCGCGCTTGCCAGACAGCGGCTGCGCCTGATAGCCGCCGGTATGGCGCGCCAGATCCACCGGGTCCGGCAAGCCCAGCGCGCGCACCAGCCAGCCGGTCAGCGGGTTTCGGTTCAGTTTTTTCAGTAAGTCTGTCATGCCTCTCTCGTCAAACAGCGCAGAGTGGCCAGTATAACCGCCTGGGCGGTAATGCTGGCCGTGCCGGACAAGCCGGCATAAAGAGGCAAAGAACAGATCAGAACGTGTACCGCGCTTGCAAACCAAAGCGCTTGTTCAGCGGCAGATAGTTATTTTGGACGTGTGGATTGCCATAATAATTTTCACTGTGTGCGCCATTGATATTCACGCCATCCAGGACCACGGATAACTGTTTGCTGAAGTCATAGCCAATCGAGAAGTCCAGCGTGCCCAGTGCCTTGGCATATGCAGGTATTCCCAACGATCCCGAACTGGTCGCCACGACATAACCGCTGCGCCAGTTGTAAGCCAGGCGCGCCTTGATTTTGCCCTTCTCATACATGCCGATGACGTTGTAGCTGTTCTTGGATAAACCTTCCAACGACACAGTCTGGCCGGCCACCACCGATGGGGCGTGCGATTGTACGTATGTGTAGTTCGCCTGCATGCCCAGGCCGTCGAACGGTGCCGGCAATTTGTCGAAGAATTGCTGATAGGCGGCCTCGATGCCTTTCACGGTGGACGTCCCGCGGGAAAGATAGGTTGAGACGTTGTACGTCTCGCCATTGATCTGCCGTTGTTCGGTAACGGTCTGGATGAAACCATTCACCGTCTTATCGAATACGCCAAGGCTGGCCATCCCATGGTTGCCGAAATAGTGCTCCAGCGACAAATCATAATTTTTCGATTTGTACGGTTTCAGATCCGGGTTGCCCGCCTGCGCCGCGTGTTGCACCTGGTTGGTAATATTGACTGCGGCGCCAAGGTAGCCAAAGTTCACCTGGCCCAGCGTTTTGGACGCTGCAAGCCGCAGCGCAAGGTCGTCGCGTAAACCAATATTGGCGTTAAACGACGGCAGCACGTCGGTACGCGCCGAATCTCGCGACTGCTTTACCAGATTGCCTGAAGCGTCCGCGCCGTACGACTCTCCGTACAGCCGGGTCTGAACATAGCGGGTCCCTGCATTGCCACTGATGGGAATACCGGCAAGCTCGAAGTCATAATTCAGCTTGGCGTACAGCGCGCGCGTTTTCTCGTTATTGAACTGGTCCTGTTCCGGCATATTGGCTTCCGTAGCCGGAAGGCCATACAAGGACCGCAACGCCCGCTGCTGCCGGATCGCTTCGCTTGAATAGGTCCAGTACGAACCGACGTCCCGCGCTTCGGCGGCCGGGACGTGCCGCAACAGCGACGGATCCACGCTTGCCAGGGTCTTACTGCTGTTGCAGCTGTCGATGCAATAGTATTTAACGAAGCCATACGAGTGGCGTGTGTAGTCATTGATTCGCAGGCCGAGGTCCACCGAACGCACGACGTCGTTATCGAACTTGTAAGTCGCATCCGCGGTCGCCGCGGTGTTCCTCTGCTTGCCGTCCAAATGAATCGCAAGCAGATAGTTCGGATGATAAATCGCTGGATTATTCAGGTCGGCGCCGGACACGGAGACATGCGACGCCGAGCCGTCGTTCATCGTCAGGGTCATCCCGGGAATGCCAGCGTTGAGGCCCCATTCGTACAATGTATTGACCACAGCGGTTTCGTTATGGGCTACTCTGGCCTTGACGGTAAGGGGGCCGCCATTGCCCCATTTGCCACCCACGTCAAACAGTTTTCCTTTGCGCCCCTCGTCGCCGTAGACGGAGGTGTCGGTCATCGCGTTGTCGGCAAAGGTCCCTGATTTCAAATTATCGCTGCCATCAGCATTCTTATCGCCCCAGAGCGTAAAAGGCGATACCGGCTTGCCAGGATAAAAACGGGCTGTCTGGAAATTGTCGCGTACCAGATAATCGATGCCGATATAGTTGGCGTACAGGTTCAATTGGTCACCCGGCCGCCACTGGTACGAAACAATGGTGGTCGTGCGGTGGCGATCGCCGTGATGTCCATTTCCTGTGAACATACCGGTAGGAAGGATGACGTCTTTGCCGGAACCTGCGTAATTGGCAATTCTTTGCGGCGGGGTGACTTCGTCTTCGCCCGCCCCAAACACGCTGTCGGTGTGCGCGATGTTGGCCAGTAGCCCCATTTCGCCTACGCCCGTTTGCCACCGTTTGGTCAACAGGGCCGACGCCTGCGCACGGGTCTTGTTCCCGAAGCCTGGCGCCATCTGAAAATTGGTCGCCTTGACCGACACGGTTGCGGTCGGTTCCTTGAAGTCAAACGGCTGACGGGTACGGATATTGACGTAGCCGCCCAAACCACCTTCGATTTCATGGGCCGATGAACTCTTGTAAATATCCACCCCAGCCAGGACTTCCGCCGGCAGATCTTCCAGGTCAAAGTTGCGCCCGTTGTATTCTCCCGCATGCGCACTGGCACCAAACACTTCCAGGCCGTTGAGTACCACCTTGTTCTGCGACAGGCCACGGATGGCGATGCTGCCCCCCTCCTCCTTGTAGCGCGATAACTGGACGCCGGGAATGCGCTGGGCGGCTTCCGCAATGTTTTGGTCCGGCAATTTACCAATGTCTTGCGCAACAATGGAATCGGAAATGGCGTCGTTGTTCCGTTTCATATTGCGCGCACCTTCCAGGCTGGCCCGCAGGCCAGCCACAACCACGACGGCGGCATCGCCATCCTGGCCGGTGAGCGCCGCCGCTGCACTGTTGCCGACCACCTGCGCATGAGAAAGGCTCACGTTGCCCAACACAAACAGCCAGGCAGGGGCAGAAACCGTCGCGCGAAAGCGTTTCCTGGTCTTCATCAATTTTCTCCAATCCTCAGTTTTTCTTAATTAGTCAGGGGAACCACGTCGTGGTGGTCCGGTGTGCCATGCTTGATGCCGATACCACCACCGCCATTTAATGAGAGGTGTTATCGATACCAGTCAGCGCTGAGATACTGGATTAATGTGTGGTTTACGTCAAATCCTCATAATCGATACTTATACCCTGACAAATACACACGGCCCACCGTGCGCTCGGATCCCGCCCATCCTGCCCGCCGATTTACTCATCAGCAAAACTTATATGCGTTTGACACCGACAAACGGGGAACCATATAGTTTTCCCGACTGTTATCGATAACTCGTCGCCGGGCTCACAAGCCAATTGCCGGTAGCGCGTGCAAGGCAAACGCTGATTGTCGCGCTATTCGGACATTTGCATTCCACGTTTTGCGATGGCCTCGCGGCGCTGCCTCTGGCCGCCATCGGCCATGCACCGCCAAAGCGTAAGAGGATGACAAGAGAAAGGGAGAAGACTCAGGAAGAGACGCATAAAAAATCAGATTGTTGCCCGTCGTTGGCGGCATGGCAGGCAAGCAAACAACGCACAAGGTGTCCTTGCCGGACTGTCCAGCGACCTTATGGAATCAAATGAAGGAAGAGAGTGAAATGAAGAATAAAACCATCATGTCCTTGCGTATTTCAACCATTGCACTGGCGGTCAGCCACGCTTTCGCCGGGACCGCCGTGGCACAGGAAGCTAAGGACAACACCGTCGTCGTCAGCGGTATCCGCGCCAGCGCGCGTTCGGCAGTCGCGATCAAGCGCGACGCCATGGAAGTCGTCGATTCCATCACCGCCGAAGATATCGGCAAGCTGCCCGATCCAAACGTGTCCGAGACGCTAACCCGGATTCCGGGTGTGCAGGGCTACCGATACGGAGGCGAAGGCGCCTCGCCAGTCGGTATGGGCTCCGGCATCACTATTCGCGGCCTGTCCGGGCAAACCGGCTCGCAGGTCAACGGTCGGTCCTACTTCACCGCAGGCAACCGTGAATTCAATATCGAGGACGCGATTCCAAGCATGATCGCCGGTATCGACGTCTACAAGAATCCAACGGCCGAACATATCGAGGGCGGCATCGGTGGGCTGGTCAATGTCCGTACCCGCAACCCAAGCGATTTCAAGGGTCTGACGGTCTCGCTGGGTGTGGGCGGGCGCGAAAACACCCTGGCAAAAAAAGCCAATCCTGAACTATTCGGCCTGATTGCCAACAAATGGGATCTGGGCGGCGGCAGCCGCTTCGGCGTGATGGCGGCCGCCACATACCAGACCAGCACCGGCCGTTCGGACGCCACGCCAGCCAATGGCGGCGCCAGCCTCAAGCGCGCCGTCCGCGCCGACAGCGCCGAGTATGCGGCCCTGGCGGCGGCCAACAAGTCCAACAGTCCGGCGCAGCCGATGGCCGCTTATGTCGGCCGCTCGGATATCAATTACCTCGCCAGCGTACCACTGCTGCCAGTGTCGGCCACGGTCGGCGCCAACACGCCCAAT
Source organism: Pseudoduganella rivuli (assembly GCF_009674485.1). Classification (GTDB taxonomy): domain Bacteria; phylum Pseudomonadota; class Gammaproteobacteria; order Burkholderiales; family Burkholderiaceae_D; genus Rugamonas; species Rugamonas rivuli_B. Next base: position 153,694 of record NZ_WKJJ01000004.1, on the reverse strand, counting down.
CTGGCTGGACTGAGTGCGGAGCAGATCGGCAACGTGATGACGTCGACCGGCACCTCGCACAATATTCAGGAAGAAACGATCCTGCGCACGCGCAAGGGCCTGAACCTGGCCGCCGACTATCGCGTCAACAACACCTTGCGCGCCTACAGCGAATTCAACTACACGTATTATCAATATAACCAGCAAGGGCGCTTCCTCAACACCGTCGATGGCGCCAACATTCAGAACTTGCAAACGGCGCCCTTCTCCTTCACTGAAGCGCTGGCCAACCGAAACAGCAACGGCGGCAGCAATGACGTGTTGGCCGGTAAGCGCCTGGTCAGCGGTTCATTCCTGGATTCCGCCATCAACACCACCGGCAACAATGCGCGCCGCCCCTACACCACCTGGATCGGCGCCGGCGGCGTCGAATGGAGCCCGACGCCGCAACTGAGCCTGAAGGCCGACTTCAATTACATCAAGTCGGACTTGACCGATGAGGGACCGGCCGCCACCATCGATTCCGCGCCAGGGCTGACGTGGTCGGTCAACCGGGTTGCCGACGGCGCGCCGCATCAGATGACGTTCACGGGACCTAGCCTGGGCGATCCGAAGAATTTTGTACTGCGCTCCTTCGCCAGCGCCAAAAGCACCACGGACGACAGCGGTTATGCAAGCGCCCTGAGCGGCGCATACGTGCTTGACGACAGCATGTTCACCCGCTTGAAATTCGGGACTCGGTTCGCCCAGCAACAGAGCGCATTTTCGAATTTCACCTTCCCGGAAAAATTCCTGACCACCGATAATCTGCCGCTCAACGCGACAAAATCAAACGGCGTCCCCGCCACCACGGTAGCGAATATGTTGATGCAGTCACCGCCCAATTTCCTCGGTGGCCAAGGGGGCTATGCCGGCGGCTTCGCGGTGGTTTCCGCCGACCAGTTGACGGGTAATACGTATGCCAATACCTTCCCTAAGGCCGGCATTCCGCTGCAAGGCGCTTATATCGAAAACGTCCCTGCCCGCCGCTTTATCGAGGAAAAGACTTCCGCGGCTTACCTGATGGGTGATTTTTCCGCCCTGGACGACCGTATCAAAGGTAATCTCGGCCTGCGCGTGGTCCGCACCAACAGCCGCGCGATCGCCCAGGTCGCCAACACGCTGACGGCGGCCGGTGGCTACGTGGCTAACGAGAAGAGGACCAGCTATACCAATGCCTTGCCTTCGTTGAACGTGAGCGCTGACATCACTGCCGACACGCTGGTGCGTTTTGCATATGGCCGGGGCATGACACGCGCGCCTCTGGACGCGCTCAACCCGAGCGTGTCGGTTAATTTCGGCAACGGTACGGCCTCCCAGGGCAATGCCGACCTGAGACCGTTGACCGCTAACAGCATCGATCTCTCTCTCGAAAAATACTTTAGCAAGACCAACTACGTCTCCGCAGCGGTGTTCAATAAGCAGATCAAGGGCTTCGTCAACGGCATTGCAGAATGCCGGACAGTGGAAACGGCGCAGCCTTACACGGGTAGCTTACCCAATGGCTGCGGCAACGGCCAGTATCTGGTCACCAGGTCGATCAACACGGAAGACGGCTACGCCCGCGGCGTGGAGCTGGCTGGCCAGTGGTTCTTCGACGGTAGCCAAAGCCTGCTGAAGAACTTCGGCGTCGGCGCTTCATATAGCTATGTCGACACGTCCAATCCGGTCAACTTCGGCACCCCGGCCGCGCCGCGGCTGGTCGACACGCCGCAACCGATGCAATCGAAGAACAACTTCAGCGTGTCCGGCATGTATGAGGACAACAAGCTGTCGGCACGCCTGGTCTACACCTGGCGTTCGGAGTCGATCCTGTTCGGCGTGTCGACCAATCCAATCGACGGCCGCTACATCGGCGCCTACGGTATCCTGGATGGCTCGGTCAATTACAATCTGGATGACAAGCTGACCTTGTCGTTCTCCGCTTCCAACCTCACCAACAAGGGGCTGGACCGCTTTATCGGCGAATCGGGCGCCGGGCTCCAGACCGGCATCGAGCGCCAGCACTATCTCAACGGCCGCACTTTCGGTCTGGCGCTGCGCTACAAGTTCGGCAAGTAATGCCAGCGGCGGCAGGCCAACGGAATGCGTCGTTCGCCGTTTCCCGGCCTGCCGCGATGTCAACATCGAAGCAGCCACAGGGTGACCTGGCTGCCGGCCTGTCCTTGCGTCCAGAAGCGCGGAGTATGGCCATAGTCGGCAACCAGGAAACGCTGCGACAGACTATCGAGCAGCAGCATTCCATTGCGCCGCAGATAGCTGCCGTCACCGACAAACATGCACTCGACAGTTGCCGGGCCGACGACTGCGCGCTTCCAGCCAAGTTGGTCAACGCGATCATCTAGGCGTCGGTTTCCCAGCCCATCATCAGGTTCGCATTGGCGTTCCGATGGCTAATGCTGCCGTCCGCCTTGAGGTTGAAGTAGACGTCCGTCACCCGGCCGACCTGACGATTGCGGACACCGATCATGTCCGGGCCCGACAGACTGACCACAGGAAATGCCCGAAATTGCGGGCGAAATAAGTGGAGGAGGTCGGCCCCGTCGCCTCGGCAAACACGTAGCGAATACCGGCCCCATCCATCATGTTCGGAATTTGGCCAGGCGTATGCGACCCAAGATAGGTGTCTTCCGCAGGCTCGGCGTGTCCATCGAACGTGACAATATTGTGCGCGATGCTTTACCGGTAAAAGGCGTCGTACTCTGGCCGGGGGTAGTTTGTATAGCCTGAGCGTACCGTCAGCAGCGTCGGATTGTCTTTCCACGAGGTCCGCATGAGCGCTCAGCCCTTGCCGCGATACCACGCGCTCATTGGCAGTTCGGGTTTGCGTCCGGCGCCGCCGGATTCCGACTTGAGCGGCATAATGCGGATACTGAGGAACAAAATGTACGTCTCGGCCTCAGACACCTTCGCCCCTACCGTGACGGGCGTCACCTAAGCCGATATCTATAACCAGTTGCCGAAATCAGCACCTGGATCAAGGTAAATACCTCGCGTTCGTTCTGGCTCACCGTGAGGCACGACTTCTAATCCGTCGGCGTAACACGGTTTCCTTTAGGAGCTGGGCCGGCTTCGGTCCTGCTCCCTCCGCCGCGCCGCTCAGGCGGTGCGGCACGTAGCCAGTTCGGCGCCCCGCTCAAGCACAAAGGAGCGGAATAAGGCGGCGGCGCCGGACGGTGCCCCGCTGCGGCGGCGCAGGATACACCAGTCGAGCATCTTCGGAATGTTTCTAATCTTGAGAACCACCAGACGCCCGGCCTCCAGTTCAATCTGAAACGCATGCGCCGACATGAAGCTGATCCCCATGCCCGCCATCACCGCCTGTTTCACTGCCTCGTTACCCTGGAATTCGACCCGCGCGTCGACTTCCAATTTATGCATCTGCACCAGGTAGTCAAAAAAATGACGCGTCATCGAACCGGCCTCGCGATTCACGAACGGCTCGCCTTTCAAATCCGCCCAGTCGATGTTGCGCAACGCGACCAGCCGATGGCCTGGCGCGGCAATCATGCAATGCGGATGCGCTGCAAACGGTTCCGCGTCAACGGCCGTATGCGCCGGCGGGAAACCGGCAATCACAAGGTCGAGCCGCGACTCGCTCAATGCGTTCAACATATCGCTGCGCTCGCCGACGCTGAGTTTCATGCGGACCTGTGGGTACTGGTGCTGGAACGCCTGCATCAGCCATGGAGCAAAATAGTGGGCCGACGAGATGGCGCCGATATGCAAGGTCTTGCCCACCTTGCCGGACAGTGTAGCCAATGCGGCCTCGGCCACCTGAACCCGCCCCAGGATATCGCGCGCATGCGTCAGCAGAACACGCCCGGAGTCAGTCAGCGTCGCGCTGCGCGACTGCTTGACGAAGAGGTGAGCCCCGATCTCCCCCTCCAGCTGCTTGATCTGCATCGATACGGCCGGTTGCGTCAGATTGAGCATCAACGCCGCCTTCGAAAAACTCCCGACGGTGGCGGTTGCTTCGAAAACCTGGAGGGCACGCAAAGTCAAGTTCTTCATACTGCCTGGCCGTTAACGCAAAAAGTACCAAGGGCTGCTCCGCCCGACGCCCCTATTTTCTTGGAAGGCATGGCAGGGCGCTATTCGAAAAAGGAAGTTCTTGAACATGGAAAAGAAGCCGTTTGCCGTTCAACGTGTCACACGGCGTAAAGTTTGATGAGGAAGCTCGCCAAACCGTTCCCGATAGCGCCCGGCGAAATGTCCAAGGTTGAAGAAGCCCCACTTGCAGGCCGTATTGCCCACCATGCCCTGCTCCCGGTGCAGCAACAGATCGGCGCGCGCGCCATCCAGCCGGCACTGCAACAAGTAGCGCATGGGAGATACTTTCAAATGTTTATTGAAACTCATTGTCAACGCCCGCGCACCAACCCCGGCCGCGTTGGCAATTTGCCCCAGCGTCGGCAGCTCGGCCGCATGGGCGCGAATGTAATCCCTGGCGCGTAATGTCGACCGCGGCAACGCGGCGCCGCAATCAAAATAAGACCGGTATGAGTTCGGCCAGGCCAGCAGCAATTCGAACAGGGCCGCTTCCTGCAGGGCCGCTTCGAGGCGCTGGTTCGCCGGATGCTCATATCTGGGCGTCGTGGCGAGCCGGGAAACCACCCTTTCAAATGCCGCCAGCTGAGGACTGGGACCGGTACTCACGGCAGGGAAATGGAGCGGGTGCAGGAGATCCGACCCAAGCAGGGATCGGCAGCTATTGTTCAGGTCTGTTTCATCAACACCGAAATTCAACACGCGCGCGTCGGCGTCCATGCGCACCTCTTGCATATTTCCGGGTCCATATGCCACGGCAACGCGCCCCGGCTCATAGGGGGCGTCTGCACCAAGCGCGGCGTGGCCTTGCAACAGACTCGAGAATATCCAGGAGGGCGAGGAGGACTCCATCCAGGCGATTGCCGGGACACCGAACTGTACGCTGCATATGGTCAGCCTGCCGACGGTAAAACCACCCAGCAAAACCCGCGCCGCGGCCGCTTCCTGAATTTCCATGGTCTGCCGTCGCAACAGCGAGCTTTCCAGAAACCCGGTCGCCTGATGGACATGCGGCGTGTCGAGGAACGTCTGATAGCGCGATGGCAATCGGTCCGCTTGCCAACCCAACGGGTCATCAAGGCGCATGTTGATATCTCCACAATTCTGGCAAGGCTGCCAACATGTACGTCCAATACCACTTCCAGTATAAGGCATCGTACCGGCACCCTCGCCAGCGGGTGCACAGCCGGTTCGACATCAGGCAAGCGTTCCGGTCGAGTCCCGCTTGATCAGCTTATAAGGCAACAACCGGTGTTGCACCAGGCGCGTGCCGTCGGCGCGATACCGGATTTGCTCGATTACCAGATCGATGGCGGTCCGCGCCATGTCGCCAATCGGTTGGCGGACCGTAGTGAGTTCGGGCCATACTGCGGTGGCGATGGGCGTATCGTCAAAACCGCACACGGCCAAATCTTCCGGCACGCGCAACCGCAGCCCATGTGCTACAGCAATAACGGCGGCGGCCATGTCATCGTTGCTGGCAAAGATGGCGGTCGGCCAGGGCCGTCTGGCGAGCAGCTTCCTGGCCGCCATCAAGCCGGACCGGTAGGTGAACATGCCTTCGGCAATTCGTCCCGGCGGCACCGGCACCCCGGCCGCGATGCATACGTCCATAAAGGCCTGAAACCGCAACTGCGTCGGCGTATGCGCGGGATCGCCCTTGATGAAGGCAATGTCGCGATGGCCAAGCGCCAACAGATGGCGTGTCATGGCACCAGCGCCTTCATAGTCATCGATACGCACGGCCGACGTGTGGCGGGCTGGACATGCTGTGGCAATGGCAACCATGGGCATGCTGATATCGTCCAGATGACTGAGCGTGGAAGTACAGTCGCATAATGGCGGCGGCACCAGAATGCCGTCAGCGCCGTCGGCGATCAGTTTGTCGATCGCCGCCCGCTGGCCATCGGCCGTCTTGCAGTTCTCGAGGATCAGCTGCGCGCCGCGCTGACTGCTTTGATCCAGCGCGCCCACCAGGAACTCGCTCATGAATGCCGCACTAGGGTTACTGAACAGCAACCCGATCCGCAAGGTGCCGATCCGCGCCGCGCGCGCCGCAACGTTGACCTTATATCCCAAGGCTTCCACTGCGGCCATCACTTTGACCCGCGTCTCCTCGCCAACCCGCACCCGGCCATTGACCACCCGCGACACCGTCATGGGCGACACATTGGCAGCGCGCGCGACATCGTGGATGGTCGCTGTGGAAAAGCCGTGCTCCACGCGCTGCTCATTTTGTTTTTCGGACATCGACTTCCTCTTCAGTTCGCAATTTCACCGGCAGGGAATCTGGCACGGCTGCTCGTGGGACGGCGCGCGTCCCGCAGGAATTTTTCCAATGCGTCGTTGAACAATGCGACTTGCTCCAGATTCGAAACGTGCCCGCAGTCAGGAATAATCGTGACGTTTGCCTGCGGCAACCATTCGGTTATACGGAATCCCATCTTCTCCTTGTCGCCCCGAATGATGTGGACCGGCACGGCCGGCCGTACCTTTTTCAGCAAGCCCGGCGCGGTGCGCCCCAGCAGGCATCGCGGCTCGAGATGCAACGGCTGCCAGCAGGGCCATTCGTCGATCATTTGCCAAAGTATGGCCCGCAAACCATCGCTGCCGCTGCCGGAATTGGCGATCAGATCATCAAACCACTTGCGCTTGAAACGCGATACGCCATGGCGCTTCAGGGCGCCAATTTCAGCCCGGCGCGCCGCGATCTCCCTTGCAGTCCACGGATCATGCGGTCCCGGCGCGTCGAACAGGTCGCCTCCCGCCAGTACGGCGCTGCTGACCCGCTCTGGATACAACGCCAGGAAGTCCGTTACGACAAACCCGCCGAGCGACAGGCCAACAAGATGCGCCTGATGCACGTCCAGTGCGTCCATCAGGGCGCGCAAGTCCTCCGCGTGCAGGAACGCCGTGTCCTCCTGAGGCATTGGGGAGCGGCCATAGCCGCGCAAATCGTAGCGGATGACGCGGTATTGTTTTTCCAGGACAGCGACCTGTGGCCCCCATTGCCGGCGGTCAAAACTGTGGCCATGAAGCAAGATCACCGCCTGCCCTTTGCCACTTTCCTCGTAGTACAGCTGCCCTGCCCGGCCTCGATGCACCCCGATTTCCGCGGCGTCGTCCAGTGCAGCCCGCGCCATCGGGGCATAAATGCTGGAACCCATGAATGTGCTGTAGCCGTCGGCAACCGCAATATCCACGTTGGCCTTGGCCAGCACAAAGCCCCAGATCCCATAAACCCGGTCAATCCATGGATAGGCGCCAGCCCAGCCCGGTGACGACAGCAGGTTCGCCGCGCCATTCGGCGCTACTTCTTCGCGCCAGTTTCCGAGGCCATAGATGTCCTTGTGCAGCGTGGCACGCGCCTGCTCGACATATTCCATGGGTTTGACCATGGCGCCACGCACCTGGTCCGCATGCAACACCGACACGGCATGGGCACTGAGTATCCGTTTGCCGCGATATGCCCCGTTCAGCGCAAGCATGGCCAGGAACCGCGCAAAGTCAGCCGTGCTGGTGTAAAGACCGCCACCCAGCATGGGACTGAAGCCTGGTTCCTGCGACACCGGCGCGTAGCCGCTGCGCTCCATACCCAGCGGCGCCGCCAGGCGGGACTCGAAGATGGCGGGAAAGTTCCGGCCATCGGCGATTTCGGCGATGCGTCCCGCCACCTGCATGGCAAGGCCGCCATACTGAAAGATGGCGCCTGGTGCAGCTACCGCAGGCAGTGCAGCGATATGGCTGACCGCTTCTTCCAGCGTCTGGTAACTGTCACGCGGCGCTCCGGCCGGCTGGTAGTCCGGATAGCCCGCCGTGTGGGACAGCAATTGCCTTAACGTCGCCTGCCCTTTATCCCCGCCCAACCGCGGCAAAAACCGGGCGGCCCGATCTTCCCAGCTCAGAGCGCCGCTGTCCACCACGGCGGCAATGGCGGCGGCAGCGGTCCATTTACCTGCGGAGGCCACATGCATGACAGTGGCCGGCCCCGCGTTGCCGAAGTAAGACTCGTGCAACACGGTATCGCCGGAGCCAATGATCAGTCCCATGCCATCGAAATAGCCGAGCCGTACACGCTGCGCCAGGCGCGCCTCCAGATGGGACCAATCCGGCTGCACGGCGCCGGCTGGAAGGACCAGTTCAGGCGCACCGACGGCGCTGGCACTGAGCATTAAAAAATCACGCCGGTTCATCCGATGTATCCTGAAAAAAATAACGCCGTTTGCAACCACCCGCAGACGCTACTGCCGCCCCACCCGGCAACGCCGGCGTCGGACGTGCGCCACGCTTGAGCGGGTACTTGGCAACAGGCGCCATGCCGTATGCCTGGCGACCCATTAATCTTTTACCGTCACAGGCGCAATCGTGAAACTGTAGGAAGCCGGCTCCAGCTTGACGCGGTACGGCATTAGCGGGCGACCGTCCTGATTCCAGCTGCCTTCCGCCGGCTTCCAGCTGGTATCGCCGCCAACGCCGCTTTGGACCAGGTCCACCAGCAGCGTTCCATCACCATGCGGATGGATCTCCGAGCTCTTCCATTCACCTTTGGCACGCGGGTACAGGTCTTCATACGGAAATGCCAGGGCATTCACCGACAGCGGCTTGTTGCCCGTCACTTTCAATCCGTGGCCATCGCTGTTGGTCAGCGCGATCCAGCGCACGTCGGTCTTGTTGCCGCTTTCTTGCGGCCGGATGTAGTCGTGATACTGGTCTGCGAGTTGGCCGTGGTAGACACCGATGGCCGCGCCAGTCTGGCGGTCCGCATAAGACTCGTGCGGACCGCGGCCGTACCAGCTCATGTTGTCCAGTCCAGGATTGCTGTCAAAGCGAAGACCCAGCCGTAAGGGATCGGGAAGCGTATAGACGAGCGGAATAAAGCGCGCATCGACCTGGACCACACCATCCCGCGCCATCCGGTATCGGTTTTCCCAATGGGCCGCGCCCGTGCCAACACTGTAAAGCACGGCGACAGTATCGGAGTCCACATGGATGGCGCGAACAGCGCGCTGTTCGGTCAAACGTCGCCACACCAAATGGCTCTTATCGAGGCCGATTCCGAGATCGTTGTCGGTCAGGGCGCGCCAAAAATTGGGAGCGCCCCCCTGCAGCAGCACTTTTCCGTCGATCACGTACTTGACCAGGCCGGTCGTGGCATTAACACGCAGCGAGGAAGCCCCCGACAACAGCACGATCTCGTCGCCATCGCGCACCGGCTTCACAAAAGTCTGCTGAGCCACGGCATGCGGCGCCGCCTTCGCCAACACGAACTGGGACCACCCCACCACGCTGCCGGCAGACACGCCGGGCATGCTGCCGTCTTTCGCTTTCGCCCGCACAGTCAAGATCAGTTCGCTCCCCCTGTACTTCGCGACTGGCGGTAGCTTGAACGGGAGGTATTGCGTCGTACCGGCGGCGGCGTTCACGCCGGACAGCTTCCCGCGTTCCACCTCGACACCATCGCGCGTCAGCAGCCAATCGAAGTCCATCCCCGACAAGTCGCGGAAATCGTAGCGGTTGACCACGGCGATCCGCCCCGCTGCGGGCTGCCCCTCGAACACGACCGGCGAATAAACCTTTTGCAGCTCGTAATATTCCGGATCAGGCACGCGGTCAGCTCCCACGACTCCCTTGCCGACAAAACTCTTGTCCCAGTGCCCGGGATTGAGATCGTAGCCGGAAGCCCAATACGAGCGGCCTTTCTCGTCCGTCGCGTGGACACTCTGGTCAACCCAGTCCCAGATGAAGCCGCCCTGCAATTTCTTGTACTTGCGGATGACCTTCCAATAATCCTCCAGGTCACCCAGCGAATTGCCTTGGGCATGTGAATATTCACACTGGATCATCGGCTGCTTGTAGCGCGGATCTTCGGCATAGTCGGCCATTTTTGCCGCGCTGTCGTACATGGGTGCATACACATCAACGAAGTCGTTGGGCAGATGTTGCTCACCCAGCAGGCTATGTCCCAGGAAACTGATCAGGCGGGTGGGATCGTTCAGCCTGATCCACTGGGCCGCGCCCTCAAAAGTCGGCCCCAGGCCGGTTTCGTTTCCAAGCGACCAAAAGACCACGGATGGATGGTTGCGGTCACGCCCAACCATGCGCGTCACCCGGTCCATATGCGCGTTTTTCCATATCGGCAGATAACCCAGCTGCAAGGCTTCGCGCTGTTTGGGGTCTCCCGTCCTGTTGAACGCCGCGTCGCCCTTGGCCCAGTACTCATGGGATTCGATGTTAGCCTCGTCCCAGACATACAGGCCGTACTCGTCGGCCAGGTCATACCAGCGTGGATCGTTCGGATAATGCGATGTACGCACGGCATTGACATTGGCTCGCTTCATCAGCTCGATGTCCTTGCGCATGGTTTCGAGCGACAACACACGGTAAGTGTCGGGGTCGTGCTCATGGCGATTGACGCCTTTGAACATGACCCGCTTACCATTGACACGCACCTCGCCGTCGATCAGTTCGACTGTCCGGAATCCGATTTTGCGCGACGTGGCTGACACCAGCACGCCATTCGCATCACGGTATTCGATCACCAGGCGGTACAGGTTTGGCGTCTCTGCGCTCCAGCCCTTGACCTGCCAAATCTTGCCATTGATCGCCGCCGTCTTGCCATCCCGGATGGACGCCTGTTCCTTAAAGACTTCCTTGTCGCCATCGTAAATCGCCGCCACCACGCTGCCCTGCGCGGGCTGGCCCGCAAATTCGGCGGTCAAACCAAATTCGCCGTCGCGGTAAGTGGCCTTGTCGAGCAAACTGGTGACCACATAGTCGCGCAGCCGCGCCTTGGGCTCCGCGTACACGTAAACGCTGCGCTCAATCCCGTTGACCCGCCAGAAATCCTGGTCTTCAAGGTACGAACCGTCCGCCCAGCGGTAAACTTCCATCGCAATCATATTGCGCCCGGGCTTGATATAAGGGCTTAGGTTGAATTCAGACGGCAGTTTGGAGTCCTCCGAGTAGCCGACATAATGGCCGTTGACCCATATGTAATAAGCCGCGCCAGCGGCGCCGACGTGTAACAGGACGTCATTACCGGCCCATTCGGCAGGGATATCGAAATCGCGCCGGTATGAGCCGACTTCGTTCATCGCATGCTCGATCCACGGTTGGTTGGCGGGAAATGGATAGCGCCACGCGGAGAAAATCGGCTTGCCATAACCCTGCGCCTGCAGTATGCCCGGCACGGTGACTGTGGCCCAATCGCGAATGTCGTAATCCTGCCGGTAAAAGTCATGCTGGCGGGCCTCCGGCGTGGGCGCATAAGCAAATCGCCAATCACCGTCGAGCGAACGGTAACGCGCTGATGCAGTCTTATCACCGGCAACAGCTTTGTCGCGCGTCTCGAAGTTGAAGAACGTCGTCTTCATGGGCTCGCGGTTGACCGCCACCACTTCCGGCTGCTCCCACTCAGGCGCGGTGGCCTGCGCCCCCTGGGTCGGAGCAGCCGGAGAAGTTGCGGCCAGGGCGCTGAGAACGAGCGCGCTCATGGCGCAACCTGCGCAAATTGGCCCCACAATACGCCATACGTTCAGGAACATCGTCAGCTTCGGTTTCATCTACTTTTCACGCCTTTTTGGTTCATCCAGCTGTCGGGGGCGAATACGCGCGGCACGGATGGTTATCGATAACAATTCTCGGACTATAGGATTCGCATTTATGCCTGTCAACGTCGCATAAGTAAGTTTTATAGGATGGGAACCAGAGTTGATTTGGAGCCGAAAAGACGCCGCCGCATGGCAATCGCCCTTGAAAATGGCCTCATATGCCGCAACGCGGGAAGCTGGTCCACCCAGCGGCATTCGCGAAGGGATCAGAAACGCGGCAATATCGGCGGCCGACCTACGATAAGAAACACTGATGCACGATTGACATGCCTGCTCGTGATGCATACAGTCGAGATGTTATCGATATCTATCCCGATCTAGTCTCCCTTGCTCGATTCTGAGCACTTTCACACTCCATGCCGGTCGGCATGGAGTGTTTTTTTCCAGGATGGGGGCCATGCGGCGCGCACCATAAAAAAAAACCCCGCCACCTTGACGGCAGCGGGGTTCGGGGTTAACTCTGCGTCAGTGCTTATTGCATCGACGCCAGTTTTTGCCACGTGTCGATCACCGAGTCCGGGTTCAGCGACATCGATTCGATCCCTTGCTGCATCAGCCACACCGCCAGTTCCGGGTGGTCCGATGGGCCCTGGCCGCAGATGCCGATGTACTTGCCCTGCTTGCGGCAAGCCTGGATCGCCATTTTCAGCAATTCCTGCACGGCAGGATCGCGCTCGTCGAAGTCGGCCGCCAGCAATTCCATGCCGGAATCGCGGTCCAGGCCCAGGGTCAGCTGGGTCAGGTCGTTGGAACCGATCGAGAAGCCGTCGAAATGCTCGAGGAAGCGGTCGGCCAGCACGGCGTTGGACGGTACTTCGCACATCATGATGACGCGCAGGCCGTTTTCGCCGCGTTTGAGGCCATTGGCCGCCAGCAGGTTGATGACCTTTTCAGCCTGGCCCAGGGTGCGGACGAACGGCACCATGATTTCCACGTTGGTCAGGCCCATGTCGTTGCGCACGCGCTTCATGGCCGCACATTCCATTTCGAACGCGCCGGCGAAGTCGGCCGACAGGTAGCGCGCCGCGCCGCGGAAGCCCAGCATCGGGTTTTCCTCGTCCGGCTCGTAGCGGGAACCGCCGATCAGCTTCTTGTACTCGTTCGACTTGAAGTCGGACATGCGCACAATGACTTTCTTAGGCCAGAACGCGGCGGCAATCGTCGCAATGCCTTCGGCCAGCTTGTCGACGTAGAACGCTTTCGGCGACGCGTGGCCACGGGCCACCGATTCCACTGCCTTTTTCAGGTCGGCATCGATGTGCGGGTATTCCAGGATGGCTTTCGGGTGCACGCCGATGTTGTTGTTGATGATGAACTCCAGGCGGGCCAGGCCCACACCGGCGTTCGGCACCGACTGGAAGTCGAAGGCCAGCTGCGGATTACCCACGTTCAGCATGATCTTGGTCTTCAGTTCCGGCAGCGCGCCGCGCGACACTTCCGTGACTTCCGTTTCCAGCAGGCCGTCATAGATCTTGCCTTCGTCGCCTTCCGCGCACGACACGGTAACGAACGTGCCATCTTTCAGCACGTCGGTCGCGTCGCCGCAGCCAACCACCGCCGGCACGCCCAGTTCACGGGCGATAATCGCCGCGTGGCAGGTGCGGCCGCCACGGTTGGTGACGATGGCCGATGCGCGCTTCATCACGGGTTCCCAGTTCGGGTCCGTCATGTCGGCCACCAGCACGTCGCCCGGCTGCACGCGTTCCATTTCCGACGGGTCGGAAATCACGCGCACGGGACCGGCGCCGATCTTCTGGCCGATCGCACGGCCGGATGTCAGCACGGTGCCGGTCGACTTCAGCTTGAAGCGCTGTTGTGCTTCATTGGATTTTTGCTGCGATTTGACGGTTTCCGGACGCGCTTGCAGGATGTACAACTTGCCGTCGCGGCCATCCTTGCCCCATTCGATGTCCATCGGACGGCCATAGTGGCGTTCGATGATGACAGCGTATTTCGCCAGTTCGACGACTTCGGCGTCGGTCAGCGAATAACGGTTGCGCAGTTCGACCGGAACGTCGACGGTTTTCACGGAACGGCCAGCCTTGGCTTCGTTGGTGAATTCCATCTTGATCAGCTTGGAGCCGATGTTACGGCGGATCACAGGCGACTTGCCCTGCTCCAGCATCGGCTTGTGCACATAGAATTCGTCCGGGTTGACGGCGCCCTGCACCACGGTTTCGCCCAGGCCGTACGACGACGTGACGAACACGACGTCCTTGAAGCCCGATTCGGTATCGATGGTGAACATCACGCCGGCCGCGCCGACGTCGGAACGCACCATGCGCTGCACGCCGGCCGACAGGGCCACTTCCGCGTGGGTGAAGCCTTTGTGGACGCGGTACGAGATGGCGCGGTCGTTGTACAGCGACGCGAACACGTGTTTCATCGCGTCCAGGACATTTTCAATGCCGACCACGTTCAGGAAGGTTTCCTGCTGGCCCGCGAACGACGCGTCCGGCAAGTCTTCCGCGGTGGCGGACGAACGCACGGCGAACGACACTTCGGTCGACGAGTCGGCCACCAGCTTTTCATAGAAGGATTTGATTTCCGCTTCCAGGCGTGGCTGGAATGGCGTGTCGACGATCCACTGGCGGATTTCCGCGCCGGCCTGGGCCAGCGAACGGACATCATCGATGTCCAGGCCTGCCAGGCGGTCGGCGATACGGTCGGCCAGCGATTTACCGCCGTCCACCGCATGCGACAGGAAATCGCGGAATGCCTGTGCCGTGGTGGCGAAACCGCCAGGCACGCGCACCCCGGCGCCAGCCAGCTGGGAAATCATTTCACCCAGCGATGCATTCTTGCCACCGACGGATTCGACGTCCGTCATGCGCAAGTGTTCGAACGAGGCCACGTATGTGGCCTGTCCATCCTGCTGCTCCTTCAAAGTTGCTACGTTAGACAAGTTGGTCATGGAGACACCCTTACTGATGATAGAAACTTGTTGGCGGCCGCACGAAGCTTGTTCCTTGTTATTCTTGACGCTGTGCAGCACAATCGTACCGTTGCGTGCCATTCTACAGCCTGTTGCGCAAATTGACGATTCACAATTATTAAATTGAGTAATACTACTATGACGCCAGAGCAACGCCCCGCTCCCCTTCCAGAAGCTGCCCGCACGGTTTTCTTTGTTTCGGACGGTACCGGCATCACGGCCGAAACCTTTGGCCATTCCGTGCTGACCCAGTTCGATTTACGCTTCCGCCAGGTCCGCTTGCCTTTTATCGATACCCTCGATAAAGCGTATGACGCGGTCCGGAAAATCAACGAGGCGGCCATTGCCGATGGCCAGCGCCCTATTGTTTTTTCCACGCTGGTGAAAACCGAATTATCGGAAGTGATTCAGCGTGCGCACGCCATGCACATGGATTTGATTCAAACTTTCGTGGCGCCACTGGAACAGGAATTAGGCGTTAAATCCACTCACACGATTGGCCGCTCGCATAATATCGTCGACAGCGAAGAATACAAGAATAGGATCGAAGCGATTAACTTTTCGCTGGCGCACGATGACGGGCAATCGCATAAAAACCTGTCGTCAGCCGATGTGATTCTGGTCGGCGTATCGCGCTCCGGCAAAACACCGACCAGTTTGTATCTGGCCATGCAATATGGAATCAAGGCGGCCAATTACCCGTTGATTCCGGATGATTTTGAACGGGGTAAATTGCCGTCGGCACTGTATGCATTTAAAAACAAGATTTTCGGCTTGAGCATTTCGCCGGAACGCTTGTCGGAAATCCGCCATGAGCGCCGCGCCGGCAGCAAATATGCGTCGATTGAGAATTGCCGCTATGAGGTCAATGAAGCGGAAATCATGATGAAGCGCGAAGGCATCCGCTGGTTGTCGTCGACCACGAAATCCATCGAGGAAATCTCGACCACGATCTTGCAAGAGATCAAACCCAACCGCCGCGAATACTGATCAGTCTTCAAGACAGTAACAGCCCGCCTTGCGCAAGCAGGCGGGCTTTTTTACGCCTGCGCATCGGATTGCCCATAGGAATGGGGACAACTTATAGTAGAAACTGGCATGTTCAAGCCAAATATTGGCATAAAAGTCACCAAAAACCCGCTCTGCCGCATTATATGTATAGACAGGATTAACGTTTAGAAAAAAGGTGCCAGGGACTTTTTTTCCGTAATTCAAAAAAGTGCCAGGGACCTTTTTGAAACGGGGAAAGAAAAACGCCGGCGGTTTTTGGCGGCCGGCGTTTCGGGTGAGGAGGAATTTGTCAGAAGAATTGGCGCCAGTCGTTCAGCCAGGCGGGAAACTCGTCAACAGGCATGGGTTTGGCGATGTAATAGCCTTGCGCATACGTGCAACCCAGGCCTTGCAGGAAATCCCAGTCTTGTTTGGTTTCCACGCCAACGGCGACGGATTTACGGTCCAGGCTACGCGCCAGACCGAGGCAGGATTTTAATACCGTGCTGATGGCGCGTTTTCTCGACGCGCCATCGACAAAACTGCGGTCGATTTTTAATTCCGTAAATGGCACAGCGGCCAGCAATTGCAGGTTGGAGCGGCCCGTACCGTAATCGTCAATGGCTAATCCAAATCCCTGCATCCGCAATCTTAATAGCCGTTCGAGGAAATGCGGCTCCGCCGACAAGACGGCCGATTCCGTCATTTCAAATGTAATGTAATCGGCGAGAATACGGTGCCGCTGCAGACATGCATTCATTTGCGCAATGAATTGCGGGTGCGCCAACGTCGCCTGGTCGACATTAATGGAAAATGAAATGGGAATACCCTGGTCATGCAGCGTTCGGCACGCGGCCACGGTTTTTTCAATCATGGACCAGTCGAGAAAATCGATCCGGTTATTTTCTTCCAGCGCCCCCATAAATGCGGCGGGGCCTAAAATTCCATGCTGTGGATGGCGCCAGCGGGCAAACATTTCCAAGCCTTTTACCTGGCCGGTTTCCAGTTCGATTTTAGGCTGGAAGAATGGATCGAATTCGCGTGCCTGTAATCCGCGTCCCACTTCCGCAAAGGAAAATTGCTGTGCCGGCGGCACCTGCGCCCGCAGTTCGGGCGGCGCATAATTGTCGATCAAGGCGTGGATGCGCTGCTCGCCGGCAGGCTTCGCAATGGCGCCAAGCAAGTTCACGCCATACGCTTGCGCCATGGTTTCGATGGAAAACAGCACATCCGCCTTTTGCGCACCTGCAACAATGACGCCCGCTTGCGATCCCATTTCCGCCAGGCGGCGGATCAATTCCAGCGCGTCGATGCCGGGCAATGCGAGGTCCAGCACGGCGATGTCGATCGGCGGCGCCATACCGGACGACAGGTGGCGCAGTACCGCGTGGCCGTCCGGCGCGTCCGCCACGTGGGCGGCGCCTAACCGTTGCAACATTGCAACTAAGGCTTCGCGTTGTGCGGCATCGCCTTCCGCGACCAGGAAATGCAATTCCGATAGTTCCATACGCGCTCCGCAGCCGGAATATTTCCGAAGAGAAAATATCAATCAGGCTTGATTCTGCCTGACTTGCTCGAAAAAGCATACTGCCGCACACGCCGCCACATTCAGCGATTCGACCTTGCCCAGGTGCGGGATCACCACGGTCTGCGTGGCGGCCGACAGCAGCGCATCGGATACGCCCTGCCCTTCGTGCCCGAATACCCACGCGACGGGACGCTTCAAGTCCACTTCATACAGTTGCTTTTCAGCATAACCGCTGGTGGCCAGCACGGGAATCTTCGACGCGGCAACCAGTGCCGGCAAGTCCACATTTTCAAAGATGTCCAGCACAAAGTGCGCCCCCATGGCGGCCCGCAGCACTTTCGGCGACCAGCAAAACGCCGTCCCGGCGCTGCAAAACACTTGTTTGATGCCCGCCGCCGCGGCGCTGCGCAGGATCGACCCCACGTTGCCCGGGTCTTGCACGTTGTCGAGCAAGACCGCGTTGACGGCCAGCTGCGACGGCAGCGACTTGTGCGGCGTATCGACCAAAAACATGATGCCGACACCGTGCTCCACCTGCGACAGCGCGTGGTACAGCGCATCCGGCAGGCACAGGATATGGCCTTGCGCGTGCTGCACTTTGGCGACGATATCGGCCACTTCCGCGTTGTTCAATGCGGATTCGGCAACGATGCACTGTTCCGGCAAGCCCCGCAAATCCAGCCATGCCTGCGCCAGGTGCACGCCGTCCAGCAAGGTGCGCCCCGCTTTCTTGCGGGCCTGCGAACTCGTGGCAAGGTGCTTTAAGTCTTTGTACTGCGCGTTATCGCGCGATGTGATTGTTTTCATGATAATAAGTCGCGCATCAGCAGCGCTTCCCGCACCGGTGCGAACGAGCGGCGGTGGACCGGCGACGGGCCGTGCAATTTCAATCGTTCCAGGTGCAGCGCGGTGCCATAGCCCTTGTGCTGGTCGAACGCATATTCCGGGTACAGCGTATGCAATTCCACCAGCGCCGCGTCACGCGCGGTTTTCGCCAGGATCGACGCGGCGGAAATCGCTTCTTCCTTGTCGTCGCCGCCGATGATGGCAATGGTTTGTATTTTCATGACCGGGCAGCGGTTGCCATCGATCAGCGCCAGGGTTGGCGCCACCGCCAACGCTTCGACCGCGCGGCGCATGGCCAGCATCGACGCTTGCAGGATATTGATCTTGTCGATTTCCGCTTCCGACGCCTGCGACACGGCCCACGCCAGCGCATGGGCGCGGATCAGCGGCGCCAGTTCGTCGCGCTTGGCTTCCGTGAGTTTCTTCGAGTCGCGCAAACCCGGGATCGGCTTGCCCGGATCGAGGATCACGGCGGCCGCGAACACGGGACCGGCCAGCGGCCCGCGCCCGGCCTCGTCGACGCCGCAAATGATTTCATCGGGCGAATACGGCAAGTCGTCGAACAAGCCCGGCTGCGGGGTTTTCATTTTGAAATCACTTTCAGTACAGCGGCGGCGCTTTCCTGCGCGCTGTTGCGCAACAGGCTGTGGTGCATGGCCGTGAAACGCTCCGCCAATTGCAGGCGGTGCGGCGCGTCGGACAGTTGCTTCCACATGGCCTCGGCCAGGTTTTCCGGACTGGCGTCGTCTTGCAGCAATTCCGGCACGACAAACGCGCGCTCCAGGATATTCGGCAGGCCGATCCATGGCTGGTAGCCGAAATGGCGCAAAATCTGCCATTCCAACGCCATCATCTTGTATGCGATCACCATCGGCTTCTTGTGCAGCGCCACTTCCAGGGTCGCCGTGCCGGAGGCCACCAGCACCGCGTCGGCCGCGGCAATCGCGGTATGCGACTGGCCGTCCAGCAGCGTGATTTCCACGTCCTGCAAGCCGGCCTGCTCGACCATTTGCAGGAATGCCTGGCGCTGGCGCTCGCCCGCCATCGGCGCAATGAAACGCAGCGAGCGGTCGCGTTTTTGCAGCAGTTTCGCGGCGCCGACAAAGGCTGCCGTGTTGTACTTCAATTCCGACAGGCGGCTGCCCGGCATCAGCGTGACGACGTTGGCGTCTTCCGGCAACCCCAACTGGCGGCGCGCGGCGCCCTCGTCGATGGTCAGCGGCACCAGTTCCGCCATCGGGTGGCCGACATAGCTGACCGGCACGCCGGCCTTGCGGTAGATTTCCTCTTCAAACGGAAACACCACCAGCATGTGGGACACGGCCTTGATGATTTTCTTGATGCGCCCGCCGCGCCATGCCCAGATTTGCGGGCCAATGTAATGGACGGTGGGGATGCCCGCCGCCTTCAACTGCATTTCCAGCCCGAGATTGAACCCCGGGTAATCGGCGCCGATAAAGCAGGCGGGCCGCTCGGCCAGCAACTGGTCGCGCAGCGCATTCTGGATACCCTTGATTTCACGGTAGCGGGGAATCACGGCCAGCAGACCGCGCACGGTCAGCTTGTCCATCGGCCAGTGCGACTCGAAGCCATATTGCGCCATCGCGGGTCCGCCGATGCCGTGGAAGCGCGCTTCCGGCAAATGCGGGCGCAGGCCGGACAGCAGGCGCGCGGCCAGCACGTCACCGGACGGCTCGCCTGCTGCCAGCGCAATCGCGAGTTGGGCGGAATTATCGGACGATGCCACGGGTCGACGTATCGAGGAATTCACGCATGGCGCGCGCGTGCAGCGCCACCTCGTCGGGCAGCGCCTGTTCCTGCGCCAGCATCGCGGCTTTTGCTTCTTCCAGCGTCAGGCCGGAACGGTACAGGGTTTTGTAGGCGGAGCGGATCGCGTTGATCTGCTCGCGGCTGAATCCCCGGCGCTTCAGGCCTTCGATATTGACGCCGTGGGCGGCGGCCGGATTGCCGTTCAACAGCACGAACGGCGGCACGTCCTGCGTCAGGCTGGTGCTCATGCCGACAAATGCGTGGGCGCCGATCTTGCAGAACTGGTGCACATTGGCAAAGCCGCTCATGATCACGTAATCGCCGATTTCCACGTGGCCCGCGATCTGCGCATTGTTCGAGAAGATCGTGTTGTTGCCCACGACGCAGTCATGCGCCAGGTGCACGTAGGCGGAAATCCAGTTGTCGTTGCCCAGTTTCGTGACGCCCTTGTCCTGCACCGTGCCGGTGTTGAACGTGCAGAATTCACGGATCGTGTTGCGGTCGCCGATTTCCAGGCGGGTCGGCTCGCCCTTCCACTTCTTGTCCTGCGGCTGCGCGCCGATCGACGAGAACTGGAACAGTTCATTGTCGCGGCCGATGGTCGTGTAGCCATCGATCACCACATGCGGACCGACTTTGGTGCCGGCCGCAATCGACACGTTCGGGCCGATAACGGAATACGGGCCGACCGTCACGCTGCTGTCAAGCTGCGCTTTCGGGTCGACGATCGCGGTGGGATGGATATTCGTCATTACTGCCCCGCTGGTTTGCTCGCGTCGGCTGCGTTACGGATGGTGCACATCAGTTCCGTTTCGACGGCAACCTGGCCATCCACGGTGGCCACGGCCTTGTATTTCCAGATGCCGCGCGCCACGCGCAGGATTTCCACGTCCATGCGCAACTGGTCGCCAGGACCGACCGGGCGCTTGAAGCGGGTGTTGTCGATACCGACGAAATACACCACCGAGTTTTCATCAGGCTTGATGCCCATGGTCTTGAACGACAGCAGCGCGGCGGTTTGCGCCATCGCTTCGATCATCAGCACGCCCGGCATGACTGGCTTGTGCGGGAAGTGGCCGTTGAAGAATTCTTCGTTGACGGTGACGTTCTTGATGGCCGTGATGGACTTGTTTTCCTCGTAGCTGATCACGCGGTCGACCAGCAGCAGCGGATAGCGGTGCGGCAGGTAAGCTTTGATCTCGCAAATGTCCATCGTCTTGTTTTCGGTAGTGGTCATCGTATTTACTCGTTTTACTGTATTAGTCGTCTGCTTTTGATTTACTATTTTTTTCCAGCGCGCGGATTTTATCGCGCATCCCCGGCAAATTGCGAACAATCGCGGCGGATTTCTCCCAGTCCGCATTCTTCGCCAGCGGGTAAAAGCCGGTGTACTGGCCCGGCTCCATGATGGAACGGGACACCATCGAGCCGGACGACACGTGCACGCCGTCGACAATGGTCAAATGGCCCAGCACCATGGCGGCGCCGCCGAACGTGCAATGCTTGCCGATAATCGCGGACCCGGCCACGCCGACGCAGCCCGCCATTGCGGTATGGGCGCCAATGCGGCAGTTGTGGCCGATCTGGATCTGGTTGTCCAGTTTGACGCCGTCCTCGATCACCGTGTCCGCCAGCGCGCCGCGGTCGATCGTGGTCGAGGCGCCGATATCGACGTCGTCGCCGATGATCACGCGGCCCGTTTGCGGGATACGGATGTAGACGCCGCCTTCATTGGCAAAGCCGAAACCGTCGGTGCCGATGATGGCGCCGGAATGGATGATGCCGCGCTGGCCGATCCTGCAGCGGGCCTGGAACGTCACGTTGGCAAAGAAATGCGTGCCGGCGCCGATTTCCGCGTCGCGGCCGATGAAGCAGCCATGTTCAATCACCACGTTGGCGCCGATCACGGCGCCCGCCTCCACCGACACGAACGGGCCGATATGGGCGGTCGGGTCGATTGTCGCCGTGGGATCGATGAACGCGGACGGATGAATGCCGGCCGGCTTGACGATGGCCGTCAGCGATTCGAAATACTGCGCCGCACGGGCAAAGTAGGCATAGGGGTTTTTACAGACGATGCGCGCGCCCTGGTAATGGGCGGCGATGAATTCATCGTCCTTTTCCGACACGATCAGTGCGGCAGCCTGCGATTGGCCCGCCTGCGTGCGGAATTTGCTATTGCTGAGAAAGCTGATGTGCGAAACGCCGGCGTCAGCCAACGGCGCGATCCCGGAAACTTCCAGGTTCGCATCGCCTACCAGCTGTCCGCCCAGGCGTTCGACCAATTCTCCTAGTCGAGTGCCCATCGGGTAATCCTTAGTTGTTATATTTGCAGCTTATTAAATGCCGCTGCCGATCATTTGCCCTTATCCAGCGCCGACAACACCTTGTCCGTGATGTCGATGCGGGGGCTGGCCCACACCGCGTCCTGCAGCACAATGTCATAGCCTTCGGCGGCCGCCAGCTGCTTGATGATTTGCGTGGCCTTGTCGGAAATGACGGCGCGCTCCTCGTTGGTGCGCTGGTTCAGGTCTTCGCGGAATTCGCGCTGGCGGCGCTGGAATTCCTTGTCCAGTTCGAAATACTCGCGCTGGCGCTTGATGCGCTCCGCTTCCGGCAATGTCGGCAATTCCTTTTCCAGCTTTTCCGACGCGCCTTTCAGGCGGATGGCCAGGTCTTGCACGGCGCGCTCGCGCGACTTGAATTCCTCGGCCAGCTTGTCGCCGGCCAGCCGGGCCAGGCGCGATTCGTTATAGATTCGCTCCGTGCTGAGCCAGGCGATCTTGGACTGCGCGTGCGCCGGCGACAGCACACACATGCCGATCGCCAGTGCAGCGGCGGCAGTGACGGACACTGCGCGCATGGCATTGGCAGCCAGAGCGGGTACGGATGCAGTCTTCAACGTATTTCTCCGAGTAAATATTAGAAGCCCGTGCCCATCTGGAACTGGAAGCGTTCCAGGCGGTCGCCCGGCTTGGCGTTCAAAGGCTTAGCATAACTCAACTTCAGCGGACCGACCGGGGAAATCCAGGACAAGCCCAGGCCGGTCGAGAAGCGCAGCTCGGACGCGCGCATCTTCTGGCCTTCCTGGAACACCTGGCCGCCATCGAGGAAGCCGAACCAGCGCAGGCTGCGGTCCTGGCCGGAACCCGGGAACGGCATCTGCAATTCCGCGTTACCGATCAGGCGCGACGCGCCGCCCTGGGCGTCGCCGAAGCGCGGGTCGACAATACCCAGCGACGAGCTCAGGTAGCCACGCACGGAACCGATACCGCCGGCGTAGAAGTTCTTGAAGACCGGATAGGCGCTGTTGCCCAGGCCGTGGCCGTAGTCGATTTCACCGCGCAGCGCCAGCGTGACTTTCGGATGCAGCGGCTTGTACCACTGGTGCTCGTACACGGCGCGGTAGTACTTGGAACGGCCGACAAAGTCGGTTTCCAGGTTGATACGCTGGTACATACCGATGGTCGGCGTGATGGCCGAGTCACGCGAATCGCGCGCCCACGCCGCCGTCAGGGGCACGGCGGTGGTGGTGGCGGTGCCGACGCCGTCGACATTGCCCGTGACGTTGGTCACGTAGGTCTTGTACAGCACCGGCGACGAATAATCGGTGGTGATGCGCGAGCGTTCCAGGCCGGCGCCGAAGTACACGGTATCCAGTTCCGAGAACGGCACACCCCAGCTGATACGGCCGCCCTGCTGCTTGATCGAGTAGAAGCCCTGGTTCAGCGCCGGCGGGTTCATCGTGCGCAGGTACAGGTCGAACGAACGGCTCACGCCATCATCCGTGTAATACGGATTGGTGTTCGAGAACTCGATGGTGCGGCTGTACTTGCTGGTATTCAGGTTGATGCCGACCGTATTGCCGGAACCGGCAAAGTTGGCTTGCTGGATCGACGCGTTGAACGTGAATTTCTCCGCCTGCGAGAACGCGCCGCCGATCTGGAAGTTACCGGTCGGTTTTTCCGTCACGGTCAGCTGCACGTCGACCTGGTCGGACGTGCCCTGCGCTTCCGGCGTATCGATCGTCACTTCCTTGAAGAAGCCCGTACGGTCGACGCGGTCGCGCGTCAATTTGATCTTGTTGGCGTCGTACCACGACGATTCGAACTGGCGGAATTCGCGGCGGATCACTTCATCGCGGGTGGTGGTATTACCGGCGATATTCATGTGGCGCACGTAGACGCGCTTGCCCGGATCGATAAAGAACGTGAACGCGACTTCGCGCTTGTCGCGGTCGATTTCCGGATTCGCATTGACGTTGGCAAAAGCGTAGCCGAACGTGCCGAGGCGGTCCGAAATCAGTTTATTCGTGGCCGTCAGGCGCTCGCCCGAATAGGTTTCGCCCTTGCGCAGCAATACCAGCTGGCGCAGTTCGTCTTCGCGGCCGAACATTTCGCCTTCGAACTTGATGTCCGAGACCTTGTACTTCTCACCCTCGGTGATATTGATGGTGATGTAGATGTCTTTCTTGTCCGGCGTGATGGAAACCTGGGTCGAATCGACCTGCATTTCAATGTAGCCGCGGTTCAGGTAATACGATTTCAGCGATTCCAGGTCACCCGTCAATTTGGTCTTGGAATACTGGTTGGCCTTGGTGTACCAGCTGAACCAGCCGCCGGTATTGAGCGCGATCTGTTCGCGCAATTCGCTGTCGGAGAACACCTTGTTGCCGACGAAGTTGATCTGCTTGATCTTGGCGACGTCGCCCTCGTCCACCGCGAACACGATGTTGACGCGGTTACGCTCGATCGGCGTGACCGTGGTGGTGACCTTGACGCCATACAGGCCGCGCGACAGGTACTGGCGCTTCAATTCCTGCTCGGCGCGGTCGACCGACGCCTTGTCGAAGGTTTTGGCTTCGCCCACGCCGATGTCTTTCAGCGCCTTGATCAGCGTGTCTTTTTCGAATTCCTTGGTGCCCGTGAAGTCCACCTTGGCGATGGCCGGACGTTCTTCCACGATCACCACCAGCACGTCGCCATCTTTTTCCAGGCGCACGTCCTTGAAGATGCCCGTCGCGTACAGGGCCTTGATGGTGGAAACGCTCTTGCTGTCATCGAAGGTTTCGCCCACGCGCACCGGCAGGTAGCTGAACACGGTGCCCGCTTCCGTACGCTGGATGCCTTCGACACGGATGTCCTTGACGGTAAACGGGTTGATGGCAAAGGCACTGCCGGAGCATGCCGCCAGAACAGCGGCGCCGATCAAGCTGCGGCGAAAGGATGGCAAAGCAAAACGTTCGGAATGTAATTTCATCGGCAAAAATCAGTGATTCAAATTCTTCGGTTGACGTCGCAAAAAGTAATAACGCCGTACGCGCCGCGCTAAATACCTCGTATTTAGAGCAGCCGCACGACGTCGTTAAATACCGCCAGCGCCATTAGTGTGACCAATAATCCCACGCCTATGCGCTGCGCTATATCGCCTACGCGTTCCGGCAATGGGCGTCCGGTCAAAACTTCCAGCGAATAATACAGTAAAAGTCCCCCGTCCAGAACGGGAATCGGCAGCAAATTCATAACACCCAGGCTGATACTGATGAACGCGATAAAGCCAATATAGCTGGCCATGCCGATGCGGGCGGTCTGTCCCGCATAATCGGCAATGGTGATCGGGCCCGTCACGTTTTTCCACGAAACTTCGCCCACCAGCATCTTGCCGATCATTTTCACCGTCATGACGCTGGTTTCCCACACCTTCACCGCGCCCTTGACCACCGCCTCGATCGGGCCGGCCTGGACTTCGATCATATCCGTCGGCGCGGCGACATAAGCGCCGATCTTACCGACTGTTACAGATCCTTTGCTTTCCACATCGGGCGTCACAGGCACGTCGATGACGCGCCCGTCGCGCTCCACGGAGAACAGCAGCAGCTTGCCGCCCGAGGCGCGCACCGCCGTGGTGAACGCCACCCAGTCCGTCACCGGCTGGCCATCGATGGCCACCACCAGGTCGCCGCTGCGCAATCCCGCCTTGGCGGCGGCGCTACCAGGCATGATGTCGCCCAGCCGCGCAGGAGGACGCGCCAGCGCGACGCCCAGCTTGGCCGCCACGTCCGATTCCATGTCCAGGCCCGTCAACGCATCGGCGTGCAGCGTCACCGTATGGCGGCCGCTGCCAGGGCTCTCGACTTCCATGGTGGCGCCGCGCTTGTCGATCACGGCCTGGATCAGGTGCCAGCGCACTTCCGACCAGACGCGGACTTTTTCGCCATTGATGGCGGTAATCAGGTCGCCGCCGCGCAGGCCCGCGACGCCGGCCGGTGAAGTCACGGCCGGCGGCGCCACCTTGGCGGCGGGTTCGGCCACGCCCACCATGTACAGGCCCGCAAACAGGGCAATGGCCAGCAGGAAGTTGGCGATCGGGCCCGCCGCCACGATGGCGATGCGTTTCCATACGCTCTGGCGCGTGAATTCGCGGGCCAGGTCCTTTTCAGACAGCCCTTTCAGGTCGCAGTCGCGGCCATCGAGCATTTTCACGTAGCCGCCCAGCGGCAGGGCCGACACGGCCCATTCGGTCTGGTCCGCCCCTACCCTGCGCGACCACACCACCTTGCCCATGCCGACGGAAAAGCGCAGCACCTTCACGCCGCACCAGCGCGCCACCAGGTAATGGCCCAGTTCATGGAAGATGATCAGGGTGCCCAGGGCAACGGCGAAGGCGACGATGGTTTGCAGCAGGTTCATGATATCGAACGGCCGCGGTGCCGCGGCCGCCCCGAAAGTTAAGGTTTCGTCAGGCCGGCAATGACGCGCTCCGCCGCGGCACGGGCCGCCGCATCCTGCGCCATCACTTGCGCGATGCTGTCGGCCGCGCCATGCGGCAAGGTGTCCATCACGTGCGCAATCACGCGGTCGATCTGGCGGAAGCCAATGCGCAAGTCAAGGAAGGCCGCCACCGCCGCTTCGTTGGCGGCATTGAGCAGCGCCGGCGCGGTGCCGCCCGCGCGCAGCGCATCGAACGCCAGCGCCAGGCACGGGAAACGGTTGAAATCGGGACGCTCGAATTGCAACGTGCCGATTTGCGCGATATCGAGTTGCGCCACGCCGGACGCGATGCGCTCCGGGTATGCCAGCGCGTGCGCGATCGGTGTGCGCATGTCCGGGTTGCCCAGTTCGGCCAGCACCGAGCCGTCGTTGTACGACACCATCGAGTGGATCACCGATTGCGGGTGGATCACCACTTCGATCTGCTCCGCGGGCGTGCCGAACAGCCAGTGCGCCTCGATGACTTCCAGGCCCTTGTTCATCATGGTGGCGGAATCCACCGAGATCTTGCGGCCCATCACCCATTTCGGATGCTTGCACGCCTCGTCCGGCGTTACCTGCTCCAGCGATGCGACATCGCGCTTGAGGAACGGGCCGCCGGATGCGGTCAGCAGGATCTTGGTGACGCCGGCCGCCGCCGGCACACGTCCGTAACCGTGCGGCAGGCACTGGAAGATCGCATTGTGTTCTGAATCGATCGGCAGCAAGGTCGCGCCATGGTCGCGCACGGCGTCCATGAACAGCTGGCCCGACATGACCAGCGCTTCCTTGTTCGCCAGCAGCACCTTTTTACCCGCGCGGGCGGCGGCCAGGGTTGGCGCCAGCCCGGCCGCCCCGACAATGGCGGCCATCACGGTATCGGTTTCCGCCGCGCCGGCAATCGCGCACAGCGCAGCTTCGCCATATTCGACTTCCGTGCGCAAGCCCTGGGCGCGCAGCAATTCCTGCAATCTGGCCGCCGCTTCCGCCGTGCCGACCACGGCGCGCGCCGGCTTGAATTGCGCGCACTGCGCGGCCAGTTCTTCCACGCGGCTGTGCGCGGACAGCGCGTAAACAGAATAGCGGTCCGGATGGCGCGCCAGCACGTCCAGGGTGGAAACGCCTATCGAGCCGGTGGCGCCAAGTATGGTAATGCGTTGCATGGGGTATTCCTTCAAGACATCCACGCGGTGATCAGCGCCGCCATTGGCAGCACCGGCACCAGCGCATCGATGCGGTCCAGCACGCCGCCGTGGCCAGGCAGCAGGTTGCTGCTGTCCTTCATGCCGGCGCGGCGCTTCAACATCGATTCAAACAGGTCGCCGATAATGCTGGCGGCCGTGATCAGCACCAGCATTAATACCGTGACGAACCAGCCTTTATGGGCTTGCAGCTGTACGGCGAACGTATCCTGCAGCCACGGGGCGCCGGCGCTGAAGACGATCGACAGCACCGACAGCACCAGCACGGCAATGCCGCCGCCAATGGCGCCTTCCCACGATTTACCGGGCGAAATCGATGGCGCCAGCTTGCGCTTGCCAAAGGCCTTGCCGGAGAAATACGCGCCAATGTCAGCCACCCAGACGATCGCCATGGCCGACAGCAGATACATGGCGGAATGGCGGAACAGCACGACGATGGCGGCAAAGCACGAAATCAGCGAGATGCAGTACAGGAAGCCCAGCATGTGGCTGCCCTTGCTGTCGATCGGCGGCAAGCCCAGTTTCAGTGCCGGCGCAAAGCGCATCACCCAGAACATGACGCCCAGCGCCATCCAGAAGTTGGCGGAGGCGTTCAATTCGCGGCCGAAAAAGGTATAGCCGAATGCCGCCGTCAGCGCGATGGCGTTGAGCCACGGACGGGGGGAGTTGAACAGGCGCGAGGCTTCCCATACGGCGGCGCCGAGGAAGGCCAGCACGACGGCGATAAACGCCGGCGCATAATTGAAAAACAGTACGGGCAGCAATACCGCCAGCAAGATGACAGCGGTGATGATCCGGGTTTTCAGCATTTAGTTGGTCTTTTCCGCCAATTGATCGCCGGTGCGGCCGAAGCGGCGTTCACGGTGTTGGTACGACGCGATCGCCTTGTCGAACTGTTCGTCAGAGAAATCGGGCCAGAAAGTATCGGTGAAGTACAGCTCCGTATAGGCGAGCTGCCACAGCAGGAAATTGGAAATGCGCTCTTCGCCGCCGGTGCGGATGAACAGGTCCGGCTCGGGGGCATAGGCCATGGCCAGGTGCGGCGCCAGCTGTTCTTCGGAAAAGTCGGTCGCGCCCGGATGGGCCGCCACCATTTTGCCGATGGCTTGCATGATGTCCCAGCGGCCGCCATAGTTGGCGCACACGGTCACCGTCAGGCCCGTGTTGTTGGCGGTCTTGCGTTCGGCCTGGGCAATCATCTGGCGCAGCTTGTCATTGAAGCGCGTCAGGTCGCCCACGACTTTCAGGCGGATGTTATTGGCGTGCATTTTCGCGACTTCGCGCTCCAGCGCGGTCACGAACAGGCGCATCAGCAGCGAGACTTCTTCTTCGGGACGGCGCCAGTTTTCCGAACTGAAGGCAAACAGCGTGACGTATTCCACGCCGCGCGTAACGCAAGCCTCCACCACGGTACGCACCGTTTCCACGCCTTTGACGTGGCCGGCGACGCGCGGCAGGAAACGCTTGGTGGCCCAACGCCCGTTGCCATCCATGATGATGGCAACGTGGCGGGGCACCTTGTTCGCTTCCGGCACCGCAGTCGTCGAACTCGTATATTTCATGAACTCAAATACAGCCAAAAAGGGTGACACTCAATGAAAACGGCGGCCACGTTGGGCGGGATTTACCAGCCCGCGTTTTGCGCCGCCGTCCAGCATGCATGGCGGTTTTGCAGAAACCGCCCTACGGAACCCGACGGGTCAAACCGTCATGATTTCCTTCTCTTTTTCCACCAGCAGCTTGTCGATGTCGACGATGGCCTTGTCGGTCAGCTTCTGGATGTCGTCGCCGCCGCGGCGTTCGTCGTCTTCCGAGATGGCCTTGTCTTTCACCAGCTTTTTCAGCGATTCGTTGCTGTCGCGGCGGATGTTGCGCACGGCGATTTTCGCATCTTCGCCTTCGCTCTTGACCAGCTTGACCATTTCCTTGCGGCGCTCTTCCGTCAGGGCCGGGGTCGGCACGCGGATCATGTCGCCCTGGGTCGACGGATTCAGGCCCAGGTCGGAGTCGCGGATGGCTTTCTCGATGGTGGCGCCCATTTTCTTTTCAAACGGGGCCACGCCGATGGTGCGCGCGTCGATCAGCGTCAGGTTGGCCACCTGGTTGATCGGGGTCGGGTTGCCGTAATACTCGACCATGACGTGGTCCAGCAGGCCGGTGTGGGCGCGGCCGGTACGGACCTTGGCCAGGTCGGCCTTCAGGGTCTCGATGGACTTGGCCATACGGTCCTGGGCGTTCTTCTTAACGTCAGCTACGGACATTGCTTGCTCCTGTGATCTAGCAATTGTAATAAATTAAACGTGAACCAGTGTACCCTCATCCTCGCCCATGATCACGCGCATCAGCGCGCCGGGTTTGGTGATGGAAAACACTTTAATTGGCAGTTTCTGGTCGCGGCACAGCGCAAAGGCGGTCGCATCCATCACTTGCAGGTGTTTGGCGATGGCTTCATCGAAGCTGATCGTGGAGAACAGCGTCGCGTTTGGATCTTTTTTCGGGTCGGCGGTGTAAATACCGTCCACCTTGGTGGCTTTCAGCACGATTTCCGCGCTGACTTCGGAACCGCGCAGGGCTGCGGCGGTATCGGTGGTGAAGAAGGGGTTGCCGGTGCCTGCGGCGAAAATCACGACCTTGCCCTCTTCCAGGTATTGCAGCGCTTTCGGGCGCACATACGGCTCAACCACCTGTTCAATGGAAATCGCGGACATCACGCGGGCGGTCACGCCCACGTGGCGCATGGCGTCGGCCAGCGCCAGCGCATTCATCACGGTGGCCAGCATACCCATGTAGTCCGCGGTGGCGCGGTCCATACCCTGGGCGCCAGGGGCCACGCCACGGAAAATATTGCCGCCGCCGATCACCACTGCCAGTTCCACGCCCATTTTCGCGACCTCGGCCACGTCGGCGACCATGCGTTCGATCGTGCCGCGGTTGATGCCGTAAGGATCATCACCCATCAGGGCTTCGCCGGACAATTTGAGGAGGACGCGCTTGTAGGCTGGTTTTGACATGAGCTGGGCTCCTAAGTTGGTTTTTATTCGGGTGAGACTATACTGCAACATCCGCCGCCATTCGCGCACATGTCGCGGGCGACGGCGGATGGGTCCTGCTTAAAAAAACGGGCCTTGCGGCCCGCTTTCTTTTCAACGCATCAGCCCTTGTTAGCGGCCATTTGCGCTGCCACTTCAGCAGCGAAGTCGTCGACTTTCTTTTCAATGCCTTCACCAACCACGTACATCGTGAACGATTTCACGGATGCGTTGGCGGCTTTCAGCATTTGCTCAACGGATTGCTTGTCGTTTTTCACGAAAGCCTGGTTCAGCAGCGACACTTCTTTCAGGTACTTCTGTACCGAACCTTCCAGACGCTTGGCGACGATTTCCGGCGACTGGGCTGGCTTGCCTTCGGCAGCAGCTTTGGCCGCATCTTCGTCGGCTTTAGCCTGGGCAACCGAACGCTCTTTTTCGATCAGTTCAGCTGGAACCTGGTCGGCCGACAGCGAAACTGGTTTCATTGCAGCAATGTGCATTGCCACGTCTTTACCCACTTGTTCGTCAGCGGCGTCGAATTCAACGACCACGCCGATCTTCGTGCCGTGCAGGTACGAAGCCAGCTTGGCGGTGGTTTCGAAACGCTGGAAGCGGCGGATCGACATGTTTTCGCCGATTTTACCGACCAGTGCCGAACGCACTTCGTCCAGGGTCTGGCCGGATTCGGTTGGCAGGGCCAACAGGGCAGCCACGTCGGCCGGGTTCTTTTCCGCTGCCAGTTTGGCGGCGGTTTGAGCCAGGGCCAGGAATTCGTCGTTTTTCGCAACGAAGTCGGTTTCCGAGTTCACTTCCACCAGGGCGCCAACGCCGCCGGCGATGTAAGCCGATACCACGCCTTCGGCGGTGATACGTGCCGATGCCTTGGCAGCTTTGCCGCCCAGTTTTACACGCAGAATTTCTTCTGCTTTGTTCATGTCGCCTTCAGCTTCGGTCAGAGCTTTTTTGCATTCCATCATTGGTGCGTCGGTTTTCGCACGCAGTTCGCCTACCATCGCTGCAGTAATCGCTGCCATGTATTTCTCCTGTCATTCTGTGAGGGGGTATGGGGCCACGGATTTGTCCAGGCCACGCCATACGCTGTCGTTAAAAAAAAGGGGGAGCTGAAGCCACCCCTTTTAAACTGCTGATTTTACTTAGCCAATATGTCAGTCTGACGACTAGATGTATTGGAAACTAAGCAATTAAGCCTGTTCGCTGACTTCGACGAACTCGTCGCCCGAAGCGGACTTGATCGTTTCCAGGACTTCGGCGGTCGAGTTTGCACGGCCTTCGAGGATTGCATCGGCAACACCACGAGCGTACAGCGTGATCGCTTTCGAGGAGTCATCGTTGCCTGGAATGACGTAGGTAACGCCTTCTGGGGAGTGGTTGGTGTCGACCACGCCGATCACTGGGATGCCCAGTTTAGCGGCTTCGGTGATCGCGCCTTTGTGGTAGCCAACGTCGACCACGAAGATCGCGTCAGGTACGCCGCCCATGTCCTTGATGCCGCCGATGGATTTCTGCAGCTTGGCCATTTCGCGGGTGAACATCAGCGCTTCTTTTTTCGACAGCTTCTCAACGGAACCGTCTTCGATGGCAGCTTCCATGTCTTTCAGGCGCTTGATCGAGGTCTTGATCGTTTTGAAGTTGGTCAGCATGCCGCCCAGCCAGCGCTGGTCAACGTAAGGAACGCCAGCACGTTGCGCTTCAGCAGCGATGATGTCGCGGGCTTGACGCTTGGTGCCCACCATCAGGATGGTGCCACGGTTGGACGACAGTTGGCGAACGTGCTTCATCGCCTCCTGGTACATGCCCATGGTTTTTTCCAGGTTGATGATGTGGATCTTGTTGCGGTGACCGAAGATGAACGGAGCCATCTTTGGGTTCCAGAAACGGGTCTGGTGACCGAAGTGGACACCGGCTTCCAGCATTTCACGCATAGTTACGGACATTTTATACTCCAGGGTTATGTCTGGAATCCGCTCAGCCACCCTTGCATCAGCCATGAGATTGACCGATTGGGCACCCTTTTTGAACGGATTCGCGTTTAAAGAAAAATGATTTTTACAACATTGCTTAAAACCGAATTCAAGCAACCCGAGATTATACGTCAGAGTGACGTTCACGGCAACATCCACGCTCAGTCCATTCTCCACCGACGCCAAGTCCGCTCTACTATGGGCCGTCGGCTATAATCTCATTCATAAACATTCCCTTTTAACTAAGCAAAACATGCCCATCACCATCCATTCCCAGGCCGACATCGACGGCATGCGCCTGGCCGGCCGCCTCGGCTCCGAAGTCCTGGATTACATCACGCCTTTCGTCAAGGCTGGCGTTACCACCGGCGAACTGGACCGCCTGTGCCACGAATACATGACCAATGTGCAAGGCACGATCCCTGCTCCGCTGAATTATTGCCCGCCCGGCTACACGCCCTATCCGAAAGCCATCTGCACGTCGGTCAACGACGTGATTTGCCACGGCATTCCCGGCGACAAGGTGCTGAAGAATGGCGACGTGGTCAATCTCGACATCACGGTGATCAAGGATGGTTATCACGGTGACAATAGCCGCATGTTCTTTATCGGCGAACCGTCGATCCTGGCGAAACGCCTGTCGGACATCACCTATGAATGCATGTGGCTGGGCATCGCCCAGGTACGTCCGGGCGCGCACCTGGGCGATATCGGCCACGCGATCCAGCAGCACGCGGAAAAAGCCGGCTACAGCGTGGTGCGCGAATTCTGCGGCCACGGCATCGGCAAGGTGTTCCACGAAGAGCCGCAAGTGCTGCATTACGGCCGCCCCGGCACGCTGGATGAGCTGAAGCCGGGCATGATCTTCACCATCGAGCCGATGATCAATGCGGGCCGCCGCGAAATCCGCGAAATGAGCGATGGCTGGACCATCAAAACCAAGGACCGCAGCCTGTCGGCCCAATGGGAACACACGGTACTGGTGACGGACACCGGTTATGAAGTGCTGACCCTGTCGGCCGGTTCGCCGCAGCCGCCCGCCTTCATCACGCAATCCGCCCGCGCCGCTTAATCTTTTCCCTTTAGACCGATGCCGCACGCCGCCATGAAGAAGGAGTTGCGCGAGCAACTCAAGGGCCAGCTGAAAACTGGCCGCCAGATGGTTATCGAAGGATTCCGCCAGGATGGCATGCCTGAAAAGCTGCTGCGCCGCCTGCGCCAGGTGGTCGACGAAGTCCTCGTCACCGCGTGGAACGAGGCGGCGCTGCCGCCCGAATCCGCGCTGGTGGCGGTGGGCGGTTTCGGCCGGGGCGAACTGTTCCCCTACTCCGACGTCGATTTGCTGATCCTGCTGCACCAGGCGCCGGACGAAGCCACCCGTGGCCGCCTGGAAGAGCTGGTGCAACTGCTGTGGGACCTGGGACTGGAAATCGGCTCGTCGATCCGCACGGTCGACGAGTGCATGGAAGAGTCGCGGGCCGATATTACCGTCCAGACCAGCCTGCTGGAATCGCGCCTCATCTGCGGCAACCAGGCGCTGTTCGACGAGATGCGCGAACGCTATGACGCGGCCATGGATCCGCAAGCGTTCTTCCACGCGAAAATGCTGGAAATGAAGCAGCGCCATGCGAAATACGAAGACACGCCGTTTTCGCTGGAACCGAATTGCAAGGAAAGCCCGGGCGGTTTGCGCGACCTGCACGTGATCCTGTGGATGGTGAAGGCGGCGGGCCTGGCCAGTTCGTGGCGCACCCTGTCGACCCACGGCTTGATCACGCCGACCGAAGCCAAGCAATTGATGGAAAAGGAGCGCGCGTTCAAGGATATCCGCGTGCGCCTGCACTTGCACGCGGGACGGCGCGAAGACCGCCTCGTGTTCGACGTGCAGACCGCGATTGCCGAATCCATCGGCCTGCATGCGACCGGCAGCGGCAATCACATCCGCCGCGCCAGCGAGCACTTGATGCAGCGCTATTACTGGGCCGCGAAAACCGTCACGCAACTGAACACCATCCTGCTGCAAAACATCGAAGCGCAACTGTTCCCGCAGGAAGGTGCGCCCATCCCGATCAATGAGCGCTTCAATGAAGTCAACGGCTTCATCGACATCGTGGCCGACGATACGTTTGAAAAAACGCCGTCGGCCATGCTGGAAGTCTTCCTGCGCATGACGGAGCACCCGGAAATCAAGGGCATGACGGCGCGCACGCAGCGCGCGCTGTGGCACGAGCGCTTCAAGATCGATTCCGCGTTCCGGCGCGACCCGGTCAACCGCGCCTACTTCCTGCGCATCCTGCAGGCGCCGGTCGGCATGCTGCATGCGTTGCGCCGCATGAATGAAATGTCGATCCTGGGCCGCTACTTGCCGAACTTCCGCAAGATCGTCGGCCAGATGCAGCACGACCTGTTCCACGTCTACACGGTCGACCAGCACATCCTGATGGTGGTGCGTAACATGCGCCGCTTCACGATGACGGAACACGCGCACGAATACCCGTTCTGCAGCCAGTTGATGGCGAACTTCCCGAACCACTGGCTGCTGTACGTGGCGGCGCTGTTCCACGACATCGCCAAGGGCCGTGGCGGCGACCATTCGAAGCTGGGCGTGGCGGACGTGGTGCAATTCTGCCAGGACCACGGCATTTCGCAGGAAGACACGGAACTGGTGGCCTTCCTGGTCGAGCAGCACCTGACCATGTCGCATGTCGCGCAAAAGCAGGACATGTCCGATCCCGACGTGATCGAAGCGTTCGCGAAGACCGTGCGCGACGAACGCCACCTGACGGCCCTGTACCTGTTGACGGTGGCCGACATCCGCGGCACCAGCCCGAAAGTGTGGAATGCGTGGAAAGCCAAGCTGCTGGAAGATTTATACAAAGTCACGCTGCGCGTGCTGGGCGGCGAACCCCATTCGGCCGACCGCGAACTGAAGAACCGCCAGCAGGAGGCGCTGGCCACGTTGCGCCTGTACGGCCTGCATCCGCAAGCGCACGAGGCGCTGTGGAAGCAGCTCGACATGGCTTACTTCCTGCGCCACGATTCATCCGATATCGCGTGGCAGACGCGCGCGCTGTACGAGAAATTCAACAGCGACACGCCGGTGGTCAAGTGCCGGCTGGCGCCCATCGGCGAAGGCTTGCAGATCGCCGTCTACGTCAAAGACCAGCCGGACTTGTTTGCCCGCATCTGCTCGTACTTCGACCGCAAGAATTTCTCCATTCTGGACGCCAAGATCCACACGACCCGGCACGGCTACGCGCTCGACACTTTCCTCGTGACGGAGCAAAGCTTTGCCAACAGTTACCGCGACATCATCAGCCTGATCGAACATGAACTGTGCGAACTGCTGACCAACCAGTCGCCGCTGCCGGCGCCCGTGAAAGGCCGCCTGTCGCGCCAGTCGCGCACGTTCCCGATCCAGCCGACCGTGGATTTGCGGCCCGACGAAAAAGGCCAGTATTACCTGCTGTCGATTGCCGCCAACGACCGTACCGGCCTGCTGTACGCGATTGCCAATGTATTGACGAAATACCGCATCAACCTGCACACGGCGAAAGTCATGACCCTGGGCGAGCGGGTCGAAGACGTGTTCCTCGTCGACGGCAACGCCTTGTCCAACCAGCGCACGCAATTGCAGCTGGAAACCGATTTATTAGAAGCATTGAAGATTTAAAGATGTCAGAAGAACTATTACGCCTATCCAAACGCATGTCCGAACTGGGCCTGTGCTCGCGCCGCGAAGCCGATGAATGGATCGCCAAGGGCTGGGTCCGCGTGGACGGCAAAGTCGTCAGCGAACTGGGCACCAAGGTCTATCCGAGCCAGCGCGTCACCGTGGAACGGCAAGCCGCCGCCGAGCAGTCGAAGCGCGTCACCATCCTCATCAACAAACCCGTCGGTTTCGTCAGTGGCCAGGCCGAGGATGGCTACAAGCCCGCTGTCACGCTGATCAAGCCGGAAAACCGCTGGGATGAAGACCGTTCCACCGAACGCTTCCATCCGACCCAACTGCGCAGCCTGGTTCCGGCCGGCCGCCTCGACATCGATTCAGTGGGATTGCTGGTGCTGACGCAGGATGGCCGCGTGGCGAAACAATTGATCGGCGAGCACACGGACATCGACAAGGAATATCTGGTGCGCGTACAGTACACGAAAGGCGATAAATTACCGGAAGCGGATTTGCGCAAGCTCAACCATGGTTTGTGGATGGATGGCAAACCACTGCGCCCGGCCAAGGTTTACTGGCAAAATGACGATCAATTAAGCTTTACGTTGCGCGAAGGGAAAAAGCGGCAAATCCGCCGCATGTGCGAAATGGTGGGTTTGAAAGTGATCGGATTGAAACGGGTTCGTATCGGCAAAGTCCGCTTAGGCAACTTACCGGAAGGCCAGTGGCGCTATCTGCTGCCCGAAGAAACCTTTTAACCACACTTTGTCCAGGGCATCGGCTGTAACTTTCTGTTTAGCAAGCCAAGCGCTGGACTAAACTGTAAACTAAGGTGAAAATCCGTTCCTTATCAAAGAGATACCAGCGACAGCGAGAAACAGGCTTGTGAACGATCCCATTCCTAATGAAATGCGCAAAGGGCCGCCACGGCTGCAGGATTCCGTGGAGCCCATCGCCGCAGGCGCCAAGCCGCACGAAATGACGGACCCGGACGATATCGGCGACTCGTTGACGATCCTCGCGGAAAACGGCGACGCCATTACGATTTATCCGGCCGCCAGTACCGAGGTGCTGCTGGGCCGCATCCTGTCGGTCGACCCGGAATTGCCGCACTTCGTGCTGGAACTGAACGAAGGCATGCAAATCCCGCCAGGGGAAGCCACGTTCGTCACGTGGCTGCGCAGCGCGAAACTGCAATTCAAACTGTCGCAGGAAGCGTGGACCGCGCAGCCGGAACAGCCGCATTTGATCCCGCTGATTTTCCCGGATAAATGCCTGGTGTTGAACCGCCGCTCGTCGGCCCGCCTGGAAACGCCGCTCGGCGTGTATTTCACGGCATCGTTCGTCATGAACGGCAAGCCGCACGAATTGCAGTTGTATGACTTTTCACTGGGCGGCGTCGGCATGCGCTGCGCACCGCGCGACGCGCAGGGCTTGCACGTGGGCCGCAAGCTGCAGCGCGTGCGGATCGAACTGGGCGAAGACACCGTCATCATCGCCGACCTGGAAATCAGGCTGTCCCGGACTTACCGTTCCTTCCTGCTGGGCGAACAGGTGCAGATCGGCTGCCAGTTCCTCAACCTGTCGCCGATGATGCAGGAAGAACTGGCGCGGCAGATCGACAAGCTCAATTCGCGCATGAAGCGCTGAAAGGCGCCGGCTCACGCGGCCGGCAGCCATACTTCGACTTTCAGCCCGCCCTGCTCCCCGTCCGTCAATTCAATCCGTCCGCCGTGCCGCCGCGCGGCGCCCAGCGCAATCGCCAGTCCCAGGCCACTGCCTCCCTGCTCCTGTTTCGGCGCCCGGAAAAAACGGTCGAATACGCGCGACCGCAATTCCGGCGCGATGCCCGGCCCCTGGTCTTCCACCGACAGCACGGCCCAGCCTTCCACGTGCCACAGGCCGACGCGCACCACGCCGCCGCGCGGGCTGTATTTGATGGCATTGTCGACCAGGTTATCGGCCAGCGATACCAGGCTTTCGCGCCAGCCGACGATGGCCACGCCGGCCACGCTCTGCAATTCCAGTTCCACGCCGCGCGCACCGGCCAGTCCGGACATCACCGCCATGCGGTCTTGCAGCAATTCGTCCAGCGACAGCAGCGCCCCCGCATCGCCCAGGCTGGCCGCCGCATCGCTGCGCATCAGCACCAGCAATTGCGACACCAGACGCGCCGCCCGGTTACCGCTCGATAAAATTCCTTCCAGCAGTTCGCGCTGGCGCCAGTCCGCCGTCTGCCCGTGCAGCGCTTCGACGTTGATGCGCATGGCGGCCAGCGGCGTACGCAATTCGTGCGCCGCGTCGGCGATAAAGCTGCGCTCGCGGGCGCTGGCTTCCGACACCCTCGCCATCAGCGCATCGACACTGTCAACCATCGCGGCCAGTTCCTGGTGCTGGCCCCGGTACGACAGCGGCGCCAGGTCCTGCGGTCCCCGCGACGCCACTTCCTGCGCCACCCGCCGCCAGGGCCGCAATGCGAGGCGGATCGACAGCCATGCCGGCAACAGCAAAAATGGCAGCGAAATCACCATCGGCGCCAGGTAATAGCCGTGCGACGCCAGTGTAATGAGGACGTGCCAGCCGCCGCGCGGCACGAAGATGGCGACACGGGCGCCGCTGGTGCCGGTGACGACGCGCACGCGCCACTTCTGGCGGCCATCGTCAAAAGTGCGCCTGGCGTCGCTGACGGCCGATGCGACAAAGCTTTCCGCATCGGCGCCGCGCGGCAAATGCGGTGAACGGTATACCACGGCGCTGCGCTGCAACACCAGCAGTCCCGGCGCCAGTTCCGCCACGCCTTCCGCATCGGCATAGCGCTGGTGGATGGCGGCATCGAGCGCGGCCAGGCTGTGGTACTGGCGCGCAGGCGCATCGGCCAGGTCATCGGCCACCGCCGCCACCGCGTGATATACGCTGGTTTCCTTCAATACCGGGGAATCGGTACCGTTTTCCGTGGCCGCGTAAATGAATACGACGGTCCATAGCAGCGCCAGCAAGCCCATTTGCGCCACCAGCAGGCGCCGCACCAGGCTGGGCTCCGTGACGGCCCGCCATGCCATCGACAACCAGGAAGCGCCCTGCCGGCGTGTGCCGGCCGCCGCCTGCATCAGGCGCTCCCCTGCTGGTCGATGACATAACCGACGCCGCGCACGGTGCGCACGTAACCTTCTCCAATCTTGCGGCGCAAATTCGCCATGTGCACGTCCAGCGTATTGCTGCCCGATTGCGAACCGGGCAGCGCCTGCTCTTCCAGGCTGCGCCGCGTCACCACGCGGTCCGCGCGCATCATCAGCATTTTCAGCAGTTCATACTCACTGGCGGTCAGTTCGACCGGATTGCCGTGCACCGTCACGCGCCGCGTGGGGGCATGCAGCGACAAGCCCCGGATCGCCAGCGCTTCGCCGTCGAAGCCGAAACTGCGGCGCGCCAGCGCGCGCACGCGCGACAACAGCTCCGCCAGTTCGAACGGTTTCACAAGGTAATCGTCGGCGCCGCTATCGAGGCCGCGCAAGCGGTCGCTCAGCGCATCGCGCGCCGACAGGATCAATACCGGCATGGCCTGCCGCGCGCGGCGGATATGGGACAGCAAGGTCAGGCCGTCGCCATCGGGCAGCCCCAGGTCCAGCAACACGAGGTCGCAACCGGCCGTCTCCAGCTGGCGGCGCGCATCGTCGAGCGTGCGCACCCAGACCGCCTCCATGCCCTGGTTGGCCAGCGCAATGCGCACACCGTTGCCGAGGTCCAGGTCGTCTTCAATCAGCAATATCTTCATCGGCGCTATTAAAGCATGCCGACCTGAAGAAAAGCTAAAGTCAGTGGGCCATGCCGCATCAACGCAATGCGGCGATCCTGCGCCCGTGCATCTGGTCGTCGAGTTGCATGGCGGCCCGCGCCGCTTTCAATGTCTGCACGTCGCGCTCCATATCGTGCGTGCGCGGCGCCGGCAGCGGCGGCAATGGACGCCAGCGCGCTGCGGGCTGCATGTAAGGCTGGGGCGATTGCTGCGCAGAAGGCTGGTGTACCGGCGGCAATTCGTCCGATACCAGCGTGATGCGGGTAATCGTGGATTTCGGCAATTGGGCGGGGCGGTCCGGCATGGCCGACGTGTCCCCGTCCCGCGCCAGGGTGACGGTCACCCCATCCGGGGCGGGTGTCACCATCAATTCGCCGACTTGCACCGGCTCCTGTTCCTGTTGCTGTTCCTGGCCCCGCGCGGGGGCCACCGAGATGGCCAACAGGCAAATACGTAGCGCGATTCGGGTGGCTGTATAGCGGTCCATGGCTGCCTCCTCTTGCTGATAGCTCCATGGTGCAGCTGACCCCGCCTGGCATCTGTGCGCGCCCGCACGCTTTACTTTTTACAGTCGCAGATATCCTGTCCCTTATCGAACACAATGCGCCATTTCCCCGGGGCTTCCTGTCGCCACACGGAATTAAAGCGGCCAATCAACTTGCCTTTCGGGTCATAGACAGGACCGGACGAATGCGCCAGCGCGCCTGAATCGATGACGTCAACCTGGTCGGGTTCCCACGAAAACGGCGCATCCTTGCCGTCATAGAACTTCTTCCAGAATTGCGTCACCTGCGCCGGCCCCCGCAACGGCACGGGCCCTGAGTAAAACACGGTCTCTTCCGACAGGAAACCGGTAAAGGCGGCCAGGTCGCGCGCTTTCATGGTGGCGGCGAAGGCGCGCTCCGTATCGGCCACCTGCTGTTTCAACTCGGCGTTGGAGGGCGCGGCCTGCACGCCCGGCAAGGCGAACGCCAGCGCGGCAACGACTGAAACTAAGTGGGTGTGACGCATCGATTCTCCCGTCGGCTATGGATGGAAATCCGATACTACGCCGTGCCGCATATCGGCCGCAAGCGGCAGCGTTGCGGCGGGATCGGTTATCATGTCGCCCATGCAAACGAAACCTGAAAAAGACATCGAACTTCACACCAAGGTCAACCGTGAAACCGCACGCGTGGCCTGGTCTGAACTGATCAAACACTTCGCGGCCGGCACCGTGATCTGGGTCGCGGATGAACTCGACCTGATCGACGTGGCGGTACGGATTGCGCATGACGACAAAGTCAGCGTCGGCGCCTGGATGACGGCGGGCCAGCTGGCCAAAGTGTCCGACGAACAGGCGCAGCGCTGGACCGAAACCAACGCGCAATTGTGGGCCAGCGTGGTCAGCCCGTTTATCCTGGTGCAGCAGCAAAAAGGCCAGCGCCACTGACCTTGCACGCATGGCGCGTTGGCGCCTGGTGCACGAACCCCGCCACAGCCTGCACCAGCGATGGCGCCAGCGGCCACGACGGGTTGGTGTAGGACGCCATGCTTTGGGCCCTGTCCGCCGGCGCGATTTTTAGCACGTGATCCATGCCCGACACCAGCGCCATTTGCGCATCCGGCTGCGCGCGCTTCAGGCGCCAGGCCTGATCCACGCCGACCTGCATATCGGCCGTGCCCTGCACAATCAGCATTGGTATGCGCAACTTCGCGAATTCATCGGCCGGAACATAGCGGAACCACGACATCATGTACGGCTGAATCGATGGCCTGAACACCGCCTGTAATTCGGGGCGCCCCGGCGCGCGGGGCTTGCCCTGTTCCAGCGACGCCAGCATGCTGCCGGTCGCCCGCGCCAGGTCCGGCGCCAGCTTCGGCAGCCACTGGCGGCGCAGCAGCATGGACGCCGTTTGCGCGGGTCCCGCCACGGAAATGAACGCATCCGCGCCCGCATCGCGGGCGGCCAGCATGCCGATCAGCGAACCTTCGCTGTGCCCCAATATCGTCACCGACGCGTAACGCCGCTGCCCCCGCAATTGCCGCACCCATGCAGCCGCATCGGCCGCATGGGTGGCCGGACGCAGCACGCTTTCATCCGGCGCAGCCTGGCGGCTGGCAGCAACGCCCCGTTTATCGTAGCGCAGCGTGGCAATACCCAGTGCCGCCAGCGCCTGCGCCAACTGTTTCAGGCTGTCGCTGCGCCCAGGCAGCAAGGCGCTGTTGCCGTCACGGTCCGTGGGGCCGGAACCGGCCAGCATCAGCACGAGAGGCGGGCAATCCGGCTGGGCCGGGAATGTGAGGGCGCCCTGTAACTGGCCGCCAGGTACCGCCAGTGTGGCGGCGCGCGACAGCATCTTGAACGGCGGTGCAGCCACTGCCACCGGCACGGCAGCCAGCAGCAACGCCAGCGCACGGACACGGGGCAATACAAGCGGTGGCATGACAACCTCCCGGACAACGACACCAGTACCATGCTAGCCCGCCCCGCGCAAACCCTGTGTGAAACGCACCACCGATACCTGCCGGACGCCGGGGCGCTGCCTGCCCCACCCTGGCGGCTGTCGCCGCGCCGCTGGCGGCGCCTTTCAGGTGGCTGGAAACACACTGTTCGTTAATTGCAAATTTAATGTATCAAAAAAAGCGGTACCGTCCGCGGTTTCCGGTTTCGGCGCCTTATGCG
This sequence comes from Pseudoduganella rivuli, assembly GCF_009674485.1. GTDB lineage: Bacteria > Pseudomonadota > Gammaproteobacteria > Burkholderiales > Burkholderiaceae_D > Rugamonas > Rugamonas rivuli_B. Next base: position 110,860 of record NZ_WKJJ01000004.1, on the reverse strand, counting down.
GTTATTGCCCGCGCCCGGCGCCGGCGGCGCGCCAGCAATCCCATGGCGGCGCCCCCCGCCGCCAGCAGCACGACCGACGACGGTTCCGGCGTCTTGCCGCCCGGATTCTGGCCAGTCAAGTCATACGACGCAAAGCTTTCATAGCCGATTTCCAGCGCCGATGACAGCGAGTTCGCGATGACATTGCCTTCCAGGTGGCCGGTGCCCTTGATGTCAGCCTTGTTGGCCAGCAGCGAACCCCAGCTGAACGTGTTGACGTTGACGGACGTGGCGTTCATGACATTGAACAGCACGCGGTCGCGCAACGCTTCCAGGCCGCTCTGCCCGCCCGAAAACTCGACCGTGCCGCCGCTGAGCACATTGACGACGACGTGCGCACCGGCTTTGACGTTCGTTAATTGCAGATTACGCACCTGCGCCGAATTCAGGTTGAAGATTTGCAGGTCGGATTGGCCGTCACCCTTCAGCAAGGTATTGTCGCCCTGCTGCGTGACGGTGCCGTTGGCGGCCATGGCCGCCAACGACGAACTCAAATCCAGCAACCGGGTTTTCGCGGCGTTGAAATCGATGCCCGTGGGGCCCTTGCGCAAGTCCAGGTAATTCACCGTCGAATTGTTGGCGCCGGCATACACCGCGTAGCCTTCCTTCTTCGTGTATTCCGTAACGGGGCCGATGCTGGCGTTGGTGTTCACGTTGGTGGTCGGGCCGTTATAGATCCCGCCATTGCCCAGTTGAATATTGCCACCCACCACCACGCTGGGACCGTTATTGCCATACGGCGTACGGTAGCCGAACGAATACGCGTCGGCCTGCAGGTTGCCGCCCACGGCGACGCGGCCTTCGATGTCCGTCACCTTGCTGACATTGCCGTAAATAAAAGCGCTGTAACCGGACGCCACGCCGAAATCGATACTGTTCAGTACGGCGGCTGGCGCTCGCGTGGCGCAGGCGGCGCCCAGCAGGGCAATGGCGAGGTGGCGTAAGGTCATGGCGGCGGTCCGTTCAGGGAAAGCGGATTTTAACACCGGCACAACACCTGTTGCATCAAGAAAATTGATACCAAATATAGACCAGTCTAATGGGCCGCGAGATCCACGGCATACACGGCATACCCCTTGCCGTCGTCGGCCCGCACTTCCCGCACCATGCCGAGCCCCGCGTCGCGCGCCGCCTGCAGCATGCCAGGCGCGGAATGCAGCACCACCGCGCCTTTGGTGCGCACCGGCTCGAAGCGCCAGCTGCGGGCAGCGCCATGGGTGGCGCGGGTCAGAGTATGCGCCTGGCGGATATAGCCGATCAGCACGTCGCGGCTGGCGTCCGGCGAGGCAAAGATCGTCTTGCTGCCATCGAGGCCAGGGAAATTGCCGCCGCCGCTGGCCCGATAGCTGTTGGTGGCAACCAGGAACGGCGCGTCATCGGCCACCGGCTTGCCCCGGTACGCCAGCCCCTTGATGCGGCGTCCGGGCGGTTGCGTGACATCGATGCGGTATTGCAGGTCGCTGTCGGTCACCATGTCGAAGTTGTAGCCGGCGAAAGCTTCATTGATCAATTCCTGCTCCGTTTCCTTCGCGGGGTCGATGGTATTGAAGCGCTCCGCGGCTTTTTCCAGCCACGCTTTGAGCCCGGCGCCCGTGATCTTCACGCCATGCAGCGCATTCGGATACAGGTACAAGTCCGCCGCATTATTGAGCGCCAGGCTGCCGGCCCGCACGTCCGTATAGTCGCCAGGTCCCGCCATGCCGCTCTTGAACGGGGCCGACATCGACAGCACGGGCAAGCCGGCATACTGCGGCAAATTGGCCTGCACATAGGCCGACAGGTAGGCGGCCTGCGCCTGGTTGACGGGCTGGATGGCGCTGGCGTCGCCCAGGTCGGCGAAGTACGTCGTCATGCGGAAATCCGTGCGACCCAACGGCGCCTGCACGTAGCGCACGGCGGCTGAATGTTCGTCCCGCACCAGCGCGGCAATGGCGGGATCCGGCGCGGTCTGCGCCGTGACACTACGCACCTGCGCCACCGTGCGGCCGCGCTCCACCACCCAGCGCCCCTGCTCGCGCTTCAGCGCCAGGCCGATCACCCCGAGCTGCTTGCCCCACTGGCCCGCCATCACGGTGGGCACGCCATGCACGGTGCCGTTGACCTTGTCGACACCGGGCAAACGGTATTGCGGCGCGGTGCCGGTGGCGTTCGGAAAGACCTGGTGCGCGTGCCCCGTCAGCATGGCGTCGATACCCGGCACTTGCGCCAAATGCCAACTGCCATGTTCCATGTCCGGCGCATAGGGCGCGTCATCGAGTCCGCCGTGCGATACGGCGACGATGATATCGGCGCCGTCCGCCCGCATCCGCGGAATCACCTTGCGGGCGGTTTCCACGATGCCCTCCGCCACCGCGCGCCCCGCCAGCGCCTTGCGGTTCCAGCTGTTGACGACGGGCGTGGTCAAGCCCACGATGCCAACCCTGACGGTGGCGGCGACAAGCTTGCCATCCGGGCCTGCCGCCATGATCCGCTTGTCGATGAGGATGTAGGGTTTAAATAACGGCTTGCCGCTTGCGCTGTCATACACATTGGCCAGCACGATGGGGAAGGCGGCGCCGGCGCATCCCTTTCCCGTGGCGCGCGCCAGGAACGGCAAGCCATAGTCGAAATCATGGTTGCCCACCGTGCCCGCATCGTAGCGCAGCGCATTCATGGCCTTGTGGATGGCCAGCGACTGCGTGCACGGCAGGACACCTGCCCCGGCCTGGTAATCGGCCAGCGCATTGCCCTGGATGGTATCGCCGTTATCGATCAGTAAATTATCGGGAAATTCGGCGCGGGCCTGCGCAATCAACGTGGCCGTGCGCTCCAGCCCCGACGTCGGGTCGGCCGCCAGCTTGTAATAATCGTAACCCAGCACGGCCGCGTGCAAGTCCGACGTTTCCAGCAGCGCCAGCGTGGCGCGGGCCCCCTCCGGCACAGTATTTTGCATGGGCATCCCGGCGCAACCGCCCAGCAACAGCGTGGCAACAGAGACGGGAAGGCAGGCTAGGCGCATGGGTTTGTCCACTTGGCAAAAGGTTGAGCGCGATGATACGGCCAAGTTAACCGCCGTTCAAGCGAAAACATGCCAGGAAGATGCCGGTTCGCTCCCGGGATACGCCCCGCGTGAGGTATAATCCAAGGTTTGATTTCACAACGAAGAAGACCATAAGATGGAAGCCGAACGCATCAATGCCCTCTCCGCCCTGCTCGCCGATCTGACGACCCGCGAAGCCGAACTTCGGAGGTATCTTTGACTTCACTGTCAAGTCGGAGAAACTCGAGCAGGTAAACGGGGAACTGGAAGACCCCAACGTCTGGAATGACCCCAAACGCGCCCAGGACCTGGGCCGCGAAAAGAAAGCGCTGGAAGCCATCGTGCTGACCCTGGAGAAGGCCGACCAGGACTTGCGCGACATGAGCGACCTGTTCGCCATGGCCAAGGAAGAAGGCGACCACGATACGCTGGAAGCGCTGGTCCTGGACGCGGAAGAAACCAAAAAAGTCATCGAAGGCATGGAATTCCGCCGGATGTTCAACAATCCGATGGACCCGAACAACTGCTTCATCGATATCCAGGCCGGCGCCGGCGGTACCGAGGCGCAGGACTGGGCGTCGATGCTGTTGCGCCAATACCTGCGCTATTGCGAGCGCAAGGGCTTCAAGGCCGAAGTGCTGGAACAGTCCGACGGCGAGGTGGCCGGCATCAAGACCGCCACCATCAAGGTCGAGGGCGACCACGCGTACGGTTTCCTGCGCACCGAGACCGGCGTGCACCGCCTGGTCCGCAAATCGCCGTTCGACTCGGCCAACGGCCGCCACACGTCGTTCACGTCGCTGTTCGTGTATCCGGAAGTCGACGATTCGATCGATATCGAAATCAACCCGGCCGACCTGCGCATCGACACGTACCGCGCATCGGGCGCCGGCGGCCAGCACATTAACAAGACCGACTCCGCGGTGCGCCTGACGCACGGCCCGTCCGGGATTGTCGTGCAGTGCCAGAACGACCGCTCGCAGCACCGCAACAAGGCCGAAGCGATGGAAATGCTGAAGGCCAAGCTGTACGAACTGGAACTGCGCAAGCGCATGAGCGAGCAGCAAAAGCTGGAAGATTCGAAGACCGACGTGGGCTGGGGCCACCAGATCCGCTCGTACGTGCTGGACCAGTCCCGCATCAAGGACTTGCGTACCGGCTTCGAGACGGGCAACACGAAAAACGTGCTGGACGGCGACCTGGACGACTTCATTTCCGCTTCGCTGAAACAGGGCGTATAAGCAATGAGCGAACAGAACGGCCGCCGCGCCTTTATCTTCGACATGGACGGCACCATTGTCGACAACATGGACTTCCACATGAAGTCCTGGCTGGAATTCTTTGCCCGCCGCGACATGGTGCTGGACGCGGACGCGTTCTTCCGTGATACGGCCGGCCGCCAGAGCCATGAAATCATGAGCACGTACTTCGGCAAGCCGTACACGAAGGAAGAAGCGAAGCACCTCGACGAGGAAAAAGAATCGCTGTACCGCGAACTGTACGCGCCGCACCTGAAGACCGTCGAAGGTTTCATGGAACTGATCGCCAAGGCAAAGCAGCAAGGTGTCGCGCTGGCCGTGGCCACCGCCGCGCCGAACGACAACATCACGTTCACGCTGGACGGCCTGGATTTGCGCAAGCATTTCAACGCCGTGGTCGGCGCGGCCGACGTGGCGCGCGGCAAGCCGAATCCGGACGTGTTCCTGCTGGCGGCCGAGCGCTGCGGCGTGGCGCCGGCCAACGCCATCGTGTTCGAAGACGCGCCGCTGGGCGTGGAAGCGGCGCGCCGCGCCGGCATGCGCGCGGTGGTGCTGACCACCACGCTGCCCGCCAGCGCCTTTGCCGAATTCGACAACGTGATCGCGATTGCCCGCGATTTCAGCGAACTTGACATCGCTGCACTGTTTGCCGCCGAACTGCAAACGAATTAAAACTATTTGGACCCACAATGACTACGGAAAACCTGGAACAGAACGACGCGCCTGCGATCCCGCAGGAAGAAAACAAGATCATCGCCGAGCGCCGCGCCAAGCTGGCCGCGATCCGCGAAAAAGGCGTGGCATTCCCGAACGACTTCAGGCCTGAACACAAGGCTGCCGACCTGGCCGCACAATACGGCGACAAGACCCGCGAAGAACTGGAAGCCACTCCCGTGGAAGTGGTGCTGGCCGGCCGCATGATGCTCAAACGCGAAGCCGGCAAGAAAGCCGCCTTCGCCACCTTGCAGGACGCTTCCGGCCCGCGCTGCGACGGCCGCATCCAGATCTACGCCACGCTGGACAGCACCGGCGAAGAAGCCATGGCCGCCCTGCGCACCTACGACCTGGGCGACATCCTGGGCGTCAAGGGCACGCTGTTCAAGACCAAGACCGACGAACTGACCATCAAGGTCACGGAACTGCGCCTGATCACCAAGTCGCTGCGCCCGCTGCCGGACAAGTTCCACGGCCTGGCCGACCAGGAAACCAAGTACCGCCAGCGCTACGTGGACCTGATCACCAGCGAGGAAACGCGCCGCACGTTCAAGGCCCGTACCGCCGCCATGTCGTCGATCCGCCGCTTCATGGAAAAGAACGACTTCATGGAAGTGGAAACGCCGATGCTGCACCCGATCCCGGGCGGCGCTGCTGCGAAACCATTCATTACCCACCACAACGCGCTGGACATGCAAATGTTCCTGCGTATCGCGCCCGAGCTGTACCTGAAGCGCCTGGTGGTGGGCGGCTTTGACCGCGTGTTTGAAATCAACCGTAACTTCCGCAATGAGGGCGTGTCGATCCGCCACAATCCGGAATTCACGATGATGGAGTTCTATGCGGCCTACACCGACTACCAGTGGCTGATGGACTTCACGGAAGCCGTGATCCGCCAGGCCGCCATCGACGCCCACGGCACCGCAACGCTGACCTATGGCGGCCGCGAACTGGATCTCGCTAAACCGTTCCACCGCCTGACCATCGTCCAGGCCATCAACAAGTACGCGCCCGGCTATACCGACGCGCAACTGAACGATGCGGAATTCATCAAGGCCGAATTGCTGAAGTTCGGCGTCAAGCCGCACGCGCACTCGGGCCTGGGCGCGCTGCAACTGGCGCTGTTCGAGGAAACCGCCGAAGCCCAGCTGTGGGAACCGACGTACATCATCGACTACCCGGTCGAAGTATCGCCGCTGGCGCGCGCATCGGACACCCGTCCGGGCATCACCGAGCGTTTCGAGCTGTTCATGGTGGGCCGCGAAATCGCCAACGGCTTCTCGGAGCTGAACGACGCGGAAGACCAGTCGGCCCGCTTCCTGGCGCAAGTCGAAGCCAAGGATGCCGGCGATGAGGAAGCGATGTACTACGACGCCGACTACATCCGCGCGCTGGAATACGGCATGCCGCCGGCCGGCGGCTGCGGCATCGGCATCGACCGCCTGATGATGATCATCACGGACTCGCCGAACATCCGCGACGTACTGCTGTTCCCGCACTTGCGCAAGGAAGACTAAGCCGCAAGGTTGGCCACGAAAAAAAACGCCGCCGGCTGCGAAGCCTGGCGGCGTTTTTCGTAGGGCGGCTTTTACAAAGCCGCCATGCAGGCCAGCGCCTTATTGGATCACCTTGTAGCAAGGCGTATACGCCTTGCCCGCCAGCTTCATGCGGCTCTGCGCCACGAACGACGCCAGCAGCGCATCCATCGGCCCCATGATTTCCGTCTCGCCGTGCAGCTCGAAGTGGCCATACTGCTCGATCGCGCGGATGCCGTCTTCCTTCACGTTGCCCGCCACCACGCCGGAAAACGCGCGCCGCAGGTTCGCCGCCAGCAAATGCACCGGCTGGTTCTTGTGCAGGTTCAGGTTGCGCATGTTTTCGTGCGTCGGCGCGAACGGACGCTGGAATTCCTCGTCGATGCGCAACGCCCAGTTGAAGTAATACGCATCGCTGCGCGCCTTGCGGAATTCGCGCACTTCCTTGATCCCCGCCTGCATTTCACGCGCCACCAGTTCCGGATCGTCAACGATGATCTTGTAGCGCTGCTGCGCTTCCTCGCCCAAGGTGGTGCCGATGAAGCGGTTGATCTGCGCAAAGTAGTCGCGCGACGATTCGGGCCCCGTGAAGATCAGCGGGAATGGCGTGCCCGCGTTGTCCGGGTGCAGCAGGATGCCCAGGATATACAGGATTTCCTCCGCCGTGCCGGCGCCGCCGGGGAACACGATGATGCCGTGGCCGGTGCGGACAAACGCTTCCAGGCGCTTTTCGATGTCCGGCATGATGACCAGGCTATTGACGATCGGGTTCGGCGATTCCGCCGCGATGATGCCCGGCTCGGAAATGCCCAGGTAGCGCCCCTGGTGCGTGCGCTGCTTGGCGTGGCCGATGGTGGCGCCCTTCATCGGCCCCTTCATGGCGCCCGGGCCGCAGCCGGTGCAGATGTCCAGCGCGCGCAGGCCCAGCTGGTAACCCACTTCCTTCGAATAGTTATATTCCGTGCGGTTGATCGAGTGGCCGCCCCAGCACACCACGAGATTCGGATTCAAATGGGGTCTCAGCACGCCCGCGTTGCGCAAGATGTGGAATACCGCGTCGGTAATGCCGTCGGTGCGCGTCAAATCGAATTTCGTGTTGTCCGTGACTTCATTGGAAACAAACACGATATCGCGCAGCACGGAAAACAAATGTTCGTGGATGCCTTTAATCATTTTGCCATCGACAAAGGCAATCGACGGCGCGCCGCGGATTTCCAGCTTGATGCCGCGCTCACGCTGCTTGATGTCGATTTCAAACGATTTATAACGGTCCAGTAATTCCTTTCCATCGTCGATAGTGCTGCCGCAATTGAGCACCGCGAGGGCGCAATTACGGAAGATGTTATAAAGCCCGCCCTTGCCGGAATCGAGCAACTTGGAGACTTCCGCCTTGGTCAGCACCTCCAGCATGCCTTCCGGGGAAATCAGGGTATCGACAACGTCATGTTCCATGATACGAGCATCCTTTATTCAAATTCACTGTAAAGGGCGTGTCCGATCGCAGGACGAATGTGCCCTTTTGCAACTGTTGACCCTGCGACACCAATATACGCCAAGTAACGTTGTTTGGGGCCGCAGATTGATAGCGTGCGCCTATCAGCGTTGGCTATTCTGTTGCAAGCATATCCACAATGTTGCATTGCAGCGAGCGATTTTCTGGACATGGGCGTAAGGTAGATTACAATGGCGCACCTGTTGGGATACGGGACTTTTGGAGGCGTGCTACAAGCGCGTTTTCTGGGCCTGGTCCCATATTTTTTTATTATCAAACAGAAAATTAGGAGAGCCGCATATGAGCGGTGCAACGATGCAGAAGGCGGCGGAGATCCAGCCGCCTGAGTATAAACAGGTGCTGGGCCACCCCGCCCCACTGTGGATGCTTTTCATGACCGAATTCTGGGAACGCTTCGCGTTCTATGGTATTCGCTGGGCGCTGGTGCTGTATATCGTCGCCCAATTCCACGGCGGCAGTGCCGCCGGCCAGGCAGACGCCAATCTGACCTATGGTTCCTACCTTGCACTCGTGTATGCGGCCGCGCTGTTTGGCGGTTACGTGGCCGACCGCGTGATCGGGTACCAGCGCTCCATCCTGGTGGGCGCCGTATTCATGGCCGCCGGCCTGTTCATGATCGCGATTCCCGACCCGACCATCTTCAAACTGGGCCTGGCCACCATCATCGCGGGTAACGGCCTGTTCAAACCGAATATCTCGACCATGGTTGGCAAGCTGTACAGCGTGTCCGACACACGCCGCGATTCGGGCTTCACCATCTTCTACATGGGCATCAACACGGGCGCGCTGATCGCCCCCGTGCTGACCCAGGTGCTGGCTGAAAAAGTGTTCGGCGTGGACGGAATGCCGTCGTACAAGGTGGTGTTCCTGGCCGCCGGCGTCGGCATGATCATCAGCCTGATCTGGTTCCAGATCGGCCGTGGCGGCCTGAAAGGCATCGGCGCACCTGATCCGCAGGCACAGGGCATGGCCCGCGTGATCTACGTGGTGCTGGGCTGCTTTGCCGTGATCCCGCTGGTCTATTTGCTGCTGTCGCTGGGCGGCCAGAAGCTGCAAATGGTGCTGACCGTGCTGTTCCTGATCCTGGCCGGCATGCTGCTGCTGGAAGGCTTCCGCAACGGCAAAGTCGCGCGCGACAAGGTCATCGCCATGATGGTGATCTTCACCTTCAACATCATGTTCTGGATGTTCTTCGAACAGGCAGGCTCGTCGTTCACCTTCCTGGCGGAATATATCGTGCGGCGCGACTTCGACGGCTGGACCTTCCCGACCGCGTGGTTCCAGATCTTCAACTCGCTGGCCATCATCTTCTGCGCGCCGCTGGTTGCCGCCGTCTGGGTGATGCTGGCCAAGCGCAACGCCAATCCGTCGATCCCCCGTAAATTCGGCCTGGGCATCCTGCTCAACGGCAGCGCCTTCGCGCTGCTGTGGTTCGCGCTGTCCGCGCTGGTTGGCGCCGACAGCAAGATCCCGTTCTGGACCCTGGTCATGGTGTATACGCTGCAATCGATCGGTGAACTGTGCCTGTCGCCGATCGGCCTGTCGATGGTGACCAAGCTGGCCCCGACCCGCCTGGTGGGCCTGGGCATGGGCGGCTGGTTCTTGTCGACCGGTATCGGCAACAACCTGTCCGGCATCTTCGCGTCGCACGCTTCCGGCGAAAGCGGCATGTCGGTGGCCACCGCGCTGAATGCGTACACGTCGGGCTTCTGGATCCTGATGATCGGCGGCGGCCTGCTGTTCCTGATCGCACCGCTGATCAACAAGTTGATGCACGGCGTGAAGTAATTCAGTCATTGCATAGCTAACGGCGGCCGGGTGAATACCCCGCCGCCGTTTTTCATTGCGATCCTGTATAGACAGGCATACACTGGCGCCTTTTTCCGGGATACGCGATGGCGCCTGCACTGCTGTTGAAACTCTTCCTTGCGCCGGCGCTGATCGGCGGCGTCACGCTGGCCGGGCGCCGCTGGGGGCCCACGGTGGCGGGCTGGCTGTCGGCCTTCCCCATCGTGGCCGGTCCCGTGCTGTTGACCATGACGGTCGAACAGGGGCCGGCGTTTGCCGCCAGCGCCGCGCAAGGCACGCTGAGCGCCGTGCTGGCCGTGCTGGCGTTCAGCGTCGCCTATGCGCACGTTGCCATGCGGGCCGGCATCGCGGCCTCCATGCTGGCGGCGCTGGCCGTGTATGGGCTGGCCGTCGCCGGACTGAACACGCTGCGGCTGCCGGTGCCGGTATGTTTTGCGCTGGTCCTGGCGGCGCTGGGGATCACACCCGCGCTGTTTCCAAAAACCGCGGCGCCCGCCCCGGCCGGCAAGCCCGCCAACGGCGGCGACCTGCCGTGGCGCATGGCGGCCGCCGCCGCGCTGGTGCTGACAGTGAGTTACGGCGCCGCCGCCATGGGCCCGCGCCTGTCCGGCATCTTCGCCATGTTCCCGACCATGAGCACCGTATTGGTGGGCTTTTCCCATGCACGCCAGGGCAACGCGTTCGCCATCGCGCTGTTGCGCGGCATGGTGCCCGGCTATTATTCGTTTGCCGTATTTTGCCTGGTGCTGTCGCTGCAGTTGCAGGCAGGCACGGAGTTGCAGGCGTTCGGCACGGCCTTTGCCTGCGCACTGGCCGTGCAGTTCGCCACCCGGTCGCTGATTACACGGATGCGGGCGCGCTGAGTGCATTGGCGGCCAGCCAGGCGTCCAGGCGCGCCGCCGTGTCGGGCGGCGTGTGCAAGCCCAGCTTGGTGCGCCGCCACAGGATGTCTTCAGCCGTCACGGCCCACTCGTAGCGCCGCAGGTAGGCGATTTCCGCCATGTACAGGCCGGGAGCGAATTCCCCGCCCAGCTCCGGCAGCGACGCGCGGCCATCCAGCAGGGTATGGATGCGCGTGCCATAAGCGCGGCAATAGCGCGCCGCCAGCATCGGCGGCAGCCACGGGTACATCTCCCTGATCTTCTGCTCCCACTCGCCGTAACGCTTCACCGCGCAATTTTGCGGCGTGTCGCCATACAGGTCGCCGCCCGGCAGGCAAGCCTTTTCCGTCCACCGCGGCAGCGGACTGCCCAGCGCCTTGCACACCAGGTCCACCGCTTCCTCCGACAGCTTGCGGAACGTCGTGATCTTGCCGCCGAAAATATTCACCAGCGGCGCACCATTGTCGTCCACGGAAAAGCGGTAATCGCGCGTCAGCGCCTTGGCGGAGCGGGACGGATCTTCCAGCAACGGGCGCACGCCGGAATAGGTCCACACCACGTCGGACGGCGCGATCGGCTGCGCAAAATATTCGCCAGCCAGGCGGCACAGGTAATCGACTTCGCCGGCATCGATGGCCACCTGGTCCGGGTCGCCCTTGTAATCGAGATCGGTGGTGCCGATCAGCGTGTAATCGTGTTCGTACGGGATGGAAAACACGATGCGGCCATCCGGATGCTGGAAGATGTACGCGTGGTCATGTTCGAACAGGCGGGGTACGACGATATGGCTGCCCTTGACCAGCCGCAGCGGCCGCGATTCCCGCTCCGGCAGCGCCATGCCCAGCAAGTCCATGGTCCATGGCCCCGCCGCGTTAACCACGCAGCGGGCCTTGACGACCTGCTCGCCACCGTCGCTGTCGCGCAGGGTGGCGAGCCAGCTGCCTGATTCGCGCCGCAAGGCGGTACACGCCGTACGCGTACGGATCGCCGCGCCTTTGCGGCACGCATCCATCGCATTCAATACCACCAGCCGCGCATCGTCGACCCAGCCATCGGAATACACGAAGCCCCGCTTGAATTCCGGCTTCAGCGGCCGTCCGGCCGGGTGGCAGCGCAAATTCACGCCCTTCGAGCCGGGCAGGATTTCGCGGCGCGCCAGCAAGTCATACAGGTACAGGCCGGCACGGATCATCCACGCGGGACGCAACCCTTCACGGTGCGGCATGACGAAACGCAGCGGACGCATGATGTGCGGTGCGCTGCGCAGCAGCACTTCCCGCTCGATCAGCGCCTTGCGCACCAGCGCGAATTCGTAATATTCGAGGTAGCGCAAGCCGCCGTGGATCAATTTGCTGGAGGCGGACGACGTGTGCGACGCCAGGTCATCCTTCTCGCACAGCACCACGCACAGGCCCCGCCCCGCCGCATCGCGCGCGATGCCCACGCCATTGATGCCGCCTCCCACCACCAGTAAATCGCATTCGATGTCGTGCCCCGCCGCCATGCTGCCATCCATAGATGTGTTGCTCTGGATTAAAGATACGCGATGTGGCGATGGCTGGCAAATATTGCGATATGTCGCGAACAAGGCGCCATCGTCAGACCCAGAGGCGGTACATCCAGAACGATTCATCTCCGATAAAACGCTGCGCGAATTCCCCCGGCGGGAAACCCGTGATCTGGCGGGCCACGCGGCTCATGTGCGCCTGGTCGGAAAAGCCTTCCTGCTGCGCCAGGTCGGCCCAGTCGAAGGCGGCGCCCGTTTCATAGCGGTCGCGGGCGGCAAAGAACAGGCTTTCCGTGCGCACCAGCGCCTGCCACTCGCGCAGCGACCGGCCGCTGTATGACTTGATGCGCCGTTCCACGTGGCGCGGGCTGACATCGCGCTGCCAGCCGTGCGCCTTGAGCGCCAGCCGCTCGACCCAGTGGCGGCCCAGCTGGCGCACCGACGCCAGCGGCGATACGTCACCATTGACGGCGCGCCAGCGCGGCAGCAGGTGCTGTTCCAGCGCCGCCATGGTGGCGGCATCGTCGGGCGCTCCCAGCAAGGCGTCGAACAGCGGCGTCCAGCCGGCATCGAGCACGTCCCGCGCCGGCACGAAGCGGTCATGCAGCGCCGGCAAATCGACGCCAAACAGCGCCTGCGCCACATCGGCGGGAAAGCAGGCGATGTAACCGCGCCCGGTGGTGGGCGCCCAGCTGACGAGGGGGCGCGACTGGCTGCCCGACATCACCACCCGCGCGCCGAACGGCTGCCATTGCGCTCCCTGTTCGCCGTCCGTGACCAGCCCGGCCTCCAGGCCGTGGTACCAGGACAGCGTAATCAGTGGCGAAGCGGGAAAGTGCGATAGCCGCTGCGCGCTGGACAGCGCCAGCCGGCTGGTGTCGCGGCTGACCAGCGCGGCCAGCACGCCTTGCAGCGCCGGCGGCGCGGGATACAGGCGTTCGTGCGGCGCACCGCCGCTCGTATGCGCGGCGCGCGGCGCGCGCTCCCCCGGGGCGGGACAGGTCACAGGCATCATGAGTGTGAAGTATAGCAAGCGCCGGCGCCGCCGCCATGTCGTTTCCGTTCAATACCCGGTTCACTCCCGGGTCGAAAATAAGCCCATGAAAACCGAGACCGGATGCCCCTATCACCAGCCAGGCGCTGCGCCTGCCGTTCCCCTGAACCCGCCCGGCGCGTGGCCGCCCGGCCCCCAACCCGGTATCACGGGATGGGATTTGCTGCGCCAGATGTCGCGCGACATGCTGGGCACGCTGCGCCGCTGGCAACGCGATCATGGCGACCTCGTGCATCTGCGTATCTGGCCCGAACACCAGGTCGTCGTCACCGACCCGGCGCTGGCGCGCGAGCTGCTGGTGCACCACCACCATGCGCTGATCCGCTGGGAACGGGGTATCGCCGTGTTTTCAGAGTTGCACGGGCATAGCGTACTGATCGCCGAAGGGGAGCCGTGGCGCATGAAACGCCATGCGCTGCAGCCGAATTTTGCGCCCAGGCCGTCCGCCGCGCTGGTCCCGGCGATTGCCGATCGCACCGCGCGCGCATTGTCCGCCTGGCGGGACGGTCCATGGCCGGTGGAGCAGGCGCTGACGGCGCTGACCATGGAAGTCATCGCGGGCATGGCGTTTTCAGGCGATATCGCCGCCGACGCGCCGGCGGCGGCGCAGGCGTTGCACAACCTGTCGGTGGCCGCCAACAGCGAATTCTTCTGGCCTTTCAACTTGCCGCGCTGGCTGCCATCGCAGCGCGCCAAGCGCAGGGAGCTGGCAGTCCTCGATGGCTTGATCGCCCGCCATATCGACGCCCGCATGCAGGCGCCCCGCTCCGCATGGCCGGACGACCTGCTGGCCCGCCTGCTGGTCTTGCACGACGCCGATCCCGCCGCATGGCCGCTGTCGGCCGTGCGGGACGAGTGCATGACGACCTTCCTGGCCGGCCATGAAACGGCCGCCGCGACTTTGACGTGGTGGGCCTGGTGCATGGCGGCCAACCCGGCGGCGCAGCAGCGCGCCCGCGACGAAGTAGGGGCGCAACTGGCGGGCCGCGCCCCCACGGCGCAGGATATCGCCGCGCTGCCGTACCTGACGGCCACGTTGCAGGAGACCATGCGGCTGTATCCCGCCGCGCCGGTGCTGCTGAGCCGCCGCTCCACCGCGCCCATCACGCTGGGCGGCTGGCAACTTCCGGCCCGCACCATTTTTACGGTACCGGTGCAGTTGATGCAACATGACGAACGGTGGTTCCCCGAACCGCAAGCCTTCCGCCCCGAACGTTTTGCGAACGATGCGCAACAGGCGCCGCGCGGCGCGTTCATGCCGTTCGGGACGGGACCGCGTATCTGCCTGGGGCAGCATCTGGTGATGGCGGAAATGACGGTGGTGGCCGCCATGGTCTTGCAGCGGTTTGCGCTGGCGCCGCAACCGGGCATGGCGGCGCCGCAGCCCGTGATGAATGTGACGCTGAGACCACGGCTGCCGCTGTGCCTCCAGCTGTCCGGATTGACGTGACAAGGAAGCTACAGCTCGGCGAACTCCGCTTCGAACGCTTCCAGCGCCCGCGACATCTGCGCCACCTCGTCCACCAGCCAGCACTTGAACGCGTCGATCTTCGACAAGCCCTGTTTGTTAATGTTGGTCAGCAGCCGGTAGCCGGATTTGTAGGGGATCGGCCGGCCGTGGATCAGCCGCAGGGCGCCCTTGCGCACGTCTTCGTAGACGATGCTCCAGGCGGCCAGCGCCACGCCCTGCCCGGCCACCGCCGCCTGCGTCAGCACGCCCCAGTGGCTGTAGCCCTTGGAAATGTCGTAGCAGCCGGCCGGCAAGCCGTTGGCCGCCATGTAGCGGTGCCAGTACAGGTTGCTGCCTTCGTCCAGCAGCGGCAGCGTACGTAAATCGTCCAGCGTGAATTCCGTGCGGTCCGGCGGCAGCATGTCCGGGCTGTACACGGCCACCAGCCGCTCGGGAAACAGCACGCCCGGATCGCCCGCCTCGTAACCGCCATAGCGGATCGCCACGTCGACCGAATCGTCTTCCAGGCTGACCACGCGGTCGCTGGCGTCGAGGCGGATATCGAGTTCCGGGTGCAGCCGCGTAAAGTGCGTCAGCCGGGGCGCCAGCCATTTCAGCGCGAATGAATGGGTGCTGGAGATGCGCAGCACTTTTTCTTCGCACGAGTTCTGCAGCGCGGCGGCCTTCAGCCGCAAGTCGGCCAGCACGCGCGTCACGGTGGCGGCGAAATCGCGGCCCTTTTCCGTCAGTTCCACGTTACGGGGATGGCGCAGGAACAGCAGGAATCCCAGTTCTTCCTCCAGGTGGCGGATTTGCTGGCTGACGGCGGCGGGCGTCTTGTGCAATTCATCCGCCGCCAGTTTGAAACTGCCCAGCCGGGCAGCGGCTTCGAGGTCGATCAGCCCGGACAGGCTGCGCAAGGGTTTGGCCATGGTGATTTAGATTTTCTTATGCTAAGACTGGCAATTTTCTCGTTTGTGCAGTGCGCCACGCAAGAGCAGAATGGTTCCGTCATTCGTCGCACTCAACAAGGAGATTAACATGGGCAAGAATATCTTGGTTATCGGCGGTACGGGCACGCTCGGCGCCATCCTGGTGCAGCAACTGGTGAACGCAGGCCATGCCGTGGCCATCGCCAGCCGCGGCCGCACCCCGGATGGCTTCGGCAGCGCTGTGCGCCGCGTCCGCGTCGACCGCCAGGACCGCGCCGCCATGCGCGCCGCCTTTGCCCATTCAGCCTTCGACGTGGTGATTGATTTGCTGAACCGCTCGCCGCTCGATGCGCAAATTGCGCTGGACGTCTTCAAGGGTAAAACGCCACGCTACGTGATGGCGTCGTCGCTTGCCGTGTACCGCGAGCTGATCGCCGGCCACACCGGCCCGTTTGACGAACAGGCGCTGGACCTGGCCCGCGAACCCGTCGATATGCAGCGCGACTGGCGCGATCCCGTCGACGCCCGTGAAAACTTCGGGCCGGGCCTGCGCCAGGCCGAAGCGGTGATCCACCAGGATGGCGCCCTGCCGGCGGTCTCCGTGCGGCTGGCCCACGTGCTAAGCGATACGGCATCGCCGCAGGACCCGCTGGCGTACTACGTGGGCCTGGTGCAAACGGACCAGGCGCTGTTGTACACCAATGGCAAAGCCACCACGTCGTTCATCGACCTGGCGGGCGCCGCGGCCTTCCTGCACTGGAGCGCGATGCAGGAATTCACGGGACCGGTCAACGCGGCCAGTGGCGGCCAGTTGTCGGCGCTGGGCTTGCAGCGCCGCGTCGGCGACGTGCTGGGCGTGACAGCGCGTGCGCTGCCGCTGTCCACGCAGGGCAACCTGAGTCCGTTCGACTTGCCGCACCCGCTGGTGCTCGATACCGGGCGCGCCGCGCAACTGGGCTACCGTTTCAACCGGCTCGACGGCTGGCTCGACATGCTGATCCACCAGTACCAGCCGGACCTGGTCAGCGCTCCGGGCAACGTGCCGGAACCGGAAGCCGCCGCGGAACAGGTGGCGGCACAGGTGCCAGTGGCGTTGCTCAGCGCTTGTACACCACGCCGTCCTTCATCACGAATGACACTTGTTGCAATACGCTGACGTCCTTTAACGGGTCGCCGCCGACCGCGATCAGGTCGGCGGCATAGCCTGCTTCCACGGAACCGAGGCGGCTGCCCTGGTCCAGCAGCGCCGCCGCGTTCAGCGTCGCGGCGCGGATCGCTTCCAGCGCCGGCATGCCCCCTTCCACCATGTACGCGAATTCCCTGGCATTGTCGCCATGGGGGAACACGCCCGCATCCGTGCCGAACGCGATTTTCACGCCCGCTTTATACGCCCTGGCAAAGGTGGACTGGATCAATGGTCCGATCGCCGCGGCTTTCGGGCGCACTTGCGGCGTGTAGTAATCCGCTTCCTTCGCCTTGTCCGCCACGTAGCGGCCCGCGCTGATGGTCGGCACGTAGTACGCGCCCGACTTCCTGAACAGCGCGATGGCTTCGTCATCCATGTAGGTGCCGTGTTCGATGGAATCGAGGCCCGCGCGCAGCGCGCGCTTGATGCCTTCCAGTCCGTGCGCGTGCACGGCGACACGGAAACCATAATCCTTCGCGGTGGCCGCGATGGCCTTCAGTTCCTCGTCCGTGAACTGGGAATTCTGGCCGCTGTTGGCCTGGCTCAGCACGCCGCCGGTGGCGGTGATCTTGATCAGGTCAGCGCCTTCCTTGTAACGGGCCCGCACCGCTTCGCGCGCCTCGTCCGGGCCGTTGATGATGCCGTCGTACGGCGTCGGGTGCCCTTTGGCCTTGCCCAGTTCGCGCGACAAGCCGTTCGAATGGTCGCCATGCCCGCCCGTGGTGGCGATCATGGTGCCGGCCGTGAACACGCGGGGACCGGGAATGTGGCCGGCCGCAATGGCGCGCTTGAGCGCAATGTTGACGCCATCGGACGCGCCCAGGTCGCGCACGGTGGTGAAACCGGCCTTCAAGGTGCGCTCTGCGAACGGCACCGAACGGTAGGCTTCATCGGCCACGTCCAGCGACAACGCGCCGCGCAGCGCATCGACCTGGCGCTGGGTTTCCGACGTCAGGTGCACGTGCATGTCGATCAGTCCCGGCAGGCAGGCTTGCGACGACAAGTCGATATCGCCCTTGCCCGCCCCCGTCGGCGCCACGGACTTGATGGTCCCGTTTTCCACGCTGACCGTGACTTTATCGCGCCACACGCCGGCTTTCACATCCAGCAGGCGGCCGCAATCGACCGTTTGTACAGCGGCATGGGCACTTCCCAACATCAACAACAAGCCCAGGGCGGACATCGCACGCATTGTTTCTCCTTTGCAAAGAAATAAAGAATAGCACGGGCGTATCCGGCCTAAAAGGGCGGCTTTGTAACGCAGTTTTTCCGCTCGGCGCGTAGTCTATAATGGCCGCTCTTTGCAAATACAGGTGTCTGACTTGAATTCCTCCTTGCTGAAACGTGCTTTGACCATCGGCGGCATCGCCGCCGGCGCCGGCGCCGCTTTGGTGGCCGGCTACATGCTGTTCGTGATTGCGCCGGATTTGCCTGCCATCGATGCCGTGTCCGATTACCGCCCCAAGATCCCGCTGCGCATCTATACGGCGGACAATGCGCTGATCGGCGAATTCGGCGAGGAGCACCGCAATTTCGTGCCGGTCAAGGACGTGCCGGACATGATGAAGAAAGCCATCCTGGCGATCGAAGACAAGCGCTTTTATGACCATGGCGGGATCGACTGGATCCGCGCATTGGGCGCCGTCAAGGCCGATTTGCGCCATATGAGCCTGCGCCAGGGCGGCTCCACCATCACCATGCAGGTGGCGAAGAACTTCTTCCTCAGCCGCGACAAGAAACCGGGCCGCAAGCTGGCCGAAGTGTTGCTGGCCTACCGCATCGAGGCGGCCCTGACCAAGGACCAGATCCTGGAACTGTACCTGAACCAGATTTACCTGGGCCAGCGCTCGTTCGGCTTCGCCAGCGCGTCGCAGGCCTATTTCAGCAAGCCGCTGAAGGAATTGTCGGTGGCCGAATTCGCCATGCTGGCCGGCTTGCCGCAAAACCCCGCGCGCAACAATCCGGCCGTCAATCCCAAGGCGGCCCGCAAGCGCCAGCACTTGATATTAAAAGCCATGCGCGAGCAGGACATCATCACGGAAAAACAGTACCAGGACGCGCTGAAGGAAGTGCTGCACGTGTCGACCAAGGGCCAGGAATTCGACACCCACGCGGAATACGTGGCCGAACTGGCGCGCCAGCAGGTGTATGCGCAATTCAAGGAAGAGTCGTACACGCGCGGCATCAGCGTGTATACGACCATCCTGAAAGCCGACCAGGACGCCGCCTATGAATCCGTGCGCCGCAACGTGCTGGCCTATGACCAGCGCCACGGCTACCGGGGCCCGGAAGCGTTCATCGATTTGCCGGATGACGAGGAAGACCGTGAAGACGCGATCGACCAGGTGCTGCAAAAGCGCCGCAGCAGCGACCGCCTGATCCCTGCCGTGGTGACGGCCGTGAACGCGAAATCCGTGCAGGCGGAAACCATCGATGGCGAAGACATCGAGATCACGGGCGATGGCCTGAAACTGGCCGCGCCGGCGCTGTCGGCCAGCGCCAAGCCGGAATTCAAGATCCGCCCGGGCGCCGTCATCCGTGTCATCAAATCCGAGGGAAAACCAGAGAAAACCCGCTGGGCCATTACCCAGGTGCCGCAGGTGGCCGCCGCGTTTGTCTCGATCGACGCCAACACGGGCGGCCTGCACGCAATGGTGGGCGGTTTCGACTTCAACCTGCAAAAGTTCAACCACGTGACGCAGGCGTGGCGCCAGCCCGGTTCGTCCATCAAGCCGTTCATTTATTCCGCGGCGCTGGAAAAAGGGTACTTCCCCGCCACCCTGATCAACGACAGCCCGCTGTCGCTCGATGGCGGCGACAGCGCGTGGAACCCGCAAAACGACGACGGCGTCTATGACGGCCCGATTTCCATGCGCACGTCGCTGGCCAAGTCGAAAAACGTCACCACGGTGCGCCTGCTGCGCGCCGTCTCCGTGCCGTACGCGCACAACTACCTGGAAAAATTCGGCTTCGACCTGGCCAAGCACCCGAAAAACCTGACCATGGCGCTCGGCACCGGCGCCGTCACGCCGCAGCAGATGGCGGGCGCCTATGCCGTCTTCGCCAACGGCGGCTACCAGGTGCAGCCATATTTGATCGCGAAGATCGTCGATGGCGACGGCAAGATCATTTCCGAGACCAAGCCGCCCGTGGTGGCGCAGGAAAGCAACCGCGTGCTGGACCCGCGCAACGTGTTCCTGGCCGACCAGATGATGCGCGAAGTGGTGCGCAGCGGCACCGGCGCACAGGCATACCAGCGCATCGGCCGGCTCGACCTGGCCGGTAAGACCGGCACCACCAGCGACGCCGTCGACGGCTGGTTCGCCGGGTATGGCGGCGGCGTGGTCGGCGTCGCGTGGATGGGCTATGACGATCCGAAATCGCTGGGCGGCCGCGAATTCGGCGCGACCCTGGCGCTGCCGATCTGGGTCGATTACATGAAAGTCGCTCTGCAAAAACGTCCGCCGCAAGAGTTGCCCGCGCCGCAAGGCCTGGCGCAGCGCGACGGCGAATGGCTGTACAGCGAATACCTGGAAGACCCGACCGTGCGCGCCATCGATCTCGACTTGCAAGCCGCGCCGGCCGGCGAGGCAGCAACGGCGGGCACGTCGCCGCCGCAGGGTGAAGTCAACCCGCCGCATCAATAAATCCACCGTTCCGCGCCGGATACAACGGTTGGCTTGCCTGGCGAGCCAACCGCATGGCGCGGCAAGCCAGCACGATCGTGCGGTTTTCTTGCGGTGCTACATTCGTTTCAGCCCTGCGCCAAGCCGGGCATACAACATCAACGAATGGAGACCGCATGAAAAACCGCTTCTGGAAGACCCTGGCGCTGTTCCTGATCGCCATCACCGCCCTGCCCGCCCCGTCGTGGGCTGCCGGCTACACGCAGACCAAATACCCGATCGTGCTGGTGCACGGCCTGTTCGGCTTCGACAGCCTGGGCCCGGTCGATTACTTCTACGGCATTGCCTCCGGCCTGCGCAGCGGCGGCGCCACCGTGTACGTGACGTCGGTCTCGGCCGCCAATAAAACCGAAGTGCGCGGCGAACAATTGCTGCTGCAAGTGAAGCAAATCCTGGCCGCCACCGGCGCCGCCAAGGTCAACCTGGTGGGCCACAGCCACGGCGGCCCGACCGCCCGCTATGTCGCCTCGGTGCGTCCCGACCTGGTGGCGTCCGTCACCAGCGTGGGCGGCGTCAACAAGGGCTCCAAGGTGGCCGACATCCTGATCGGCGCGGCGCCGGGCGTGTCGTACGAGATCGCCAACGCGCTGAGCGGTCTGATCAGCCTGATTTCCGGCAGCCCGACCTTGCCGCAAAGTTCGCGCGGCGCGGCCGAATCGCTGTCCACCGCCGGTTCGCTGGCGTTCAACGCGAAACACCCGCAAGGCGTGCCCACCACCGCGTGCGGCGAAGGCGCCTACCAGGTCAATGGCGTGCAGTACTTCTCGTGGAGCGGCGCGCGCGCCTACACCAACGTGTTCGATGCGCTCGATCCCTTCCTCGCCGTGACGTCGCTGGCTTTCGGCGGCGAGAAAAACGACGGCCTGGTGGCCAGCTGCTCCAGCCATCTGGGCCGCGTGATCCGCGACGACTATGCGCTGAACCACGCCGATGAAATCAACCAGCTGGTCGGCATCGGCAACCTGTTCGAGACGGACCCGGTGACGATTTACCGCCAGCAGGCCAACCGCCTGCAAGGTCTGGGCCTGTAAGGAGTGCGGCGCATGAACGCGAACCACAACGAACCCCGTGTGAACCGGGCCGCGGTGCTGGCCGGCATTATCGGCGCGGCCATGCTGGGCGGCTGGCTGTATGCGCCGTCCGATGCCGCGCCACCGGCGGCCCCGAACGCCACCGGTGAACGCTATTTCGCGTTCGTGCGCTCGATGGAAGGCACGGCGCCCGATGGCAACGTGAAACAGGATGCGGCCGATGCACTGGTGGTCGACGCGGAGCTGGGCCACCTGTTCGACTACTACCTGGCGGGCCTGGGCGAGACCAGCCTGGAATCCGTGCGGGCCGAGGCCGAACGGGAACTGGCGCGGCGCTTGCGCCCGGCCGCCGCCGCGCAGGCGCGCCGCCTGCTGGCCAGTTATATCGACTACAAGCGCGCGCTGGCCTCGGTGGAAAAAGCCCTGCGCCCCAGCGGCAACCTGGCAAAGGACGCGCGTGCGCGGCATGAAGGCATGCTGGCGCTGCGCCGTCAGTATTTCTCGCCGCAGGAAAGCGCCGGCCTGTTCGGCGACGCCGACGCCTACGCGCAAGACACCATCGCCCGCCTGGAAATCGACAGCGACTTGCGCCTGTCCGCCGCCGAGCGGGCGCGCAAGGTGGCAGAACTCGATGCACGCCTGCCGGACACGCTGCGCGAACAGCGCGATGCGCCGCTGCGCATCGTGCGCCTGGAAGAACAGGTGGCGCAACGCCGCGCCCAGGGCGCGGATGACAATGACATTTACCGCTTGCGCGCCGCCGCGCTGGACAGCAATGCCGCCGCCCGCATGGCTGATGTCGACCGCGAAGAAGCCGCATGGCAGCGCCGCATGCAATCGTACCTTGCAGAACGCAAGCAACTATTGGCGCACGCGGGCGGCGCCGACGCGGAACAATCGCTGCGCAATGCACATTTTTCGCCGGAAGAACAACGCCGATTGGGGGCCTACGAGTAAATTATTGCGCTATTGCCACACCAGACATGCACAGTAGTAGATAAGCAATATTGAGCAAACTCAACAGTGCTACAATTTTTGCAATCTCTCAAGTGGTACTGGTGTATTGGCAATGGCGATGTCCCGGCTCAGCGTAACAATTACCGCCCCGATCATTTTGATATCGGTGCTGGCGGTCGCGCTGACGGTTTTCCTCAACATCGGCAAGCTGGACCGCACGCTGACCGAACTGGAGGATTCGCGCCTGCGCTTTACCGTCAACGCGCTGCGCGACAACCTGGAAACCGGGCTGGACCTGGGCTTGCCCGTCAACGGCCTGGGCAACGCGCAAGCGGCCATTGATTTCGAAGCGGCGCAGGATGCCGGCATCGTCGCCATCATCGTGCGCGACCCGGCGGGCGTACCCGTCTACGCCACCGGCCGTACGCCGGACAAGCAGGATATCCGCGTCGCGTCGCCGCTGTCCAACGACCTGGGCGTGACGGCCGGATCCGTCGAACTGCATTATTCGCGCCGTGCGCACGACGCCTTCATGTCCGGCATCACGGGCCAGTTGCTGGAAGCCGCCGCCCTTGCCACGCTGTTGACGGGCGTGCTGGCCGCGCTGGGCATCCGCCTTTGGGTGCGCCGCATCCACCGCACGCTGGGCACGATCGAACAAGCGTTCGACCCGCGTGCGCCCGCCGTGGAAAAGCCCGACCGCCAGGCCGCCGAACTGGCCCTGGAAGTCAACCGCACCGCCGGCCAGGCCGGGCGCGACTTGCAGGAAGCGCGCGCCGCGCTGTCCGGCCCCGACGCCGCCGGAGCACGGTTATGAGCCAGACTTCCCATCGCACCGAGCGCCTGTACGGGCGCCCGGTGCGGCAATTGTTCGCGTTCGTGCTGGCGCTGCTGGTGGTGGTGCAAACCGCCCTGTCGCTGTACGCGTGGTCGCTGTCTGAACAAAGGCTGCTGCCGGAACTGGGGCGCAAGGCCCATACCACGGGCGTGGAACTGTCGGCGCAGATGGTGCGGGCGCTGGGTTACGGCATCCCGCTGCAGCGGCTGGAAGGCGTGCCCGAGTATTTTTCCGATGTGCTGAAAGATAACCGGGACCTGGCTTACCTGCGCGTGACGGACCGTTCCGGCACCGTCCTGTATGGCAGCACGACGGCCGACACCAGCGCGCCGGAACGCTTCCTCGACACGGCGCTGCCGCTGGTGTTGGACGGGAAAACCGTGGGGCATTTGCACGTGGGCGTCGACCAGCGCTACGTGGCGGCCCGCATCCGCGAACTGCGCTACGACATCGGCATCGTGCTGGTCACCAGCCTGCTGATCGCCTTTGAAATCCTGTGGTTCGTCGTCACGCTGAATTTCACGGCGCCGATGCGCCACATCGTCACCATGATGGCGCGCATCGCCGGCGGCGACTTCCGCCAGCGCCCGCCCCCGCCATCCGATGCGCCGATTGCCGCGCACTTGCACGGCCTGGCGGAAAACGCCAACCGCGAATACGACGCGCTGTTGCGCGATGCGGAAAGCCGGCGGCGCCAGGCGCCGCTGCAAGTGGCGCGGGCCGAACCGCTGTTGCGCCGGCTGAAGTCACTGTATACGTTCGGCGCCACCACCGAGGGCGACCTGGTGACGCACCGCATCGTGCTGGTGCGGGTACTGAGCTTCCTGTTCATGTTCGCGGAAATGCTGTCGCGGCCCTTCCTGCCCGTGTACGCGGCGTCGCTGCCGGCGCCGGGGCTGGACAGCGGCCTGCACGCGAGCCTGCCGATCACCGCTTTCCTGCTGGGCGTGGCGCTGACCATGCCGTTCGCGGGCGGCTGGTCGGACCGGCTGGGGCGGCGCAGCAGCTATATCGCCGGCGCCTTGACGGTGATGGCGGGAC
This sequence comes from Pseudoduganella rivuli, assembly GCF_009674485.1. Lineage (GTDB taxonomy): Bacteria > Pseudomonadota > Gammaproteobacteria > Burkholderiales > Burkholderiaceae_D > Rugamonas > Rugamonas rivuli_B. Next base: position 86,409 of record NZ_WKJJ01000004.1, on the reverse strand, counting down.
TGGCCGTGACGGGCCTGGTGCCGGATTACCTGGCGCTGGTGGTGGCGCGCGCCGTCACGGGCGCCGGCTATGCCGTGATGTTCATGGCGTGCCAGGGCTACGTGTTCGACCATACCGATTCCGGCAACCGCGCCAAGGGCATGGCGCTGTTCGTGGGCGCCATCATGGTGGCGGAAATCTGCGCGCCCGCCGTCGGCGGCATCCTGGCCGACCGGCTGGGTTACCGCCTGGTGTTCCTGCTGGGCGCCCTGGTGGCCCTGGGCGCGGCGCTGCTGGCGGCCGTGGTGCTGCGCGGCGCCCAGCGCCACGCGCTCGACGCGGAGCCTGCCACCGCCAGCGCACGTCCCACGGCCGCGCCGCCGCCCGGCGCCAGCCTGACCCTGCTGGGCCGGCTGGTGCGCAACCGCCGTTTCGTCGCGCTGTCCATCTTGTCCGGCATCCCCGCGAAATTCCTGTACTCGGGCTTTCTGATCTTCCTGGTGCCGGTGCTGCTGTCGTCGCTGGGCCATTCGAAATCGGAAATCGGCCGTTACACGATGCTGTACGGCTTTGCATCGCTGGCGCTGGCGCCGCTGTTCGCGCATGTCGCGGACCGCTATAACGCCTACGCGAGGCTGGTGGCCGCCGGCGGCATCCTGACGGGGCTGGGCATGCTGCCCGTGTATTTCGGCGCCAGCGGCGACATGGTCATGCTGGGCATCGGCGCGCTGGGCATCGGCCAGTCGATGAGCATTTCCGCGCAACTGGTGCTGGTGGCGCGCGTCACGCGCAACGAGGCGCGCGACGCGGGGACCGGGCCGATCGTCGGCATGTTCCGCCTGCTGGAGCGGCTAGGTGCGGCGGCCGGGCCGCTGGTGACCGGCATGCTGGTCGCCCGCAACGGCGCGCCGCAAGCCATGCTGACCCTTGGCGCGTTTGCGCTGATGTCATCGCTGGCGTTCGCACTGGTGTTCATGGCGGCCAACCGCGCCACGCCGGCAGGCCCCGAAGGAGCGGCGGCATGAAACGGCGTGCGTTCATTGAGACGGCGGCGCTTGCCGGGTGCATCGCACCCCGTGCGTGGGCCGTTACCCCGGCGCCGGCCAGGCCGTTCCGCATTTACATGATCCTGTTCCGCGGCGAGACCGCCGTGGAAAAAGGATTCCGCAACTACTTCGACGTCAACCGCATCCCGGTCGAACTGATCGTGCGCGACGTGGCGCTGGATGTGGCCAAGGTACCAGGCCTGGTGGCGGAAGCGCGCGCGCTGAAGGCCGACCTGATTTATACGTGGGGCACGCCTATCACGCTGGCGGTGGCCGGTAAGCAGGGGGACGTCGATCCAGCCAAACATGTGACGGACATTCCCATCGTCTTCACCATGGTGGCGTCGCCCGTCGGCTCCGGCCTCGTGAAATCGCTGGCCTCGTCCGGCCGCAACCTGACCGGCGCCTGTCACGTGGTGCCCGCCGTGCAGCAATTGAGCGCGGTGCGCGCCTACCGCCGCTTCGACCGGCTGGCCATCATCTATAACCCGGCCGAACCGAATTCCGTGCAAAACGTGAAGGAATTGCGCGCCGTGGCGGCGCAGGAACACTTCCAGCTGATCGAGCGTCCCGTTCCTCTCGATGCCAAAGGCCAGCCTGTGGCATCCGCCCTGCCCGGCATGGTGGAACAATTGCCTTCGGCGGGCGTGCAACTGCTGTACATCGGTCCCGACAGCTTCCTGGCGGCCAACCGCAAGGTGCTGACGGAAGCGGCGCTGGCGCACCGATTGCCCACTTTCTCCGCCACGGAAGTCGCTCTGCGCGATGGCAAAGCCCTGTTCGGGCTGGTGTCCGGCTATGAGAACGTGGGCCGGCTGACGGCGCACAAGGCCGCGCAAATCCTTGCCCAGGGCCGCCTTCCGGCATCGATCCCGGTGGAAACGCTGGCGCGCTTTTCCTACCTGGTCAACATGTCGGTGGCCGCCGAACTGGATCTCTATCCGCCATTAAAAGTCATCAATTACGCGGAGCTCCTCAAATGAACTGCTGTGAAGACGACGTGGTATTCACGTGGCGCATGATGCGCGCCGACGAGGCGCAGGCGATCCATGCGCTGCACACCCAGGTGGCCGCGCTGACGCCGGCCGGCATGGTGCGGCCCGACCGCCTCGACCATTTCGAGCGGCATGTGGCGCAATGCGGCCGCATCCTGGGCTGCTTTGCCGACGGCGACCTGGTCGCCTACGGCGTCCTGGGGCTGGACTCCCCCACGGTCGACCATCTGGCGGATTTGCTGGGCCTCGGCGCGGCAGACCGCGCCCGCCTGTGCGTGCTGGACGGCGCCGCGTCGCTGCCGGAATGGCGCGGACGCCGCCTGCATTGCGCCGGCATCGAGGAGCGCATGGCGCTGGGGCGGGAACTGGGGCGCACCCTGGTGTCGGCCACGGTGGCGCCGGAAAACATGCGCAGCCTGCGCGGCCTGCTGAAAGAAGGATTTGTGGTGCGGCGCTATGCCATCGTCTATGGGGGCCTGGCGCGGCTGGTGGTGCAGCGCGACTTGCTGCTGCCGCCGGCGCCGCCAGCGCCAGCCAGGATCCAGGTCGCGGCCAGTGACCATATCGGCCACCAGCGCGCGCTGGAAGAAGGACTGCAGGGAATGCACTGCTGGCAGGATGCCGCGCAGCAGTGGTTTATCGATTACACGTGATCGGTCAGCCGTACGGGTTATAGCCGAAGCCATTGGCGATCAGCGTGGCCACCGCATCATGATTTTCCTTGCCCTCGCTGAAGTAAGCCAGCGCCTGTTCGCGCGCCAGTCCATCGCGCAGCGCCCCATTCCAGTACGCCGCGCCAGCGGCATCCGGCGCGCGATGCAGCACGTTGCTGTACAACATGTCGACAAACGCCGCGTCGGTCGGATTGGCGCCATACCGCTGCTGGAATTCCGCGCTGGCGACAAACGAGCGCGCCACATCCGTCAGCGCCATCCCCTTGTCCATCTGCGCGATCCAGTAACCGACACCGCTCGGATCCGGTGTACGGTTGAACGCGGCCTGGTACAGGCGGTACGCCTGGCCGGCGATGCCATCCACGTCCAGCGCGATGCCGCCACCGCCTTCAAACAGCAAGCGTTCCACGCCATCGAGTTTTACAGGCGTTGCCGGTGCGTCATAGCGGGACAGGATCGTGAATTGCCCGGCGCCGGCCGCGGTGATGGTGAAGTGATAATACTCGCGGTTGCCATATACCAGCGTATCCGTGCCGGCGCCGCCATGCACTTCCGTGGCATTGGCTCCCACCTTCAGGTAATCGTTGCCCGCGGTTCCTGTTTCCAGAAGCGGCGACGTGGTAAACGTGAACGATGTCGTGCCGCTGTACGGATTGCCCGCCACATCGGTGATACTGCCCGGCTTCAATTCCACCGTGTAGGTGGCGCCAGGTTCCAGGTGCCTGGACGGGTTGAGTATCAGCTGGTTGCCGGCGACCAGCGGCCCGTCGTACTTCCCGGTGACACTGTCGACGCTGACGGCGCCATGCGGTCCCGTCAGCGAAACGCCGCCGCTGGCCTTGATGCGCTCGTCGAACGTCAGCACCACCGTGCCATACAAGTCGACAGGGACATTCGGACTCAGTGACGTGCCGGCCAGCGCAGGGCCTTTCCTGTCATTGGTGATGTCCGTGACCTGCAACACGTAGCTGCCCTCGGCGGCGGTATCGCCATCCACGCCCACGTAATAATTGCCGTCCTGTTCCGGCTTGAACGTCGTCAGCGGTTCGGAATATGGCGCGTAAGTATAGGCCCGCACGCTGTCGGTATAACCCCGCTCGTTCGTCAGGCTCAGCGTGGCCGACGACGCAACAAGCGTGCCGTTGCCACTCACGGCGCCCAACAATTCGACCACGTAGGAATGGTCCTTTTGCACCGCCACCTTGTACCAGTCGCCGTCATATTTGGATTCCAGCACGCTGGACACCGCCTGCCCGGATGGCAAAACGGCAGTGGTGTTCGTGTTCGCGGCAATGCTGTCGCCCGCGACCGGCCGCAGGCGCAGCCCATATTCGCCGGAGTTGCTCCCGTCGCCATTCACCGTGAAATAATAGTCGCCGCTGGCCTGCGGTTCGAACACCTTTACCGATGGAGTGAAGCGTTTAAATTCCCGCATCATGCCGGATGCGGCAAGATCGCTTTCGACCGACACCGACAAACCGGCATTCCACTCCATTCCCTTGCCGGCAGTCAGCTCCACCACGTAGGCCGTTCCCGCAGTCGCGACGAAGTGGAACATGTCCTTGTCCTGCGCCAGCTCCAGCTTGCCGCCGGCCGCGACATTCGCGGCCAGCGTCCCCGCAGTGGAACGGGTCACGCCATAGTCGTCGCGCTCGCCGATTTGCGCCGTCACCACATAGGGCGCCGGATAATCCGACAGGGTCCTGACGGTGCTGACATAGTATGTGCCCGACGTCTGCGGCACGTAGGGAATGCGCGGCATCACGCTGGACGACAGCCCGGTCGGCATGGCTGCCAGCGTCTGGCCCAGGCCGTCGACCAGGGCGATGTCCGGGCCGGGATATTTCGTGAACGCCGTGGTGTTGGTGGACTCGCTGCCAAACCAGTACGTCACGCCGGCAACCAGATCCACGGCAAACCAGTCGACGTCGGCCCGGCTTTCCAGCGTGCCCCTGGCGCTTCCGCCGACAGACAGGCTGCCTGGCTTGCTGGTATTGGCGGCATAATCGTCTTGCGCAGCCACGGCTTTGAACGTGTAGGCAAGTCCGGCGCCCTTGACTTGCGCGAAATAGGTACCCGATACGGTGGGGGTGACGACAAACTTTGACAGCGCGGTAAAGTAGTCGCCACCGGCAATTTGATTGCCGCCGCCATCCAGCAGGTTCAGCACGGCTTTCTGCCCCGCCGGACTGGCGCCATCCTGCACGGCCGCCGCCTCCAGTTCATAGGTGACGCCGGCCTGCAATTGAACACCGAAAACATCGGTATCCTGCAAGCCCTGCAGCGTCCCCTGCATCGCCTGGCCGGGCGCGGCGGTAGTGGCATGGGCGGCGTCGTCGCCGTGATCGTCCACCACGCCGCCATCGGCTTGTACGGAATAAGAAAGCTCCGCCGTCGCTTGCGTCTGTGCCGTCGAATTGACCGTGATGAAATAGTCGCCGCTGTTGACCGCCTTGAAACTGTAGGCGTACTGGCCGTCCGAACGCTGGTAGCCGGATGCCACGTAGGCGCCGTCACCATTGCTGACGCTGCCCTGGGCATAGCCCAAATCGCCAGAGATACCGGCAATCTTGACCGTGTATATTTTGCCGGCCTCCACAGCCATGCGGAACGCGTCCCGGTCGCCGGCGTAGTCAAGCTTGCCGGAAACCGCCGCGCTGCCGGGCGCAAACCTGCCGGTGGTACTGGCATTGGCGGAAAAATCGTCGGCCAATGCAGTCATCTGCAAGCTGTAGCTGCCTTTTCCGTTGCCCAGCACGGCAACGTAATAGTCGCCGGACATGCTCGGCTCAAATGGGAAATTCGACGTGACCAGCTTGCCCGACGCGTCATATACAGCCATTCCCGCCGCGTACACCGCGTCGGCGGCAGGCCCTTTCGGCGTGCTGAATTGCAGGTGCTGTCCCGCTTCCGCATGGAAGCGATACCAGTCGCTGTCGCCCCCGTATTCGAATACGCCTTCCAGCCTGGTTCCCAGCGACAGCAGCGGCGCACCGGCCGGCTGCGACGGTACCGCATCCGGTTCCATCTGCTCCATCGTCACGCCGTAATTGCCGACACCACCGGAAGCGCTGACATCGAGGTAATATGTTCCACCGGCAACCGGCGTGTATTGCACGTACGCCCAGGAATATTTTCCAGCCGTGACAGTTTCGGCCAGAACGGCGCCATCGGCGTCGCGCAACGTCAGCTTCGGGAACACCTGCCACTGGCTATAGCCTTGCAATGCCACCGGATTGAGTTTGAAGCGGTACGGTACGCCGGCAACCAGGTCCAACTTGAACCAATCGTGGTCATCCCAGTCCAATTCACCGCCTTGCAGCGTGCCGGCGATCAGGGCGCCCGTCGTGGTGGAATTAGCGGCAAAGTCATCATTCGGGGTGGTAACAGGCATGGGACATGAAAAGAAATAAAACCAAAACCCGCAATCTTATCATTTCCTCAAATGCAACAATCTCACCAAAACTCACACCCGCTCATCACCCCTCATCGCGCTGGTGTCCCAGCTTGCCCCGCTGCCGCTCCCGTTCGCGCTGGCGCAACACGTCGATCATCACGTTGAACGTGCGCGCCAGGCGGCCGATTTCATCGGTGCTGGTGACCTGGATATTGGCGCGGTCGAAGTCACCGTCCTTCAGCGCATTGGCCGCTTCCGTCAGGCGCACCACGGGGCGCGTGATGCTGCGGGCGAACATGGCGGCCAGGATCAGGAACACCAGCCCGACCAGCGCCACGCTGTACAGCACGTGGCTGAACAGGCGCTTCAACGGTTCCTCGAAGCGCGTGCGCGATTCCGTCACGCCCACCACCCAGTTGTGGCCCTGCACCGGCGCGTAGCCGGCGTGTTCGTCGACGCCGGACAGCGTCGAGTGATAGCTGATATTGCCGGTCTTTTTCGCCCCGATCAGCACCTGCGCCAGGTCCGGCATGTCCACGCTTTCGATGCGGTGGCGGCGGAATCGCTGGTCCGCGACGATTTTCTGCAACGTGGCCTTCGGCAGCGGCGCCAGGCTGCGATAGAGCTGGTTCTGGTCCGGATGGTGGACGATGATGCCGTCGCCATCGATCATGAACGGCACGCGCGTACTGCCGGCGCTGACGTCGGTCAGGATCGAGGAAATCGTCGCGCCCTTGATGCGCAACACCACCACGCCGATCACCTTGCCCAGGTCGTCGAACACCGGATTGGCGTAATACACGCCCGGCTTGCCGGCCGTGGAACCGATGATCACCCCCGTCATGAAAGGCTGCCCCTTCATGGCTTCCTGGAAGTACTGCCGGAACTTGAAATTCACGCCCGCCACGCCCGGTTCGCTCGATACCAGCGCCGTCCCTTCCTTATCCATCAGGAACATCAGGTGCGCATCGGGATTGGTCTTGATCAGGTTGGCCAGCTTGTCGCTGACAACGGCCTTTTTCGCTTCCGTCGGCGCCCGCAGGTAATCGATGAAATCGCGGTCCGTGGCCAGGTAATTGGCCAGGTAGCGGCTGTCGGAAATCAGCTGCGAAATCCGTCCCGCCGTGGCTTGCGCCAGGCTTTCCAGGTTGCGCAATTCGCTGGAGGAGACCGCCGACACGCTGCCGTTCAAGTTGTAATACGCGGTGATCGTCATCGGCAGCAGCGCCGCCAGCACCATCGCGATCGTCATCTTGACCGCCAGCGGCCACGACGCGGGACGCCAAAGCGCCTTGCCCAGCCGGCGCACGCCCTGCTTGACCTTGCGCTTGCCTTCCTGCTCGCTGGCGCGCAGGGCTTCCTGCAAGCCCAGCGATCCGGCGTGCGACGCGAACAGCCGCTGCGAAAATTCCGCGATGCTTTGCGGCCGCTCTTCCGGCCGCACTGCCAGCGCCCAGTCCACGGCGCCCAGGAATTCATCGCTGTAGCGGCCCTTGCCCGCCGTCAGCGCCGGCACGTACTCCGCCATGCCATTGTCGCGTTCCGGCGCGGGCGCCGGCTTGGCGCCCGTGATCATCCAGTACAGCGTGGCGCCCAGCGCGTAAATATCGGTCCACGGCCCTTGCGCGCCGCCCTGGTATTGTTCCAGCGGCGCATAGCCCGGCGTCACGACGTCGGCCATGGCTTGCATGCCGCCCACCGTCTGGCGCGCCGCGCCGAAATCCAGCAGCACCCAGCTGCCGTCTTCCTTGCGCACGTAAATATTGTCCGGCTTGATGTCGCGGTGCAGGAAGCCCGCGTCATGGATCAGCGACAGGCCATCCATCAGCGGCTGGACCAGCGACAGCAATTGCTGCTCCGGCATGTTCTTGTGGCCGTCCCACCACTGTTTCAGCGCCTCGCCCCGTTCATATTCCAGCACCATGTATGCGGTGCGGTGCGCTTCGAAAAAGCGCGCCACGCGCACGATGTTCGAATGACGGAACGTGGCCAGGGTGCGCGCTTCGACCAGGAAGCATTCCAGGCCGTTCATGTAGAAGTCGTTATCTTCCGGCCAGCGGGGCGACACGGATTTGTCGCTGGCGCGGGTGGCGAATTCCGCCGGCAGGTATTCCTTGATCGCGACCTTGACGTTCAGGTTGATGTCGGTGGCCAGGTACGTGATGCCGAATCCGCCCTGCCCCAGCACCGCGTCGATGCGGTATTCAAACAGTTCGAAGCCGGGCGCCAGCGCCAGCGGGCTGGGCGTGCCGGGCTGGAACGAGCGGTTGTGGATGGCCGGCAGCGGCGGCACCGCCATCCGGCCCGGCAACGCGCCGGGCATCGGCTGCGGGCGGCTGTGGCCCGTCAACGGGCCGGATGGCTGCGTATACGACGTTGCTTCGCGGTGAACGGGCTGGCTTAGTGGCTGGGTCAGCGCCTGCGTCGGCTGCTCCTGCGGTTCTGGCGCGCGCGGCGCCGCGCCATCCGGGCGGTAATGGGGAACGGGAATCGTCGCATCGTCGTCAACAGGACGCACATGGTGGCGCGGCACGGTGATGTCAGCCTGGCCGTCGCGCGCCGCCAACTGGTCCGTCGCGGCGCGCGCCGTCATTTCCTGCACGTCGCGCATGCGCCGCTCGACCGCCACCACGGCTTCCAGCGCGGCCACGCGGCGCGCCAGGATGGCGGCGCGGGCCTCGGCCGCCGCATTGCGCCCGGCCATGTCACCCGATTCGCCCGCACCCTGCGCTTCCGCAGCGCCGTCCGTGCCAGTCTGTTGTTGCTTCTCTTCCATGCAGCCAGTTCTCCCATTGCGTCACTGCGCATGCTAGCATGCGGTTCTGGGCTTTGTGATATTTTCAATGACAGGAGACACCTTGGGCAACTGGAAGCAATTATCCCCGTCGACGCTGCACTACCTTGACATGGGCGTCGCCTATGGCCTGACGGATGTGGGCACGGTACGCGACGCCAACCAGGATAATTTCTTCATTGCGCCCGACATGGGTCTTGTCGTCGTCGCCGACGGCATGGGCGGTCACGAAGCGGGCGAAATCGCCAGCGCCGACGCCATCACGCTGCTGCACAGCTTTATCCAGGCGGCGCAATCGGAAGCGCCGCCGGCACCGTCGGACGCCACCGTCCCCGCATTCCATGCCAGCGCCTTCGATCCCGTCCAGGCCGACCCGGACGCCACGTGGACCGACGCCACCATGCGCGCCATGATCACCTTGCACGACGCGGTGGAATTCGCCAACGACCGCATGTACCAGACCAACCGCGCCAACAACCAGGCCGATGGCGCCGGCATGGGCACGACCTTGACCGGCATGTGGCAGGTGGCGCCGCACGGCCCCGTGTTTATTTTCCACGTGGGCGACAGCCGCCTGTATTGTTTCCGCCACGGCCGCCTGACCCAGCTGACGCGCGACCAGACCTTGTACCAGCAGGCGCTGGAAGCGGGCATGCGCGAACCGCTGCCGGCCCGTAACCTGCTGCTGCAGGCGCTGGGCCCGGCGCCGGGCGTCAAACCGGATTTGCAGACGCAGGCCATGGCGCCCGGCGACGTGTATTTGCTGTGCAGCGACGGCTTGTATGGCAATTCCACGCCGGAATCCATCGCCAACATCCTGTCGCTCGCCAGCAGGGACAATTTGCCGCAATGCTGCGCCGAACTGGTGGCAATGGCAAAACGGGACGGCAGCCGGGATAACATCACGGCCGTGCTGGTGCGCTGCAACGATTGAATATCGCCGGGGCTCAGCCCCAGCCCGCTTCTTTCCAGTTCCCCGCCAACATCGCCCCAAAGGCGGCTGGCGCCGGCAAGCCCCGGCACATCAGCATGCCCGGCTCGACGTGGGCGGAGCCGTCGGTCCACCACACACTCTGGCCCCGCAGCGCGGCCGCCGCGATATGCGGCGCCATGGCGGCCGCGCCATCCACATTGTCCAGCGGCAGGCGGGCGCCGGCCGGCCCCGATATCCCCGCCAGCGGCGCATCGCTGAGCGGCGCCATCGCCTGCAATTGCTGGTCGAAGCTGTCGATGGCGAAATGGTGTTCCAGCGACGACAGCGCCAGCGCCTCCAGCTGCGCAAACCACGCGCCGCCATTGGCGACCCAGTCCAGCACGGCCGCCCCGCCGGGTGCGCCGGCGGCCAACGTCAGCGGGAAATGCCGCCCGACGCGGTCGACACTGGGCATCAGCACGCCGGCCCACGCATTGCTGTCGCAGACGCCGGGCGCCAGCGCGAAACGCCAGATCGGGCTGGTCAGGTAGGTATCGAGCCAGCGCGGGCCCAGCACGCCACGGCTGGCCTGCATTGAAGCCTGCAGCCAGCCATCCCATACCGCCAGCATGCCTTGCGGCAGGCGGCGCGACACGAAGTCGCCATGGCTGGGGAATTTGCCGAAAAAGCCCGGCGCCAGTTCCGGTTCTTCCATTACAGCGACTCCAGGCAGCGGAACTGGTCCAGACCGTCGCGGCGGAACGGATTGTTGACGCTGGACGCCGTCAATTCGTACACCATGCGGCGGCCATCGAGGTCGAACGTCAAACGGTAGCGTTCCCCCTGCGCGGTTCCTTCCAGCATGCCCTTGTCCAGCATGCGGAACCACGCCCACGGCCCTTCCGTGCGCAACTCGGCCGGCGTGGCGGGCGACACGTCGAAGCGCACCACGCTGGCGCCCTTGCCGCCCGGGACTTGCACGGGCGAAGCCAGCAACGGCGCCTTGGGCGCATACACCACCTGCTGGCCTTCGATATCGAGCACCACTTTGGTCAGCGCGGGATCGGCCGCCACCGGCTTCAGGTCGAAGCGCACGGAAGCCTGCTTGCCACCGCTGCCGAAGAATTTATCGCGCACCAGCGCGGCGCGCTGGAATTCGTTGAGGGTTTCCTGGCTCATGCCCAGCGCCACGTTGTTGACGGTGCGCCAGCGCCATTGCGCACCGCTGGTGTCGACGTAATTGGCCAGGTGCTTCTGGAAAAATTCGTCGGCCAGGCCGCCGGGCCCGAAGAAACGGCCGAAATCGTCCGGCGTGGATTCCAGCGCGGCCTTGCGCACCAGCGGATAGCGGCCGGCAATGGCGGCGCGGCAGAACAGCGCCGGCCCCGTCTTCCACAACGCGTCGAGGCGGTCGCGCTCCGTGCCCAGGGTCAGGCCGGCGCCGGCCGTATCGACGGCGCGCACCAGGTTGGCCAGCGGCACCGGCAAGCCGTCCGCTTCCCGTTTCAGGCGCGCCAGCGCATCGGACGGCGGCGCCGGCTGGCCCGCCGCGCGGGCCGCATTGGCGGCATCCAGGTAGAGCGCGACGTCCTTCAATTTCAGCAGCAAGCCGTCCAGCCCCGACGGTCCCGTGGCCGGCGCGCCGGGGCTGCCGCCGCCCGCTTCCACCATACGGTGCAGCGGCGCGAAATGCAGGTCGACCGGGTTCGATGGCGGCGCTTCGGCCGGCAGCACTTCTTCCGTGCCCGACCCCAGCGCGGATTCCAGCCGCTTGCGGGCCGCGTCGCCCAGTTGCTTGACCTTGCCGGCCGCCGCGTCAACGGCGGAAATGCCGGTCTTCACCTTGTCGAGGCGGGTCTGCTTCGCCGCGGCCTGCAGGAACTTGCGCAATGGCGAATCCTGGCTTGCCACGCTGTTCAAAATGCGGGCGGCCTGGTCCAGCGTGGTGAACGGCACCAGGGTAACGTCGGCCAGCAGCGCGTCCCACTGGCGGATGTATTCCTCGTAATACATTTGCTGCACGGAGGCTTTCACTTGCGCGGCATCGGACGGTCCCGTCACGGCTTCGCGCTTGTCCAGCACCCAATTATCCTTGACGACGTCCGCGATGGCCGCGTCGATGCGGTCATTGAACGCCTGGAAACCCGCCAGGGTGAAGGCGCCCGGGATGCCGCGCGTCAGCGGCTGGCCGCTCTGGCGCGTCAGCACCACGGCAGCGTCGCGCCCCGCGCTGGCCGCGACGTCGAAATCGGCCAGCCCGGAACGTGTCAGGTCGCGCCGCAGGCGGGTGTAGACCCGTTCCCCCATCGGCATGGACGCCAGCGCCAGCCGCACTTTCGACACCAGCGCCACGTCCAGCTGCGGCGGCGGGCCGCCGTCGTACGACGGGTCCAGCATGGCGGCCACGTGGCCGGACAAGTCGCGCCGCTGCCCCTCGTCGGCGTCGGGCAGGTTGCGCGCCCAGTCGTAATCGAGCCAGGCCCGCACCGCTTCCGGGTCCAGGTGGCTGCGGTCGCCCAGCATCAGGTACACGCGCAGCAATTCATACAGGTATTCGGCATTGTTGGCTGTACCGCGCCGCAGCTGGGTTTCCATCTGGTCCAGGATGCGCGGCATCAGCGCTTCGCGCAGCACACGCTGGTAGGCGCCGATGGCGCCTTCGCCCAGCTTGCCGCCCTGGTACAGGCCCAGCCCCATCGACCATGGCACGTCCGCATCGCGCTCGATCCAGCCGGCCGGGATGTCGCGCAAGCTATTCAGCAGCGGCAGCGCCGCCAGCGGCGACGGGTCTTTCGGCAAGGCGCGCGCCAGCCTGTCCGCTTCGCGCGTGCGCGCCGCCACGTCATCGACGTAGATGCGGTTGCCCGCATAGCTGCCCACCAGCGCGCCCGTCACCACTACCACCACCACGGCCGTCGCCACCATCGCGCCCCATTGCAGCAGGCGGCGGTTGCGTTCCAGCTTCAGGTTGGCGCCCGCCAGTTCTTTTTCCTGGAAGATCACTTCACGCAACAGGCGCGTGATGAAGTAACTGCGCCCGCCAAACGCGTTGGCCGGCAGCACGCGGCGGTCCAGACCGAAACTGGCGGCCAGCGTGGCCATCACGCGGTCGATCGGACTGCCTTCCTGCGTGCCGCTGGTGAAATACACACCCCGTACCAGCGCCGGCTGTTCATACGTGGTCGATTCGAACACGTCGGTGATGAACGTTTCCAGCAAATCGCCGATGGCGGCAAATTGCTGGGGGAAGTTGTACATCAGCGCGCGGCGCTGGATATCGCGTTCCTGCTGCATGCGGTCGAACAGCCGCGCTTCCAGTTGCGCGTGCAGCGCGTCGAATTCGGCCGGGAACGCTTTCAGCACGGCGTCCGGCTGTTCCATCGTCCCCAGCGGGAACGTCACGCCCCACACCTGCGTGCGTTCGTCGCGGCCCAGGTTGTCGAAGAATTCGACGAAACCGGCCAGCAAGTCACACTTGGTGACGATCACGTACACGGGGAAACGGATGCCCAGCTGTTCGTGCAATTCCTGGATGCGGCCCCGGATCGCCAGCGCCTGCGCGCGGCGCGCCGCTTCGCCCTGCTGCAACAGGTCCGCCACCGACAGCGCCACGATGACGCCGTTGATGGGCCGGCGCGAGCGGTGCTTGCGCAGCAATTGCAGGAAGCCGGCCCATGCCGCCTTGTCCACTTCCGAATAACTGTCTTGCGTGGTGTAGCGGCCGGCCGTATCGATCAGCACTGCTTCGTCGGTAAACCACCAGTCGCAATTGCGGGTGCCGCCCACGCCGCCGATGGCGCCCTTGCCGTGCGTCTCGGCCAGCGGGAATTTCAGGCCGGAGTGCACCAGCGCCGTGGTCTTGCCGCTGCCCGGCGCGCCGACGAACATGTACCACGGCAGCTGGTACAGATTGCCCGAACCCCACAGGCCGCCCTTGCCGGCCTTGCGCAGCACGGCCAGCGCGTCGTGCAGGCGCTTGGCCAGCAACGCCACTTCGGCGGCCGATTCGCGTTGGCCGGGCACGGGCGCGGGCTGCTCGGGACCGGCCACGCTTTTCACGAGGCGGCGCTCCTTCAGGCGCACGGCCACCATCTTCCAGCCGAACCACAGGGCCCAGGCGGCAAACAGCAGGCCGATGATCCACCAGCGCACCGTGCTGGAGGCGAACGGTTCGGCGCCGTCGAAGGCCAGCAGCGGCGCTTCGAACCAGACGATCAGCGACAGCAGGAACACGCCGATGAACGCCAGCACGGGCGGTTTGAACAGCCAGGTAAAGAAACGCTTGATCATTTGGACGCCGGACCGGGTGCGGGAGTTAAGACAATGATGACCACGCGCCGGTTGCGCGCGCGGTTGGCCGGACTGTCATTCGGCACCAGCGGCTCCGTCTCGCCCCGCCCTTCGACGCTGTAGCGCGATGGCGGTCCCGCCTGACGCTCCAGCATGCGCACCACCTGGGCGGCGCGGCCTTTCGACAGGGCCCAATTGGACGGATAGCGGGCCGACGTGCTCGGCACGTCATCCGTGTGGCCGATCACGATGACCTTGCCCGGCACGGGACGCAGCGCTTCGCCGATGCGGTTCAGCAGCCCTTCGTAGGCGGTTTCCACCTCGGCGCTGCCGGAACGGAACACGCCGTCGCCATGCAGCACGATGGTGGAGCGATCCGGCGTTTCCGTCACGCTGACCAGGCCCCGTTCGATTTCCGGCGCCAGGAATTTCGCCACCCGCACGGGCGGATTGGCGACCGGCGCCGGCAAGTCAGGATTGGGCGCCACCAGCCGGATGCGCTGCAGCGCCGCATAGACGGGGTCGGACTGGCGGTTCAGCAAAAAGGAAAAGCCCAGGTGAATGGCCAGCAGCACGATGCCCGCCACGGCGGCGATCACCCACAGCGGCACCAGCCGCAGCAAGCCCGGGCGCTTTTCATTGGTACCGCGCCAGCGCAGCGACAGCGCGGGCTCGGTCTGCCCCCGCTCCTTCTGGATCAGTTGCTGCAAGCGTTCGCGCAGCAAATCCAGCTGGCCACGGCCGCCGTCCAACACACGGTAGCGTCCCTCCAGTCCCAGCGCCAGGCAGATGTACATCAGCTCCAGCACATGCAGGTTGACGGACGGTTGCTGGCACAGGCGCTGCAGGATGACAAAGAATTTTTCGCCGCCGAAGGCTTCATTGTGGAAGGCCACCAGCAACGAGCGGCTGGCCCACGCGCCACTGCCGCCCCAGGGCGTGCTGGAAATCGTTTCGTCAAGGAAGGTGCACAGCGAATAGCGGGCCACGGCAATGGCTTCCTGCGCACAACCGGCCGCCTTCGCGTCGGTTTCGAATTTCTTGATGGCGGACACCAGCTGGCTGCGTAAGCCTTCGATGTTCGGATGCGTGGCCATCACGCGCAGCGGCACCACCAGGTCCAGCAGCGGATTGGCGGCGCCCACCAGCGGATTGACGCCATTCATGTGGGCGCGCGGGCCGGCCGCCAGCGGCGCCAGCACGGCGTCGTAATTGGCTGCCGCGACACCATCCTGTCCCGCAGGGGCGGCATAGGGCGCGGGCTTGGCGGCCGGTGTTGCAGCGAATGGCGCTCCGCCGGCGCCTTCCCCTGCCATGGCAGCCGGTGCGGAATCGCCTTGCGGGCCGGCGCCCCATGCCGGCGCCGGCGCGGCATTGCCCGGAACGCCGGGCACGGCGCCCGGCGCGGCGCGGCGCCCGCCGCCGGGACGGGGCACGAGGATGGTCCGCTCCGTGTCGGGCTGCGGCGCGGGCAAGTCTTCCTGGCTCATTGCTTATTTCCGGATGGCCCAGAACTCCATTTGCAGCCCGGGGAATTCGCCCGCCACGTGCATGGCAAAGCCAGCGGAACTCGTCAGCTGTTGCCAGTATTCGCTGTTGCGGTCCAGTTCAAAGTAGACAAAGCCCGCGTGGAACGGCAACTGGCGCGGCGCCACCGGCAATGGACGCAGCGCGATACCCGGCAATTGCAGGTTGACGAGGTCGCGGATCTTTTCCACTGACCCGATCTTGACCTGGCGCGGGAAGCTGGTGCGCACGGCTTCCGGCGGCATGTGCGCATTGACCATCAGGATGAAGGACGCGGATTTCACCAGTTCCGGGTCGCGCATGACCGCCACGCGGATGCCGAACTGGCGTTCTTCCAGCGGGATCGGCACGGCGTGCGTATCCATCACCATCGACAGCGCCTGGCGCAAGTCTTCCATCACGGGCAGGAAGGTTTCGCGCAACTGTTCATGCCGGTACACCGGATACTGGACGGCGCGCTTGGTCCCGGGCGAAAACGTGGCCAGTTCCCCCGCCAATTGCACGGCGGCGCGGTAATACTCTTCGGGATGCAGGCCCGTCATCGTGGCCAGGTGGCCGAACAGCGGTTCCGCGCGGTTGATCACTTGCAGCAGCAGGAAGTCGGCGATTTCCGCCGCGCCGGCCGAACCGGGTTGCGACAGCCGGTTACCCAGCGCGTCGCCGCGCTGGTGCAGCAATCCCACCACTTCGTCGGCAAAGCTGCCCAGCCGGTGCGCGACGCGGAAATCCAGGCATGGCGGGCAGTATTCGGTGTCGAGCACCACGCGGTTGTCCGGGCGGCGCTCGATCACACGCGCCACGCCGATGCAGGCATAGGCGTTGGCCACGTCGGTTTCCAGCGCCAGTTTTACGCGCATGCGCCCGACCTGCATCAGCGCACTGTTATCGAGGCCGTTGCTGTCCCACGCTTCATGGTCGACCGCGCCGTGCCGCGCATAATTGTCGGCGGCCGGGCTGTCATTGGTTTCCGGAACCCCGGGGCGGCGCAGCGGCAGCGCCAGCACCACCAGCGCATTGCGCGCATCTTCCGGGATGTCGAACGGCAGCGGCAAATCATCGTCCTGCGGCAGCGAGAACGGCGTGCCGTCCGGCAGCACGCCGCTGCACGACAGGATCGCCAGGCGGCCCAGCGCCAGTTGCTGTTCGTCGATCTTCAGCGATGAAAAACCCCACGCATAGGGGCGCAGGCGGCCGACACGGCTTTCCAGCTGGGTTTGCAGGTAGCGGTCGTGCTGCTGCAAGTGCTGCGGCTGCAGCAGCATGCCTTCAGACCAGATTACTTTACGGTTCCACGACATAGGGTTTTCTCAATTCATCTCTGTTCACGGATTACGGTGCAGGCGGCCGATCTGGTCTTCGTAGGCCGCCGAGAATTTTTCGCCGAACAGGTGCTGGAAATCGTCGTCCGCTTCGCGCACGATATCGTCGTACAGCGCGCACATGCTGTCCCACATACGGGCCTTGCGCGCCGTGGTCATCATCTTGTCCATCACGCCTTCCGGCTCCTGCGCCTCGATCTGCGCCGGGTCGAAGCGCACCATCACGCCTTTCAGCGCGGCGCGCATGCCGGCAATCACGGCCAGTTCGTGCGCCTTCAAGTCGTCGTAGGCGCTGCCGATGGCTTTCACGGGCGGCATGTAGCCGCTCATGGCGTTGGTCAGCATTTGCGCCAGCGCGCTTTCCGCGTCCGGGAAGAATTTCAGCGGGTTGTTCGCCTGCGCCCCCAGCACCGTCATGTCCAGCCGGCTTTCGCGCTTGGTCATGGCGCGCGCCATCAGCACCGCCATGGTGCCGGAAACGGCTTCGCGCAGCATGGCGCCCGCCAGTTCCGCTGTTTCCACGGGACTGCGGTTCAGTTGCAACGCCGACAAGCCCATGCCGCGCAACAGCGCCTGCAGCACGGCATCACCCTGCCCTCCCTGCATTGCCGGCTGCGGCGGATACGGGTAAGCCGCGCCGCCCGGATACGGCGGTGGCGCAATGCCGTGTCCCGGCTGAGGCCAGCCCGGCTGGGCCGCCGGTTGCTGCGGCGCGGATTCCGGCCATGCGCCGTGCGGACCCGCACCGGACGCGGCAGGCCAGCCCGGCATGGACTGTGGTTGCTGTATGTGATGCTGCACGTGGGCCTGCGGCGGCACCGGCTGCGCCGACATACCGGGAATACCCGGCATGGTGTGCATGGCCGCCTGCGGCGCCGGCCAGCCGGCTTGCACCGCAACCGGCGCAGCGCCGGCGGCCTGCACGGCGGACGGGGCGCGCGGCGCCATCAAATCCGCCAGCGGATCGTAATCGTCGGGAATGAAGACCGCCGGTGGCGGCGGCGCGGTCGGCGCGGCGGTTGGCGTGCGCATCACCAGGACCGTCGGTTCCGGCGCGTAGGGCGAAGGCGCCAGCGGCGACGGTTGCGGCGAACCGGCCGCCGGGAATGCCGCAGGCCATGCCTGTGCGGCGGGCGCCTGGCCCGTTGCCTGGAATGGCGCCGGCCAGCCTTGCGC
This sequence comes from Pseudoduganella rivuli, assembly GCF_009674485.1. Taxonomy (GTDB): domain Bacteria; phylum Pseudomonadota; class Gammaproteobacteria; order Burkholderiales; family Burkholderiaceae_D; genus Rugamonas; species Rugamonas rivuli_B. The sequence goes on along the minus strand of NZ_WKJJ01000004.1, from coordinate 68,299 downwards.
TTGCTGCGGTGGTTGCGGCGGCGGGACATAAGGCTGCGCCGGCACTCCCTCCGGCGTGGCGATCGCGGGCTGCTGCCCCGGCAGCAATCCACCGTGCATCGGCATGAATTGCGGCGCCGCGTGGTCCGCTTCCGAACCTCGATAAGCGGCGATCTGCTGCGGCGTCGGCACCTGCGCCTCGCCCTGCCGGCCCAGGCCCAGCGGGTCGTTGGCCGACGGCGCGGCCAGGCCATCGAAATGGCCCGCCACGTCCAGCACTTTCATGCCGGCCAGGGTATCGGCCACCGGCTCGAACTGGGGTGGCGCGGACCCGCCCGGCGCAACCGGTTGCGCCTGGAATGGCAATGCTTCGGACGTTTCCGTACTGAACACGGGCGGCGCGAGGCCGGACGGCTGTTCCACCAGCACTTCCAGCACGTAATCGCCGATCATCAGGCGGTCGCCGTGTTCCAGGCTGGCCACCTTGCCGGCGCCGACTGGACGGTCGTTGATCCAGCTGGGATTCGCGCCCAGGTCCATCAGCGTATAGCGGCCGTCGGCAAAATCGATCTTGCTGTGGTTGCGCGAAATGTATTTGCCCGGATCGGGCAATTCCAGGTCATTGCCGGCCGCACGGCCGATGGTCCCGCCCAGCTGGTCGAAACGGCGCTCGACCGGCGCGGCGGGCGCCTGTTTTCGGTAGGTCTGCACTCGCAGGGTTAAAGACATTGGTTCTATTCTGTTAGTCGCAGCGGCAATTATAAAGGCGCCCTTGCCGCTCTCAAAGGCTACGTCAGTTAATCTTCACCAGTGCGCCTTCAATCGTCATGATGGCGCCGGACTTCACGGACATCATCGCCCCGGACTTCACGGTCGCATTGGCATCGGCCTGCAACAGCAGTTCCGGCGACTTGACCGTGATCTTGGCCGGCTCGATCTTGATGCTGCTGCCGCCCACTTTCAATTCTATCGACGTCGTGGCTTCGATCACGATGGTCTTGCTGCCGGTGGTCTTGATATCGCCCGTGACGGCGGTTTTCTGCGCGCCGGCCACGGTGATCTTCTCGTCGCCGTCCACCTTCACCGTATGTGCACCGGTAATGGTGGTGGTCTGGTCACCACCCACCGTCAGCTTGCGGTCCTTGTCCACGCCTACCGTCTGGTTGTTATTGACGGTGACCGTCTGGTCGTTCTTCACCGTGGTTTTCTGGTCATGGTCGATCGCCACCGTATGGTCGTTGACCACATGTTCCTTGTGGTCGTGGCCGACATCGAGGCTGCGGTCGTTCTTGATCTGGATGGTCTGGTCACCCTTGTCCTTCTTTTCGAAACCGACTTTCAGGGTGTCGTTGTTCTTGACCACGCGGTTGAAATCCTTTTCCGCCTGGATGAAGATTTCCTCGCTGTCCTTCTTGTCTTCGAAGCGCAGTTCATTGAACCCGCCGCCGCCCTTGGACGTATTGGTCTTGACGGTGGATTTGGTCTGCTCGCCCGGCAGCGCATAGGGCGGCATCGCATCGCCGTTATAGACGCAGCCTGTCACCAGCGGCCGGTCCGGGTCGCCCTCGAGGAAACTGACCACCACTTCCATGCCGATGCGGGGAATGAAGATGCTGCCCCAACCCTTGCCGGCCCACGTTTGCTGCACGCGCACCCAGCACGAACTTTTTTCATCGTCCTTGCCATCGCGGTCCCAGTGGAACTGCACCTTGATACGGCCATATTTGTCGGTCCAGATTTCCTCGCCGGATTTGCCGACCACCATGGCGGTCTGCGGCCCCTGCACGAACGGCTTGTTGTGAATGCGCGGCGGCCGGTAATTATGTTCCTTGCCCACGGCCTTGAATTGGCACTGGAAATCCAGCGGTTCCGCGCCGCCGCTGGCATATTCGTCTCCTGTGACCTCATATTGCGCGGCCGTGACGAGGAATTCGCGGTTCTGGTCGTCGCGCGGATGATTGGCCAGCTTGAACAGGCCGCCCGGCGTCAGGCCCCGCACATTGCCGTTGCCGGCGATTTCCTCGCACTGGCCATGCAGGCTTTCCATGCGCCCCCGCGCCAGGCTGGTGCCGGTGCCGGCCACCGTGTAGTTGCCGGGATAATCGTACTGCTCGAACGATTGCTGGCCGAAGGCCGCGGCAATCGTGGATTTCACCACAAGGCCGCCGCTGGTGCTGGAGGCGGCTTTTTCAAAGTCGAAGTCGTTCAGCACGTAGGCGCTGGACTGGATTTCGCCATTCGCTTCCCAGCCATAGACCGCTTCCTGGTCGACGATACGGCGCCCTTCCTCCCCGGAGAACTCCACCGTGCCATAGCCGGGAATCGTCGCATGAGCGCCATACGAATCGGCCAGCACCATGGTGTGCTTATCCTCGTCGTGCGTGAAGTAGTAATAAATGCCCGCTTCTTCCAGCAGGCGGCACACGAAATGAAAGTCCGTCTCGCGGTATTGCACGCAATATGGCAGCGCCTCGTAGGTGCCGGACAGTGAATTGACATCGAGGTTGACCACGCCACCGTACGACGCGTCCTGGCACACGGCCTTGACGATATCGACCACGGACTTTTCCTGGAAAATCCGGCAATTCGACGCCCGCGTCAGCAGCCACAGCCACGGATGCACGGTCGCTTCATAACGGGAAAAGCCGTCGCGCCAACCCTGGCTGGCAAACCGGGTCACGATGCCGTGGAAATGGCGCTTGGAGCCATCGGCCAGCCGCACGTGCACGCCCAGCGGCTTGCCCAGCACGTCGGCGATTTTCACGTCCGGCTTGGCGGACAACAGTTGCACGCGGAATTCGGACAGGCGGCCCAGCTGTTCGCTGCCCGTCATGCGGTCGAACAGCAGCACATCGGCGCCGGCCTTGGTGGTAACGGATACTTGACGGTTGGCTTGCGTAACTGGCATGGGACGAACGCGCTTATGGAAACTTACGGAATCATGGTCTTGACGGTGCCGGCATTGGTGAAGCCGATCACGCCGCCCCAGTTGCACATGCACTTGGCGACGTTGTCGAGCGCCGGCATATTGGCGATCAATACAGTGGGCGCGCCCGGCACCCAAGGCGCGGACGTCATCGGGATGCACGGCATCGGCGTCAGCACGCCCATGGCGGCGGCGGTGGCGGCAGCCACCGTGGGATTGGCCGGCGAATTGCACATGCCGAACGGCATAATGTTCAGCATCGGCACATGGTCCATGATATTGGCCGCCGGCGGGCCTTCGGCCAGCACTTTATTCTTTGGCAGCACCACCAGCGATGACGGTGCGGCGCCAAACGTGCACGTCATCATGGCGCCCATCGATACCTGGTTCGGCATAGTTCCCCCACACTACAACGGCAATCTTGCCGAATAACCTATTATGACTGATAAAGCTGTCTTAAAGGTAAGGTTTTAGAGTAAGCTGCGCGCACGACCTATAGCGCCACAACCATACGGGGAGACTGCCATGGCCGCTTCGCTGATATTCGAATTGGGCTTCGCCTTGCCGGACGCGCAACCTGCCGCGCCGGGCCAGCCGTTCCGCATCCTGCTGCTGGGCGACTTCAGCGGGACGAACAAGCCGCAGGCGCTGGCGCAACGCGCCGCGCGCCGCCTCGACATTGACAACTTCGACCGCGAACTGGCGCGGCTGGCGCCCGCCATCGGCGCCACCGTGGACGGCGACGCCATCGCGGTGGAGGTACGGGAACTGGACGATTTCCATCCCGACCAGCTGTATCAAAAATCCCACGCCTTCACGGACTTGCGCGCCCAGCGCGAGCGCCTGCGCAATCCCGCCACGTTCGCGCAGGCGGCGCAGGACTTGACGGGACAGGCGCATGCGCCTGCCGCCCCGGCGCCGCAAGCGGCGGCGCACACCCCGCTGGACCGGCTGGTGCGGCAACTGGTGGGCCAGTTGCCTTCCGGCCCTGACCCGCGCCAGGCCGATTACGTGGCGGCCGCCGATGCCGTGATCGCGTCGCGCATGCGCGCCCTGTTGCACGATCCGGCGTTCCAGCGGATGGAAGCGACATGGCGCGGCGCGCATTTGCTGACCACCAGCCTGGAACTGGGCGACGAATTGCAATTGCATGTGCTCGACGTCGGCGCGGACGAGTTGCGCGCCGACCCGCAGGCGCTGCACCGCGTACTGACCGAGCGTGCCGGCGCGGACAGCGAGCCGTGGTCGCTGCTGTGCTGCCTGCATGGGTTCGATACCGGCGCCACCGATATCCATACGCTGTCGGTACTGGGCGCACTGGCCGCGCAGGCGCAAGCCCCGCTGCTGGCCGCCGGCACGCCCGGCGGCGGCGACGCCGAAACCGCGGCGGATTGGAACGCGCTGCGCGCCAGCCAGCAGGCAAAATGGATTGCCCTGGCTTGCCCGCGCATCCTGCTGCGGCTGCCCTATGGCAAAGCCACCGATCCCGTCACCGCGTTTGCCTTTGAAGAAACCGATGGCGGGTTCGAACATGAACACTACCTGTGGGGCGCCGGTTCGCTGGCCTGCACCGCCATGCTGGGCCGCGCGTTCCAGGAAAACGGCTGGGACATGACGGCCAGCGACGTGCTGGACCTGGACGACTTGCCGGCCCACGTGGTGCGCCGCGACGGCGAGTCGCATTTGCAGCCATGTGCGGAAATGCTGCTGGACGAATCCGCGCGCGATGCGCTGTTGCGGCAGGGCGTGATGCCGCTGCTCAGCCATAAACAGCGCGCGGCCGTGCGCCTGGCGCGCAGCCAGTCCATCGCCGATCCCGCCGCGGAACTGTCCGGGCCTTGGAATACCTGATTTTTTGACAATGACCCGATGAGAAAATCCAACACAAAAATGGCGCGCAAGACCGAACGCCAAAAGATTTCACTGAACGACGCGCTGCAACTGGCCATCGACACGCACCGCCAGGGCCAGCCCCGCCTCGCGTCGCAGCACTATGCCGCCATCCTCGAGGTGGCGCCGCGCCACCCGGACGCGCTGCACTACATGGGCGTGGCGCAGCACCAGCTGGGCCACCACGACGCGGCGCTGCGCCTGATCGGCAACGCGCTGGAAATCGCGCCCGATTACGTCGACGCCCGCAACAACCTGGGCAACGTCCAGAAGGAAATGGGGCTGTTTGCGGAAGCGGAACAGTCATACCGCCAAGTGCTGGCGGCCCGCCCCGACTTCGCACTGGCCCACAACAACCTGGGCGTGGTGCTGCGCGCGCAGGACCGCTTGCCGGAAGCGGCGGAATGCTACCGCGCCGCGCTGGCGATTGCCCCCACGTTCGCGCAGGGCTGGATCAACCTGGGCCACGTGCTGAAGAAAAACGGCGAGGAAAAGGAAGCGCTGTCCGCCTACCGCAACGCGATCCTGCACTCGCCGGAAAACCCGGAAGCGTACCGTAACCTGGCCCGCGCGCTGGTATCGCAGGGACGCCGCGAGGAAGCGCTGGAAATTTACCGCCAGTGGGAAAAGTTCGAACCGGACAATCCCGTGGTGCGGCACCATATCGCGGCTTGCGAAGGCGCTGGCGCGGCCGCGCCGGAGCGCGCCTCGGACGCCTATGTGCAAACCGTGTTCGACCGCTTTGCCGGCTCGTTTGACGGCGTGCTGGAAAAGCTGGGCTACCGGGCGCCGTCGCTGTGCGGCGACATGGCGGCCCAGTTGCTGGGCGCGCCGCAGGCCGCGCTCGACATCCTCGACGCCGGTTGCGGCACCGGCCTGTGCGGCCCGCTGCTGCGCCCCTTTGCCCGCCGGCTGGACGGCGTCGACCTGTCGGCCGGCATGCTGGCCAAAGCCAGGGAACGGGGCGGCTACGATGCGCTGCATGAAGGCGAACTGACGGCCTGGCTGCAGCAACAGCGGCAGGCGTGGGACATGATCGTGTCAGCCGATACGCTGTGCTATTTCGGTTCGCTGGACGCCGTGTTTGCCGCCGCCGCGGGGGCCTTGCGCGGCGACGGACACCTGGTCTTTACCGTGGAGCAGACGGTCGATGCGGCGCCGGACGCCATGTCGCTGCTGCACCCGCATGGGCGCTACAGCCATGCGGAGCATTATGTGCGCGCGGCGCTGGAACAGGCGGGATTCGAGGTGCGCGAGTTGCAGCACATCACGTTGCGGCAGGAGGCGGGCAAGCCGGTTGCAGGACTGCTGGCAGGGGCACGCAAGCGTTAGCAACGGAACACAAATTCCGTAGGGCGGCTTGGTTTCATCAAGCCGCCATGCATGCGCCACGTTGACGCACGCACGGCGGCTTCGCCTGCGGCAAAAATCCCGCGCGGCGTGCCTGCCGTATCAGGCGAATCCGTAAGCGAACTCGCCCCCCTCCACCGTCACGTTCACCCCGTTGATTTCCCGTCCCTCGATCATGCGGTTCAGGAATTCGCGGCTGATATCGGGCAGCATGGTGTTGGTGAGGATCGCATCGATCATGCGGCCGCCCGATTCGCCTTCCGTGCAGCGCGACACCACCAGCTTCACCACGTCGTCGCCATATTCGAACGGGATCTTGTAGCGCGCTTCCACGCGTTTCTTGATGCGGTTCAGTTGCAGGCGCACGATCTGGCCCAGCATCTGGTCGGACAGCGGGTAGTACGGGATCGTCACGATACGGCCCAGCAGCGCCGGCGGAAACACTTTCAGCATCGGCGCGCGCAGCGCCTTGGCCATGCCTTCCGGATCGGGCATCAAGTCCGGATCCTTGCACAGGCCCGCGATCAGGTCCGTACCCGCATTGGTGGTGAGGATGATCAGCGTGTTCTTGAAGTCGATGAAGCGGCCTTCGCCATCTTCCATGAAGCCCTTGTCGAACACCTGGAAGAACATTTCATGCACGTCCGGGTGGGCTTTTTCCACTTCATCCAGCAACACGACGGAGTACGGGCGGCGGCGCACGGCTTCCGTCAGCACGCCGCCTTCGCCATAACCCACGTAGCCCGGTGGCGCGCCTTTCAACGTCGATACCGTGTGCGCTTCCTGGTATTCGCTCATGTTGATGGTGATGAGGTTTTGCTCGCCGCCATACAGCGCTTCGGCCAGCGCCAGCGCGGTTTCTGTCTTGCCGACGCCGGAGGTGCCGGCGAGCATGAACACGCCGATCGGCTTGCTCGGGTTGTCCAGCCCCGCGCGGGACGTCTGGATGCGCTTGGCGATCATTTCCATCGCATGGTCCTGGCCGATCACGCGCTGGCCCAGGATGGACGCGACCTTCATGATGGTTTCCATTTCATTGCGGGCCATGCGGCCGACCGGGATGCCGGTCCAGTCGCCCACCACGGAAGCCACTGCCTGGTAATCCACGGTCGGCAAGATCAGCGGCGATTCGCCCTGCAATTCCGCCAGTCTGGTCTGCACGTCCTTCAACTGGTCCATCAGCGCGGCGCGTTCGGCCGGATCCTGCACGGCATTGCCGTTGCCGACCTCGCCACCTTCCTGCTGCGCCGCCGCTTCCAGCGTGCTGCCCGTGCCTTCGACCGGTTGCGCGCCGTCGCGCAGTTTTGCGCGCAGCGCCAGCAACTCGTCGACCAGCCCGCGCTCGGCATTCCAGCGCGACTCCAGGCCCGCCAGGCGCTCTTCCTCGGCCGCCAGCAAGCTGGTGGCATCGGCTTCGCGCTTGAGCGTATCGACGCCGATGGCGTTTTCGCGGGCAATGATGCCCAGTTCCGTCTTCAGCGCTTCGATGCGCTTGCGGCTGTCGTCCACCTCGGCAGGCGTGGCATGCAGGCTGACGGCCACGCGCGCGCAAGCGGTATCGAGCAGGCTGACGGATTTGTCCGGCAACTGGCGGGCGGGAATGTAGCGGTGCGACAGCTTGACGGCCGCTTCCAGCGCTTCGTCGAGGATTTGCACCTTGTGGTGTTTTTCCATGGTCGACGCCACGCCGCGCATCATCAGGATGGCCCGCTCTTCGCTCGGCTCGTCCACCTGCACGGTCTGGAAACGGCGGGTCAGCGCCGGGTCTTTTTCAATGTGCTTCTTGTACTCGGCAAACGTGGTGGCGCCGATGGTGCGCAACTGGCCACGGGCCAGCGCCGGTTTCAGCAGGTTGGCGGCGTCGCCGGTACCGGCCGCGCCGCCCGCGCCCACCAGCGTATGGGTTTCATCGATGAACAGGATGATGGGCTTGGCGCTGCCCTGCACTTCATCGATGACGGAGCGCAGGCGCTGTTCGAATTCGCCTTTCATGCTGGCGCCGGCCTGCAGCAAGCCCACGTCCAGCACCAGCAATTGCACGTCCTTCAGGGTCGGCGGCACGTCGCCCCGCGCGATACGCTGCGCAAAGCCTTCCACCACGGCGGTCTTGCCGACGCCGGCTTCGCCGACGAGGATCGGGTTGTTCTGGCGGCGGCGCATCAGGATGTCCACCACCTGGCGGATTTCATCGTCGCGGCCCACGATCGGGTCCATCTTGCCGCTGCGCGCCTGTTCCGTCAGGTCCACCGTGAATTTCTTCAGCGCTTCCTGCTTGCCCATGGCGGCCGGTGCGATGGCGCCGGACGCTTCGCCCGGCGCGGCGCCGCCGCCCGTGGCCTGGAAGCCGTCCGTTGCCGCCATGCTGGACTCCGGCGAATCCTTCAGCAGGGCCGCGAATTTTTCGCTCAAGTCGTCGGCCTTGATTTTCTGGAATTGCTGCGACATGCCGTACAGCGCATTGCGCAGGCCGGACGTCTTCAGCATGCCCACCAGCAGGTGGCCGGAACGCACTTGCGATTCGCCGAACATCAGCGTGCCATACACCCACGCGCGCTCGACGGTTTCTTCCAGCTGCGACGAAAGGTCGATCGACGACGTGGAGCCGCGCGGCAGGCGGTCCAGCGCGGCGGTCAGGTCGCGCGCCAGCGCGGCCGCATCGATTTCATAGTGCTTGATCAGGCGCAGCAGGTCGGAATCCTGCAATTGCAGGATCTGGTGCATCCAGTGCGCCAGTTCCACGTACGGATTGCCGCGCAATTTGCAAAACACGGTGCTGCTTTCAATGGCGCGGTAGCAAAGGGAATTCAGTTTGCCAAACAGGGCGACGCGGCTGATTTCTGCCATGATGTTTTCCTTAGCCCGCGAGGGCGCTTAGTTGATCTTGGTTGATGAGACTGAGTTAAGTACGCAAGGGTTGACGATCAGTTGATCCGGATTGCGTCCGGGCGGCCTGCCGGCCGGCCACGTGGTCCAGCCGAGACGGGGCCCTTGTCCGCCCCGCCCGCCCAGCCGCAAGGCGGGCGTTTCTTCCTTCTTTAAAACCAGCTTGACATCCCACTCCAGCGCCATCCCGGCATAGCTGCGCACCCACGCAACCAGGCGCCGCATGCTGTCGCCGCCGGGCAGCAGCCGCTCGTAATCGGCAAACCCCATGGGACCGATGACGATGCGGAATTTGTTCTGGCAATCCCACACGCTCTTGCCCAGCACCGTCGTCATGCCCAACCGCGCGCCCTCTTCGTGGCGGCCCAGGCGCGACTGGATTTCCGTGGGCAGGCGCATCCAGTGCCCGACGAATTGCTCGATTTTCACGGGCAGGTTGAAATACGCGGACAGGATCACTTCCAGCCCGCTCGCGGGCCGCGCATTGTTGGCCAGCAGTCCCGCGAAGTGCAGCTTGGCGAAGTCGCCGATGGCGTCGCGCTGGCGCATGGCGGGCGAACCGATGCCGAACAGCGAACCGACGAATTCGCCGAAGCGGTCCGCATCCGGCCGGTCCAGGCTGATGGCCGGCTCGTTTTGCGCGCGGGCGCGGTAAAACAGCGACAGCAGCCGGTGGTGGAACACGTCGAGAAAGGCCAGCATGGTGCCGTCGCCGCCATTGCGCAGGCGGTCGCGCACGTATTCCGTGATGTGCGTGGGCATGGGGCCGTTGGCGCCCAGCAGGCCGAAGAAATTCACCGCCAGCCGCGCTTTCGCGTCGCCACTGGCGCGCCTGAATTGCCCCAGCATGGTGGGGTGAAACGTCAGCGACGCATCCTGGCCGAAGCGCACGGCGTCGTCGCGCGGTCGCAGCGATGCGCCGATACGGGGTAACTGCGGGTGTGCATTTTCAATCATGCGCAACACCTGCGTGAAATCCATGCGCGCCGCATCGCGCTCCAGCGCCAATTCGACTTCTACAGGATCGCGCATACGCCTCCCCTGGCCGGCCAGCGCATGATGTCGCCCCGGGACACCGTGCGCACCACGGTTTCCGTGAACGAATTGATCGACACGTATTGCGCGAAGAAGTGCGCCAGCACGCCGCCCAGCAGGAAGGCGCCGGTGCCTTCGAAGGCCGCGTCGTCCAGCGTGACGGTCAGTTGCAGGCCCCGCGCAAAGGCAATCGGCCCCGGCGACGGCATGCGCCGCGTCACGGGCGAGGTGGCGATCGACTGCACGCCTTCGACCTGGCGCTGGCCATTCATGTCGCCCGCGTGGCAATACAGCGACAGCATTTCACGCAGGGCCACGGCGCCCTGGCGCGGATCGCTGTCGGTCAGCGACAGGTAATTCAGCGACAAGTGGTTCAGCAGCCGCCACGCCACGGAACCTTCGGCGAACGATGCGTGCGGCTGGCTGGGGCCGGCCACGCAGCGCACCGCGGTGACGGGTGCGCCGGAATCCAGGATGAAATCCGTCTTGCCCACGCCCAGCGGCATCGACAGCGGCAAATCGCGGTTGGTGCACCACACCGTCAAGCCCAGCTGGCGCAAGTCCTCGCTGTACGGCGCTTCGTTGGCGTCGACGATGGAAATGAACGCTTCGCTGCCGATGTAGCTGGAGCGCGGCCCCACCCTGCGCTGGCGCTGCGACACCAGGCGCGGCTCGCGCCGCAAATGGTAAAACGCTTTTTCCTGGTGCAGGCTGCCGATATCGCGCGCCGTGTAAAACGGCCGGAATACCTGTTCCGCATTCGGTCCGGAACCATAGCCCGTCACTTCATCGACCTGGAACACTTCGAAATCCATGGGCCGGGTGCGATCCACCAGCACGTGGTATTCGAACTGTTCGCCGCTGACGTTGATACGGTCGGCGCGGCGCTGGAACAGGTTGATGGCGGGCGTGCAGTTCAGCGCGAAGTTCGATGCATCGAGTACCTGCTCCAGCTGGCTGTCGCCCTTGTTCAGCAACAGCACGATGTCGATTTCGCCGCCGTTGCAGCGCGCCAGCGCCTGCTGCAAGCCCGCCACGCGCACGAACAGGAAGCGCGCCGGGAATGCAAAGTATTCCTGCAGCAGGCGGTAACCCTGGAACGTGCGGCGCCCGCTGGGCAGCAGCGCTTCCTCTTCGGCGTAGCCGCGTTGCGATACCGCGCTTTTCGGCAGCAGTGTTTGCGTGCCGTCGGGACACGTCACCAGCACGCCTTCGATATTGCCGAGGATTTTCTCGACGATTTTCACGGGCAGTTCATCGCTGCCCCGCACGTGCAAGTCCAGGTGATCCAGCGGCAGTGCGCTGAAGTTCACGCCGCCCGTGGTGCGCAGCTTCAGGCGGATGCCCGCTTTCACGGCGGGCGGCAATTGCATGTCCAGTCCCGCCTGCGTAAAGAAGCGGGCCTCAAGCAATTCCACCGGCCACATGGTCAGATCGTGCGCAGTGCGGTACTCGCACGGCGTGCTGTCGCCCTTGCCCAGCACGCTGCGCATGGCGGTGCCGCGCGGCACCAGGTAACCCTGCTTCAGCGACGGATTCGACAAATCCGGCTGCAACTGCACCACCGCCATCGATGGCGTCGGCGCGAGGAAATGCGGGTACACCAGTTCCGACAAATGCTGGGTAAACCGGGGAAATTCCGCATCGAGCTTCATTTGCACGCGGGCGGCCAGGAAGCTGAAGCCTTCCAGCAGGCGCTCGACGTACGGGTCCGCGCATTCGAAGCCTTCCAGGCCCAGGCGGCCGGCGATCTTCGGGTATTCACGGGCGAATTCACCGCCCACTTCGCGCAAGTGTTGCAGCTCCTGGCTGTAATAACGCAGCAGGCGCGGGTTCATGACTGCACCATCCGGAACGGCGCCATGGTCGGCACGAATGCGGGCGCTTGCGTTGGCGTGGCGCCGCCGGTTTCCTGCAGGCGGATCGACGCGCGGTCGATATCGAGTTCGGTTTTCAGGTACAGCCGCTCAGGATAGGGCTGCGCCCACATATCGCCTTCGATTTCAAACATGATCTTGTTGCCGGAGGATTCTTCCGCGATCGCGCGCACGGCGACGGAAGCGCGGATCAGGCGGGGTTCGAAGTCCCAGATCGCCTGGCGGATGCCGCGTTCCAGGTCCATCAGATTCATGCCGGCCACCGACAGCCCGGAAATGTCCGGCATACCATAATTGAGCACCGAACCCGCCACATACGGCAGCTTCGGCAGATTGGTGACCGACAGCAGATTCGTCGTGTTCAGCAGCCAGCCCAGGTCGCGCAGCACGCTTTCGCGCAGGGTGCGCAGCGACAGCACCCTGCGTTCGCGCGACTCGACCGTCTTGTCCGGTTCATCGTCCGACAGTCGGTCCAGCAGCGACGGTTGCAGCCGTTCGCGTGGCGCCAGTTCAGCCATTACCGCCTTCGCCGCCCTCGCCGCTTTCAGTACCATCGCCGGCCACGCCGAATTCAATGGTGCGCACGTCCATCAGCGCGAATTCACCGAGGTCGGTGGCGAACATGCGCTGGCCCAGCGCGTGGCCCTCGTCATTCCATTCGGTGCGGCGCGCCAGCAGCAGCGCATCGTCGGCGCCGGCGTGGACCGTGCCGGTATAGCGTGTCGGAATAAAGCCGACGGTGGTGGCGCCATTGGTCCACGTGAACACGGCCGGCATCCACACGTTATCGCGCAGGTCGGACGGCGCCTCGATCTCGATGCGGGCGATGTGCATCATCGGCACCCACAGGTAGCGGCCGTTGAGGATGGTTTCCAGCACGGGACCGAGGCGCGTGTCGCTGTCGGCCAGCCATTCAAAGGCCGCGCCATTGATGGCGCCGGCAATCGCGGGCGCATCGGCGAACGCGCGTTCGCGCGCGGCGGCGCCGGCATCGGGCTCGCCTTCGGATTCGAGTTTCAATGCCTCGAACAGCAGTGCAACCCATGGCTGCGGCTCGCCAAAGACCACGGGCACGCGTTTGCCCGCCAGCACTTCGTCGCGCAGCGCTTCGCACTGGATCGCTTCGCGGTAAGTTTGCGCCATCGGCAGCGCGGCGGCATCCATTTCAGCCGTCACGTTCAGCTGGTTCAGCGCGCGGTTCCATTGGCCCTGTACGCACAGCAGCTGGAACAGGAAAGTTCGGAGTCGTGCATTGGCGGGATCCTTGCGGACCTGGTCTTGCAATGCGGCGAGCGCGGGAGCCAGTTGTCCCTCGCTGATGAGCTGTAGCGCGTCCATGGCGGAGAGGTTCTTTCAGTCTGATGAGGGGTTGCCGCTTCCGCACAAGGGGAAGCGGCAGGGGTATTGCAGGGATTACTTCGACGCGTTGGCGGCGATGTCCCAGTTGAAGACGCCGCCGGACGCGGTCACGCCCTTCTCGTTTTGCAGGAAGTACTCGAACTTCACTTCAGCGAAGTTCAGCGTGATGTTTTCCGTCAGGCGGTCTTCGCCGCCCGAGCCGCCGGTCGAGCACGACGTGATCAGCACCTTGGTCATGGTGATTTCCAGGTACTTTTGCTGGCCTTCGCCGGCTTTACGCACCAGCAGCTTGGCGGTCGGGATGTGCGAGCCTTTGGCCAGCGCGATCAGGATCGCAGGCGATGCCTTGTCCAGGTACTTGGTGAACGAAATGTCCTGGAAGTTGGCCTTGCCGGCGCCGCCGCCGCCGCCGGCGTGGAACGAACCGGAATTGCTGGCGCCCCAGCTCCATGCCAGGATGTCGATATCGCCTGCTGCTTTTTGTGCTTTGTCCTGGGTTTCGCCTTTGATGGTGGCGCCCAGGTTGAGGAACATGTCTACTGCCATTTTTATCTCCTAGTGAGTGTTACGTCAGGTTACGTCGGGTGGCGTCGGGATTAGCCGCCTTTGGCCGACGGCAGTTTCGATACCAGGCGCAGCGACACGGTCAGGCCTTCCAGCTGGTAATGCGGGCGCAGGAAGAACTTCGACGTGTAGTAGCCTGGATTGCCTTCAACTTCTTCCAGCAGGACTTCGGCCGCGGCCAGCGGTTTCTGGGCCTTGGTGCCTTCGCTCGAGTTGGCGGGATCGCCGTCGACATAACGGTTGATCCAGTTGCTGAGCCAGCGTTCCATTTCATCGCGGCCCTTGAACGAACCGATCTTGTCGCGGACGATGCATTTCAGGTAGTGCGCGAAGCGGCAGGTGGCGAACAGGTACGGCAGGCGCGCGCCCAGGTTGGCGTTGGCGGTGGCGTCCGGATCGTCGTATTCGGCCGGTTTGTGCAGCGATTGCGCGCCGATGAAGGCGGCGAAGTCCGTGTTTTTCTTGTGCACCAGCGGCATGAAGCCGTTGGCCGCCAGTTCCGCCTCGCGTCGGTCGGAAATCGCGATTTCGGTCGGGCATTGCATCGCCACGCCGCCGTCGTCGGTCGGGAAGCTGTGCACCGGCAAGCCTTCCACCGCGCCGCCGGATTCGATACCGCGGATGCGCGAGCACCAGCCGTATTCCTTGAACGAGCGGTTGATGTTGACCGCCATCGCGTAGGCCGCGTTGGCCCATGTATAGTTTTTCGAGCCAGGCGCGGACGTGTCTTCTTCGAAGTCGAACGCTTCGACCGGGTCGGTCTTGGCGCCGTATGGCTGGCGCGCCAGGAAGCGCGGCATGGCCAGGCCGACGTAGCGCGCATCTTCCGATTCGCGGAACGAACGCCATGCGGCATGTTCCGGGGTCTGGAAAATCTTGGTCAGGTCGCGCGGGTTCGACAGTTCGCTCCACGATTCCATCAGCATCACCGATGGCGCGGCGGCGGAAATCAGCGGCGCGTGCGCGGCTGCGGCGATCTTCGCCATGCCGGACAACAGTTCCACGTCCGGCGCGCTGTTGTCGAAGTAATAGTCGGCCACGATGGAACCGAAAGGTTCGCCACCGAACTGGCCGAATTCCTCTTCGTACATCTTCTTGAAGATCGGGCTCTGGTCCCATGCCGTGCCCTTGTATTTCTTCAGGGTCTTGGCCAGGTCGTTCTTCGAGATGTTCATCACGCGGATCTTCAGCGTTTCATCGGTCTCGGTATTGTTGACAAGGTAGTGCAGGCCACGCCACGCCGATTCCACTTTCTGGAATTCTTCCGTGTGCATGATCAGGTTGATCTGTTCCGTCAGCTTCTTGTCCAGGCCGGCGATCAGGCTTTCGATCGTCGCCAGCACGTCGCCGGAAATCAGGTTGGTGCCCGCCAGCGCCTGTTCGGCCAGCGTTTTCACCGCGTTCTCGACGGCTTCCTTGGCCTTGTCCGACTGCGGTTTGAATTCCTTTTGCAGCAGGCTGCCGAAGTCGCTCAATTCGAGCGTGCCGGTTGCGCCTTGCTGCGATTCTTGGGTTTGAGCCATCTGTTCCTCCGCTATGGTCAATTATTCTTGTGGCTTCGGCGCCGACGTCAGGGCCTGCATCAGGGCCGGGTCGTTCAAGACCTTGCCGATCAGTTCTTCCGCACCGGTCTTGCCATCCATGTAGGTCAGCAGGTTCGACAGCTGGCTGCGCGCTTCCAGCAGCTTGTTCAGCGACTCGACCTTGCGCGCGATGGCGGCCGGCGTGAAGTCGTCCATGCTTTCAAAGGTCATGTCGACCGACAGGTTGCCTTCGCCAGTCAGCGTGTTCGGTACCTGCACGGCGACGCGCGGCTTCATGGATTTCAGGCGCTCGTCGAAATTGTCGACGTCGATTTCCAGGAACTTGCGGTCCGCCACGGGCGCAAGCGGGTCGGCCGGCTGGCCCGACAGGTCCGCCAGCACACCCATCACGAAGGGCAGCTGGACGCTCTTTTCGGCGCCGTAGACCTCGACGTCGTACTCGATCTGTACGCGCGGCGCACGGTTACGCGCGATGAATTTCTGGCTACTTTCTTTGCCCACGATTTACTCCTCCATGAAAAATACTGGCTGGGTCAGCGAGTTCAATACTCTTGCTGCTGGTCTTCCGGACGCGGGCCACTTACGGCCAGCAATTGCGTCATCCCGTCCGGCGCGAGGTCTTCCATGATTTCAAAGAAGTTCTTCGGCACCAGGCGCTTGGCCCTTTCCAGCAGCAACGGCACCGGACTCGATGGCTCGTACTGCTGGTAATACTTGTTGATCTTGTCGAGCATGCGCACCACGTCGGCGCGGCTGGCGATTTCACCGCTGATGGCGGCCGGTGCGCGGCCGGCGCGGCGGCCGGCGGGCGCTGGCGCGCCTTCAGCGGCGGCTTCGCCTTCATAGGCGCCCTCGTCGGCGCCGTCATCGTCCTCCGCTTCGCCGCCTGCGTCCTGCGCGGAGGCGCCGCCAGCGGCGTTGGCCTGCTGTTCGGCGAGGAAGTCGCGGCCCCGGCGCAGCATGCGCGTCAGGCCGTCGATATTCAGTGCCTGCGAACTGCCGACCTGGCGCACCAGCGTCAGTTCCACTTCGGTGGCGGCATCGAATGCGCGGCTTGCAGCGTCGAGCGCGGCCGCCAGCTTTTCGCCATCGGCGTCCATCGCCGCCGCTTCGATCGAATGCAATTCGATCTTGGCTTCGCCTTCCGGCGTGGGGATTTCGCCGTTGGCCAGTTCCAGCAACCGTATGGACAAAGGTCCCAGGCCGGGCAGCATCAGCAGCGGCGCATCCTTGACTTCGCGCAGGAAGCCGCTGTCGGTCAGCATCGCCAGCGAATTGATGCGCAACATGGGATCCATGTCGTCGTCGGGATCGAGTTGCGGATGCACGCTGTCCCACCGCTCGTCGAGCAGGCGGCGCGCCAGGGTCAGGCTTTCCGCCAACCCGTCCATGCCATGCAACGCCAGGCCGGCGCGGCCCAGCGCCATTACCATGCGCAAGTCGCGGCTACGCTCCAGCAAGCCGGCGGCCAGTCGCTTGACTACTTTCCATTCGGGAGGGACTGCGGGTGTGATGGTGTCGCCGTACTGAACTTCCGGCTTGCCCTGCAGGGCCTGTTCGAGTTCCAGGAATTCCGGGTCATACTCGAGGTTCGGGCCGCAAGGCTCTTCCGTCGAAACTTCCTGGAGCAACGCGTCGATGTCCACCATACTCATGGGCTGTTCTTTTGCTTGTTAATGCCGTTCACGACTATAAAGGGAATTTCCATTAAATTCCAGAAAATAATTCTATTTCTGCCATACGCTGTTGCCATGTTCGCGGAACAGGTATAGGGCGCGGATACTGGCATCAAAATAGGGAGGAATTATGGAGAACCGCGCGCATCGCGGCGGCGCTGCCAAAGCGCGCGGCGGGATCGGCCGACAACGCTTGCGCCAGCACACGGTCGAGCGCGGCGCGGGCCGGCGGCGCCAGCCACGGCAAGGCTGGCGGCAGCGGCGGCGCCAGGCCCCGCAAGGCTTGCTGCATCGCTTCGAACGCCGTCCCGGCAAACGGCAGGCGACCCGCCAGCATGCGGTACAGCACCACGCCGGCCGCATACAGGTCGCTGCGCGCATCGACCTTGCCCCGCATCTGTTCCGGCGCCATATAGCCCGGCGTGCCATGGGCCGGCATGGCGCCGGGCCGGCAGGCAAGACCGAAGTCAACGAGCAGTAGTCGGCCGTGTTGATCGACCATCAGGTTCGACGGTTTCACGTCGCGGTGCACGATGCCGTTCGCGTGCACGTGCGCCAGCGCATCGAGCAATTCCATGGCCCACACCAGCGCCTGTGCCGGCGCCACCGTGCCGGTACCCAGGCGGGCCGCCAGCGTCTGGCCCTGCACATAGGGCGTCGCCACGTAGGCCACACCATCGCACAGGCCGTGCGCGGCGACCGGCACGATATGGGGATGCGGTGGCAAACCGGCAGCCAGCTCCGCGCCGGCCAGCCAGCGCGCGCCGGCATCGGGCGGCGCGGTCTTCAGCGCCACCGGCACGCCGTCCGGACCGAGCGCCAGCCACGCGCCGTTGCCCAGCGCGGACTGCACTGTATAAACGCCACAAGTTTGCATATTCAGGAATTCAGGGCCATGGCGTACATATCTCCGCACCTCGAACAGGCGGAAGTGCCTTATGATACGCTGAGAAGCTGAGATGTTTCTGTTATAAACTTTCCCTTTTCGCCAGATCTAGCCAGTTTTAAACCACATGAATGAATTGAAGCAGCTGGGCCGATACCAATTGTTGCGCGTGCTGGGACGCGGCGCGATGGGCCTGGTCTATGAAGGCGTGGACCCCAAGCTGAACCGCCGGGTCGCCATCAAGGTCATCCAGATGAGCCGGATCGACGATCCGGCGCTGCGGGCAGAATATGCTTCACGCTTCATCACGGAAGCGCAGGCGGTCGCGCGCCTGAACCACCCCAACATCGTGACGGTGTATGACTTTGGCGAGGAAGGCGGCGTCGCCTACCTGGTGATGGAATTGATCGCTGGTGAAGAACTGGGCAGCTATTTTGACGATAGCCAGATGTTTTCACTGGATTTCACGCTGGAAGATTCGGTGCGCATGACGTGCGAATTGCTGGAAGCGCTCGATTACGCGCACCAGCAAGGCATCATCCACCGCGACATCAAGCCGGCCAACGTCATGCTGACGGCCCAGTTGCGCGTCAAACTCACGGACTTCGGCGTGGCCCGCATGCAGGACGTGGAAGCCAACCATACGCAGGCCGGCACCATGGTGGGTACGCCCAGCTACATGTCGCCGGAACAGATCATGGGCCAGCCGGTCGGCCCGCGCGCCGACATTTTCGCGGCCGGCATCATCCTGTACCAATTCCTGACGGGCGAACGCCCGTTCAAGGGCCAGGGCCTGTTCGCGCTGCAACAGCAAATCGTCTATGGCCAGGTGGCTCCGCCCAGCGTACTGAGTCCGTCCATCCGCCCCGCGCTGGACCGCGTGGTGCTGCGCGCGCTGGCCAAGCGGCCGGACGACCGCTATCCCAGCGCCCGCGCCTTCCGCGACGATTTGCAGCGCGCACTGTCGGGCGACGTGATCAATCCAGCCGATACGCTGCCGCCGCCGGTGCGCGTGCCGCAACCGGGGGCGCACTATACAACGTCTCCCGGCCGGCCCGCCCCCGTCCACCCGTACGCACACGCCGCGCACGCCACCGTGCTGGTGCCCGGACCATCGTCCGGCGCCAGGTGGCCCGCCCCGGCGCAGCCTGGCCATGTGCCGCCGCAACCCATGCCGCCAGCCATACCGCAGCCACAGCCGCCACATGGCTGGCCGGCGCCTGCCGACATGCCATCCGGCCTCGTGATGCCGTCACAGCCCCGCCCCGCGCTGGCGCCGCTGCCGGACGATGCGGACCCGGACGCCACCCACGTGTCGGGCACGGGCCTGCCGGTGCCGCCATTACCGCTGCCGCCATCGCCGCAGCAGCCGGGCGGTGACGCGGACTCCACCGTGGTGGGCGCCACCACGCCGCCGGGCGGAACGCGCCGATGACGTCCGCCGAAGACAGCCTGTACTTTTTCAAGCGGCTGCAACAGCTCACCAACAAGATCCACGCCACGCACGATATCGACGACATCATGCTGGATATGTCGGCCGAGCTGTGCGAGCTGTTTGCCGGCGACCGGCTGACGGTGTACCAGCTGTCCGAAGACAAGGCCAGCATGGTGTCCAAGGTGAAAACCGGGCTGGCGTCGTTCAAGCAGCTGAAACTGCCGATTTCCAAACAAAGCATTGCCGGATATGCCGCGCTGTCCGGCCGCATGCTGAACTTGCTGGACGTCTACGATGAAGCGGAACTGCGCCGCGTCGACCCGGAACTGAGTTTCCAGCAAGGGGTCGACCGCCGCACGGGTTACCGCACGCAGCAAATGCTGGCCGCCCCGATCATCGATGAACGGGGCGCGGTGCAGGGCGTGCTCCAGCTGATCAACAATCGCAAGGGCGGCCCGTTCGACGCGCTGGTCGAAGAAGGCGTGCAGCATATCTGCGATTCGCTGGCCATCGCCATGCTCAACAGCCAGAAGACGCCGGCGCGCGAACGGGGCCGTTTTGCCGCTATGCTGCCGGAAACCGTGGTGCCCCGCGCGCAACTGGAACTGGCCATGCACAGCGCGGCCGCGCGCCGCATCGACATCGAGGATGTGCTGCTCGATGAACTGGCCATCCCGCCGCCGCTGGTGGGCCGCGCGCTGGCCGACTTCTTTGGCGTGCCCTATTTCATGTTCCAGGTCGACCGCCGCCGCCCGCCGGGCCTGCTCGACAATTTCAACCGCGAATACGTGATGCAGCACCAGTGGATGCCGCTCGAAGAAAGCCGCAACGGCTTGTACGTGCTGGCTGTCGACCCCGATCAGTTGAAAGCGTCCGGCGCCGTGCAGCGCGTGTTCCCGCACGCGGTCCCGATTTATTGCGTGACCACGCGGCGCGAGTTCGGCTGGATGATCAACCAGTTCTTTGGCGCCGCGGCGCCGGAAACGCCGCCGGAGAGCACCATCCCGCCGCCGGCGGTCGTCATCGTGCCTGGCGCCGATCCGGCATTCGATCCCAACGCCACGCAAATCCAGGCGCCGGCCCTGCCGTGGCCACCGCATTCTCCGGCAGCGGTACCCGCGCAACCGGCCGTCGACCAGACCCTGATCGGCAATGCCGTCGCGCATATCGTGCAAATGGCCAGTCAGAGCGGCATCTCCGAACTGCACATCACCACGACGCAGGGAGAGAACGGCGAGATCCGTTTCACCGTCACCGGCGCCCTCCACCCACGCGGCTAGCGCAACGCGCCGGGAGTCGTTCAGTTATCGAGAAAGCATCCGCACGTGCTCTTCTACAACAAAATTTTGCAGACCTACTAACGAATTCACCAAATTCTCACCAAATATCACAAATTCAATTGGTTTTTTTGCGCCAAGTATTTTAGATTCTTTGTCAGGCGGTTGCCGCTCACCGGAGGAGACATGAATCTGAATAACTTGAAAATCGGCGTCCGCCTCGCGGCTGCCAACGCGATCATGCTGGCGCTGATCATCGGCATGGCCCTGGTGGGCCTGAGCGGCATGGCGCGCAGCAACGATGCCTTACACCACATCACCAAGGTCAACCTGGTCAAGATCTCCTTGGTGGAAACCATGTCGGAATCCGTGCACATCGTCGCGCGCGTCATGCGCACCATGGCGCTGATCGACGAGCCGGCTGAAGCACAGCGCGAATTTGCCAAGATCACCGCGGCCCGGGAGGCATATGACACGGCGCTGGGCAAGCTCGAAGGCATGCCGCTTGACGCCGCCGGCCGCGCCACCATTGGCAGGCTCAAGGAAGCGCAAGCGGCGGCCCGTCCCGTCAACGACCGTTTCCTGCAAATGATCCGCAGCGACCGCCCTGCCGCCATCCAACTGCTGCGCACCGATGCGGCCAGGGCGCTGACCGCGTGGCAGGAAGAACTGCACGGCTACGAAGCCCTGCAGCGTTCAAAAAACGCGCAGGACGAAGCCGCCGCGGAACTCGCCTATGATGACGCCCGGCTGTGGATGTTTGTTTCTCTTGCGCTGGCCCTGGCGGCCGGTGTGGCGCTGGCCTGGCTGCAAAGCCGTTCGATCGTTCGACCGCTGCGCGCGGCAGTCGACGTGGCGCGCACGGTCGCCGCCGGCGACCTCACGGCCGACATCGGCAGCACCGCCCGCGACGAAACGGGCGAGTTGCTGCGCGCCCTGGCCGAGATGAATGCGCGCTTGCGCGACATGGTCGGCCAGGTGCGCAGCGGCGCCCAGTCGGTCGCCGTCGCGTCGGCACAAATCGCCAGCGGCAACCTTGACCTGTCCACGCGCACGGAAGAACAGGCCGGCACGCTGGAAGAAACCGCCGCCTCCATGGAGGAAATGAACGCCAACGTCCAGCACAGCATGGAAAATGCGCAAACCGCACAGGACATGGCGCAGCGCGCCGCACAGGATGCGCAGCACAGCGGCGAACTGGTGGCGCAGGTGATCGCCACCATGGGCGCCATCGACGCCGCGTCGCACAAGATTGCCGACATCACCACCGTCATCGACGGCATCGCCTTTCAAACCAATATCCTGGCGCTGAACGCCGCCGTCGAAGCCGCCAGGGCCGGCGAACAGGGACGCGGCTTTGCCGTGGTGGCCAGCGAAGTACGCAGCCTGGCGCAGCGCTGCGCCACGGCGGCGCGGGAAATCAAGGTGTTGATTGCCGATTCGGGCGCGCAAGTCAAACAAGGTTCGCAGCAGGTGGAACTGGCGGGCGCCGCCATCGGCCACACGGTCGGGCGGGTGCAGCAGGTGAGCGCGATGGTCAGCGACATGGCCGCTGCCTGCCGCGAACAATATACCGGCATCGGCCAGCTCAATCATGCGTTGACGGAGATCGACGGCATCACCCAGCAAAACGCGGCGCTGGTCGAGGAAGCCGCATCGGCCGCCGCATCGCTGCAACAACAGGCCGCCATGCTGGAACAGATGGTCAGCCAGTTCCGCACCGGCCACCCCGGGCAAGCCGGCCAGCACCGCGCGGCCGGCTTGCCGGCGCTGCCGAGGCGCGAGGCGCCCCGCGCGCGCACCATGAACCTGCATGCGATGGCTTCCTGAAGGGACTCGCCCCGCTTGTCAACCGCTGTTAATTCATAGACAACAGTGACAATCCGTGAATATTTCCGCATGATCTATACCTAGAATGGCATCACCCGCCCATCTATGGGCCAAACCACTGCAGAAAGGATCTCATGAAAAAATTCGTATTAGCCGCCCTCATCGCGTGCGCAGGTTCCGCCATGGCCGCCGACGGCGCCAAATGGACGTATGCCGGCGAAGGCGGCCCGGACCAGTGGGCCAAGCTGACCCCGGACAACTTCGCCTGCGCCGGCAAGAACCAGTCGCCGGTTGACATCAAGGGCGCCGTGCACGCGGGCCTGAAGCCGCTGAAGATGGATTACAAGGCCGCCGGCAATGAAGTGCTAAACAATGGCCACACGCTGCAAGTGAACTTCGCCCCCGGCAGCACGCTGCAACTGGACGGCACGCAGTTCGAACTGAAGCAATACCACTTCCACGCGCCCAGCGAAAACCTGGTCAACGGCCAGTCGTATCCGCTGGAAGTGCACCTGGTGCACGCCGACAAGGACGGCAACCTGGCCGTGATCGGCGTGATGTTCAAGGAAGGCGCGGAAAACAAGGCATTGAAGGCGCTGTGGCCGCAATTGCCGAAGGAAGCCAATGCGAAAAACGCGCTGACCGCTCCGCTGTCGGCCGCCAGCCTGCTGCCGGCCAAGCACGCGTACTTCCGCTTCTCCGGTTCGCTGACGACGCCGCCATGCTCGGAAGGCGTGCGCTGGCTGGTCATGAAAAACCCGGTCACCGTATCGAAAGAACAGTTGGCCGCGTTTGAGGGCATCCTGCACCATGCGAACAACCGTCCGGTCCAGTCGCTGAACGGCCGCGTCATCGTCGATTAAACATCCCCTCGTTTTACCGCCTGCCCGGCGCCCGCCGTGGCAGGCGCCCGCCGCCGCACTTCCCTCCTCCGCGAGCTGTTGCCGCATCGTCTATAATGCACGATGCACACGGCCCCTCCTGCCGCGCGCTCAACCGTTCACTGATGTCATCGATGTCCTTTGAATTAAACAAAGTTTTACCGAAACCCGGCAACCGCTTCGTGTTGCCCGCTTTGTATGGCTCCGCGGATGCGTATGCGCTGGCGCGGGCCGCGCTGGAACTCAAGGCCAACGGCAAGATGCTGGCCGTGATCGTGGCGCAGGCGGCCGATGGCCAGCGCCTGCTCGATGAAATCCCGTGGTTCGCCAGCGGCCAGTTGCGCTGCCATTTGTTGCCGGACTGGGAAACCCTGCCGTACGACGCGTTTTCGCCGCACCAGGACCTGGTGTCCGAACGCCTGGCAACCTTGCACGAAATCCAGACCGGCCAGTGCGACGTCATGATCGTGCCGGCCACCACGGCGCTGGTGCGCATGGCGCCCCCGTCATTCCTGGCCGCGTACACGTTCTTCTTTAAAAAAGGCGAATCGCTGGACGAAGCCCGGCTGAAATCCCAGCTGACCTTGGCCGGCTATACGCACGTGACGCAGGTGATGTCGCCCGGCGAATACTCGGTGCGGGGCGGCCTGATCGACCTGTTCCCCATGGGTTCGGCCCTGCCCTACCGCCTCGACCTGTTCGGCGACACGATTGAAACCATCCGCACCTTCGACGCCGACACGCAGCGCTCGCTGTACCCGGTCAACGAAGTGCGCCTGCTGCCGGGCCGCGAATTTCCGATGGACGACACGGCCCGCACCACGTTCCGCTCGCGCTGGCGCGAACAGTTCGAAGGCGATCCGTCGCGCGCCGTGGTGTACAAGGACGTCGGCAGCGGCATCGCGTCGGCCGGCATCGAATATTACCTGCCGCTGTTTTTTGAAGAAACCGCGACGCTGTTCGATTACCTGCCCGACGGCGCCACGCTGGCCATGGTGGGCGACATCGATGCCGCCATCAAGCGCTTCTGGCTCGACACGGAATCGCGCTACCGCTTCCTGAAAGCGGACCGCGAACGCCCGCTGCTGCCGCCGGAATCCCTGTTCCTCGCGGACGAGCAATTCTTTACACTGGCCAAACCCCATCCGCGCCTGGCCGTCGCCACCGTGGCAGACAAGGCTGGCGCGCCATCCGAACTGTCCGCGCCGGCGCCCGACGTGGCCGTCAACCGGCACCTCGACGATCCGCTGACCAACCTGCGGGCCTGGCTGCTGAAAACGCCGCGCCGCGTGATGATTTGCGCCGAATCGAACGGCCGCCGCGAAACCCTGCAGCAGTACTTCAGCGAATTCGACCTGCATCCCGCGCTGACGGAAGGCTTCGACGGGTTCCTCGCATCCGATGCGAAAGTCACGCTGGGCGTTGCACCGCTGCAGGCAGGCTTTGAATTGACGGCCGACGGCCTGGACATCGCCTTCATCACGGAAACCGAACTGTATGCCGGCTCCGGCCGCCGCGCGGGCAAGAAGAAACAGGAAGCCGTCAGCCAGGTCGAATCCATGGTGCGCGACCTGTCGGAACTGAAGATCGGCGACCCGGTGGTGCACATCAACCACGGCATCGGCCGCTACCTGGGCCTGGTCAGCATGGACCTCGGCGAAGGCGAAACGGAATTCCTGCACCTGGAATATGCGAAGGAATCCAAGCTGTACGTGCCGGTGTCGCAGTTGCACGTGATTTCGCGCTATTCCGGCGCGTCGCCGGACGATGCGCCGCTGCACACGCTGGGTTCCGGCCAGTGGGAAAAAGCCAAGCGCAAGGCTGCCGAGCAGGTACGCGATACGGCCGCCGAACTGCTGAATCTATACGCCCGGCGCGCCGCGCGCCAGGGCCACGCGTTTGAATATTCGTCGCAGGATTACGAGCGCTTTGCCGAAAGCTTCGGCTTCGATGAAACGCCGGACCAGGCGGCGGCCATCCTGAATGTCATGAAAGACATGACGTCGGGCAAACCTATGGACCGCCTCGTGTGCGGCGACGTCGGCTTCGGCAAGACCGAAGTGGCGCTGCGCGCCGCCTTTATTGCCGTGATGGGCGGCAAGCAGGTGGCCATCCTGGCCCCCACCACCCTGCTGGCCGAGCAGCATGCGCAAACCTTTGCCGACCGCTTCGCCGACTGGCCCGTGCGCATCGCGGAAATGTCGCGCTTCCGCACCGGCAAGGAAATCGCCAACGCCATCAAGGGCATGCAGGACGGCACACTCGATATCGTCATCGGCACCCATAAACTGCTGTCGGACGACGTGAAATTCACACGCCTGGGCCTGGTCATCATCGACGAGGAACACCGTTTCGGCGTGCGCCAGAAAGAAGCGCTGAAATCGCTGCGGGCCGAAGTCGACGTGCTGACACTGACGGCGACGCCAATCCCCCGCACCCTGGGCATGGCGCTCGAAGGTTTAAGGGACTTTTCCGTGATCGCCACCGCGCCGCAAAAGCGCCTGGCGATCAAAACGTTCGTGCGCAGCGAAGCCGATTCCATCATCCGCGAAGCTTGCCTGCGCGAACTCAAGCGCGGCGGCCAGGTGTACTTCCTGCACAATGAAGTGGAAACCATCCAGAACCGCCTGGCCAAGCTGGAAGAATTGCTGCCGGAAGCACGCATCGCCGTGGCGCACGGCCAGATGCACGAGCGCGACCTGGAAAAAGTCATGCGCGACTTCGTGGCGCAGCGCTACAACATCCTGCTGTGCACGACGATTATCGAAACCGGTATCGACGTGCCGACCGCGAACACCATCATCATGCACCGCGCCGACAAATTCGGTCTGGCGCAGCTGCACCAGTTGCGGGGCCGCGTGGGCCGCTCGCACCACCAGGCGTACGCGTATTTGCTGGTCAACGATCTGCAGGGCCTGTCGAAACAGGCGCAGCGCCGCCTGGACGCGATCCAGGCCATGGAAGAACTGGGCAGCGGCTTTTACCTGGCCATGCACGACCTGGAAATCCGCGGCGCCGGTGAAGTGCTGGGCGAAAACCAGTCCGGCGAAATGCTGGAAGTGGGCTTCCAGCTGTACACCGACATGCTGAACGAAGCCGTGCGCGCGCTGAAGGCCGGCAAGGAGCCGGACCTGGCCGCGCCGCTGTCGTCCACCACGGAAATCAACCTGCACGTGCCGGCCCTGCTGCCCAACGATTTTTGCGGCGACGTGCACGAGCGCCTGTCGATCTATAAGCGGCTGGCCAACTGTGAACGCCAGGACCAGGTCGACGACTTGCAGGAAGAATTGATCGACCGCTTCGGCAAGTTGCCGGACCCGGCCAAGGCGCTGATCGAAACCCACCGCCTGCGCATCCAGGCCGCCACGGTCGGCATCGTCAAGATCGATGCCCACAGCGAAGCGGCCACCCTGCAATTCATGCCCAAGCCGCCCATCGACCCGATGCGCATCATTACGCTGATCCAAAAGAACAAGCAAATCAAACTGAACGGGCAGGACAAACTCAAGATTGCCGCCAGCATGCCGGACTTGCCGGCCCGCGTCGCGCAAATCAAGAACGCCATTAAACAATTGACCCAATGAACACGAACGACTACACGATGAACCTGGTGCTGCAAGGCCTGGGTTCCTGCATGCCCGCCCTGGAACGCATTGCCGCGCTGACGGCGCCGCAGCGCATCATCCGCCTTGCCGACAACGCCATCCGCTGCGAAGGCATCACGTATTCCGTGGCGCTGCGCCATACCATCGAAGTGGCGGCCCATGCCGCCCAGCTGGACGCCACCTACATGATGGGCGTGCACAAACTCGACGAATTCCACCTGGTGGCGATGGACATGGATTCCACGCTGATCACCATCGAATGCATCGATGAAATCGCCGACATGCAGGGTTTGAAGCCGCAAGTGGCGGAAATCACGGAAGCGGCCATGCGCGGCGAACTGGATTTCTCGGCCAGCCTGCGCAAGCGCGTGGCGCTGCTGAAAGGGCTGGACGCGTCGGCGCTGGAGCGCGTCTACAACGAACGCCTGCAATTGTCGCTGGGTGCGGAAGCCATGCTGGCCGCCGTGCAGGCGGCCGGCCTGAAAACCCTGCTGGTATCGGGCGGCTTCACGTTCTTCACGAAGCGCCTGAAAGAACGCCTGGGCCTGGACTTCACGTTGGCCAATGAACTGGAAATCATCGATGGCAAGCTGACGGGCCAGGTGCTGGGTGAAATCGTCGACGCCGACGTCAAGAAGCGCACCGTCGAACATGTGTGTGCATCGCTTGGTATCTCCACGTCGCAAGCCATCGTCATGGGCGACGGCGCCAATGACCTCAAAATGATGAGCGTGGCCGGCATGTCGGTGGCGTTCCGCGCCAAGCCGGTCGTGCGCGAGCAGGCCAGCGTGGCGTTGAATTTCGTGGGCCTGGATGGCATCCTGAACCTGCTGGCGTAACGCAGGTTATTCATACGCGGCCAGCCGCTTCTGTTCCTGGGCGCTGAAACCCGCGTCGCGCAACTGTTGCAGCGCCAGCGCATCGCCCTGCGGCAGCTGGCGCCGTTGCTGCAGGTAAGCGGCGATGCGGGCTTGCCACTGCGCCTGTTCCCGGTCCAGTTCCGCCAGCCGGGCCGCCGCTTCCGGCGTGAATGCCGCGGCGCGGGCCCGGTACACCTCATTGTCGCCCGCGCCCTGCGCCCGCATGTGCGCCACCGAACTTTCCACTTTCATGATGGCAACGGGCGCGTCGCGCTGCGCCCGCTGTTCCGGCGTCATCGCGGCATCGAGCTGCGCCAGTTTTTCCTGCCGTTGCAGCGCGGATAATTGCTTGTCCTGGGTGACTTCCAGCCGCGCCAGCGCCTGGGCGTCGTACGCGTCGGCCGCGCCGAACAGGCCCGCGATTTCCCGCCCGGTAAAATACTCCTTGCGCAGTTTCAGCATGGCGTCGCGCCGCGCCCGTGCGCTGGCCAGCAAGTCCTTGCCGGGCTTGAGCCCGGCTTCCAGCGTCGCCAGCGCGGTCTTGTACTCGAGGTATTTACCCAGCAAGACCTTGGCCTGACGTGCTGCCGCCGGCGCCAGCCGCCGCTCCAGTTCCCGCTCGATTTCCGCCCGGATCGCGTCCAGTTCGCGCTCGCCCAGCCCCGCCAGGTAGTAATCGAACAGGTAGCCCAGTTCCGCATCGACCACCAGTTGCCGGGCCGCGTCCTCGCGCACGTCGCCGTCCGGCCGCGTCCCTTCCATCGACCGCACGAACGGCGCCGCGGCTGGCGGTTTGGCCGCCACGGGCAACGGCGCCGGCTCCTGCCGCTGCGCCAGCCACAGGGCGCCCGCCAGCGCCAGCACGGCGCCGGCCATCAGCTTGCCGTTCATCGCTTACAGCCCCAGCCCTTGCAGGCGGTTCGCATGTTGCCGGTACAAGGTCAGCGGATTGGTTTCAAAGATGTTGGTGAGACCAAACATCTGGTTCACTTCGTCCAGGTGGTTCAGCTTGTAGTTGTCGCGGATGACTTTACCCAGGTGCGTGGAACAGGTGGCCACCAGGCCATCGTTGGGTTCGCCATTGAAGGCCTGGGTCGTCAGCAGGAAATGCAGGTCGACCACGTCCAGCGGGTTGGTCAGGATTTTCGCGCCGCTCCACGAGAAATAGTAAATGCCACCAACCTGGTAAGCGCCTTCGCCACACGCGCTGGTGGGAATGCCCTGCGGATGTTGCGCATTGAACGCCAGCGAACCGGCCGTGCTCAGCGATTGCACCGCGCCGTGCGCATCCTGCGGCAAGGTGGGATCGCCGCCCAGCGTGCTCATCAGCGCGGAAAATGCTTCGACCACCGTGTACGCGGCTTCCGGCGCCGCACCGATCAGCACGTCCGCCACCTTGGAACCTTTATTGACGCCGCCGACACCGGTCACGGACGCCACCAGGTCGGGCCGCACGGAGGCCACGTAACGGGCGGTGGGGCTGCCATGGCTGTGGCCGATCAAATTCACCTTCGCCGCGCCCGTGACGGCGAGGATTTGCTGCACCTGGGTCAGCAATTGCTCGCCCCGCACTTCGGTGGAATTCGTCGCCGACACCTGCACCAGGTAGACATTGGCGCCGCCGCTGCGCAAGGCGTTGGCCACGCCGTAGAAATAGTCATAGGAGCCGATGCTGTCAAAGCCGAACAAGCCGTGCACCAGCACGATCGGATACCTGGTTTGCGTATAGCCGGCGGCATGGCTGGCGACAGGGAACCACGACAAGGCGAACAATGTAATCAAGGTCAGCAGTAATTTTTTCATTCACATACTCCCAGGAAACGCCGCAGGCCCCGCGCCGGAAAAGCGATAAATAAAATATAACATTGCGGTTTCAACTTTCCGGGCCGCACGATTGCTTTGCGCGATGCTGTTGTATTTATGGCCATATGCCCATTGCCCTGGACAACACCATCGCAAACACCAGCAGATCTTTGGAAATATTGTTAAAATCTACACAACGAATTTGATTTCACGCAGCGGGAGATTGTCATGGCTTCGGAACTGGTAATGGATGGACAGGTGGCGTCGGCAAAGAACACGGCATGGTGGCTGTACATCATCCATGCCGTGAGTTTCGTGTTTTCGCTGGGGGCGTTTTCCTTCATCCCGCTGATCATTAATTACGTCAAACGGCCGGAAACCGCCGGCACGTTCGTCCACAGCCACCATAGCTGGCAAATCCGCTCGTTCTGGTGGTACCTGGTCTGGATGGTGATCGGCGGCGCCCTGTGGATCACCATCATCGGCATTCCGCTGGCCATCGTGATCTGGTGCGGTGCGTGGCTGTGGAAGGCTTACCGGCTGATCAAGGGCCTGGTCGACCTGAATGAAAACCGTGCGATGCCATGAAGCTTGATCGAAGATAATATTTCCATCTGGAAATGGCCTACGCTGGTTCCAGTGCATCGCCGGAGGAGGAATGAACCATGATCAATCCCGTCCCGAATTTCGTGGCCAGGTCGCGTCCCAGCTGGGTGGCTGGCCAACTCTATGCGCATCACCACCAGTTCGCCGCGCATAACCGCGCCGACCTGAAAACCCGCATGGAAAAGATGGCGAACGCCGCGTCCGCCTTCCCATTCTTCCGCGCCACCGCGCATTTGTTTTACCTGGATATGGCGACCCACCCGTCCGCCTTCACGACGGAGCACACCGCGTATACATGGTTGACGGGCGACGCCCATATCGGCAACTTTGGCGCCCGCCGCGACAGCAGCGGCACCGCCGTGTTCGGCATCGCGGATTTCGATGAAGGTTACCTGGGGCAATACATCTGGGACTTGCGCCGCCTGGCCGCCAGCATGGTGTTGCTGGGCCGGCAAAACCATATTGCCGACGGCGGCATAACCGCCTCCATCCAGGCGCTGGCCGGCGCTTATGAAGACCGCATGGCGAGCTTCCGCGGCAACCGCGGCGAACTGCCGTTCCGGCTGACCGAAGACAATACCAGTGGCGTGGTGCAGGACACGATCCGCCGCGCCGCACAAGCGGATGTCACCCGCCTGCTGGATAAATACACGGAGCGCAACGAAGGCGGCCTGCGCCGGTTCGTCGAAGCGCACGAAGACCTGGCGCCCGTCTCGTCCGGCACGCGCGGCGCCCTGCTGGCCGCGATGGATAATTACGCGGCATCGATTCCGCCGGCCATCCGCCAGGGTCCCGCGTTTTATAACGTGATGGATGTGCGCCAGCGGCTGGGCGCCGGCATGGGCAGCCTGGGCAAAATGCGCTGGTATCTACTGTTGCAAGGCAATGACGACCAGGTTTTACTGGAAGTCAAACAGGCGATCCCCAGCGCCGTGACTGGCGCGGGTGGCCCCGCCATGGCGCCGGAATGGTATGGGGGCCACGAAGGTTGCCGCACGGCGCGTACACAGCGCGCGCACCAGGTCGATCCCGACCCCATGAATGGCTGGACCATGGTGGAAGGCATGCATTGCTACGTGCACGAGAAGGCGGGCAATGACCGGGATTTCGAGCCGCAGGATTTGACGACGGCGGGCAAGCTGGAAAATGCAGCCCGCTATCTCGGCATCGCGCTGGCTTCGGCCCACGTGCTGGCGGACCAGGATGCCGACATCGAAACCGGCCGGTACAGTATCGACAAGCACATCACAGAATTGCTTGGCAGCAGTAGCAGTTTCCAACAAGAACTAGTATCCTTTGCTTACGGCTACTCCGTACAGGTGGAGCTGGACTGGCAGGCATTCCGAGACGCCAGGCGGGCAGGAACAGCACTCTATTGAAGGACGGAGGGCGACATGGGCACCTCATTCACGACGACACTCTTGACAGCATTGGCAGCAACGATTGCGCTCGGCAATACCGCCAGCGCGGCCGGCGCGGACGACATCATTTGTCCCGCCACCATCCTGGCGTCCACCGCCGTGACCACGGCGGAAGGCTGGGAACCTGTCGGCGGCGCCGCCGAATTCCGGCTGGAACAAACCCAACTGTATGTCGGCAATCCCGCCGACGACCGCCCGTTGCCGCCGGAAGCCGATTCCGGCGACGAACCGCGCTGGCGCCTGTCCGCCAACAAGCAGGGCGAAACATGGGTAGGCTGTACCTACAGCAATACCACAGTGGTACTGGCGCGCAAACTCGATCCGCGCCTGACGCAATGCGTCGTCAAACGCGAGACGGTGGAGCGCCAGGGCAAAGGGACTGACAGTCACACGGTCGAACTGCAACCCGCCATCACGTGTAATTGAATGATGTAATTGCGGGGCCGCTTGACCGCCCCGCATGATTACATCTTGGCCAGCGCCTGCGTGATATCGGCAATCAAATCGTCCGGGTCTTCCAGGCCGATATTGAACCGCACCAGCACGCCGCCATGCAGCCAGTTCCTGCGCATGGCCTGGATGCGGTAAGGCACTGCCAGGCTGTTGGCTCCTCCCCAGCTGTAGCCGATCCCGAATAATTTCAGTTCATCGACGAAGCGGTCGGTCTGCTCTTCCGTGTAACGGGGATCGAACAGCACGGAAAACAAGCCGCCCGCCCCATTGAAGTCGCGCTTCCACGTCGCGTGGCCCGGGCAATCTTCCAGTGCCGGATGCAGCACCTTGCTGATTTCCGGCCGCGCCTTCAACCATTCGGCAACTTTGCGCGCGCCCCGGTCATGCGCTTCAAAGCGCAATTTCATCGTGGGCAAGCCGCGCAGCACCAGGTACGTATCGTCGGCGCCGACGCCCATCCCCAACCGCATGTGCGCCATGGCGATGCGATCCTGGATCGCGCGGTCGCGCGTAATCACGGCGCCCATCAGGACGTCGGAACCGCCCGACTGGTACTTGGTCAGCGCCTGCATGACGATGTCGACGCCCATGTCGAACGCGCGCAGCGCCAGCCCGGCCGACCACGTGTTATCCAGCGCCACCAGCGCCCCCTTCGCATGGGCCGCCGCGCATATGGCCGGCAAGTCCGGCACTTCCATCGACACCGAGCCCGGCGCCTCCGTCCACACCAGCTTGGTGTTGGGCTGGATCAATTCCGCAATCCCCGCTCCCACCAGCGGGTCGTAATAACGGGCCGTGACACCGAAATCCGCCAGCCACTTGCCCAGTTCGCGGTTCGGGTTGTAGACGTTATCGGGCAGCAGCACATCGTCGCCGCTTTTCAGCAGCGCAAAGTCGACCATGGCGATGGCCGCCAGGCCGCTGGGCGCCAGCAGGCAATACAAGCCCCCTTCGATCTCGGCCAGCCGCGCTTCCAGGGTGAACGTGGTGGGCGTGCCGTGCAAGCCATAGGTGTACGCGTTCTTTTCCTTCCACTCGCCCGAACGCAACGCCGCCACGTTCTTGAACAGCACGGTCGACGCGTGGTGGATCGGCGTCGGAAAAGCGTCGAAGCCGGACGGGGCTTCGTAATCGGTGTGGATCAGGGAGGTCTGGATGGATTTTTTGTCGGTCATGGCTCGCGGATAAAAAAAGGCGGGATGCGCGTTATGCGCTCCCGCCCTGATTCTACTTCGATTCAGGCAGCTTTATGCCTCGCCCCACAGGTCGTGGGCGTCAGCGCGCGTGACTTCCACGTCGACGAATTGCCCCACCACGAGTTTCTTGTGCGGTTCAAACGGTTTCTTCACGTAGACGACGCCGTCGATTTCCGGCGCATCGGCGGCGGAACGGCCCTTGGCGCCGCTAGGCGTCAGTTCGTCGATCAGTACCTTGATGGTCTTGCCGACTTTCGCCTGCAAGCGCTTGCGGGAAATTTCTTCCTGCAGCAGCATCACGCGGCCACGGCGCTCTTCGCGCACTTCTTCCGGCACGGGATTGTCCAGCGCATTGGCGGTCGCGCCTTCCACCGGGGAATAAGCGAAGCAGCCCAGGCGGTCGATCTGCGCTTCCTTCAGGAAGTCCAGCAGGTATTCGAATTCGCTTTCCGTCTCGCCGGGGAAGCCGGCGATGAAGGTCGAGCGGATCGTCAGGTCCGGGTTCATGGCGCGCCAGGCCTGGATGCGGTCCAGGTTTTTTTCGCCGCTGGCCGGGCGCTTCATGCGCTTCAGCACGTCCGGGTGCGCATGCTGCAGCGGGATGTCCAGGTAGGGCAGCAGGTTTTCGCCCATCAGCGGGATCACCTGGTCCACGTGCGGGTATGGATACACGTAGTGCATGCGCACCCATGCGCCATATTGTTTGGCCAGCTGCGACAGCGCTTCGGCCAGTTGCGTCATGTGGGTCTTGATCGGACGGCCGTTCCAGAAACCGGAGCGGAACTTCACGTCCACACCGTAGGCCGACGTATCCTGCGAAATCACCAGCAATTCCTTGACGCCGGACTTGAACAGGTTTTCCGCTTCCAGCATCAGTTCACCGATCGGACGCGACACCAGGTCGCCGCGCATCGACGGGATGATGCAGAAGCTGCAGCGGTGGTTGCAGCCTTCGGAAATCTTCAGGTACGCATAGTGTTTCGGCGTCAGCTTGACGCCCTGGGGCGGCAGCAGGTCGATGAACGGTTCGTGCGGCTTCGGCAAGTGGTGGTGCACTTCCTGCATCACTTCGCCCAGCGCGTGCGGGCCTGTCACCGCCAGCACTTTCGGGTGAATGGACTTGATCAGGTCATTGCCTTCGCCGTCTTTCTTGGCGCCCAGGCAGCCGGTCACGATGACTTTGCCGTTTTCCGCCAGCGCTTCGCCAATCGCATCCAGCGATTCCTGCACGGCGGCATCGATGAAGCCGCACGTGTTGACGATCACCAGGTCGGCGCCATCATACGATTTGGCGGTCTCGTAACCCTCGGCGCGCAGCTGGGTCAGGATCTGTTCGGAATCGACCAGCGCTTTCGGGCAACCGAGCGAGACGAATCCGACTTTCGGCGCGGCCCCGGATGGGGTGGCAGCGGCCTGTTTGTCCTTGGAAATACGGGAAATTTCGTGCATGGGGAATCACTATCGAAAATTGGAGCGAATCTGCCATTATAGCGTATTCCCCTCCGCTCCCCGCCATCCCCAGCCCCCCCGTCATTGCATTTAGTAAAACTTATGTGTTATATAACCAAAGTAATATATTTTTGGTTACATAACCCATTTCGAAAGAATCAACAATGAGCAATGTCAAAAAATGGTCAGCCGAGTTCCTCGGCACGTTCTGGCTGACGCTGGGTGGCTGCGGCAGTGCCGTACTGGCGGCGGCATTTCCCCAGGTCGGCATCGGCCTGCTGGGCGTGTCGCTGGCCTTCGGCCTGACAGTGCTGACCGGCGCGTATGCGCTGGGCCCGATTTCCGGCGGCCACTTCAATCCCGCCGTATCGATCGGCCTGGTGGTGGGCAAGCGTTTTTCCGCCGCTGAACTGCCCGGCTACATCGCCTCCCAGGTACTGGGCGCCATCGCGGCCGCCGCCGTGCTGTTCCTGATCGTTTCCGGCAAGGCCGGCTTTACCGGCGTGGGCGGCTTCGCGTCGAACGGCTATGGCAGCAACTCCCCTGGCGGCTTCAGCATGGTGTCCGTGCTGGTGTGCGAGGTCGTCATGACGGCCATCTTCCTGATCGTGATCCTGGGCGCCACGTCCAAGCGCGCGGCCGGCGGCTTTGGCGGCCTGGCGATCGGCCTGTGCCTGACCTTGATCCACCTGGTGTCGATCCCGGTCTCGAATACGTCCGTCAATCCGGCCCGCAGCACGGGCCCGGCCCTGTTTGCACAAACCGGCGCCATGGGTGACTTGTGGCTGTTCTGGGTGGCGCCGATTGTCGGCGCCATCCTTGGCGCGGTGATCTACAACGCGCTGCTCGATAACGACTGAGCCGACTGAGCCCGGCCATGAAAAACGGCCGGGCCTTTTCCTTGCGACAGCGACTGAAAATCCGCGACTGATGCAAAAATGCGTCAGGCGGTAACCGTGGTGTGTAGTACAATTAATCCAAGTCAAGATTTTCCTAAGGGAAAAAATACCTTGCTCAGCATGCACACAAACCACGCCTCGCTTGCCGCCATCAACGCGGCCGGCCGCTCTCAGCGCTTGCTGAGCGTGTCGAACGAGCGACTCGCGACCGGTTACCGGATCAACTCAGGCCAGGACGACGCCGCCGGCCTGCAAATCGCCACGCGCCTGCATGCGCAAAACGCAGGCATGAAAATGGCGATGCGTAATACGCAGAATTCCATTTCCAAGCTGCAAACCATGGATTCCGTGCTGGAAGGCTTGAACCGTTCCATGTTCCGCATGCAGGAACTGGCCACGCAGGCAGCCGACGCCAGCTATACGGACGCCGACCGCGAAGCCATGCAGGTCGAATACGATGAGCTGGGCAAGCAGAATGAACGCCTGGTGAAGGAAGACTTGCTGTACGGTGAAAACGGTTTGCTGACCGGTAAAGCCGCCAACGATTTCATCACCCGCTTCCAGTTCGGCGCCACCGCCGAGGAAAGCACGCAATACCAGTTCGAAACCCTATACAACAATGCGCTGGATGCGACCCGCAACACGTCCGGCGTGAATGTGCCCTACCAGGTGGTGTTGCCGGGCAATATCATTGAAACCCGGGTCACCGATACCGGCGCGGAATTGTTGAGTTCGGGCGGCGCGAATGCCGTGATGGGCCGCATCAATACCGCCATCAACCTGGTGGCGCAATCCCGCTCGGAACTGGGCGCGCTGATCAACCGCCTCGACCACACGTTCAACAACCTGCAAACCGCGGTGGAAAACGGCCAGGCGTCGGAAGGCCGTTTCATGGATGCGGATTTTGCCGATGAAACCGCGAATGCGACGGTGCAATTGATGCTGCTGCAATCAAGCACCGCGATGATGCGCAAGAGTAATGTGACGCCCGCGCTGGTGATTTCACTGCTGCAGTAACAGGCACTGAAGAGTACGGAAAGAAAAAGCCGGGTTTTCAAACCCGGCTTTTTTTTATTTCTTGTCCGTCGGCGGCACCACCGGATTCATGAACGGGAATGCGCTGAACAGCGACTTGCTCTGGTTTTGCATTTGTTCCTGCATTTGCACGAACAGGGTTTTACTCTGGTCGATGTAATTATTCATCATGCCCTGCATGATCGGTCCCTGTACGTTCATAAACTGGGACCACATTTCCGGGCTGAACGGTTTGCCATCGAGCGTGGCGCTGGTGAATTTACGCTGGATATCGGTGAATGCCTCGACATTCTTTTCCAGGTACGAACCCATCATCCCCTGCATGGCGTGGCCATAATAGCGAATGATTTGCGCCAGCACGCCGGTGGAAAACATCGGCACGCCACTGGCTTCTTCTTCCAGAATGATTTGCAGCAGGATACTGCGCGTCAAATCTTCATTCGACTTGGCGTCGACCACGGTGAATTCTTCGTTGTCGAGCACAAGCTGTTTCACATCGGTCAAGGTGATGTAGGAACTGGTTTGCGTGTCGTATAAACGGCGATTAGGGTATTTCTTGATCAAGCGTTCCGCGTTTTTCTTTACACTACTCATCACAAGTTCCATTTTTTGCGCCGCAGCGCGTTCACGGTTATTTTGAAAAAAAAGCGGACCAAGGTCCGCTTTCTTACGTATGCCTCTTGCGCCTATTATAGAGTGAAAAAAACGCGGGTGGCACAGGTTTTCGCGTTGCAACATGATAGCGGCCGCAACGCAACAGCCGGGTGATCCACCCGGCACCCGAAATCAGTCCGCCCGGGCTTTCACATACCGGCCCGGCGCCGCTTCGATTGGCAGATATTTCTTGCTGCCATGCATTTTCGGCGCAGGCACATCCTTGCCGCCGTGTTCGGCCAGGAATGCTGCCCACTCACCCCACCAGCTGCCTTTGTGCTCGGTGGCGCCATCGAGCCACGCTTGCGCATCCGGACGCTTGGCGCCCTTCTTCGGCGCGGCATCGTTGCTCCAATAGCTGCGCTTGTTTTTCGACGCCGGATTGATGACACCCGCGATGTGACCGGAGGCGCCCAGGATGAAGCGGTTATTCTTCGGCTTTTTCGGATTCAGGATGTCGTTCGATGCATAAGCGGCCGCCCACGGCACGATATGGTCTTCGCGCGACGCGTAAATAAATGCCGGCGCATCGATGGCGGACAAGTCGACTTTTTCACCGGCCACGGTCAATTTACCCGGGTGCTTCAGGTTATTTTCCAGGTAGGTATTGCGCAGGTACCAGCAGAACATCGGGCCCGGCAAATTCGTGCTGTCCGAATTCCAGTACAGCAAATCGAATGGCGGCGGCTCGTTACCCTTCAGGTAATTCGACTGCACGTAATTCCACACCAGGTCGTTCGGACGCAGGCTGGAGAACGTGGTCGCCAGGTCGCGGCCCGGCATCAGGCCGCCCGCCTTCAGGGTTTGCTCGCGCAACGCCACTTGCGTCTCGTCGACAAACACGCTCAGCACACCGGTATCGGCAAAGTCCAGGAACGTGGTCAGCAGGGTCACGCTGGCGGCAGGATGTTCGCCACGCGCCGCCATGACGGCCAGCGACGTACCGGTCAACGTGCCACCCACGCAGAAGCCCAGGATATTCATCTTGTCCTGGCCGGAGATTTCCTGCACCAGGTGCACGGCGTTGATCACGCCGCGGTCGACATAATCGTCCCACGTGGTTTTCGCCATCGACTGGTCCGGATTGCGCCACGAAACCAGGAACACGGTATTGCCCTGCTCCACCGCATAGCGCACCAGCGAATTTTCCGGCTGCAAATCCAGGATATAGAACTTGTTAATGCAAGGCGGCACCAGCAGCAATGGACGCTCGTGCACGGTTTCCGTGGTCGGCGTGTATTGAATCAGCTGGAACAAGTCGTTTTCATACACCACCTGGCCCGGGGTATTGGCCAGGTTTTTGCCCACTTCGAAGGCCGATTCATCGGACAGCGAAATATGGCCTTTATTCATGTCGGCCAGCATATTCGCCAGGCCCTTGGTCAGGCTTTCGCCCTTGGTTTCCATCAGCTTTTGCTGGGCTTCCGGATTCGTGGCCAGGAAATTGGCCGGCGACATCGCATCCACCACTTGCTGGACGGCGAAACGGATACGCTGCTGTTGCTGCGGGGCCGCATCGATGGATTCCGCCATGGCGGTCAGGAATTTCGCGTTCAGCAGGTATGATGCGGCATTGAATGCCGTGACCGGATTGCTTTGCCATGCCGCCGACGAAAAACGGCGGTCCGACACTTCCGGCGATTTACCGCCGATAAAATCCTGCCACAGCGTGGAAAACTGCGCGATATAGTCGTTTTTCAGTTGCTCGATCACGTCAGGCTTGATGGCGGCTCCCGCATCGCGCAGGATCGCCGTCACCGGGTGCGATTGAACTTCGGGCACCATGTTGAACCAGGATTGCCATTGGTTGGGGTCGCTGAACTGCGACATCCAGGCGTTGGCAAAGGCTTGAGGATCAGGCAATTTCATGTTTAAGTCCATTGTCGTGAGTGTTAACCGAGACTGCTTATGTTGCTGATTGCTGTTGCTTGGATCTACGTGGTAGCGCTGATGGCGTTTACCGAACCTACTGTCGTTGCCGGCATTATGACGTTTTTAATGTACTGTGTCTTGCCATTAGGAATACTTATTTATATAACTGGCGGAGGCAGACGGCGGCGTCGCCGGGCTGCGTTGGAACGGGAAAATGCTGCAACGCAGCATACTACAAAAACCACCGCTGCGGCTAGCCCTGAAGGAGAAGGAGCGCCAGACTGATCCGGCGCCCGTAAAGGTCAACTGGATTTCTTGATCCAGATCAAACTGGCCTGGCGCCCCGTCGCGCCGTCGCGGCGGTATGAATAAAAACGCCCTGAATTTGACACAGTGCAATATTCGCCGCCGGCAATGCGCGTCACGCCAATCGCATTCAGCAGGCAACGCGCCAGTTTGTAGATATCGGCCAGGTATTTGCCCGGCTTGCCATCGATGGCGCGGAAGGCGGAACGGATCACCTGTTCCATCGCGGCGTCGGCGGCCCGCGCCACGAATGCTTGCAGCACTTCCTCGCCCACTTCGAATTTTGCCGGGCCGATGGCGACGCCCAGCCAGGCCAGGATTTCTTCCGCCCCATCACCGCGCATGGTTTGCACGGTCTGCTCCAGCACGCCGCCAGCCAGGCCGCGCCAGCCTGCGTGGGCCGCGCCGACGATGGTCCCGGCGCTGTCGCAAAACAGCACCGGCAGGCAATCGGCCGTCATGACGGTGCACACGGCGCCGGGACGGCGCGCCACCGCGGCATCGGCTTCGGGAACGTCGCCGGGACGGAGTTTGTCCGCATTGGCCACCGCGACGCCATGCACCTGGCTCATCCAGACGGGCTCTTCCGGCAACACCGCCGTCAGCGCGGCGCGGTTGGCCGCCACGCGGTGCGGCGCGTCGCCGACATGGGTGCCCAGATTGAGGCCGCCGCCGCCCTGCCCGTCGTCATACGGCGCAGGGCTGACACCGCCGCGGCGCATCGTCATCAACGCGCCCACGGTGGCGGGCAGTTCCGGCCAGTCGGGCGGCGCCCAACCGGGCGCCTCCAGGCCGTTACATGCGGATGATTTCAACTTCGTGCTCGTCGTCATCGTCGTCATCGTCGTCATGGCCGAAGTCGTAGTCATAGGTGACTTCCTCTTCTTCGGCGCCCACGTCGTTCAGGCCCGGATTGTCAATATCGCATTCGTCCAGCAGCTCGGCGAAATCATCAGCCAGCGGAACGCGCCACTCGACCGCTTCGCCGGTCGCCGGGTGGTTCAGGCCCAGGCGGCGCGCCTGCAATGCCTGGCGCGGGAAGTAATGCGTCAAGTGCGCCTTGCCGTACACCTGGTCGCCGATCAGCGGGAAACCGATGTGCGACATGTGCACGCGGATCTGGTGGGTGCGGCCCGTTTCCAGGCGGCACTGCACCAGGCTGACCGGACGGTCATCCAGCGTACCCGATTGAATCCGTTCGTAGCGCGTGATCGCGGGTTTCGACCCCATCATGTTCGACACGGCCATTTTCACGCGGTCGCGCGGATGGCGGCCCATCGACAAATTGATGGTGCCGGTCAGTTGCGGCGTGCCCCAGACCAGGCACCAGTATTCGCGCTTGACGGTACGCGCTTGCAACTGGCGCACCAGTTCCGTTTGCGCCGCCAGCGTCTTGCCCACCACCATCAGGCCGGACGTATCCTTGTCCAGGCGGTGCACGATACCGGCGCGCGGCACGCCGCGCAGCGCCGGGCAATGGTGCAGCAGCCCGTTCAGCAGCGTGCCCGACCAGTTGCCGGACCCCGGGTGGACGACCAGGCCGGCCGGCTTGTTGACGACAATCAGGTGGTCGTCTTCGAAGACGATGTCCAGGTCCATCGGTTCCGCTTTGAAAGCTTCCGTTTCCTGGTCCGGCTGCGGCAGGATCACGACTTTTTCGTCGCCATACACGGTGGCGCGGATTTTGGCGGACTTGCCGTCGACCGTGACGAAGCCTTCTTCGATCCACATTTGCAGGCGGCCGCGCGAGAATTGCGGCACCAGTTTGGAGATCACTTTGTCGAGGCGTTCGCCGCAAACTTCAGGCCCCAGCTGCAGCTCGATGGGCGCCAGCGGATCACCGGCCTCGTCTTCAGGCAGGAAGTCATCAGTGTCGGCGTCAAATTCATTATTGTTTAAAGTCACAGCATTCCCATCGGCTATAATCAGCCAGTTGTATCAAATTTGGTTAAACGTTCTTGCGAAACAACATGCAAAAAAAATTATCGGTAATTGCAGCAACCGTAGTACTGCTTGGCTTATCCGCGTGTAGTTTGCTGCCGGAGAAGGCGGATGAAACCAAAGGCTGGTCCGCGACGAAATTATACTCGGAGGCCATGGAGGAATTGGAAGGTGGCCATTACGAGCGTGCCGTTCAATTGTTCGAAAGGCTGGAATCGAGCTATCCATTCGGTACGTACGCGCAGCAGGCACAGATGAATATCGCCTACGCCCAGTACAAGGCGCAAGACCAGGCGCAGGCACTGGCCGCCGTCGAACGCTTCATCAAGCTGCACCCGAACCACGCAAACGTCGACTACATGTATTACCTGCGGGGCTTGATCAATTTTAACGATCAAATCAGCTTCCTGAATTTTATTTACGAGCAAGACCCGTCCGAGCGTGACCCGAAAGCCACGCGCGAAGCGTTTGCCGCG
This sequence comes from Pseudoduganella rivuli, assembly GCF_009674485.1. Taxonomy (GTDB): domain Bacteria; phylum Pseudomonadota; class Gammaproteobacteria; order Burkholderiales; family Burkholderiaceae_D; genus Rugamonas; species Rugamonas rivuli_B. The sequence goes on along the minus strand of NZ_WKJJ01000004.1, from coordinate 26,331 downwards.
TTCAAGGCGCTGGTGGAAAAGTTCCCCAACAGCCAGTACACGCCGGATGCGCTGGACCGCATGAAATACCTGATCAATGCCATGGCGTCCTATGAAGTGCACGTGGCGCGTTATTACTACCGCCGTGGCGCTTACCTGGCCGCCATCAACCGCGCCCAGGGTGTGATCGCCGATTACCGCGATTCGCCGGCCATCGAAGAAGCGCTGTTCATCATGATCCGCGGCTACGACAAGATGGGCAACAAGCAATTGCACGACGATGCGCTGCGCGTTTTCAAGCAAAACTATCCTGACAGCAAGTTTCTGAAGGATGGCGGCGACAAGGAAAAAGCCTGGTGGAAATTCTGGGGCTGATTCCCGGGCCGTTACCGCAGAACTATGTGTTAGCGTCGTCCCGTAGGGCGGGTTTGTCAAACCCGCCCTACGCACTCCAGCCTCCCCTTAAGCCTCCGCCACTCGCCGCCTGAACACCCACTTGCGGTCATCCGACGCGTCCGGCACGTACGCATACCCATCCGTATCAAACGCCTTCAACTGCTGCGGATCGTTGACGTGATTAACGGCGGCATAACGGGCCAGCAAGCCGCGCGCGCGTTTCGCGTAAAACGAAATGATCTTGTATTTGCCGTTCTTCCAGTCTTCGAACACGGGCGTGATGACCGGCACTTTCAGCTTCGCCTTGCGCACCGACTTGAAATACTCTTCCGACGCCAGGTTGACCAGTACCCCGGCGCCCTGCTCGTCTACCGTGCGGTTCAGCGCTTCGGTGATGGTATCGCCCCAGAACGCATATAAATCCTTGCCGCGCGGGTTCGACAGGCGCGTACCCATTTCCAGCCGGTGCGGGTGGATCACGTCGAGCGGGCGCAACATGCCGTACAGGCCGGACAGGATGCGCACGCGCGATTGCGTGTAGTCGAGCTGCCCTGGCGTCAGCGTGCGGGCCGCCAGGCCGTCGTAGACGTCGCCATCGAAGGTCATGACGGCAGGCCGGGCTTCGGTCGTATCCTTGGTCCACGATGCATAGCGCGCCACGTTCAGCGCCGACAACGTATCGGAAATATCCATCAGTTCGCCGATCTCCGCCGGCGCGAATTCACGCAAACGGTGAATCAACTGGGAAGAATGGTCGAGAAACTGGGGTTCGGTGCGCAGCGGGGTGGTCGGCGGCGTTTCCAGGTCCAGGCTTTTTGCGGGCGACAGTACTATCAGCATACAATCCAAAAAAACTTACTTAGAATCAAAAATGTCCGACATCATACCCGTTCCATCGAACCAACCCAAATTACCCCGGCGCCTGGTGCTCGATACCAATGTCTGCCTCGACTTGTTCGTGTTCAACGATCCCCGCCGCGCGGAACTGTTGCGTGCGATGGAAAGCGGCGCGGTGGAAGCCATCACGCGCGCCGATTGCCGCGACGAATACCTGGTGGTGCTGCACTACCCCCATTTGCCGCTCGACGACGACAGCCGTCCCGCCTGCGCGGCCCGCTTCGACGCCCTGATCAAGGTGGTGGCGCCGCCCGTGTCCGGTACGCGCCTGCCGGTATGCAGCGACCGCGACGACCAGAAATTCCTGGAACTGGCGCGCGACGCGGGTGCCCACACGCTGATCACGAAAGACAAGGCGCTGCTGAAACTGGCGCGCAAACTGGCGAAAGCCGGCATGTTCCAGATCGTCCAGCCGGACGCGTGGCGCCTGAAAGCTTGATCCCATGGAAAAATAGGCATAAGAGCAACACTTGCACGCGGGATGCTGCGTTAGAATAAGCTTTACGCATCTTTCGCCATCCATCCATGAACAGCCGTCAAATTCCGCCAGTTGCCACCGATACGCCCACCCTGACCACCCGTTTGCCGGCGGTCGGAACAACCGTGTTCACCCGCATGTCGGCGCTGGCACAGGAACATGGCGCCGTCAACCTGGGCCAGGGTTTTCCCGACTTCGCGTGCGACCCGGCCCTGACGGACATGGTGACGGACGCCATGCGCGCCGGCTTCAACCAATACCCGTTCATGACGGGCGCGCCGGTGCTGCGCCATGCGATCGCCAATAAAGTCGCCGCGATCTATGGCTGCCAGTACAACCCGGACACGGAAATCACCGTCACCAGCGGCGCCACCCAGGCGCTGACCACGGCCATCCTGTGCGCCGTGCACCCGGGCGACGAAGTCATCGTCATCGAACCGGCATACGACTCGTACCAGCCCGCCATCGAACTGGCCGGCGGCATTCCCGTCACGGTCGCGATGACGGTCGGTGAACAGGGTTACGCGGTGCCGTGGGACCAGGTGCAGGCCGCCGTGACGGCGAAGACCCGCATGATCCTGATCAACACGCCGCATAATCCCACCGGCGCCGTGCTGCGCGAAGCGGATTTGCAGGCACTGGCCGATATCGTGCGCGGCACGGAAGTGCTGATTTTGTCGGACGAAGTGTATGAACACATGGTGTATGACGGCGCCCGCCACGAATCCGTGTGCCGCCATCCGGAACTGGCGGCGCGGGCCTTTGTCGTCTCCAGTTTCGGCAAGACGTATCACGTCACGGGCTGGAAAATCGGCTATGTGGCCGCGCCGGCGGCGCTGACGGTGGAATTCCGCAAGGTGCACCAGTACAACGTCTTCTCGGTCAATACGCCGATGCAACATGGCATCGCGTCGTACATGGCCGATCCAAAACCGTACCTGGAACTGCCCGCGTTTTACCAGCGCAAGCGTGACCTTTTCCGCAACGGTTTACAGGGCAGCCGCTTCACGTTATTGCCTGCGGACGGGACTTATTTCCAGTGTGTGCGTTATGATGGGATATCGGACATGCGCGAAGCGGAATTCGCCGAATGGCTGACTACGGAAATTAAAGTGGCGGCCATCCCCGTGTCCGCGTTTTACCGGCAAGGCAAGGAATCCGGCATCGTCCGCTTCTGCTTTGCGAAGAAGGACGACACGCTGGCCCTCGCACTGGAGCGGCTGGCGCGCATATAAAAAAAGTGGCCGCCACAAGCAGGCCACGAGGTTGCAGGTTGGGGATGACCATGAATCAATATATCAATAGCCTGAAAGACCTTGTCATGGGCGATACGCCCGCGCCGCAAGCGGCGGCGCCATCGGTGCTGCATGAATTGAATGCGGCAAACCGCCGGCTGGAAAAATTGCTGGTGGACTTGCGCAGCGAGCATAACGCCGAAAGCGAATTGCGCGCCGTCGCGCGCGACGTGATCCGGGCCGTCGAACTGAATCCGGACATCGCACTGGCCTGCATCTTCCTGAACCAGATCAACGGTACCTATGCGGTGCGCCACTGCATCGAAACGGCCATCGTCGCCATCATCGTCGCCAACGGCCTGCGCAAGGCGGACAGCGAGATACTGACCATCACGGCCGCGTCGCTGACGATGAATGTCGGCATGCTGCGTTATCAGAACACGTTCCACAAATCGTCCGCGCTGACCAGCGAAGAAATGTCGATCGTGCGCCGCCACCCGCTGGAGAGCGTGGATTTGCTGCGCGACGCGGGCGTCAGCGACGAAGACTGGATCGCGTGCGTGCTGCAGCACCATGAAAACGATGACGGCACCGGGTACCCGGTCGGCTGTTCCGGCGTGGAAATCCAGCAAAATGCCCGCCTGATCAGCCTGGCGGACCGCTATTGCGCGCAAGTGTCGGCCCGCAACTACCGCTGTTCCGTGTTGCCGGACAAGGCGCTGGCCAGGCTGATGGACGACGAAGAGAAATTCGACGACAAGGCGCTGTGCACGCAATTTGCCGCCGTCGTGGGCAAGTTCCCGCCCGGCACCCTGGTGCGGCTGCAAAATGCGGAAATCGGCGTGGTGACGCAGCGCGACGGCGATGGCGAAGTGCAGGTGCAATGCCTGCGCGACGCTTCCGGCAAGCCGCTGCGCAACGCGTCCGGCATGATCCAGATCGTGCGCCGCTCCACCGAACCGGAATGCGCAATCAGCGAAGCATTGAGCGAGGACCAGGCCGACGTGCGCTTTTCCATGAAACAGATCTGGGGCGAGCAGGCCAGCCTTTGAAAGGCCGCCACCGCCGCTAATACCGATACGGCAAAACCCGTAGGGCGGTTTCCGCAGGAAGCCGCCAAGCCAGCATCAACGCGGCAGCTGCGCCAGCTTCCTTTCCACGAACGACGCCAGTTCCGGCGACAGGCTGCCGCTGGCCTTGGCGCGCTGGTAAGCGTCCGCCGCTTCGCCGTTACGCTTGTCGGCCTGCAGCGAAATTCCCATCCCCATCCACCACACGCCGTTTTGCGGCATCAGGCGCAAGGCGGCCTGGTATTGCTCGACCGCTTCCTTGTGGCGCTGCCCCTTTTGCAGGGCGCCGGCCAGGAATGCCAGGTAATCCGGGTTATTGCCCGCATACGGCAACGTACGCATCAAGGTTTCGACAGCCGGGCCGCCCCGTTCGATTTGCAGGCGGGCCAGCAGCATGGCCATTTGCTGCTGCTTGGGATCGAGGCCCAGCCCCAGTTGCAAATGGCGCATGGCTTCTTCATGGCGCCGCGCTTCCAGCAGCAAGCCCACCAGCGCCTGGCGCGCCGCATCGTGGCGCGGATAGGCAAACACCGCCTGTTCCAGGCTGGCCATGGCGTCCTGCACGCGGCCTTCCTGCAGCGACGCCAGCGCGCGCTTGTACGCGTTCTCACCCTGCTGCTGCGACGTCACGGTGACGCCGGACGTCTCCGCTTCGCGCTGCGGCGCCGCCCTGGCGGCGACGCGCGGTTGCACATGCGCCTGTGCGGCTGGCTGGGTACGCGGCGCCGTCGCGGATTGTTCCGTGGCGCCGGCGGCCAGCGCCTTCGCTTCCGCCTTCGCCGCTTTGGCCTTGCGTTTGGCCTCGGCCAGTTGCTCGGCCAGCGCGGCTTGCCCGGCCGCCTGCGTTTCCCGCGCCGGTTGCAGCTCCCCTTCCCGCTTGCGGCGCGCTTCGATGCGTTCCGCGCGCGCGGCCCGGCTTTCCTCCAGCGCGGCCTGGTCCGGGCCCGGCAGTGCATTGGCGGCAACCGGCGGCGCTGCATTGCCGGCCGCCTTGGCGGGTACAGCTACGGATGCGGGTGCTGGTGCAGGCACCGCCAGCGCGGGATCGAGCGGCTTCGGCGCCTTGAACGGTGGCGGCTTGTGCCACTGGGTCCAGCCATACCAGGCTGTCAGCGCCAGCGCCACCAGCGCAACGCCGGTCCGCACGGCCAGCATCGCTGGCGAACGCGCACCGGACACCGATACCGAACGCACGGACTCGCCGCCCGCCTTCGCCCCGGCGCCGCCGCGCGCATCGAGGTCTTGCAGCATTTTGTTAATCAAGCTCATAGGCCGCCGCTCATTTCACCAGCGCCCACGCCAGGCCACCGCCTGCCGCCAGCAATCCCGCGGCCGCCGCCGCAATCCATGGCCATGCCACCTTGTTGCGCCGCCCGCCGACGGTATCGGAAGCCGCCGCCTGCACGTGCTGCTTGTCCACTTGCTGGCGGCCCTCGCCGTATGCCAGCATCAGCGATTTGTGCGCCATGATATTGACCAGGCGGGGAATGCCGCCCGTGGCCGCATACAGTTTCCGGACGGCCGCGGCTGTGAACAGGCGCCCGCCGGAAAAGCCCGCCACGCGCAGCCGGTGCGCCAGGTAGTAATCGATGTCGTCGCGCGACAAGGCGCCCAGGTGGTAGTGGAACGTGATGCGCTGCGCCAGTTGCCGGATCACGGGACTTTCCAGGTGGGCGTTCAGCTCAGGCTGGCCGAACAGCACGATTTGCAGCAATTTGCGTTTTTCCGTTTCCAGGTTCGTCAGCAGGCGCAGCGCTTCCAGGCTTTCGATGGGAATCGCCTGCGCCTCGTCCAGGCACAGCAGCACTTGCTTGCCTTGCGCCGCCAGTTCGAGCAGGCGGAACGTGATCGACTTCAGCATCTGGTGCTGGTCGACGTCGCGCTCCAGCGTCAGTTCCAGTTCGTCGGCCAGCGCCAGCATCAGCGTGCGCGGCTCCAGGTAGGGATTCGGGATGTAGGCGGTGACGAATTCCTCGCCCAGGGTGGACAGGAATTTGCGGCACAGCAGCGTCTTGCCGGTACCGACCTCGCCCGTGATCTTGATAAAGCCTTCGCCGGTGCGCGCCGCCACCAGCAAGGTGTTCAGCGCTTCCTGCGAATGCGGGCTGGTAAAGAAATAACTGGTGTCGGGCGTGATGGAAAATGGTACTTCACGCAAGCCGAAATGGGATTCGTACATGGCCTTTACCCCTTACTTGCGGGCGCCCTGGCGGCGCGGTTCCAGCTGCTCGATGCGGCGCGCCGCATCTTCCGCATCCTGGCTCCATGCGCCCGGGCCATCGACGATGGTGGGCTTGATCAGCACCACCAGTTCGCGCTTCTGCATTTTCTGGTCGGTATTGCGGAACAGGTTGCCCAGCACCGGCACCCGGTCGGCGCCCGGCACTTGCGAATCGTCCGCCGTCGTGGACTGGCGCATCAGGCCGCCCAGCGCCACGATCTGGCCGTCCAGGCCCCGCACCATGCTGTCCATTTCCGATGTGCTGGACGCCGCCAGCGGCAAGTTCAGCGAACCGGCGCTGCCCAGGTTGACGGTCTTGTTGACGGTGGTGACCTGGCTGACGGACGGGTGCACGTGCAGCATGATGCCGCCCTCGTCATCGATTTGCGGCGTCACGTCCAGCACCACGCCGGAAAAGAACGGCTGCAACGTCACATTCGGGCTGGTGGTGTTGCCGGCCGCCGTATTGTTGGTCGTGGTCGACACGCCCGTCACATAAAATTCGTCGGTGCCGATTTTCAGCACGGCCTTCTGGTTGTTGATGGCGGTAATGCGGGGGCTCGACAGCACGTGCACGGAACCCTGCGACTCCAGGAACGAAATCATGGCCGCGAAATTACTGGTCTGGAACGCCAGGCCGAACAGCGAACCCGCGTTGGCGGCTGCGTTGGCAATGTTAAAGCCCGTGCTGGCGGAAATGCCCGCGGTACCGCCACTGGTCATGGTCGGCGGCTGTCCGCCTGCGAACGGCAGCGGCGCCAGCGAGGTGCCCGGCGACAGGAACCCGCCCGAGACGCGGTTGTCATGCCCGGTCTTGAACGACGCGAACGACGCCCAGTTGATACCGGTCTGGTAACCGCTGTTCAGCTGCACTTCCAGGATCTTCGCTTCCAGGATCACCTGGCGCTCGACCGCCAGACGCGTGGCTTTCAGGTACTGGTCGACGGAACGCAACTGGTCCGGCATTGCGCGCACCACGATCACGCCGGACTGCGGCGAGATCACCACGCTGCGGCCGTCGCCCTGGCCGCCGACCAGCGCTTCCAGCGCGGCCTTCAAATCTTTCCAGAAGTCCGACTCCATCGACGTCGTGACGTTGCTGGCGTCCATCCCCTGCTGGCCCTGCTGCCCCGGCTGGCCGGGCTGGCCGGGCTGGTTATTGTTTTGCTGTAGCTGGTTGTTCTGGCCGCCGCCACTGTTACTGCCACTGCCGCCCGACGTTTGCGCACCGACCGAGCCCACGGACGTCGAGGACACCCGCACATTGGACGTGCCCTTGCGCGTCGCGGTCAGGTAATTGACCTTGAACATGCGCGTCTGCATGGTCAGCGGACGGATATAAATGCGCGTGCCTTCCACCTTGTAATCGTAGCCATACAGTTCGCGGATCGCGTCCAGCGCTTCCATCAACGTCACGTCTTTCAGGTGTGCCGTGATGTTACCCGTGACTTCCGGATGGATCAGCATGTTGTAGCGGGTGCCGGCCACGATGGAATTGAAGAATTGCTGTACCGGGACGTTGTTGAACGAAACATTGAAACGCTCGTCCAGCACGGGGCGCGCTTTCGGCAACTGCGACGCCAGCGTGGGCAGCGGCGGCAACAACGCCGCTTCCACCGCGTCCGGTGCGGCTGCCGCAGTTGGCGCCCTGGCGGTGGCCGTGCGCATTTCCTTGCCGATCGCATCGTAGGTGTCGCGCGTGGAAGGGGTCTGGCAACCGGCCAGCGCCAGCAATGTGCCCAGCGCGCAGGCCGCCATCGTCAGTTTTTGCATGTTCTTATCGTTTCGCATTGTTTAATGTCCCGCCTTGCCGGCCGTGGCTGGGAACAGCCGCAGGGTTTCCTTGCTTTTACCGCGACGCAGCACCACCGTGTTTTCGCCAACGCTGACGACCACCGCATCGCCGATTTTAGCGCCGGGTCGCACCACTTCACCATTGATGACGGCAATGCGGCGCCCGCCTGCCTCGCGCGACACGAGAATCGATTGCAGTTGCAGCGCGGCCGGCTCGGACGGGTCCGGCGCCACCGCGGCGCCGCCCGGCGTGGCCAGCACGGCGGGCGGCTGCGTCGGGTCGCCCAGCGCTTGCGCGGACGCGGCGCCGGCGGCTGACAGCAATGCCGCCAGCATCAGTGCGGATGGGGAACGCAGCATGCGCATTACAAAGCTATCCATTTCTGGTCCAGGCTCAACGTATATAAGGTCAATGACAGCGTGGCTTTCGGGTACTGCTGCGCATTCAGCGTGGCCTTGCCCCAGAACAGTTGTTCCGGCATGGCTTCCAGTGCCTGCATGTACGCCACCATATCGAGGTAGCTGCCTTCGACGACAATTTGCACGCCGTGCCGGTACAGCAGTTCTTCCTGCTTGACGGGGGGCGTTGCGGTGGCGGCGGCCTGGCCCTGGGCGCCGGCGGGCGCGGGAGCAGGCGGCATCAACGACAAGCCGGGCATCGGCGCCGGGCCGGGAGCCGGTCCTGCGACAGGTTCCGGCTCGGCGAATTTGCCGTCGCTCATGCCGCGCGCAGGCAAGGTCTTCAGCGATACGAGTTTCAGGCGGCTGTTGCCCAGCAATTGCTGCAACAGCGCGCCCATGCGTTCAGGGGCCACCAGGCCTTTTTGCATGGTGCGCAGCGCATCGCGCATGCGCTGGTTATCCAGTGTCAGCTGGGCCAGGCGCTGTTTGGCGTCCTTGTCCGGATCGTTCAATGCCGCCAGTTCGCGTTGCACCACTTCCAGGCTCATGGCCGACATCGCATTGCGCTGCTGCATAACCTGGCTTTTCAACGCTTTTTCACGCGCCAGCGCCGGCTCGATCATCAGCGTGTTAATGATGAACACGATCGCGGCCAGCACCGCGCCGCCCACCATCAACCGCTCGCGCATGCTGATGGCGTCGAATTTGGCCGACCATTGTTTCCACTGCTGTTTCATTTCGCCCCCGCTTTTGCCGGCGCGCCGTTTTCCTGATGCGCCTGCAAGCTGAATTCCACCACCGCCGGTCCCGCGGCAGCGGCCGCAGCAGCAGTGGAGGCGGCCGGAGCGGCTGCGGCGGGCTGGCCGGCCTGGTTCATTTCCAGCTGGCCAAACGCCTTGCCTTTCAAGACCGGTTCGTGCGCCAGCCCGTTCAGGTAACCGGGCAACAGCCCCGCCTGCAAGGCCCTCCCCTGCAAGCCGATTTCATGGCCGGCGCCGACGATCTGCACGCCGGTCAGCCACAAGCCCTGCACGCGCGAGCGGGCAAAGGCACTGAAGTAAGCCGAATACCCGCGCGTATTGCCCAACTCGCCTTTTTCCAGGATGTTCGACACTTCCTGCAACGCGCGGTTGTCATATTCCGCCTGCGCCAGCTGCACCGCCACCTGCGGATCCTTTTGCGCGGGCGCCTTGCTGGCCGACGCTTTCTGCTGCTGCTCCACTTCGTTCATCTGGCGCTGCACCTTGTCCGCCTCGGCCTGCGCCACCACTACGCGCTGCCTGGCCACCATGGCAAACGCCAGCGCACCGGCCAGCGTCACCACGGCCAACGCAGCCAGCGCGTTCAAGGTCACATAGTTGGTCTTCTTGCGGAAGCGCGGGTTATACAGGTTGATTTGCTGGCTCAAGACACGCGCTCCTCATCCCGCAGCGCGGCGCCCAGGGTCATGAAATAGCGGGCCTGCTGCGCCGGGTCCTTGAGTTCCGGCACCTTGTCGAGGTCGAGCACGGTGTCGAGGTCCAGCGTTTCCACCGGCAGGTACAAATTGCTCTTCAAATAGCTGAACAAATTGCTGCCGCCGGTCGGCGCCAGGATCAGCTTGGACACGGCGACGAAATGGAACTGGCGCTCGAAGTGGTCCAGCGAGCGCTGCAATTCCAGCGTGATACGGTCGTAGTGCTGCTGCTTCTTGTCGTCATCGTCGCCCAGCAGTTGCGTCAGCGTGACGTCCATGCGGCGCGCCAGGTACAGTTCGCCGCAAAACGACACGGTCAGCAAGCCGCCATCGAGGTCGAACGACAGCATGGCGACACCCCGTCCTTCGGGTTCCAGCAAGGCCGAGATATTCCGCTGGGCCATTTCCGGGATATCGATGGCGGACAGGCGAACTTTGCCGACCGTGAATAAATTCTGGTGGGGTTCGATGACGGAATTGCGCGCCGCCACGGCAAACACTTGTTTAGTGGGCACCGTCGCATTTTTCGCGGGGGGCACGTGCACCACGTCGACCGTGGCTTCCGCCACGGGGAAGTCGATCATGTCTTTCAGGCGCCAGGTCACGGCCGTCTTCAATTCCTCGGCCGGCACGTTCGGCGCCTCGATCATCAGCAACTGGTATTCGCCCAGGCCCAGCAGGCTGGAGCAGCGGTACTGGTCGGTTTGCATGTCCTTGTGCACGCGCGCCAGGATCGGGCCGGCAAGCTGTTTTTCGCCGGGATAAAACAACGCAGCCAGCACGGCGGGTTTCGCATCGCGGCGGCGCTGCACCACGGCAGCCAGCACGCCGTCCGCATACAGCGCCACGGCCAGCCAGCCATCCTTCTTTTTAGTTTTTCCCCAAAAACCCATGCACCCTGTCTCGTCGATAACGCCACGTCATACAAAAGATGCGCAAAGGCGCGCAGTCGCTTGATTATATTCAAGAATCAGTGCCTTTCAGGAGCAAATTCGCTAACTGAGGGGAAAATCGCCCCGTTTTTTGTCCAGCACGAGACAAAAACTTGTGGTACCGGCCATATTGGCCACGGCAAGGGCACGATTGCGGCTGTCAACTTGACATATTCCTCTCCAGCATGATCTGATGCATGCATCCTCCGATTGCCCGTTTCATCACACCCATGAATCAAACTTTGCAGGTCGAGTCCGGCCCTCGCCGCCTGTTGACGACCCTGCAGGCGTTCATGCTGTGCGTCTGGATGTTGATGGCGCCGCCTGGCCGTGCCGTCACCACGACGACCACCTATACGCTTCCTGCCGCGCTGACGTCCTCCCCTTTCAACTGCACGCTGACCAGTGGCACTTATGTGTGCGGGTCGATCAACCTCGACAAGGATGCCGAACTGAAGCTGACGTCCGATGTCGACATCTGGGTCAAGAATGGCAGCTTCACGTCGCAGAAAAACCTCACCACCAACAACGGGGGCCATACACTGTCGCTGTCCGTCGACTCGTATGTCACCATGCAAAAAGACACGGACATCGACATGAATATCACGGCCAGCGGGTCCGTATCCTTTGCCAAGAACGCCAGGATCGACGGCAATATCACGTCCAGCAGCAACATCACTTTTGCCAAGGATTCCACTGTCAACGGCAACGTGACTGCCAGCGGCAACCTGACGGGCGCCAAGAATGTCATCATCAATGGTTCCTGCATCGTGGCGGGGACCAAGAGCAGCATCACCTGCACGGGCGGCTCGGCCGCGCTGCACCATGTGCGCGTCACGACCACCGGCACAACCACCGCTTGCGGGACGACGCCGGTCACCATCACTGCGTGTAATTCGGCCGACAGCAACGGCACCTGCACCCCCTATACGGGTGGCATCAGCGGTACGCTGAACGCCGATGCGCTGGACGACAGCGACTTGGTCAGCGTGGGGTTCAGCATTTCATCGGGCAACAGTTCCGTCACGGTGTCGCTACCCACCATTTCGACGCCGCAAACGGCGTCGCTGAGCTTCTCCAGCCTCAGCAAGACCGCCAGCACCCAGGGCACGTGCTGGAACGGCAGCAGCGCCAGTTGCGACCTCGAGGTCGGCAGTTGTGGCGCGCACCATGTGCGCCTCAACCACGCCGGCAGCGGCGTCACCTGCATCCCTGCCACCGTCACCATCAATGCCTGCAGTGGCGCCGATACCAGCGGCACCTGCATCGCCAGCACAGCCGGCATGACGGGCACCTTGGTCACCACAAAGGCGGACGGCAGCCAGCAAACCAACAGCTTCATGATCCCCGCCGGTTCCAGCTCCGTTACCCAGGATGTTTCGGTGACGACATCGCAAACCGTCACCTTCGGCACGACCAGCTTGTCGCCAGGAACCACGTCAACCACGACCTGCTGGAATGGCTCCACCGCCGACTGCACGTATTTTTTCGACACGGCGGCGCTGGTGCTGACGGCGCCCGACCATACGGCGGCCTCGCAGCAATCCGTCGACGTCAGGGCTGTCAAACAGTCCGATACCAGCATGGCTTGTACCTCAGCGCTGGCGAATGGCGATTATTCCGTCGAGTTCGGCTGCTCGTACAACAACCCCAGCACCGGCACGCAAGGCCCGACCATCAGCAGCGGCAACACCAGCCGTACGATGGCCTGTTCCGGCAGCACCAGTTCAGCCAACGCGCTGACCCTGACATTTTCAAGCGGTAAGGCGTCGCTCAACCTGTCGTATCCCGATGCCGGCCAGGTCACCCTGCTGGCCAAATATTCGGGCAGCGGATTGTTATTGACGGGCAGCGATCCGTTTGTTGCCGCGCCCGCCAAGTTCGTCATTTCCAATGTCACATCAGGCAATAAAAAAGCGGGCAATACGTTCAGCGCGACGGTACAGGCCGTGAACAATGCCGGCGCAGTCACGCCCAATTTCGGGCGGGAATCCACACCTTACATACCCATCCTCGCCATCGCCAAGTGCCAGCCCACGTTTACCGGCTCCGTGACCGGTGTGCTGACGGACGGCGCGACCAGCACTTACAGTGGCACCGCCTATACCTATACCTTCGACAAACTGACTTACTCGGAAGTGGGCACCGCGGATTTAACCGCCAGCCTGGCGTACGGCAGCAATGGCAGTGCGGTTTCTTACTATCTGAATGTCTCGCCATTGGCAGTGACGGGAACCACGCAAACCGGCGCGGCGTGCGGCGCGGTCGGCCCGTTTACGCCAGCCTACTTTGAAACGTCGCTGGCCAGCACCTTGAAATATACATATTCCGGTCAACCCATCACCAGCGTCATCATCACGCCAAAGAACGCATACGGCGCTACCACGGTCAACTATACCGGTGTGCCATCCACCAATACCTTCGCGAAAGCCGTGACCCTGACCGCGCTGGACGCAACCGGCACGGCAATAGCCAGCACCGTTGGCAGCGTGACCGCCGGCGGCGCGGTCGCGGCGTCGTCCTTCACCCAATCCACCGCGAATGCCACCGTAACAGTGACCGCGACCGCGACTCCAACCTTCAGCTTCGCGGCCGTGACCGGCGGCGTCAACGGTACCAAGCCTGCACCGCAAACCGTGACCATCCGCGCCACCGATACCGATGGCGTCAGTTCCGCCGGGCATACGCAGGCATCCGTGCCGATCCGACTGGGTCGCTTGCGCCTGTTTAACACTTACGGCACTTCGCTGACTTCGCTGAAAATGCCGGTACAGGCGGAATACTGGAATGGCACCGTGTGGGTCGTCAACGGCGACGACTCGACCACGTCGATTCCAGCCGGTTCCATCGGCTTCCCCAGCGGCGGTACCGTGTCGGCATCCTATACCGGCTCGGCCGTTAAGATGAGTTTGGGCAAAGGCACGATCACGATTACGTCCGGCTCCAACGCCAAGGGCTATACCGACGTAACGACGCACCTTGGCGCCGCGCTGGGCGCCGCCAATGCGTGTCCCAGCAACGCCACCAGGATCAGCGGCGCCAACCTCGCCGGCCTGCGCTCGTATCACGGCTGTGACAAGACCGGCGCCACCAGCGGCGCCTATGATTACGATCCGACCGCGCGCGCCAACTTCGGCCTCCAGTCGCAGGAAACCAAGGGCGTGGTGCATGTGCGCGAGGTGTTCAATTGAAGTGGCGAGACCACGGCTACACAATGGTGGAGCTGATCGTCGTGATGGTGGTGCTGGGCATCATCTCGGCCATCGCCATTCCCCGCCTGATGGGCAACGACATGGCCGGTCCCGCCTTCCGCGCGGAAGTGGTCAGCGCGCTGCGCTATGCGCAGAAGACGGCCGTCAGCCATCGCCGGCTCGTGTGCGCCACGGTGACATCCGGTGCGGTCACCCTGTCCATCGCGTCGGCAAGCGGCGCCGCTGCATGCAACACCCCCCTGTCGCTGCCGGATGGCAGCGACAGCTATTCCAGCAAGGACAGCGCCGTTACAGCGACTGCCACCACGCTGTATTTCCAGCCTGCCGGGACCATCACCAGCGATGGCGCAGGTACGGCAACGACGGCGGGGTCCATTGCGATAACGGGATTGACGTCGATTGCCATCCAGGGAGCGACCGGCTATGTGGAATAAGCGGCAAAGGGGGACGACCCTGGTGGAACTGATTATCGCCATGGTGATTATCGGCGTCGCCGTGGCAGGCGTACTGCAAGTGTTTAACGTAACGACAATCGCCAGCGCCGATCCCATCGTGCAGAAACAATTACGAGTGGTGGCGGAAGGCATGATGGATGAAATCCAGCGGCAACCGTTTGCGGCGTCGACGAACACCGCGTCGGTTGGCTGCGCGCGCAACACATTCAATGACGTGATGGACTACAACGGCTACAGCCCAGGCATGATCTGTCTGGTTACTGGCGACCAGGTGATGGAACTGGCGGGGATGACCATTTCCGTTACCGTTGCAGCGGATACCAATAATACGCTCGGCCTCGGCACCAGCGATGCATATGTCATCACAGTAAAGACAGCAAGAGGCAACAACTCATTTACTCTGACCGGTTGGCGCGCAAATTATGCCAAGGGAGTCGCGATATGAAGCGCCCCCATGGCTTCACGCTGGTTGAGTTAATTGTCGTGATGGTCATTATCGGCGTCCTGGCGGGCAGTATCACGATATATTTCGGCCCCGCGATCCAGAACTTCCTTGATGTGAGGCGGCGCGCCAACCTAACGGACCTGGCCGACGGCGCCGTGCGGACAATGACGCGCGATATCCGTTCCGCAGTCTCGAACTCCATCCATACGCCGGACACTTCATGCTTTGAACTGGTTCCCACCTCGGCGGGTGGACGTTACCGCGCAGCTCCCGACACAGGCTACGATGCGACACACGCTGCCAACACCACCAAGTGGGTCAACACCATGACAACCACCACGCAGTTTGACGTCCTCTCGCAATTAACAACAGCACCTGCAGTGGGCGATTTCGTCGTGATCAACAACCAGGATTCGACCAACGTCTACACCCCGGTGAACAGCACATCACGCAGCACCATTACCGGCGTGGCCGTCCTGCCTGCGACTGACAACATAGGGACATATCGCCTCGACATCAACGCATTGAGAGTGGACGTCGGTTATGACAATGCGCGCTTCGTCATCGTGCCCGCTGCGCAACAGGCCGTCTTCTACGTCTGCTCCGGGGCGAATGGCATCGACTCGAATGGCGACGGCAAAGGAACGCTGTACCGCTTCAGCGGCTATGGTTTCAGCATCAACAATACCTGCCCCACGCCTGGCGCAAATACCCCTATCGTGGCCACAAAAATACAGTCATGCACTTTCGTCTACGACCCTAACTCCAACAACAGTGGTTTGAACACTGGGTATATGCAAATTAAATTGCAACTGACGGAGAGTAATCAATCGGTACAAATCGTCGTTGGCACACATACAGATAACACGCCATGACCATCACCAGAAAACACACCGCCGGATTCGCCTACATCGCCGCCGTGGTACTGCTGGTAGTGCTGGCCACACTCGGCATTACCGTCAGCCGGCTGTCCAATACCCAGCAAATCACAGCGGCGGAAGATGCCATGCAAGCCTATGCATTACAGGCGGCGCGCGCCGGGACGGACTGGGGGCTATATCAGGCGCTGCAAAATGCGGCATGCGCTGGTACCACAACATTGCCGCTGAGCGGCAGCAGTGGCGGGTTTAACGTGACCGTGACATGTAACATCGACCAGCGCAACGAAGGTGTGCAGTCAGATGGCGTGAACGTACGGGCCATCAATATTTATACGATTACGGCAACTGCGTGCAATTCAGCCAGCTGCCCCGATGATACGGCCGCCACCAAATCTGGGTACGTGGAGCGGAAACGCGTGGTCACGTTGTGTGCAACCGGTGTACAGGCACCGTGTTGACTACGCAAAAGGAGTTCATCCCGGTACTGTTCAGAATTCGCAATTGGCGTTGTAACGCTAGCCTAAGCAGAACAGTACTGCGCTACTCTGTAGTGACGGCCTGTGGATTTCGCGGCTCAGCAGTCCTCAACGACACCAGGATGCGCAAAAAGAAAAACCCGGCTTAAAAAGCCGGGTTTTAGCTTGGGTTAACTAGTTATTTGCAGTTCGTTGACGTCAAACCGCTCACCGTAACGGATCCATTAGATTCGTCATACGTGATTTTGCAGGAAGCGTGCCCCGTATCAGATGCAATATCTGTAGTGGTAGTACCAGCAGTCACCGAGAAATCGGTGCTCGATATACCGGAAGCAGTTGCGATCGTAGCTGCCGTTACAAAACCAGTAGAATTCACTCCAACCGACGTACCTTCAACTGTATATGTTGCCGCAGCATTGGTTCCACCCGCCAGCCATTTCCCACGATATAACGCCGAAGCTGCCGCAACACTAGCTTTCGCACCATTCATCTTCGCCAGTCGTGCATCGCCACTCATATCCGCAAACTTTGGCAACGCTGTCGCAGCCAGAATGCCCAAAATCACGATCACAACGATCAGTTCAATCAGGGTGAAGCCTGCTTGGGCAGTACGACGCAGCGAACCCGTTTGTTTCATATGCATTTATCAATTCTCCGAGGTGTCAGAAAGGGTGTGTGACGAGCAGGATGCAAGTATGAGTGAATCATTTATCCTGAGTCAACTTGAACCAAGGTGACGCCCGGCTCAGCCTGGGACGGTTCAACCTGCTTGGCGGTATTCGTGGGCAAGCGGTTGAATTCTACCTTGAAAAACCAGCGTTCAAATGAATCCCCTAGAAAACTTTTTTTACTGCTGAACATATATACAAGTTTATGTTCCGAAACGTCAAAATACCAGCTGCCAGGAGTCAGGTTTTCCTTTGTCGATTTAGCAATTTCACCCCGATAGTTTGCAGGAAAAGTTTGCAACCAAGTCATGGGGTTTTCCCTCGTCAACGCCACCAAGTCGAGTCGCGTTCCCGCCACCATTGCTTGATACTGCTTCCCAACCAAGGCTAGGCGCATATGTCCCACTAATCGTTGCACCGCCGCCTGTTCAGCTTTTCCCTGATAGTAGTAAATACTTTCAAGTATGGTCCCCAGCAAAACACTAAAAACTATGATCACAATGATCAGTTCCAGCAACGTAATACCAGACTGACGATTGTGTTGCGCTCGAACCACACGTGTTTTACATTGTCTCATCAGTGCATTGCCGCCTTGCCAAGACTCCAGATGGGCACAAAAATTCCCAGCGCCAGCACCAGCACCATCGCGCCAAGGAACGTGATCATGATCGGCTCGATCTGGGCCGACAGGGTTTTCAATTCGTAATCGACTTCCCGCTCATACATGGCGGCAATCTCATCCATTAAGTCATCCAGCGAACCGGACTCTTCCCCCACCGCGATCATTTGCAGCACGATGGGTGTAAAAATGCCGGCGGCAACGGACGTACGAAGAATGCTGTCGCCCCGTTCCACACTGTCACGCATGGTTTCGATCCGCTTGCTCAAATGCGCGTTATCCACCGTCTGGGACACGACCGTCAACGCATGCACGATAGGCACGCCACTCTTGCTCGACAGTGCAAAACTGCGGGCAAAGCGCGCCATGGTGGCCTTATGAATGATCTTTCCCGCAACAGGAAACTTCAATTTATAGCGGTCCCATTTCAGCAACCCTTCCGTGGTTTTAGTCCACGCTTTGAATCCGAAGAATCCGCCGATGGCGCCCGCCAGCAGCATGTACCAGTAATCAATGGTAAATCGGGACGTGGCAATCAAAATCCGCGTCATCAGCGGTAATTCCGCTTTAAAACTTTCAAATACTTTAACGAATTGCGGAATCACAAACACGTTCACGACAATCATCGCCAGTACCATCGCGATAATCACGAAGGTCGGATAGCGGGTCGCGCTTTTCACGCGGTTTTTCATGTCCCGTTCGAACTCCAGGTGGTCGAACAGGCGCAGCATGACTTCATCGAGGCGCCCCGTCATTTCCCCCACCCGCACCATCGACAAATAAAAGTTGTCAAATACGGTGGGATGCTTGGTCATCGCGGCGGACAATTCGCGGCCCGCGTCCAGCGATTCGCGCAAATCCGCGATCACGCGGCCAAACGATTTGCTGATGGCCGATTCCTGCAGCCCCGCCAGCCCCTTCATGATCGGCACGCCGGACTTCAGCAACGTATACAACTGGCGGCTGAACAGCTGCACATCCATCGACGTCGGCTTCTTTTCCGTCAGCCTGGCGACCCAGTCTTCGCTTTCACCCTTGCCCGCAGCCGCCTTGGCCGCCCGCGTCGGCGTAATCGACACCGGCGTCACCCCGGACCCCATCAACTGGCTGGCCACCGCATTTTCATCGGCCGCCTCCACCACGCCCTGCATCAGTTCCCCGCTGTTGCTGCGGCCTTTATAGGCATAAAACGGCACGGGTTATTCCTCGATCTGGTTACTGATGCGCATCGCTTCGGAAATCGTCGTGCGGCCCTGGATCACCAGGTGCACCGCGTGGCGGCGCAGGGTCTCGCCCCGCATCGTCGCGTGCGCGACCTTCAGGAAGTGGTTCGGATCGGGATCGTTGGAGGCGTCCACCACCGCCTGCGTCACTTCCAGCAATTCATAGACGCCGGTCCGGCCGCGGTATCCCATGCCGTTGCAATGTGAGCAGCCTTTGCCGTGGAAGTAGCGGGCCATGTTGACCTTGTCTTTCAACTCCAGTTTCAGCCATTCGAATTCGGTCGGGGTCGGCGTGTACTGCGTGTTACAACTTTCACAGATCACGCGCACCAGGCGCTGCGCCAGCACCGCCTGCAGCGCGCTGCCCACCATGTAGCGCGGCACGCCCATGTCCATCAACCGCAGCGGCGTGCTGGCGGCATCGTTGGTGTGCAGGGTCGACAGCACCAGGTGACCCGTCATCGCGGCCCGCAAGCCGATTTGCGCGGTTTCCTGGTCCCGCATCTCGCCCACCAGCACGATGTCCGGGTCTTGCCGCAGCGCGGCGCGCAGCACGCGTGCAAAATTGAGCTCGATCTTGTCGTTGACCTGCACCTGGTTGATGCCGGCCAGCCGGTATTCGACCGGGTCTTCCACGGTAATGAGTTTCTTTTCAACGGAATTCAGTTCGGCCAGCGCGCTGTACAACGTGGTGGTCTTGCCCGAACCGGTCGGCCCCGTCACCAGCACCAGGCCGTTGGGGCGCTGCACGATGGACCGGAAGCGATCCACCATGGCGCGCGGCATGCCGATCGCGTCCAGCTTCAGGTTGATATTCCCCTGGTTCAGCAAACGCATGACCACCGATTCGCCGTACTGGGTCGGCATGGTGGAAATACGGACGTCGATCCGCTGGTTTTTTACCCGCACCACAAAGCGGCCGTCTTGCGGCAAGCGCTTTTCCGAGATGTCGAGGTCCGACATCAGTTTCAAACGCAGCGCCAGCGCCGGCGCAATCTTGATATCGGCTTCCGTTTGCAAGTGCAGCACGCCGTCGATGCGGAAGCGGATTTGCAGCCGGGTTTCCTGCGGCTCGATATGGATGTCGGAAGCCCGCACCTGCGTGGCGTCGTCAAACACCGATTGCAGCAGCTTGACGATGGGCGCTTCTTCCAGCCCTGGGTTCGCGGCCAGCGCGCCGAAGTCGATCGACACGTCGCCCAGGTCTTGCTCCAGCTCGCGCGCCAGGTCGGAAATGTCTTCCGTGCGGCGATAGGTGCGGTCGATGACACCCAGCACTTCGGTCTCATTGACCACCGCCAGCTCGATGCTCTGCTTGACGAGACGGGCGATCTCGTCATACGCGAACAGGTCGGTCGGATCGGAGATCCCGATCAGCAGCGAACCGCGCCGGTCTTCCAGCACGATCGCGCGGAAGCGGCGCGCCTGCGTTTCCGGCAGCATGCGCACCAGCTCGGGATTGATGTTGTAGAACTTGAGGTTGATGTACGGGATGTTCAGCTGGCGCGCCAGCGCGCCGGAAATCTGTTCTTCCGTGACGAAGCCGCTGTCGATGAACACGCGGCCGAGCTTGCGGCCGCTGCGCTTTTGTTCGGCCAGCGCCTGCCCCAGTTGCTCTTCCGTCAGCAGCTTTTGCTGCACGAGGATTTCGCCTAATCGGACCTTTTCCGGCCTAGCCATAAACCATCTCCATATTTACCACACATTTCGTCGCGGCCATTGTATGTCAGAAGGTATCATTTCTCCGAATATATATGCCTGCCGCTGGCCCTCGCAGTACGATATTTGCTACAGTGGTGGCCATCGTTGCCGCCTTCCGTATGATCTTGTCGACCAGCCCACAACCCGCCATCCGTTTTACCCGCGTCGCCAAGCGCCACGGCGGGCGCGACGTGCTGCGCGGCGTGACCCTGGACGTACGGGCCGGCGAACTGCTTGGCCTGGTGGGCGTCAACGGCGCCGGCAAAACCACGCTGCTGCGCTGCCTGCTGGATTTTTGTGCAGCCGATGAAGGCGAGATCGCCCTGTTCGGCATTGACAGCCGCGAGAGCCGCGCCCGCGCGCCGCTGGCATTCCTGCCGGAGCGCTTCGAGCCGCCGCCCTTCCTGACGGGCGAGGAATTCCTCGCCTATGTGCTGCAACTGCAAGGCCAGCGCTACGATGAAAGGCGCGCCCTCGACACGCTGGCCGCGCTGGACCTGGCCCCGTCCGCCCTGCCCCAACGGGTGCGCGAGTATTCGAAGGGGATGACGCAAAAGCTGGGGCTGGCCGCCGCATTGATTGCCGACAAGCAACTATACGTCCTCGATGAGCCGTGCAGCGGCCTTGACCCGAAAGCGCACGCGCTGTTCAACAACCGGATGCGGCACTTGCGGGAACAGGGCCGCACGGTTTTGCTGACCTCGCACGCGCTGGCCGATATCGACGCGCTGTGCGACCGCCTCGCCATCCTGCATGACGGCAGCCTGCAATTTGTCGGCACGCCCGATGCGTGCCGCCGCCACTACGGCGCCGCGACCCTGGAACAGGCGTTCATGGCCAGTATTCAATGCAGCCAATGAGGACCATGGAACAGCCCGGCTATCTTGCCCACTTCCGCCTGCGCAGCGCGCCGTTTGGCACCGCGCCCGATGCCGCGCTGTTCTACGCGGAAGGCGCGCGCCGCGAATTGCTGGGCGCCCTCGCCTACGCGGTCACGCATGGCGACGGCATCGTCAAGATCACGGGCGACGCGGGCAGCGGCATGACCCTGCTGTGCCACGCGCTGGCCCGGCAACTGGCGGGCCAGGCCGTGATCATCCATATGGAACCGGGCAGCCTGGGGCCGCTGGGCGTGATCCACGCCACCGCGCTGGCGCTGGGGCTGAACCCGGACGGCAAACGCAGCGATGAAGTCTTGCGCGAACTGCAAAGCCATTTGGCGGCCATGCGCGCGGGCGGCCGTCACGCCGTGCTGATGGCGGACCACGCGGACTTGCTGCCATCAGAAGCGCTGGAAGAAATCCGCCTGCTGACCAACCTCGATGACACCGATGGCAAGCTGCTGCAAATCGTGCTGCTGGGCCAGCACGCGTTGAACGCAAGCCTGCGGCAACACGCGATGCGCCAGTTCCGCGAACGCATCACGCTGAGCTTCGTGATGCCGCAACTGGCGGCGGACGACGTGCCGGCGCTGCTGGCGCACCGCTTGCACGCGGCGGGTTACGACGGCCTCGACATGTTTGCATCCGATGCCGTGCGCATGCTGGCATCCACGGCCAAAGGCGACCTGCGGCGCCTGATCCAGTTGGCCGACCAGACCTTGGCCGCAGCCGCCAGCGAAGGCGCCGTGTCGGTATCGGTACGCCACGTGCAGGCCGCGATCCGTGGACGCCTGCCGGCCCTGAAGCCGCGCGGCAACGTGCGGCCCGTGGTCATCGGGTCGATCACGGTCATCGCGGCCATCGGTATCGGCGCGGTGGTGCTGTTGCAGCAGGCGCAGCGCCGCCCTGCCGCCGCATCGCTGCCCATGCATACCGGCGTCATCAAGTCTGCCGCGCCGATGGCGCTGGCCACTGCGGGTACCACGGGCACTGCCACCACCAATCCACAGAGCACCCCGGCGATTGCTGCATCAACGGCACCATCGGCGCCGGCATCGGCCACCGCATTGCCAACTACGTCATCCGCTGACGCGCGGCCTGATGCGGCAAACGCGAACGCCGTCGCGGACAAGCAGCCCCCCACGGCAAGCCTGCTGCAACAAACCCTCAAGGCCGGCAAGACGTGGCTGCGCGACGAGCCGGACACGCATTTCAGCATCAAGATCGAAGACTTCGCCGCCAGCGACACCGCGCGCGCGGAAGCATTCCTCAACGACGTGCGCAACGTGGTCGGCATCGGCGACGTGCATGCCTATCCCACGCTGAATAAAGGCGAACCTCGCATCGGCATTGCCTACGGCAGCTACGGCACCGAGCAGCAAGCCCTCAAAGCCATGGCCGCATTGAATGGCCGCTGGCGCTATGCGCCGAAGATCCGCAATATCGGCGCCATCCGCGCCGCTGTGGCGCGCGCAACAAAAACTCAGCCGCGCGCTCTGCAATAGCGAAATCCGTTACGCTGTATCCACTCGCGAACCGAGCCAGGTTCGCGTTCGATGTTCCTCGCATGCTGACTGCGGAAAGGGCTACGACGATGAACACATTCCCCGTCCTGACTGCGGATCGCGCCACGATCCGTGCCTTTGAAATCGAATACCCTTATATCACCACGCGCGCGCTGGCCCGCCTGCTGGCGGCAACCGATGGCGTATCGGACATCCACCGCCGCCGCCTGTCGGGCGATGTCAAACTCGTGTTCAATTTTCACGCACAGCCATACGTTGTGTGGGAACCCCGGGACGGCGACGGGCGCTACCGCATCGCGCCTGAAAATGAAGAAGCGTTTGGCGCCGAAGTGTCCACGCTGCGCGCAACCTTTGAACGCTATCGCCCGCCGATCCTGCGCGCACTGTATGGCAGCTTCGTGACATCCTGGCTGTTTACCCACCGTTCCAAAAAACGCTCCGGCCGTCGTACCTACATGGTGCGGACCCGCTGACGGACCTGCCGCCCCCGCTCCGGCAACCACGCCATCCCGGCGCACGATATTGCGCAAAAACAATGTCAAAAAGAAATCGTGCGCCACTGTTGGTACTTTTAATAGATGATGTGCGAATAATTTCATAAACACAACATTTCTTGAGCTTGCCAGCTGGGGCGCCGCCATGAAGAAACAATTTGCCGCACCCTTGATACCGGTGGCATGCGCACTGCTGTCTGCTTGCGCCACACCGCAATTCCCGCTGTCGTCCACCCATATAGGCGGCGAACCGCCCCTTGCCGGGACCATACCGGAACCAGTGCGCCAGAGCGCGCAATTGCCGCCGCCGCGGCCGACGCCGAAAGTGGAAACGTACAGTGTCACCGTGCACAAAGTGCCGGTGCAATCGATGCTGTTTGCGCTGGCGCGCGATGCCGGCCTGAACGTTGACATCCATCCCGGTATCGAGGGCACCGTCACCCTCAACGCATTGGACCAGACCTTGCCTCAGTTATTGCACCGCATTTCCCGCCAAGTGGACATGCGCTATGAAATCGCCGGCAGCACGCTGATCGTGCAGCCGGATACGCCCGAGTGGCGCAACTATAAAATCGACTACGTGAATATCGCGCGCAGCACCAACAGCAGCGTGAATATCGCCACGCAGATTTCCACCACGGGCGGCGGTTCCAACACCAATGCCAGCAATCCCGTGGCCGGCGCCGTTGCGCAGTCCGGCGCCACGCAGGCGCAATCGACCGGATCCGGCAACAACAATTCCACCACGTCGGTGTCGAACCGCTCGGACAATAACTTCTGGTACAACATCGAAAAAAACATCCGGGATATGCTGCGCGCCTCGACCTTGCAGGACGCGCAGCAAGACCCGCTGGCAGCGCTAGCCCAGGCACAGGCGCAATCGCCATCGCAGTCACCAGGCGCGCCAATGCAGCCGGTGTCCATGCCGGGCGGCGCGGCGCTGCCGATGGCGGCGCCACCCATGCTGCAGGATGCGCCACTGTCGACCGCACCGCCGCCCTCCGGCCGCAACCGCAACCGCTACGATCCATCCATCGTCGTGAATGCCGAAGGCGGGTTGATCGGCGTGCGCGCCACCGCGCGCCAGCATGAAAAAATCCAGGAATTCCTCGACCTCGTACTGGCCAGCGTCAAGCGGCAAGTGCTGATCGAAGCCACCATCATCGAAGTGCGCCTGGGCGACCAGTACCAGCAAGGGATCAACTGGTCGCGCCTGGGCGGCCGCCTGACTGCCACGCAGGGCAGGATCGGCACCGAACCGTTGCCGTCGGGCGTGCTGCCCAATACCTCGCCCGGCATGTTCCTCCTCAATTACGTCAATCCGGGCAACCTGTCCGCCACGATCCAGTTGCTGGAATCGTTCGGCAAAGTCAAGGTGCTGTCCAGCCCCAAGATCAGCGTCCTGAATAACCAGACCGCCATGCTGAAAGTCGTCGATAACAACGTATTTTTTACGATCAAGGTGACTCCCGCCGTGCTGAACTCGACCGGCACGGTGACCGCGCCCGCCACCTATGAATCCAGCCTGCAAACCGTGCCGGTCGGCTTTGTCATGAGCGTCACGCCGCAAATTGCCGACACCGACGAAGTCACCCTCAACGTGCGCCCGACCATCACGCGCATCGTCGGCTACGTGCAGGACCCGAACCCTGCGCTGGCCGCCGGCAACGTGATTTCCCGCGTGCCCGTGATCCAGGCGCGCGAACTGGAATCGGTCATGAAGGTCAGCAGCGGCCAGGTGGCCGTCATGGGCGGCCTGATGCAGGATTCCGTCGACAATAACAAGGATGGCGTGCCGCTGCTGAGCGCCCTGCCGGTGGTGGGCAACCTGTTCTCGTACCGTAATGAAAACGCCGTCAAGACCGAACTGGTGATCTTCATGCGGCCCGTGGTGGTCAAGGACGCCAGCATGAACGGCGACTACCGCGACTTCCGCTACCTGCTGCCGGCGCCAGGCGCCGGGCCGGAAGCGCCCTACGGGAACAACACGGGAAACGCGGCGGGCGACGCCACGGCGGAGATCGCGCGGAGGGGGCTATGAGTTTGCTGATGCAGGCGCTGAAAAAGGCCGAACGCAACAAACTCGATGCGCTGCCCGACGATGACGACCTGGCCTTGCCTTCCGAATCCTTCGACGTGGTGGCGCTGACGCCGGACGACGTGCTGTCCGGACGCGTGCCGCCCGCGCCGGACGGACCGGCGTTTTCCCTGGAACCACTGGAACCGCTGGCTTACGAATCCGGCGAGCCGGCTGGCGGTGTCAGCGAACAGGTGCCGGCGCTGGAACCGGCCATTCCCGCACCGCACGATCCGACGCCGCCGCAATCGCGCCGGCAGGCGGCGCCCGCCGCGCAGCACGGCGTATCGTACGAGCCCCCGTTACAGACGCTGCCGCCGTTGCCCGATATCCCGGGGGGGCCGGACCTGCCCGCCTTGCCGGACATGGCGCTGGCATTGGTGCCGCACGAGCCGGACACCAGTTCCCTGTCCGCCACGCCTGCCGCGCCGTTACGCAATTTCGAAGAAACAGTCATGCAGGCGGCGCAGCATGACGCGGCGCCCGACCCTTATCGCGAAGCGCACGACGCTTACGGCAGCGCCAGTGCGGATGCCGTCGCAATTCATCCGGATGCGGCGCGGACCGGAACCCACGCAGGCATAGCCCTGGCAGCTCCCGTCACCGCAAAGGCGGCGACGCCACCGGATCACGATGACGCGTCGCTTGCGGCCCGGTCACCCCGGTCTGCACGGCCGGGCGAGTCCGTCCAACCGGCACATCCGGCGCCTGCAGCGCCGCCGCGCCCGCACGCGGAACCCGGCCCTCCGCCGCGCGCAAGCGCGACGGCAAACCCAGGCGCCGGTGGCAACGCGCGCGGCACGGCTGCGCGCG
>NZ_WKJJ01000049.1 GCF_009674485.1 Pseudoduganella rivuli | reverse complement strand
TCGAGGGCATCAACAACAAGATAAAGGTAATGAAACGGATGGCCTATGGCTATCGCGACTCGGAATTCTTCTTCCTGAAGATCAAAGCAGCGTTTCCCGGCAATCCGTGAAGAACCTTTTTTTTTGCCTGTCGAATTTATTTCACCTACACTGGGTTTTTTTTCGCACGGGATAATGCATGCGCACATTCAATAGCGTGGCGGCGGGATTGGCTCTGGTGGGGATATCGATGGTCCCGGCGGTTTGGGCGGCGGAAGGGCCGGTTTGTCATATCGACCCGAGCCGTCCCAAGTATTACCAATTGGAATTATCGGCGCCTGCCACGTTTTGCATGGGGCCGGGCGGTAAATCCGATCCCAGCTGCAAGAATTTTCCCAAGCCGGGTTTGCAATTGCATGGCTTGTGGCCGAATTACCATGGCGGTTATCCGGAAGGCGAATGCGATAAAAACACCTGCACAACGCAGCCGGATGCCAAGGGGAAATTCTGTGCTTATCCGAAACCACCGGGCTTATACCAGTCGGCCGAATGGAATAAGGGCAAACAATATATGGCCGGCCTGGAAAAATGCCTGGAACGGCACGAATGGGTTAAACACGGCACCTGCACCACGATGCAACCGGCCGAATACTTTGGCTGGGCGCTGAAACATACGCAGGCATTTGCCGAGGCGGTGGCGCCATTGCTGGACCGGCCGGTGTCGCGCAAGGAATTCGACCAGCTGATTGCCCGGAAATTTCCCGAGCTCGATGGCGCCGTCCGCCTCAAATGCAAGGGGAAGTACGTGAATTCGCTGTACGTGCAATTCGAATGGGGCGACCAGCCGGGCCAGCCGATCAAAACCAGGGGCGGCGACAATGGTTATGGCAACTGTGGTAAAGAATTCACATTCCCGAGCAAAATATGATCGACTTCTATACAGCGGCGACGCCGAATGGCCACAAGGTTTCCATCGCGCTGGAAGAACTGGCGCTGCCCTATACCATGCACGTGCTGGACCTGGCGGCCGGCCAGCAAAAAGAGCCGTGGTTTGTCGCGATTAACCCGAATGGCCGCATTCCCGCCATTGTCGACCGCGCGGCGGACAATTTTGCCGTGTTCGAATCGGGCGCGATTTTGATTTACCTGGCGGAGCAAACCGGCCGGCTGATGCCGCACGACGCGAAAGGGCGTTCGCTGGTCATGCAATGGCTGATGTTCCAGATGGGCGGCATTGGACCCATGATGGGGCAGGCCAACGTGTTTTACCGCTATTTCCCGGAAAAGCTGCAGCCCGCCATCGACCGCTACCACGGCGAATGCAGCCGTTTGTTCCGTGTGCTGGATGGCCACTTGCAGCGGCATGAATACCTGGCAGGCGATTATTCGATAGCCGATATCGCCAACTGGGCGTGGGTGCGCACGCACAGCTGGTCGGGTGTCCCGGTGGAAGGCATGCCGCACTTGCAGCGCTGGCTGGCGCTGGTGGGCGGGCGGCCCGCCGTGCGCAAGGGCATCACGATGCCACCGTCGTCGCTGGACCGCCATGCCAGCGCGGACAAGGCGGAACAGTTCGCGCGGGAAGCGCGCAAGATGCTGGAAACCGGGCAATCCAAAGGAGCCGACTGAATGAAGCTGTATACGAGCGCCAGGGCGCCGAATCCGCGCCGCGTGGCCATGTTCATCGCTGAAAAAGGCATCACCGGTATCGATACCGAACTGGTCGACCTGGGGGCGCTGCAAAACCGCAGCCCGGAATTTTTGGCCGTGAACCCGTTCGGCCGCGTACCGGCGCTGGCGCTGGACGATGGCCGCGTGCTGTCGGAAACGCGCGCCATCTGCACTTACCTGGAAGGCGTGTATCCGGAACCGAATTTGATGGGCGACGGCTACGATGACCGCGCCTTCATCGAAATGGCGGACCGCCGCATCGAACTGTACCTGTTCGCCGGCATTGCCAATTGCATCCGCCACACGCATCCGGGCCTGGCTCCACTGGAGCAGCCGCAATTCGCGGATTTCGGTACATCGCAAGGCGAAAAAATGCGCGACACGGTGCGCTGGCTCGATGGCGTGCTGGCCACGCAGCCTTACGTGGCGGGGCAGCGCTTCACGATTGCCGATATCACGGCGTTTTGCGCGCTGGAATTTGCGCGCGGGCTGATGAAATTCCGGCCGGGGGCGGAAGGGTTCGAACACGTGCAGGCGTGGCGCGACCGCATAGCCGCGCGACCCGGCGCATCGGCGGGATAAGCCGCCGCGCTGTCACGCGATGCGGCGGCACCAGCCTGGCTGCGGCATGGCTGCGTAATGCGGCGCCAGCGCGTCGGCGGCATCGATGGCGCGGTCCAGGCCCAGGATGCCGAACGGCGCCAGGCTGCCGTGGAACAGGTTCAGCACGCGCTGGCGCAAAACCGGGCCGAAGTCCGGCAACGCGCGGCGGCACACGATCAGGTTGAATTCATTGAATGACGCATCCGTCACCAGGTTGTATTGCGCCCACGTGATGTGGGAACGCAGCGCCACGGTGGGCGCCAGCCGCTTGCCGCTGGCCGCAAAATAGCGGGACAGCTCCCCCTGTCCGCCGCTGCGGGCATAGCCGGCCTGGTAATTGGCCAGCTGTTCCTGCGTGATCGTCGCATCCTGTGCTTCGGCCAGCAATTCGTCGCTGGCCACGGTCGCATGGATTTCCGTCTGCTCCAGCAACCCTTCGTCGGCCAGGATGATCGCCAGGGTCCACGCTTGTTCCGCGCCCGCGCAATCGGCCAGCCAAATGCGGGGCAGGGCGGCGCCGCGCAGGCTTGCGCCCACCAGTT
Organism: Pseudoduganella rivuli; assembly: GCF_009674485.1. GTDB lineage: Bacteria > Pseudomonadota > Gammaproteobacteria > Burkholderiales > Burkholderiaceae_D > Rugamonas > Rugamonas rivuli_B. Next base: position 5,515 of record NZ_WKJJ01000049.1, on the reverse strand, counting down.
GGCGCAACTGCCGCGCTTCATCGATGTCATCGAACAGCGTGGCGGGCGGCACGTGCAGCGCGCGCAGCGCGGACGACGCCGCGCCTGGCTCGTGCAGTACGCGGTCCTGCAACTGCGACAGCGTGCGCAAGCCACGCTGCCGCATCACGGCACGCAGCTTGCGCCGCAGCGCGGCCCGCTCATGGCCACGGAAATCATAGCCATAGCGCTGCAGCAGGGCTTCCAGCAGCAATTCCAGTTCCAGCGCCTCGACTTCCGGCGTGGCTTCACGCAGCATCGGCGTCACGTTTCCCATAGGTTATGCAGCCACTCAGTGTAACCATACCCGCATCAGCGACAGCAGCTGCGCCACGTCCACCGGCTTGGTGATGTAATCGGACGCGCCGGCCGCGATACACTTGTCGCGGTCGCCCTTCATGGCTTTCGCCGTCAGCGTGATGATGGGCAGCGACTTGAATTTCGGGATGCGGCGGATGGCCCGCATCGTGTCGTAGCCATCCATCTCCGGCATCATGATGTCCATCAGGACAATCTCGATGCCGGGGTCGCGTTCCAGCACTTCAATGCCGTCGCGGCCGTTTTCCGCAAACAGCACGTGCATTTGCTGGCGCTCCAGCAGCGACGACAGCGCAAAGATGTTGCGCAAGTCATCGTCGACGATCAGTACCTTGCGTCCCGCCAGGCCGGAATCGGCCGCGTGGATTTCTTCCAGCATGCGCCGCTGCAATTCCGGCAAGCTGGCCTGCGAACGGTGCAGGAACAGCGCGGTTTCGTCCAGCAGGCGTTCCGGCGAACGGGCATCCTTGATGACGATGGTTTTCGCATAGCGTTTCAGCTTGGTGACTTCCTTGCGGCTCAACTCTTTCGCGGTATTGATCACGATCGGCAAGTCGCGCAGGCTGGAATCCTTGCCGATAATGTCGAGCAAGTCAAAGCCGCTGATGTCGGGCAGGGTCAAGTCCAGCACCATGCAGTCGAAGTGCCCCTCGTGCAATTCCTTCAGCGCCGCTTCGCCTGTGCCGACCGCCACGATGTGGATATCGGCATCGCCGATCAGGTGGACGATGGAATTGCGCTGCTGTTCCTCGTCGTCGACCACCAGCAGGCTGCGCTTGCCGCCCAGCAGGAATTTCTGGATGCGGGTGAATTCTTCCTGCAAATCGTCCTTGCTGACCGGCTTGTTCAGGTAGGAAATCGCGCCCTGGCGCAAGGCCCGTTCCCGTTCGCGCAGGCTGGACATCACGTGCACGGGGATATGGCGCGTGCTGGGGTCGCGCTTAAGGCGGTCCAGCACGGTGAAACCATCGATATCGGGCAAATCGATATCGAGCAGGATGGCCGACGGCAGGTAATCGCGCGCCAGCGACAGGGCGGAGTCGCCCTGGTGCGTGACGATGCCCTTGAAGTTCTTTTCACGGGCATATTCCAGCACCACCTTGGCAAAGCGCTCGTCGTCTTCGATGATCAGCACGGACGGATCGCCCGGCGCCACGATGCCCCGGTCGTCCAGGGTGGAACTGTATTCGACCAGTTCGCCATCGGCATCCTGCAAGCTGTCATGCACGGCAACCGGCGCCGGTTCCGGCGGCGGCGTGTAGACGATTTTCGGCGCCTGCAGCGGGGCGCGGGTCGGCGCCTGGCGGCCCAGGTCATAGTTGATGAAGCCGGCGCGGTTGTATGGCAGGAACAGTGTGAAGGTGGAACCGCTGCCGACCACGGATTCCACGCGGATTTCGCCGCCCAGCAGGCGCGCCAGTTCGCGCGAAATCGACAGGCCCAGGCCGGTACCGCCATATTTCCGGGCCGTGGAACCGTCGGCTTGCTGGAACGCTTCGAAGATCAGCTGCAGCTTGTCGGCGGCAATACCGACACCGGTGTCGGACACGGCGAACGCCAGCACCGCGTCCGCGTGCACCAGGTTCGGGTGGTCGCTGGTCCAGCCGGTGTTGACCAGGCCGATGGCCAGCGATACCTGGCCGTGGTTGGTGAATTTAAAGGCATTCGACAGCAGGTTTTTCAGCACCTGCTGCAGGCGCGTCACGTCCGTCATCAGCGCGGTCGGCAAGTTGTCGCGCAACTCGACGGAGAAGCCCAGGTGCTTGGCTTCGGCCATGTGGCGGAACGTGCGGTCCACGTAATTGCGCAGGTTGGCGAAGCGGTACTCGGACACGTCCAGCGTGACGGTACCGGACTCGATCTTCGACAGGTCAAGAATGTCGTTAATCAAGGTCAGCAAGTCGGAACCGGAGCCGTGGATGGTTTTCGCGAATTCCACCTGTTTGTTCGACAGGTTGCCTTCCGGGTTGTCGCCCAGCTGTTGCGCCAGGATCAGCAGCGAATTGAGCGGTGTCCGCAATTCGTGCGACATGTTGGCCAGGAACTCGGACTTGTACTTGGACGACAGGGCCAGTTGCGTGGCTTTCTCTTCCAGTGCCAGCTTGGCCTGTTCCACCTCGCGGTTTTTCCGTTCCACCTCGATGTTCTGCTCGGACAGCAGGCGGGCTTTCTCCGCCAGTTCCTGGTTGGTTTGCTGCAATTCCTGCGCCAGCGATTGCGACTGGGTCAGCAGCGATTCGGTCCGGCTGTTCGCTTCAATCGTGTTCAGCACCACGCCGATCGATTCCATCAGCTGGTCCAGGAACGACAAGTGGGTTTCCGTGAAACGGTCCAGCGACGCGATTTCAATCACGGCCTTCACCTGCTGTTCGAACAGGATCGGCAGCACCACGATATTGTTCGGCGGCGCGGAACCCAAACCGGAGGAGACGACGATGTAATCACGGGGCACGTCGGTCAGCCAGATCCGCACTTTCTCCAATGCGCACTGGCCGACCAGGCCTTCGCCCGGCAGGAACGACGTCGGCAGCTTGCGCGACGAGCGGTAGCCGTACGACGCGATCATGCGCAGGCGGGCGTCCGCTTCCTGCGAATCCATCATGTAGAACACGCCATGGTGCGCGGACACCAGCGGCGCCAGTTCCGACAGGATCAGTTTGGTCACGGCCTGCAAGTCGCGCTGGCCCTGCAGCAGGCGGGTGAAACGCGCCAGGTTGGTTTTCAGCCAGTCCTGCTGCGCATTTTTCTGCGTGGTTTCCTTCAGGTTGCGGATCATCTCGTTGATGTTGTCCTTCAGGTAGGACACTTCGCCGCGCGCTTCCACCTGGATCGAGCGGGACAGGTCGCCCCGTGTCACGGCGGTCGCCACTTCGGCAATCGCGCGCACCTGGTTGGTCAGGTTTGCCGCCAGCTGGTTCACGTTTTCCGTCAAGTCTTTCCACGTACCGGCCACGCCGGACACATTGGCCTGGCCGCCCAGCTTACCCTCGGTACCCACCTCGCGCGCCACGCGCGTCACCTCCGATGCGAACGAAGAAAGTTGGTCCACCATCACGTTGATGGTGTCTTTCAGTTCGAGAATCTCACCCTTCACGTCCACCGTGATTTTCTTCGACAAGTCGCCGCGCGCCACGGCGGTGGTCACCGCCGCGATGTTACGCACCTGGCCCGTCAGGTTGGACGCCATGAAGTTCACGTTGTCGGTCAAGTCTTTCCACGTGCCGCCCACGCCCGGCACATACGCCTGGCCGCCCAGCTTACCCTCGGTACCGACCTCACGCGCCACCCGCGTCACCTCGGATGCGAACGATGACAACTGGTCCACCATCACGTTAATCGTGTTTTTCAGCTCGAGAATCTCGCCTTTCACGTCCACCGTGATCTTTTTCGACAAGTCGCCGTTCGCCACGGCCGTCGTCACTTCCGCGATGTTACGCACCTGGCCGGTCAAGTTACCCGCCATCGAGTTCACGCCGTCCGTCAAGTCTTTCCACGTACCGGCCACGCCAGGCACGTTGGCCTGGCCGCCCAGCTTACCTTCGGTACCCACTTCGCGCGCCACCCGGGTGACTTCCGACGCGAACGAGTTCAACTGGTCCACCATCACGTTGATGGTGTTTTTCAGTTCGAGAATCTCGCCTTTCACGTCCACCGTGATCTTTTTCGACAAGTCGCCGTTCGCCACGGCGGTCGTCACGTCCGCGATGTTCCGCACCTGGCCCGTCAGGTTACCCGCCATCGAGTTCACCGAGTCGGTCAAGTCTTTCCACGTACCGGCCACGCCTTTCACCTGCGCCTGGCCGCCCAGCTTGCCTTCGGTACCGACTTCCCGCGCCACCCGCGTCACTTCGGATGCGAAGGAAGAAAGCTGGTCGACCATCACGTTAATCGTGTTTTTCAGTTCGAGAATCTCGCCCTTCACGTCCACCGTGATCTTTTTCGACAAGTCGCCGTTCGCCACGGCGGTGGTCACCGCCGCGATGTTCCGCACCTGGCCGGTCAGGTTCGACGCCATGAAGTTCACGTTGTCGGTCAAGTCTTTCCATGTGCCGCCCACGCCCGGCACATACGCCTGGCCGCCCAGCTTACCCTCGGTACCGACTTCCCGCGCCACCCGCGTCACTTCGGACGCGAACGACCGCAACTGGTCCACCATCACGTTGATCGTGTCTTTCAGCTGCAGGATCTCGCCGCGCACGTCCACCGTGATTTTCTTCGACAAGTCGCCGTTGGCCACGGCCGTCGTCACTTCCGCGATATTACGCACCTGCGACGTCAGGTTACCCGCCATCGAGTTCACCGAGTCGGTCAAGTCTTTCCACGTGCCGGCCACGCCTTTCACCTGCGCCTGCCCGCCCAGCTTACCTTCGGTACCCACTTCGCGCGCCACCCGCGTCACTTCGGACGAGAACGACGACAACTGTTCCACCATGGTGTTGGCGGTCATTGCCGCCCGCAGGTATTGCCCCTTCAGCGGGTGGCCGTCCACTTCCAGCGCCATGGTTTGCGACAGGTCGCCCTTGGCCACGGCGCCGATCACGCGCGCCATTTCCGTGGTCGGGCGCACCAGGTCGTCAATCAGTGTATTGACGGAGCTGATGATGGTGGCCCAGCCGCCGGACACGTGCGGCACCGACGCACGTTGCGTCAGTCGGCCTTCGCGGCCCACCACGCGCGACACGTCGGTCACGGCCTTGACCATTTTTTCCTTGGTCTCGATGATGTCGTTCAGGGTATCGGCGATCTTGCCGGACATGCCGGTCCAGTCGGACGGCATGCGCGCGGTGAAATCGCCCCGCTTCAGCGCCATCAGGGTCTGCAACAGCAGCTTGACGTCGAGCTGGTCAGCCAGTTCAGTCATATCGTTCATCGGGACATCCTCATGGGGAATGGACACGGGCAGGTAAAAGATACTCTTACAAGCGAGTGAGTCAAGATTTTAAGATGCGAAAATGCATAGTGTAGGAAAATTGTTACTTTGCGCATTTTGCAATAACATTTGGAAACATTTTTCTCTACGATACGACGAATATTATTTCCAGCGCGCACGATAAAAAAAAAGGTTCTTCACGGATTGCCGGGAAACGCTGCTTTGATCTTCAGGAAGAAGAATTCCGAGTCGCGATAGCCATAGGCCATCCGTTTCATTACCTTTATCTTGTTGTTGATGCCCTCGAGC
>NZ_WKJJ01000048.1 GCF_009674485.1 Pseudoduganella rivuli | reverse complement strand
GCTACCTGCGCAGATTTATCGCCTCCTGCGGGCGCTGGTGCGGTCCAGCTGGCCTGGGGCGGCGCCTGGGAAATGGCGGGCTCGGCGGTTATACGTTTGGGATGGGAAATGTTTTGCGCCGGCGGGGTTGGGGAGTGATTTTTCCTGGCGGGTGCGGGAATTCGGGCGGGGGCAAATGCTGAAAGCGGGCTGCGGGCCTGCTTTTTTTTATTTCCGGCCACGGGATGAGAGGGGGTTCGGGCATGGCATTGAATGGTTGAATGGCCGGAATGCTTCAACCAGGGCGACTGGATGAATGGATCGGGGTTGGAACAGCGTTTAAATGTGAATGTATTGGGTTTGAAATGGACCATTCAATCTCAATGCAGTGCGGTTGAATCAACGCTGGTCGCTTTCCGATGATTTGAATCGCTGCTGGCGACTTTGAATGAGGTCTTGCGATGGTTCCACCTGGTTGATGGTGTATGGTGGAGGTCGTGCAACGCTTGAAAATGACGGGATAGGGACGGTGGTGAATAGCGGCAGCGGTCCGGGCTTATGTTTGCGTGTCGTCAAAATGCCATGAAGCGGTTTGTGCCGAATAACTTTTACTGGTACGGATGGGAAAGGTGATGGTATTATTCTTTCACGGTGTTTGATTTGCTCCAGTTCCCGCCGAAGCCCTGGCAAGAAATGCAAAGCAAAACGAAAACCGCAGCGCTTCCCGCCCAGGTCAGTTGAGCAGCAAATCAGACGGACCGGTGGCAATTCAAATGGCGGCGCGCTCTTCGGTAAAAGCGGCAAGGTGGCAGTCAGGCGGCGAAAGCGGGTGGCAGATAACCCGGCGAGTAGCGGCAATAATCCACCAGGCGGTGATAACCGGAAGAGCAAAATGCCAGCCGGAAGTCTTTAAAAGGCAAAGCAAACAGTGTGCCGGAATCAATAACCGAAACGCTGGGAAGAATTAAAGTGAAGTCGCTGGCAACATGGAATCGATCCGGAAGAATCGGAATAATTATCCGGAAGGATTAGAGTGGTTGACAATGTTGGCAGTTTTGAATCCCGCTCCTGCCTCACGATGAGAATATCGCCGCTGTCCACGCGGACGACTCATTGCCTGTCCATTCCAATCAAATCAAATATTTAGGCTGAGACATTTGTCGTCTCATTTGGCGTTGGCGCGCTGGCCGACGTTCGCTGCTGTCCTGGCGCGGATGTTTGCGCTGCATGACGGTTGTCATTTTCGCGTTGTTGTTTTTGTATTGTTATCAATCAGTTACGTCATCAGGCTTGGCGGGCGGGGCTGTGGAAAGTTGTCCACCGCTTTGGTTGGAAAGTGGGATGGAGGGCGGTTTTGCTGCGAAGTTTTCGCATGTTTTGGGAATTTCTGTCTTCTTCTGGCTTTACCGTGCCGATTGCAGGCATTTTGGTGGGTTTTGCACCTCAAATGAAGTCGAAACGGTGCTGTTTCCACTCGCTGCCGTCGATCAGGCCGTCCCGGTAGAGGCGGTCGTAGCGGTAAAAGAAGGGGATGAAGGTGCCGGGGACGTCGCGTCTGGTGTAAATGACCACGGCGCACAGCGCCACGATGCCGGCCGTGATGGCCAGCTCCGCCATGCTGCCGGTTTTCACCCGGCCGCCGAACAGGGTGACGCGGCGGTCGGACCACCAGCCGACCGGGGCGCCGCTGACCGTCAGGGCGTCGCAGAACCAGTGGATGACGTTGCCCAGGGCGAACCACAGCAGCCAGCCTTGCCAGTCCCACAACAGGGCCGCGAAGCCGGCCAGCAGCAGCCAGGTGCTGAGGTAGTGGGTGGCGCCGCGGTGGCGCACCTTGCGGCCGGTGACGGCGCGCAGGATCCACTCCGACCAGTCGGGGAAGGTGGAGCCGAGCACCGCAGCCGGCACGGCGCCGGGATTGGCGGCGGCGCACAGGCTGGCGGCGATCGCGATGTGGCTGATCCAGCGCATGTCATTGATTTCCCGTGTGAAAAGTGTCGAGGTAGGCGTCGATGCGGGCCATGTTGGTCTCGTCGCACATGCCGAGCAGGTGCAATCTCGCCTTGATTTCATCGCCGTGCAGGGCCTGGATCCGGGTTTCCAGAGCGGCGACCTGCTCTAGGTAGCGCACCTGCTCCCCGGTTTCCGCCACGCCGACCCGCACTCGCTCCTGGGCGCGCTTCTCCAGCGCCTGCAGCAGGCTCAACTGGCGGGTTTGCATCACGCGCTCGGCGTAGGCGCTGACCAGGCTGCCGACCGCCTCTGCAATCTTGCCCCGGCGCTCGGCTTCGCGGTTCCTCTCCTTGTCGAGCTCGGAGGCGGACATCAGGGGAATCCGGGCCACCAGGGCGATATAGCGGTCGTCGCGGGTGGTAATCGTGCCGGAATTCGGGTCCAGGGCGCTGTTTTGGGCGTTTTTCTTGTTTGCCAGGCGGCCTTCCACGTGCAATTCGCCCCGAAACCACGATTTTTCGGGCCAACAAGCCACCGTCAGGTCGAATAAGCGGCGGTAATCGGGGATTGTCGGGCGTTTTAACGGGTCTGGCGGCGGTTGAATCGTGCGTTCGGCGCCATCGAACAGGGGCACCGTCAGCGGCGGCTTGTCGAGGTCGGTGCCGGCGCCGGGCGCGCCGGCCAGCAGGATCAATAACGCCAGCATGAGGCTACGTCTGGCGCGCGGCACGGCTGCCCCGGCCGAGGAACTTCATGCCGCCCAGGATCGCGGCCAGCTGCCAGGCGCCGGCGCCCAGGGCCGCCAGGATCAGCAGCCACAGGAACACGGCGGTGGCGTCGTAGGCGGCGTCGGATTTCAAGGCCTCGACGACGGGCTCGCGCCGCAGCAGCGCCAGGCGCAGGTTGATCGGGATGCGGCTTTCCTGGCTCGCGCCGGTGACGATGCGGCCGGCCACCAGGGCCAGGCGCTGCGCGATGTCGAGCTTGCGGCCGGCCAGCTGGTGGGCGTCGTCCAGCAGCAGCACGGCGTGATGGTGTTCGACCCAGCGGATCAGCCAGTCGCTTTTCTCCCAGGCCTTGGCCTTGCTCCAGGGCTGCTTGCTGGTGGCTTCCATATGGGCCTGGATGCGGGGATCGGACGACCAGGCGCCGATCGGGTCGACCGCGCGCAGCAGCAAGGCGGGCTGATTGCGCCAGATCTGCGGGGCGTGGCGGTGCAGGCGCTGCAGCCAGCGGGTTTTGCCGGCGGCGTTGGCGCCCAGGATCAGCCAGTCGCGCCGGGTGGGCAGCCAGTGCTCGTCCAGCACGGCGCCGTATTTGCGGGTCTTGGTGCGCACGATGGGGACGCAGGCGCGCAACTGGTCGAAGCGGCGGCCGCTGCGCAGGATCAGCATTTTCATGGGCAACTCCCCGGGGCCGGCGGGCCCTGCGGGGATTGTCCGGCCGGCGGCGGGATCCGATGTTGAGAAAAATGAAATTTCGCGGCAGGCGGCTGAGGGTGTTACGAGCCGAGCCGTGACGGCGATCATCCGGGCTCGGCGGGCGTCCGGGTTTTAGGGACGGTTTTGTTCAGTTAGCGGACTCTGCAAAAGACCATCAAAAGACTATCTTTTGAATATTCAAATAGCAGTCAAATTGGTGGAATCCTGTATAGTCGTTCAACCTTATCCAGGAGGCATGCATGGGCGGAAAAATCATCACGGTGGGCTCGACCAAGGGCGGTGTTGGCAAGACCACATTGGCGCTGAACATTGCGATTGCGCGGGCCATGGCCGGGCGCGACGTGTGGCTGGTGGACGCGGACCGCCAGGCGACGGCGTCGACCGCGCTGGCCATCCGCGGCGAGGCGGACCGGCTGCCGGCGATCGCCACCGCGCACTATGCGGACGGCGGCCAGCTGCGCACGCAGGTGCTGCACCAGCGCAATAAGTTCGAGGACATCGTCATCGATGCCGGCGGGCGCGACAGCACGGCGCTGCGGGCCGCCCTGGTGCTGTCGGACCTGGTGGTGGTGCCGTTCCAGCCGCGCTCCATCGATGTGTGGGCGGTGGCGGACATTGCCGCCCTGATCGAGGAGGCGCGCGCCATGCGGGACGGGCTGCAGGCCTATGCGGTGCTGAACATGGCCGATACCGCCGGTACCGACAACGAGGATGCGGCGGCGGCCGTGGCGGACTATCCGGCGCTGCAATACCTCGATACGCCGATCCGGCGCCGCAAGAGCATTGCCAATGCGGCGGGGAACGGGATGTCGGTGCTGGAGCTGACACCGCGCGACGACAAGGCGATTGCCGAGTTGAACGCGTTGCTGCAATCGCTATTTTGAATATTCAATGAATATTCTTAGAATCTCTGATTGATATTCAATTTCTCGCGGGAGCCCGATATGGCGATTACCAAGAAACCGCTCGTTCACGAGATGGAAAGCGCGCTGCAGAAGTTCATCCAGGCGGCGCCGGACGCGCCCAGGATGGCCAAGCCGGCGCGGCAGCCCAAGGCTGCGGAGGAGGACGGCGTGCAGATTACGCTGCGGCTGAGCAAGGAGCAGCTCGAGCGGCTGACCAAGATGGCCAAGCGGCAGGGGATTGCGCGGGCCAGCTACATCAAGCGGGCCGTGTTCCTGCAGCTGGAGGGGGATGAGGCGAAGTGATCATTCGTGCTTCAGTTGCTCGAAAATATCCATGGTCTTGGTATCAACCTGGGCACGTTTCGGGCGGGAGACCTTCTGGTATTCCTTAACGAAGGCGAGGCGGTCCCCGTTGAAGACGTAATCCGGGTTGAGCCAGAACCAGCCTTGTGTCGGAGTTGCTGCAACAAATCCCTTCTGGATCAATTCGGCCAGGCCGCGTTTGTAGGTGCTATGGCTCATCGGCGTAATCGCCTGATCCAGATCGGAAAAGGACATGAAGATCCGGTCTTTACCGATGTTCTCTTGAATGCGCAGGTACAGCACTTCGAACACCTTGGTACCTGAACCAGTCAGTTCCTTGAGGGCTTTGACGCCATTCACGAAGAGTTTCACGAACTTGGCAGCGTCCACCTGTTCCGCCTCCCAAAAACCGGCCACCGGCGCCTGCACTTCGCCGGTATCGCTACTGACCAGCATCATGTTGCCGCGTTTATTGGCCACGCGCCTAGTGCGCGGTTTTACTCCGAGCATGAAAGGATTGGTCTCATAGAGGACGATGCCGCGCCTGGTATTAGGCTGCGGCTCATTTTCTTGGGTCATTTTGCACCTACATTTTGAGAATTAAACGCTCACATCATGATACTTAATGGGTCAAAATAAGTAAAACATTTGAGCCATTAAGGTGCGAAACCTGAGCCATTAAGGCGCAAGTTCCGAACTACTGAGTGAGGATTCATGCGGGTCTCAGGACCATCCCTTCTTACATCTTTCCTACGGCCGCATCTACGCATTTTGACGGTATGGGTTTACCCCTAATGTGCACGCGACTGCGCACACGTGTGCGCAGATCATCCGGCCGCTTGTGTTCAACATTTCTCAATACTTTATTTGAACGTTATGTGTTCAAATAAAGTCAAATACTGAACACTTAAGGGAATCGGACATGGCTCTGTTCGCCTATTTGCGCGTGTCGACCGACATGCAGGACGTGAACACGCAGAAGCTCGGGGTGCTGGAGTACTGCGCGGCCCGCAAGCTGGGCGTGCCGGAGGTGGTGGAGGACACCGTCAGCAGCAAGGTCGACTGGCGGCAGCGGGAAATCGGCGTGCTGCTGGGCAGCTGCGTCGCCGGCGACGTGATCGTGGTCAGCGAGGTGTCGCGCCTGGCGCGTTCCACCCTGCAGGTGCTGGAGATCATGCAGGCGGCCGCCAACGCCCAGGTGGCGATCCACGTGGTCAAGAGCGCCATGATCATGGATGGGTCGCTGCAGTCGAAGATCTACGCCACCATCTTTGGCCTGGCGGCGGAGATCGAGCGCGATTTCATCGTGCAGCGGACCAAGGAGGGCTTGGCCAGGGTGCGGGCCGAGGGGACGGTGCTGGGGCGGCCGCCTGGCGAGGCCAAGACCCTGGCGCTCGATGCGCATGCCAGGAAGATCGACCACTACCTCGAGCTCAACCTCAACAAGCGGGCCATGGCCAAGTTGCTCGATGTGTCGCCCAATACGCTGTACCAGTGGCTCAGGCGGCGCCGGCCGGAGGTGCTGGGGGAGTGATGGCTTCATCACGACAAATTTCCGGTCGCACCGAGTTCGACCCTAAAAATGTCATAGTTAAGGTCGAAACCCGCATGGATACGAGCTTTGCGGCTTATTCGACCTCATTCAGCGCGGCATCGATGCGCTGCTGGCCATTGGCTTCCAGCTTGTCGCGGTAGGCTTGGTCTTCTGCAATCATCGGCCTGAGCGACTCGCCGGGCTCTTCCTCGAGAACTTCCACAGGCTTGAACATGAAATCGAGCCCAACCACTTTGCGGCCCGCGTTAAGCGTCTTCCAGGTGATCGGCATGTTGTTTTTCTCGACCAGCTCCTGGACGGCCGGCTCGATGACGCGGGTCCGGATCAACTTGAAATTCTTCCGATAGGACTCCGGCACTTCCATCGACTTGCAGAAGTCGTCGAGCGATGGCTGATAACAGCCCGTTCCCTTCCACGATTGCAAGAGTTCGAATAACCGCCACGAGTACATCGAGCGCAGCGCCGTTGCCTGCGTGAGCTTGTACTGCGTGAACTCCCCTGCCAGGTTGAACAGGTGCGGCACAATCTCATGCCACCAAGACAGTTCAATCCAGCCTTCGCCCTTGTGGTAGCGCACCGCGCCCACCCACACGCAGTGGTAGATTTCCGGCCCGTTTTTCGTGTCCCGAACGGCAGTAATGTAGCGTTTGAACAGGTTTTTGGCGGCAGCCTGGAGCTGGTCATAGGCCGTGTCCAGGTCGACGTCGAACGTTTCCGCATAATCGGCGGCAGAAAGGCGCACCAGCCAGGCGCCACGCTCTCTGACGGCTTCCATGCTGGGGAGTTGGTCGGTCTTGGCAATGCAGGCCGCGATAATGCGTTTCTCCGACAACGAGAGCCCATGCGCGCTTCTGGCCAGCGAATTGCTCATGTTGACTTGCATATCACACAACATCCGGTCTTTGTCGAGCCTGATCATGTGCTGGGCTTTGGCCTGCATTGGTCACCTATTGGGACATACTTTCCGGTTGGTCGGACGCGAAAAATCAGCCCCTATTGGGACATAGTTTCCGGTTATTGGTACATCGTTTTTCGGGTGTACCATTATGCTATTGGTACATCGTTTGTCAAGTGTCCCAAAGATACGTTAACCGGAAAAAGTGTCCCAATACAACCGGAAAAAGTGTCCCAATACACCGGAAAAAGTGTCCCAATCTCTATATAGATAAAACAGTAAAAACAGTAAACCTAAAAACACTCATGGGCTTTCGCCCGATTCGTACTGCTCCAGGCCCCCTGAAGGGGGCATAGAAAGACCCCCGCCCCTGCCGGGGCCGCGGGCCGCTGCGCATCGCTTACGCGACGCTCATCGTGACACTTTTTCAACTTCCCACCAGAAATTTCCTCCTTTCGAAATTTTTGGTGTTGCGATTGCGCAAAGTTTCCGCCGCGGAACGGTCGCGCAGACCTTCGGCGGGCTACGGGGTGCCCCTGCGGGGCAGTCCTGCCGGACCGGCCCCTACCGCCTCACCCGGCTTGAGCCGGGCTCCGGGCCCTGCGCGCCGTGGCGCCGGCCGAAACCCCGCGCCCTCTCGGGACGCGGCGGCCGCCTGGGCCGCTGGCCTGCACATACCGATGCCTGTCTTGCAATATCTGCCTGAGCCATGGGCGATGCGTTACCAATGTTTTTAAAGGGTTTTTGTATTTCCGATTTTCCGAAATAACCGGCCGGATCGACCCCGCTTTAGCGGGGCTTGATTTGCGAAGCAAATTCGACCGGAGACAAGCGCCGGCGGGCGCGCGTCAGAATATTTAGTTGACTTGGTTATTTGAGTTAACAGGCGCGATCGCATTTGCTTTGATTGTTTTTGCGCGTGAATATTTTTATGATCGATGATTTGTTTTTGCGATCGGTATTTTTATATGCGCATGGTATGGAATTCTCTACTTCGCGTAAGTAATTGGCTGATTTATTTGCGTGTTGCCGATGCTATATATCGGATGATTTGAAAATTGCGACGCTGGAAAAATATGGTATATTATGATTTTTAATGTGGTTGGCTTGTTTAATTAAATCAATGAATAAGAAAAATAGGATTCTTTAATGCTTGTTGGTTATGACTAATTGAAATAGGATATTGTTTTGTGAGAATTTGTATTTCGATTGAATATGAATAGAGAGAAATCGGTAATTGGTCCTATTATTGAGCGGGATTGAATACGTTTAAAGCCGAAGCATCGAATGATTGTGGCTTTTGATTATCAGGATTATTTTTGCCACCAATTGTTTGATGATTTGATCTGTTCAAAAAGCCAGAAAAATTGAAGTGACGCGTCACGGTTTATTATTTCCGGCTGTCGATGAAATGATGGGCGCGTGGTTTGAAATGGAAAGCGGCCATGGTGGGTTTGATTGGCTGGCGATTCCATGGAGGACGCACGGGTTTATGGTTTTGTTTTCCGTTATGAATACGGGAAATGGGATTTACCCTGTTGTCTATGCTGGCTGGTTTGGCTGCATAGGGCGCACCGCAGGGGCGTAGCGAGCCTTCCTGGGGCTCGCCAGGGGCCTCGGCGGGGTTCAGGGCGGGCGCGGATTTAGGAGCCGGGTCGGGCCGGATAATGCCGCGGCGGGAAAAACGGCGAAAAGGGTTAATCCGGGGCCAATTGGCTTTATGGCCATTAAAACGGGCTCCGAGCGGGTAAAAGGCGGGGTTTTATGCCGACGATTGGCATATACGTGCCAAGTATTGGCATAAAGTCGGGTTGGAAGACCGGTTTTGAATTCCCGGGGCGGTTCCGGGAGGTCCGGGCCGGGGGCGGCCGATTAGGCGTTTTTTCGAATCCGGGGTAAGGGGTTGGTGGCATCCAGGGTTTGGAGGGCTCCAAAGGGCTTTAAAACGGTTTTTGGACGGGTTGATTGGGGTTGGGCTACCTGCGCAGATTTATCGCCTCCTGCGGGCGCTGGTGCGGTCCAGCTGGCCTGGGGCGGCGCCTGGGAAATGGCGGGCTCGGCGGTTATACGTTTGGGATGGGAAATGTTTTGCGCCGGCGGGG
>NZ_WKJJ01000047.1 GCF_009674485.1 Pseudoduganella rivuli | reverse complement strand
ACACCCACACTTATCGACTGTTTATTTTTAAAGAAGGCTGCTTACTTTTCGTATTCGACGAAGCGTTTTGTTCGTCAGCAGCAGAGAAGCGAGATTATCTAGTGTTTCGTGATATTCGTCAACCCCTCGTCTTTACTTCATCCTGCTACGCTGTTTCGTTGATCTGTCGCAGCGCTGCGGGGACAGAACTATAGCAAGCCGCTGCGCGGCTTGCAAGGGCTTATTCCGGCTGATTCTTTTCCCGCATCAAATCGGCCAGGCTGCGGGGCGCCGGTTTCAGCGGCGCGCGGTGCTGCGTCCAGCCCAACTGCTCGGACGGCGTCAGCGTGCGGAACCGCGTGGCCGCCCAGCGGAACAGCTTATAAACAGTGGGGTGGGAAAACGCACCACTCCAGAAGCGCCACACCAGCTTGTCACCACGGCTGAACTTCGCCCCCTGCCCTTTCAGCGGATGGGCAACCTGTTCATGGGGATTCCGGTTGGCCTCCGTGCGCAGCCGCACCAGCAGCGAGGGAATCGGTATCCGCACCGGGCACACTTCGCCGCACGCGCCGCACAGGCTCGACGCGGTCGCCAGGTCGGCCGTCGCTTCCAGTCCCAGCAAGTGGGGCGAAATGATCTTGCCGATCGGCCCCGGATACGTGGTGCCATACGCATGGCCGCCAATGCGCGCATAGACAGGACAGTGATTCATGCACGCGCCGCAGCGGATGCACTGCAGCGTCGCGCGCAACTGTTCATCCGCATACGCCTGCGTGCGGCCGTTATCCAGCAACACCAGATGCACTTCGCGCGGCCCATCCAGCTCCCCGTCGCGGCGGGGACCCGAGATCAGGTTGAAGTACGTGGTGATCGGCTGCCCCGTCGCGGAGCGCGTCAGCAAACTGGCCAGCGGCACGATGTGCTCCAGCTTCGCCACGACTTTTTCCATGCCCATGATGGCAATATGCACATCCGGCACCGTGGTCGACAGCCGTCCATTGCCCTCGTTTTCCACCAGCCAGATCGTGCCGGTATCGGCCGCCGCGAAATTCACGCCGGACAAACCGATATCGGCTTCCGCAAATGCCGTGCGCAACGCGCGCCGCCCGGTCTGGATCAGCGTATCCACGTCGTCACTGTAGGTCGTGCCGGGAATGTGCTGCTCGAACAAGGTGCCGATTTCCTCGCGCGTCTTGTGAATTGCCGGCATCACGATGTGCGACGGCTTTTCGCCCGCCATCTGCACAATGTATTCGCCCATGTCCGATTCAATGCATTCGACACCCCGCTCACCCAGGTAGTGATTCAGCTCGATTTCTTCGCTGGCCATCGACTTGCCCTTGATGACCGTGCGTGCGCCACGCCGCTGCGCGATGCGCAAAATGATTTCATTGGCTTCGTCGCCCGTTTCGGCCCAGTGCACGTGCACACCGGCCGCCGTCAGCTTCTCTTCCAGCTGCACCAGCAATTGCGGCAAGTTGGCCAGCGCATGCTGGCGGATCGCTTCACCCAGGTCGCGCAAATGTTCCAGCTCCGACGCATCCGGGAACTGGCTGCTGCGTTTCGTTTGCAGGAAATCCATCGCACCACGGAAGCTGGCGCGCAGTTTGGGGTCGTTCAGCGCGGCGCGGGCCCGCTGGTGAAAGTCTTCCGGTGCAACGAAGTGCATGGTTTGCCCGGTCATGGCTGTTCTCCCGTCACGATGATGACCCACATCCAGCGCGGACCATGTGCGCCAAATGCGAGGGTTTGCTGGATATCCGATGTTTTCGACGGTCCCGATACCAGCACCAGGTTGGTTGGCATGCCGTCGCGCCACCGCTCATCGCGCGCCGCGTCATGCAGCGTCGCGTGCAGCGTATCGGCATACACCAGCGCGACATGCAGCGGCGGCACCAGCGATACCGTGCGCGGCGTCCCCGCATCCGGCTCCAGGATCAACGTGCCGGTGGCGGCAATGCCGGACCGGGCCATAGTAAATCCCGCATCCACGGTGTTGAACAATTCGCCCTTCCATCCTTCCAGCGGACCATTGAATGGCAATGCTTCAATGCCCCCCTCCAACGCGCCGTGCAACGCGGCGCCTTCCGCGCGGGACGGATCGAGCAGCAAACGCTTCACGCCATGCTGCGCCAGCCTGGCCGCCAGTTGCGCAGGCCACTCGGCGGCCGTCGCGCGCCAGACGTCGGCGCGCGATCCCCGCAGCGCGTTTTCCAGTCCGTCGACCAGTGCAGCCGCATCCGGACGGGGACCGTCATAGTGCGCAGCAATCCGCGCATCCAGTTCCCGCATGGCGCCGGCAGGAGATGGCGCGGGCGCGGCGGCGCGCAAGCGCCCCAGCATCCGTTCACGTGCATTCATCATGGCTGTCCCTCCTCGCCCGCAGCCAGCCCATTGGCACGGCGCCACAGGAAACTGGCCATATGCTCGACGACCAAAGGCGCCCCGCTCTGCTTTGCCGCATGGCCGATATTCAGCAGGCACGCGCAATCAGCGGAAACCACGCGCCTCGCGCCTGTCGCGCAGGCCGACGCCACCTTGTCCGCCACCATGGCGCCCGAGATATCCGGGTGCTTCAGGCAAAAAGTGCCGCCAAAGCCACAGCATTCCGATTCGCGCACGTGCTCGAGTCGGCGCACCCCGGGCAAATCATCGACCAGCGCGACGCCGTGCATCCGAGTTCCCATTTCCCTGCGGGCGCCGCACGACGTGTGCAGCACCACGTCTTCATTGGCTTGCGGCTGCGCCGGATATTGCACGTGCAGGACGTTCAGCAGGAATTCGCTCAATTCATAAATGCGCTCCGACAGCGCGCGCGCCTGTTGCGCCAGCGCCGGATCGTCGTGGAACAGTTCCGGCCAGTGGTGGCGCATCATGCCCGCGCACGAACCGGACGGCACGATCACGGGCCAGTCTTCCCTGAACAGCGCCATCTGCGAGCGCGCCACGTCGCGCGACTGGTCCGGATTGCCGCTGCTGTAGGCCGGCTGGCCGCAGCAACTCTGGCCGCGCGGGTAATGGACGGTCACGCCCTCCCGCTCCAGCAGGCGCACGGCATCCAGCCCCGCTTGCGGCATGAACAAGTCAATGACACAGGTGCCGAACAAATAAACATCGGACGGCGGTGAAGCCGGGTACTGGCGAGGTTGCATGGTAAGGTCTCCGCGGTGCTTTCGTATTCGCCCATCATTGCCGCATTTTTTCCCAGGCACAAATTGGTTGGACCAATTTTTGGTATGCTGTCTTCCCAAGGGGGAACAGTATGAAACAGGACGCGGGCCGGGTGGAAAACGTGATGCGGCAAATTGAAACGGCGCTGCTGGACGGCACCTATCCCGCCCATGCGCGGCTGCCTGCCGAGCGGATATTGGCGGAAAACTATGGCGTGTCGCGTAATACAGTACGCGAAGCGATCCAGCGGCTGGCGGCACGGGGCCTGCTGCGCAGCCGCCATGGCGCCGGCGTCTATGTAACGGAGCAGCTGCGCACGGGGACAGCGTCGCCCTCCCCGTGGGGGCAGCTGATCGCGGAGCACCCTGGAGTACGCGACGATGTGCTGGAATTCCGCCGTGTCCTGGAGGGGGCCACCGCTTATTTCGCGGCGCTGCGCTGCACGGACGAAGACCGCGAGCGCATCCGCGCGCAACTGGCGGCGCTGGAACAGGCACGCCAGGCGGACGACCAGCCCGGCGAAGCGGTGGCCGATGCGCGGCTGCATGAAGCGATTGCGCTGGCATCGCACAACACGATGTTCCTGCATTTACACGCCAGCGTGATCGGCATGCTGCGCGAACATATCACCGCCAATGGCAGCAGCCTGCGGGCGCAGGCGCCGGATGTGAGCCGGCATTTGCTGCTGCAGCACCGCGCCATTTGCGAGGCCATTTGCGGCGCCCGGGCGGACGAAGCGCAAGCGGCCATGCAGGCGCACATCGATTATGTCGCCAGCCGGGTTGCCGCAGCCGATGCAGCGAACCTTTAACGGCTAACGCAACAGCCGGTCCAGCAACTCGATCCAGTGTTCGACCGGCCGATCGGTCCCGGCCTGCAAATGGCTCTGGCATCCCACGTTGGCGGACACGATGCGCTCCGCGCCCGTCGCATGCAGCGCCGCCAGCTTGCGGTCGCGCAGCTGGCCGGACAATTCCGGTTGCGACAGCGAATAGGTGCCTGACGAGCCGCAGCATAAATGGCTGTCCGCGCACAGCCGCACGTCGACACCGACTGCACGCAGCAATTCCTCCACCTTGCCCCGTATCTTTTGACCGTGCTGCAACGTGCACGGCGGGTGATAGGCGACCTTGTGCGCCCGTTCCCTGTCGGCCCGCTGCGCCAGCGCATCCTGGAAACCGCACAGCACTTCGCTGACGTCCTTGGTCAACGCGGAAATGCGGGCCGCCTTGTCCGCATATGCGGCGTCATGGCGCAGCAGGTGGCCGTAATCCTTGACCGTTGCGCCACAACCGGACGACGTCATGACGATGGCTTCCGCCCCCGCTTCCACCAGCGGCCACCATGCATCGATATTGCGCCGCATATCATCCAGGCCGCCCTGCTGGTCGTTCAAGTGATAGCGGATCGCGCCGCAGCATCCCGCTTTCGGCGCCACCACCAGTTCGACGCCCAGTGCATCGAGTACACGCGCTGTGGCAGCATTGATGTTTGGCGCCATCGAAGGCTGCACGCAGCCATCGAGCAGCAGCATTTTGCGGGCATGGCTGGAACGGGGCCACTGCCCTGCCGGCGCGGGCCGCGCCACCTTGCCGCGCAGCGCGGCAGGCAAGACGGGCCGCAGCCACTGGCCGGCTTTCATGGCAGGCTTGAATAGCCAGCTGCGGGGCAACGCTTCCTGCAGCAAGGTGCGGGCCGCACGCTGCGCGGCAGGCCGGGGCACCTGCTGGTCGACCAGGTGGCGGCCGATATCCAGCAGGCGGCCATACTGCACGCCGGACGGGCACGTGGTTTCACAGTTGCGGCACGTCAGGCAGCGGTCCAGGTGCAGTTGCGTGTTCGGTCCGGGCGTGGCGCCCTCCAGCACCTGCTTGATCAGGTAAATGCGGCCGCGCGGGCCATCCAGTTCATCGCCCAGCAACTGGTACGTCGGGCAGGTGGCGGTGCAGAAGCCGCAATGAACGCACTGGCGCAGGATATCCTGCGCTTCCAGTCCTTCCGGTGTGCCCTGGTATTGGGCGGCAAGTGTGGTTTGCATGGTTACAGGTCCTGGTACATGCGGCCCGGATTGAAGACGCCGGCCGGGTCGAATGCGTTTTTGAGGTTGCGGTGGATGGTGTGGATGGCAGGCGCCAATGGATGGAATACACCCTGTTCCCGCGCGCCCCCACGGTACAAGGTCGCATGTCCGCCATGCCGTGCAGCCAGTGCGCGCAGGGATTCGGGCGCATCGCCGGAGCGCAGCCAGCGCTGGCCGCCGCCCCATTCGATCAATTGCGCCCCCTGGTGCGCCAGCGCCGGCGCAACGGTCGGCACCGACAGCCGCCACAGCGGACCGGCATCGTGCGTAAAGAAAGCATGGCGCTGGTCGCGCAAGTCGCGCCAGAACGTATCAGCCGCGTCGGCGGCCAGCACGTCACCGCCAATACGGCGGACCGCGGCATTGACCGCGGCCTGCGCGCCCGACAGGCGCACCGTCAGCACATTGGCATGCCAGGCGCTGGCCGACAGCGGCAATGGCTGGCCCGCCCACACATTCATGCGCTGCAATGCTTCTTCCTGATCCAGCTCCAGGTGCAGCGTGGTTTCCAGCTGCGGGCGCGGCAACACTTTCAGCGACACGTCGAGGATCAGCCCCAGCATGCCCAGCGAACCAGCCTGCAGGCGGGACACGTCATATCCCGCCACGTTCTTCATGACCTGGCCGCCAAAGCGCAGCACTTCGCCGCGGCCATCCATCAGTGTGGTTCCCAGCACGAAATCGCGCACGGCGCCGGCAGCCTGGCGGCGCGGACCAGCCAGACCGCTGGCCACGACGCCGCCGATGGTGGCGTCCATGTTGAAATGGGGTGGCTCGAACGCCAGCATTTGCCCTTGCCCGGCCAGCGCGGATTCGATATCGCGAAGCGGCGTGCCGCAACGCGCAGTGATCACCAGTTCGGTCGGTTCATAACTGACGATGCCCTGGTGATCCGCCGTTTCCAGCAACTCTCCTTGCGGCAGGTTGCCATACCAGTCCTTGCTGCCGCCGCCCCGGATGCGCAGCGGCGCTTTTTCCTGCGCGGCGCGCAGCACGCGCTCGCGGAACGTGTTCAACATGTCATCCATAGTGCCTCGCATATTGGGCGAACCGGAAACGGCCGCCATCGACCTTGCGCTTGCCGTATTGCGCGCAACGGTCCAGTGTCGGTATGGCCTTGGTCGGGTTCAGTTGCTGCGCAGGGTCGAACGCCCGTTTGACGGCGATGAATGCGGCGATTTCGTCGACCGTGAATTGCTCGCACATCGAATCGAGCTTTTCCACGCCGACGCCGTGTTCACCCGTAATGGTGCCGCCCGCCGCCACGCACAGCGACAGGATCGCTTCGCCAAAGCGCTCGGCGCGTTCGAATTCGCCTGGCTGGTTGGCGTCGAATAGAATCAGCGGGTGCAGGTTGCCGTCGCCCGCATGGAATACATTGGCGCAGCGCAGTTGATATTCCTGGGCCAGCGCTTCGATGCCCGTCAGGACTTCCGCCAGCTTGCGGCGGGGGATGGTGCCATCCATGCAGTAATAGTCGGGCGAGATCCGGCCTGCGGCAGGGAAGGCATTCTTGCGGCCGGACCAGAAGCGCAAGCGTTCCGCTTCATCGCGGGACACGGCAATGGCCGTTGCCCCGGAGCGCTCCAGTACGTCGCGCATGCGGCTGATTTCTTCGTCCACTTCTTCCGGCAAGCCGTCGGATTCGCACAGCAGGATGGCGGCAGCTTCCGTGTCGTAGCCGGCGCAAACGAATGGTTCCACCATGCGCGCACTGGTGCGGTCCATCATTTCCAGGCCGGCCGGGATGATACCGGCGGAAATCACGCTGGCGACCGCATCGGCGCCGCGCACCACGTCGTCGAACGACGCCATGATGACCCGGGCCAGCGACGGTTTCGGCGTCAGCTTTACCGTGGCTTCCGTCACCACGCCCAGCATGCCTTCCGAACCAATGAAGACGGCCAGCAAATCCAGGCCCGCCGCATCCGGCGCCGTCCCGCCCAGTTCGACGACGTCGCCATCGGCAGTCACCATGCGTACGCGCAGTACATTGTGCAAGGTGAGGCCATATTTCAGACAATGCACACCGCCCGCGTTTTCCGCGATATTGCCGCCGATGGTGCAGGCAATCTGCGACGATGGATCGGGCGCGTAATACAGCTGGTGGCTTGCCGCCGCTTCGGATATCGCCAGGTTGCGTACGCCCGGCTGCACGGTGGCGGTGCGTGCATGGGCGTCGATGGCGACGATGCGGCTCATCTTCGCGGTGGACAGCACGATACCCTCGGCAATCGGCATCGCACCACCGGACAGGCCGGTGCCAGCACCGCGTGGCACGATGGGCACTTGCAGCTTGCGGCATGCCTTCAGCACCGCCACCACTTGCGCTTCGTTTTCCGGCAACGCGACCGCCAGCGGCAACTGGCGGTAAGCCGTCAGGCCGTCGCATTCATAAGGCCGGGTATCTTCTTCGTCGAATAACAGGCAGTGCGGCGGCAGCACCGCACGCAATTCAGCGACGAGGGCGCGCTGGCGTTCCGCTGTCAATAAGGGTTGCTGGCTGGGCGCATTCATGGCGGCTGGACTCAATGTGTTTGACTGAATCCAGTGTAGCGGCAGGCCGCCCGCTCAAGCGGTGAAAAGAATTAACCGCTGCATCCGATAATTTTCATGCGCTGTTGTACGTGGCGAGCAGCCAGTCGATAAACAGCTGCACTTCCGGCCGTGCGCGTGCGGCGGGCTCGTAGACAACGTAATACGCGTGCGGCGGCGTTGCGAGACGGATGTCGAACAGCTCAACCACTTCGCCGTCGGCGATCATTTGCTGCGCGAAGTGCTTGCGGGTCAGGCCGACGCCATGGCCATGCCGCACCGCTTCCAGCAACAAGCCCAGATCGTCGACACGCAGCCCGGTCGTGGGCTCCTGCCAGTCCAGGCCCGCTTCGTCGAACCACGGCTTCCACGGTTCCAATGCGGATCGCAGCAACCTGGCTTTCGATAAATCTGCCGGGCTGGCCAGGCCGCCGATGCGTTCGAGATATGCGGGACTGACAACCGGGAACGCCGGCTCCTCCAGCAGCTTCACGGTTTCCAGGTCGGGATACTTGCCGGCGCCAAAGCGCACTTCCAGGTCGGATTCGGACAGGCTCAAGTCGTACAACGGCACGGACAGGAAGACGTCGACGACGATGTCGGGATGCGCTTCGGTAAAGCCGGCCAGGCGCGGCATCAACAGGCAGCGGGCAAACGTGGGCGGCACCGTGAGCTTGATGCGCGGCTGCGCCGGGGAAGTCTTGTTTGGCAGCGGAAAGTCCGTCAGCGTGCGCAACGCCACGCATACCACGTCGAGGTAGCTGCGGCCGAACGCCGTCAGTGTCGGCGCACGCCCATCGCGGATGAACAGGCGGTCGCCGACGAACTCTTCCAGCAAGCGGATGCGGTGCGACAGCGCGGATGGCGTAATACAAAGCTGGTTGGCCGCCACTGCGAATGAGCCGGAACGGGCGGCCGCTTCGAACGCGGCCAGCGCATGAACAGGTGGGAATCGTTTAGGCATGGCGGTCCTCTGAAAGTGCCGGTCAAAACGCAACAACGCCCGTCCACATTGGCACGGGCGTTGTGCAGCAATGCTAAGGCATTCTAATGCGGAATCATCCCGGGGAATACATATGCTTGCAGCACCGTCATCACGCCGACGATGACGACAAACAGCAGGCTGTGTTTCAGCGTGAAGCGGAACAGTTCCGATTCACGTCCCACCAGACCGGTGGCGGCGCAAGCAACGGCGATCGATTGCGGCGAAATCATTTTGCCCGTCACGCCGCCCGTGGTGTTGGCGGCGACCATCAGCGTGTCGGACACGCCGATCTGGTGCGCCGTCGTGTTTTGCAGGGAGCAGAACAAGGCATTCGATGACGTGTCGGAGCCAGTGAGGAACACGCCCAGCCAGCCAAGGAATGGCGAGAAGAACGGGAATGCCGCGCCGGTACCGGCCAACACCAGGGCCAATGTCGACGACATGCCGGAATAGTTGGCGACGAACGCGAAGGCCAGCACCAGGCCGATCGACAGCACGGGACGGCGCAGTTCCACCACGGTATCCTTGAAAGCGCGTACGCCATCGGCTGGTTTCATGCCCAGCAAAATCATCGAGATGATGCCGGTCAGCAGGATCGGCGTGCCCACCGCGGACAGCACATCGAGTTTATAGACCGCTTCATATGCCTTGGGCGCGGTCACGATAGGCATGGTCTTGATGACCATCTGGTCGAGGAAGGGCACGTGTACTTTCAAGACCGTCCATGCCAGCGGGCCTTTCGCGAACAGGGCCTTGAATCCGGGAAGGCTCCACACCGTCACGATGGCGGTCAGGATGCCGAACGGCGCCCAGGCGCGAATCGTTTGCGCTGGCGTATAAGGAGAACGGGTACGGCCACTGACAGGTCCTGCAACATTGCCGCCGCCGAAACCGGACAGCGCGGCGGCGCCGCCCATGTTCACCGTGCCGCGTGCGGCATTCTTTTCGGTTGCGGGCTGCCACACTTTCAGCAATACCGTCAGCGACACCAGGCTGACCAGCGCGGACGTGATGTCCGGCAGTTCCGGGCCGATGAAATTCGACGTGAAATATTGCGTCACGGCGAAGCTGCCGCCCGCCACCAGCGCGCCTGGCCACACTTCTTTCACGCCACGCATGCCGTCCATCATGAACACCAGCCAGAATGGCACGAACAGCGACAACAGCGGCAACTGGCGGCCGGCCATCGCGCCGATATGCATCGCGTCGATGCCCGTCACCTGGCCTGCCACGATGATGGGAATGCCCATCGCGCCGAAGGCCACCGGCGCCGTGTTCGCGATCAGGCACATGCCCGCCGCATACAATGGATTGAAGCCCAGGCCCACCAGCAAGGCGGCGGTGATCGCCACCGGCGCACCGAAGCCGGCCGCACCTTCAAGGAAGGCGCCGAACGAAAAGCCGATCAGCAGCATTTGCAGACGCTGGTCATCCGTGATGGCCAGGATCGACGCGCGGATGATGGCCAGTTGGCCCGTGCGCTCGACGACCTTGTACAGGAAAACTGCCGTGATGATGATCCACGCGATGGGCCACAAACCGTAGGCAAAGCCATAGCCGGCGGCAGCCAGCGCTTGCGGTACCGGCATGCCATACGCAAAGATGGCGACCACCAGCGCGAGCGCCAGTGTGATGGCGCCCGCTACGTGGCCCTTGATGCGCAAGACTGCCAGCGCGAGGAAAAAGAAAATGATGGGAACTGCGGCGGCCAAAGCGGACAGCCAGAGGCTGCCGAGCGGCGTATAGATTTGAGTCCATGACTGCATGATGTGCTCCTCCACAAGGTGGTTTTTGTAATGTCGAGGAGAAGTGTAAGACGGTCATCGGCGCAAAAACCGCCGCAGCCGGATGAAATGAATTGACCGCTGAGATGAAAATCTTTCACCAAGTTGATTATTTGCTGCGGACTGCCAAAGCAAAAAACCCCGCCAAGAGCTAACTCAGCGGGGTTTTTCTATATAACTAGCCTGACGATAACCTACTTTCACACTGGTTGCAGCACTATCATCGGCGCAAAGTCGTTTCACGGTCCTGTTCGGGATG